>NZ_KB913024.1:0-2517 GCF_000384035.1 Actinopolyspora mortivallis DSM 44261
AGGGCGAAGGGGACGTTGCGCTGGGGGTTGTTGGTCTCACCGGCGAACTCCACCCCGTTGCGGAAGCCCAGGTAGGAGAACGCCACTCCCGCCGCCGGGATGGCGGTGAACACGGTGCCGATTCCCTCCGGGGCGAAACCGCCGAACTCGGTGAGGTTGCCCGGCTGGAAGGAGACCGCGAAGAACACGATGACGACCAGCACGATCACCGCGAGCTTCCACCAGACCAGGATGTTGTTCAGCCGGGCGAACAGCCGCACCCCCAGGGCGTTGATGGTGCTGTACAGCGCCATCAACGCGATCGCGATCAGCCATCCGTAGCCACTGACCAGGTACTCCCCTTCCACGGGAGTCATCAGCCATTCCGCGTAGGGGTAGGCGTACTGCATGGTGGCCAGGACCTCGATGGGAGTGACCGCCGCCGCGGCCAGCCAACTGATCCATCCCGCGCTGAAGCTGGCGAAGGAGCCGAAGGAGTAGTGGGGGAAGCGGATGATGCCGCCGACCACGGGGAACATCACCGAGAGTTCGGCGTAGGCGAAGCCGATCAGCATGATCATGATCGCGCCGATGATCCAGGACAGGATCGCTGCCGGACCGGCGATCTGCGAGGCGTACAGGGCGCCGAACAGCCATCCGGAGCCGATGATCGCGCCCACCCCGGTGAACAACAGGCTGATCTTGTTGACGTCCCTGCGCACGCCGTGATCAAGCTGCACCTTGGCCTGGGTAGGTGGCGCAGTTGATGTCGCCATCTATGAGCCCTTTCCGTACCTGTGTGAGGTCGATAACTACTGTGAGCGTGGACTCTCTAGGATTCGGGCAGGCTAGTCAACACGAAACGGTTAACCTTTTAAGTATTTGAGTAACATTTTGTATACAGACTTGTGCTGCGAGTTCCCGCGAGTCCCCAGCCCACGGACGGTCAGCTTCTGAGGCCGGTTTTGACGGGCGGAGCCCGCGAGGAAGGTCTCCCGTCGAGAGGGCTCGGTTTCCCACGGAGTGGAACGCGCCGGAGTCCACCGCTACGGCGGAGCGAGAATCAGCCCGCGGTCGTCGGCGCGTCGGTGGGGGTCTTCTCGATGTGGGCGACGGCGCGGTGGGCGGGCAGCCGCACGGCCATGGCGTAGTAGTAGATCGCCAGACTCCACACCGCGATGAGCACCGCGCCCAGTCCCACACCGATCGGGCCGTCCCCACCGGAGAGGACGATCCCCGCCTCGGCGGGCTGGTTGGGGGTCACCTCACCGAAGTAGCTCAGCACGAGCATCCCGAGCAGCCACACGGGAAACCACGAGCCGGAGCGGAAGTCGATCGGCGGAGTGGTGTGCGGGCCGAACACGTTGTAGAGCACGAAGACCACGTAGCCGACCAGCAGCCCGATCAGCATCTTCTCGTTGATCGACCAGGTCGACCAGAACACCAGCAGGTTCGAGGCGAAGAACGCCAGCAGCGGGATGGTGTCCCCGCCGGGCAGCCGGAACGGGCGGGGCTGGTCGGGCAGCTGCCGCCGCAACGCCCCGACCACCAGACATCCCGGGGCGAAGGAGACGGCGAAGGCCGAGGTGATGAAGCCGATGAACTTCGACCAGGCCGGGAAGGGCAGGAAGAAGAGGCAGCCCACCACGAACATCAACAGCACCGAGACCCAGGGCACCCCTCGGCGGTTGAGCCTGGTCAGCACCTGGGGGGCGTTGTCGTTGCGGGCGTTGGCGTAGGACAGCCGGGTGGTCACCCCCGCGTAGATCAACCCGGTGTCGGCGGGCGAGACGATCGCGTCCACCCGCAGCAGCCAGGCGAGCCAGACGACGTTGAGCAGCAGCGCCAGCCCGGCCAGCGGCCCGGCGCTCTCGGCGAAGGAGAGGTTCTCCCAGCCCTGACCCAGCAGGTTCTGTGGCAGGCCGGTGACGAAGGCGACCTGCAACAGCACGTAGATGACCGCCGTGATGATCACCGAACCGATCAGGGCGAAGGGGACGTTGCGCTGGGGGTTGTTGGTCTCACCGGCGAACTCCACCCCGTTGCGGAAGCCCAGGTAGGAGAACGCCACTCCCGCCGCCGGGATGGCGGTGAACACGGTGCCGATTCCCTCCGGGGCGAAACCGCCGAACTCGGTGAGGTTGCCCGGCTGGAAGGAGACCGCGAAGAACACGATGACGACCAGCACGATCACCGCGAGCTTCCACCAGACCAGGATGTTGTTCAGCCGGGCGAACAGCCGCACCCCCAGGGCGTTGATGGTGCTGTACAGCGCCATCAACGCGATCGCGATCAGCCATCCGTAGCCACTGACCAGGTACTCCCCTTCCACGGGAGTCATCAGCCATTCCGCGTAGGGGTAGGCGTACTGCATGGTGGCCAGGACCTCGATGGGAGTGACCGCCGCCGCGGCCAGCCAACTGATCCATCCCGCGCTGAAGCTGGCGAAGGAGCCGAAGGAGTAGTGGGGGAAGCGGATGATGCCGCCGACCACGGGGAACATCACCGAGAGTTCGGCGTAGGCGAAGCCGATGAACA
>NZ_KB913024.1:2617-194341 GCF_000384035.1 Actinopolyspora mortivallis DSM 44261
TGACGGCCCCGACCACCCAGGACAGGATGGCCGCCGGTCCGGCGATCTGCGAGGCGTACAGGGCGCCGAACAGCCATCCGGAGCCGATGATCGCGCCCACCCCGGTGAACAACAGGCTGATCTTGTTGACGTCCCTGCGCACGCCGTGGTCGAGCTGCACCGTCGCCCGGGTCGGTGAGTTGGCCGGTGTTCCCACGTGTCTGCCCCGTTCGAGTGATTTACACCACGTTCGCGTTCACCGGCCACTCTCGGGGACAACGTGGCACTCGGCAACACGGGGACACCGGCATCCCCTCGCGGGGTCGGGGAGGGAAGGCGGCTGAAGCTCTGCTAGCGACGCCGCTGGCTCTCCTGGCGGGGTTCGAGTCCCTCGAAGGCGATCTTGGTGACCGCCTCGGCGATCTCCTCCTTGGACAGCCCCTGCCGGGGTCGGTACCACTCGATCACCGAGTTCACCATGCCGAACAGCAGCCTGCTGGTCAGCGCCGGATCCAGGTCCAGCCGCAGACCCCCGGTGCGTTCGGCCTCGGCGACCAGCTCGCCGACCAGGTGGTCGAACTCCCTGCGGCGGGCCAGGGCCTGGCGCTCCACCCTGCTGTTGCCGCGTATCCGCAGCAGCAGGGTGACGAAGGGCAGCTCGTCGACGAGCACCTCGACGCTGCGGTGCACCACGTGGTGCAGCCGCCGCGTCGCGTCCCCTTCCCGGGAACCGGGCTCGTCCAGCACCGCGAACAGCGCGTCCAGCGCCCGGTCCACGCTCAACCGGAGCAGCTCCTGCTTGCTGGAGACGTGGTGGTAGATGGCCGACTTGGTGATCCCGAGCCGTTTGGCCAGGTCCTCCATGCTCGTGCCGTCGTAGCCCCGCTCGTGGAAGACCTTCACGGCGGTGTGCAGCAGGGAGTCGAGATCGTATCCGGGTTTCTTCCGTCCCGTGTTGTCGTTCGTGGTCGCACCCGCCATGGTGGCCAGTTTCCCAGGGTCCTCGCGTGAACGTCGGTGCACCCGGCCCGAGACTTCAGGTGCGGCACCCGGCCGGGCCGGTGTCAGCGCAGGTCCAGCACGCGTTGTGACTTGCCGGTCGAGCGGTCCAGGGTGTGCGGGGCGACCACGTCCACGGTCACCCCCACCCCCACTGAGTCCCTGATCGCGGTGACCAGCCGTTCCGGGGCTCCACGGTCACGGGCCGAGGCGGGCTCGGCGGCCTCGACCCGGACGCACAGCTCGTCGAGTCGACCGCTGTTGGTCAGCTCGATCCGGAAGTGCGGGGACAGCTCGGGCTGGCGCAGCACCAGCTCCTCGATCTGGCTGGGGAACACGTTGACCCCGCGCAGCACGATCATGTCGTCGCTGCGTCCGGTCACCCGCTCCATCCGCCGCATCCCCGGCACGGCCGTTCCGGGAAGCAGCCTGGTCAGGTCCCTGGTGCGGTAGCGCACGATCGGCATGGCCGTCTTGGTCAGCGACGTGAACACCAGCTCCCCGGGGCTGCCGTCGGGCAGGGATTCGCCGGTCTCCGGGTCGACGATCTCGGGGTAGAAGTGGTCCTCCCAGACGTGGGGGCCGTCCTTGGTACTCACGCACTCGCTGGCGACTCCGGGTCCCATCACCTCGGAGAGCCCGTAGATGTCCACCGCGTCGATCCCGGCGGACTCCTCGATCTCCGCGCGCATCTCGGCTGTCCACGGTTCGGCGCCGAAGATCCCCACCTTCAGCGAGGTCCGGCGGGGGTCGAGGCCCTGGCGACGGAACTCGTCCAGCAGGGTGAGCATGTAGGAGGGGGTGATCATGATGACCTCCGGCTCCAGGTCCCGGATGAGGCGCACCTGGCGTTCGGTCATGCCGCCGGAGGCCGGGATCACCGCGCACCCGAGCCGTTCGGCTCCGTAGTGGGCGCCCAGACCCCCGGTGAACAGGCCGTAACCGTAGGAGACGTGCACCTTCTGCCCGGGGTGTGCCCCCGCCACGCGCAGGGAGCGGGCGACCACCTCGGACCAGGCGTCGAGGTCCTCGGCGGTGTAGCCCACGACCGTGGGGGTTCCGGTGGTGCCGCTGGAGGCGTGGATGCGGCGCAGCCGTTCCGGGGGGACCGCGAACATCCCGTCCGGGTAGTGCTCCCGCAGATCCTCCTTGGTGGTGGTGGGAAACGCCGCCAGGTCGGACAGGCTCCGGCAGTCCCGCGGGTGGACTCCCGCCTCGTCGAACTTGCGGCGGTAGCAGGGCACGTTCTCGTAGGCGTGCCGCAGGGTGGCACGTAGCCGGGTGAGCTGGAGCTCGGCCAGCTCGGCGGGGTCCATGAGCTCGGCCGGGTCGGCTCGGCCGTTTCGGGAGGAGAAGCTCGTGTGCTCCGGCAGAGTCTCGGTCATGACTCGCGGTCCTTCCGGGGTTCGAGACTGCGACTGTGCCCGCGGAACTCGGCGACCACCTCGGTGGTGGGGTGGTCGCGGAACACCGTGGTGTCGTAGAGACCGCCGCGTCCCCGACGGTGGCGTTCGATGGCGCGGGCGTACAGCAGGTCTCCCTCGTGGGCGGGAGCGAGGAAGGTGATCTGCGCGCTCGCCGCGACGGTCACCGGCCCGTGGCTGTTGCAGGCGCAGGCGAAGGCGGTGTCGGCCAGCAGGAAGACGTAGCCGCCGTGGGCTATGGCGTGTCCGTTGACCATGTCGGCGGTCACCGGCATTCGGGTCAGCGCGGTGCCGTTTCCCGCTTCGAGTAGTTCGATGCCGAGTGAGCGGGACGCGTGGTCCTCGTCGAACATGGCCGCCGTGGGGGCGGCCACCGGTGCTCGCTCCGTGTCCAACGGGCCTCACCACCTCGTCACAACGACCGAACGATCGGTCAACTGATTCGTGTTTTCGAAGTGTCCCCGAGTCGGGGACTCCGCGGCTGAGCGCGTATTCGGTGCTCATCCGTTGATTCGGTGATTGTGCACGAGCTTGTTCTACGTCACAATGGCAACTGACCGATTGGTCGGTAAGTTGGCCGGTGCGACGCCCCGGCGAGCACGTGAACACGCTTTTCGGGAGAGGGCGAGGATGGAACCACTGCGCAGCTACGTCGGCGGCCGGTGGCAGCTGCCCACGGGTGAGGGAAGCGCGCTGCACGACGCGGCCACCGGTCGGGAGGTGGCCCGGCTGTCCACGGCGGGCATCGACCGGGCGGCGGCGCTCGACCACGGCCGCCGGGTCGGTGGCCCCGCCCTGCGGGAACTGACCTTCCACCAGCGGGGCGCGCTGCTGAAGTCGCTGGCCTCCCACCTGCGCGAACACCGTGAGGAGCTCTACGAACTGTCCGCCCGCGCCGGCGCGACCAGAGCGGACTCCAAGTTCGACGTCGACGGTGGCATCGGCGTGCTGTTCACCTATTCGAGCAGGGCCAGGCGGGAACTGCCGAACACCACGGTCTACCCCGAGGGTCCCGCCGAACCGCTCGGCCAACAGGGCACCTTCCTCGGTCAACACCTCGCGACCCCACTGCGTGGGGTGGCCGTGCAGATCAACGCCTTCAACTTCCCGGTGTGGGGCCCGTTGGAGAAACTCGCCCCGGCCTTCGTGGCCGGGGTCCCCACCCTGATCAAACCGGCGGAACAGACCGCCTACCTGACCCACCGACTCGTCGAACTCATCGTGGAGTCGGGACTGCTGCCGGAAGGGTCCGTGCAGCTGCTCTGCGGAAACGCGGGTGACCTGCTGGAACACCTGACCGAACAGGACCTGCTCTCGTTCACCGGCTCGGCGGCCACGGCGCGCAGACTGCGTGCCCACGAGACCGTGGTGCGCAACGCGGTGCGGTTCAACGCCGAGGCCGACTCGCTGAACTGCTCCGTGCTCGGTCCGGACGCCACCCCGGACAGCGCCGAGTTCGACCTGTTCGTCCGCCAGCTGGTCACCGAGATGACGGTCAAGGCCGGACAGAAGTGCACGGCCGTGCGCAGGGCCTTCGTTCCGCACAACCGGATCGACGAGGTCACCGAGGCAGTCCGGGCCCGCCTGGCGGAGGTCCGGGTGGGCAACCCCTCCGACTCCCGGGTGAGCATGGGGCCGCTGGCCGACCTGGAACAGCGCGAGGAGGTCCGCCGCTCCCTCAAGGGGCTGTTGGAGGCGGGGCGGCTGGTCCACGGGGACCCGTGGCAGCCCGTCGACCTCGTCGACGCGGACTACCAGCAGGGCGCCTTCGTCCCGCCGATGCTGCTGCGCTGCGACGACCCGGAACTTGCCCAGCCGCACGAGATCGAGGCCTTCGGGCCGGTCAGCACGGTCATGCCCTACCGCGACGTCGAGCACGCCGCCGAGCTGGCCCGGCGCGGCGGGGGCAGCCTGGTCGGTTCGGTGGTCTCGGCCGACAGCGAGTTCACCGGCAGGCTGGTCCTGGAGGCGGCCTCCCACCACGGGCGGATGCTGGTGCTCAACGACACCGACTCCGCCGAGTCCACCGGACACGGCTCGCCGCTGCCCCAGCTGGTCCACGGTGGACCCGGCCGGGCCGGCGGCGGCGAGGAGATGGCCGGGATCCGTGGGGTGCTGCACTACATGCAGCGCACCGCCGTGCAGGGGGACCCCGACACGCTCACCGCCCTGACCGGACAGTGGATGCCGGGAAGCGGCCGTGAGGTCACCGAGGTGCACCCGTTCCGCAAGCACCTGGAGGAACTGCGCGTGGGGGACACCGTCGTGGGCGGGCCCCGCACGGTCACCGACGAGGACGTGCGGCACTTCGCCGAGTTCACCGGTGACACCTTCTACGCGCACACCGACGAGGAGGCCGCGCGGGCCAACCCGTTCTTCGAGGGAGTGGTGGCCCACGGCTATCTGGTGGTCGCGCTGGCCGCCGGGCTGTTCGTCTCCCCGGAACCCGGACCGGTGCTGGCCAACTACGGGCTGGAGAACCTGCGGTTCCTCACTCCGGTTTACCCGGGCGACGAGATCACGGTGACCCTGACCGCCAAACGCGTCACTCCCCGGCACAACGCCGACTACGGGGAAGTCCGTTGGGACGCGGACGTGACCAACCAGCACGGCGAGTCGGTGGCCAAGTACGACGTGTTGACCCTGGTGGCCAAACGGGACTCCGCCGCGCAGCGGTCCTGAGAGCCCCACGGCGAAGGAGGTGAGCGGTGGTGGGCACCGAGTCAGCCACTGTGGACGAACAACTGCACGAGCACTTCACCCGCACGATCGAGCGGGACCAGCGGGTCGAACCCAGGGACTGGATGCCCTCCGGCTACCGCAGGACCCTGGTGCGCCAGATCGCGCAGCACGCCCACTCCGAGATCATCGGTATGCAGCCGGAGGGCAACTGGATCACCCGGGCGCCCAGCCTGCGGCGCAAGGCCATCCTGCTGGCCAAGGTGCAGGACGAGGCCGGGCACGGGCTCTACCTGTACTCGGCGGCCGAAACCCTCGGAGTCGACCGGGCGGAGCTGACCGACAAACTCCTCACCCAGAAGCAGAAGTACTCCTCGATCTTCAACTACCCCACGCTCACCTTCGCCGACATCGGGGTCATCGGCTGGCTGGTGGACGGCGCGGCGATCGTGAACCAGGTTCCGCTGTGCCGCTGCTCCTACGGGCCCTACGGGCGGGCGATGGTGCGCATCTGCAAGGAGGAGTCCTTCCACCAGCGGCAGGGCTACGAGCTGCTGATGACCATGATGAACGGCACCCGGCGTCAGCGGGAGATGGTGCAGGACGCCACCGACCGCTGGTGGTGGCCCTCGCTGATGATGTTCGGGCCCCCGGACGGGGACTCGCCCAACACCCGTCAGTCCATGGAGTGGGGAATCAAGCGGCACACCAACGACGAGCTCCGCCAGAAGTTCGTGGACATGACCGTGCCGCAGGCCGAGGCGCTCGGCGTGCGACTGCCCGACTCCGGGCTGGTCTACAACCCCGAGCGGGGCCACTACGACTTCTCCGAGCCCGACTGGGACGAGTTCCGGCGCGTGCTCGAGGGCAACGGCCCCTGCAACGCCCAGCGGATCGAACGGCGCCGCGAGGCGCACCGCGACGGGGCCTGGGTCCGTGAGGCGGCCGCCGCGCACGCGGCCAAACAGCAGCGACGGGGGAGGGCCGCGGTATGACCGACTCGACCGACCGGAACCCGGAGCCGGGGCAGGTGCGAACCCCCGACACGGCCTGGCCGCTGTTCGAGGTCTTCGTGCGGGGCAAACGCGGCCTCAACCACGTCCACGTCGGCTCGTTGCACGCCCCCGACGAGCGGATGGCGCTGCACAACGCGCGCAACCTCTACACCAGGCGCAACGAGGGCGTGAGCATCTGGGTGGTGCGGGCCGAGCACATCACCGCCTCCAGCCCGGACGAGAAGGATCCCTTCTTCGCGCCCAGCGGGGACAAGGTGTACCGCCATCCGACCTTCTACGAGCTGCCGGACGACGTTCCGCACATCTGAACGGAACCCGAGTGCGAGGTTGTCATGTCCTTCGACAACGCTTACGAGGCCGTCACCGAGGCACAACCCGACGGCGACACCCGGTGGGCCTTCGGTACCGGTTTCGTCGACCCGCTGGACGGGGTGGACACCACGGTGCCCTCAGGGGTGGACCGGGAAGGGCTGGCCACCTACTGCCTGATGCTCGGTGACGACGCGCTGGTCCTCTCCCACCGACTGTCCGAGTGGACCACCCGCGCCCACGAGCTGGAGGACGAGGTGGCGCTGGCCAACATCGCCCTCGACCTGCTGGGACAGGCCCGGATGCTGCTCTCCCGCGCGGCCGCGGTGGCCGGTGACGGTGGTGACGAGGACTCGCTGGCCTACTTCCGGGACGAACGCGAGTTCCGCAACGTGCGGCTGGTGGAACTGCCCAGGGGGGACTTCGGGCGCTGTGTGGCCGGGCTGCTGGTGTTCTCCACCTGGAGGCTGGCGGTGCTGGGTCGGCTGACCCACTCCGCCGACCCGGTGCTGGCCGCCGTGGCCGCCAAGGGCGTGAAGGAGGTGACCTACCACCGGGACTACGCGGCCCGCTGGGCGGTGCGGCTCGGCGACGGGACCGAGTACTCGGCCCGGAGGCTGCACCAGGGCTTCGCCGACGTGCTGCCCTTCGTGGCCGAACTGTTCACGCCCCACGAGCTGGAACGGGAGCTGGCCCGGCAGGAAGTCGCCGTCGACCCGGCCCCGCTGCGTCCGGAGTTCGACGAGGTGCTGCACACGGTGTGCACCACGGCCGGTACGGAGCTGCCCGAGGTGACCCCGGTGGGAACGCTGGCCGGAGAGGCGGGCAGGCACGGGGTGCACACCGAGCACCTCGGTTATCTGCTCGCCGAGATGCAGAGTCTGGCGCGCGGAGATCCGGAGGCGAGATGGTGACCCGCGAGGACGAGGACGTGGCCACGGCCAGGGCGGTGGCCGAGACGGTCACCGACCCGGAGCTGCCGATGCTCACACTGGCCGATCTCGGCGTGCTGCGCGAGGTCGACCTGGCGGAGGACGGGGCGGTGGAGGTGACCGTCACCCCTACCTACTCGGGGTGTCCGGCATTGGCCGAGATGCGGACCGACCTGCGTCGCCGACTCGCCGAGGCCGGGTATCCACGGGTGCGGGTGCACACCGTGCTGTCCCCGGCCTGGAGCAGTTCCTGGATCACCGAGCGGGGCAGACGCAAGCTGGCCGAGCACGGTGTCCATCCCCCCGACGACTCCGCCTCCGTCGACCACGGCGGCGCGACAGGGCCCGTGCCGTTGACCTTGGAGCCGCCCCGGCGCCGGATCCGGTGTCCGCGATGCGGTTGTCCGGACACGGAGCGGACCTCGGAGTTCGGCGCCACCGCGTGCAAGGCGCTGTACCGCTGCCTGGGTTGTCGGGAGCCTTTCGAGTACTTCAAGGAGATCTGAGTGTCCACTCCGACGGTTTCGCGCGCCGGGCTCCGGCAGGGCGGTGCCTCCTTCCACACGCTGCGTGTGGCCGAGGTGCGGCGGTTGTGCGCCGACGCGGTGGCGGTGACCTTCGACGTGCCGGAGTCACTGGCCGAGCTGTACGACTTCCTGCCGGGACAGTCGGTGACGCTGCGGCGTCGGGAGGCCGACGGCGAGCACCGGCGCAACTACTCGATCTGCGCACCGCGAGGGGAGCCTCCCCGCATCGGGGTGCGACTCGTGCCCGGTGGCAGGTTCTCCGAGTGGTTGACCGGCGGGGTCGAGGTGGGCGACGAGATCGAGGTGTCCCCCCCGACGGGGCGTTTCACCCCGGATCTGACCACCTCGGGAAGGCACGTGCTGGTGGCCGCGGGCTCCGGCGTCACCCCGATGCTGTCCATCGCGGGCTCGCTGCTGGCCGAGACCGACTCGACGGTCACGCTGATCTACGGCAACCGGCGCAGTGACACCGTGATGTTCGCCGACGAGCTCGCCGATCTCAAGGACCGCTATCCGTCCAGGTTCGAGCTGGTCCACGTGCTGTCCAGGGAGCCGCGCGAGTCCGAGCTGGTGACGGGACGGTTGGACGCGGACAAGCTGCGGCAGCTGCTCGACGTGCTGGTTCCGCTGGACGGCTCCGAGCGCTGGTGGCTGTGCGGCCCCTACGGGATGGTCGAGGACGCCGGGAGGGTGCTCGGGGAACTGGGGGTTGCCGCCGAGCGCACACGCCGCGAACTGTTCTATGTGGATGAAGTTCCGCCCGATCCGGTACGCCCCGAGGAACGGGAGTCGGACGAGACGGCGAGCACGGGACGCATCACCCTGGACGGACGCACCACCGAGGTGTCCCTGCCCGCCGACACGCCGGTGTTGGACGCGGCCCAGCGGGTGCGCTCCGACCTGCCCTTCGCCTGTAAGGGAGGGGTGTGCGGAACCTGCCGTGCCCGGCTCACCGAGGGCAGGGTGCGTATGCGCCGCAACTTCGCCCTGGAACAGTCCGAGTTGGATGCGGGGTTCGTGCTCACCTGCCAGTCCCTGCCGCTGACGGAGACCGTGGCGGTGGACTACGACGCCTGACACCGTTCCGTGACGCACGATCGGCGCGTCGGCTCCGCCCCCATGCTCCGGTGCGGGGTGCTCCCGCCGTGCGAGGCCCGGGTTCGTCCGGCCCCGAACCCCCGGCCTTCCGGTGCGGTCGGGAGCACCGCCGGTCACCTACTCCTCGCCTCGCAGGGCCTCCCCCAGGTCCTCGACGAGGTCGCCGAGTTCCGCGGTGGGGGTGTCCTCCTCACCGAGGTTCTCCATCACTTCGCCCACACCCTCCAGTGCCTTGCCGAACCACTCCACGACAGTCCTCCGATCAGCACGGGCGGAAAGGGGTCACTCCTCGTCCCCGCCGTCGTCTTCCTCACCCTCGAACACCTCGTCGAGCATCATGCCTCCGAGTGCTCCGGCGGCGACTCCGGCCGCCCCCGCGGCCACCATGCCCCCGACGCCGGATCCTCCGGAACGCTCGTGGTCGGACTTGTGGCCGCCGTGGAACTCGTGTCCACCCTGGACACCGGCGCCGCCGAAGAAACCACCGGACTGGGCGACGGCCTCCAGCCAGTTCGTGATCTCGGCGTGCCAGTCGGTCTCCAGCGCCTCCTCGTGGGAGCGGTGGATCCGCCCCAGCACGTCACCGCCACTGTGGAACAGCCCGCCACGCCGGTCGGCCTCCAGTACCACGTCGAGACTGTCCGGTCGGGCGACGAGGGTGAGTTCGACCTCGCTGATCCTGCCGGTGTACTGCGGCGGGGCGAAGAACTCGATCTCCTGGTAGAAGGGGAACTGTTGGGCGACTCCGTCGATCCCGCCGTGCTCCACGTCGGCACTCTTCAGCTGGGCTCCGCTCGCGAACATCGCCTGGAGCACGGCCTGTTGTGAGGGCAGTGGTTCCACGTGCAGGGGGTCCATGTCCCCGGTGTCGACCGCCTTGGCCACCGCCACCTCGGTGCGGACGCCCACACGCATCCCCGGAAGGGGCTGTCCCCCCAGCGCGGTGATCGGGGTTTCCCAGGGCAGGGGAAGTTCGAAGGGGAGGTTCGTGTACTGCTCGGCCTCCAGTTGGAACTCCCCGGCCACGGTCAGCCGTTGGAACTCCATCGTGCCCTGCTGGTCGTCGGCGGTTTCCACCTGGGCCACCAGCACCAGGTCGATCCGCTGTATCTGGGTGGGGCCGCTGGCTCCTCCGATGCGGACCTCACCGGCCACCCGCCCACCCGGCGAGCACGGTCCTTCGTGCAGCACGGTATCCACGGAGGGGCCACCGATACCGACTGCCTGCAACATGCGTTTGAACACGGGCGATCCTTCCACGACGGGACCATTTGTCGGTTTCGTCGCGAAAACGTACGGCATGGCCGGCAGGTTCCACTGTGGGGAGCACGTTCCGCGATCGTTACCTCGTCGTGAGTGAACACCCGCAGCACCGTGGGATCCGGCGGGACCGAGTGGGTCCCGCCGGAGGTCTCCGTGGCCGTGGAGTTCCGAGCGTGCCGGAGGCCTCCACGGCGCTACTCGACGCGGTGTCCGTCCGTGACACCGTGGGGAGAGCACCCCGCTGGGGGAAGGTGTCTCTCTCGTACGAACCCGCCGCGTGGGCGGCTCAGTCCGCCAGGTTGGCGATCGCCTGTGCCCAGCGGAAGTACTTGTTGGTTCCCAGGTCCCGCACCGTGCGGATCCCGAAGGCCTCGTCGAGCAGCTTGGCGTCGTTCTCGCTGACTCCCTGCAGGGCGGAGACCGGGGCGTCGGCCAGCTCGGAGAGCGGCTTCTCCTCGTAGTCCTTGACCAGCTTGTCGGCGATGTCGCTCATCCGGCTCCTTTCGGCACGAACGGACGGTGGCGTGTACTCCTGCGCGCTCTTCGTAACACGCTGCGAGTTCGGTCGGCCACACCGATGTTGATCTTGTCACCCCGTCCGCGTCCGTACGGAGCAACGAGCACACGGCCGTCCGCACCAGCGGCGATGCTCCGTCGAGGTGAACGGGAGCGAGCTCACACGCTCCGGACGGGGGAACCTACTCGTCGATCTCGGTGAAAACGAGTTCTCCCTGTTCCACCCCGGCCGCACCGCCGGTGTGCTCGACGATCCACTCCCGGAACCGGGAAACGGCCTCCTCGGGCACCGCCACGTCGAACTCGGCGCCCGCGCCGTAGCGCACCGCCAGCGGGGGGCGGCCCGCGGCGCGCAGTTCGTGGTCGAGCTTGCCCGCCAGGGAGTGCGGCAGCGTCACCGTCACCGTCCTGACCCGCCTTCTGGGTACGGTGCCCACCGCCTCCAGCGCCCGGCTGACCGCTGCGCCGTAGGCCCTGATCAGACCTCCGGAACCGAGCAGCACACCCCCGAAGTACCGCACCACCACGGCCACCGTGTTGGTCAGCTCGTTACGGTGCAGCACCTCCAGGATGGGAACCCCGGCGGTTCCCGAGGGCTCACCGTCGTCGTTGGACTTCCGCACCTGCCCCGCGTCCCCGAGCACGTAGGCGTAACAGTGGTGCCGCGCGTCCGGGTGCCGTCCGCGGCACTCGCGCACGAACTCGCGGGCCCGCTGTTCGGTCTCGACCCGCTGGAGCAGGCACAGGAACCGGGACTTCCTCTCGACGAGTTCGGCGGAGCCCGCCTCGCGGATGGTGCGCATGTCTTCCTTCTCTCGTAGGACCTCGTGACCCCGACGGCGGACGACCTCCGTCGGAACCATCATCGCCCGCCACCGTGTTCCCGGCCGCCACGGCGACCACGGACAGGCGTCCTCCCCGTTCGTGACCACGGTCACCCGGCAGGAGTTGTGATCTCCGGCACGTCCCGGTCGAGGGGTTCAGTCCCTGCGCACGAGTCCGATGTGTGAGAACGGCGGGTGCGATTTTCCTCGCGTTGGCCGGACACGTACCGTCCGTTCTCATGGAACAGTCATCGAGTCCGTTGGAGCCCGGCACGCGGGTGCGCGCTTCGTTCGGCCGTTTTCAGAACCAGATCGGAACCGTGGTCGAGACCGCGACCGGTCTGCCGGACGTGTTCGACGGTCCCGTGCTGTGGGTTCGTTTCGACGGGGACGAGGAACCCGGCCTGGTCGCGGGCCGCTTCCTGGAGCGTGCCGGCTGACCGGAACACCGGTCGGCCGCGCCTCCGGGGGTGGGACGCGGCCGGCGTCCGGGGCCACCGGCCCCGTTCCGGTCGATCCTCGCCGCTCACGCCGGGGTCGGCCTCCGACTGATTCGGATGTGAGAAAGGATAACTAACCCGACTCGAACGGTTCCGGATAAAATCGGCGTCGCAGGTGGGCCCCGTTGGTCGGGGATGCCCCGGCGGTTCGGTCCCGCCGGCGTGCAGGCAGACCGGTTTTCGAACGGACGGAGACGATGCGGGTTCTGGTCATCGGGGGAGGTATAGGCGGACTCGCCGTGGCCAAGGGCCTGCTCGACAGGGGACACCGGGTTCGGGTCTACGAACACGCCGACCGGCTGCGGGACGGCGGGGCCGGGGTGACCATCTGGAGCAACGGAACCGCGGCGCTGCGCGGGCTGGGTGTGTCCCTGGAGGGGATCGGACGCCGACTGCACAGCCTGCGGGCCATGACCGCCGGGGGAAGGCTGCTCTGGGAGGCCGACCTGGACGAGGTGACCGAACGTCTCGGCTCCCCCACCGTCGAGGTGCCCCGCAGTGAGCTGCTGAACCGGTTGGCCGCGACCCTGCCCCGGGAGATCTTCCGGTTCGGCAGGAAGTGCGTGGGCGTCCGCGAGTTCGCCGACCACGTGATCGCCGACTTCGCCGACGGGGACTCCGAGATCGGGGACGTGGTCATCGGCGCCGACGGACAGCGTTCCGTGGTGCGGCGCACGGTGCTGGGGGGCGAGCCCGCGCGGCTGACCGGATGGGCCAGTTGGCAGGGGCTCACCTACAGCGACCTTCCTATCGCGCACGGCTACCGGACTCTGAACATCGCGGGCAGGGAAGGACACTGTGGACTTATTCCCGCCGGTGGTGGCCTGCTGCACTGGTGGTTCGACATGCCCTGGGAGGAGGGGCGCCCCCAGCTGACGGTGGACGACCTGCGTTCGGTGTTCTCCGGGTGGCCGGAGCCGGTGGAGGCACTGCTGGAGTCCGTCACCGACGAGGACCTCGGGTTCTTCCCGCACATCCGGCACCAGGTCCCCAAAGTGTGGGGCGGGCCCCGCACCACGCTGATCGGCGACGCCGCCCACGCCATGCCCCCGGCGGTGGCCCAGGCGGCGAACCAGACGATGGAGGACGCCTGGCTGCTCTCCCGCGCGTTGTCCCTGGTGGACGGTTGGCCCGAGCCGATGCTGCGGGACTACGAGCGACAGCGTCGCCCCCGGGTGGCCAAGGTCTCCCGCACCGCCGCACTGACCTCGGCACAACGGCGCACCCCTCTGCAACGGATCGGCAAGTTCCCTCGGTGGATCGCCACCCGCAGCCAGGTGATCTCGCTGCGTTCCGGCAGCAACGTGCTCAGCGGGCTGGGCCGCCCTTCCGTGCGGATGGGCATGGCCTGAAGCGTCACGAACCCCTCGGATGGGCCCGGCAAGCACCTCCTGGTGGGGGAGACTGTCCCCGCGTCCTTGTGAGTCCTCGCGTGGCCCCGGCAGGCGGCGTAGGGTCTCCCACCGGAACCGGTGGTCGCCGCACGCGGCCGGGAACAGGGATGGGGCGATGCCGGATGCGCACTCTTTCCTACGAACGTCTCGTGGCCGGCGCCACCGAGGCGGGAGCCGAGATCGGTGGGTTGGTCGAGGCCGCCCCGGCCGGGACCGTGCGCTCCTGTCCCGACTGGTCGGGCTCCGACCTGCTCGCCCATGTGACCGGCTTCGCCCTGTGGGTGACCGAGCTGCTCACCGGTACGACCGAGCCCACCGGACCTCCTCCGGCGCCCGAGCCCACCGGCACCCGGCGAGAGTGGGAGGGGGCGTTGGCCCGTCTCGGGACGGTACTGCGCGGCACCGACCCCGAGCGTCCGGCGTGGAACTGGTCCACCCACCCGAACACCGCCTCCTTCTGGCTCCGGCGGTGCGCCCACGAGCTCGCCGTGCACCGCTGGGACGCCGCCACGCTCACGGGTGAGCCCGCCCCGGTGCCCGCCGAACAGGCTCGGGACGGCATCGAGGAGTACTTCGACGTGTTCGTGACCACCGCCCTCGACACGGGGTCCGTGGCCCCGGCCGAGGAAACGATCATCCTGGAGCCGTGGGACGGGAGAGACGCGATCACCAGGGATCTCCCGCACCCGGGACCGGTGACGAGGCTACGGGGCAGTACCTCGGACCTGTTCCTCGGTCTGTGGCACCGCGTCCCGCCGGTGCGCCTGTTCGTCGACGGGGACCGCGCGCTGGTGGAGAACTGGCCGCACGTCTGAGCGGTGCCGAGCAGCTCCCGGCGGGGACTCCGGGGCCGGGAGCCCGAGCACACGAAAAGGCGGGGTGCGTCTCCACACCCCGCCCGCTGCCGCCCGGGGATCCCGGCCGGACGGGACTCACGCGCCGAACACGTCCGGGTCCGGGCCGACCCGGTTGCCGGTCTCCAGCTCGCCGATCGAGGCCATGTCGTCCTCGCTGAGCTCGAAGTCGAACACGTCCAGGTTCTCCCGCACGCGGGACGGGGTGGCCGACTTCGGAATGGCGACGTTGCCCAGCTGGATGTGCCAACGCAGCACGATCTGCGCGGCGGACTTCCCGTACTTCTCGGCCAGCGTGCGCAGCCGGGAGTCCTCCAACAGTCCCTTGCCCTGACCGATCGGACTCCACGCCTCGGTGACGATGCCGTGCTCGGCGTGGAAGGCACGCAGCTCGGCCTGCGGCAGGTTGGGGTGCAGTTCGATCTGGTTCACGGCGGGGACCACGTTGGTTTCGTCGAACAGCCTGCGCAGGTGCGCCTTGTGGAAGTTCGACACGCCGATGGCCTTGGCCCTGCCCTCGGAGTACAGCTTCTCGAAGGCCTTCCAGGTGTCCACGTAGGCGTCCTGGCCGGGCATGGGCCAGTGGATCAGGTACAGGTCGACGTACTCCAGCCCGAGCCGGTTGAGGCTGTCGTCGAAGGCGCGCAGCGCGTTGTCGTAGCCCTGGCTGTCGTTCCACAGCTTGGTGGTGACGAACAGCTCCTCACGGGGCACCCCGGACTGGGAGATGGCCTTGCCGACCCCCTCCTCGTTGCCGTAGGCGGCGGCGGTGTCGATGCTGCGGTAGCCGGCCTCGATGGCGGTCCGTACCGGCTCCACCACCTCCTCGGACGGGATCTGGAAAACGCCGAATCCCAGCTGCGGCATCGCCGCGCCGGTGTTGAGCGTGACAGTCGGAACGTGACTCATGCGGTGTTCCCTTCACGAATGTCGAGTCGTGGCACAACCACCAGTCGGACCATCGCCGCCACGTCCGGACGGACGTGGCGGCCCACTCCTGCCAACCACAGGAATCGATCAAGTATTCCCGCCGGGGACGATTCCACCACGGCGGACGGTGGTACGCCCGGCGGTGCCCGGCGGATCAACGTTCCGCCGAGTGGCCCACCTCGCTGGGCTCCCCGCCGCGCGGGGCGGGGGCGGTGTGCCTGCCGTGCACCTCCGTGGCCGGCTGGGAGCGGTCGACCGGCAGCACCCGGTCCAGCCGCCCGGACAGCAGGGCGAAGCCCAGCCCGACCAGGGCGAGCAGCGCGCCCACCCAGCTGGGGGCGATGAGGCCGAAACCGCCCGCGATGACCAGCCCGCCCAGGTAGGCGCCGAGCGAGTTGGCGATGTTGAAGGTGGACTGGATGCTCGCCGAACCCAGGGAGGGTGCCTCCTTGGCCTGGTCCAGGATGCGGGCCTGGATGCTCGGGATCGCGGCGAAGCCGGTCAGTCCCACCAGGAACACGTTGATCGCCACCGGCACGGTGTGTTCGGCGGTGAACGTGAACATCGTCAGCACCACCGCCAGCGCGCTCAGGAAGCCGTACAGCGTCCGCATCGGGGAGATGTCGGCGAGCCTGCCGCCGAGTATGGTCCCCAGGGTCATGCCGGTGCCGAACAGCGCGAGCAGCACGGTCGCCCCCAGCGGGGTGTAGCCGCTCACCTGCACCAGCAGCGGTTTGATGTAGCTGTAGAAGGAGAACATCGCGGCGAAGCCGAACACCACCACGGCGAAGGCCAGCCAGACCTGGGTGCGTTTGAAGGCGGAGAGCTCGCCGCGCAGGCTGGCCTCGGCGGGCTTGGCCTGGCGGGGCACCAGCACGCTGACCGCGAGCAACGCCAGGGCGCCGATCAGCGCCACGAACCCGAAGGTCCACCGCCAGCTGATGGCCTGTCCGAGCAGGGTGCCCAGTGGGACGCCGACGATGTTGGCCACGGTCAGCCCGACGAACATCAGCGAGATGGCGCGGCCACGCTTGTCCCTGCTCACCAGGCTCGCGGCCACCACGGCGCCGATGCCGAAGAACGTCCCGTGCGGCAGCCCGGCGACGAACCGGGCCCCCAGCAGCGAGAGATGGGTGGGGGCGAACGCCGAGAGCAGGTTGCCCACGATGAACAGGGCCAGCATGCTCAGCAGCATGGTCTTTCTGCGCACCCGCATTCCCGCGATGGTGAGCAGCGGGGCCCCGATGACGACCCCCAGGGCGTACAACGAGATGTAGCCGCCGGCGGCGGAGATCGACACGTTCATGTCGGTGGCCACTTCGGGCAGCAGCCCCATCATGACGAACTCGGTGGTGCCGATCCCGAACGCCGCGATGGCTAGTGCCAGCAGGGCAACAGGCAACGCTTTCTCCTCCGGTGTTGCGCGAACACGTCGACGACCGCGTCCGCCGCGGGCCGGTCGGTCCTCGCGGGCGGGTGTTTGGAGACGGATGACGGTCGGCTGATGCGTGGGCTCCCGGGCCCAGGACGGGGCACGCGACGTCGCGCACCCGGACCAGAACAACGCTATCGGTTCGAGGAGTGTTCCTGCATCGATTATGAACGCTGCCACGCCCCTGACAACAGGTTTCACTCGACAGGAGGACGGCGCGGCTGGGGAAGCACGCTGTTCGCCGGGAGAATGGACGGGCACCGGCACCACCACCGCTCTCGCCCCTCCCCGCGTGTTGGCGGAGCCGGAGGACGGAGGTAATAGCCTGTCCCGGCACGGCGTGTAACACCGATGGAGGAGTCGTCCTATGGACGGTGCGCTTTCTGTGGGGTGGGGCGGCTGGACGGCCGTACCGACGGAGCTGGCTCTGGACAACTCCGTGAGCCTGCAGGCCAGAGCCGCCTACGCACTCATCCAGGCCACCGGCCGTCTCCGGTTGGACGATCTGGCGGCGGCCGGGGCCACCGACCCCGTGGCCGTGGTGGCCGAACTGGAACGCAGCGGCTGGCTGACCGGCTCCTCCCGGGAGGGCGGAGTGCACTGGACCGTCCACGCCGGGGCGGTCTCCCGTGGCGAACGGACCTCGCTGGCCACCGAGGTCACCGCGCCGGTGGCCCGAACGAACCGGCGGGAGCCGGAACCCGCCGCCGGACCGGAGCCCGCCGGTGCCGGGGAGACCTCCTCGGCGAACACGCTGAGTTCGGAGAGCATCGTCCGTCAGTGGGCCGAGCAGCAGAGAACCCCCTTCCCCGACCGGGTGCTGGAGAAGCTGGCCGCCGAGATCCGGACGAAACGGGAGCAGTCCCCGCTGGCCAACACCGGTGACCTCATAGCGGCCCTGAACATCTGGAAGGAGAAGAAGGCCGCTCCGAGCAAGTTCCCCGAGTGCTACGGCGAGGCTCTGCAGCGCTCCGCCCGCGACGTCTACGAGAGCCCGTCGCCGGGCGCGGCGGTGGCCAAGACGTCGACCGCCCCGCCCACCAAGGGCGAATCCGGTTCACGTCGGACCGTGGTCCCCGAGTCGAAGGAGACGGCCGGAACCCGCACCCGACCGTTGCCGGGGCACTGTGGCGACCCCCAGTGCGACAACGGCTACATCGAGCAGGAGGACGGCCGGGTGCGCAAGTGCCCGAGGTGCCTGCCCGAACCCGCCTTCGGTCGCAGGGCCTTCGACCTTCCGCGACAGGCGCACTACGTGGCCGCCAGGAACAGGCAGCGCCTGCGTGCGAACATGACCGGAAAGGCCGACGACGGCCCGGTCGTCGACGCCGAGGGAGTCTCGAACGAGGAGGAAGCCTGATGGAGACCTATGATCTCCCCGAACTCTTCCAGCTCGTGGCCAGCTACGACAGGTCGTTCGAGTCCCTGGCCTACCCGAAGACGGAGCAGCAGCAGGGCAAGGCCGATCTGACCGCGGAGTCCTGGGCGGCGGCGCTCGGCGACATTCCCGCCGACTTCGCCAAGTCGGTGGTGGTCGAGCACTACCGCAGGAACTCCACCTCGGTGTCGACGAGCGTGATCCACCGGGAGTGGGTGGAGTACCGCAACCAGCAGATCCAGAAGGCCGAGAGCGCCGAGATCCGGGCGAAGCGCCGCCCCTCTGCCGAGGAGTCGCTGCGGGGTTGGGAGCGGGCCACGGCCGCCCTGCTGGAGGCCCGGGGACAGGATCCGGACGAGGCGATCGGCGACATCCGGGCCCGCCGGGCGGTGTTGCAGGTCAAGTGCCCGGTGTGCAAGGCACCCCCCGGCAGGGGGTGTGTGGTCAACACCGGAAGGCGGATCCAGCCGCTGTCCAACAACAACTCCCACCCCTCGCGGTTCGAGGCCGCGGGCATCGAGCAGCAGCGCCCCACGCTCCCCCCGCGTTCCCGCGAGTACCGCGAGGAGATCCCCCTGGCCGAACAGCCGCCCGTGGTCGAGTAGCGCTCGGCGCGGGGGCGGCCGGGCGGCGGAGCCTGTGGCGGACGGTGGTCGTCCGGCGGCCCGCGAGGTCGTGACACCCGCCCTCACCTGTCCGTGCCGTGAGGACTCCTCAGACGGGGTTGTCGTTGTCGGCCCTACCGCGTCGCGTGACGTGGGCCTCCAGCTCCATCCGCTCGCTCATGTGCGGGTAGTGCAGCTCGAAGGCGGGGCGGGAGGAGCGGATCCGGGGCAGCTCGTGGAAGTTGTGTCGTGGCGGCGGGCAGGAGGTGGCCCACTCCAGCGAGTTGCCGTGGCCCCAGGGGTCGTCTACGTCGACGCGGGTGCCGTAGCGGTAGCTCTTGAGCACGTTGTACAGGAACGGCAGCATCGAGGCACCGAGCAGGAACGCCCCGGCACTGGAGATCACGTTGAGCACCGTGAACCCGTCGGTGGGCAGGTAGTCGGCGTAGCGGCGGGGCATCCCCTCGTTGCCGAGCCAGTGCTGCACCAGGAACGTGGTGTGGAAGCCGATGAAGGTCAGCCAGAAGTGTGCCTTGGCCAACCGCTCGTCCATCATCCGGCCGGTCATCTTCGGGAACCAGAAGTACAGGCCCGCGAACACGGCGAAGACGATCGTGCCGAACAGCACGTAGTGGAAGTGGGCCACCACGAAGTAGGTGTCCGAGACGTGGAAGTCCAGCGGCGGGGAGGCCAGCAGCACGCCGGTCAGCCCGCCGAACAGGAAGGTGACCAGGAAGCCGACGCTGAACAGCATGGGCGACTCGAAGGTCAGCTGCCCGCGCCACATGGTGCCGATCCAGTTGAAGAACTTGATGCCGGTGGGCACCGCGATCAGGAAGGTGGTGAAGGCGAAGAACGGCAGCAGAACCGCACCGGTGACGAACATGTGGTGGGCCCACACCACCACGGACAGGAACCCGATCGTCCAGGTCGCGTAGACCAGTCCGGTGTAGCCGAACAGCGGTTTGCGGGAGAACACCGGCAGGATCTCGGTGATGATGCCGAAGAAGGGCAGCGCGACGATGTAGACCTCGGGGTGGCCGAAGAACCAGAACAGGTGCTGCCACAGCACCGCTCCGCCGTTGGCCGGGTCGAACACGTGCGCGCCCAGGTGGCGGTCGGCCAGCAGCCCGAACAGCGCCGCCGTCAGGATCGGGAAGGCGATCAGGATCAGCAGGCTGGTGACCAGGATGTTCCACACGAAGATCGGCAGCCGCCACATGGTCATGCCCGGGGCGCGCATACACACGATCGAGGTGATCATGTTCACCGCCCCCAGGATGGTGCCGAGCCCGGAGACGATCAGCCCGGTGATCCAGAGGTTGCCTCCTATGCCCGCGCTGTGCTCGGCGCGCGCCAGGGGGGTGTAGGCGGTCCAGCCGAAGTCGGCCGCCCCGTCCGGGGTGACGAAGCTGCCGATCACGATCAGGCCGCCGAACAGGAACAGCCAGTAGGAGAACGCGTTCAGCCGGGGGAAGGCCACGTCGGGGGCGCCGATCTGCAGCGGCAGCACCACGTTGGCGAACCCGAAGAGGATGGGCGTGGCGAACAGCAGCAGCATGATCGTGCCGTGCATGGTGAACAGCTGGTTGTACTGTTCCTGGCTGACGATCTGCATCCCGGGCAGCGCCAGTTCGGCGCGCAGGAACATCGCCAGCAGCCCTCCGACGAGGAAGAACGCGAAGGCCGTGCTCAGGTAGAGCATCCCGATCTGTTTCGGATCGGTGGTGCGGGTCATCGCGACCAGCACCGAGCCCTTCGGGGCACGGACCCGTTCGGAGGCGCGCGTGGGCACCGGGGTGGGGCGTGTGCCGGAAGTAGCCATCCCGTCTCCTTCGGCTCGTCGGCCGGCCGCCCCAGTCTTGCTCCGTTGTCGTGAGCTCGCAAAACGTGTTCGTCCCTCGATAGGTTGATGTTCGTCGTCCGAGGGGTGTGGAGGGCGGCGTGGCCGGTGGCGAGCTGGTCCGAGTGGGTTGGCACCGACGGCGATGCGGGATGTCACGGGCAGGTGGAAGGCCGTCGACGGTTGCTTCGGTTAAGGTGCGGATGATGAAGGAGACGTGGCTGTTCGTGACCAGCCTGACGGGGATGGCCGTGTCGGCTGCCGTGCTGATCCTGCGGATCCCCTCGCTGTTCCAGGCGGGGGAGCGGGCCAGCTTCTGGGGGCCGGGGGTGCTCGCCTGCCTCACCGTGGTCTTCGCGGTGGGCGCGCTGTACTGGCGTCCCTCGCCGTCGGGTTCGGACGGAGGGCAGCCCCGGGCTTGATCCCCACGAAGGTCCTGACGCGGGCCGGAGGTCCCACCGGGTCCCCGCCACGACTCGGCGTCTCGCGGGGCCTGGGGTGTTTCGACGGCCCTGTCGCTTCCGCCCCGACGGGCACTGAGCGGTCCTCTCAGTGACGGGGTGTGGGCTCGGAGTCGAGCGCGCCCATGGCCATGCGGTGCAGCAGGGTGGTCATGGCGGTGGTGTCCAGCCGGGCGCTGTAGGGCGTGGAGTTGATCAGCCCGAGCACCGCGTGGGTGGCGGCCCGTGCGGTGGGTTCGTCGAGGCCGGGGCGGGCGTCGAGCAGGGCGCGGACCCACACCTCGACGTAGCGTCGTTGCAGTTCCCGGACCCGGTGGCGGTCCGGTTCGGACAGGCTGTCCAGGTCGCGCAGGTGCACGGTGATCAGCGCGGAGTTCGTCAGCGCGAACTCGACGTGCCAGTGCACCAGGCTTTCCAGGGCGTGTTCCGGGGTGCCGGCTCCGGCGGTGCGGGCGTTGCCGCCGTGGAGGAGTTTCTCGCTGATGCCGGTGAGCATCTCGCCCAGCATCGCGTCCTTGCTGCGGAAGTGGCGGTACAGCGCGGGGCCGGAGACGCCCACGGCCGCGCCGATGTCGTCGATGCCCACTCCGTGGAAGCCGTACCTGGCGAACAGTTCAGCCGCGGCTGCCAGGATCTGCTCGCGCCGCGTGGGAGGCGGCTCGGTGGGTGGATCCTCGGCGGCGTTGTGCGTCATCGACTCCGATACTAGACGAATCCTGTTAGGCGGCGTTAACATCAGAGCCAGTTAACGATCATTAACACCCTTGTCGCCACGTGTCGTTCCCTCGGGAAGGCCCACCGGCCGGTCGGGAACGAGAACGGAAGGTGCGGTCGAAGATGGATGCGCCGGTACTGTCCACGGCTGTCGACCCGACTGCCGAGTCCTACGCGCGCTACACGGCGGAACACGAGGCGCTCGTCGCCGACCTCGACGAGCAGCTCGCCCGGGTCCGTGCGGGAGGTCCCGAGAAAACCAGACGGCGCCACGTCGAACGCGGGAAACTGCTGCCCCGCGACCGGGTGAACACCCTGCTCGACCGGGGCTCTCCGCTGCTGGAACTGTCACCCATGGCGGCCCACGGTCTCTACGACGACGAGGCCCCAGGTGCGGGCATCATCACCGGCATCGGCCGGGTGGCGGGTCGGGAGTGCGTCATCGTGGCCAACGACGCCACCGTCAAGGGCGGCACCTACTACCCGGTCACGGTGAAGAAGCACCTGCGGGCCCAGGAGGTGGCCCTGCACAACAACCTGCCCTGCATCTACCTGGTTGACTCCGGCGGTGCCTTCCTGCCCCGGCAGGACGAGGTCTTCCCCGACCGGGAGCACTTCGGGCGCATCTTCTACAACCAGGCCACGATGTCGGCGCGGGGAATCCCGCAGATAGCCGCCGTGCTCGGCTCCTGCACGGCGGGCGGGGCCTACGTCCCGGCCATGAGCGACGAGGCCGTGATCGTGCGGGAGCAGGGCACCATCTTCCTCGGCGGTCCGCCGTTGGTGAAGGCCGCCACCGGGGCCGAGGTCACCGCCGAGGAACTCGGCGGGGGATGGCTGCACGCCCACACCTCCGGAGTGGCCGACCACCTGGCCACCGACGACGCCGACGCGCTGCGCATCGTGCGCTCCGTCGTCGCCACCACCGGCCGGCGGCGCCCCACGGCCGCCCCGGCCCCGGTGGAGGAACCCGTCGTGGACCCGGACCAGCTCTACGGCGTGGTGCCCCCCGACAGCAGAACCCCCTACGACGTGCGGGAGGTGATCGCCCGCACGGTCGACGGCAGCCGCTTCTCCGAGTTCAAGGCCGAGTACGGGCAGACCCTGGTGACCGGTTTCGCGCGGATCCACGGTCACCCGGTGGGTGTCGTGGCCAACAACGGGATCCTGTTCGGCGAGTCGGCGCTCAAGGGAGCGCACTTCGTGCAGCTCTGCGACCGGCGGGAGATACCGCTGGTGTTCCTGCAGAACATCTCCGGGTTCATGGTCGGCAAGGAGTACGAGGCCGGAGGTATCGCCAAGCACGGGGCGAAGATGGTCACCGCCGTGGCCTGCGCCCGGGTTCCGAAACTGACCGTGGTCATCGGGGGTTCCTTCGGGGCGGGCAACTACTCCATGTGCGGTCGCGCCTACTCGCCCCGCTTCCTGTGGATGTGGCCCAACGCCCGCATCTCGGTGATGGGCGGCGAACAGGCCGCCTCGGTGCTGGCCACCGTCCGCCGTGACCAGATCGAGCACGGCGGCGGGCAGTGGTCGGCCGAGCAGGAGGAGGAGTTCAAACAGCCGGTGCGCGAGCAGTACGAGCGGCAGGGCCACCCCTACTACTCGACCGCGCGGCTGTGGGACGACGGCGTGATCGACCCCAAACAGACCAGGAACGTGCTCGGACTGGCCCTGTCCGTGACGGCCAACGCTCCCCTGGAACCGGTCAACAACGGCGTGTTCCGGATGTGAGCACGCGGTGAGTACGAGTACTTCCGGCACGGCCCGCTCGGAGGAGAGGAACATGGCCCACGCACAGCAGGCGCACCGACGGCGTTTCGACACGGTGCTGGTCGCCAACCGCGGTGAGATCGCGGTGCGGGTCATCGCGACCCTGCGCCGCCTGGGGATCCGCACCGTGGCCGTCCACAGCGATGCGGACGCCGACTCCGCGCACGTGGCCGCGGCGGACACGGCCGTGCGCGTCGGCCCGGCGGCGGCCACCGAGAGCTACCTGTCCGTGGAGAGGATGCTCGAAGCCGCCCGGACGAGCGGCGCCCAGGCCGTGCACCCCGGCTACGGCTTCCTCTCCGAGAGCGCCGCCTTCGCCGAGGCCTGCGCTCGGGAGGGGCTGGTGTTCATCGGCCCCTCGGCGGAGGCCATCGCCTCGATGGGCGACAAGATCCGCGCCAAGCGCACCGTGGAGGCCGCCGGGGTGCCGCTGGTGCCCGGCAGCAGCTCACCCGGGGACTCCGACGAACGACTCGCGGCCACCGCCCTGGACGTGGGGTTGCCCGTGCTGTTCAAACCGGCGGCCGGCGGCGGGGGCAAGGGGATGCGCCTGGTGCACTCGCCCGACGAGCTGGAGGAGGCGATCGCCGCCGCCCGCAGGGAGTCCCGCGCGGCCTTCGGCGACGACACCCTGTTCGTGGAGCGCTTCGTCACCCGCCCCCGGCACATCGAGGTGCAGGTGCTGGGTGACTCGCACGGGAACGTGGTGCACCTCGGCGAACGCGAGTGCAGCCTGCAACGCAGGCACCAGAAGATCGTGGAGGAGGCGCCCTCGCCGCTGCTCGACCGGCCCACGCGGGAGCGCATCGGCGACGCCGCCGTGCGGGCCGCCCGCGCGGTCGGCTACGTGGGGGCGGGAACCGTGGAGTTCATCGTCTCCGCCGACGCGCCGGAGGAGTTCTTCTTCATGGAGATGAACACCCGGTTGCAGGTCGAGCACCCGGTCACCGAGATGGTCACCACCGTCGGACGGGACGGGACGGAGGCCTCCGGCGGTGAGCGCCGCGATCCCCCGAACGGGCTGGACCTGGTGGAGTGGCAGGTGCGCGTCGCCGAGGGGGAACCCCTCCCGTTCGGGCAGCACGAGCTGGGCACCTCCGGTCACGCGGTAGAGGCCCGGATCTACGCCGAGGACCCGGCGCGGGGGTTCCTGCCGACCGGCGGTGAGGTGCTGCTGGCCCACGAGCCCTCCGGGCCCGGCATCCGGGTCGACTCCGGTGTGCGGGCCGGTGACCGCATCGGTTCCGACTACGACCCGATGCTGGCCAAGATCGTCGGCTGGGGGCGGACGCGGTCGGAGGCGCTGCGCAGGCTGGACGACGCGTTGTCCGAGACGGTGCTGCTCGGGGTGGAGACCAACACCACCTTCCTCCGTGCCCTGATGGAACACCCCTCGGTGCGGGAGGGACAGCTGGACACCGGGCTCGTGGAGCGGGAGCTGGAGGGGCTGCTCACCGCCGGGGCGAACGTTCCCGACCACGTGCTGGTCACCGCCGCGTTGATCCGGTTGAGCGAGGTGGAGCCCTCCGGTCCCCGGGCGGACCCGTGGGAGTCGCTGCTCGGCTGGCGCATGGGCGGCAGGGCTTGGCTGGACTGGTCCTTCGACGTGGCGGGGGAACGCGTCACCGTGGGGGCGCGGGGGGACTCCGCCCACGCCGAGGTCCGCGTCCAGCGGGAGTCCCCCTCCGAGGCGAGCCCGCACCGGGCGCGACTGTTCCGCCGGCAGTCCACGGTCACGGTCGAGCTGGACGGCCACACCCGTCGCTACCACTACGCCCTGGCCGGGCGCACCGTCTGGCTGGCCTCCGCCGAGGGGAGCTGGGCGTTGACCGAGCACACTCTGCTGTCGGACGCGGCCGAGCGCTCCGGCGCCGCCGACGGGGCGGTGACCAGCCCCATGCCCGGAACGGTGCTGCTCGACAAGGTCGCGCCGGGCCAGCGGGTGAGTGCCGGACAGGCCCTGTTCGTGGTGGAGGCGATGAAGATGGAGCACACCGTGACCGCCCCGGTGGACGGGCTGGTCACGGAGGTGTTCGTGACCGCGGGGCAGGCGGTCGAGCTGGAGCAACCGCTCGCGGTGGTGACCGCGCAGGAGGAGAGGCCCTCCGGGGAGTGAACCTTCCGGGAGGCACACCGGCACGGCGGACCCGCGCCGTGATCCGTTCAGGAGGTCGGGATGGTCGATTACCAGCTCAGCGAGGAGCACGAGCAGCTGCGTGAGTCGGTGCGCAGCTTCGCGCTCAACGAGGTGGCCCCGGTGATCGGGGACTACTACCAGCGGGAGGAGTTTCCCTACGGGATCGTCTCCGGCATGGGGGAGATGGGACTGTTCGGGCTGCCCGTCCCGGAGGAGCACGGCGGCATGGGCGGGGACTACCTGGCGCTGTGCCTGGCCATCGAGGAACTGGCCAGGGTGGACTCCTCGGTGGCCGTCACCCTGGAGGCCGGGGTGTCGCTGGGGGTCATGCCGATCCTGCGGTTCGGCACCGAACAGCAGCGCACCACCTGGCTGCCCCGGCTGGCCTCCGGGGAGATACTCGGGGCCTTCGGGCTGACCGAACCGGACGGGGGGTCCGACGCGGGGGCCTGCCGCACCACCGCCGAGCTGGACGGTGGGCAGTGGGTGCTCAACGGCTCCAAGGCGTTCATCACCAACTCGGGCACCGAGATCACCGGCTTCGTCACGGTCACGGCGGTCACCGGCACGCGTGAGGACGGAAGCAAGGAGATCTCCACCATCATCGTCCCGGCGGGCACCCCCGGGTTCACGGTGGCTCCGAAGTACTCCAAGGTGGGCTGGAACGCCTCGGACACCCACGAACTGGCCTTCGCGGACTGCCGGGTTCCCGAGCAGAACCTGTTGGGGCAGCGCGGGCGTGGCTACGCCCAGTTCCTGTCCACGCTGACCGAGGGGCGGGTGGCCATCGCCGCGCTGGGTGTCGGACTGGCCCAGGGGTGTGTGGACGAGTGCCTGCGCTACGCGGAGCAGCGTCGTGCCTTCGGCCGCAGCATCGGCAGCAACCAGGCCATCCAGTTCAAGATCGCGGACATGGAGCTGCGCGCCCACACCGCCCGGCTCGCCTACTACGACGCGGCGAGTCGGATGCTGCGGGGGCAGCCGTACCGCAAGCAGGCGGCCGTGGCGAAGCTGGCCTCCTCCAACGCCGCCATGGACAACGCCAGGGACGCCACCCAGATATTCGGCGGCTACGGGTTCATGAACGAGACCCCGGTGGGCCGGTTCTACCGGGACGCCAAGATCCTCGAGATCGGCGAGGGAACCAGTGAGGTGCAGCGGATGCTGATCGCCCGGGAACTGGGGATGCCCACCGACTGAGGCCGCGCCGGAACGCCGCTCCGGGTGGGCCCGCGAGGTGGTTCCGCCCGGGGCGGGGGCTGCCGGTGGTGCTCGGGCGGAATCCGGGCCACCCCGCCCGAGGGCGCGTTCCGCGGGCCGGGGTGCTCAGTAGCGGTACTGGCCGTGCGGGATGGTGATCTCGGTGTCGGTTTCCTCGGGGGCCGCGGCCCACCCACCGGGAGCCTGCGGGAACGCCCGGGGCTGGTAGCCGTCCTGCGGCTCGGTGGCTTCGGGGAACTCGGTGGGGAATCCTTCCTCGGAGGGCCACTGTGGAGTCCCGGAGTCCTCGGGGAACCCGGCGGATCCCGGGGCGGGGGACTCGTCCTGTTCCGGCTGGGCGGTGTCCCGTCGCCGGGGCTCGGGCCGCTCGTCCAGGTCGTTGAGGTGTTGCAGCACCCAGTCCCGCGCCAGCGCGCTGGGGGAGGTGCCCTGCTCGGCGGCCAGCTCCTTGAGCCGTTCGTTGGCCATCAGCGGCAGCCGCAGCTGGTGCACTTCGGAGTTGCCGAAGCTACGACCGGTTCCGGTGGTCTCCGGGTCCTCCTCGGGGGAGAGCGCCGCGAGGTAGGACTCCAGGTCGCCGTCGGTCTCGTCCCGCTGCCGTGTGTCGGCGTCCTCCGCGTTCTCCGCGCGCTGCCGACGTCCGAACTTCGCCCTTCCTAGCACCACGCGGACACGATAACGGTTTCCTCCGCCGCTGCCAGAGGTTGTGGGGGTGCTCACTCCGGCGTGTCGGAGGGTCGCGCGGCACCGCCCCCGCGTCAGGGGAAACGCGGGGGCGCCTGATGCCGATCTCCACAGCGGCTGACCGGGGGTGTCAGCGGGCCGATTGTGGCACGCCGAACCCCCCGCTGGGGAGAGTTCGCGAGTCCTCGTTTCCTCGTTCGTGAGGATCGCGGTCTCGGGGCGGCCGGCGAGGCCGCCGGTGGGTCACTGCGCGGGCCAGTCGGAGATGGTGTAGCCGGCCTCGCGCACCGCCGAGGAGGCGGCCTCCTGGCTGAGTTCGGTGTCCGAGGTGACGGTGACCCTGCCGGTGTCCAGCGCGACGTCGACGTCGGTGACCTCGGGCAGCTCCTGGAGTTCCTCGGTCACCGAGGCGACGCAGTGCTGGCAGGTCATTCCGCTGACGGTGAAGGTTCGGGTGGGCATCGCCGCTCCTTTCCCGGTCGTGGTGTGGTTCGACGACACGGCCAATATACCCCCAGGGGGTAGAGGTGGCGCGTGGGCCGGTGGGTTCGTGGGTGTGTGGAATGTCTCGGCGCGGGGCGGTGGCTGCTACGGAGAGTGGTTACTTTGCCGGGTGTTTTCGCTCCGAAGAGTAATCACGCATCACTCTCCAGGGGGCTGTTTCGTCCTGCGTGGGATGGGTAACCTGCGGCGGAACCCTAGTCGGGGAGGGGTTATGGACGGCTCGCTCGACGTACGCAAGTTCCTGGCGTTGCAGGACAGAGGCTACCCCAGGTCCTCGACCTCGGTGCCCGCCCAACGCGGTGACTCCGCGCGTTTCTCCTCCGAACAGCTGCACCGTGCCCGGATCGCCGTGGCGCGCTGCTCCAAGGACCGGGAGGACTGCACGCGGCTGCTGGAGATGCTCGGCCTGAACTCGGACGAGGACGCCGACGGGGAACATCCGGTCACGGACTGACTTCCCGGGCCGGGCGCGCGTTCCCGGCGGGTGTGCGGGTCGGTGACCGGGCGCGGCGACGCCGGGGCGGTGTGTGTTGGGGAGAGGTCCCGCGAGACGTACACCCCCCGGTGGAACATCTCGCGGGACGGGGGCCGTCGCGGGACGGCCCACGACCAAAACCTACCTCCGGGTCTTTTTTGGTTGATCGGCAGGTGGGGGTTTTTGCTCGTCGGGCGTGTGACGGGCCGGTTGGTGGGGGTTTTCCGCGGCGCGAGCCGGATGGGCAACGGATATCCACGCGCGGTAACTTCAGTCCGCAAAGTTGATCATCCATTCGTGGGTGGCTCGCGCCTGCTCGTTACTGTGCGTTCTGGCGCGCCGCCCACAGTCGTACGCCGGAGCCGCGCACATGCCCCAGCAGCGTCGTGCCCAACTGACCCGTCGTGCGATCGTCGTGGCAGCCGCCGAGGAGTTCGACCGACACGGTTACGACGCCGTGCCGCTCAGTGCGATTCTGCGGCGCAGCGGAGTGACCAAGGGCGCGTTCTACTTCCACTTCTCCTCGAAGGAGGCCCTGGCGTTGGATCTGGTGCGTCTGCAGGCCAAGCGCTGGCCCAGGTTGCAGCACAGCTGGCTGCGGCGGGAGTTGGATCCGCTCTCGATCGCGGTGGGGATGCTCAACGACGCGGCCCGCCTGCTCGAACAGGACGTCGTCCTCCGGGCGGGCACCCGGCTGGCGCGGCACCGCATCGCCACGGCGGAGGAGAGTCACGAGTTGGAGTGGGAGTCCCTGTTGCGGGACCTGCTCCGGCGTTCCTCGGCGAGCGGGCTGTTGCGTCCCGGGGTGGATCCGGCGATGGTGGCCCGGGTGGCCTACACGGCGATGGTGGGGGCCTACGCGATCGGGGTGGGCAACTCCGGTGTGGGGGTGAGCGCCCGGATGGAGGAGGCCTGGCGGGTGACCCTGCGCGGGGTGGCCAGTCCGGAGTGGCTGAGCACCCGACGGTCCAGATGACGTCCGTACGCCCGAAAGCGTGTGATCACGGTCACCGAGATCGCTGTTGGTGTCGTGTCGGGTCTCCGTGGGGGTGCTTCGGCGCGCGCGGCGGGGGAGGGCTGGACGGCGTGGGGTACACTGACTGGTGGTGTTTTCGCAGTTCGCGGCCTTGCCTGTCGGGAGGGGAGCCCGAAAGGGGACCCCCCTTTCAGAGGGCGTGGAGGGATGCACTAAGCTTTTCATCGTTCCCAACGGGGCACCCCGGAGAAAAGGGAAAGCCGGTTGGAGGCAAGGTCTGGTCGGCCAAGCCCCCATCGTCTAGAGGCCTAGGACGCCGCCCTTTCAAGGCGGTAACGCGGGTTCGAATCCCGTTGGGGGTACGACACCGGGAGACCGGTGACAACAGGACATGGCCCAGTAGCGCAGTTGGTTAGCGCGCCGCCCTGTCACGGCGGAGGTCGCGGGTTCGAGTCCCGTCTGGGTCGCCAGTTGCGATCGGCCAAGAGCCGGACGCGAACGGCCAGGTAGCTCAGTTGGTACGAGCGTCCGCCTGAAAAGCGGAAGGTCGGCGGTTCGACCCCGCCCCTGGCCACGCACGAGACCTGCGAGAACGACCCTCACCGAACACGGTGGGGGCCGTTCTCGTGGTCGGTGGGTCTCACTCTGGGACGAGGTCGAGGCGATAGCGCTGTTCCGGTTTGGCCGTGGTCGGGTGCGGGGGCGGATCACCGACGGGTGACCATCCGTGTCTGTGGTAGAGCCGTGTGGCTGGTTCGTTGTCGGTGTAGACCGAGGGTAGGGCCAGCCCGAGGGTGGTGACTTTCCTGGCGCGCCATCCGCCGAGGCGGAGTCCGGCGAGGCCGGTCCACCAGGCCAGGCAGTCCAAGGTGGCCAGTAGGGCGTACTGTCCCAGGTGGATCTGTCCTGGGTGGGTTCGGGCTTGTGACTTGGTTCGAGGGGGTGTGGCTGCGCCTGGATCACGATGGTCCTGGCGAATCCACGCCTCCTGCCGGGTGGAGCATCCGCGAGCGGGATCCCGCAGACGGCCGGGAGGGCCGCTGAGACGAACCGGTGCCCGAGGAGGAAGCCGCCTCGGAATCGCCCCCGAAGTACTGAGGAACCACCAGGAAGGTCTCAGTTCGGGGCTCAGTTCACGTTGTTCGTTCCCCTGTGTTTCCGGCATTATCGGCTGGCCTGCTGTGGAGAACGACAGCGTCGCTGGACGATTCCGGTTTTCGTGACCGGCTGCCGGGTGTGTGGCTCGTGGGTGTTGACCCGGAGGTCCGCAGTGGTCCTCCAAGCCATCGTGGCGTCTCCGTTGGTGTCGGGAGATACTTCACCACGGCTAGAGCCAGTATGACGACCGCTGCGACCAGAGCCAGCGCGATGGTAGTGAGCAGAGCGATTTCGCCAGGAGCCAGGTGGGACACGTAACCTCCCGGACGGACGCGCGGATTCTGGAGTGCCAGTATGCCCTGGCCCGTGGGTTCCACCGCCGAGCGGTTCGGTGTGGGGAAACCATCTTTCATGGTGAACGTGGGCTGCGTCCGCGTGTCAACACTGGCCACGGTTGATGACGTTGTTCGTGGTTCGGATATGTCGTGATGACGGAGCTGGTCCCCGACTGCGCACGTGTAGTCGCATCCGGTGCTCTGCCGGTCGCGATATTCGAGGCAAGCACGGTCGGTGCCCGTAGGGTCAGCTCCACGGCGGGCGGGTTGTCAGGCGAGGTGGAGCGTGATCGCCAGCAGGGTGAGTTCGAGGGTGTAGACCACTGGTAGGGCCAGGCCGAGGGTGGTGGTTTTCCGGGTGCGCCATCCGCCGAGGCGGAGTCCGGCGAGGCCGGTCCACCAGGCCAGGCAGTCCAGCCCGGCCAGTAGGGCGTGCTGGCCCAGCTGGATCTGGCCTGGTTGGGTGAGGTGGCCGAGCAGGTCGGCCAGCAGCAGCACGGTGACCCAGGTGCTGTAGGCGAAACCGGCCACGGCCAGGCCTGCTCCGGCGCATTCGCGCAGCAGGATGGTGGTCACCGGCGAGGGTCGGGACATGAGGGGTCTCCCGGTGGTGCGAACAGTCCAGGACGGGTGATCCCCGGCCGGGCTCGGGGTGCCCGGCCGGGGTGGTGGTGCCGCCGAAGCCAGGGAGGGGAGAACTTCGGCGGCACCGGGTGTGTGGCCGTTCAGGCCGCGCGGCGGTGGTGTCGTGGTGGGCCAGGCTGGGGGAGGGTCCCCGCCGGGCAGGCCTTGGCGGGGGTCGCCATGGTGCTGAGCCGCCGGTGCGGGATCGTGCGCGGCGGTAGGTAGCCGATGGCGTGCAGGCACGGCCCGCAGAGCGAGCGGTGGGGCTGTTCGGGCGGGTCGTGGCCGTGTCGGCATTCGTGGGGGCCGCGTACGGTGTGCCCGCAGGCGCCGGTGGCCCGGTGGCTGTGGGGGCTGACGAATTTCTCGCTGGCGTGCCAGCGTGATTCCCGGTGGCTGGCGATCCAGGTGCGGTCGTTGGCCAGCCCGCGCGGCGGGGGCAGTTCCGTGGTGACGGTGGTGGCCTCGCCGGGCCCACCGTGCTCGTCGGTGGGAACGCGGGAGCCCGGGCCGGTGCGGGCGCGGGGGTGTCCGCCCGGTGTGCGCACCAGGGCGAGGACACGAGAAACAACGCGGGTGAGCATGACGGGTCTTCCGGGTGGAGCAGCGGACGAACGGGGTTTCGCGGGGACGGCGGAAGTTCCGGGGCGCGGGTCCGTGGAAGGTGGTCCCGGACGGTGTGTGCGTTCCGATGTGGTCAGCCGGAGTCCAGGTGCAGGCAGTGGTAGCCGTGTTCGTCGGCGAGTGCTCGGCAGCGGTCACACGTCGGTGTCGTCTGCGGTGGTGTCCGGGTGCCGGTAAACGCCGGGAAGGGCACCACCACCGGTTTGCCGCACAGTGCCGTGATCTGTCCGCACACGCCCCGGTAGTCCTCGGGGTGTTCGCGCAGCGCGTGTCGTCGTCGGTCCGGCGGCCACTGCTGGGGGATCGCCACCAGATACACGGTGGGGCTCGGGGTGTTCGCGCTCGTCACCACGATGTGTCCTTTCTTCGGTCGGGGTTTCCAGCCGGGCCAGCTCGCACAGCCAGGGCTCGTAGGTGTTCGGCGGGCTCGCCAGGGGGCGGTCACTGGCAGCGATCAGAAAGCACAGACATTCCGGGCAGTAGTGGTGCCAGCCCGGCACGATCCGTTGCGGGGGCTGCTGCGGCAGCCGGATGCGGGCCCCGCAGAAACAGGCCAGCAGCCCGCGCCCGGCCCGGGCGCATTCGACGCGCCGTTGTATGCCGGTGGCGTGGATGATCCGGGAATCCACCCCCACCACGAAGCGGCAGCGGGGTTCACTCGGCCACGGCATGGGTCACCACCCGCCCCCGGAAGCCGGCCACCGCGATCGTGTAGCAGCACGGGGCACACACCTCGGGCTCGGCCTCACACTCAACAAGGCCGGTGATGGTGGCCAGCTCGATCCGCACCAGACACAACGTCAACACCCACGAGCTCGTATAGCTGGCCGGGTGGTGTTCGAGCGCGTGCAGCCGGGGTGTCTGCCCCCACCGGTGGTCGGCCTCGATGGGGGCCCGCACCAGAAACACCGGGCTCCGCGGACACAACGGCCGCATGTCACACCACCCCCAGCGGGTGGCCGGAAGGCGGAAATGCCCGACGCGGGAACACACGTCTTGCACACAGCGCTAGCATGACCAACGCTCCACTTCAGGAGAAACGGTTGACGGAGCACCCCCGCGTGATGCTTGCCGGCTTGCACGCGGGAACCAGCCCGCTCGTCCGGTGGCGGCCACCACCGGACGAGCGGCTCAGAAACTCAGCGGTGCCGTGATACTTCCCGCTTCGAAGTTCCTCCTCTTGATCGGACAGAGCGCGATCGTTCTGAGACCTCGTGTCATTCCTCAGCTCCGTAGTTCGACGACTCGTATCTCGTAAGACCGCCGGATGCACCGGGAGATCGGGTTATATGGTTCTGTCCACAGAGTTGCGACGTATGACACTATGCATGTGGGAATCCCGCTAAAGCAACTAATTGCCCAAACATTTTTTATGTACCACTCGATAGTGGGAATCCCAGTGCTTCTGTTTCCCATAGACTGTGTTGCGTAGGCGAGGCAAACGACGGAGGCCACCATGTCCGAACAGGACGGAACGGAACGCATCAGTCCCACAGTGCGTCTGCGCAAGGTAACCAGGCGCATCCGCCAATGGCGTGCCGAAGCGGGGCTTCCCTTGGAAGAAGTCGCACCGCGACTCGGTTGGTCCAAGAGCAAGCTGAGTCGCTACGAAACCGGGGACACTCCGATCGGGCCAGCCGAGGTCATGGCGATCGCCACCGTGTTCGGCATCCCTGAGGAGGAACGGGAGCACTACGTCGGCCTGGCCTTCCAGGCACGACAGAAGGGCTGGTGGCAGCGTTATGGCGCGAACACGCTCGCCAGCAACTTCGCGGAGTACGTCGGGCTCGAATCCGAAGCCAGCCACGTACGGGAGTTCGCCTCCGACCTGATTCCCGGACTGCTACAGACCGAGGACTACGCCACGGCCCTGATGAACGCGTGGATCCCTCAGGCCAGCCCGAACGTCACACGCGAACGCGCGGATCTGCGGAGGCAGCGACAGCAACGACTCCACGACGACCCACCGGTCCAGCTCAGCACCGTAATTCACGAGTCCGGGTTGCGGCAGCTGGTCGGCGGTACCGACGTGATGCGGGAACAACTGGAACATCTCGTCACGATGAGCGAGCTAGCGCATGTCACGTTGCAAGTGCTGCCCTTTGAGGCGGGCGCGGTGCCCGCGCTCGGTGCTCCGTTCATCATCCTGTCGTTTCCCGATCAGGAAGACCCCGATGTCCCGTACACGGACTACCTGACCGGCTGCGTCTACGTGGAGGACGAGGACGAGGTCGAGTCGTATAACCTGAACTACAGCGCTCTTGAACAAGCGGCGCTGACCCCCGCAGACTCGGCAGAGTTCATCACCAAGCTTGCCGGGGAGCTATGAGTGCAAGGAGTACCCACATGACCGCCCCAGACTTCAGTCAGGCTCGCTGGCACAAAAGCAGCCGTAGCAACGGCGGCGGTGCAGCTTGCGTCATGGTGGCGCACGTGCCCACCGTCACCGGGGTTGCCGACAGCAAACTCGGCCAGAACAGTCCCGTGTTGCCGTTCAGCAAGACCGCCTGGACCTCGTTCCTCGACGCGATCAAAAGCGACCGTCTCGACGGCTGACCCCTGCTCGTGAGTCCCGCTCGGTTACTACCGGGCGGGACTGTCTGTGTCTTCACCCGGTCGGGTCTCGCGTGCTGCCTGCCGCACGGGGTATTCCCGGAGAGGAACACGGAAGCCTCTTACCAGGAGTACTCATATGACCGCTCCGGACTTCAGTCAGGCCCGTTGGCGCAAGTCCACCCGCAGCAACGGCAGCGGAGCGTGCGTCGACGTGGGGATCGCGCCTTCCGCCGCCGGAGTACGCGACACGAAACTCGGCGAAGACAGCCCCATCCTCGCGTTCACACGCTCCCAGTGGAGTTCCTTTCTCACCACGATCAAAAGCGACCGCCTCGCGTGACCCGGTAGCCAGTACCAACGTCCCCGGGTGACCAGGGGCGCTGCTTTCGTGTCCTCTCCTAGGGTCGAAGCTGTTGGCACGGGCCGAGCGGGAATCGAACAAGGAAAAGCTGCACAGCTTGCCCAAGCTCGGCAAGGCGTCGCGAAGTTGACCGCGGCGATGGAGATGCTACTGGAGGTGTTGGCCTGGACCGGGGCGGGGCAGGGGTTCACTTCGATCGCCGGTGGCGAGGCTCGGCTGGCCGACTTGGACATCACCGTCGCCGCCCGGCCAGCGCCGTTACGGTGCAACCTGGCTGAACATGGTCAACGACCAGGCCGCCGGACTCACCGGCAAGGTCGTGGCCAGCACGGCCGCGCGACTCGTTATGTCCTCGACGTGCTCTACGACCGCGACGGCGGGCACAGGTCGCAGATGATCGTCACCGACACCGCCTCCTACTCCGACATCGTGTTCGGGCTGCTCGCCCTGGCTGGGTTCACCTGCGCCCCACAGTTGGCCGATCTGCCCGATCAGAAGTTGTGGCGCATCGACCCAGGCGCGGACTACGGACCGTTCAACGGTGCTGCCCGCGGCCGCATCGACCTTGGCCGGGTGCGGCGGCACTGGGACGACATTCTGCGCGTGGTCGCCTCGATCCACACCGGCGTGGTACGCCCCCACGACGTGATCCGCATGCTCTCCCTCGACGGGCATCCCACCCCGCTCGGCGAAGCCATCGCCGACTACGGACGCATCCACAAGACCCTGCACGTGCTGCGTCTGGTTGACGAGCCCGGCTATCGCCGCGACATCAAAGCCCAGGCCAACCTGCAAGAGGGCCGCCACGCTCCGGTCCGGCGGATTTTCCACGGCCAGCGCGGCGAACTGCGCCAGCGCTACTACGAAGGCATGGAAGACCAAGTCGGTGCCCTTGGGCTCGTGTTGAACGCGGTCGTGCTGTTCAACACTCGCTACCTGGATGCCGCGCTCGCTGAGCTGTGCGGCGGCTACGAGGCCCGCGAGGAGGATGCCACCCGGCTGTCGCCGTTCGTACGCTCCCACATCAACATGCTCGGCCGGTGCTCCTTTGCCGCCCCCAATCTCGCCGGAACGCGCCCGCTGCGTGATCCGTTCGAGCCTGATGAGGAGGAGAGCGCCTAGTCACGGGCGTCGTGCGCTGTGGGTGCGGGCTATCGTGGACACCGTGGATCTCAGGACGCAGTCGCGGGCGGAGTTGATCGCGCGTGCCGAGCGAGCGCTCGGCGTGCGGCTGCTGCCGGAGCAGGCGGTGTGCAAGCGACGCTCGTTGGGAATGGCCACCGAGCGGGGCACGTGGGTGCGAATCTCAGTGTCGCCGGCCGAGGACGCCGCCGAGCGTGGTGGGCTGGAGGCCACGGCCGCGCTGCCGACGAGCGTGCGGCATCCGCGGTGGCATCAGGGTGTGTGTTGGTACGACGGGGAGCTGCTGTGGCGGGCGGAGGAGACTGAGCTGGTCACCGACCCCGTGATCCAGCCGGGCGGCGGAGTACTGGCCACTGATCCCCAGCTGCCGCAGGTGTGGTGGCACCAGCTGTCCGACGCCCTCTCAGAGCTGTCCACGGTGTCCACCTCGCGGGTGGCGACCCCGCACACGCGGCCGATCACCCAGCAACGCGTCACCTCCACGATTCAGGCGGTGTTTCCCGACGTGGAGACCACCATCGAGGAGTGGACGCTCGCCCACGCCGACTTCAGCTGGGTCAACGTCACGGCCCCGACCTGTCGCATCCTGGATTGGGAGGACTTCGGGCTGGCCCCGCGCGGGTGGGACGCGGCGACGTTGTGGGTTAACTCCCTGGCGGTGCCCGCGCTGGCTGAGCAGGTGCAGCGGGTCTTCGCTGCAGACTTGGGTAGCCGCACCGGGCTGCTGTGCCAGTTGCATGCCTGCGCCGAACTGCTGGTCGCGGGCGAGGACTACGCCGGTCCCTTGGCCGCGCCCGTCCGGAACGCAGCCGAGAGGCTGGTCACCGCCCTGTCGCGGCACGGGCCGTTAACCGCCGCCGGTAGGCGTTGAGGCGCTGCACCTCGACGGGCACACGATCTACATCGAACTCCTGCCCGACTACGGCCCACCCCCGACACAATTTCCCCAGAAACCCACTGAACAGGGACGACACCGCGAACGCGGCTGTGCGGCCGGTGATAGCCCTCCGACCGCACAGCATGTCCCACCTGGATAAAGGGGGCTCTGTTCGAGCTTGGTTCGACAGTGGTCTGAATGCGATCGGCGTGGTCTGATTTCTGAGCGCCGTCGCAGTATTGGACGGCTGGGAGCTCGATGGGCCGGTGCAGCACGATCTCGTCGACCGCTGGAAGCGGGTTGAGACCGTGTTCCTGCCCGAGTCGGGCGCTCCCGAGTGGTTCAGCACCCGGATCTGGCAGCTGTACGGCTTCGATGTGGTCGGTATCGACTACCAGCAGCCCACCGACCCCGATGTCCCTTGGGTGGACGGGGTATGAGAGGTCGGATCGGGGCTTACGAGCGCAGGTGTCCGGCACGTGCGACACCGCCGCAGGAAATCTCGATAGTCCCCGTGTCCGGCGCTCCTCGCCTTGCGAGGCGTTCGCCGCACGTGCCAGAGTTATTTATCCCGCCTCGGATGAGCAGTCGAGCCGACGAGTCACTCCGTCAGGGAGTTTTGGGAACCGTGGCGTAGACCATCCGCCTGTTCGGGTGCTCGGCGACGGTCCACATGGTGCCGAGAGTGGTTCCTCCGCGTCCTTCTTCCCAGTGCGAGAGGTCCTCCGGTCCGACGGCGGCTGATTGCACCTCTCGCGGCCGCAGGAGGTCGTCCGATGTGGAGGTTCGCTCCGTCTGGTACAGCAGTCCTGACGTGTCACTGCCACGGCTCTGACTCAAGTACCAGCGCTCGTGAAAACGGACCGCTCCCTGAATGTTGCTGTCCGGGAGACGATGTGCGGCGTCGGCCTGCCACCGGTATCCGGTGTCGGTGATCTGCTCCCCGTTTTCGTCGGTGGCATCGGCGATCGGCCACGCGGCCACCCGGCCGGGAACGTCCTCGCTCCGCTTGCAGTACTCGCCCGCGAGCATATGATCAAGGCCGCTGCGGTCCAGACCCGCGTAAGAGAAGCTCATGGCCTGGTCGTGGTCGGTGCACTTCTCGCCCTTCGGAGCGGTGACGGTCCATGAGGCCACCTGCGGCATCACATAGCGGTACCCGTGCCCGTGGTACGTCCCGCTCCGCCTGCCGATTCGGTCCCGATCTTGGGTGCTGCCGTTGGAGGCGGCCCCCAGGTCGTAGATGTGGCGCATATCGAAGACCCGGAAACCGCGTCCGGTGTCGGCCACGTACAAGAAGTTGCCGTACCAGACGATCCCGCCGCCGTGCAGGGAGGAGCCCTCACCGGTCTGCTTGTAGCGCACGCTCATGTAGCTGGGGTTGTCATAGGAGTTGATGGTCGGATAGACGAGGAGCACGTGGCGGTAGCGTCCGGTGTGCGGGTCCATGAAGGACACGCGCACGCCCTTTTCCAGCTCGTCCTCTCCGTCGTCGACCCCGTCCTTTTTGCTGCTGTCGTACCAGGAGACCAGCACGGGCTGGTTCTCCGCGCCCCAGTGCTTGTCGTCCTGCGCGTCGGCGATGGTGCTCACTCCCTGCGGGTACCACAGCATGGTGGAGTTGTCGCCGGAATTGAAGCACATACTCGTGCTGAGCCTGCGTACGAATTCCCCCATGCCGTCCAGGTCCGCGTTCTCGTTGCAGACCCCGCCCTCGACCACGCCCTTCCGGTTGGCGTCCTCGAAGATCCTCTTCACGCCGGCTCTGGGTAGTTCATCGTCGAGGCGGTCGACTCGGTCCTTGAGCTCGGTGCCCATCTTGTTGGGACGCAGTTCGAAGTTGGCCAAGTTCAGAGGCTCCTCCGCAGGGGAAACCACCGCGTGTGCGGGGAGCGTTGTGGCTAACAAGCCGAGGATAGCCAGGCCAGCCACGACCGGGCCTCGTCGTCGTGTGGGCATCGGACCGTCCTTTCACTGTGTGTGGTGCCTCCGGCGGCCATTCGCCCGTGCCCGGAGGACTCCGAAATCTTCAGCTTGGCAAAGCAGGACCAGACACGTTCGGCGGGCTCCGTAGCAGACGTAGTAGGCGATCTCGCTGGGATCGCGGATGGAGCATCGGGCCAGCAGCCAACGACCTCTTCCCGAGGCCAGCCGACCTCGAGCGGGAAGCGGCCCAGTCATACAGGCGTAGACCATGGACCGGCCCCGCCCGAGAGCCGCCGCTAACAGTGCTGGGCACTACCTGCCCGACCTGGGGTTGGGGTGGCGGTTTTGGGGGCGGGGCTGCTGCCCCTTTTCAACGTCTGAGCCGGGGCTCACGCTCGGTCGCGGTGAGTCTCGTGTCATCAACGACGAGTCAGGCGGTGCCTTCTGTCCAAACGGAACAGTTATGGATGTAACTCCCGTCGATTCGACACACTTTGAACCTGATCGTCGCGCCCTCAGGCATGCTCATGTTGTGGTCGTACCAGGTTCCGGCGCCGTCGCGGTGGGTGAATTCACCGTCGTTAGGCGCATCGGAGCGTTTGTACTTCACATACACGCCGTGGCCGTCGGGTTCGGTGTCGTAAGCCTCAAGGTGTTCGCCGTGGTCGTCGAAAGTCACATAGGCACCGCACCGACCCTCGGTGCTACATGCCGCAGAGCTATTGCCCGCGTATGCCGCCGAGGGGACGAACAGCATGCTGGCCACAGCGGCGAGAACACCAACAAGTACCTTACGCATGAGTGAATCTCCTCACTTCAGCGGAATTGATCCACAACGCAGCCTCTCATGTTCTCCGCACCTGTAGGGCTGTTTTGTGCCTATGACCTCCATGCGGACCATCGTGTTCGGTTGATCAGCCCCGACAACGCCTCCCCCAACTGCTGCGACGCCGCCTCCCGGCATGAAGCCACCAGCCGGGCCAATACCGTCAACCCCGACAACAACACCCGACGCTGATGTAGCCACGCAACCGCTGCGGTAAACAACGCCGTGGGACCGTCCCCCGTCATCCACGACCGCGCTTGGACTCACTCACCCAGCTCGCCCGAGACCTCGGCCAAATCACGCCATCCCTCGATCTTTTGAATCTCTCCGGCATGTGTCCGCGCCATTCCTCTCGCCATAGGACTTCACACACGACGGGCCCAAGATCTCTCAAGCCCCGGGTTGCACCGGTTCGGTAGTGATCAACTTCAGGTAGATGTCTTCCAAGCGTGCCCGGCGTACCTCGCCCGGCACTACTCCCGCTACGCATCCAGCGTGCTGGCCGGCGAGATCCACCGGGCCCGGCACATGGTCGTCGACATGCTCACCCACGACCAGCACGAGGCCGACCGCACCGAACTCCGCCGACTGGCCGGCTGGCTCTCGGCCCTGTTGGGCAACCTGGCCTTCCACACCTCCGACTACGCCGGTGCCCACATCCACCTGGGAACCGGAGCACGACTGGGCGCCAGCGTCGGCGAGCACCACCTGGCCGGATGGAGTCTGGGCGCGCAGTCGATGGTGGCCTGCTTCGGGCAGCGTCCCGCCGAGGCCCTGGAACTGGCAGGCCACGCCCACGACTACGCCGACGCCCCGCTACGTCGAGCGCAGATCACCGCCTGGTGCGAACTGCGCGCCCTGGCAGCCCTCGGTCGCCGCGGCGACGCGGCCGCGGCCACCACCCGCGCCCAACGCGATATGGACAGCGCCACCGACCAGCCGGGACGCTTCGGCTTCGACCGAGCCGAATTCCACCAACACCTCGCCGAATCCGCACTGCGCCTCGGCGAAACCCGCCAGGCCTCCGAACACGCCGCCACCGCTGTGTCCCTGAAAGCCACGGGTTCGCCCGGGTGGGCCGCCGCCACCGTCATCCGCGCCCGCGCGGCCGCCGCCGAGCACGCCCCGGCTGATGCCACCGCCCTGGCCACCACCGTGCTCGACACCATCGCGCCGGAACACCTCCGTGAGACCACCCGGCAACGCCTGACCGCGCTGGACCAGGACATGCGCGCCGAACGCCGTCCGTCCCCGGACTCCCGGGAGTTCCACGACCGGCTGCGGGCCCTGCCCGCCCCCACCCCGGCCCAGGGCACCAGCCCCGAACCCAACGGACACTGACCACCGCCACCCGCGAGGTCGGCAAGTAGTTCCCAGCGCTGTCCGCGGCGGATGTTCTCCGAGTTCTTGTGCCGGGACCTCGCCATGGGCAGCAGCGGCGACGCACCGGCCTCGCCGATGTCGTCGGCCACCGGCGCCAGCGGTCGATGCTCACCGATCCTCTCGGCGGTCTTGTCCACCGCAGTGGTACAGCCGTGGATCGTGTTGGTGCTGCCGGCACGAGCCAACCAGTCGAGGAAGACCTCGGGCGCCCGGCCGACGGTCAACGCCGAGGTTTCGGTCGGTAACGCGACGACGGTGGATACGGCCTTCCCTTGCCACGGATGACAGGGCCGCTTCACGCGTTCCGATGTTCCCCAAGGCCCACGTCCATCCGCAGCAACAGCGGAGGCAACTGCGTCGAGGTCGGCTTCGGTGCCGAGCTGACCGGCGTTCGGGACACCAAGAACCGTGAGGCGGGCTAGTCCACCGCCACCCGTCAACAGTGGACGGCCTTCCTCGACGCGGTGAAAACCGGACGTTTCCGGTGACGGAGGCTCCCGACGGGCGGAATCCCCGCCGTCTCCAGGGTTCCGGAGCCCCTGGCGAGGCGGTGCGGTGCTGGCGAGGAGCCATCCGGAACACGGCCGGTTGTGGCGCCTCCTGCGGAACAGACTCTCTCCCCGGGAGGATCCCAGTAGCCGAGCGGCAGTGATCCCGCTGACCGGCCCAACACCGTGATCACTTCTGCGAGCATCGTGGGGTGACTGGGCAGGCTACGGAAAGCCGAATCGGGCGCGCCCGGCGGAGACTCGGGCGGATTCGACACTCCCCTGGGACACTCCTCGTCCCCGCCGTGGGGCTCGTCGCCGGGATACTGGCCTGGACCCCGGTGGACGTGCCGGAGCTGCTCGCACACGCGGCCGGAACCCTGGTGGCCTCGGGGCTGTTCCGGCCGCCCGGACTGGTCACGCTCGCCAGCGCGGGCCTGCTGGCCGCGCTCGCGACCTCCCACCTGCGGACCCGGCTGCGGCGGCGCGACCGGGGGAACAGCACCCCCGAACCCTCCGATGCGCCGGTGCGGCCGATACCGGGGTGGGCGATCTGGCTGGGATTGGCTCTGCTGCTGACGGTGGGGGTAACAGCCGCCGCGCTGCTGGTGTGGGCCTTCGGTGGGGGCAGTGAGCGGGACAAGGTCCGGTTGGACGCGATCAAGCTGGCGGGCAGCATCGCCGTGGGCACCGGTGGGACGGCGGCGCTGGTGTTGGCCGCGCGCAAACAGCGGGCCACCGAGTGGGGGCTACTCCAGCAGGAACAGGCCCAGCGTCTCCAAGAACAGAAGGCCGCACAGTCCAAACACGACGCCGACGAGCGACGCGTCATCGAGCTCTACACCTCCGTGGCCCAACAACTCGCCTCCGAGCAGGCACCGGTGCGGATGGTCGGGCTCTACGCCCTGTCCCGACTCGGGCAGAACAACCCCGACCACCGTCAGGCCATCGTGAACCTGTTCTGCGCGTACCTGCGTATGCCCTACACACCGTCGGAGATCGAGCGGTCCGCTCCCGAACGGGACGACTACGCTCACCGATCCGACCCCCGCGGACCCGGTCGCGCCCGTCGGGACTTACGGCGCTGGCCACACTGCTCAAACTCGCCGCCGCGTCCAGCTCCCGGAGGACAGTCGACTCACCGACACCGAGTACCAGCGGCAGGAACGGCGGGTTCGTCTGACCGCCCAACGTCTGCTGACCCGACACCTACGGCCTCATCCGGACGAACACGACCGACCGACCAACGAGGAGTTCTGGGACGGTATGGACCTCGATCTGGTCGAAGCGGTCCTCGATCACTGGGACTTCCGAGGCTGCCGTGTACGCGGTGCCGACTTCACCCTCGCCCACTTCCACGGGGTCACCTCGTTCGGCGGGCCGCGGTTCGCCTCCTCGTGACGCCGCGCACCGTCGGTTCCGAGCGTGGCCTCGCGTGTCGCCTTGCCGGTGCGCGCGGCAGGGAGTTTCCTCGACCCCGAGTCTCGGTGGAGGTCCCGTGAGCCGGGGTTCGTGGGGCCCGCCGACGGCGCGGCGCGGTCGGGAAAGGGAGTGAGGGAACCAGATGCTGTCCGCGGTGTTCGGAGTGTCCTGGACGGTGCTCGTGGTGGTGGTCGTGGGCACCGTCGGCATGTACCTGGTGCTGATCCTGTTCTCCCGGCTGGCTGGGCTGCGCTCGTTCGCGCAGATGACCAACTTTGACCTGGCGGCCACGGTGGCGTTCGGGTCGATCATCGCCACCACGGCGGTGAGCGGGTCCACCCCGCTGGTTCAGGGGGCGGTCGCGCTGGGCACGCTGTTCCTGGTGCAGTGGCTGGTCGCCCGGGCGCGGGGACGCCGGAGGTGGGAGGGGCTGGTGGACAACTGGCCGCTGCTGCTGATGGACGGGCCCGAGATCCTGTACGACAACCTGCGCAAGGCGCAGATGACCCGTAACGATCTGCTGTCCAAACTACGGCTGGCCGGGGTCACCCACTTCGACCAGGTGGGCGCGGCGGTGCTGGAAGCCAGCGGAGACGTGTCGGTGCTGCTGCGCGGTGCTGACGGGCGGGAGGTCTCGCCCGAGCTGCTGGCCAGCGTGCGGCGCGGCCCCTGAGTCCGGACAGAACGGCGGCGGTGCGGGGCCGAGCGGCGGCCCGGGGCACGCGACACCGCGTGTCCGGAGAGGTCGCTTCCGGCTTCGTTCAGGAAGCCTCGGTCGGGTGGGGCGTCTGGCAGTTGGCGTACTTGTACACCCACATGCAGCGACCACGCTGGTGGTCGCGCTCGTACCAGACCACTTCCTCGTCCTCCGCGCCCGCGCTGCGGGGAGCGGGCACCGGCAGCGGGGAGAGCGGCTGTCCTTCGGTGCTGACGGGGAGGGTGATCTCCCGGCCGTCCTCCGGGCCGCCGAACAGTTCGATCCGCGCGTGCAGGTTCATGGTCCGCCTCCGCTCGTGAAAAACCTCCGGGTTTCTTACTGAGACCGACGATTCAAGGACCGACACAGTTCCGGTTACTCACTCGATCGGATGAATGTTTCCGGGATGGTGGGGTGTCCGGTCCTCCACGCACTCCGGCCGTGCCGTCGCCGAGCGTCCCATTCGGTTGTGCGGGGGGTGTGGCTCGGAGCATCGCACGGGTCGCCGCGACACACCCGGCGAAACCGGGGGTGGCGCGGCCGGCTCAGCCGGACAGGTGACAGGCGGACCAATAAGGTGCGCCCCCGCTCTCAACCGGCCTGGGGGTCACCGGGAGTGCGGGGGCGCCAAGTCCACCCCTGGGGGTCAGGTGGACGTGTTCAAGTGTACTAGGTGGGACCGCGAATGTCTCTAGGGGAAGAGATCTTTTTTGATCGGTGTCGTTCGTCACAACAGATCGCCGCGCGAACGCGGGACGTGGCGGACCCGCCGCCGCGCCTCACCCCGGTGAGCGGCACCGAAACCCACGACCGGGGATGGGACGGGTCAGTCGAAGCGGACCACCACCAGCGCCTGGTCGTCGTGCCTCTTCGGACGCGGCCACCGCGTTCCGTCCGGATCGGACTCCTCGGCCGCCCGGACCCGCTCCAGCACCGCCTGCGGGGACTCGCTCGTGGCGTGCTCGAACAGCGAACGCCAGCTCGGATAGCTGCCGTAACGGTCCACCCCGCAGGAGACCCCGTCACTGGCCAGCAACACCGCCTCCAACCGGTCGCGGGGCCAGCTGCGCCGCACCGCGCGGTGGGCGGCGGCGGGATCCGCCTCGGCCACCCAGAAACCGCCCTCGACGTTGCGCCACCTCCCCGTGGCGTCCACGGCCTCCCGCAGGTGCCGGAAGTGGTGCTCGTCGAAACCGCCACCGGCGCGCAGCCACCGCCGGTACCCGTCGTCGGAACCGGTGCCCAGCTCGGCGAGCCTGTCGTCGCTGACCACCTCGGTGCCGGAGCGGGTGAGGGCCACCACGGGGCTGTCGGCCAGCACCAGTGCCTCCACTGTGGAGTCATCCCAGCGGACGAGGGACACGGTGCTGGAGGGGGAGTCACCGGGGCGCAGCCCGTGACTCCCGGCCACCTCGGCGATGGAGGCGGAGAGCAGCTCGGGCAGTCCCGCCTCGTCCGCGCGCAGCCTGGGACGCAGCGCCTCGGAAAGCCGCGCCGCGTACCAGCCGCCCGAGTACTCGGTCGGCCGCAGCGAGGTCGCCCCGTCCAGCACCGCGGCCGCGTTCGGCAGCAGCAGCACCACGTCCTCGCTCGTCGCTTCCCGCCCCGCACCGGCCTGACCGGCGGACTCCACGGTGGTCATGGCCCCGATTGTCCGGCAGGAAGCTCCCGGGCCGCCACAGCGGGCCCTGAGGGCAGGGAATACGGGAGGAAGGGAGAAACGCCTCGCGCCGTCGGGGACGGCGTGCACGGCCTCGGGACCACCCCACCGGCACGGCCCCTCGACGTGCCGGTGGGGTGGCCGCGACCCCGGTGCCGCAGGGGCAGTACGGCACCGGGGCGGGGCCCGTGCCGGTACGGCTGCTCGCACAGTGTCCGGAAAACGGGCCCCGCCGGTCCGACCGGGCGCAGACAGTCGGACCGGAAACTCACGGGAAGAAGGGCTGATCACGACGTGGGCGACCACCGCGCGCACGGGACACGTCGACCTCCCGTGCGCGTGCGGTGAAGCGGGTCAGTCCGGGCTGGTGACCGGGACCACCGTCTTGATCCCGGTGCCGAGGAGGTCGGCGTCCGGTTCGCCGCGGATCTCGGGCGGCGGAGGCAGCGACAACGGGTCGGTGTTCACCGCCTCGTGGTCCCGCACCCCGAAGCCCGCGTTGCCCTGGGCGGACTGTGCGCCGCAGGGGCTGGGGGCCGGTGGTGCCGCGGGAAGCGGACGGTTCCGTTCCCCGAGCGGGTCCGGGCCAGGCGGGGCGGTGGGAGGAGCCGTGGAGGCGGTGTCTTCCGCCTTCCCGCCCGCGTGCGGGTCCGTGGGCAGCGGGGACGGTGTGGGCTCGGTGTCCGTGCCGGTGCTCGACGAGGGCTCGGTGCCGGTGGGCGTGGACCCGGCGGTGTCTGCGCCCGCGCTCTCCGAGGAGCCCCCGGCGGTGTCCACAGTGCCCGTGTCGGATTCCGGGCGGGAACCGGCGCGGTGCTCGTCCCCGCCGTGCCGGGGGGCGGGCCTCGTCCGTGGGGGAGGCGTGACGGCCCCGGTCTCCGGGGCGGACTCGGCCGAGTCCAACACGGTGGTGGTCCCCACCGGCCGGATCTCGGGAGGATCCACCAGAGCACTCTCCACGACGGAGTTCTCGGCGGAGTTCTCGGCGGAGCTCTCGGCCGAGGGCGTCCCGGCGGGATCCCCGCCGTGGGGGCGCCGCTCGCCCGGGGAGACGGAGACCTCGACGTGGACCGGGTCGAGCGTGACCTCGACTGGCGAGACGTCCACGACCGAGTCGGACTGTTCCGGTCCCTCCGGGGCTCCGGCGGCGTTGGCCCGTTGTTCGCCCGCCCACTGGGCGAGCAACCAGCACGCGGCCAGGGTCACGAGGAACAGGACGAGGCGGGCCGTGGCGCCGAGTGCGGACGCGTGGCCACGACTTTCCGGAAGTCGCGCCATGAGATCACCGCCCGCCTTCGGTGCCAGCGTTGCGAACATCATCCTGCCGTGCAGCGGCCGAGTTGGCACCAACCACGACTTTTTGTCACCCGGTTAGGCGTTGGTATATACCCTATTCACCGGCGGGTTTTCCCGCCAGGGGGTGACACCGGTGTGTTCGGTCGTGTTGGCGGCCCCACACCGGGCGTGGTCACCGGAACGCTGAGTAGGACTACGCGAACCGATGCCCCGTTCGAGGGTTTCGACGCGAGCGGTGAATCCGTCCGCCACTCCCGCGGCTCCTACAGGTCGAACCCGGATCGCCGGGACGCGTGCGAGACACGCTCGCCGGACACCGGTCCGGAGACGAGACCAAGCCGCAGAGCAGGAAAGGGTGGCGACAGTGACGGAACCGGGACACTCCTGTGGGACCTCCGTGTTGGTGCGCCGTGTCGTCGGCGGCGACGAACGCGCCTGGCGCGACCTGGTGGACCGCAACGGCGGGGTCGTCTGGGCAGCGGCGCGGGCCTACTCGGCCACGCGCGCGGACGCCGAGGACGTCTGGCAGGCCACCTGGTTGTCGCTCGCGGAGAACCTGCACCGGATCCGGGACGCCGAGGCACTGCCCGGCTGGCTGGTGACCACCGCCCGCCGCGAGTCGTTGCGTCTGGCCCGCGCCCGCCGGAGGGAGTCCCCGGCCGGGTTGGACGGCCTGCTGGTCGAGACCGCCGACAACGGGGGCGACCCGGAGAGCGCCGCGCTGCGTTCGGTGCTCGCCGCCCGGCTGGCGCGGGCCTTCTCCCAGCTGTCCGGTCGGTGCCAGCGGCTGCTGCGGGTGATGGCCGTGGCCCCGGAGGCCAGCTACGAGCAGATCAGCCGGGCACTCGGCGTGCCCCGTGGTTCCATCGGCCCGAAGAAGCAGCGCTGCCTGCGGACGCTGCGGCAGCGGATGCTCGCCCTGGGCGGGGTGGAGGAACCGGAGGTGGCGCTGTGACGGGCGCGGGTACCGAACTGGGGCTGCTGGGGCGGTTGTTCCGCACGGCGGACCCCACCCCGGCGCGGGCGGTCAGCCGGGCCTACCGGGTGGGCCGCGGGCTCGCCGGTGGCGCTGCCGCGAGACGTTTCGTGCTGCTCAGCGACTCCGCCGACGCCGCCTCCAGCGCGGGTTCCGAGGTCGGCGAGCGGGAACGCGGACTCGTGTTCGCCGTCGCCGGTCGGGTGCTCGACCTGGCGCTGACTCCGGAGGAGCCGGGTTCGCTGCGCGCCTCCGGGATGGTGCTCAGCAGGTCCGGACAACCCGTTCCCGGCGGGGAGGTGGTCTTTCGCCACCCGACGGGCACCCGCCGGGGCGAACTCGACGCGGGCGGGGGTTTCCGGATCCGCGCCGTCCCGGCCGGGCCGGTCAGCGTGCTGCTGTGCCCGCGCACCGGCGGGCGGGCGGTCACGGACTGGTTCGTCTGCTGAGCCCGGCCACTCGCCGCGTGCCCGCCTCCCGCACGAGGACGGGTGTGCTCACCCGAGCCGGAGCAGCCGTTCGACGGCCTCGTCCAGCACCTCGTCGCGCTTGCAGAAGGCGAAACGCACCAGGTGCCGGATCCGGCTCGGGTCGTCGCAGAGCACCTGCGGCGGGATCGCGGCCACCCCGACGCGTTCCGGCAGGGCGCGGCAGAACTCGGAGCCGTCGGAGTAGCCCAGGGGGCGGACGTCGGCGCAGACGAAGTAGGTTCCGTGCGAGGGCAGCACCCCGAAACCGGCTCTGCTCAGCCCGGCCGACAGGCGGTCCCGCTTGCGGTGCAGGTCCGCGCGGTGCTCGGCCAGCCAGTCCCGCTCGGCGCGCAGCGCGTGGGCCACGGCGGGCTGGAAGGGAGCCCCGCCCACGAAGGTCATGAACTGCTTGGCGGCCCGCACCGCCGCGACCAGCTCGGCGGGACCGCACACCCAGCCGATCTTCCAGCCGGTCACGCTGAAGCTCTTGCCCGCGCTGGAGACGGACAGGGTGCGCTCGGCCATCCCCGGCAGTGTGGCCAACGGCCGGTGCGCGGGCCCGTCGAAGACCAGGTGCTCGTAGACCTCGTCGGTGACGGCGATCAGGTCGTTGTCCCGGCACACCTCGGCCACGGCGGCCAGTTCCGCCTCGGTGAACACGGTGCCGGTGGGGTTGTGCGGCGAGTTCAGCACCACCGCCCTGGTCCGCGGGCCCACCGCCGCCCGCAGGGCCGCGGTGTCCAGCGCGAAGCCGGTGTCGCTCGGCCGCAGCGGCACCGAGCGGTGCACGCCGCCCGCCATGGCCACCGCCACGGGGTAGGCGTCGTAGTAGGGCTCGATCAGCAGCACTTCCTCGCCCGGTTCGAGCAGGGCCGTCATCGCCGCGCTCATCGCCTCGGTGGCCCCCACGGTCACCAGCACCTCGGTGTCCGGGTCGTGGGCGAGACCGTAGTCCGCCTCGCGCTGGGCGCTGATCGCGGCGCGCAGCTCGGGTTCTCCCGGGCCGGGCGGGTACTGGTTCACACCTTCTCCGATGGCCCGTCGCGCGCGGTTCAGCATCCCGGAGGGGCCGTCCGTGTCGGGGAAACCCTGCCCCAGGTTCACCGCTTCGGTACGGCGGGCAAGCTCGGTGATCTCGGCGAAGATCGTCGAGGTGAACGGACGGAGTCGGCTGGTCAGGGCTGGAGTACGCACGCGGCGCAGCCTATGCCGCCCGCGTGGGGTTGCCTAGTCCGGTGTCCGCCGGGCGGGACGGGGCCGGAGGAGCGGACCGGGGGTTTCCCCGTCGGGTGAGGCGGATCACTCCGTCTGGAAGAGAGTGGGGTGCGCCGGACGGGGACGCGCTTCCGGCGCGGCAGGCGCGGGGGAACGGGGCCGGGGCGCTGTCAGAATCGTGGAGTGTCGGATCTCTCGGGGACGGAACTCCTCCGGCAGCGCTCCCTGCGGCGGATGAAGGGGGTGGCCACCGGGCTGTTCCTGCTGGTGGCGGTGATCTACGCGCTCACCCGCTGGTGGGAGAGCGAGGGAGCGCCGTGGTGGGTCGGCTACGTCAACGCCGCCTCCGAGGCCGGGATGGTCGGCGCGCTCGCGGACTGGTTCGCGGTGACCGCCCTGTTCCGCAGACCGCTGGGGCTGCCGATCCCGCACACCGCGATCATCCCCACGCGCAAGAACCTGCTCGGTCGGAGCCTGGGGGACTTCGTGGGCGGCAACTTCCTCTCCGAGAGCGTGGTGACGGACAAACTGGACCGCGCGCAACCGGCCCGCCGCGCCGGGGAGTGGCTGGCGGTGCCGGACAACGCGGAGCGGGCCGCAGGCGAGCTGGCCACCCTGGCCCGGGGCGCGGTGCGGGTGCTGCGGGACGAGGACGTCCGCCGGGTGCTGGAGCAGGTGCTCGTGCGGCGGGTGGTGGACCGCCCGTGGGGGCCGCCGTTGGGGCGCGTGCTCGGGCGGCTCTTCGAGGACGGTTCCCACCACGGACTGGTCGACCTGGTGTGCGACCGCGCCTACGACTGGGTGCGGGACAACCGCGAGACCGTCTCGCGGGTGGTCGGGCAGCGGGCCCCGTCGTGGTCGCCGAGGTTCTTCGACTCGATCGTGGCGGACCGGGTCTACAGCGAGCTGCTGTCCTTCGCCTGGGCGGTGCGCACCGACCCCGAGCACCGGATGCGGGCGGCGGTGGACCGTTTCCTGGTCGAGTTCGCCCGGGACCTGCGGGAGGACCCGCGCACCATGGAACGGGTCGATCGGGTCAAGTACCAGGTGTTGGAGCACCCCGAGGTGCGGGAGCTGATCGGGTCCGCCTGGACCACGGCCAAGGACATGTTCCTGGAGGCCGCCGAGGACCCCTCCAGCGAGTTGCGGCACCGCGTGCGCGAGGGGCTGCGGTCGCTGGGCGGACGGCTCGTGTCCGAGCCGGAGCTGCGCGAGAAGGTGGACGGCTGGCTGCGGGAGACCGCCCGCCACGTGGTCACGCACTACCGCGCGGAACTGGTCACGCTGATCACCGACACGGTCGAACGCTGGGACGCCGCCGAGACCTCCCGGAAGATCGAACTGCACGTGGGGCGCGACCTACAGTTCATCCGGATCAACGGCACGGTGGTCGGTGCGCTCGCCGGGCTGGCCATCCACGTCGTCACGCACCTGGTGTCGTGAACGGCCGGGGCGGCCGTTCACGACGACACACCGTCCGGCCTCAGTGGGCGGTGTGCCTTTCGCGCCAGGAACGCGCCTTCTCCCTGTTTCCGCAGACCCGCATCGAACACCAGGTGCGCGAGCGGTTTCTGGATCTGTCGTAGAAGGCCCACAGACAGTTCGTCGCGGGGCAGATCTTGATGCGGTGCCACCGGCCGGTGATCACGATGCGGGAGGCCGCGGCCAACACGACTCCGAGCGCGTCGGTTCCGGAGGTCACCGGCACCCCGTCCTCCAGACGGACGTGCACCGGCCATTGGGCGGTGCCGTGGGGGGTGGTGTCCGGTGCCACCGGGTCACAGCTGATCGACATGCGCATGAGGTCGCGGATCTCGCGTGCGGCTGTCGTGTCCACGGAAGCCTGGCCGGTGTGTTCCAGGCACCACAGTCGCCATTGTTCCGGGTCCCGGAGCACGTCCGTGCCCGTTTCGGCGTCGGTGGTGTTGAGGAACGCCAGCAGAAGGTCGATGTCCTGTTCCGTGTCGGGCCCGACGGGCTCGGACGCTGTCGCTGATAGCCCGTTCGGCGCGACGGCTGCGACGGCTTTGCTGTTCACACGCCCATCGTAGGCCAGAAACGGCCTGCACCGACGAGGTTGCCCGAAAGATGGCGCGGCGCGCACGACCGGGGGAACGCCTCGGGCGGGTGGCGGGGCCCACCCGGGGTGATCCGCCGGGTCGGGTGGGTAGGCGCGTGGATCCCTCGCGGCGGTGCGGGGTTTCGGGCTCGCTTCCGGGGCCGCGCCCCCCGCGAAGGCGGCCGTTCCGGGGGTGTCGGTTCGCCGTTCCCGGCGTCGCCCGAAAGAGTGCAAACTTGGTGCTTGCAAAAGCTAGCGACCTTGTTAGCGTGGAACCGAGAGGTGGAACCGTGGGACGTGCGGACCGTTCGGTCAACGGCGTGGTCAACCGTGCCGTGTCCGACCTGGGAAGCTACATCAGAGCGCAGCGGGACACGGCCCAGATCTCGCTGCGTCAACTGGCCAAACGCGCCGGGGTCTCCAACCCCTACCTGAGCCAGGTGGAACGGGGGCTGCGCAAACCCAGCGCGGAGATCCTGCAGCAGATCGCCAAGGCGCTGCGGATCTCCGCCGAGACGCTGTACGTGCGGGCCGGAATCATGGAGCACCGTCCCTCCGGACCGGTGGTCGACGCGATCCTCGCCGACACCGAGATCGACGAAAGGCAGAAGCAGACACTGCTGGAGGTCTACGCCTCGTTCCGCCGGGACAACCGGGCCGAGGCCGCGACGATCCCCGCCGCCTCCGGCGACGGGACACCCACGGTCTCCACCACGACGGTGCGACCCGAATCCGAGGAGTGATCACGATGACGACCCGACAGGACGAACAGACCCGCCGGGACGACCAGGGGCGGACCGGCAACGGCGCGGGCCGGACCGCCGAGAGTCTCTACCACCAGGCCAGAACGCCCCTGCTGGCCGCGCTGGGAGCGGGCGACATCGCCGCCCACGCCGTGATGGAGACCGCGCAGCGGGTCCGGGACCAGATCACCGAGTACGCCGGCTCGGCGCGCGGGCAGGGAAGCGGACAGCACCTCGACCTGGGTGAACTCCGCGAGCGGCTGCGTGCCGGACAGCTGCGCGAGCTGCTCGACCACTACCGGGACTCGGCGGTGCGGTTCTACGGCTACTGCGGGCAGCGCGGCGAGCGGACCCTGGAGCGGCTGCGCAACCAGCCCGGCGTGCGGCGCGCCGAGGACCAGGTCGGGCAGGCCCAGCACCGAGTCGAGGAGGTCGTGGACGAGGCCAGGGAACTGGCCGACGACGTACTCGGCCGGGTGAGCACCGTGACCCGCCAGTTCGGGGAGCACGGCGGCGGTGAGTCGGGCCGGGACACCGAAGGCTCCGAGGACTCCGAGCGGGCCGAGGACTCCGCCGACGGCAGGAAGACAAGCACCTCCGGGACGAGGAAGAGCGGCTCCGGTGGCGGGCGCCGTTCCACCACGGCGAAGAAGGGAGGCTCCGGCGCCGAGGACGACTCCGCCGAGTGAGCCGCACCCGTGCCGGGGCCTTCGGGCTGGCGCGAGGACGTATCCTCGGGGACGTGCTACTCGCTTACGTGATCGTCACCGCGCTGTGGATCGCGGGCATCGTGGTCGGTGTGTACGCCTTCGGCCACGCCGCCATGCAGCGGGCCGACGCGTTCACCGCGGCCGACAAACTGTCCAAGCCGGCCTGGCTCGGTATCACCGGCGCGGGAGCGCTGGTGCTGATCCTCATGCGGGGCGGGCCCATGACCATCATCTGGGTCGCCGGTCTGGTCGCCGCGCTGGTCTACATCGTCGACGTGCGCCCGAAGGTGCTCGAAGTGCAGAAGGGCAGTCCCTGGTAGTGCGCACCGGCACGGAGGGCACGGCGGAGTCCGACAACGTGCTGCCCTCGGGAGCCACGTGGCGGGTTCACGGCGGCGGCGAGCCCGTGACCCTGGTGACACACGGACTGGGCGCCACCGACGGTGAGGCACGCATCCCCGCCTCCGGAGTGCCCGGCACCCGGGTGGTGCTCACCCTGCCCGGGCACGGCGCCGCGGTCGACCCGCCGGACCCCGAGTACTGGGACTACGGCCGGGTGGCCGCCGACGTGCTGCGGGTCGCCGACCTGGTCGGCGCCGACCGGGCGGTCGGGGTCTCGCTGGGCGCGGGGGCGCTGACCCGGATCGCCGCCGAGCACCCGCGCCGGTTCCGGCGGCTGGCCCTGCTGCTTCCGGCCGCGATCGACCAACCCAGGAACCCGGCGGTGAGCGAGGTGTTCGACCGGCTGCTCGCCGGGGTGCGGGCGGCCGCCACGGACGAGGGAACCACCCTGCGCGAGATGGTCCGGGAGGGCCTGCCCGCCGGTGCGGCCGTGGGGCGGTACGTGGAGCAACGCACCGCCAACCTGCTCCGGCTCGGGACCGCGTTGGAGAGGTTGCCGGAACAGGCTCCGTTGGCCGACCGTGCCGCCCTGGAGAACGTGAACTGCCCTGTCCTGGTGGTGGGGGCCACGGCCGACCCCCTGCACGACTCCGAGGTGGCCAAGCAGCTCGCCGCGACGCTGCCGCGGGGCCGCCTGGAACTGTTCGACTCCGCTGCGCCGATGATGACCGAGCGCACGGCGCTGCGTCGGCTGCTGGGGGAGTTCCTGGCCGCCGACTGAGCCCCCGGAGCTCTCGCCCGCGTGAGCCGCCCGTGGAGCGGTGGAAGCCCTCGGCGGGCCCGCCTCAGCCGTGCCGGGCGAGCCATCCGGCGGCGAAGCGGCACTCCTGTTCGACCAGCAGGGACAGCTGTCGGTGCAGCAGTGTCTCCGTGCCGCCCCGCATCAGAGGCAGACGCCCCCGCAGCTCGCCCCGGAGCACGAACTCGCTCCGCTCGACGGTTCCGGGGCGCCCGGTGGCCCGGTCGGGGTCCCCACGTTCCGCCTCCGGCAGGTCACGCAGCCACAGCGAGGCGGTGGCCGAGGCGGGCACGCCGCGTACCAGGGCGGCGACCTCCCCGACGACGTGGTTCTCGTCCCGGCGGCGCCAGGTCTCGCTGCGTTCGAGAACCGTGCTCCTGTTCAGCACCGCCGCCAGCGGGGCGGGAAGGTCCGGTGCGGGGATGCGCTGGCGGATCCGTACGTGCACGCCGTCCTCCCCGGCGTGGTGGGAGACCAGCTCGGCGAGGTCGCCCCCCAGCATCGCCAGCCGCTCCCGCAGTGGCTCCGGGTCGACGAGGGCCGCCCGGACGTGCTCGGCCGACCACGACGACGTGCTGCGGTGCTCGATGAGGCGTGTCATGCGGCGCAGGTTACCGTTGACGACCGTGACCTCCAGTTCGATGTCCGACGGCGAGGCGCTCGTACGGGCGGGCGTCCAGAACCCCGGGGCGCGTTCGCTGGCCCGGCACACCACCCTCCGGCTCGGCGGGGCGGCCACGGAGCTGGTCGTGGCCGAGACCGCCGAGGAGCTCGTCGAGCGGGTCCGCGCCGCCGACGGGGCGGGCAGACGGCTGTTGGTGCTCGGCGGCGGTTCCAACCTGGTCGTGGCCGACGAGGGGTTCGACGGCCTGGTGGTGCGGGTGGCCACCTCGGGACTGTGCTACGAGACGGGTCCGGACGGCACCGTGTGGCTGACGGCCGAGGCCGGTGAGGACTGGGACGCCGTGGTGGCCGACACCGTGCGGCGCGGTCTGGGCGGGCTGGAGTGCCTGTCGGGCATTCCCGGATCGACCGGGGCCACCCCGGTGCAGAACGTGGGGGCCTACGGCACGGAGGTCTCGGAGCGGCTGGTCTCGGTGGACCTGCTGGACCGGGTCCGGGGCGAGGTTCGCACCGTCCCCGCAGAGGAGCTGGGGCTGCGGTACCGCGGCAGCGTGCTCAAGCACACCGACACGGCGGTGGTGCTGCGGGTGCGGCTGCGGTTGAGCGCCGACGGGCTGTCCGATCCCGTCCGTTACGGGGAGCTGGCCCGCGTACTCGGCGTGGAGGTCGGCCGACGGGTTCCCCTCGCCCGGGTGCGCGAGGCGGTCCTCGGACTGCGGCGCGGCAAGGGGATGGTGCTGGATCCGGACGACCACGACACCTGGAGCGCCGGGTCTTTCTTCACCAACCCGATCGTGGAGGCCGAACGGTGGCCCGCCGTGCGCAGCCGTATCGAACAGCGGGCGGGCGAGCGCGTCCCCGGCTACGAGGTCCCCGGCGGGGGGACGAAGCTCTCGGCGGCCTGGTTGATCGAACGGGCCGGGTTCACCAAGGGGTACCCGGGTCCCGGCGGACGTGTGGGACTGTCCACCAAGCACACCCTGGCGTTGACCAACCGGGGGACGGCGAGCACCGCCGATCTGCTCGCGCTGGCGAGTGAGGTGCGGGCCGGGGTGGCGCGGGCCTTCGGCGTGTCGCTGGAACCGGAGCCGGTTTTACTGGACTGTCTGCTCCGGTGAAGCCGGGTGACGACCAGAAGAGTGACTCTTCGTGACTGGTCTCTAACCCTGCGTGTTAAATGGTGGGCGGAGGCTGCCATGACAAGCGTCAGGGAAGTACGCGATCGGGCGGTGATTCGTCCGGTCAAACGCGCGGTCGAGGACCAACTGCTGGACATTCCGGGAGTTGTCGCCGTCGACATCGGAGAGAAGCGCACAGCGGGCCGTACGACCGGCCAGCAGTCGATCGTCGTCTCCGTCGAACGCAAGGAACCCGTCGAGCTGCTCGGGGAGTCCCACCGCATCCCCGAGCACGTGCTCGGTATCCCCACCGACGTGGTGGAGGAGGCGGTGACCCTGCACCACGCCCACTACAGGTTGGACGATCCGGTTCCGCCGCTGGCTCCCGTGGAGAGCGCCACCGTGTTCGGTGGGGTCGGGATCAGTCCGCGCCGTCCGGTCACGGTGGAACCGGGCCGGGCGGAGTCCGCCAGTGACTGTCACCGGATCGGAACCTTGGGCACCCTCGTGTTCGGATACGGGTCCACGGTGTTCACGATGGGACTGACCACCTTCGACGTGGCCTGCATGGACGACGCCTGGTCGGTCGGCGACGCGATGCTGGATCCGCAGTCCGGGCGGGAGTACGCGGACCTTTCACGGGCGGCCCTGTCCGGGAAGGTGGACGCGGCGGCGGTGACGCTCGCCGGGTCCCTGGACCGCTGCTGCCTGATCCCCGGTATCGGCTCGGTCACCGGCCAGGGAAGCGCCGAGCCCGGCGAGTTCGTGCGCAAGAGCGGATTCGGCACGGGACTGACCAGCGCGACGGTGACGTCCACCGACGCCACCGTCCGCCTGGACCACGGCCCCGCGCTCGGTGTGCGGGTGCTGCGGGAACAGCTCAGGGTCACCTCCTCCGACGACCAGCCCTTCGTGGGAGAGGGCGACGCGGGAGCGGTGCTGGTGAACGGCGACGGTCGGGTGGTGGGACTGCACCTGGCCGGCAGCAGGGACGGAACGGTGGGCTACGCCTGCCCCATCGCCGACGTGCTGGCCGAACTCGACCTGGAACTGGCGGTGACGTTCCGCAGGCTGCGCGCGCAGGACGAGTACGTGCGCTGAGACCGGCGCCCGTGCGCGCACGACCTGGCCGGACGGGGCCCGGTCGGGGCTTCCGGCGGGCTCAGCGGCGGTGGGCTCGGGTGGCCGAGGCCTGGTCCCGGGGTTTGAGCACGATCTGGTCCAGGTTGACGTGCGCGGGGCGGGTGGCGGCGTAGGCGATCACGTCGGCCACGTCGTCGGCGGAGAGCGGGGTGAGTCCCCGGTAGACGGCCGCGGCCCGTTCGGTGTCCCCGCCGTAGCGGACCTCGGAGAACTCCGTTTCCACCAGTCCCGGGGCGACCTCGGTGAAGCGCACCGGCTCGCCCAGGTGTTCACCCCGCAGGGTGCGGTGCAACGCCGCCTCGGCGTGTTTGGCGGAGGTGTAGCCCGCGCCGTTGTCGTAGACCTCCAGGGCGGCCACCGAGGTCACGGTGATGACGTGTCCGTCGCCCGAGGCGACCAGCCTGGGCAGCAGCTCCTTCGTGAGCCGCAGGGTGCCGAGCACGTTGGTTTCCCACATCCAACGCCACTCGTGCTCGTCGGCCTCGGCCACGGGGGAGCTTCCCTTGGCCCCGCCGGCGTTGTTGACGAGCACCCGGCACCGCTGGGGGAGCTGCGCCACGAACTCCGCGACCGAGTCGGCGTCGGTGACGTCGAGCCGGGCGGCGGTGGCGTCGATCTCGGCGGCGAGTTCCCGCAGCCGTTCGACCCGCCTGGCTCCCAGGACCACGTGGAATCCCGCCGCGGCCAGGTGGCGTGCGGTCGCCGCGCCGATGCCGGAGCTGGCCCCGGTGACCACGGCCACGGCTCGTTCGGACGGGTCCGGATTCCTCGTCGTCGCTGTCGGATCGGTGCTCACGGCCCGATTCTCGCGTACGTGCCGTCGAGGTGGCCCCGGGAGCGCGCAGATGTGATCGGTGACACTGTCCGGATCGGGCATCCTCGGCTGCTCTCGGACGTCTTCCCAGTAGAGATGAAACGCGTTCGGGGAATGCGTGGGGTCCGACTCCGGAGCCGGGCCCCACTCCCGTCGGGTCGCGGGGTCCCGGGCGACTGATCGAGTTGCTTCCCGGGAGGTTCCGGACGGAAGCTCGGCGAGGCCCCCCGAACACGCGGATCCGATTACGCAGCGGAAGTCACACACGCAACGGATCGAGGTAGGAGTGGCCACCAGGGTGAACGGTTCACGAGTGCGCTCGCCAGGGGGAGCACTGGTCGCGGTGCTGGCGGCGTTGGCGCTGGTCTCCGGATGTTCCGGTGCCAGCGGAGGAACCGGCGGAGGCACGGACGGGCAGCGGGGCGCAGAGCCCTCCGTCTCCTTCGAGCCGGACAAGGGGGCCGGAGGGGTGAACCCGAAGGACCCGATCAAGCTCGTGGCCGAGAACGGCACGCTGCGCGAGGTCTCACTGACCAACGACGAGAACGAACGGGTCGAGGGTGAGCTCGCCGAGGACGGCTCCTCGTGGCGGGCCACCGAACCCCTGGGCTATGACACGGCATACGAGTGGTCCGGCGAGCTGGTCGGGTCCTCGGGAGAGACCACCCCGGTCAGCGGGGACTTCCACACGGTCGCCCCGGAGCGGGTGGTGCGGGCCACGATCAACCCGATCGACGACAAGACCGTGGGCATCGCGATGCCGATCAGCATCAAGTTCGACGCTCCGGTGGAGAACAAGGCCGAGGTCCAGCGCCTGCTGGAGGTGGACACCTCCGAACCGGTGGAGGGGGCCTGGGCCTGGCTCAACGACCGGCAGGTCGACTGGAGGCCGAAGGAGTACTGGCCCGCCCACACCGAGGTGAGCGTCGACGCCCCCCTCTACGGGGTGGACTACGGCGCGGGCAAGTACGGCAAGGCCGACCTGACCACGAAGTTCGACATCGGACGCGCCCAGGTGGTCAAGGCCGAGGTGGACAGGCACCGGCTGCGGGTGATCCGGGACGGCGAGCAGGTGGCCAGTTACCCGGCCAGCTACGGGAAACCCTCCAACCCGGACCTGCACACCCACGAGGGCACCTACACCGTGATGGCCAAGCACCCGGTGGAGATCATGGACAATCCGAAGTACGGCTACACCGACGTGAAGAAGAAGTGGGCCGTGCGGATCTCCAACCACGGCGAGTTCATCCACGAGAACGAGCAGAACCGCGCGAACATCGGGGTGCGCAACACCTCGCACGGATGCGTGAACCTGACCAACGCCGACGCCAAGGAGTACTTCGACAGCGCGCTGATCGGCGACCCGGTCGAGGTCACCGGCTCGGGCACCCAGATGCCGCCGCGCTACGCGGTCTACGACTGGATGCTGAGCTGGCAGCAGTGGCAGCAGAAGTCCGCGCTGTGAGCCGGACTCCGGGCTGAACCCTCGGGGCCGGGACGTGGTCGCGTGCCACGTCGCCCGGCCCCGGACCCGGTCGCCCGGGATCGCGCACCGAGCCCGGATCCCGGAGCGGCCCGCTCGTGGTGGGGCATCTCACAGCGGCGTCCTCCCGGGAGTCCGGTGGCTTCTTTCCGCCCTGGTGGGCGTTGTTTCCCGACGTCGTCTCCGGTGGTGTCCCCGCACGGGTGAGTGCCGCTGTCGGGTGTGTCTCGGAATGTTTCCGGGCTCCGCCGCGTCGTGGTTTCGTGGGTCCGAACGTCCCGGGCTCACCCGACGAACTTGCGATGAGCAGCAGATGACTTCCACCAGGATTCCGATGCGTCCGCGTCGTGTCGCCGTTTTCTCCCTGCACACATCCCCGTTGGAGCAGCCGGGCACCGGGGACGCGGGCGGGATGAACGTCTATGTGGCCCAGACGGCGCGGCGGATGGCGCGACTGGGAACCGAGGTCGAGATCTTCACCAGGGCCACCTCCTCGGAGGTTCCGCCGGTGGCCGAACTGGCCCCGGGAGTGACGGTGCGCCACATCGTGGCCGGTCCGTTCGAGGAGCTGGACAAGAACGACCTGCCCGCCCAGCTGTGCGCGTTCGGCGCGGGTGCCCTGCGGGTGGAGGCCCGGCAGAAGCCGGGCTACTACGACCTGGTGCACTCGCACTACTGGTTGTCCGGGCAGGTGGGCTGGCTGGCGCGGGAGCGCTGGGGGGTCCCGCTGGTGCACACCGCCCACACCCTGGCGAAGGTGAAGAACGCCGCGCTCGCCGAGGGGGACAAGCCCGAACCGAGAGTGCGGGTGGTCGGTGAGGAGCAGGTGGTGGCCGACGCCGACCGCCTGGTGGCCAACACCGACGCCGAGGCCAGGGAACTCGTCACCCGCTACGACGCCGACCCCGATGCGGTGTCCGTGGTGCCTCCCGGAGTGGACCTGGAGCGCTTCACCCCCGGCGACACCGCCGAGGCGCGGGGTGGGCTCGGCCTGGACCCCGACGCGGTGGTGCTGGCCTTCGTCGGCAGGGTGCAGCCGTTGAAGGGGCCGGACGTGTTGTTGCGCGCGGTCGCGGAGCTGCTGGGGCGCTCCGCCGAGCTGCGCGCGCGGCTGCGGGTACTGGTGGTCGGCGGTCCCTCCGGCAGCGGCAAGGAACGGCCGGAGGCCATGGAGCAGCTGGCCGAGTCACTGGGGATCACCGACGTGGTGCGGTTCATGCCGCCGCAGTGGGGGGACGATCTGGTGCGGGTCTACCGCGCCGCCGATCTGGTGGCGGTGCCCAGTTACAACGAGTCCTTCGGGCTGGTGGCGCTGGAGGCCCAGGCCTGCGGGACACCGGTGGTGGCCGCGGCGGTGGGGGGACTGACGGTGGCGGTGGCCGACGGCGTCTCGGGACGGCTGGTGAACGGACACGATCCGACGGACTGGGCCGAGGTGTTCCTCTCGTTGATCCGGAGCCCGGAGACCGTGGCCGGACTGGGCGCGGCCGCCCCGGACAACGCCGCGCGTTTTTCCTGGCAGCGCACCACCGAGTCGTTGTTGCACACCTACGCCTGGGCGCGGTGGACCTTCCGGGGGCTGTCCGCCCCCGGGGAGGCGACGGCCTGAGCACCGGCTTCTCGTGGGCGTGGTTCGATTCCCGGGAGGGCTGTCGGGGCGTGGTGGCGCGTCCCGGCGACGGAGCGCGACGTTTGGGGACAGTGATGGGTTCGGAGATCCGGGAATCACTCGACGGCGTGATACGCGGCGTGCTGGACGAGGGGGAGCTCGCCTACGAGCACCCCGAGGTCGGGAAGTTCTTCGTCACCCTGCCGGGAACCAGGAAGTTGCAGACGAACTGCTGGTTGATCGTCACCGAGCACTCCCTGGTGGTGGAGGCCTTCGTCTGTCGCCGTCCGGACGAGGGACACGAGGAGTTCTACCGCTACGTGCTGCGGCGTAACGCGCGGCTGTACGGCGTGCACTACACCGTCGACGCGGTGGGTGACCTCCACCTGATCGGCAGGATCGGACTGCACGCGGTCACCCCGGAGGAGCTGGACCGGGTGCTGGGGCAGGTGCTGGAGGCCGCCGACGGGGACTTCAACACGCTGCTGCGCATCGGTTTCGCCACGGCGATCCGTCGGGAGTGGGGTTGGCGCGAGTCGCGGGGCGAGTCGCTGGCGAACCTACGGGCCTTCAGCTCCCTGGTGGAGCGGGAGGGGCCGGTCCGTCCCGTCACGGAGGTCGAGGACCAGCAGTGAGCCGGCGGCGCCCGCCGGCGCTCGTGGCGAACCCGGCGCGGGGCGGTTCGGGAGAGAGGGGGAGTCACGAGCTCGAACCGCCCCGCGCGGGGGTTCCGCTGTGCCGGGCGCAGTAGGCGGGGAGACCCTGGCCCGGCGGCACGGTCCGACGGGGGGAGCGGACCGTACACTTCTCCGACGCGATCGGGGAGTGCGTGGGAGCCGATCACGCCAGAGCGTTGCCAAACTTCGCAGAGTCGGGCAAGGACCACAAGGCCAATGCCTTCCTCCATTCGAGTGAAGTTTGAACAAAAAAGTAACCCTGCGAAGTGCCCGTGTCGCCATTTCACCCGAATATGTGATTAGCGACACAGTCGAGGGAGCGAGGAGGAGGCGAATGAATAACAGTCCGATTTCACTTTCTGCTCCGATCTCGTGAACATCCGAAAAAGTGACCGACAATCCGGTGTTCCTCCCCGACAGGACCGTGGTGGGCCGCGGAACCCCGCCCTCCGGTGAGTTGCCGCACCCGCGCGTCGCGTTCCCGTCCTGCCGTGGGGATAACCTGGCGCCATGACTGTCGGTACCCTCGTACTGCTGCGCCACGGTGAGAGCACCTGGAACGCGCAGAACCTGTTCACTGGATGGGTGGACGTCCCCCTCTCGGAAAACGGTGAGGCCGAGGCGCGGCGGGGAGGCGAGCTGCTCGCCGAGTCCGGACTGCTGCCGGAGGTGGTGCACACCTCGCTGCTGCGGCGGGCCATCAGCACCGCCAACATCGCCCTGGACGTCGCCGAGCGCCACTGGATTCCCGTCCGCAGGGACTGGCGGCTCAACGAGCGCCACTACGGTGCCCTGCAGGGCAAGGACAAGAAACAGACGCTGGAGACCTACGGCGAGGAACAGTTCATGCTGTGGCGCCGTTCGTTCGACACTCCGCCCCCGGAGATCGACGACTCCGACCCCTACAGCCAGCGGGGTGATCCGCGCTACGCGGACCTGGGGGAGGAGATGCCGCGCACCGAGTGCCTCAAGGACGTCGTGACGCGGCTGCTGCCCTACTGGGAGTCCGCGATCGTGCCGGACCTGCGGGCGGGTCGGACCGTGCTCGTGGCCGCGCACGGGAACTCGTTGCGGGCGCTGGTCAAGCACCTGGACGGAATTTCCGACCAGGACATCGCGGGTTTGAACATACCGACCGGTATCCCGCTGCGCTACGATCTGGACGAACAGCTGAGCCCGCGCAATCCTGGCGGCACCTATCTGGACCCGGACGCCGCCGAGAAGGCGGCCGCCTCGGTGGCCAGTCAGGGACGCTGAGGCGTTCCGCGTCGACAATGATGTGAATCGTTGTCGTCTTCTCGGTGTGGCGCCGAGAGGGCGACAACGATCATTTTCGGGTCGGGGTGTGGCCGTCCCCGCTTTACTGAACGAGAGGTCACTTTCGAGTGAATCAGCGATGAAAAGGCTCACCTGCGGATGTCAGAGGTATCACTGAGAAGCCTCACACTCTGGCCGAAACCTGCCCCACCCCGCTTACGATGCGGTTGTGACCGCATTGGGCTATGGCGCCCTGTTGATCGGCGTGCTGCTGCTGGGCCTGCTGGCAGGCTACCGGCTCGCCGTGAACCAGGGGCGTTCCGAGCGCACACGTGCCAACGGGCCGACAGTCGCGGAACTGCTGCAACGTCTGGTGCACACCAGCAACAACGGGATCGTCGTGCTGAACAGCTTCGGCGACGTGGTGGTGCACAACCCCCGGGCCGACGAACTCGGCTTCGTCCGGGACAACCGCCCCGACCCCCGGGCGCGTAAGGCATCCGAACAGGCGCTGAACACGGGCAGGCCCGTCCCGGTGGACCTCTCCCCGCTGAACCGGGACGCCCCCCACGGCCGCTCCCCCGCCGCGGTCCTCGGCGACGTCCGTCCCCTGGGGGACGGTTTCACCGTGGTGGACGCCGCCGACGAGTCGGAGGCCGTCCGGCTGGAGGAGACCCGCAGGGACTTCGTGGCCAACGTCAGCCACGAGCTCAAGACCCCGGTCGGGGCGTTGGCGTTGCTGGCCGAGACGGTGCTGGACGCCGCCGACGACCCCGAGGAGGTGCGTCGTTTCTCGAACAAGATCCTGCACGAGTCCACCCGACTGGGCACACTCGTCTCCGAACTGATCGCGCTGTCCCGGTTGCAGGGAGCCGACCCGCTGCCCGAGCTGTCCACCGTCGACGTGGACGAGATCGTCGAGGAGTCCCTGGGCAGGTGCGCGGTGGCGGCCGAGTCGGCCGGGATCAGGATCACCACCGACGAGCCCAGCGGACTCCAGCTGGACGGGGACCGCACCCTGCTGGTCACCGCGTTGAGCAACCTGATCGACAACGCCATCTCCTACTCGCCGGACGCGAGCCCGGTGTCGATCAGCAGGAAGCTCCGCGGGGAGTGGGTGGAGATCGCGGTCACCGACCGGGGGATCGGCATCGACCCCGCCGACCAGGAACGGGTCTTCGAACGTTTCTACCGCGTGGACCGCGCCCGTTCCCGGGCCACCGGCGGTACCGGGCTGGGGCTGGCCATCGTCAAGCACGTCGCCGCCAACCACGGCGGCGAGGTCACGCTCTGGAGCCGGCCCGGAACCGGATCGACTTTCACACTGCGGGTGCCACGGCATCCGACGGGCGAGTCAGCCCGCAACACTGAAGACGCGTCCCCGGCGGAGACACGCGAGGCCGAACCGGACTCGGGCGAGGTCGTCGCCGCACGGGAAGGGACGCGAGCCGTCGAAACGGGAGGAGTCCGGTGACCAGGGTGCTGATCGTCGAGGACGAGGAGTCCTTCGCCGACCCGCTGGCTTTCATGCTCCGCAAGGAGGGGTTCACCGCATCCGTGGCCACCACCGGCCAGGAAGCTCTGGACGACTTCGAGCGCAACGGGGCCGACATCGTGCTGCTCGACCTGATGCTTCCGGGGATGAGCGGCACGGACGTGTGCAAGGAGATCCGCCAGCGTTCCTCCGTTCCGGTGATCATGGTCACCGCCAGGGACGCCGAGATCGACAAGGTGGTCGGCCTGGAACTGGGGGCCGACGACTACGTCACCAAGCCCTACTCGGCACGGGAACTGATAGCGCGGGTGCGTGCGGTGCTGCGGCGAGGCGGGGAACCGGAGGAACCGACACAGTCCGGGCAGACCCTGGAGGCGGGACCGGTGCACATGGACGTGGAACGCCATGTGGTCACCGTCTCCGGCCAGGAGGTCGGGCTGCCGCTCAAGGAGTTCGACCTGCTGGAGTACCTGCTGCGCAACGTGGGCAGGGTGCTGACCAGGAGTCAGCTGATCGACCGGGTCTGGGGGGCCGACTACGTCGGAGACACCAAGACCCTCGACGTGCACATCAAGCGGCTGCGCTCCAAGATCGAGCCAGATCCGACCGAACCGCGGCATTTGCTCACGGTGCGTGGTCTGGGGTACAAGTTCGAGACGTGATTCGATGCGGCACACCCGTGCCCGGAGCGACGGTGGGCCGTCCCCGTGCGTCCAGCCGCGACCGAGGGGACGGTGACCACCGTTGACTCCCGTGAGGGAGGAAAGCGCCGTGGTGTGTGCCCCCTCCCGTCGACGCCCGGTGGGGCCGCCCCGCGCGGCCGGGCCGGGCGGTCCTTTCGACCTCGCCCAACAGCCCCCACCATCACCCGGCTCACCAGGACCTCCCGGCGAGTCCGACGGGGGTTCGGAGACACTCTGGGTGTGCCGTCGACAATCGCAGGGGACGATACTGGGTGACAACCGCGCGATCGCGGAGTCAACTGGACGCGAGATCGAGCACGGGGCACGGTGGAGTCGATGAGTCGGGACAGTGGGTCCAAGGACCCGAGCCAGCGCACCGTCGCGGAACTGCTGGCCGAACACGGCGGCGGGGCGCAACGCGGCTCGCGCCGCAGGCGCAGGCGTGCCGAGGACCCGTCCGAAACGGCTCCCCAGGCGATCATCGAGCGGGTCAACTCGGACAGCGGGCGGATGAGGCCCGTCGAGGACCCCGAGTCCGCCCCGGGGCGAGCCGAGACCACCACGGGCACGGCCGAACCGACCGGAGTTCCTCCGGCGGGCGCGGCCTCGACCACGGGGGCGCAGCCGGCGGTCCCTCCCGCCCAGGAGCCCCCGGTCGTTCCCCCCACCTCCCCCCCGGCCGGGCAGCCACCGCCGGAGCGGGGTGGCGGCGGTGGCAGACGTCGGAACCGGCCGGGGCCCACGATCTATCCCCGTGGGAGCGGGCAGTCTCCCGCCCCCGCGGCACCGGAACCGGACGGCGGTGAACAGCCCACGGGAGGCGCCGCACCCGCCCCGGAGGACCGGACGGGGGCACCCGAGGAATCCGCCGCGCCCCAACAGTGGGGTCCTGCCTCCGGGAACGGCCCGGCCGAGCAGACCCCGGTGCCCGCCCCCGAGGACACCGAGGTGACGGCGCGACAACCGGTGCTGCGGGACGCGGAGGCGACCCCCGCCGTGCCCACGGAGCCCGCACCCGGCGATCCGCCCACGGTCGCGGGGGAGGTCCCGCACCGCCCGGCGGCGGAGCCCACGGCGGCGCCGGACGAGGGCGAGGTCACCGAACGTTTCCCTCCCGTGGCCGAAGGACCCGCCGCGGAACCCGCCGCTGCCGAGACCTCGGAGGACACGACCCTGCTGGAGTACCCGGTCGGGGTGGAGGCACCCGCCTCCGGGGAGGAGAGCGCCGAAGCGGGGGATCCCTACGAGCTCGCCTACCGCGAGCCGACGGCGCCGGAGGACCCCTTCGCGGAGGCCGACGACTTCTACGACGGCACCGAGGACCCGGAGGACCCCGACACGGAGGGGACCACCTCCGTTCACCCCGACGAGGACTCCGCGCGGGAGCTCCGCGAACTCCCGGCCGGTCTCGACGAGGACGTCGAGGACGAGCCGGACGAGGAGGTCGGTGCGGGCCGTTCCCGGGCGCTGGAGTGGACCGTGCTGCTGGGCCAGGTCGCCGGCGGCGTCGTCGCCGGAGGACTGGTCTGGATCGGTTTCCGCTGGCTGTGGCAGGAGTTCCCGCTTCCGGCCCTGGCCGCGGCGTTGGCGTTCACCGGGGTGCTCGTGCTGGTGGCCCGCAAGCTCCTGCGCAGTGACGACCTGCAGACCGTTCTGCTGTCGGTGCTGGTCGGGCTGGCGTGCACCGTGTCTCCGGTCGCTTTGTTGCTGGTGGGATACTGAGCGCGTTCGACGGATGCCGTCGCCTTCACCGCGCGGAGGGGATCCGTGACGTGTTCGGGGTCGTCGCCGGACACGTTCCGGCTCCGAGGTGTCGGCGGAGGCGGCCGGACCGTCCTCCCCTCGTGTCAGTGGTCGAGTTTTGGCGGACATGACTCGCGAAACACCCGTGCCAGCCAGCCCCGAACCCCACCGCCCCACGGTGCCGGTGGGGTTGTCCAGCGCGTCCGTGTGGCCCCAGCCCGTCAGCGCGGCTTTCGAACTGGCGGCGGATTTGGGCTACGACGGGGTGGAGGTGATGGTCTGGGCCGACGCGACCAGCCAGGACGTCTCGGCCCTGCGGCGACTCTCCGAACAGCACGGGGTTCCGGTGCTGGCCGTGCACGCCCCGTGCCTGCTCATCACCCAGCGAGTGTGGTCGGCGGAGCCGGAGGAACGGCTGCGCAGGGCCGTGGTGGCCGCCAGTGAGCTGGGCGCCTCCACCGTGGTGGTGCACCCTCCCTTCCGGTGGCAGCGCAGGTACGCGGAGAACTTCGGGGAGCTGGTGGAGTCGCTGGAGGAGGCCAGCGGTATCCGCGTCGCCGTGGAGAACATGTTCCCCGTGCGCCCCCCGAACAGCTGGGACCGGCTGCGGAGGAACCGGGCGACGGGGCTGTCGGCCTTCCGCCCCTCCCCCGATCCCACCGAGGTGGGGTTCCGGCACTACACGCTGGACGTCTCCCACGCGGCGGCGGCCCAGACCGACCCGCTGGAACTGATGGCGCGCATGGGCCGGGGCCTGGCCCACGTGCACCTCACCGACGGCACCGGCGCCCCCCGCGACGAGCACCTGCTGCCGGGGCGCGGTACCCAGCCCTGCGCCGAGGTCTGCTCCGCCCTGGGAACCGGTGGCTACACGGGTGCGGTGGTGGTGGAGGTCAACACCAGGAAGGCGCGGACGGTGGACCAGCGGGCCGCCCTGTTGTCCGAGGCGTTGTTGTTCGCCCGGTTGCACCTGGAGCCGCTGCGGGCGTGAGCCGGACCGCTCCCCACGGGTTTTCCCACGTGGTGGACGGGACCGTGGGTTCGGCCGCTGCCGCCGTCTGGCACCCTGAGCCCATGTCGACGATCGCCGTACTCGGGGCAGGAAAGATCGGGGAGTCACTGCTGTCCGGCCTGCTCAACGCGGGACACGCACCGGAGAAGCTGGTGTTCACCGAGCGGTACCAGCAGCGGGTGGACGAGCTGACCGAGCGCTACGGTGTTCACGGTGTGGACGTGCCCACCGCCGTCGAGCGGGCCGACGTGCTCGTGGTGTCGGTGAAACCGCAGGACATCGAACCGCTGCTCGACGAGATCGCTCCGCTGGTCACCCCCGAGAAGCTGGTGGTGACCCTGTGCGCGGGACTGCCGACGGGATTGTTCGAGCGGCGCTTCGCCGCGGGTACCCCCGTGGTGCGGGTGATGCCGAACACCCCGATGCTGGTCGGGGAGGCGATGAGCGCGATCTCCGGCGGCACGCACGCCACCGACGCGCAGCTGGACACCGTGGAGCGGCTGCTCGGCAGCGTGGGCCGGGTGGTGCGTGTCCCGGAGAGCCAGCAGGACGCGGTGACCGCCCTGTCCGGTTCCGGTCCCGCCTACTTCTTCTACCTGGTCGAGGCGATGGTCGACGCGGGCATCCTGCTGGGGCTGCCCCGTTCCGTGGCCGCCGAGCTGGTCGTGCAGTCGGCCGTGGGCTCGGCCGCCATGCTCCGGGAGGGCGAAGGACACCCCGTGATCATGCGCGAGGGGGTCACCTCCCCGGCGGGGACGACGATCTCGGGTATCCGTGAGCTGGAAAAGCACGGGGTGCGGGCCGCGATGATCGACGCGATCGAGGCGGCGCACTCCCGTTCGGTGGAGCTGGGCGCCAAACACCGCCGGACCGACGAGTAGACGGCCGGTGCCCTCACCCGGCCCGGGGTGATCCACGGCGGAAACCTCCCCCGCGCCCGTTTCGGGGCGGGCTCCCGGCGTGTGCCGGGTAGGATCGTGCGTGATCCCTTCGGTGGCGGGCCGTTGGCCGCACGGCAGCGGTGCCGCCGCAGGCCGGGTTCGTGGTGTCCGGGTGGTCGTAGGCGTCCGGGAGGCCGAGGGTGCCCGAAGTCGTGCTCGTCACTGGGGTGAGCGATTTCGTCGGCGCGCACCTGGCGGGAAGGCTGGCCGCCGAGCCCGGGGTGCGACGGGTCGTCGGTGTGGACACGGTGGCGCCGTCCCGGGAGCTGGCGCGCCGCATGAGCGGTGCCGAGTTCGTGCGGGCCGACATCCGTCATCCGCTGATCTCCCGGGTGCTGGCCGACAGCGGGGCGGACACCGTGGTCCACGCGGGAAGCGCCCCGGAGGGGGCCACCCTCGCCCGGTCCTCGGCCACGGAGACGAGGGTGCTCGGCACGATGCGGCTGCTGGCCTCCTGCCAGAGCTCCGCGCGGGTGCGCAAGCTGGTGCTGAGGTCCACCACCGCCGTGTACGGGTCGAGTCCGCGCGACCCGGCGGTGTTCACCGAGGACACCGCCCCCAGGGATCCGCCCTCCTCCGGCGCGGCCAGGGACGCGGTCGACGTGGAGGGCTATGTGCGCGGTTTCGCGCGGCGACGGCCCGATGTGGGCGTCACGGTGCTGCGTTTCGCCGACCTGGTGGGCCCCCGTATCGACTCCGCGTTGACGAGGTACTTCGCCGCCCCGGTGGTTCCCACCGTGCTGGGCTGGGACGCGTGTCTGCAACTGCTGCACCCGGAGGACGCGCTCGCCGTGTTGCGGCGGGCGGTACTGGAGGACCATCCGGGGGTGTTCAACGTGGGGGCCTCCGGGGTGCTCACGCTCGGGCAGGCGGTACGTCGTGCGGGACGCCTCGGGGTGCCGGTTCCCGGTGCCCTGGCGTCGTCCCTGGCGGGGCTGCTGACGGGTGGCGGGGTGTTCGGCGGTGCCGGACAGCGGGTGCGACCGCCGGATTTCGGCCGGGTGGCCGACACCACGAGGCTGCGGCGGTGTTTCGGCTTCACTCCCCGGTGGACGACACGGCAGGCTTTCGACGACTTCGTGCACGGTCGGGGGCTGCGCCCGCTGGTGGCTCCGGAGTGGATCGAGGCGGCGGAACGGGAAGTGGACCGGGCGATGGCCCGGATCGGCTGAGGAGGCCCGGTGGCGGATGCGAGAGTGATTCCGTTGTATCCGGACGAGGACGGGACGTCCTCCGCGTGGGGGCGTTGCCGTCGGGACGAGGACGCCGGGACCGGGGCGACCGGATCGGACGGAGCGGACGACTCGGAGGGGGATCCGGCGGGGTGGCAGCTTGCGCTGGCCGAGGCGGTGGCCTTCGCGCGGCGCCGGTTGCTGGGTGAGTACACCGTGGACGAGTTCGGTTTCGACCGGGAACTCACCGACCGGGTTTTCCTACCGGCGCTGCGCGCGGTCTACGACAACTGGTTCCGCGTGGAGGCCACGGGCCTGGACAACGTGCCCGGCGACTCGGCGGCGCTGGTGGTGGCCAACCATTCGGGGACGTTGCCGTGGGACGCCCTGATGACCACCGTGGCGCTGCACGAGCAGCACCCGGCGGGGCGGCATCTGCGGATGCTCGGGGCCGACGTGGTCTTCGCGACCCCGTTCGTGGGCACCCTGGCGCGGCGCAGCGGCCAGACGTTGGCCTGCAACGAGGACGCGCAACGCCTACTGCGCTCCGGCGAGCTGGTCGGCGTGTGGCCGGAGGGGTTCAAGGGCATCGGCAAACCGTTCCGGGACCGCTACAAACTACAGCGCTTCGGGCGGGGAGGCTTCGTCTCGGCGGCGATGCGCTGCGGGGCGCCGATCGTGCCCTGTTCCATCGTGGGGGCCGAGGAGATCTACCCGAAGATCGGGGACATTCCGCCACTGGCCAGGTTGTTGGGGCTGCCGTACTTCCCGGTGACGCCGTTCTTCCCGCTGTTGGGGCCGCTGGGGGCGGTTCCGCTGCCGACCAAGTGGTACATCGAGTTCGGAGAGCCGATCGAGACCGCCGACCACGGGGCCGAGGCCTCCGAGGACCCGATGGTGATCTTCGACCTCAGCGACCGGGTGCGCGAGACCATCCAGGAGACGATCTACCGGCTGCTGGCCCAGCGGGACAGCGTCTTCTTCGGCTGAGCGGCCCGGGAGGCCGGCGGTTCCCTGACGGCGGGAGGCCGGCGATTCCCAGTCGGACGTGGACGGACTCGCCGCCCTGATCACCGCCGGCACCGTCGACGGACAACAGACCTTCGAAGTCCACCCCGACATGCTCCCCCACCTGCTGGCCGGACTCGAACGGGTACGCGAGAAGTACCGTGAAGCACTAGATCTCGCCCGAGATCTATCCCGTGTACGGCCTCCTGCTTACGACGAGGTGACCACACAGATCACCAAGCGCATCATTCAGCGTGCCCAGGGCGGCGAGAACCGCCTGTTCGACACCGCCGAGGGGATGATCAGGTGGGTGGACGAGTTCAAGGCCGCCGTCCAACAGGCCATCACCGACACCCAACGCATCGACGAGGCCAACCAAACCGCATGACCATGACACACCACCGCCTCACCCGCATCCTGCTCGCCACGGCCTGCGCCGCCGTCCTCGCGGGCTGCGCCACCAACACCCCCGCCAACACCGACCCGAACACCACCAGCACCACCACGAAGGAGGACCCCTTCGCCATCCCGAAACCCCTCGACCTCGCCGCCGTCGATCCCTGCGAGCTGCTCACCGACCAACAAATCCACCAGCTCGACGCCGGAGCACCACACCCCGACGGGAAATCCCCGTGGGGGCAGCAACGATGCAAATGGCGCAACTAACAGATGACGATCAACATCGCCCCCGACACCGTCCAAGGGCAAGGGACCAAGACCAGCGCCTTCAACTACACCGACGACGGAAACCCCACACACGACATAGAAGGGTATCCAGCGGTGAACGGAGGAAAGAATGATCTCCGCTGTGGAACATTCGTAGGAACATCCAAGACATATGTGGTTTCTGTCGATTTCACCGTCGGTACCGAGGGGCGGGGCGATCCCGAGTGCTCGGATCCGTGTGCCATGTCCGACAAGATCGCGGGCATGGTCCTGGACAACCTGCCGACCAGGTGACCCACAGTCGGACCAGCCTGGCGTGCCCCCACTGGTCCTCCGGACTTCCCGCGCTTCGCCCGGTGTTCACCGGAACCGACGGGCCGGGCCGAACCTCAGGCCCGGTCCCGGCGCCGGTAGGCCAGCCCGGCCGCCAGCGCTCCGGCCAGCGCCCCCGCCCCGAGCACCGAGTGGGCGCCGATGCGGGCCGCCTTGCGTCCGGTGCGGAAGTCGCGGACGTCCCAGCCGCGCATCCGGGCGATCTCGCGTAGCCGCTGGTCCGGGTTGACCGCGACGGCCCTGCCCACCACCGAGAGCATGGGCACGTCGTTGGAGGAGTCCGAGTAGGCGGTGCAGCGCCGCAGGTCCAGCCCCTCGCTGGCGGCCAGCGCCCGCACCGCGTGCGCCTTGGCGCGTCCGTGCAGCATCTCGCCCACCAGCCTGCCGGTGTAGACGCCCTCGGAGTGCTCGGCCACCGTGCCCAGCGCCCCGGTCAGCCCCAGCCGCTGCGCCATGATCTGGGCCAGCTCCACCGGTGTCGCGGTGACCAGCCACACCCGCTGTCCCGCGTCCAGGTGCATCTGGGCCAGGGCACGGGTGCCCGCCCAGATCCGGTCGGCCATGAGCTCGTCGTAGATCTCCTCGCTCAGCCCCACCAGGTCGGCCACGTCCCGCCCGGCCACGAACGACAGCGCCTGCTCCTGGCTGGAGCGCAGGTCCTCCACGTTCTCGGTCCCTCCGACGCGGAACCTCACCTGCTGCCAGGCGAACTTCGCCAGATCCGAGGGTGTGAGGAACTTCCGGGCCGCCATTCCCCGGGCGAAGTGGAACAGCGAGGCCCCCATCATCATGGTGTTGTCCACGTCGAAGAACGCCGCCGCCGTCAGGTCGTGTGGGGCCGTGGCGCTCGCGTCGTCCGGGGTGGCGGTCACCGCGGCCTCCGCGGAGGCCCGACCGGCCAGTTTGGCGCTGTCCAGGGCTTCCTCCCGGCTGCGTCGACCGGTTTCGGACGCGTTGACGTGCTGGTCACCGTTGTCGGTTCGCTCCGCTGAGCCTGGCCATGTAGGCACCGCCGCGCCTCCCGGTGTCCTCCGGAGTCGTCCTGTGTCGCTGCGGCCCGCGGGCGGCTGTGGGGTTCGGTGCCCGCCGCCGGCCTTCCTAGCTTAGAGGCATTGTCCGCCTCCGGTATTGACCCAGTCGGGGGCGGCGTTATTCCAGGGCCGTCCCGGCGGTGTGCCGGGTGCTCCGGGCGGGCGTGTGGAACCACTCGGCGCGGTCCCGTGGGAGCCGGGTGGTGGAGTGTGGCGGGGTGCCCCGTCGTCGGGGTGGATGATCGGCGGCCCGTCCCGTCGATCCGTCGGGAATCGCCGGTTTCAGCGGGGATCGTCGGGCAGCAGCTGGGCGAGCCTGCGGATCGCCCGGTGTTGCAGCGCCTTGACGGCGCCCTCGTTGCGGTGCATGCGTTCGGCGGTTTCCGTCACGGAAAGCCCCTGGAGGAAGCGCAGCCTGATGCACTCGCGCTGGTCCGGGTTGAGGCGGCGGACGCAGTCCAGCAGTTCAGCGTGGGCGGCCTCGGCCAGCACCTGCTGTTCGGGACCGTTGTGCTGGGGCCCGTCGCGGTGGGACTCCACCGGTTCGGCCAGCGGGATCTCCAGCCTGTTCCGGCTGGACTTGATGTGGTCGAGCAGCAGGTTCTTCGCGATGGTGATGAACCAGGCGGCCACGTCGCGCCCCTGGTAGCTCACCGAGGCGATGCGCCGCAGCGCCCTGGCGAAGGTCTCGCTGGTGATGTCCTCGGCCAGACAGTGGTCGCTGACCCGGAGCAGCACGTAGCGGTACACCAGGTGCGCGTACTGGTCGTAGAGCTTGCCGAACGCCTGGCTGTCCCCGTTCTGCGCCTGGTGGACGTGGTTCCAGTTCTCCGGGGGCTGCTCGGGGACGCCGCTTTCCTGCCCGGAGTCGGTCGGCTCCCTGGGAGCCGTGTTGAGTTGTCGGGAACCGGTTCCGGACGAGCTGGTGGGGGACTGCCGGTTCCCCTCGGGCAGGGCGGGCGGGCGTCGCAGGGTCGGTTGGTGAAGCACCGTGGCCTGAAGCATGTCCGCTCCCTGGATTCGGCGGTGTTTCGGCGGTGTGCTGTGCGAGCCCCGTCGGGGATCGGTTTTCAGGATCGGCAGCATACGTGGTGCTACTGTCCGGTAGGTAGTGGTTGCGGGACTCGAATTGATACGGATTTCCGACCTCCGCGCGCTTCCTGATGCCTCGGACTGCTCCGTACCGGTGATTCCCGTCACCGGACGGGCGTCCGCGAAACGGGGGTGACCTCGGTGCGAGCCCGCCGGGTTCGCGGGAGGACAATCACCGGTGGACCGTGGAGACGTCCGTCGGAACGAGGTGATCGGGTTTGTCCGGTGAGCACGAGGTGACACTGCTGGTCAGGCGGGACTGCCCCGCCTGCGACACCGCGGAGACCGAGATCGCCGAGGTGTGCGCGGAGCTGGGGGTGCCCTGGCGCACCTCCGACGTCGACGGCGACCCCGAACTGCGCGCCGAGTTCGGGGACCGGGTGCCGGTGATCCTCGTCGACGGGGTCGAACACGGTTTCTGGAAGGTGGAACCGCAGCGCCTGCGTGCCGCGCTCCGGGCGTGACCACCCCGCGGCGCGGGGCGGGCACGTGCCGGTGTCGGCCGAGGGTGATCTGCCCGACTTTTTCGTGGCGCGGCTGTCCCCGTGTTTCGGGCCGCGCCCTCCGAGGAAGGGGCACGCGGCCCGCATACCACTCGTTTTGGCACGTCGGGGGGCTTTCGGGGATGATGCTTCGCGTGACTGTGGGTCTCGTTACGGCGGGCCCGGTCAACTTTGTGCATGTGTTCACAAATAGCTACGGTGGGCGGTGTCGTGTTGCCGGACTCGTTCCGCGGATTTCCCGCACGCGATCTTTGGTGGCGTAGACACACGCCCCCGGATGTCACGACTTCGTGGTCGGTGTTGTTCCGAACCGGCCGCCGCGTTCGGAAACGGGGCGGCAGCCGGATCGCGTCCCCACCGGTCACCGACGAACGCACCAGCAGGCAGGTCGAGGGAGAGCCAGCGTGACGGCGCACGGAGAGGGCGTGCGAGACGACGGTCCGCGGGACGCGGACGAGACCGCGGCACAACCGCGGCCGGCGGAGGGGATCACCGTGCCCGAACCCCAGGACCGGGCCAGGTCGATTCCGGAGGCGGCCGTGGCCAGGCTGGCGGTGTACCTGCGTGTGCTGTCCGGCCTGGCCGAACAGGAAGTGCACACCGTCTCCAGCGAGGAACTGGCCTCGGCCGCGGGGGTCAACTCGGCGAAGCTGCGCAAGGACCTGTCCTACATCGGCTCCTACGGAACCCGGGGAGTCGGCTACGAGGTCGCGGTGCTCATCGGCCAGATCGAGCGGACCCTGGGGCTGACCCAGCAGCACCGGGTCGCCGTGATCGGCATCGGAAACCTCGGGCACGCGCTGGCCAACTACGGCGGGTTCCCGAACCGGGGTTTTCCCGTGGCGGCGTTGTTCGACCTCGACCCGGACCTCATGGGGGTGCCGGTCGGCGGTATCCCGGTCGACCACGTCGACGACATCCCCCGCGTGTGCGCCGAACGCGACATCACCATCGGCGCGATCGCCACACCGGCCAAGGGCGCCCAGGACGTCTGTGACCGGCTGGTGCAGGCCGGTGTGCGCTGCGTGCTCAACTTCGCTCCCGTGGTTCTGCAGGTTCCCGAGGAGGTCGAGGTGCGCAAGGTCGACCTCGCGGTGGAGATGCAGATCCTGTCCTTCCACGTAGCCCGCCGAAGCCAGGAGCCCCAGGAGTCCGGCGACCCCGGGGACGGTGTCGACGGGACACCGCAATCGAAAACTCGTGACGTGAACGCCGGGGCCGACCCGGTGGACGGGATGGTGGTTCGGTCGTGAATCTGCTCACCGTCGGGCTGTCACACCAGAGCTCCCCGGTGCGGATGCTCGAACGTGTGGCGGTCGGTGCCGAGGACGTCGACAAGCTGCTGCACGAGCTGCTGGGCAAGGAACACGTCTGCGAGGCGTTGCTGCTGGCCACGTGCAACCGGGTCGAGGTCTACGCCGTCGCGGAGACCTTCCACGGCGGTCTCGACGACGTGACCTCGGTGTTGGCGCGGCACTCCGGTTCGGAGTTCGCCGAGCTGGCCGACCACCTCTACGTGCACTACGCCGGGGCCGCCGTGGAACACCTGTTCTCGGTGTCCGCCGGGCTGGACTCCATGGTCGTCGGGGAGGCCCAGATCCTCGGGCAGCTCCGGCAGGCCTACCACGACGCCGACCGTGCGGGCACCGTGGGCAAGACCCTCCACGAACTGGCCCAGCAGGCGCTGCGCGTGGGCAAGCGGGTGCACTCCGAGACGGAGATCGACGCCGCCGGGGCCTCGGTGGTCTCCGAGGCGCTGGCCGACGCGGAACGGGCCCACGGCACCCTGGTCGGGCGCTCCGCGCTGATCGTCGGTGCCGGATCCATGGGCGGCCTCGCCGCCGCCCAGCTCCGCAGGCTCGGGGTTTCCGAGATCGTGATCGCCAACCGCACCCCCGAGAACGGGGCGCGGCTGGCCGAGTCGCTGCGCTCGGAGGGGCTGTCCGCCGACACGGTCGCCCTGGACGCGCTGGACCGGGCCGTGCGCGAGGCGGACGTGGTGGTCACCTGCACCGGGGCGGTCGGAACCGTGGTGGACACGGAGACCGTCTCGGCGGCGCTGTCCGAACGTGCTCCCGGGAGACCGCTGGTGGTCTGCGACCTCGGCCTTCCCCGGGACACCGCCTCGGGGGTCGACGAACTGGCCGGGGTCACGGTGGTGGATCTGCGGTCCCTGCAGCGTAGACTGGCCGAGGAGAACGGTGGCGGTGCCGAGCGGGACGCGACCGCGATCGTCGCGGAGGAGGTCCGCTCCTACCTGGCGGCCCAGCGTTCGGCCGAGGTGACCCCCACGGTCACCGCGCTGCGCAAACGAGCCGCCGAGGTCGTGGACTCCGAGCTGCTTCGCCTGGACTCCCGGCTGCCCGAACTCGACGCGGACGTTCGCGAGGAGCTCTCCCGCACGGTTCGCCGTGTGGTGGACAAGTTGCTGCACACTCCGACCGTCCGGGTCAAGCAACTGGCGGCGGCTCCGGGCGGGGCCGGCTACGCCGACGCGCTGCGCGAGCTGTTCGAACTCGACCCGCAGACCGCCGCCGTGATCGGAACCCCGCAGGTCGCCGAGGACGGGGAACGTGGCAGCCGGGGTGTGAGCACCTCCGTCTCACACGCCCAGGGAACCCAGACCCCGACCGTCTCGCACGATCGCTCCGAACAGGACGGTGAGGACCGTTGACCGAGACCCTCCGCATCGGCACCCGGGGAAGCGCGCTCGCGATGGCGCAGAGCTCGACGGTGGCCGAACGACTGGAGCGCGCGGGACACACCACCGAGCTGGTGCGGGTCTCCACCCCGGGCGACCAGTCGCAGGCCCCGATCAGCGAGATCGGGGTCGGCGTGTTCACCTCCGCGCTGCGGGAGGCACTGGCCGCCGGTGAGGTCGACGTCGCCGTGCACTCCTACAAGGACCTGCCCACCGCGTCCGACCCGAGGTTGGCGCTGGCCGCGGTCCCTCCCCGTGAGGACCCGCGGGACGCGCTGGTCGCCAGGGACGGTCTGACGTTGGGTGAACTGCCTCCGGGCTCCGTGGTGGGGACCGGTTCGCCGCGCCGCGCCAGCCAGCTCGAAGCTCTCGGACTGGGGCTGGAGGTGCGCGGTATTCGTGGCAACGTGGACACCCGAATGCGTAAGGTGACCGACGGTGAGCTGGACGCCGTCGTGCTCGCCCGCGCGGGCCTGGCCAGGGTGGGCCGGCTCGGGGTGATCACTGAATCGCTCGATCCGCTGCAGATGCTGCCCGCACCCGCCCAGGGCGCGCTGGCAGTGGAGTGCCGCGTCGAGGACGTGGACACCGAGCATTTGCTGCAGTCCGTGTTGGACGATGAGGCCAGCCGCGTCGCGGTGGCCGCCGAGCGCGCCATGCTCGCAGCGCTCGAAGCCGGCTGTAGTGCGCCCGTCGGGGCACTGGCCGGAGTGGTGGAGGACCTCGACGAGGACGGGCGTGCCGTGAGCCGGCTGTCCATGCGCGGGGTGGCGGCAGCCGAGGACAACGCGTTGCTGCGTGCCTCCGCCACTGGTGAGACGACCGCCGCTGAGCAGCTGGGCAGGGACGTGGCCGCCCAGCTGTTCGAGGCCGGAGCCGCGATGCTCAGCGGCCCCGGCAGTAGTTGATGGGGAGTGCCCTGATGACCCGAGCACGTAATACCCCCGGACGAGTGGCTTTTGTGGGCTCCGGCCCCGGTGATTCGGGCCTGCTCACCGTCCGGGCCAGACATTTGTTGACGCACGCGTCCCTGGTGGTGACCGATCCGGACGTGCCCGCCGACGTGTCCGCGCTGGCGGACGAGGCGGCCGAGGTGCGGCCGGCGGTCGGGGAACCGGCCGACGTGGCCGGCAACCTGGCCGAGGAGGCACGGACCGGACGTCCGGTGGTGCGGCTGGTCTCCGGGGACCCGCTCACCGCGGACGCGGTGGTGCGTGAGGTCCAGGAAGTGTCCAAGACCGACGTCTCCTTCGAGGTGGTTCCCGGCGTCCCCGCCGGGACGGCGGTGCCCGCCTACGCGGGGGTCGCCCTCGGTTCCGCGCACGCCGAGGTGGACGTTCGCAGCGAGGTCGACTGGCAGGCCCTGGCCACCACCAACGGGCCCCTGGTGCTGCACGCCTCGGGAAGCCACCTGGCCGAGGCCGCCTCCGCGTTGGTCGAACACGGGATGAGCCCGCAGACTCCGGTGGCGGTGACCGCCTCGGGAACGACCGTCTCGGAACGCACGATCGACACCACGCTGGCCTCGATGGCCGGTGACGCGGGCGAGCTCCAGGGCCCACTGGTGGTCACGGTCGGTGACGTCGCGGGCAACCGCGGCCCGTTGTCCTGGTGGGAGACCAGGGCCCTGTACGGGTGGAAGGTGCTCGTGCCGCGCACCAAGGACCAGGCGGGAGCCATGAGCGACCGGCTGTGGTCGCACGGCGCCGTCTCGCACGAGGTGCCCACGATCTCGGTGGAGCCGCCGCGCAGCCCGGCCCAGATGGAACGTGCGGTCAAGGGACTGGTCGACGGCCGCTACCAGTGGGTGGTGTTCACCTCGGCCAACGCGGTCCGCGCCGTGTGGGAGAAGTTCCACGAGTTCGGCCTGGACGCCCGGGCCTTCTCCGGCGTCAAGATCGCCTGCGTCGGCGAGGCCACCGCGGACAAGGTGCGGTCCTTCGGCATCAACCCCGAGCTGCTGCCCTCCGGGGACCAGTCCAGTGAGGGGCTGCTACAGGACTTCCCGCCGCACGACGAGGTCCTCGACCCGGTGGCCCGGGTGCTGTTGCCGCGCGCCGACATCGCCACCGAGACGCTCTCGGCCGGGCTGACCGAGCGCGGCTGGGAGGTGGACGACGTCACCGCCTACCGCACGGTCCGGGCGGCCCCGCCGCCCGCCGAGACCCGCGAGATGATCAAGACCGGTGGGTTCGACGCGGTGTGCTTCACCTCCTCGTCCACCGTCCGGAACCTGGTCGGCATCGCGGGCAAGCCCCACGCCAGGACCCTGGTGGCCTGCATCGGCCCGAAAACGGCCGAGACGGCCAAGGAGTTCGGCCTGCGGGTGGACGTCCGGCCGGAGGTGGCCCAGGTTCCCGCGCTGGTGGACTCGCTCGCCGAACACGCGGCCCGGCTGCGGGCCGAGGGTGCGCTTCCCCCGCCGAAGAAGGCCAAACGGACCCGGCGTTCCTGAGCGGTGCCCCCGGCGGTGCCGGCCGTCCGCGTGGCGGTGGCGGCACCGCCGTGACCGGCGGGGAGTACGGTGTGCCACCGGCGTCCCCGATCGTCGTCCACGTCGTCCGTGTGAGGTGTTCCAGACTTGTATCCCGCGGATCGCCCCCGCAGACTGCGCCGCAACGCGGCGCTGCGTCGGCTCGTCTCCGAGACCGAGGTCCGGCCACGGCACCTGGTGCTTCCGATGTTCGTGCGTGAGGGCGCGAGCGAACCGGTGGACATCCCCTCCATGCCGGGGGTGCCGCACCACACCAGGGACTCGCTGCGCAGGGCCGCCGTCGAGGCGGTCTCGGCCGGTGTGGGTGGGCTGATGCTGTTCGGGGTGCCCGCCGAGCGCGACGCCACCGGCTCGGCGGCGGCCGATCCGGACGGGGTGCTCAACGTGGCCCTGCGCGACGTGGCCGCCGAGGTCGGCGACGACACCGTGATCATGGCCGACACCTGCCTGGACGAGTTCACCGACCACGGCCACTGCGGGGTGCTGGACGAGGCGGGCAACGTGGACAACGACCGCACGCTGCGCCTGTACGGGGAGATGGCGCTGGCCCAGGCCGAGTCCGGGGCGCACGTGCTCGGCCCCAGCGGGATGATGGACGGCCAGATCGGGGCCATCCGGGAGGCGCTGGACGCCGCCGGTTTCCACGAGACCTCGCTGCTGGCCTACTCGGCGAAGTACGCCTCCGCGTTCTACGGGCCCTTCCGGGACGCGGTGGACTCCCAGCTGTCCGGGGACCGCAAGACCTACCAGCAGGACCCGGCCAACGCGCGGGAGGCCGGACGGGAGGTGGCCCTGGACCTGGCCGAGGGCGCGGACATGGTGATGGTCAAACCGGCCCTGTCCTACCTGGACCTGGTGCGGCGGACCGCCGAGACCTCCTCGGTGCCGGTGGCCGCCTACCAGGTCTCCGGCGAGTACTCCATGATCGAGGCCGCCGTCGAGCGCGGCTGGCTGGACCGCCGACGTACCGTGCTGGAGACGTTGACCTCGGTGCGGCGCGCCGGAGCGGACATCGTGCTCACCTACTGGGCGACCCAGGCGGCCCGCTGGTTGTGCGACGAGCCGACGGGGGATGCCGAGTGACCGCCCCGTGGACCCAGGGCAGCGCCCCGGCCTCCCCGAGTAACCCGGTCCCCCGCTCGGTGTGGCTGGCCCGCTGGCTGTGGCTGGCCGCCACCGCGGTCGGGTTCGTGCGCTCGGTGATCCAGCTGTCCGACCGCAGGGCGTTGACCGAGCAGGTGCGGCAGCTGGAACCCGAGCTGGCCCAGCACGAGGTGGACGCCGCCGTCAACGGCGGGATCATGCTCTCGCTGTTGGTGTCGATCGCCGTGGCCGTGCTGTACGTGTTCCTGGCCACGCGCATGGCCCAGGGGCGCAACTGGGCCCGGGTGATCATCCTGGTGCTCTGCGGGCTGCTCGTGTTCAGCACCGCGATGACCCTGCTCACCACGGCGGTGGGGATGCCCGAGGACTACGTGCGGATGTTCCCGAGCCTGACCCCCGATCCGTTGAGCGTGGTCTTCGGTGCCGTGATCGCGGCGTTGGACGTGGCCGTGTTCGTGCTGCTGCTGCGCCCGGAGTCCGGCCGGTTCTTCGCCGCCGCACGCAGGTCCCGGTGAGGTTCGTTCGGGTCTTGCGCGTTCGGGGTTGGGGCGGCGGCTGTGTTGTGCGCGGAGACACATAACGGTTAACGAATATCGGTGGACACCACCGGAGGGGGTTTCTACGGTTTGCCCGTGACTTCCCCACAGAATCCATGGCAACAGGAGCCGTCCCACCAACCCGACCCCTGGCAGCAGGGGTACTCGCAGCAGGGTGGCCAGCCCAGTCCCTACGCGGCGCCGCCGGTGGACACCGGTGCGACGCTCGCCATGCGGCGGCCGATCACGGTCACCATCGCGTTCTGGATCGCGGTGCTCGCCCCGATCGTGGTGACGCTGCTCATGGGCGCGACCATGCTCTCCATGTCGGAGTTCGTCGGCCAGACCGTCGACGCCGCCCTCACCGAACAGGACATACCCGAGAACATGACTCGGGAGGAGTTCCGCAGCGCCATGATGGCGGGGATGATGATCCTGTTCGGGTTCTTCTTCTTCCTCTTCGCGGCGCTGACCACGTTGTGGATCGTGTTCGGTTTCAAGATGCGGGCCGGGCGCAACTGGGCGCGGATCACCCTCACCGTGTTCGCCGCCGTGTGGCTGGTGTTCACGCTTCCGAACCTGTTCGGCAACGGCATGACCTCGGTGAACAGCACCCAGACCGTGAACGGGCAGACCGTCCACATTGACGAGGTCCCCACCGTGCTGACCGCGCTGAACATCAGCATCGGAGCGGTCAGCGTCGTGTCGACGATCGCCTTCCTGGTGCTGGTGTGGCTGCGGCCGTCCAACTGGTTCTTCTCGGCCGCCAAGCGCGGCTGACCCCACCCGGCTCGCCCCGCGAGGGCCGGGACGAGGGGATACCTTCGGCCCATGGCCACACCGCGATCGCCGTTGTCCGGGACGCCGCCCGCGCTGCGTGCCGGGCTCGGACTCTGGGGAGCGGTCGGGGTGTTCCTGCTGGTCCGCGCGGTGCTCTCCTGGCTGGACTTCGGGGCGCTGCGCGACCGCCTGACGGAGGTCCGCGACATCCCCGCGGGGCGGGCCGCGGGGATGGTGCGCGATCTGCTGCTGGTCAACACGGCGCTGGCCGTGGTGCTGGCCGCCGGGTACCTGGTGTTGGCCTGGTTGGTGCTGCGGCGGCGGTCCTGGGCCCGGATCGCGCTCACCGTGCTCGCGGCCGTGCACGTGCTGTCCGTGCTGGCCTTCGGCGCGTGGACGGCCTCCAACCTGGTCGTGTTCGTGCTGGTGGTGCTGGCCTGGGCCTGCTTCTGGAGACGTTCGACCTCGGAGTGGCTGTCCGGTGAGCGCGGCTGAGCGGATCCGCTACTCCGAGGTCGGCTCCGGCTGGTGGCCGCTCAGCTGGGGCCCGCTCTTCGCCGCGTGCGGGCTGGTGGTCGAACTCGTCACCGCCGGGCCGACGCACCCGCTCCAGTGGGGCGCGCTGGCGGTGCTGTCCGTGCCGCCGACCCTGGTGTGGGTGCGGGCCCGCAGGCGCTACCGCTCGGTGCTGGTGACCTCGCGGAGGCTGGTGGTCGGCGGCGAGTCCCTGCCGGTGGAACGGATCGAGTCCGTGCCGGAGTCCGACGGCACCGACACCGGTCGGGTGCTGGGCGGACGGATCACCGTTCCCCGGGGCACCGCACCGGTGCCGCTGCTGCTGCGCCCGGACGACGGCGGCCGGCGTCGGGTGCTGGCCTGGGCGGCGGACCCGGAGGCGCTGCGCGCGGCCCTGGAACCCGACCGGGGCGGGCGAGCGGAACCGGAGAGCTCCCCGGAGGAGCCGCGTGGCGACCGGCCGTGATCCCGTCCACCACGAGCCCCCCGGCAGCGGTGGAACCGGGAAAACCCCGTGAGCCCCGATGGCCGGGACTGCCAGGATGAGAGCGTGAGGCATCCAGAGGACGACACCGCCGGTTCCTCCGACAGCCTGGACTCGGCGGGCCTGGTCACCCGCCCGCTCACCGAGGAGCTGCTGCGCGGGGCCGTGGAAGTGGAACACACCGAACACGGGCTGCTGCCGCACCGGCTGCCCGCCCGGGCCCGCGCCCAGTGCCCCGACCAGCAGCTGTTGACGATCGAGTCCCAGCCCTCCGGGGTGCGGCTGGTGTTCCGCACCGCGGCCACGCTCGTCGAACTGGACGTGCTGGCCACCAAGAAGACCTACCGGGGGGTTCCGGTCCCGCCGCCGGACGGGGTCCACGAGCTGCTCGTCGACGGTCGGCCCGCCGGGCGGGCCGTGGTGACCGACGGCAACGTCCTGACCGTGGACATGAGCACCGGGCAGACCGAAACCCGCCCCGGCCCGGCCGGGACCGTGCGGTTCTCCGGTCTGCCGCAGCGGACGAAGGACGTGGAGATCTGGCTGCCGCACAACGAGACCACCGAACTCCGCGCCCTGCGCACCGACGCCCCCGTCGAGTCGGTCCCGCGCGGGGACCGTCCGGTGTGGCTGCACCACGGCAGTTCGATCAGCCACGGTTCCAACGCCACGAGCCCCACCGCCACCTGGCCAGCCCTGGCCGCCTCGCTCGGCGGGGTGGAGCTGGTCAACCTGGGACTGGGCGGCAACGCGCTGCTCGACCCGTTCACCGCGCGCGCCCTGCGGGACACTCCTGCGGGGATGATCAGCCTCAAGCTCGGCATCAACCTGGTCAACACCGACCTGATGCGGCTGCGCGCCCTCGCACCGGCGGTGCACGGTTTCCTCGACACGATCCGGGAGGGTCACCCCCGCACCCCGTTGCTGGTGATCTCCCCCCTGCACTGCCCCATCCACGAGGACACCCCCGGGCCCACCGCCCCGGACGCCGAGGCCCTCCGCGCCGGAACCATGCGGTTCCGCGCCACCGGCGACCCCGGCGAACGGGCACAGGGGAAACTGACCCTGGAGGTCATCCGCCGGGAGCTGGAGCGGGTGGTGCGGCAGCGGGCCGGCGAGGACGCGAACCTGCACTACCTCGACGGGCGTGAGCTCTACGGCGCGAACGACGCCGTCGAACACCCCCTGCCCGACGGACTGCACCCGGACACCGCCACGCACCGCCTCATCGGCGAACGCTTCGCCGAGCTGGTCTTCGCCGACGGCGGCGTGTTCGCCGCCGGGCACGGCTGAGCCCGCCGACGTGCGATCCTGAGCGGGTGCGGGATTCCGAGAACGAACCGGAGTCGGTCGGGACGGGTTCAGCCGAGCTGCACCAGCCCTGGCGGCTTGGGGTGTGCGGGGCCGAACTGGTACTCGCCGCCCTGCTGGTGGTCGGGGCGTTGCTGGCCTGGGACCGCTCCGTGGTGACGATCGAACTGCCGGGGGCCTCCGGCGGCACCGTGGTCTCCAGGATGCTGGGCAGCTGGGTCACCCTCGCGGTGGCCGCTGTCACGGCGGCGGGTCTGCTGCTGCTGGACGGTTCCCGGCAGCTGGTGCTCGGCACCCGGCCGAGACGGCGTCGTGCCCGCGCGGGCTCCCGGGGTTAGCTTCTTCACGGAATCCGCCCGCGGCCGCCGAAACCGGCGGCGGACCGCCCGGTTCCCGCCGGGGAGGCCCGGTTCCGGAGTTCCGCCGGGTGGCAGACTGGACCCGTGAGTGCCGATACTTCCGCGACCGCGACGTCGTCCGTGCCCGACCCCGCCCCGCGCTCCCGCGAGCTGTTCGACCGCGCGGAGGCGGTGACCCCCGGTGGGGTCAACTCGCCGGTCCGCGCCTTCCACTCGGTCGGCGGCACCCCGCGTTTCATGGTGCGCGGGCAGGGGGCCTACCTGTGGGACGCCGACGGCAACCGTTTCGTGGACCTGGTGTCCTCCTGGGGGCCGATGATCAACGGCCACGCCCACCCCGATGTGGTGGAGGCCGTGCGCGCCGCCGCCGGGGAGGGGCTGTCCTTCGGCACGCCCGCGACCGGCGAGATCGACCTCGCCCAGGAGATCATCGATCGGGTGGAGCCCGTCGAGCACGTGCGCCTGGTCAACTCGGGCACCGAGGCCACGATGACCTCGATCAGGCTGGCCCGCGCCTTCACCGGGCGCAGCAAGGTGGTCAAGTTCTCCGGCTGCTACCACGGCCACGTCGACTCGCTGCTGGCCGGGGCGGGTTCGGGGGTGGCGACCCTCGGGCTGCCGAGCACGCCCGGTGTGACCGAGTCCCAGGCCGGCGACACCATCGTGGTCGACTACAACGACCTGGAGGCCGTGCGGCGGGTGTTCGACGAGCACGGCCCGGACATCGCCTGCGTCATCACCGAGGCCGCCGCGGGCAACATGGGGGCCGTGGCCCCGGCGGAGGGCTTCAACGCCGCGCTGCGCGAGATCACCCGCTCCGCCGGAGCGCTGCTGATCATGGACGAGGTCATGACCGGCTTCCGGGTCTCCCGCTCCGGCTGGTACGGCATCGACGGGGTGGCCGGGGACCTCTACACCTTCGGCAAGGTCATGTCCGGCGGTCTTCCGGCCGCCGCCTTCGGCGGGCGGGCCGACGTGATGGACCTGCTGGCCCCGCGCGGGCCCGTCTACCAGGCGGGAACCCTGGCCGGTAACCCGGTGGCCGTGGCGGCCGGGCTGGCCAACCTGCGGGCCGCCGACGACGGGGTCTACGCCGCGTTGGACCGGAACGCCACCAGGCTCGGCGAGCTGCTGGGCGAGGCGTTGGACGCGCAGGGAGTGCCCCACCGGGTCTCCTTCGCCGGCAACATGCTCAGCGTCTTCTTCACCGAGGAACCGGTGCGGGACTTCGCGGGGGCGAAGTCCCAGCAGACCTGGCGGTTCCCCCCGTTCTTCCACGAGCTGCTGAGCCGGGGGGTCTACCCCCCGCCGAGCGCCTTCGAGTGCTTCTTCGTCAACGCCGCCATGGACGAGGAGGCCTTCGAGACCATCGCAGAGGCGCTGCCGCACGCGGCGCGGGCCGCCGCGGCGGCGCGGCCGGAGGAGAGCAAGTGAGCGGCAGAACCACCGTCGTGCACTTCGTGCGGCACGGCGAGGTGCACAACCCGGAGGGCATCCTCTACGGGAGGTTGCCCGGCTACCGGCTGTCCGAGGAGGGACGGCGCCAGGCGAAGCTGGTCGCGGGGTTCCTGGCCGACCACGACGTGCGGGTGGTGCACGCCTCACCGATGCGGCGCGCCGCGGAGACCGCCGCCCCGGTGGCCGAGCGGCACGGTCTCGACGTGACCACCGAGGAACGGCTCATCGAGGCGGAGAACCGTTTCGAGGGATGCCGGGTCTCGGTGGGCGACGGCGCGTTGCGTTCGCCCCGGCACTGGCCCAAGTTGTGGAATCCGCTTCGTCCGTCCTGGGGAGAGCCCTACCTGCGCATCGCGCACCGTATGCTGGCCACGGCACACCGTGCCCGGCAGGCCGCCGGTTCGGGGGAGGCCGTGTGCGTCTCGCACCAGCTTCCCATCTGGACGCTGCGCCGGTTCGTCGAGGGTAAGCCCCTCTGGCACGATCCGCGCAGACGCCAGTGCTCCCTGGCCTCGGTGACCAGTCTGGTGTTCCGGGACGAGGAGTTCGAACGGGTGCTCTACGCCGAACCCGCTGGGGAGACGGACGCGAAAGCGAGCGGAGCATGAGGGTGAACCGTTGGTGGGGCCGCTTGGGTGGACGGGGAATGGCGGTGGCCGCCGTGGCCCTGCTCGGGTTGCTGTCCGGGTGCACGGGCGGCGACGGTGACGCGGTCTCCGACGACGGACAGTTCAGCTTCGTCTCCCCGGGAGGCCGCACCAGGCTGTTCTACTCCCCGGACGAGCGCGGCGCGGTCACGGGCCTCGAAGGCGAGGCCCTGAGCGACCGGAACCGGAAGCTGCGGCTGTCCGACTACGAGGGCGAGGTCGTGGTCCTCAACGTGTGGGGCTCGTGGTGTCCCCCGTGCCGGGCCGAGGCCGACGACCTGCAGGCGGTGCAGGACACCCTCGGTGACCAGGGCGTGCAGGTGCTGGGCGTCAACGTGCGGGACAACCGTGACGCGGCCGGGGACTTCGTGCACAACTTCGGGATCACCTATCCGTCGATCTTCGACCCGTCCGGGCGGGTGATGCTGGCCCTGGACGGTTTCCCCCGCAGCACCGTCCCGGCCACCGTGGTGCTGGACCGTCAGCACCGGGTGGCGGCGATCTACCTGACCGAGATCACCGAGAAGGGCCTGCTGCCCAAGGTGCGCGACGTCGCCGCCGAAGGGCGGCAGACCGAACCCGGCGACTCCGGAAGCTCCGAGGGCTCCGACGGGCAGGGCTGAGCACCTCGCCCGGCCGCTCGCCGTGCCCTTGGCCTCGGGCGGGGAAACCACCGGCCTCCGCCCGGTGAACGTGGACTGTGGTGCCGCTCACCAGGGGTGCTGTCCCGGCCGGGGAACGGCTTGCCTACCCTCGGCGGCGTGGATCCGCACGCGCTAGCAGAGTCCGGGCCGTTACTTCTGGCGGCCGGGTTCGCCGCGCTGGCCGGTTTGATCAGTTTCGCCTCCCCCTGCGTGGTGCCGCTGGTGCCGGGTTATCTGGCCTACCTCGCCGGTGTGGTCGGGGCCGAGACCCCGGCGGTCGAGGTCGCCGAGACCGGCAGGGCCCGGAGGGGGCGCTGGCGCGTGGCCGGGGCGGCCGCACTGTTCATCCTCGGGTTCACCGTCGTGTTCCTGCTGGCCAGCCTGCTCGTGCTCGGGCTGTCCCAGACGCTGGCGGTCAACGAGCCGCTGCTGCGCCGTGTCGGCGGGGTCGTCACGGTGATCCTGGGACTGGTCTTCGTCGGTGCCGTCCCCGCCCTGCAACGGGACGTGCGGATCCGTCGTGTTCCACGTGCCGGGCTCTGGGGCGCTCCCCTGCTCGGGGCCGTGTTCGGTCTCGGGTGGACTCCCTGCATCAGCCCCACCCTCGGGGGCGTGATGTCGCTGGCCTACACCACCGAGGCGGTGAACGGCGACGTGCTGCGGGGGGCGTTGCTGGTGCTGGTCTACTGCCTCGGCCTCGGGGTCCCGTTCGTGGTCGTCGCCCTCGGCGCGCGATGGGCGGTCCGCAGCACCGGATGGTTGCGCAGACACGGTCGGCTCATCCAGGTGACCGGCGGGGCACTGCTCATCCTGGTCGGACTGTTGCTGGTCACCGGGCTCTGGGGTGACGTGATCGCCGACCTGCGCGCCCCGATCAACGGATTCGAGTTGCCGATCTGATGAGCACTTCGTTCCTTCGGCGCATCCTGGGTTTCCTGCGCAACACCTGGCGCGGGCTGACCTCCATGCGCACCGCCCTGGTCCTGCTCTTCCTGCTCGCGCTGGCCGCTCTGCCCGGGGCGTTGTTGCCGCAGTGGTCGTTGAACGAGAGCAACGTCCGCGACTTCGCCGACGAGTACCCGAGACTGGCCGGGTTCCTGGACGACATCGGCGCGTTCAACGTCTTCAGCTCGGTGTGGTTCTCGGCGATCTACGTCCTGCTGTTCGTCTCGCTGATCGGATGCCTGCTGCCGCGCAGCACGCAGTACCTGCGCCAGCTGCGGGCCCGCCCGGTGCGCACCCCCAGTAACCTCTCCCGCCTGCCGCACCACGCCGAGGGCACCGTCCCGCTGCCGCCGGACGAGATGCTCGCGGTGACCAGGAGGAAACTGCGGCACTGGCGGAGCGAGGAACGCACCGAGCAGGACGGGACCCGCACGGTCAGCGCCGAACGCGGCTACCTGCGCGAGGCCGGCAACCTGGTGTTCCACTTCGCGCTGGTGGGGCTGCTGGTCACGGTCGCGGGCGGGCAGCTCACCCGCTACGAGGGCCAGGTGGTGGTGCAGGCCGACGGGTCCGGTTTCTGCAACTCGGGGACCTACAACTACGACTCCTTCCGGGCCGGGCCCACCGTGGACGGCACCAGCCTCGGCGAGTTCTGCCTGCGGGTGGACGACTTCGACGTGGACTACCTGCACACCGGCCAGGCGGTGGACTACCACGCCGAGGTGCGCTACCAGTCCGGTGAGGACCTGGACGACGGCACCTGGCGGCAGCACTCCCTGAAGGTGAACAACCCGCTGCGCACCGCCGGGGACCGCGTCTACCTGACCGGCAACGGCTACACCCCGGTGTTCACCGTGACCTTCCCGGACGGCCAGCAGCGCACCAAGCGGACCCAGTGGAAGCCGGTGGACGGCACCACGATGCTGTCCCAGGGCGCCACCAAGTTCGACCGCCCCGACATGCCCGACGAACAGCGCAGACACCGGAACCAGCTGGCGGTCACCGGGTTGTTCGCGCCCACCCCCGAGTTGGACGGCAAGGTGCTGAGCTCGCGTTTTCCCGCGCTGAACGATCCGATGGTGGCTGTGGACGTGCTCAAGGGCAAGCTCGGCTACGCCACCGGGAAGAGCCAGTCGATCTTCTCGGTCAACCAGGAACTGATCGACTCCGGGGACCTGAACCGGGTGGCCCGCGAGAACCTGTCCGTGGGCGAGTCGATCAGTCTGGACGACGGGACCACGGTCAGGTTCGACGGTGTGCAGCGCTGGGTGAACCTGCAGGTCTCGCACAACCCGTTCCAGCCCTACGTGCTGGTGTTCGCCGTGGCCGTGATCATCGGTCTCGGTGCCTCGCTGAGCATCAAGCGACGCAGGATCTGGGTGCGGATCACCCCCGGTGGGAGCGCGGGCTCCGGAGAGGCCGCGAGCACGAGCGCGGTCGAGATCGGCGGGCTGGCCCGCACCGACCAGGCCGGATACGGCGAGGAGTTCACCAGGCTCTCCGGGGAGCTGCTCGCGGGTGGAACCGGTTCCACCTCCTCGGCGGCGGGGGAGGAGAACTCCCGCGGAAGGAGTAGTTGATGCAGGTCAACCAGACACTGTCCACACTGAGTGACATGGCGTTCGCGACCTCGGTGGTCGTCTACGTCCTCGCCATGATGCTCTACTTCGCCGAGTTCGCCTCGGCACGGGCGCGGCACTCCGAGCGGGAGCGCGCCGCCGAGCCGGTCGCGGCACCCGCGGCCTCCCCGCCGGTGTCCGGGACCGCCACGGACGGTTCCGTGGTGGGGCGGTTGGAACCGGAGCCGCGCAAACCCTGGTCCGAACGCTTCGGCGGCATGGCCGTGGCCGTGACGGTCCTGGCCGCCCTGGTGCACGCCTTCTCCCTGGTGACGCGGGGCTTCGCCGTGGGGCGGGTCCCGTGGGGCAACATGTACGAGTTCGGCTCGGCCATCTGCCTGGCCGCGGTGGTGGCGTGGCTGGTGGTGCTCTACCGCCAGTCCCGGCCGCAGCGCAGCACGACCCCCGCGAGCAAGCTGCGCGGGCTGGGCGGGTTCGTGCTGCTGCCGACCACTCTGCTGCTGTTCCTGTCCGGAACCGCGCTGTACGCGCAGGCCTCCCCCTTGCAGCCCGCGTTGCAGTCCTACTGGATCTGGATCCACGTCTCGGCGGCCATCGTCTCCACCGGCGTGTTCATGCTGGCCGGGGTGGCCAGCATCATGTTCCTGGTCCGCCTGCGGCACGAGAACAACCCGTTGAGGGCGGAGGGCATCGGCAGCAGGCTGCCCACGAGCCAGGCGCTGGACCGGATCGCCTACCGGGCGACCGTGCTGATCATGCCGGTGTGGACCTTCGCGATCATGGCCGGAGCCATCTGGGCAGAGGCGGCCTGGGGGCGTTTCTGGGGCTGGGACCCGAAGGAGACCTGCTCCTTCATCGCCTGGATCGTCTACGCGGCCTACCTGCACGCGCGGGCCACCTCGGGTTGGCGCGGCACGCGCGCGGCCTGGATCAACGTCTTCGGGCTGGCGGTGATGATCTTCAACCTGTTCTTCATCAACATCGTCATTTCCGGACTGCACTCCTACGCGGGGCTGTGAGGCGCTGCCGCCGCGCGCTCGGGGTGTTCGCGTCGACGGCGGCACAGTCCGTAAGATCGCGGTTGCCGTACCCGGTCCGCCGCCTCGAATCGTTTCCGCCCGTAGCCGTGTGACCGGACCGTCGGCGGGAACGCCACCCGGGCGGCGGATGCGCCCCACCTCGCGTGGACGGGCCGGGGTGGCTCTCGATTCGTTCTTGGAGGAGGCCAACGGTGACCGGAGGACAGGACGAGCCGGGAGTCCGGCACGATCCGCAGCGGGACCCCACCGGCGCGACACCGGAACCGAGCGCCGAGTCGACCGAGGCCGCCGAGCACGCGGCACCGGACTACGGCACCGCACAGGCCCAGGGATGGCCCGGATCGGCGCGGCCGGTCTCACCGGAGCAGTCCGCGCCCACCCCGACGGGGGAGGCGGCTCCGTGGGGAGGTCACCCCGGAGCCGGGACGTACCCCCCGCAGGCGAACCCGCACTCGGGTCCGTACCCGGTGGCCTCCCCGCCGCAGGGCAACCCTGTGGTCTCGGGTCCGCAGCAGGTTCCGCCCGGAACCTCCGGCCCCTACGGGGTGGGGGGAAACCCGTCGGGCCCGTACCCGGCCCCCGCCGGCCAGCCGCCCTACCCGGCCCCGGGGTATCCGCCTCCGCCGCAGCCCCACCCGGGCCAACAGCCCGTTCCGCCGCAGCAGGACCCCACCGGACAGGACCTCTCCTCCGCCCAGTTGCTGCGCCAGTCCAAACGGCCCCCGCAGTCCGGCTGGCGGCGCGTGCTGTACCTGGCCAGCGGCAAGACCATCAACCCGGGGGAGAGCCCGGCCGACGTGCACCGGCGTGAGCTGATCGGGCGGATCAACCAGCCCCTGCAGGGCTGCTACAAGATCGCGATGCTGAGCCTGAAGGGCGGCGTGGGCAAGACCACCACCACGGCCACGCTCGGATCCACGTTCGCCTCGCTGCGCGGGGACCGGATCATCGCGGTGGACGCGAACCCGGACCGGGGGACGTTGGGGCAGAAGATCCCGGTGGAGACCACGGCCACCGTGCGCCACCTGCTACGGGACGTCCAGCGCATCCGCAAGTACAGCGACGTGCGTTCCTACACCTCGCAGGGGCCGAGCAGGTTGGAGGTGCTGGCCAGCGAGCAGGACCCGGCGGTTTCGGAGGCGTTCAGCGAGTCCGACTATCGGACCACTGTGGATCTGCTGGAGCACTTCTACAACGTGGTGCTCACCGACTGCGGCACCGGCCTGATGCACTCGGCGATGAAGGGCGTACTCGACGTGGCCGACTCGCTGGTGATCGTCTCACCGAGTTCCGTCGACGGCGCGCGCAGTGCTTCGGCCACACTGGACTGGCTGGACGCGCACGGCTACGGCGAGCTGGTGGCCCGCTCGGTCGCCGTGATCAACTCGGTGCGGCCCGGTTCGGGCAAGGTGGACGTGGACAAACTGACGGCTCACTTCGGTGCCCGGTGCCGCTCGGTGTCGCGGATTCCGTTCGACTCCCACCTCGAAGAGGGCGCGGAGGTGGATCTGGACCAGCTCGCCGCGCCGACCAGGCTCGCCCTGCTGGAGCTGGCGGCCACCGTGGCCGATGACTTCCCCTACGCGGCGGGCAGGCAGCACCAGGGCTGAAACGGGGTGCCGACCTGTCCGGCCTCTCGGGCTCACGTGTCGGTTTCCGCGCGGCGCGGCACCGCTGTTCAGCGGTTGTCCTCGCCGGGTTTGCGCTGTTGTTCGGAGATCCTGCGGAGGAACTCGGGGTCGTCGTCGGGAGCCGGACGCTCGGTGCGTTCGGAGTTCCCGCCGAGGGTGTCCGGGCCGAAGCCCTTCCACAGAAGCACGAGCAGCGTCACCGCGCCGATCGCGGCCAGGAAGTAGAGCGTCATGGCCACCTCCGTTCTCTCCCGCTTTCAGGCTAGCCGATTCCGCCCGAAACAGGTATACGTCTGACCGTGTCACACCGGGCGTCGAGTGCGTGCTCGACGGTGTGGCGTTCGCGGCCCGACCCCGCCTTCGCGGGCGGTTCCACGGAACGCGGGGCGTCCGTGGCCCCCGTCCGTAAAGGCGGTTTGGTCCGTTTTGTGCCGGAACTCACGATACCCGCCACGGTGGGCCCGTTTCGAGCGTGGCGGTCGCGGTGGCCGCCGCGCCGGTGCGGTCACATCGAGCCGGATTCCCGGCCGCGGGTCACCGTCCGCGGGTGAGGTCGTCGGAGACGTTCACCTCGCTGGTGAGCTCGGCGAGCATGCTGCGGACCTCGGACTCGCGGAACCTCCGGTGACCACCGGGGGTGCGAATCGACCCGATCCGACCGGCGGTGGCCCACCTGGTCACGGTTTTCGGGTCGACCCGGAACATGGCGGCGACCTCTCCAGGGGTGAGCAGCTGCTCCTGACCGTTCTGCGGCATGTGCTGGGTCGACGCTGTCACTGAGGACCTCCACGGTCGAACTCTCGGTATCCGGGCATTCCGGTCGCATCCTGGCACTGATCGCCCCGGGTACTCGAACCGTTGGCTCCAGGTAAAGGGAAAGTAAGGGACGAAAGGTGCGGTTCGGACGTTGCGGAGGTCGCGGGGGGAACGCGCCGTCTCGGAAGGACCGGCGAGGGCCCCGTCAGCGACGGTACGTCCTCCACCCGGGTGCGGGATGTCACTCCCGCGCGTGGCGGAGGTGCGGGCTGTGCCGAGCGGGCGTTCCCGCGTTCACCCGTGTCCTCTACCCTGGCTGAAGTGCAGCAACAGCAACAGGACGGCCCCGGCCCCGAGTCGGGTGGGCCGAGCTCCGGGGCGGAACGGCCCACGCCCGGCCTGGCCTGGGACATCGCCGCCTACACCGTGGCCCGCTTCGGCCTGCTCGCCGTGCTGGCGGGGGTGCTCGTGTTCTTCCGCGTCCCGCTGCTCGTGGCGCTGGCCGTGGCCGTGGTGGTGGCCATGCCGCTGTCCCTGGTGGTTTTCTCCGGGCTGCGCCGCCGGGTCGCCGAGGGGCTGGCCGAGCGCGCGCGGATACGCCAGCAGCGCAAGCAGCGACTGCGGGCCCAGCTGCGCGGCACGGCCGACCCGTCCCCGGAGGATCCCGAGGACGGGGACCTCGATCCGGAGGAGCTGGACCAGCGGGAGCAGGACCACGGCCGGTGAGGCGGCGTGACCCCGTGCCCCTGGGGCTCTCGGCCTCGTCGGCGGGGGCGCGCGGCGGCGGGCGCGGGCTCAGGCATGCTGAGGGCCGTGTCTGGTGAGTCGAGTTCTCGGGTCCGGCGGGTTCGCACGAGGGTCGGGTGTGTGTCGCTGTGCGTCGGAACCCTGCTGCTGGCGGGGTGCGGCGGTGGTGGAGACACCCCCACGGAGGAAACCGGGACGTCGAGCGTGTCCTCCTCGGTGGAACCGAGTCCGTCCAGCATGCGGGAGGTTCCGAAGGAGGAGCGCGAGCGGCTGGGGAGGTTGTCCGCGGGCGAGCTGTGCGAGCTGGTCGAGCGCGTCGAGCCGGAGGGACTCGACTTCCCGGTGCGTGAGGGAAACCCCGAGCGGCTGAGTTCGGACACCCAGGTGCGGGGATGTCGCTTCTCGGACGAGGAGGGGGAGCGTTCCCTGCTGGTCGCCTCCCAGCCGGAGGGGCTGCACGACGTCGGCCGCGGCGAGGTGACCGAGCTGCCGGTGGAGTCCTCCTCCAGCAGGCACGCCGACGACTGCGCCGTGTACTCGGCGGTGACCGGGGCGACCCTGCAGGTCACCGTGGTCGATCCCGAGGCGGGGGCCGAGCAGTGCGACACGGCGGTGGAGATCTCCCGCGAGGTGCTGCGTCCCTTGGTCTACCAGCCCGGTAAACCCTCGGACAGCCAGGAGCCCGAGCGGTCGGCCACGGGGGGATGACCGAACTCGACGGAGAACTTCCGCGCCGGATCCTCCACCGTGGCCTGTCGGGTTCGGGTCCATCCCCGCATGTGCGGACGTGGGCCGATTTCGCCTAAAACCGGCCCCCCGGGCCGTCGCCGCGCGTACGGGGTGTGCACGTAGTTCCCCGCGGCGTCGCAGTCGCGTTATTCACCTGTGCTCTCCCGTGGGAAGCACGCGCATCCTGGCCAACCGTCTCCTGAGGGGCGCCCATTTTCGGCAAAATCGCCCCGGGCTCGGGCGGGCCTCGTCCAGGCCCCGTCGGGGTTACCACACCGGCCGGAGATCACGAAACGGAAACGTTTCACCCTGATCCGCCCTCCGTGCTTGCGGCGGCTTGCTAGGGAAGTCCCGCGAACACCATGGACTGCTACGAACGGGGGAACGATGTCCGGGTCCGTGCGCGTCACACCCGCAGACCTACAGGGATACGGGCAACTGCTGGACCGCAACGCCGAGTACTTCGACAGGATCGAGAACTTCTCCCACCAGACGGCCTCGGACACCAGCGGTTTCACCGGTGTCATGGCGGCTCTGAGACCCGCCGTGGAAGGAGTGACCGCGCTGTACGCCGAAACCCTGAAGCTGGCCCGCTCCCGACTCAAACAGGTGCGCGAGGAACTGGACACCACCGCCGAGGAGTACACCGAACGGGAACGGCAGATCGAACGACTGCTCACCAAAATCGAGTCCGAACTCGACACCATGCGGGCGTGACGGATCGCGCGAGGAGGGGGACAACGAGATGGCTTTCGAGGACGCTGACGATCCGCTGGGCAAGCTCGACGTCGAGATCAAGGACGATCCGGGCGGGCTCAAAGCGGCCGTCGAGGGGGCGAGCTGGCAGGTCCAGGGAGTCAACTGGATCTATGAGCAGGTCACCGGGCAGAACCTGGTGGAGTCGCTGATATCGCCGATCACCGGCGACTTCGCCAAGATCAGCCAGAACGCCGAGGCTTGGAACGCGGTCGGCGAGTCCCTGCGTTCGATCCGAAGGAACATCAACCACGGCTCCACCGATCTCCAGCAGAGCTGGCAGGGGGAGGCCGCCGCGGCCTTCGAGGCCATGATGGTCGGCACCTGGACCGTGGCGTTGGAGGCCGACGCGGCGCTGGCCGACGTGGTGTCCATGGCCTTCGGCAAGGCCGCCGACGCCTCGCAGCGGCTCTGCTCCAAGATCCTCGAACTGCTGACCAAGCTGGTCAACAGGCTCATCCAGGCGGCCTGCACCGCCTGGATCCCGGTCGGGGGCTGGGCGAACGCGGTGCGTCTGGTCATCCAGTGCATCGACCTCGTGTTCATGATCCTGGACATGATCGAGGCGTTCAAGCAGATGTACGAGGGGGTGGTCCAGGTCGTCGAGGGAGTCAAGTCCACCGGAACCTCGCTGGCGAGTATCAAGGAGATCGTCAGCGGCGGCGGCCCGCGCGGCACCGGCGACGCCGTCAATGCGCTGCTGGACGAGACGAGCGAGCTGCGCAGCTCCGTGTCCGGGGTGACCGACGGGGTGACCCAGGTGCGGGAGGGGGCAACCCAGGTCCGCGAGGGAGGCAGCCAGGCGCGCCAGGACGCCGCACAGGTGCGTTCCGAGGCGGCCCGGACCTACTCCGAGATACGCGGCACCGGCGACGGTCCGCCGGCGGAGGCCACGGGGGAGTCCGGTTCCGCCCCGGAGAACGGAACATCCGGATACCGCACCGCGATGTCGGGCAACCTGTGACACGCACCTTCCCGGGAGAGCGGGATCCGGATCAGTGTGCGGCAGTGTCATCCGGGAGGAAAGCATGAGCCAGGACTGGAAGAGCCAGCAGATCCAGGAGGCGGAGGCGGCCCTGGAGCGGGCACTGGCCAACGTCGAACAGGTGCTCGCCCGCGCGGACGAGATGAACCGGGAGCTTCCCGAGGCCCAGCTCTCGCAGGAGCAGATCGAGCGGATCGAGCAGCGGGTCCGCGAGGGACAGGCCCCGGAGGCGGTCGTCGAGCTGCAACGGCGGATCGACGAGGGGGAGCTGAGCTGGCAGGACGTGCTGGAGGGGCGCGCCTCGCACGACGAGACGGTGCGGGCCGCCTTCGCCGCCGGGGTGCCCACCATGCGCCAGGCCAAGGAAATGATCGACGAGGGCCACGAGATCGACGAGATCATCGCCCACGACCCGAACCGCCCCCCGACGGAATGAGTCGCCCGGATTCACCACGCGGGGCCGGTGAGAGAGGACGGACGTGTTACGGAAACTGGTGATCGGCCTCGGGCTCGGCTGGATCGTGCTCGTGCTCGCGGTCTACTCCACGTTCTACCTGATCGGTGCGTTCGGCTACACCAAGCTGTACATGGAGGAGGTCTCCCCGGAGCGGGTGACCGAACAGTACCGGTGGGACGGTGACGAGCGGATCGCGATCGAGAACGTCGGGCTGCGCAAGGGGAGGGGAGTGCTGTGCTTCGCCACCCCGGACGGGGGAGAGGAGGAACAGATCTCCGGCCCCCGCAAGCGGGACGACCCGCCGCGCTACTACGAGCCCTGGTTCACGGGGAAGGCAACCGTGACCTGCAATGACCAGGTGGTCATCCGCAGTGGAACCTCGTTGTGGATGTACCAGCTGACGCGTTCGCGGCTGGGGATGCTCGGTTTCGCGGTGGTGGCCGCGTTGCCGCTGGCGACCGCGATCGTCGTCACGGCCTTCAGGTCGGGGGCGGTGGGGCTGCACCGGCGTTGACCCCCGTCGGGGCGCGGCGGACACACGAACCGCCGCGCCCCGGATCAGGCCAGGGTGAAACCCACCGCGGTGGCCACGGCCCACACCAGCATGGCCAGTCCGGTGTCCCGCAGCACGGGCAGCAGCCGCAGTCCGGTGCCGCCGCCGAGGACCGTCCGCAGTGGCGCGATCAGCAGCGGCAGCGCCAGGAAACCCAGCAGCGCGGGGGTGATCCGCAGCGCGGTGAGCGTGCTGATCAGCAACGGCACGAGCACCAGCAGCACGTACAGCGTCCTGGTGTCGCGGTCGCCCAGCAGCACGGCCAGGGTCCGCTTGCCGCTGGCAGTGTCGGTGGGGATGTCGCGCAGGTTGTTGGCCACCAGCACCGCGCTGGAGAACGACCCCATGGCCACGGCGGCCCCCACACCCGAGCCGTTGACGGTGTCGGCCTGCACGTACATCGTGCCCAGCACGGCGGCGGGGCCGAAGAAGCAGAAGACGGCCAGTTCCCCGAAGCCCGCGTAGCCGTAGGGGTGCTTGCCTCCGGTGTAGAACCAGGCACCCGCGATGCTGGCCGCGCCGAGCAGCAGCAGCCACCAGTGCCCGCTCAGGTACAGCACCGCCAGCCCGGCCACGGCGGCGAGGGCGAAGCACCCCAGGGCGGCGGCCAGCACACTGCGCGGCCGGGCCGCACCGGATCCGACGAGCCGTTGGGGGCCGGTTCGTTCCTCGTCGGTGCCCCGGATGCCGTCGGAGTAGTCGTTGGCGAAGTTGACTCCCGTGATCAGCAGCAGTGCGACCAGCAGGGACAGCACCGCCAGCGGGAGGTCGAAGCCGGAGGTGCCGAGCGCGGCGCCGGTGCCCGCGACGACGGGGGCGATCGCGTTCGGCCAGGTGCGGAGACGGGCACCTTCCACCCATTCAGCGACTGAGGCCATGGGGCTCATCCTCGCTCATGGGGGTCTCCGGGCCGGTGGGCAGCCCCCGCAGCTCGGCGGTGGAGCCGGTGAACAGCTCCAGCAGCCTCCTGCGGTCGGGTTTGCCCGGACCGCGCAGCGGCAGCTCGTCCACCACCCCGAAGCGCTTGGGCACGCAGGCGCCGCCGAGTCGCGTGCGCACCAGCTCGCGCAGCTGGGACTCGGTGGGGGGTGGCGTGTCGGTGACCAGGGCCGCCGTCACCGCCTGTCCCCACTCCGCGTCCGGCACGCCCAGCACGCAGGCCTCCCGCACACCGGGGTGGGCGGTCAACGCGCGCTCGACCGCCACCGGGGCCACGTTCACCCCGCCGGTGACGATCACGTCGTCGTTGCGGCCCAGCACGTCGAGCCGGCCGTTTCGCCACTGCCCCAGGTCGCCGGTGTGGAACCAGCCGTCGCGGAAGGCCTTTGTTCCGGGCTCCGCCCGATAGCCCCGGGCGAGGGTGGGCCCGGAGAGGCTGATGCCTCCCGGCTCGGGTGCCGCGACGTGCACCCGCACCCCGGACAGGGGAGTCCCGTCGTAGACGCAGCCGCCGGCGGTTTCGCTCATCCCGTAGGTGGTGACCACGCCCACGCCCTGGGCGCGGGCGCGTTCGAGCAGAGCCGGGTCGGTGGCCGCCCCGCCCACCAGCACCGCGTCGAAGGCCCGCAGCGCCCGCGCCCCGCGCGGGTCGGCCTCGGGGGCCAGCAGCCTGCCGAGCTGGGTGGGCACCAGCGCCGTGTAGTGCCTGCCCGGGGCGGCCAGCACCTCCTCGGCCACGGCGGCGAACGCGGTGGCGTGGAACCCCTCGGAGGTGTCCACCGCCCGGACGGGCAGCTCGGCGAGCAGGGAACGCACCAGCACCTGGATACCGGCTATGTGGTGGGCGGGCATGGCCAGCAGCCAGTTGCCGGGCCCGCCGAGGTGGTGGTGGGTGGACCTCGCCGAGGCCCGCAGCGCCGAGGAGGACAGCAGCACCCCTTTGGGGGAGCCGGTGGATCCCGAGGTGGGCATCACCAGGGCCGTGGGGTCCTCGGGGGAGTCCTCGTCGGTTCCCAGCGGTTCCTCAGCGCCCAGTGCCCGTGCCGTCTCGGAGGAGGTCGTTTCCCCCTCCGGAAGCGGCAGCAGGGGAGGTCCGGTGCCGTCCAGGGCGCGCCGCAGGTCCGGCAGGATCTCCGGGGCGCGGGCGCCCGAGGGGACCGGCAGGGGGCGGAGCCGTCGTGCACTGGTCATGGCCGCCATTGTCCGCCCGCGACCCGCCCGGTCGGTCCGTGCCCGGACGGGATGTGGGCTCCGTCGCCGTCCGGGTGCCCGACGCGGGGCGGCGACAGTTCCCCGGGTCACTCGGCGTGGCGGTGGGCGGTCCGGTGCGGCGCGGCTGGGCTAGGGTGCCCGGTGAGGTGCTCTTTCGCCGCGAAGCTGGAGTGGTCGTGTGAATCCCTCGACGGCGCAGGCCGAGGTGTTGGTCGACGAGCTGGTGCGCAACGGTGTGCGTCACGTGGTGCTGTCCCCCGGTTCCCGGAACGCGGCGCTGGCCTTCGCGGTGTGGCGCGCGGCCGAGGCCGGGCGGGTCGAGCTGCACGTGCGGATCGACGAGCGCAGCGCCGGTTTCCTCGCCCTGGGCCTGTCCTCGGCTGGGGGCGCTCCGGTGGCGGTGGTGTGCACCTCGGGCACGGCCGCGACGAACCTGCATCCGGCGGTGGTCGAGGCCCGCCACGCGGGGGTCGCCCTGGTGGTGCTGACCGCCGACCGTCCCCCGGAGCTGCGCGCGGCCGGGGCCAACCAGTCGATCGACCAGCACCGGCTCTACGGCTCGGCGGTGCGCTGGTTCGACGAGCTGGCCGTCGCCGACGACAGGCCGGGCAACAACGCCTACTGGCGCGGCCAGGTGTGCCGGGCGGTGCACACCGCCGCCGGGTGGGGTCGTTGTGCCGCGCCGGTGCAGCTCAACGTGCCGTTCCGGGAGCCGCTGGTTCCACGGGGGGACACCGACTGGTGCGAGTCCCTGGAGGGGCGCGCCGGGGGTGGCCCGTGGACCTCCTTCGGCCGGGCGCACTCCACGGGCGGCGTCGCCGAAGCGTGGTCCCCGCGCGGGCTGGTGCTGCTGGCCGACCACGACATGGCCGGCCTCGCCGCCGAGTGGGCCGCCGAGCTCGGTTGGCCGCTGCTGTCCGAGACCGGGGGCGTCGGAGTGGAGAACGCGCTGCCCACCGGGATGTGGCTGTTGGACGTGCCGTGGTTCCCGGGCGGGCACCGCCCGGAGCAGGTGGTGTGTGTGGGACGTCCGACGGTGTTCCGGCAGGTGCAGCGCCTGTTGTCCGAGCAGGGGGTGGAGGTGCTGCTGGTGCATCCCGATCCGGACCACTGGCCCTCCCCCGCCCACCACGTCTCGGTGGTGGCCGAGTGGTTGGACACCACCGGGGTCGTCGTCGAGCCGGAATGGCTGGAGTCCTGGCGAGCCGCCGACCACAAGGCGCGCACGGAGCTGTCCGCCGCCCTGGAGCGGGAGGAGGTCGCCAGCGGGCCGGTGGTGGCCGGACGGTTGTTGGAGGACCTTCCGTCGGGGGCCTCGCTGGTGCTGGGCTCGTCCAACCCGGCCCGGGACGTGGCGCTGTCCGGGGTGGACCGTCCCGACCTCCGGGTGCACCGCAACCGGGGGGTGGCCGGTATCGACGGACTGGTCTCCACCGCCCTCGGGGTGACGCTGGAACACGGCGGTCCGGGCTACGCGCTGTTGGGCGATCTCACCTTCCTGCACGACTCCAACGGGCTGCTGCTGGGACCGCACGAGCGGCGCCCGGATTTGACGCTGGTGGTGTACAACGACGACGGCGGTGGGATCTTCTCGCTGTTGGAGCAGGGCAGCCCCGAGTACGGGGACACGTTCGAGCGGGTTTTCGGCACCCCGCACGGCACGGATCTGGCGGCGTTGTGCGCCGCGCACGGTGTTCCGCACGAGCGGGTGAGTACCCGGGAGGAGCTGTCCGCGGCCGTGGCCCCAGCCTCCGGGTTGCGGGTGGTGGAGGTGCGCGCGCCACGTGTGGGGCTGCGCGGGGCGCACCAGCGGCTGTCCCGGGCGGTGGCGGGCGCTCTGGCCGGGTGAACCCGTCCGGATGATTTTTTCCGTGCTTTTCGGACAGTCGGGTTCTTTTCGGGCCGTTTTCCCTGTTTTCCTTCTCGGTGCGGCAAATTCCTCAACGGTGTCGTGGTGGTCCGACGGGGGTGTGTCCCCGTAGGGTGCTGCTGGTTCGGAGTTGATCGCGCTCGGTGTGCGCGGTGCCACCGAACGCGTCCGGACCGAGCCGTGTTCGAGGAGGTATCCACGTGTTGCGGAGACGAGGTCTGCGCACCGCCGTCGCCACCTGTGGCGTCATGGCGGTGTTGGCGACCCCGGCGCTGGCGGGAAGTGGCAGCCCCGGGGAACCGGGGGTCGGTGATCCGTACTTCCCGGAGGCGGGTAACGGCGGTTACGACGTCTCGCACTACGACGTCAAACTGCGTTACCAGCCGAAGAACGACCTGCTGCGGGGCACCACCACCATCGTCGCCGAGCCGACCAAGGATCTCAGCGCGTTCAACCTGGACTTCGCGTTGGAGGTCGACTCGGTGCGGGTCAACGGTCTCCCCGCGAAGGTCAGCCGCTCGGGTGATACCGAGTTGACGGTCGAGCCGAAGAGGACCCTGCGGGAGGGCAGCCTGGCCACGTTCGTGGTCTCCTACGCGGACAGGCCCTCCGAGGTGAGGGTGGACGGGAGCACTCCCTGGAAACGCACCTCCACCGGGGCCGTGGCCGTGGGGCAGCCGCAGATCGCCGAGTGGTGGTTCCCCAGCAACGACCACCCCAGCGACAAGGCCACCTTCGACATCTCCGTGGCGGTGCCCAACGGCACCGAGGTGTTGTCCAACGGGGAGATGACCGGCCGTTCCCGCACGGGCGGTTGGACGCGGTGGAACTGGCGGATGCCCACGCCCAGCGCCACCTACCTGGCCTTCCTGGCCATCGGGCAGTACGGGATCTCCGGCAAGACCGGTGCCTTCGACCAGCCGATGATCACCGCCTACGCGGACGGGCTGGGTGAGCTGGCCGACCCGGCCAGGGCCAGTGTGGAGCGCACGCCCGAGGTGCTGGACTTCCTGTCCGGGCTGTTCGGCGAGTATCCCTTCCGGTCCCAGGGTGGTGTGGTGCCCGCCGAGGGACTCGGGTTCGCTCTGGAGACCCAGACCCGGCCGGTCTACAGCCCCGGTTTCTTCCGGATCGGTTCCAACACCTCGGTGGTCACCCACGAGCTGGCGCACCAGTGGTTCGGTGACTCGGTGGCGGTGCGGGACTGGCCGCAGATCTGGCTCAACGAGGGCTTCGCCAGCTACGCCGAGTGGTTGTGGGCCGAGCACCAGGGCAACGGCACCGCCCAGCAGCTGTTCGACCACTACTACTCGCTCTATCCGGCCGACAGCGAGTTCTGGCAGGTGAAACCGGGTGATCCCGGCAGGGAGAACCTGTTCCACGGTGCCGTCTACGACCGGGGTGCGATGACGCTGCACGCGCTGCGCAACCGCATCGGCGACCGGGACATGCTGCGCACGGTGCGTGCCTGGTACGAGCAGAACCGCGACGGCAACGCCACGGTGGAGGAGTTCGTCGCCCTGACCGAACGGATCTCCGGTCAGCAGTTGGACGGCTTCTTCGACGAGTGGCTGTTCAGCGCGGGCAAGCCGCCGGTGGGCGAGCGGACCGGGGTGCCACGCACGGCGACCGCTGCCGCCGCCGAGCCGGAGGCCGTCAGGCAGCTCGACCACACCCACGAGCTGCTGGCCCGTCAGCACGGCCACGGCTGAGTCGCTCGTGTCGGTGACGGTGGTCACCGACACGTGTGGACGCCCGGTCGGGGATTTCCGACCGGGCGTCCCCGTGGGGTGAGTTCGTTCGTGCGGGGCGCTGGTACGGATAGAGTGACCTCGTGGATCTTGCGGTACTGGACATGGCGGGGACCACGGTCGCCGAGAACGGTGTGGTCGAGAAGTCGTTCCGGGCGGCGCTGGAGCGGGTCGGGGTGCCGGTTCCGGCCGACCTCGAACAACGGTTCCGGCAGCTGCGCGGCGGGTCCAAAACGGACATGTTCGCCGAGCTTCTCGACGGAGACCGTGGGACGGCGGCCCGGGCGCACGCGGCGTTCGAGGAGGCGCTGGCCGAGTACGTGTCCGCGGGAACGGTGACCGCGCTGCCGCAGGCGACCGAGACCATCCGGATTCTGCGGGGGCTCGGCGTCCGAGTGGCGCTCGTGACCGGTTTCGGGGCCGCCACGCGTGATCTGCTCGTCGAGTCGTTGGGTTGGACGGACGTGGCCGATCTCGTGCTCTGCTCCTCGGACGTCGACCGCGGGCGTCCGCACCCGGATCTGGTGCTGACGGCGGCGCTGAGGCTGTCGGTCTCGGCGATGCGCCGGGTCGCGGTGGCGGGGGACACGGTCAACGACCTGTTGGCGGGCACCAACGCCGGGGCGGGCATGGTGGTGGGGGTGCTCTCCGGCGCGCACGGCGTGGCCGAACTGGGCAGAGCCCCGCACACGCACCTGCTGTCCACGGTGGCTGATCTGCCCGAGGTGCTCGACGGGCGTATATAAGAGATCGCACCTTCGCGTGAACTTCGGTGCGTGTGGCTGTGTGGCGGGAAGTTCGTGCCTAGGCTCGGCGGTGTCGAATCATGCTCGCGCGAGGTGCCGGAGTTGTCACATGGGACTGCTGCTGCGTGACGATTCCCCCGCCCGTCTGACCACGGCCGGAGCGTGGGTGCTGCGGGACCTGGCCGGAGGGGAGACTCCCGAGCGTGTGGTGAGCAAGGTGGTAGCCGCCTACCGGGTCGATTCGGAGGCCGCGCGGCGGGACGTGGCCGCGGTGGCCGAACGGCTGCGTTCGGCCAGATTCGGCGCGGAGAGCTGATCTTGCCAGGCCCAGGACGCTCGGGAACGGTCTCGGTGGGGTTCAGGTTTCGGCGGGGCCGTTCTCGGAGCGAGCTCTGAGATCACGGAGCGCGGATTCGACGGTGTGGGCCAGGTTCTCCAGTCCTGACTCGGTGGCCACCATCTCGAAACTACCGAACTGTTTCCCGAGTTGCAGCTCGACCTCATCACCACAGCTCGACGAAGCAGCGCTACGCCGTATAGCCGGAAACTCGGAGATCATGCGAGGTCAACTCGCCAGGTTACTCGAAGCCGTCGAACGACCGAACGTCGAGCTGCGGGTCATCCCCTTCGATGTCGGGTACTACATGGGGCAGTCCCATGACTACACGATCTTCGGTTATGACACGAACCCGGCTGTGGATATCGTGCATCTGGAACAGCACGACGGCGGCGATTACGTGGAGAACCCCGAGCAGATCGCGAAGTACCGTGCGTTGTGGGAGCAGCACAAGGCTGTCGCACTCGGCCCGGAACAGACGCGGCGTTTCCGGGCGGGGCTGGGCACGTCCGACTGAGGCCTCACCGGTTCCACCGGGGCCGTGCCCGGCCGGTGTGCTCACCGCATCCCTTCCAAGGCCTCGCGCACCGGAAGCAGTTTCGCCGCGGCCTCGGCCACCTCGGTGTCCGGGTCCGAGTCGGCCACCACCCCGCAGCCCGCGAACAGTCGGGCCCGTGACCCACCGCCGTCGTCCTCGCCGAGCCGCGCGCAGCGCAGGGCTATGCCGAACTCCCCGTTGCCGTCGGCGTCCTGCCAGCCCACGGGGCCGCTGTAGCGCCCCCGGTCCATCTCCTCCAGTTCGTCGATCAGCTCGATGGCCCGCGCCGTGGGGGAACCGCCGACCGCCGCCGTGGGGTGCACCGCCCTGCTCAGCCGCAGCAGCCCGGCCTGCCCGTTCTCCGCCAGCGTCGGATCGAGCCTGCCCGCCACGTCCGAGGCCAGGTGCAGCACGTTGCGCAGCCGCAGCACCTCGGGCGTGGTGGGTACCTCCAGTTCCTTGCAGAACGGTTCCAGCTCGCGGGCCAGGGACCGCACCGCGTGGGTGTGCTCGCCCCGGTTCTTGGCCGAGTCCACCAGTTCGGTGACCAGCTGCCGCTGGGTGCTTCCCGGCCTCGGCCAGGCGGTCCCGGCGAGCACCCGCGAGTTCACCTCGTCACCGGCGCGGCGCAGCAGCAGTTCCGGGGTGGCCCCGACCAGACCGTCCACGGCGAAGGTCCAGCAGTCCGGGTAGCGCAGGGACAGGTTGTCCAGCAGATACCTGGTGCGCAGCGGTTCCGGCGTGGTGGCTAGCAGGTCGTGCGCCAGCACCACCTTGTCCACCTCCGCGCCGTCCCTCATGCGCCGCACCGCCTCGGCCACGGCCCGCCGGTAGCGCGTGGCGGGGAAGTCCCCGTCCTCGTAGCGCACCTCTCCGGGGGCGCTGGGGGAGGGCGCCGGACGCAGGTCGGGCCGGCAGTCCCCGACGGTGGTGATCCAGCGCACGCCGCCGCGTTGGCCCACGATCACCTTGGGAACCATCAGAGTGGAGCTACCCGGATGGTCGGAGAAGGCGATGCTGGTGAAGGCCACCGGTCCGGTCCCCGGAAGTCCCACCTCGTCGTCGACCTCCATGTTCGCGACCAACCGCCGCCACCGCTCGTCCGCCTCCAGGAACCGGTCCGCGCCGCCGGTCTCGATGCGGGCGGCCTCCCCCCAGCCGACGAGACCGGACCCGTTCCGGAGCCAACAGACCGGGTCCGCCTCCGGATCGAACCCCTCGGGCACCGACGCCAGCAGACCCGGGCTTCCCTCTTCCGAAGGAATCCGTCGTGTGCGGACAGTAATAGTGCGCTGGAAATGCTCCACACAGCGAGGGTAGGTCTCCGTGCCGGGTGGCGGAGCACACCCGCCCGCTTCCGGCCGCTCGTCCGTGTCCACGGCCGGGCTGGCCTATAATCACCGGCCGTGGCTGCCGAAACGCGCACGCGGGAGAACACCGCAGCCGGGACCGACCACCCTCCGGAGCGGAGGGCGATCCCGGGGATGCGGCGACTCAGACAGCTCGCGCCCCGGCTGGTGCTCGCCCTGGGAGGACTGCTCACCGCGATCGCGTTGGGGATCCTGCTGGCCTGCCACATCGACGACCGCACCATCGAACAGTCCCGGGGCACCGCCGTCGCCGAGGTGACGGAGAAGACGTTCTTCCGCACCGTGGTGCGGTTCAACACCGACAACGGACGGGTCTACGTCCCCTCCGGCGGGGTGCTCTACCCCGAGGACCTCAAGGAAGGACAGCTGGTCCGGGTCGAGTTCGACCGGGACAACCCCGAACTGGTGCGCGTCGCCGACCGGGACATGCGGGTGGCGCTGCTGCCCGTCGGCAGCGCCACGGCCATCGTCTGGGCGGTGCTGCTGCCCCTGTACTGGGTGCTGCGCAGGAACGCCCCGCGGCCGGTGAACACGAAATCCGAGCAGGAGCGCCCCTCCCCGGCGGAGTGAGCCACGTCTCCGGCCCACCCCGGAGACGTCGATGGGGTGGCCGGGTTCGACGGGACTGGGCGCTGAGCGGGCGCGGTGCGACACTGGGGAAAAGTCCTCTCCCCTCATCCGGGAGGAACCCCGACACCCCGCGGACGCGGGGACGGCGTGACTCCGGTGTGGTTTCCGCCCGTTCGGGCGGCTTCCGGCCACACCGCCCTCGTCCGGTCTCTTTCCGTCGACGAGCGCCCACCGGGCGCGGAATCGAGGCGGTCATGAACTCTTCTGCGGGTTTCGCCGGCGGAAGCGGCGAAGTGCGCGCCGGACACACCGGTGGCACCGCACGCCCCGAGGTGGGGTGGTCGGTGCGTCCGGCGGGCGCCGATCCCCTGGCCGGGGTGGATCACCGCGTCCCCGGGGACGTCTCCCCCGCCGACCTCTCGACGTACTGTCTGATGCTCGGCGACGACGCCCTGGTGCTCTCCCGCAGGCTGGCCCAGTGGTCCTGCCACGGACCCGACCTGGAGGAGGACCACACCCTGGTGGGCATCCTGCTGGAGCTGCTGGGCAGCGCCCGCCAGCTGCTCGGACGGGCGGGAGCGGTGGAGGGGGAGGGCCGCGACGAGAACACCCTGGCCCGTACCCGGGGTGTGGAGCAGTTCCGCAACGTGCGGCTCGTCGAACTCGACTGCGGCCCCGGCGCCGGTGGCGACTTCGCGGCCTCCGTGGCGCGGCTGATGCTGTGCGCGACGTGGCGCACGGCCCTGCTGCGGAGACTGACCGACAGCCGCGACCCCGTGCTCTCCGCGCTGGCCGCGATCGCCTGGCCCGAGGCCAGGGGACACCGCGACCACGCCGTGCAGTGGGTCATTCGGCTGGGCGACAGCACCTCCGTCAGCAGGGACAGGATGCGTGCCGGGCTGGCACGCGTGTGGCCCATGACGGGGGAACTGTTCGCGGTCCACCCGGTGGAACGGCGGCTGGCCGAGGCGGGCTACGCCGTCGATCCCGCCGGACTGCGCGGCGAGGTGTCCGCGCTCGTCGACGAGGTGCTGTCCGTGGCCCGGCTGGATCCGCCCGACGCGGGCGTCTTCCACTCCGGCGAACCGTTGGGACGTTCCGGCGCGCACACGGCCGCCCTGGAGTTCCTGCTGGCCGAGTTGCGCCAGGGTGCCGAGGAAGCGGCAGCCCTGGAACTCCGCTGACGGGCTCGCCCGCACGACCCGGTCCGGCGGGCCGGGACGCGCTCGCCGAGGCGGAGAAAACGCAGGGTTCTGAGTACTTTCCCCCAAGCGGAAGGCCCGCTCAGTGGGCATAGTCGTGAGATGGCGTAATGCGCGCCGCGCACACGGCCGGGGGGAGTCGAGTGAAGGGCACCGCGGAGAATGAGCGGATTCGTGACGCATCTGATCGTGGCGCTGCTGGCCGGAACGCTCGGGGCCCTGCTCGGGATGCTGCTGCGTCCCACCCCGGCACCCGTGGCCGTGCCGGGTGGTGAGCCGCCGCGCACGGTCGCGCGGCAGCACGTGGACCCCGGGTCGGGTTCCCGGGACCGTGCCGGTGAGCGGGACACCTGGCGGTGTGAACTCGCCCGGTGCGAGCAGGCCGTCTCCCGTTCCGCCCGTGCGGTGGACACGGTCTCCTCCTGTCCGCTGCGTCAGGGGCTGCGGCACGTGGTCCACCGGATGGAGGCCGAACTGCCCACGGTGCGGACCCTGGTCGAGCTGGGACGCGAGCTGGACGGACAGCGCCGTCACGACGCCACGCTGCTGCGGGTGCGCCGCCAGGTGCACGCCGCCGCCGAGGAGTTCACCGGATTCGCCGACCGGTTGACCGCGACGGTCTCCGAGATCGCGGCCGAACCGGACCCGGCCCGGGCACGGGAGCGGATCGAGGCGCTGCGCGCGTGCTTCCCCCTGCTGCCCGCGATGTCGGCGATTCTGGACGGGCGCGAGGCTTCCTCCGTGGAGCCCACCGACGAGGGACAACCGCTGCCGGGAGGCCCCTGAGGACGGCGCCGGGCGCGGCGCGCCGCCCGGGGCGTTCGGTGCCGTGTCCGTCACCGCACGGCGGCGGCCCTGCCCCACCAGGCGAACGCGGTGGCCTCCATCCCGGGGGCGGCCACCAGCAGACCGTCGTGCGGCAGCGCGGCCGGCAGGCCGTGTCGGTCGAGGACCGTGGCCCCGGCCTCCACCGCCAACGCCAGGGCTCCCGCCACGTCCCACTCCCCGTAGGTGGGCAGCACGGCGGCGGCGGCCTGGCCGAGCGCCACCTGGGTGATGGCCAGCGCCGGCGAGCCCAGCACGCGCACCCCGAACCGGTCGGCCGCCGCGTTGGTGATGAAACGGTCCATCCCCTCCCAGGGGCCGTGCCTGGTGAACTCGGTGCAGACGAGGGCGGACTCCGGTGGACCCTCGCCCTCCAGCCGCACCGGTGTGCCGTTGACGCGCATCCCCCGGCCCCTGGCCGCCGCGTAGATGCGCTCCCGGTACGGATCGGCCACCACCCCGACCACGGGTCCGTGGTCGTCCAGCATGGCCAGGCTGTAGGCGCACCAGGGAACGCCCGCCGTGTAGTTGGCCGTCCCGTCCACCGGGTCGACGACCCAGCGCAGCCCGGTTCCGGCGCGGGCCGTGCCGGACAGGTCGAACTCCTCGCCGAACACCGGCACGCCCGGGAAGCGGTCGGCCAGCACGCGGCGTGTGTGCCGCTCCAGGGTCCGTCCGGTGTCGGTCACCCAGTCGAACGGCGGGTCGGCGGTCTTCCGGTCGGGGGCGCCCTTGCCCGCGGTGGCCGTGATGACATCGGCCGCCTCGTTGGCCAGCCGCCCCGCCGTCTCCAGCGCGTGCGAGACCAGTGCCGGTTCCGCGTGTCCGGACTCTCGGGAGAACGTGATGTCCATCCCGATCCATACTCGACTCACTGAGTGACGAGCGGACTACGTTCGGGTGGACGGCCGGATATTTTCCGGTCACGATCCCGGCTGCGCCCTCCTCCACCCGGGTGCGCGGGCGGGGCCGGGTGGGGGCCACGTAGGCTGCGGGTGTGTCTCGTGCCGATCTGGACAGGGATCCCCGCGCGGTCGCCGCGATGTTCGACGACGTGGCCCGTCGCTACGACCTGACCAACACGGTGCTCTCGCTGGGGCTGGACCGCCACTGGCGGGAGGCGACCAGACGGGCCCTGGCCCCCGTCGAGGGGGAGCGGATCCTGGACCTGGCCGCGGGCACGGGGGTTTCCACGGCCGAGTTCGCCCGCTCGGGGGCCATGTGCGTGGCGGCGGACTTCTCGCTCGGGATGCTGTCGGCGGGCCGGAGCAGGAGGCTTCCGATGGTTGCCGCCGACGCCCTGCGGCTGCCCTTCCCCGACGGGACGTTCGACGGGGTGGCCATGTTGTTCGGGCTGCGCAACCTGGCCGACACGCGGGCGGGTCTGCGGGAGATGGCCCGGGTGGTCCGTCCCGGCGGTCGGCTGGTGATCTGCGAGTTCTCCACCCCGCCCCGACAGCCGCTGCGCGCCCTCTACCGCGGTCTCGCGTTGCGCGCGGTGCCGCCGGTGGCGCGGACGGTGGCCAGCAGCCCGGAGGCCTACGTCTATCTGGCCGAGTCGATCCTCGCCTGGCCGGAGCAGCGCCGTCTGGCCGGGGTGATCGCCGAGTCCGGGTGGTCCCGGGTGGCCTGGCGCGACCTCACCGGCGGCATCGTGGCGCTGCACCGGGCGGTCAAGCCGCACTGAACCGCCCCGCCCTCCTCGGCGGGAGCTCCTTCCGGTGGGAACACGCACCGTGATCTCGTGGGACGACGCGGAACCATCGAACGTGTCAGGCGTTTCGTCCTAGACTCGTTAGTGAACTCGTTCACAAGTATGCCGGTTCGGTGAAGGCCGTCCCACGACCGGTGATCGCCGTGGCGGCGGAACCGGTCGCCGACCGGCGTGTTCCTTCGACCTCAGGGAGTTTCATGGACACCACCTCCAGCCACCAGCGCCCCGCCGAGGACGCGGAGGTGATCGTCGTCGGGGCGGGCCCCGCCGGGGCCACCGCGGCGACCTACCTCGCCCGCGCCGGAGTGGACGTGCTCGTTCTGGAGAAGAGCACCTTCCCCCGGGAGAAGGTCTGCGGGGACGGCATCACCCCCAGGGGGGTGAAGGAGCTCGTCGACCTGGGGGTCGACACCGGCCGGGACGCGGGATGGCTGCACAACCGCGGCCTGCGGGTGGTCGGCGGCGGGGTGAGCCTGGAACTGGACTGGCCCGACCTGGCCGACTATCCGCCCTACGGCCTGGTGCGCCCCCGCCACGACTTCGACGACCTGCTCGTCCGGCACGCCCAGCGCGCCGGGGCCCGGCTGCGGGAGCACACCTCGGTGACCGAGGCGCTGACCGACGAACGCACCGGACGGATCACCGGGGTGCGCGCCAAGTCGGGCCCGGAGCGGGCCGAGGTGACCTACCGGGCGCCGCTGGTGGTCTCCTGCGACGGGGTCTCCGGACGGTTGGCCCTGTCGATGGGGTTGGAGCGCAGCGCCGACCGCCCCATGGGGGTGGCCGTGCGCCGCTACTACGCGAGCCCGCGCAGCACCGACGAGTACCTGGAGTCCCACCTGGAACTGTGGGATCACTCCGACCCGGCGGAACCGAAGCTGCTGCCGGGCTACGGCTGGATCTTCGGCATGGGGGACGGCACGGCCAACGTGGGACTCGGCGTGCTGTCCACCTCGAAGGCCTACGGCAGGACCGACTACCGCGCGTTACTGCGCACCTGGTTGGAGGGTACCCCCGACGAATGGGGGCTGCGCGAGGACAACGCCACGGGCAGGATCGGCGGGGCCGCGCTGCCCATGGGGTTCAACCGCAAGCCGCACTACGGCTCCGGCCTGTTGCTGGTGGGCGACTCCGGCGGAATGGTGAACCCCTTCAACGGGGAGGGCATCGCCTACGCGATGGAGTCGGCCCGGCTGGCCGCCGAGTGCGTGGTCCGCGCCCGGGCCCGACCCGAGGGGCCGTCCCGGGAGCGGGCGCTGCGGCGCTACCCCGAGGCGGTCGCCGAGTCCCTCGGGGGCTACTTCCGCATGGGCACCGTGTTCAGCAGGCTCATCGCCCACCCGACGGTGATGCGCACCGCCACCAGGTACGGCCTGCCCCGGGTGACGCTGATGCGCTTCGTGCTCAAGCTGCTGGCGAACCTCTACGACCGCAGGGGAGGTGACGCCATGGACCGTGTGATAAGTGCCACTACTCGGCTCACGCCTAGCGCCTGAGGGGGCGCGTCTGATCAGATTCCGGCGACCGTGTGCCGTAACTCATAAAGTTAGGTTCACCTCAATACAGGGTGGATTCGGGCGACCGCATACAGTCCGGGATGCGGCCGCCGGATCGGCTCGGAGGGCCGCGGGAACCGGAGTAAGGAGGCAGGCACAGTGCTGGATCCCTACATCCCGCTGGTGCTGATGTTCGCGCTGGCGTTCGGCTTCGCCGTGTTCTCCGTCGCGATCGCGCCGCTGGTCGGCCCGCGCCGGTACAACCGCGCCAAGCTCGACGCCTACGAGTGCGGCATCGAACCATCGCCGCAGCCGGTCGGCGGTGGCGGTCGCATGCCGGTCGCCTACTACCTGACGGCGATGATGTTCATCCTGTTCGACATCGAGATGGTCTTCCTGTTCCCGTACGCGGTCTCCGCCGACGCGCTCGGGCTCTACGGCGTGGTCGCGGTGATCCTGTTCATCGTCACCTTCGGTTTCGCCGACCTCTACGTGTGGCGGCGTGGTGGCTTCGATTGGGAGTGACCATGACGCCGCGCTGGGACAACGCCCGGATCACTGCCTCGCCGGTCGGGGCTGCTCGTGGAAGGGAGTGCCGAGATGGGGCTTGAGGAGAGCCTGCCGAACGGCATCCTGCTGGCCAACGTGGAGAAGCTGGTCAACTGGACCCGCAAGACCTCGATGTGGCCCGCGACGTTCGGTCTGGCCTGCTGCGCGATCGAGATGATGACGGTCGGCGGATCGCGCTACGACATCGCGCGGTTCGGGATGGAGCGGTTCTCGGCGACCCCGCGCCAGGCCGATCTGATGATCGTGGCCGGCCGGGTCACCAACAAGATGGCGCCGGTGCTGCGCCAGATCTACGACCAGATGCCCGAACCGCGCTGGGTGCTGGCCATGGGCGTGTGCGCCTCCACCGGCGGGATGTTCAACAACTACGCGGTGGTGCAGGGCGTGGACCACGTGGTGCCGGTGGACATGTACCTGCCCGGCTGCCCACCCCGCCCGGAGATGCTGCTCGACGCGATCCTCAAGCTGCACGCCAAGGTCATGGACGAGCCGATCAACGCCAAGCGCGCGGAGCTGCGGGCCGAGCGGGGCGAACGCACCGAGCTGACGGCCTCCTCCGAGAAGTACGCGCCGAAACGGGCGGGCAAACGCAGGATGGCCCAGCGCCAGCAGCGGGCCCAGCGCCGCGAGATGGGCGCGGAGGGCGAACTCGGGGCCGCCGGTGTGGAGAGCCTGCCGCCGGCAGGCTCCGGTGGTTCCGGGCGGCGCGACGAGATATCGACTGGCAGGTGATTGTCGATGAGCGGTGAACAGGCCTCGGGCGGCCTTCCCGAGACGGCGGCCGAGCACACCGGTCCCGACACCGAGGAACGCGAGGTGGTGGCGGGTCGTCCCCGCAAGGGCATGTTCGGTGTCACCGGCACCGGTGACACCTCCGGTTACGGCGGCCTGCGGCTGCCCGCCTACGTGCCGCCCGCCGCCGAGCGGCCCTTCGGAGGCTGGTTCGACGAGGTCGCCGACGGGCTGTTCGAGGGGATGAACAACAGGGGTGTTCCCCCGGAGGCGGTGCTGCGGATCACCGTGGACCGCGAGGAGATCACCTTCTACGTGGACCCCGAGTACCTGGTGGAGATCTGCCGCATCTTCCGCGACGAGCAGCGGCTGCGCTTCGAGTTCTGCAGCAGCGTGTCCGGTGTGGACTACGGACCCGAGGTTCCGCGTCGCCTGCACTCGGTCTACCACCTCACCTCCATGACCTACCGCAGGAGGATCCGGGTGGAGGTGGCCGTCGACGCGGAGGAACCTCGGGTTCCGTCCGTGGTGGAGGTCTACCCCACGGCCGACTTCCAGGAACGCGAGGCCTGGGACATGTTCGGGATCGTCTACGAGGGACACCCCGGGCTCACCCGCATCCTCATGCCGGACGACTGGCACGGACATCCGCAGCGCAAGGACTACCCGCTCGGCGGCATCCCGGTGGAGTACCAGGGCGCCGAGGTGCCCCCGCCCGACCAGCGCAGGTCCTACACGTGAGCGGTTGTGAATCCGTCGGGCGCGCCCGCCGTGGCGGTCGGGCAGCGCCCTTCGAGGAGGACTCATGAGCATCGACGCCGACCAGGCCGCCGGTTCCCGTTCCGGTGGTGACCCGTTCTCGGCGGAGGCACGGGAGACCACCGAGGGAAGGGTCTACACGGTCACCGGAGGGGACTGGGACGACTTCCTCGACGACGCCGACCGGGAGGAACGCGTCGTCATCAACCTGGGACCGCAGCACCCCTCGACCCACGGCGTGCTCCGGCTGGTGCTGGAACTGGAGGGCGAGCGGGTCACCAAGGCCCGTTCGGTGATCGGCTACCTGCACACCGGGATCGAGAAGAATACCGAGTACCGCACCTGGACCCAGGGCGTCACCTTCGTCACGCGGATGGACTACCTGGCTCCGCTCTACAACGAGGCCGCCTACTGCATGGGAGTGGAGAAGCTGCTGGGGATCTCCGCGCCGAAGCGGGCGGAGACGATCCGGGTGCTGCTGATGGAGCTCAACCGCATCTCCTCGCACCTGGTGTTCCTGGCCACCGGGGCCATGGAGCTCGGTTCCACCACCGGGATGACCTACGGCTTCCGCGACCGCGAGGAGGTGCTGCACCTGCTGGAGTTCCTCACCGGGCTGCGGATGAACCACGCCTTCATCCGACCCGGAGGGGTGGCCCAGGACCTGCCGGAGAACCACCGGGAGAAGATCCTGGAGTTCTGCAAGGTCATGGACAGCAGGCTGACCGACTACGACAAGCTGTTCTCCGGGCAGCCGATCTGGAAGCAGCGGTTGCAGGGGGTGGGCCACCTCCCGCTGGACGCCTGTCTGGCCCTGGGAACCAGCGGGCCGATCCTGCGTTCGGCCGGTCTGGGCTGGGACCTGCGCAAGATCCAGCCGTACTGCGGCTACGAGGAGTACGACTTCGAGGTCCCCACCAGCACCGACGCCGACTGCTTCGCCCGGTTCCTGCTGCGGGTCGAGGAGATCCGGCAGTCGCTGCGCATCGTCCGCCAGTGCGTGGACAAGTTGGAGTCCGGCCCGGTCATGGTGGAGGACCCCAAGATCGCCTGGCCCGCGCAGCTGACCGTCGGCCCGGACGGCATGGGCAACTCGCTGGAGCACGTGCGCAAGATCATGGGCCAGTCGATGGAGTCGCTGATCCACCACTTCAAGCTGGTCACCGAGGGCTTCGACGTGCCCCCGGGGCAGGTCTACGTGCCGGTGGAGGCACCCCGGGGCGAACTGGGCTACCACATGGTCTCCGACGGCGGAACCCGACCCATGCGGGTCCACGTGCGGGACCCCAGCTTCGTGAACCTGCAGGCCTTTCCCGCGATGGCCGAAGGCGGTCTGGTCGCGGACGTGATCGCCGTTGTCGCCTCGATCGATCCGGTGATGGGTGGGGTGGATCGTTAAATGACCGAGCAGTTCGACTACACCAGAACCGAGCACGTGCTCGACCCGAGCGGACCGACCCCCGCCGAACACGCCGGATCCGACGCGGACGTGTTCGACGAACGGGTGCGGGCCGAGGCCGGGGCCATCATCGAGCGCTACCCGGACTCGCGTTCGGCGCTGCTGCCGATGCTGCACCTGGTGCAGTCGGTGCAGGGGTGCGTCACCACGGAGGGGATGCGTTTCTGCGCCGAGCAGCTGGCACTGTCCACCGCCGAGGTGAACGCGGTGGTCACCTTCTACACCATGTACAAACGCGAGCCCTGCGGGAAGTACCTGGTCAGCGTGTGCACGAACACGCTGTGCGCGGCCATGGGCGGGGACGAGACCTACCGGGCCCTGTCCGAGGAGCTCGGGGTCGGCCACGAGGAGACGGCGGGCACGCCGGGCAGCGAGGGCTCGGTGACCCTCGAACACGCGGAGTGCCTGGCCGCCTGCGACTTCGCCCCGGTGATGCAGGTCAACTACGAGTACTTCGACCACCAGACCGCCGAGCGCGCGCTGGAGACGGTGCGCGCGCTGCGCCGGGGGGAGCCTCCCCACCCCACGAGGGGGGCGCCGCTGACCGACTTCAAGGACACCGAGCGTCAACTCGCCGGGTTCTTCGACGGACCCGGGGCACGGGAGGGGGCCACCGCCTCCGCGTCCGCCCCGGAGACGGTGCGCGGTGCGGAACTGGCCCGGCAGGAGGGCTGGACCGCGCCGCCCATGCCCGACGAGGTCGACCTTCCGCCGGTCCCGGACACGAAGTGAGGCGGGCGATGAGTGAAGCGAACACCCACGGCACGACGGCCAGCGCGGGTTCCGCCCCGCTCACCCCGGTGCTGACCAGGCGCTGGCTGTCCCCCGAGTCCTGGTCGCTGCGCACCTACGAGCAGCTGGAGGGCTACACCGCCCTGCGCACCGCCCTGGCCGCCCATCCCGACCAGATCACCGAACTGGTCAAGTCGGCGGGGCTGCGCGGACGCGGCGGGGCCGGTTTCCCCTCCGGCGTCAAGTGGGGCTTCATGCCCAAGGAGCGCTCCCGACCCCACTACCTGGTCATCAACGCCGACGAGGGGGAGCCGGGCACCTGCAAGGACGTCCCGCTGATGATGGCCGACCCGCACTCGTTGATCGAGGGCTGCGTGATCGCCGCCTACGCGATGCGTGCCAACCACTGCATGATCTACGTGCGCGGCGAGGCGCTGCACTGCATCCGCAGGCTGCACCACGCGGTACGCGAGGCCTACGAGGCGGGCTACCTCGGCCGCAACATCCTCGACTCCGGCTTCGACCTGGACGTGGTGGTACACGCCGGGGCGGGGGCCTACATCTGCGGCGAGGAGACCGCGCTGCTGGACTCGCTGGAGGGCAAACGCGGCCAGCCCCGGCTCAAGCCGCCCTTCCCCGCGCAGGCCGGGCTGTACTCCTGCCCGACCACGGTCAACAACGTCGAGACGATCGCCTCGGTGCCCTACATCGTCAACGGTGGCGCCGAGTGGTTCCGTTCCATGGGCCGCGAGAAGTCCCCGGGACCCAAGATCTTCTCGCTGTCCGGACACGTCGAACGCCCGGGGCAGTACGAGGCCCCGATGGGGACGACGCTGCGGGAGCTGCTCGACCTCGCCGGGGGCATGAAGGACGGCGTCCCGCTGAAGTTCTGGACCCCCGGAGGCTCCTCGACGCCGCTGTTCACCGCCGACCACCTCGACGTGCCGCTGGACTTCGAGGGGGCCACCGAGGCCGGGTCGATGTTGGGGACCACGGCCCTGATGATCTTCAACGAGACGGTCTCGGTGCCGTGGGCGGTGATGAAGTGGACCCAGTTCTACGAGCACGAGTCCTGCGGCAAGTGCACCCCGTGCCGGGAGGGCTGCTTCTGGATGGCCCAGGTGCTGGAACGGATGGTGGCCGGACGTGGCACCGAGGAGGACATCGACACGCTGCTCGACGTCTGCGACAACGTGCTGGGTCGTTCGTTCTGCGCTCTCGGCGACGGCGCGGTCAGCCCCATCACCAGCGGCATCAAGTACTTCCGCGAGGAGTTCCTCGCCCTGTGCGAGAGCAACCGCGGTCAGGACAACACACAGGATCGTGAATCCGCACTGGCAGGAGTGGCCCGATGACGGTGGCATCCGCGTCCGGAAACGACACCGCAGAACCCCGGCCGGTGCCCGAGGGGCACGTCCGGCTGACCATCGACGGGATCGAGGTGGACGCCCCCCAGGGGGAACTGGTGATCCGCACGGCGGAACGGCTGGGCATCGTGATCCCGCGTTTCTGCGACCATCCGCTGCTGGACCCCGCCGGCGCGTGTCGACAGTGCCTGGTGGAGGTCGAGGTCAACGGCAAGCCCATGCCCAAACCGGCGGCCTCCTGCACCCTGGCCGTCTCCGACGGGATGGTGGTCCGGACCCAGCGGACCTCGCGGGTGGCGGACAAGGCCCAGCAGGGCGTGATGGAGCTGCTGCTGATCAACCACCCGCTGGACTGCCCGATCTGCGACAAGGGCGGGGAGTGCCCGCTGCAGAACCAGGCCCTCAAGCACGGGCGTGCCGACTCGCGGTTCGTGGACCAGAAGCGCACCTTCGCCAAGCCCGTGTCCATCTCCTCGCAGATCCTGCTGGACAGGGAGCGCTGCGTGCTGTGTCAGCGCTGCACCCGGTTCTCCAAGCAGATAGCCGGTGACCCGTTCATCGAACTGCTCGAACGGGGGGCGCTGCAACAGATCGGCACCGGGGAGGAGCAGCCCTTCCAGTCCTACTTCTCCGGCAACACCATCCAGATCTGCCCGGTGGGGGCGTTGACCAGCGCCGCCTACCGCTTCCGCTCCCGCCCGTTCGACCTGGTTTCCACCCCCGGGGTGTGCGAGCACTGCTCCTCGGGGTGCTCCCAGCGCACCGACTGGCGGCGCGGGAAGGTCATGCGCAGGCTCGCCGGGGAGGACCCCGAGGTCAACGAGGAGTGGAACTGCGACAAGGGACGTTTCGCGTTCCGCTACGCCACCGCCGCCGACCGGTTCACCACACCGATGGTGCGGGACTCCGAGTCGGGGCGGCTGCGCAAGAGTTCCTGGACCGAGGCGCTGCGGGTGGCCGCCGAGGGGCTGCTCGACGCCCGCGACTCGGGCGGTGTGGGGGTGCTGCCCGGCGGCAGGCTCACCCGGGAGGACGCCTACGCCTACGGCAAGTTCGCCCGCATGGCGCTGCGCACCAACGACGTCGACCACCGTGCCCGCCCGCACTCCCCCGAGGAACTGGACTTCCTCGGCGCGGCCGTCGTCGGCACCGGCCCGGAGCGTGGGGCGGTCACCTACGCCGACCTGGAGGCCGCGCCCACGGTGCTGTGCGTGGCCTTCGAACCGGAGGAGGAGTCGCCCATCGTCTTCCTGCGGCTGCGCAAGGCGGCCCGCAACGGGGGGACGAGGGTGTTCCACCTCGGACAGTGGTACTCGCCCGGCGTGGAGAAGACCACCGACGTCATGGGGGCCGGGGGCCCCGTCCACAGCGGAGAGCTGCTGCGCTGCCTGCCCGGTGAGGAGGCCGTGGCGCTGTCCGAACTTCCCGAGGAGGTGGAGCGCGGGCTGAGCGAACCGGGAGCGGTGCTGGTGGTCGGCGAGCGCGGCGCCCGGATCCCGGGGCTGTACTCGGCCGCGATGCGCGCCGCCGAACGCACCGGCGCGCGACTGGCCTGGATCCCCCGGCGCGCCGGGGAGCGCGGGGCCGTGGACGCGGGAACCCTGCCGACGCTGCTGCCGGGCGGCCGCCCGGTCACGGACCCGGTGGTCCGCGCGGACCTGGAACGGCAGTGGGGAGCCGAGGAGGGCACCATCCCGGGGCGGCCGGGACGGGATCTCGACGGGATCCTCGCCGCCGCCGAGTCGGGGGAACTGTCCGGCCTGCTGGTCGGCGGGGTGGACCCGGAGGACCTGTCCGACCCGGCCCGGGCCGACCGCGCCCTGCGGGCGGTCGACTTCCTGGTGAGCCTCGAACTGCGCCCCACCGGGGTGACCGAGCACGCCGACGTGGTGCTGCCCGTGGCCCCCACGGTCGAGAAGTCCGGCACCTTCCTCAACTGGGAGGGGCGGCCCAGGGAGTTCGAGATCACCATCGAGGGAACCGGCGCGGTGCCGGACTGCCGGGTGCTGGACACGCTGGCCGTGGAGATGGACGTGGACCTGTTCACCCAGACCCCGGCCGCGGTGGCCGGTGAGATCGAACGGCTCGGCCCGAATCCGGGGGTACGTCCCCAGCCGCCGGACGTGTCCGCGCAGGCCCCGCCGCGCCCCGGCCCGGGACGGGCACTGCTGGCCACCTGGAGACACCTGCTGGACAACGGGAGCCTGCAGGACGAGGAGCCGCACCTGGCCGGAACGGCCCGTCCCCCCGTCGCCCGGCTCTCCGCCGAAACCGCGCGTCAGCTGGGGGTGAGCGCTCCCCAACCTGTGGTGATCACCACCGACGGGGGAGGGGAGCTCACCCTCGACTCCGAGGTGGTGGACATGCCCGACGGGGTCGTCTGGGTGCCCGGCAACTCGGGGGAGTCCCGGATCAACCGGAAGCTCGGCCTCGGACACGGAGCGGTGGTGGACATCGCAGCCAGCTCCGCGCCCCCGCGCGGCGGCGTGACCGATCCGGAGGACGCCGCCGGGGCGGAGGTCCCGGCCGGTACGAGTGAGCGGGAGATCCCGCTGACGGCCGTGCACGAGCGGTACCGCACCAACGGGCACGCCGGACACGGCGGCCCCAACGGCAACGGCCGGGCCGACAACGACGGCGGATCCCGCCAGGCCGACGGGGGAGGCGCGTAACCATGAACGAGACGGCACGCCTGATCGCCGACGACCCCATCTGGCTGATCCTGCTCAAAGTGGTGGGAACCTTCGCGTTCCTGGTGGTGATGACCCTGCTGACCATCTGGGCGGAGCGCCGGGTCATCGGCAGGATGCAGCAGCGCCCCGGCCCGAACCGGGCGGGGCCCTTCGGCATACTCCAGTCCCTGGCGGACGGGCTCAAGCTCGCCTTCAAGGAGGACATCCGCCCGGTGCTGGCCGACAAGTGGATCTACGTCCTCGCCCCGGTGGTCTCGGCGACCCCCGCGCTGGTGGCCTTCTCGGTGATCCCGGTCGGCGGGGAGGTGACCATCCTCGGCGAGCGCACCGCCCTGCAGCTGGTCGAGCTGCCGGTGAGCCTGCTGGTGGTGCTGGCCAGCGCCTCGGTCGGGGTCTACGGCATCGTGCTGGCTGGCTGGTCCTCCGGCTCCCCCTACCCGCTGCTGGGGGCGCTGCGTTCGGCAGCGCAGGTGATCTCCTACGAGATCGCGATGGGGCTGTCGTTCATCGCGGTCATCCTCTACGCGGGCACGCTGTCCACATCGGGCATCGTGGCGGCCCAGGAGAACGGGTGGTTCTTCGCGCTGCTTCCGTTCAGCTTCGTGGTCTACGCGATCGCGATGGTCGGCGAGACCAACCGCGCCCCCTTCGACCTTCCCGAGGCGGAGTCCGAGCTGGTCGGAGGGTTCCACACCGAGTACTCCTCGTTGAAGTTCGCGCTGTTCTTCCTCGCCGAGTACATCAACATGGTCACGGTCTCGGCGCTGGCGACCACGTTGTTCCTCGGCGGCTGGCACGCGCCGTGGCCGCTCTACCTGGTCGGGGACGGGGTGCTCAACACCGGGTGGTGGCCGGTGCTGTGGTTCCTGCTCAAGACGATGGCGTTCCTGTTCGTCTTCGTCTGGCTGCGCGGCACCCTGCCTCGGCTGCGCTACGACCAGTTCATGAACCTCGGGTGGAAGGTGCTGGTCCCGCTGAGTCTGGTGTGGATCTGTGCCGTCACCGCCATCCGGGGGGTGCGCAACGCCGACCTGGTCGGTTCCCGGGAGTTCCTGTTCATCGGCGGGGGAGTGGTGGTGGCCCTGCTACTGCTCGCCTTCCTGGTACCGGACCGGAAACCGCAACCGGCCGAGCACGACGAGGACGAGGTGCCGCTGACCGGCGGGGGATACCCGGTACCGCCCGTGGACCTGCGGGTTCCCGAGAGCCCACGCGGGACCACCGTCTCGGCCACCTCGGGCGGGCGCGCGCGGCTGCCCGAGTCCGGCCAGGAGTCCACCGGATCGACGAAGGAGGATCCCGATGGGAATGACTGATCCGCTGAAGGGCTTCGGGGTCACGCTGTCCAAGATGTTCAAGACGGTGCTCACCGAGGAGTACCCCGAGGTCAAGAAGATCCCCGCGCCGCGTTTCCACGGCAAGCACCAGCTCAACAGGCACCCGGACGGGCTGGAGAAGTGCGTGGGCTGCGAGCTCTGCGCTTGGGCCTGCCCCGCCGACGCCATCTTCGTCGAGGGCGGGACCAACACGGAGGAGGAGCGGTACTCCCCGGGGGAGCGCTACGGGTTCGACTACCAGATCAACTACCTCAGGTGCATCGGCTGCGGACTCTGTATCGAGGCCTGCCCGACGAGGGCGCTGACGATGACCAACGAGTACGAGACCGCCGACGACGACCGACGGAACCTGATCTACACCAAGGAGGACCTGCTCGCCCCGCTGTTGCCGGGTATGGAGCAGCCGCCGCACGGGATGCGGCTCGGTGAGGACGAGCAGGACTACTACGTGAACGGTCCGGAGCTCGCCCGTCGTCAGGGTGTCCCCGAGAACACGACGGTGGAGACCGGTGACGAGGAGGCCGTGCGGTGATGATCCTGACGGCAGCCGGCACGGTGCTCGCGCAGACGCCGCTGGCCCAGCAGGGCGTCATCGGCACCGGCGAGACCGTGGTGTTCTGGATTCTCGGGCCGCTGGCCCTGCTCGGCGCGCTCGGCATGGTGTTCGCGCGCAGCGCCGTGCACTCGGCGCTGTGGCTGGTGCTGACGATGCTGAGCCTCGGGGTGCTCTACATGGCCCAGAACGCGCAGTTCCTCGGGTTCACCCAGATCATCGTCTACACCGGCGCGATCATGATGCTGTTCCTGTTCGTGCTGATGCTGGTCGGCAGGGACGCCTCCGACTCGGTGGTGGAGGTGCTGCGCGGCCAGCGGCTGGTCGCGGGGGTGCTCGGGGTGGCGCTGGCGGTGCTGCTCACCGCCGGGCTGGCCCGGTCGCTGGAAGGGGTGGTTCCGGCCGCCCCGCTGGACCCGTGGGCCCCGGGCGGGGGAGCCGCGGGCGGACTCGGCCAGGTGATCTTCACCGACTACCTGTTCCCGTTCGAGCTCACCTCGGCGCTGCTGATCACCGCCTCTCTCGGGGCGATGGTGCTGGCCTACGGCGGCAAGGGGCGCAAGCCCCGCATGAGCCAGCGGGAGACGGTGCGGGCGCGGTTCCGCGGCGAGTACGCCCGTCCCTCCCCGTTGCCGGGTCCCGGTGTGTACGCCACGGCGAACTCGGTGGCCACCCCCGCGTTGCTGCCGGACGGTTCGGTGGCCGAGGACTCGCTGTCGGAGATTCTGGACAACACTCCGGTGGAGCGGCTGCGGCCCGACCGCGAGGCGGTATCCGGCGAGGTCGAGTCCCCCGACCCGCACGCGCTGACCGGCCGTTCCCCCCGGTGGAGCGGCTCCGAGGAGTCCTCCGAACAGCGGGAACGGGGCGAGGAGCACTCCTCCGCGGAGGCTTCCGGTTCCGCGCGGGGCGGTGACGGTGACGACCACGGCGGCAACGGTTCCGTGCCCACCGTGGACGGTGACGTCCCCGAGAACCCCGGCGCCGACTCACCCGAGGAGGTCAGGCAGTGACCCCCACCCACTACCTGCTGCTTTCGGCACTGCTGTTCACCATCGGCACGGTCGGGGTGCTGATACGGCGCAACGCGATCGTGCTGTTCATGTGCGTGGAGCTGATGCTCAACGCGGTCAACCTCTCCCTGGTGACCTTCGCCCGCGTCGAGGGCACGATCGACGGACAGGTCATGGCCTTCTTCGTGATGGTCGTCGCCGCCGCGGAAGTGGTGGTCGGGCTGGCGATCATCATGTCCATCTTCCGCACCCGCCAATCCGCGTCCGTCGACGACGCCAACCTGCTGAAGTACTAGCCCACACCGAACGGACGCACAGCGCATGAACCCACGGAACGGATGGGGAGACAGCGTGACGACTTCCATGCTGGCCGCTCCGGAGCCGGTGCAGACGGCCCAGGGGGCGATTCAGAACAACGCGTGGCTGATCATCGCGGTCCCGTTGCTCGGTGCGGCGGTGCTGCTGCTGGCGGGCAGACGCGCCAACGGGTGGGGACACCTGCTGGGCTGCGCCACGGTGATCGCCTCCTTCGGGTACTCCCTGGCCCTGTTCGCCTCGGTGACCGGAGAGGGACCGCCGGCGCGGTCGCTGCACCTGTTCTCCTGGATCCCGGTCAACGCCCTGCAGGTCGACTTCGGACTGCGGATCGACCCGCTGTCGCTGGTGTTCGTGCTGCTGATCACCGGTGTCGGCGCGCTGATTCACATCTACTCGATCGGCTACATGGCCCACGACCAGCAGGGGCGCACCGGCGGCGCGAACACCGAACGCCGCCGGTTCTTCGGCTACCTGAACCTGTTCGTCGCGGCGATGCTGGTCCTGGTGCTCGGCAACAGCTTCGTGACCCTGTACCTGGGCTGGGAGGGCGTGGGGCTGGCCTCCTACCTGCTGATCGGTTTCTGGCAGCAGCGTCCCTCGGCGGCGGGAGCAGCCACCAAGGCCTTTGTCATGAACAGGGTCGGCGACGTGGGACTGGCGTTGGCGATCTTCCTGATGTTCGCCCATCTCGGCACCACGCAGTACGCCGAGGTCTTCGCCCGCGCCGGTGAACTGCCCTCGGGAGCGCTGCTGGCCGTGACCCTGTTGCTGTTGCTCGGCGCCTGCGGCAAGTCCGGCCAGGTGCCGTTGCAGGCCTGGCTGCCCGACGCCATGGAGGGCCCCACTCCGGTGTCGGCCCTGATCCACGCCGCGACGATGGTCACCGCCGGGGTGTACCTGATCGCCAGGGCCAATCCGCTCTACAGTCTCACCGGCACGGGGCAGCTGGTCGTCGCCCTGGTCGGGGCGGTCACCCTGCTGGTCGGCTGCGTGATCGGCTGCGCCTACGACGACATCAAGAAGGTGCTCGCCTACTCCACGGTCAGCCAGATCGGTTACATGATGCTGGCGGTGGGGCTCGGTCCGGCCGGGTACGCGCTGGGGATCATGCACCTGCTCACCCACGGCTTCTTCAAGGCCGGGCTGTTCCTCGGCGCCGGGTCGGTCATGCACGGCATGAACGACGAGGTGAACATGCGCCGTTTCGGCGGGTTGTACCGCCACATGCCGATCACCTTCGTCACCTTCGGCCTGGGCTACCTGGCGCTGATCGGTTTCCCCTTCCTGTCCGGGTACTACTCCAAGGAGGCCATCATCGTGGCCGCCTTCGGCGAACCCGGCTGGCGGGGCTGGGTGTTCGGCGGGGCCGCGGTGCTCGGTGCCGGGCTGACCGCCTTCTACATGACCCGGCTGATGCTGATGACCTTCTTCGGCGAGCGCCGCTGGGAGAACCGCACCACGGCGGACGGCCGGAGTTTCCACCCGCACGAGTCGCCGCCGGTCATGACCGGACCCATGATCGTGCTCGCCGTCGGTTCGGTGGCGGCCGGTTTCGTGTTCACCAGTGGGGACCGGCTGGTGCGTCTGCTGGAGCCCACACTCGGGCAGCTGCACGAGGGGCACGCGGTGCTGCCGCACTCGGTGATACCGGTGCTGACCCTGGGACTCTCCGCGCTGGGCGTGCTGTCGGCCTGGCTGGTGGTGGGGCGTCGCCCCGTGCCGGAGGCCCGGCCCCAGCGGGTCTCGCCGCTGGTCCGCGCCGCCCGCGCCGACCTGTACGGCAACGCGCTGAACCACGCGGTGGCGGTGCGTCCGACCGTGGGGCTGGCGAACGGACTGTCCCGTTTCGACCGGGCCGGTGTGGACGGTGCGGTCAACGGCCTGGCCCTGACGCTCGGCGCGACCTCGCGGGTGCTGCGCAGGTGGCAGACGGGCTTCGTCCGCTCCTACGCGATGTCCATGTTGCTCGGCGGTGTCCTGCTGGTCGCCGCACTGATGTCGGTGGGGACCCTGTGACGGTGGCCCGCCGCTCGAACTCTCGCGAAACTGCCGGAGAAGAGGGGACGCGATGAACCTGCTCCTCGCGCTGATCCTGCTGCCGCTGCTCGGCGCGGTCGTCGTCGCGCTGACACGGGGCAACGAGCCCGCGGCCAAGTGGACCGCGTTGGGGTTCGCGCTACTCGAACTCGTGCTCGCCGCCGCGGCGTGGGGGGTCTACGAACCGGGTGCCGCGCGCCTGCAACTGGCCGGTTCGGTGGACTGGATCCCGCGGTACGGGGTGAGCCTCTCGTTCGGACTGGACGGGATCGCGCTCGTCATGGTCGCGGTGATCGCGCTGCTCATGCCCCTGGTGCTGGGCTTCAGCTGGAACGAGCGACTGCCCGACGGACGTGGCCGCGGTGGCTTCTTCGCGCTGCTGCTGCTGCAACAGGCCCTGACGGTGGCGGTGTTCGCGGCCACCGACCTGTTCCTGTTCTACGTGCTGTTCGAGCTCATGCTGATCCCGATGTACTTCCTCATCGGCGGCTACGGGGGACAGCGACGCCGCTACGCCGCGGTGAAGTTCTTCCTGTACTCCTTCCTCGGTGGACTGATCATGCTGGCCTCCGCGATCGGTGCCTACACCTACGCGGCCAGCACGACCGGGGTCGGCACCTTCGACTGGGCGACGCTGCGCGGAGTGCTCTCCGAGGCCCCCCTGGAGGTCCAGGTGTGGGTGTTTTTCGGGTTCTTCGTCGCGTTCGCGGTCAAGGCCCCGCTGGTTCCGCTGCACACCTGGCTGCCCGACGCGGCACAGCAGGCGCCGGTGGGGGTGCTGGTGCTGGTGGTCGGCGTGCTCGACAAGGTGGGGACCTTCGGTTTCCTGCGCTACAGCCTGCCGCTGACCCCCGATGCCTCCCGGATGCTGGCTCCGCTGGTGCTGACCCTGGGTGTGGTCGGGGTGCTCTACGGCTCGTTGCAGGCGTTGGGCCAGACCGACCTGAAGCGGCTGCTGGCCTACGTCTCCATCGCGCACTTCGGCTTCATCGCCCTGGGGATCTTCGCGTTCACCTCGCAGGCCCAGGTGGGGGCGGCCTCGTACATGGTCAACCACAGCATCGCCACCGGAATGCTGGTGCTGGTGGTCGGGATGATCATCGCCCGGGGCGGTTCCACCAGCATCGCCGACTACGGCGGCATGGCCCGGATCACCCCCTTGCTCGGGGGGATGCTGCTGGTGGCGGGACTGAGCACGCTCTCGCTTCCGGGCACGAACTCGTTCGTCAGCGAGTTCCTCGTGCTGCTCGGCTCCTTCACCACCAGGCCGGTGTACACGGTGCTGGCCACGGTGGGGCTGGTGCTGGCGGCGGCCTACGTGCTGCGGCTCTACCAGCGGGTGATGCAGGGCCCGCCCTCCGGGACGGCCGTGCTGGACACGCTCGGCGGTCCCGGTGCCGCCACCGACCCGGAGTCGGCCGTGGACGGCGGGAACCGGACGACACCGCGCGACCTCGACGGCAGGGAGATCGGGGTGCTGGCCCCGCTGGTGGTGCTGGTGCTGTTCCTCGGCCTCTATCCGGCGCCGATGCTGGACGTGATCACGCCGTCGGTGGAGGCAACCATGAGCGAGGTCGGCGTTACCGATCCCGTGACCTCGCAGGGAGGTAACTGACAGTGGGAGTGCTGACGCAATCGCAGACCGCGCCGCTCGGCGGCGGCCGGGTGCTGGCCCAGTCCGCCGAGATGCCCCAGATCGACTACGGGGCGGTGGCTCCCCTGCTGATCGTGTTCGGGGCCGCCTGCCTCGGCGTGCTCGTCGAGGCCTTCGCTCCCGCGCACCGGCGGTGGTCGGTCCAGGTGGGACTGACGTTGCTGGCCGTGCTGCTCGCGGGGGTGTTCCTGGGCATGCACGCCCAGGAGATCAACACCGGGGCGACCACGTTGGCGGGCACCCTGGCGATCGGTCCGGCGGCCCTGTTCCTGTGGGGAACCCTGCTGGCGCTGTCCTTCGGGGCGGTGTTGCTGCTGGCGGACCGTTCGGTGGAGCCGGGCGGGGCCTTCGTCGCCGAGTCGAACACCCTCGCCCGGCCCGGTGAGTCGGCCGGCACGCCGGTGGACGCCCCCGGTGCGGCCTCGGCCGCCGTGATGCAGCGCTCCGCCCCCGGCGGGGTGGGGATGCGGACCGAGGTGTTCCCGCTGGCGCTGTTCTCGCTCGGCGGGATGATGGTGTTCTGCGCCGCCAACGACCTGCTCACGATGTTCGTGGCACTGGAGGTGCTCAGTCTGCCGCTGTACCTGCTCTGCGGGCTGGCCAAGCGGCGCAGGCTGCTGTCCCAGGAGGCGGCGGTCAAGTACTTCCTGCTCGGGGCCTTCGCCTCGGCGTTCTTCCTGTACGGGCTGGCGCTGCTGTACGGCTACTCCGGATCGGTGCGGCTGTCCGAGATCGCGGCGGCCACGGCGGGCAGCCTGCGTTCGGACACCCTGCTGTTCGCCGGTCTCGGTCTCGTGGTGATGGGACTGTTGTTCAAGGGCTCGGTCGCCCCGTTCCACCTGTGGACCCCGGACGTCTACCACGGGGCGCCGACGGCGGTCACCGGATTCATGGCCGCCTGCACCAAGGTCGCCGCCTTCGGCGCGCTGCTGCGGCTGCTGCACGTGGCCTTCCAGGCCTCCAGCTGGGAGTGGCACTGGGTGCTCTGGACGGTGGCGGTGGTCTCCATGGTGGTCGGCGTGGTGCTGGGGCTGACCCAGCAGGACGTCAAACGCATGATCGCCTACTCGTCGATCGCCCATGCGGGATTTCTCATGGTCGGTTCCATCACGTTGACCGAGCGTGGGCTGGCGGCCACGTTGTTCTACCTGCTCGCCTACGGTTTCACCACCCTGGCCGTGTTCGGCCTGCTCGGGTTGGTACGTACCTCGGAGGGTGAGGCCACCCGGATGTCCGACTGGGCCGGGCTGGCCAGGCGTTCGCCCCTGGTGGCCGCGGTGTTCACCTTCCTGCTGCTCGCCCTGGCGGGCATCCCGGCCACCAGCGGTTTCATGGGCAAGTTCGTCGTGTTCTCGGCGGCCTTCTCCGCCGGTATGGGCCCGCTGGTGGTGATCGCCCTGCTGGCCAGCGCGCTGGCCGCCTACCTCTACATCCGTCTCGTCGTGCTGATGTTCTTCCACGAGCCGGATCCCGAGGGGCCGACGGTCAGCGTGCCGGGGCCGTTCACCACGGCGGCCGTCACCCTGGGCGTGGTGGTGACCCTGCTGCTCGGGGTGGTTCCGATGCTGGCGCTGGACTGGGCGAGTGTCGGTGGCTTCGTGTCGTAGGGTGTCCCTCGCAGAGCATGTTCGGGGGAGACGAAGGCGACGGTGACGTGACCAGCCCAGTTGGTGATCCGACGAACGGTGCGCCGTGGGAAGCGGCCACCGTGGTCGGCGGTTTCGACATAGCCGATTCGACACTCGCGGAGTCGGTGCGCGGGGGGATGAGCCGGGTCGAGCGTCTGCTGCACGAGGCGGTGGAAAGCGACCTGGACTTCGCCACCCGCGCATCGCTGCATCTCGTCGACGCCGGCGGCAAGAGGTTCCGTCCGTTGTTCACGCTGCTCAGCGCGGAGTTCGGCGAGTCGGACCGGGAAGCCGTCATCACGTCGGCGGCCGTGCTCGAAATGGTGCACCTGGCCACGCTCTACCACGACGACGTGATGGACGAGGCCACGATGCGTCGGGGTGCGACCAGCGCCAACGCCAGGTGGAACAACTCGGTGGCCATCCTCACCGGCGACTTCCTCTTCGCCCAGGCCTCCCGGATGGCCGCGGACCTCGGCGGTGACGCGGTGCGCACCCTGGCCCGCACCTTCGAGGCACTGGTGACCGGCCAGATGCGCGAGACCGTGGGGCCCGATGCGGGGGAGGACCGTGTCGAGCACTACCTCGAAGTGATCTACGAGAAGACGGGCTCGCTGATCGCGACCTGCGGGCGTTTCGGGGCGTCCTTCTCCGGGGCCGATCCCGAGCAGGTCGCGGTGCTGGAGAACGTCGGCAAGATCGTCGGCACCGCCTTCCAGATCTCCGACGACATCATCGACATCGCCTCCCCACCCGACGAGTCCGGCAAAACCCCGGGCACGGATCTTCGGGAAGGGGTCCGTACGCTGCCGATGCTGTACGAGCTGACCGCTCCTGGCGGGGACCCCCGGTTGCGGGAGTTACTGGCGGGCACCCTCGACGAGGACGAGGACGTCCAGGAGGCGTTGCGGCGGTTACACGACTCGGTGGGGCTGAAACGGGCCCGCGCGGCTCTGGACGACTACGCGGCCAGGGCCAACGAGGAGATCGCCGGGCTGCCCGACGTGCCTGCCCGCCGGGCGCTCTACGCGCTGGTCGACTACGTGGTGGCCCGCACCCGGTGACCCGCCGCACGCCTCCGGCTACCGCGAACGGGGGCAACGCGGTCATACTCGTGGCCCGGCAGCGTCGCGAGAGAAAGGACGACAGCGGTGACGTGGCTGTTTACCCAGGTCTGGCTGTGGAGCTTCGCCGGGTTCCTGTGCGGCGTGCTGCTGACCTGGATGCTGTTCGTCCGTCCCGCCCACCAGCGGCTGCGTGCGCTGTGGGAACGGCTCTCCACGGTCGACCGGTCCCCGCCGGAGACCGCCGCCGAGCGGACCTCGGAACTTCCCGAGCAGGACACGGACACCGCCGTGTGGGACCTGCTGGACACCGACGAGGAGGGCACCGTGCCCGCCGCGGACCGGCCCTTCCGGACGTCGGCGCCCGCCGCGCAGCCGGAGGAGTGGCCCACCGAACGGGTCCTTTCCGAGGAGCAAACCCCGGACCCACGGGTGCGGGGGAGCTGGATGCGCCGGGCGCAGCGGGACTTCGGTGGTGAGGTCTTCGCCGCCGAGGGCGCGGACACCCGCCCCGGGGTCACCGCCGTGGACGACACCGACTCCGTCGCCGGGGCTTCCGCCCCGGGGCAGGGGGACGAACTGACTCCGGAACACCACCGGGAGACCTCCTCGCGGCAGCGTCGTGACGACCTCCCCGAGGAGCCCTGGGCCGAGGCACCCTCGGCTCCCGCCGAGCTGGCCCCGGGGGCAGAGTTCTCCGCACCCGGTGAGAACACGTGGTTCACCGCCACCGACTTCGACATGTACGACACCGACAGCCCGGACCGGCGGCAGTACGAGTCCGCCGAGACCGACACCTCCCCCCGGTGGAGCGAGCGCCCTTCCGGGGCGGAGAGCCCGGCGGGGCAACCGTCCTCCGCCACACGCCCCGCCGGGGAGGAGCCGCAGACGGAGGGGGAGCTCACCGGCAGGCTGCGGTCGCTGTTCGAGCCGCTGTCCACCCCCGGGATCTCCCCGGACCAGCAGGGGGCGGAGCTGCCGCCCACCACCTCCGAACAGCGGGAGCACCCGGTGGACGAGCCGGAGAAGGACGGGACCCCCGGCGACGGGAGTGCGAACGCCTCGGGGGAGGGCACCGCGGGCGCGGAGCTGCCCCGCCGCGTGCCGGGCAGCTCCACCCGCCCGGGCACTCCTCCCCGCGCGCGCCCGGTCATGGCCGGACGCGTCCCGCACTCGGAGGAGGCCCCCGCGCGGACTTCCCGGGAGTCCACCGAGGAGGGGGGAAACCCGCCGCAGGAGTGGTACCCCGACGAGGAGCACCCCGAGCGGCAACGGCCGGACGAGAGCTACACGGTCAAGGGGCAGTTCGCCTCGCGGCAGTACCACACCCCCGACTCGCCGTACTTCGAGCACGTGGTCGCCGAGGTCTGGTTCCGCACCGCCGCCGACGCGGAACAGGCCGGGTTCGAGGCCTGGGACGGGCAGCGGCGGGGCTGAGGGCGGAGCCACTCCGGTGGGGTTCAGGCCTGGGGTGGGCGGTCGAGCAGCCGGGACAGCACCACGGTGGAGACCGTCCTGTTGATGAACTCCACCCCGCGCAGCCGCTCCAGGGCGGTCTCCAGGTGGTGGATGTCGGCGGCGCGCAGGTGCACGATCGCGTCGGCCTCGCCGGAGACCGTGTAGGCCCGCACCACCTCGGGCAGCGGTTCCAGCCCGGCCAGCAGCCTGTCCGTGGGGACGTTTCCGTGGCAGTGCACCTCGACGAAGGCCTCGGTCCCCCAGCCGAGGGCCTCCGGGTCCACCACGGCGGTGAACCCCTGGAGGATGCCGGTGTCCAGCAGTTTGTCCACCCGCCGTTTGACGGCCGGGGCCGACAACCCCACCTGTTGGCCGATCTCGGCGTAGCTGGCTCGGGCGTCGGTGACCAGCTGCGAAACGATTCGTTGGTCCAAAGGGTCCATGTGCAACATTCTGCCGTATTCACCGCAACAAAGACGCATTGAATACTGTCTGAGCAGCGATTAGATTGCGAATCATGTCGGTGTCTGCTGTCGCTGCTCCCCAGTTCGTCCCGCGGCACGACGAGGGCGAGAAAGTCGCCACCCGTCGGCACTACGTGATGTGCCCGCCCGAGTACTTCACCGTGGAGTACTCCATCAACCCGTGGATGGACCCGGACACCCCGGTGGACACCGAACTGGCCATGTCCCAGTGGCAGCGGCTCAGGGACATCTACCTCCGGCTGGGGCACACCGTCGACGTCGTGCCCGCCCAGCCCGGACTGCCGGACATGGTGTTCGCGGCCAACTCCGGCACCGTCATCGGCGGAAAGGTCCTCGGCGCCCGCTTCCGCACCGACGAGCGAGCCCCCGAGGCGGAACACTTCCGCCGCTGGTTCTCCACCAACGGCTACCGAGACCTGGTGATGCCCTCCAGCGTCAACGAGGCCGAGGGCGACTTCGCCTGGACCGGGAGTCTGCTGCTGGCGGGCAGCGGGTTCCGCACGGACCCGGGCGCGCATCCCGAGGCCCAGGAGGTGCTGGGGGTGCCCGTGGTCTCGCTCAGACTGGTCGATCCGCGCTACTACCACCTGGACACCGCGCTGTTCGTGCTGAACAAGGGCGAGCACCCCCGGGTGGCCTACTACCCGGAGGCCTTCTCCGCCGGTTCGCAGCAGGTGCTGCGCAGGCTCTTCCCCGACGCGGTGATCGCCGACGCGTCCGACGCCGAGTGCCTCGGGCTGAACGGGGTCTCCGACGGCAGGAACGTGGTGCTGCCGCGCGAGGCCACCGGTCTGGCCCGCAGCCTGGAGAAGCGCGGTTACGAGCCGGTGCTGACCGACGTCTCGGAGCTGCGCAAGTCCGGCGGCGGACCGAAGTGCTGCACAATGGAATTGCACGCCGAGTGAGTCGCCGCCGCGCGGCGGAAACGGTGTTCACCCGCCCGGCCGGTGCGTGCCCGCGGCGGGGTCGTGCACGGCTGGGCTGGGTGCCGGGGCGCCCGCGCGCCCCGGCACCGCGTGCTCACTCCTCCAGCACGGCCTGGATGTCCAGCTCCACCCGCACGGTGGGCCCGACCACCCCGATGCCCTTGCTCAGCAGCTGCTGCCAGTTGACCGAGAAGTCCTCCCGGCGCAGCTCGGTGGTGCAGTGGCAGGCCGCGCGGGTCCCGTTCCAGCTTCTGGTGCCGAGATAGGTGGTGTCCAGCACCACGGGGCTGGTGGTGCCCCGCAGGCTGAGGTTGCCCGTGACCTGCCAGCGGTCGCCGCGCACCTGGGTGAGCCGGTCGCTGCGGAAGTACAGCTTCGGGTGGTTGGCCACGTCCAGGAAGTCCGCCGAGCGCAGGTGCTCGTCCCGCATCCGTACGCCGGTGTCGATGCTGGCGGCGTCGATGGCGACCTCCACGCGGGAGTCCTCGAAGGGATCGCGCACCAGCACGCGGCCCTCCACGTCCCGGAAGGCACCGTGGATCTTCGACATGCCGATGTGCTGGGCGATGAACCGGATCTCGGTGTGGTCCGGGTCGAAGGTCCACACCCCCGGTTCTGGCAGCGTGCTCTCGGGGTCGCGCCGCAGCTGCACCGCCCCGATGGGGGTGTGCCTGTTGGTGCGGACCTCCACCCGGGTCCCCAGCCGCTGGTAGCCGCCCGCGGTCACCGAGACCTTGTGCTGGCCGGGAGGGACGGTGGCCAGGAAGAAGCCGTACCCGTCGGTGCTTCCCACCGCGACCTGCTGGTTCAGCCGGTTCACCACGGTGACGGTGGCCTCGGGAAGCGGGCGTTCCGCCTCGTCGTGCACCTGGCAGCTCAGCGTTCCCCCGTCGAGGGGGGTGGGCGGCAGCGCCCCCGTGGCCGCCCCGCCCGGTTTCCGAGTGCGGTTGTGACCGAGTTGACGCAGTTTGGACAAGATCATTCGGGAAGAGTCCTCTCCGCCGTTCGCCGTACGGCGCTCGGCAGCAGTACGCAGGAGTCCGTTCGTCAGCTCGTGGACACGATCCCGTGACGTGCGTTCACGACGGACGAACCCGTGGTTGATCAGCCAGTTTAGTTCGCGCGCAAGAGGATGCACGCACGGTGGTTCCGACAGCGGTGATCGACGGAGGGCACGTGTGACGTATTCGTCGTGCCGCCCTGCGGAACTGGACGAGCCGCGGCTACGTTGACCGGGTGAGTTCTCCGCGAGATCTCCGGGTCGGGACGCGCCTCCCGGACGCCGGGCGGGGCACCGCGAAGGCCGTGTCGGGGCCCGCGACCGCACCGGTTCCCGGAGGCCAGGGAGCGCTCCGGAACAGGGTCCTCGCCGAACGGTTCGACATCCGGACGAAGGCGGTAGCACAGTGCACAGGCAGTGGAACGGAGTCAAGACGGCGCTCCTGCTGGGAGGCATGAGCGCGCTCATCGTGATGGTCGGGGCGCTGTTCGGGCGGTTCGGCATGGTCGTGGCCCTGCTGATCGCGCTGGGCATGAACGGCTACGCCTACTTCAACTCGGCCAAGCTCGCACTGCGTTCGATGCGGGCCCGCCCGGTCTCGGAGGCGGAGCAGCCGACGATGTACCGGATCGTCCGCGAACTGGCCACCGCGGCCAAGCAGCCGATGCCCGCGCTGTACGTCAGCCCCACCAGGGCCCCCAACGCCTTCGCCACCGGCCGTAACCCGCGCAACGCGGCGGTGTGTGCCACGGCGGGGATCCTGGAGTTGCTGGACGAACGCGAGCTGCGGGCGGTGCTGGGCCACGAGCTCTCCCACGTGTACAACCGCGACATCCTGATCTCCAGCGTCGCCGGTGCGCTGGCCAGCGCGGTGACCTTCCTGGCCAACTTCGGGATCTTCTTCGCCGGTGCCGGCGGGGACGACGAGGACGGTCCCGGTCTCGGGACGATGCTGCTGGTCTCCCTGCTGGGTCCGATAGCGGCGGCGGTGATCCAGATGGCGGTGAGCCGTTCCCGCGAGTACCAGGCCGACGCCTCGGGGGCCGAACTCACCGGGGATCCGCTGGGGCTGGCCTCGGCGCTGCGCAAACTGGAGCGTGGCACCCAACAGGCCCCGCTCGCCGCGGAGCCGGGGCTGGTCAGCGAGTCCCACCTGATGATCGCGAACCCGTTCCGCCCCGGTGAGCGCATGGCGCGGATGTTCTCCACCCACCCGCCGATCTCCGACCGGGTGCAGCGGCTGGAGGGGATGGCCGGACGCAGGCTGCCCCACTGACAGTTCCCGGGGCGGTTCAGTTCCCCGGGGCGGTCTCGGCGAAGCCACGGGCCACCTCCATGACGTAGTGCCCGTAGCCGGACTTGGCCAGCCCCCGGCCCAGCTCATAGCACTGCTCGGCGGAGATGTAGCCCATCCGCAGCGCGATCTCCTCCAGACAGGCGATGCGCACCCCCTGGCGGTTTTCCAGGACCTGGACGAACTGGCCCGCCTCCAGCAGGGACTCGTGGGTGCCGGTGTCCAGCCAGGCGTAGCCGCGTCCGAGTTCGGTCATCCGGGCTCGGCCCGCTCGCAGGTACTCCGCGTTGACGTCGGTGATCTCCAGTTCCCCCCGGGCCGAGGGGCGCAGGGAGCGGGCTATCTCCACGACCTCGTTGTCGTAGAGGTACAGGCCGGTGACGGCCTTGTTCGAGCGGGGATGGCTGGGTTTCTCCTCGATGGAGACCAGCCGCCCCTCGGAGTCGGTCTCCCCGACGCCGTAGCGCTGCGGGTCGCGCACCGCGTAGCCGAACAGGGTGCATCCTTCCAGCTCGGCGACGCTGCGCTGTAACAGTTTCGAGAATCCCTGGCCGTAGAAGATGTTGTCGCCCAGCACCAGGGCCACCGAGTCCTCGCCCACGAAGTCGGCGCCGAGCACGAACGCCTCGGCCAGCCCGTTGGGTTCGGGCTGCACGGTGTACTCCATGCGCAGCCCCAGGTGGCTGCCGTCGCCGAACAGCCTGCGGAACAGCGGGAGGTCGCCCGGGGTGGATATCAGCAGGACGTCCCGGATTCCGGCCAGCATCAGCACCGACAGCGGGTAGTACACCATCGGCTTGTCGTAGACGGGCAGCAGTTGTTTGGACACGACCTGCGTGATCGGGTGCAGCCTGGTTCCGCTGCCTCCGGCGAGCACGATCCCCTTCACACCGTTCCTTCCCGTGGACAGCAGGTTCGGGCCCGTCCCGCCCGGGGGGCGGAGGCGGGCGATCACGGTGTCAACGATAGTTCTCGAACTGCAGGGCCACCCCGAAGTCGCTGTTGTTCAGCAGGGAGATCACATCCTGGAGATGGTCCTTCTTCTTGCCGGAGACCCGCAGCTGGTCGCCCTGGATCTGGGCCTGTACGCCCTTGGGGCCCTCGTCCCGGATCTTCTTGGAGATCTTCTTGGCGGTGTCCTGGTCGATGCCCTGCTTGAGGGTGCCGCTGGCCCGGTGGACCTGTCCGGAGCGGGTGGGCTCGCCCATGTCCAGCGCCTTCAGCGAGACGCCGCGTTTGACGAGCTTCTCCTTGAAGACGTCGATGGCCGCCTTGCAGCGTTCCTCGGTCTCGGACTCCAGGGTTACGGCGTCCTGCCCGGACCAGCTGATCGCGGTGCCGGTGCCCCGGAAGTCGAAGCGGGTCGCCAGTTCCTTGGCCGCCTGGTTCAGCGCGTTGTCCACCTCCTGGCGGTCGACCTTGCTCACGACGTCGAACGACGGGTCCGCCATGCTCGGTTCCTTCTCACCTGGGGTAGGGATGGTGCCCGGACACGCTACCTCCCCCCGTTGCGAGGGCGCGCGCGCCGATGTGTATGATTTCGGTGCAAGCCAACGAAGGGTGGCTTGCGGACAAAAGCCGGGTTGCCCGAGCGGCCAAAGGGAGCTGACTGTAAATCAGCCGCGTTATGCTTCAGAGGTTCGAATCCTCTACCCGGCACACTGGGATAACCGCCCCCTGACCTGCGAAGACAGGACAGGGGGCGGTTTTGCGTGTCGGACACATCCACACACCGGGTGTGTTCTGAACCACACACGTTCATAGTGTTCCGGCCTCGGACGGTCTCGGAACGTTTTGCTACGCAGTGCGCTATGTTCAGCTATGAGCCCCGGACGTAGCCATCACGGCTGGCTATGTCCGGGGAGGAGCATCAGTAGCTGGACTTGATCGCGCCGAGGAACGCTCCCCACTGGTCTTCAGTGAAGATGAGCGTGCCACCGTCGCGGTCCTTGGTGTCACGAACGCCGACCACGTTCGTGGCGTTGCCGACCTCGACGCAGTTGCCGGTGTTGCCGCTGTAGCTCGACGTGCGCCAAGTGAAATGCTGTACGTCCGTAAGCATGTCGAACCTTTCATCAGGGGTGGTTGTAGCTGCGCCTCACCTTATCGATGAGGTCGCGTGATTCGTCTTCAGGCAGTGCTGCGTTGCGGAGGCGTTGGTAGGCGGTCGCGTAGGTCTGGATGACTGAGTTCTCTTCGGGGTAGTTCGCTCCGGCCACGTCCTCGACGTAGGCCATAACACCGGTTGAATCCAAGCGCAAGAGCACGAACGCTGCCTTGGCTATGTACGCCTCGTCGTGATTCGGCGTTGACTTGGGCCGAAACGGGAGAACATGCAGGCTCACGTGCGGCAGCTCTGAAAGCTCGTTCAAGTGTGTGAGCTGCTGGTGCATGATCGCGTCACCCCCGATGACGCGATGAAGTGCCGTCTCTTGCAGCACGACACTGACCTTGGGAGCGTCCTCTTTGGTGAGTACGGCTTTCCGGTTCATCCTCGTCTTGACCTGCTGTTCGAGCTCCTGAGTCGAAGCGAGTGGGTATCCCGCTCGCAGCAGGACACGCGCGTAGTCCTCGGTTTGCAGCAGACCGGTCACGATCTCACTCTCGTAGATGGAGAGTTCGGTGGCTTCGGACTCCATCACCAGGAAACGCCGGAACCAGTCGGGAACGCTGTCCCGGTAGGTACCCTTCTTGCGCGGCTTCGGCACCGCAGCCAGACGTAGCGCTTCCGCTGTCTGGGCGTCGTCAGCACCGTAGTGCTCCAGCAGGGCACTGACCTCATCGGACTTGATGGCCTGCTTGCCGTTCTCCATCTTGGAGATCTTGGCCGTGGAACATCCCAGATGCTCAGCGGCGTCGGAAGCGGTCAGGTCCGCCTCCTCCCGAAGTCGTCGCAGCAGGATCCCCAACTGGATCAGCACGACCTGTGGATCGTCTGTAGCCACCCGTACCTCCTCATCTACGCAGTGAACATAGTGCTCACTCCGCAATAGACGATCGTACCTAATAGTGTGTTGTCAACGCGAAACTTTCGCGATAGTGTTCGATCTTGAAGAGAGGGTAGTTGCGACGATACTTTGCGTGAACAGCTCTTCTGCGTCGGGGTCTTCCCAGCGGCGTTGGGTGTCGAAGCAGCTACACGAACGCAGAGACAGTTCCGTCGGACAACGTGTCTGACGGGATGAGAGAGCAGGTGAGGTACATGGATACGGATGTTCGGGCTGAGCTTGGGCGGCATCACCCGGTATGAGGCTCTTGGATTTCTGACCGTTCGTTCGGTGGCGGCCACCACCGAACGAACAGCCCTTCCCCCGTCCCTGTGGTTGGAAGCCTGGACGTGGGGTAACTCCCTCAGCCGTTTCTACTGAAGTGGAGCGTTGCTCATGCTAGCGCTGTGTGCAAGACGCGTGTTCCCGCGTCGGCGATCCCTGCGCCACCACCACCCTGCGCTGGGGGTGGTGTGAGTGCGGCCGTTGTATCCGCGGAGTCCGGTGTTTCTGGTGCGGGCCCCCATCGAGGCCGACCACCGGTGGGGGCAGACACCCCGGCTGCACGCGCTCGAACACCACCCGGCCAGCTACTCGGATTCCTGGGTGTTGACGTTGTGTCTGGTGCGGCTCGAGCTGGCCACCATCACCGACATCACCGGGCCGGATGCCGAGCCTGAGGTGTGTGCCCCGTGTTGTTACACGATCGCGGTGGCCGGCTTCCGGGGGCGGGTGGTGACCCATGCCGTGGCCGAGTGAGTCCCGCTGCCGCTTCGTGGTGGGGGTGGATTCCCGAATCATCCACGCCACCGGTATGCAACGACGTGCCGAATGCGCCCGGGCCGGGCGCGGGCTGCTGGCCTGCTTCTGCGGGGTTCGCATCCGGCTGCCGCAGTCTCCCCCGCAACGGATCGTGCCGGGCTGGCACCACTACTGCCCGGTGTGTACCCGGTATCTGATCGCGGCCACCGCACACCCGTCGAGCCCCCGGCAGGTCTACGAACCCTGGTTGTGCGAGCTGGCCGCGCTGGGCGGGGCCGTCGCTACGAGGGAAGCAGAGGAGGAACAGTGCTCTTTTCCGTCCTCACAGTGATCCTGCGGCTGGCGTTCGGGAGGCGTGGTGTCCGAGTCCGAGATCGCGGTGCTGCTGCTGGCGGTGTTGGCCCTGCTGCTGGCACGGCTGGCCTGGGGCCCCACCCGGTAACCATCAGCGGCAGGAACGCCTGGTTCGCCAGCATGTATGAGGCCCAGTGGCACGCTTGCCCGCTCAACACCGAGGCCGCGGACAGTCTTCGAGCTCTGTGCGGGCATCGTGCCCGACACGGCCCGTTCCGCGGTCGAGCCAGCCCCGCACCGCCCGAGGACGAAGATGGCCGGTCGGTCTGCGGGCCGTGCCTGCACGCGATCGGCTATCTCCCGCCGCGTGTGCACCGATTGCGTCCCGTGCGCGTCGAAGACGACCCAGCTCCGAGCTGGCCCACCCGCGATCCCGACGACCCTGATGAGCCGGGGGATGCCCCCGCCAGCCCATACCTGGCGGGAACCGGTCACCGGACCACCGCAGTGGGACGTCACCGCCGCGCGGCCTGAACGACAACGCACGCCCGCCGCTGACCGCTTGACTCCGGCGGGTGTGCGCACCGGCCCCCGGCACAACGGCGTGCCAGGGGCCGTCCCACATCCGGTGCTGTGCCGTGATCACCGCCCCCCGCTCGGCACGGCACCACCCCGGCCGGGTGCTCCAAAACAGGGGTCCCGCGCCACCCGGCCGGGACGTTCCGTTCGAAAGCACTTTCCAAGGACTGAGATGATCAAGAGGTTAGTACTCATCCTGCTTCAAGCACTGGTGACGGTGGGACCGGTCTTCTACCTCGGCTATTGCACCGGGCTGAACGCCTCACTCGGCTATCCGCCGTGGCAACCGGACATCACCACTCTCGTCGTGATCGAACGCCTCATTCACTAGAACAGTGCCCTGCATGATCCCTGGCCGGTGATTCCCTACTCGGTGGAAGGAAACCTCCTATGTCCACTCGGTCTCCGGTGACCACGATCGTGCTGCGCGAGTGTGCCGGGATCGGCTTGGCCGTGGCCGGTTTCGCCTACAGCGGCTGGGTCACCACACTCACCATCGCCGACCTCCTCTCACACCTCACCCACCCCGAAGACCTCCGGCTCGAACTCCACGCGTTCCTCGCCACCCTGGATTGCCTCACCTGGTGGGCAGGCGTGGGCGGACTGCGCCTGGCCGGATGGCGGGTGACTTGGCCCGTGGCCGTCGGCCTGGCACTCACCGCCATCTCCACGATCAAGATGATCGCCGTGGGGGTGATAGGCCACTACGCATAACGGAACATCGCGTGGAATGCCGTCAAAGACGGCAAAGGCGTTCCATCAATTCCGAACACCGAACTCGCACCGAAGATCGGTGTCACGTTATTCTGCCCAAAAGAACGCTCGAACATTGGAAGCGAAAAGAATCCATCGGGCGAAGTGAACACGAATGGGGGTATAGTTCACGTATTTTCTTTGGTGAACTGGATGCCGGGGAGTTTCCTCCCCGGTTTGTTTGCTTATCACACGAAAAGGAGTGTCCAATGCACGAGGAAAGCGAGCCGAGCGAGCGCCCTGCCGTTGTGGCGACCTTTTCCAAGGAGGACCTGGTCAATGATCTTCCCGAGGTCGTGACGCCGCACATTCACACTGTGCAGAATAGTTGACGAACGGTGTTTCCCAACCCCGCCTCTGGCGGGGTTGGGTCTCCGAACGGATTGGGAACGCACCATGCGCTACAACACTCTGGGAATCCAGGTCACCAACACCTGCAACATGGCCTGTCCGCACTGCATCACCGACTCGTCACCGTCTGCGCGGGGTGATCTGGACTGGGACGAGATCGAGCGGGCCATCCGCTCGGCGGCATCGCATGTGGACGGTATCTGCGTCACCGGAGGCGAGCCGCTGCTCAAACGCGAGCTCACTTTCGGCATCATCCGATTGACCCGTGAACTCGGGTTGCGCAGTTCGATGGTCACCAATGGCTACTGGTCACGCACCAGGCAGACCGCGGAACGGATCATGGGCGAACTGGACGCGGCCGGACTCGACAAACTCGCGGTCTCCTACGACCAGTTCCACGACCGGCTGGTCAGTCCCGTTTCGCTGGAGCAGCTCGTCCAGGCAGGGGCAGCAACCTCGATGGAACTGCAAATCCAGTACTGCGGTGCTCGACAAGACACGGCCTACCACACCGCCCGTGACGTGGCCGACCGCTACGACATCGAGCTGACCACGGCCGAGGTGCTGCCGTTCGGGCGCGGGCGCGACCTCGTAGCAGCACCAGTGACCAACGATGTCGATGCCGTGCCGAACGAACCCTGTGGGGTAGTCACCCGGCCCGTGCTGACCCCGGAAGGAGAGCTGTTCACCTGTTGTGGACCAGCCCGTGACGCTGACAGCACCTCCCCGCTGCGACTTCCCGCAGCCTCGGGAACCGAGGTGGGAGACGCCCTCGGCTCAGGAGAGACGTCGTCGATCCTGAACGTGATCCATAACCACGGCCCACGCTCCCTGCTGGACCAGCTTTCCGAGGAGACCCGTGCCCGCGTGACCGAGAACCTGCGGGACACCTCGATGTGCTCGCTGTGCCGTGCCATCACCGACGACCGTGAGGCGGTCGCCGAACTCAACGCGTCCCTAGCCTCCGAGCAGTACCGCCACGTGGCCTTGGCTGCCGTCCTACGGCAGACCCAAGACACCCTCACCACCGACACCGAAAGGTAGCACCATGCGTCCCGATGCCCGACCGTGTCAAACTCCCGTCACCACCTCACCAGCAGGGACACAGTGGGTCCTCATTCCCGACAGTGACGAGGCGGCTGTCGTCGTCGTCAACGACACGGGATACCGAGTCCTGGCCCAGTGCGACGGCACCCGGTCCCTGCGGGAGATCACCGAGACCATCGCTGTTGGTACGAACATCACCGAGAACGAGGTCAGTACCTTCCTCGACCACGTGCACCGCTGCGGACTCGTCACACTCACCGAGCACAGCACACCGTGCTCGCAACGGAGCGGGTAACCGTCCGCACCGCTGGCGAGCTGGATACACTCGATGACCGTGAGTGAGACCAGCGCCGAGTCCTCGAACATGCCCGAACAGGTTCGCGTCAGGCACGACAAGCTCGACCGGATGCACGCGGCCGGGATCAACCCGTACCAGACACGGACCTACCGCAACACCACCGTCGCCGAGGTGCGCCGCCACCACGGGCACCTCGGCCCGGACGAGCACACCGGCACACGAGTGGGCCTAGCGGGCAGGATCATGCTCTCCCGCAACAGCGGCAAACTCTGCTTCGCCACCTTGAGCGAACAATCCGGCGAGATCCAACTCATGCTCTCGCTGGACCGACTCGGAGAACAATCCCTGGCCGACTGGAAATCGGACGTGGATCTGGGGGACCAGATCGGCGTCGAAGGCGAGATCATCACCTCCCGCCGAGGAGAACTGTCCCTGCTGGTCGACCAGTGGTCGTTGTTGGCGAAATGCCTCCACCCCCTGCCGGAAAAACACCACGGCCTGACCGACCCGGAAGCACGACTGCGGCAACGCTACCTGGACCTGCTGGTCAATCCCGACTCACGTGAAATGGCCGTTCGTCGTCCCGCCGCCGTACGCGCACTACGCGACACCCTGCACCAGCAGGGATTCACCGAAGTGGAAACCCCGATGCTGCAACAGGTCCACGGCGGGGCCACAGCACGCCCGTTCATCACCCACATCAACGCCTACGACCTGCGCCTGTACCTACGCATCGCCCCCGAGCTGTACCTGAAACGGCTCGTGGTCGGCGGTATGGAACGGGTTTTCGAGATCAACCGCAACTTCCGCAACGAGGGCGCGGACTCCACGCACAACCCCGAGTTCACGATGTTGGAGTTCTACCAGGCCCACGGCGACTACAACACCGTCGCCGCGCTCACCCGCGAACTGATCCAACACGTCGCTACCAGCGTCTACGGCAGTCCGGTGGTCCGTCGCGGTGACACCGAGATCGACATCAGCGGAGACTGGCCCTGGACGCGACTGCACGAGGCCGTCTCCCACGCTGTCGGTGAGGAAATCGACCCGCACACCGACGCCGATACGCTGAGCAAAATCGCCAGCCGCCTCGACATCTCCCACAACCCCGACTGGGGACCGGGCAAGCTGACCGAAACGCTGTTCGAGGAACTGGTCGAACCCACCCTGGCGCAGCCCACCTTCGTCTACGACTTCCCCACCGAAACCAGCCCCCTCGCCCGACAACACGCCGACGAGCCTCTCCTGACCGAGAAATGGGACCTCATCGGTTTCGGCATGGAAATGGGAACCGGCTTCTCCGAACTCACCGACCCCCGCGAACAACGCCGCCGCCTCACCGAACAGTCTCTGCTCGCTGCGGGCGGCGACACCGAAGCCATGCAACTGGACGAGGACTTCCTTCAGGCATTGGAGTACGGAATGCCACCCACCGGAGGAGCCGGAATCGGCATCGACCGACTCCTCATGGCACTCACCGGACTCGGCATCCGAGAAACCCTCCTCTTCCCCCTCGTCAAACCGAACTGACCCATACCGATGCGACCACTCCCAGCCGAGGCGAGCCTGGCCGAGATCCAGCGCTACGTCGCCGAGATGGAACTCGAACGCGGCTTCGCCGACAGCACCGTGCTGGAGCAGTCCCTCAAACTCGGCGAGGAGTACGGGGAGCTGTGTAAGGCCATCCGCAAAAGCTCCGGCCTCTCGATCGAGGCCGGTTCGGCGACGGGCAACGTCGACGCCGAACTCGCCGACATCCTCATCTACCTCTGTGCCATCGCCAACCGTCTCGACACCGACCTCGACCAAGCCCTACGGGCCAAGGAACGCGTCAACGAGACACGCGTCTGGGACGAGGCTCCGCGAGAACCGGCCACCACCGAGCACCCGGTGTAACCGGAAGTCGCCCGACACCCCGGCACGGACACGGCGCTTTCGTCACCCCACACTCGCCCGAGAAACCAGGACCCCCCGAGTTCACGAACACCTTCGAACCCTGGCCAGCCGAATGCACCGTCATCGCCGTGTCGCCGCTGTCTCCGAGCTGCTAGACCAGCTCCACGACGATCACCACGGTTGAGTGTGAGCGCCGGGCCATGCGCCATGCCATTGCGCTCTCGGCGTTGGGGCACGGTACGACCAGCTCCAACCCGCCTGTGGGATGTGTGGTGTTCGATGAGAACGGCCACGTGCTCGGGCAAGGGTGGCACCGCCGCAAGGGTGAATCGCACGCCGAAGCCCACGCCGTCGCACAGGCGGGCTCCCACGCTCGCGCGGGGACCGCCGTGGTCACCCTCGAACCCTGCTGCCATCACGGCCGCACCCCACCTTGTCACCAGACGCTGATCGATGCGGGAATCGCTCGTGTGGTCATCGCCGTGCTCGACCCGACCTCCCGAGGACGCGGTGGGGCGGCCCTGCCGCGTGAAGCCGGAATCGACGTGACCGTGGGCGTTCTCGCCGACGAAGCCCGTCTCGTACCCGGTCCCTGGCTGACCGCGCTGGATCACCAACGCCCAGTGCTCACCTGGGGCTGCACCCTTACTCCGGAGGGAACCCTGACAGGCAAGCCCACGGTGCTGCCCCGTGAGGTCGACACCCTCGTTCACGACGGCGGAGCCGTACCCGAACCAGGTTCACCGGGCACTGCCACACCACTGGTTTCGTTGCCGCAGGAGCCCCGCCACGCTCTCGACGTGCTGTACCGCTCGGGAACACGAACCGCCGGACTGGCTGTGGCGATGCCACAGGTACGGCCGTACCTGCACGCGGATCTCGTCGACCACATCGAGATCCGTGTCCCGGCCGACATGCCGAGCGCACTCGTGTTCCCCGACGGCTACAGGCTGACCGGGACCGCTCGACTTCCCAAAGGAGTGTGGCTGTCGATGAGCCGCGATGATGACGGAGTAGTGTAGGCCGTCTCAACACCAACACCGGCTTTCAGACCCGTGCTGCGGGTTTCTCCGCCCGCTGTCGCGCGGAGTCAACGCTGTTCAACGTAGACCACCAGTGGTTCGACAACTGGGGGACAGGTCCTGTCGGACCCACAGGTCGGGAACCCTCTTGCGGGGCCACCAAAGAAGACAATGAGGGAACGAACAGCTCCCGTGGCACCGTGAGCAGTTCGTTCGGGTCACTCACGTGTGGTGTCTCCACTCGTCCTTCTCGTCGTGTTCGTTGCGGTGTCGCTGGCGCACCTGGATCGCGTGGTCGGCGACCACCCGGCACTCCGTGAAAACGTGGAACTCGGGTGCCGCACCGACACCACCCGACCGTTCGAGCCGATGCCGACGCTCGTGCTCGGCCCGGGCGACGAGGTTCCGCGTGAGGCTCAGCGTCCAGGTGCGCACCAGCTCGGCGAAACAGACGTTTCCCGGACCAGACCTGTCGGGAAACGTCCTCGGGGACGCGATCGGTGCGCTACGGTCATCCTCCCGCCTCACAGGTCGAACCAGGAGCGCAGGATGCGTGCCGCGATGTCGTGGGTGCGGTTTTCGGAGAACGTGTGGTGGACCCACTCCGGGGCGGCGTTGACCTCCAGGATGGTGACGTTGGTGTCGGGCGGCTTGTGCGGGGCGGCGCACAGCGCGTCGACGGAGAGGATCTTCGTGTCGAAAAGCTTGGCCACGGCTGGTGCCCACTCGTGAAAGCCCGGGTGCAGGTGGTCCGTCACGTCGATCGCGACGCCCCCCTTCGCCAGGTTGGCGGTCCTCGTCAGCCGGACCGTCCGTCCGGCTTCCGGCACGTCGTCCAGCCGGAGGCCCTGTTCCCTCAGGAGATCCTCCGCCTCGGCGTCGATGACGAGCCGGTTGTCCGGGTTGGCGGCGGTGATTTCGGCGCGGTGCTGCTCGACGAGCGTCGCGAGCGTGCTCCGCCCGTCGCCGGTGACGGAGGCGGGCTCGCGGACGCATGCGGCGACCAGTTCGGAGTCGATGAGCTGAAGACGTAGATCCTGGCAGTCGATCTGTTCCTCGATGATCCAGTCCCGGAAGAGGTGTCGCCATCTGTTGATGTGCGTGCTGATGGCTTCCGCGGTGACGAGGTTCGTGCGCACGGCGTCACCGCGCATCCCCGCCCGTGGCTTGACGACCACGGGGGGCTCGCCCAGCGTGGCGAGAGCCTCGGTGGCGAGACGCGGCAGACGACGGCTCTCCCGCGTGTCCCCGTCCCGGGCGGGGTGCTCGAGGTCGCCGGAGGTGAGGGCGACTCCTCGCGGAGTGGTGAACCCCGCCTGGCGGAGCAGGAGTTTCGTGGCGTGTTTGTCCTCGGTGAGGAAGAAGTCACGGGCTCGGAGCTCGTGGTCGTAACGGCCTTCCAGCACGGGGACGGACTTCGTGCCGTGGCTGTAGACCACCAGGTCGACACCGAGCTCCGGCATGCGGTCGTGCACCTCGATTCCCAACTCGGATGCCGCGCGCATGAGATGGGCCTGACGCGCGTGTCGTCCACCGGTCATGAGGTCGGCCGCGTCAGGAGGATACCGGCGAGCTGGTCCATGTGGTTCTGCATGAAGTCCCGCATGACCCCGACATCGGCCATGTGTCCCCGTGCCGCGTAGCTGGCACCGGCGAGCAGGCCGGTCTCCGCTCCGAACCAGGGCTCGGAGAAGTCCGGGTAGAGCGGGTCGGGACGGAACGATTCCCCGTCCAGGGGTGTGAAGTCGTCCTTCAGCCACAGGGCGACGTTGCCGACGAAGTCGACCGCGCCGCCGTCGGAATCGGCTCCCCGGCCGCGCACCGGCCGCGGGCTGCCGTGCCGGAGGCCCACGTTGAATTCGTCGATTCTGTCCGCCACCCGTTCGACCCCGCCGAACTCGTGGTTCAAAAGCGCGTGGAACTGTTCTTCCGAGATGAGCGACTGCCCGGCCCAGTTGGCATAGGCGACCGCCTCGTGCCGGCTGACTTCCACGGGCCAGTCCCAGGGCATGTCGATGTTGTCGAAGATTCCGTGATACCGGTACGAACCGTCGTCGGCGCGGAACCAGGAGTTGGGGTGCCCCCTGCTGACTTCGGACAGAAAGAGGGAAGCTCCGTGTGTCGTCCAGAGTCCGGGGTTGTGGTATCCCCCGTCCTCCACGAATTCCAGGAACTGCCTGTTGGTCACCGGATGCGGTGCCACCATGAACGGCGAAACCTCCGCTTCGCGGCGGCCCCACTCGTTGTCCCACTGGAACCGGTCCGCCTCTGTCCGCGTGTCACCGAACCGGACCAGACCGCCCCGACAATACGCGTAATCCCCGTGGCCGCGTTCCGTCGGTGGAATCGTGCGTTCGTTCACGGTGGTGGGCCATCCCGGCGGTGCCTCCTTCAGTCGGGCCGGCAGCATGCGAATGAGGGGAATCGACGTGTGCAGGTGGATGTTCTCGTGCTCGATTCCCATGAGCAGGGCCCGAACGGGTGACTGAGGTTCGACTGTGGTCGGTAGTGGGATGTTCTCGATGACCCGCAGAACGATGTCGCGGACCTGTTTCCGGTAGGACCACGCCGTTTCCGGATCCGGCCAGTCGGTGAGTTCGGCGAGCTCGTCGGGGTGCTCGGGGGAAACGCCTTGCTCCATGCGTTCGTCGAGCTCGGGCATCCCACTTCCGTTCACGAGACCGACCAGCTTGAGTTTCTGCACGTAGAACGATGCCGTGTGGGCGAGATAGAAGACGAGGGGAAGCCGGAACGGGTGTACGCGCGCACAGTACGACTCGGCCGAATCGGTGACACCGCGGAAAAGTGTCTCGTAGGTTTCCCACGTGGTGGTGAAATACCGCGCAAGCTGCTCTCGCGACAACTCGCGAAGCGGCGGCTGCCCCACGGGACGAACGACAGAAGGCTCGGGCATTGAGGCCCCCGACTATCCGAAGACGGCTAACCGCCGTCAGGGTATCAGTGGATTCCGGGCGACGCAGGACGTTCGGCGCCCGTGTGAGGTTCGCTCGTGGGCGGACACCGGTTTTCACGCGGTGAGTGGCGGTGTGAGTGTTTTTCGACCTCGGTTCGAGGAGGTTCGTGTCTGGGCGCGGATTTCCTTCGTCGTTGACGGCGCGGAACAGCGGCGTGAACAGTTTTTATGAAGCAAACTTGCGTTATGGGTGGTTGATCACCCACGGAACCGACGGGACAGGTCGTGGTATCGACGACCACCAAGCGCGCGGACGCCACTCCGTTTCCGCAGCCGGACGGTGCGGTGATCTTCTCGGAAGGAGTCCTCGTTTCCCGTTAACACTCGACGGGCCGGTGCTGTAGCGTCCGCCCATGCGTGTGTTGACCACCCCGGAAGAGGCCTTCGCCGACGTCGTCGACTTCGACTATCCGGTGCACCGTGTCGAGGTGCCCGACCAGGACGGCGGCGCGTTGAACATGGCCTACGTGACCGCCGGACCCGCCGACGGGCCGGTGGCGCTGCTGCTGCACGGCGAACCGAGCTGGTCCTTCCTGTACCGGAAGGCGCTGCCCGTGCTGGCCGAGGCAGGGATCCGCGTCGTGGCCCCGGACCTGGTGGGATTCGGCCGTTCGGACAAACCCGTGAACCGGTCCGACCACAGTTACGCGCGGCATGTGGAGTGGGTGCGCTCCCTGGTGTTCGACGTGCTGGGGCTGCGTGAGGTGACGATGGTCGGGCAGGACTGGGGCGGGCTGATCGGGCTGCGGCTGCTGGCCGAGAACCCGGACGGCTTCCTCGGAGCGGTGGCCGCCAACACCGGTATGCCCACCGGTGACCGGGACATGCCCGAGGTGTGGTGGCGGTTCCGCCGCACGGTCGAACAGGCGGAGAACCTGGACGTGGGGCGGCTGGTCGAAAGCGGCTGTGCGCGCCCCATGCCGCCCGAGGTCCGCGCCGCCTACGACGCGCCGTTCCCGGACGAGTCCTACAAGGCCGGTCCGCGTGTGATGCCGACGCTCGTGCCGACCACCCCGGACGACCCGGCCACCGAGGCCAACCGGGCGGCCTGGGAGGTGCTCGCCCGCAGCGACGTCCCGCTGCTGACCGCGTTCTCCGACAGCGACCCCATCACGGGCCCCATGGGGCCGGTGCTGCGGAGGAAGGTTCCCGGGGCGACCGGACAGCCCCACACCACCCTGGAGAACGCGGGGCACTTCCTGCAGGAGGACGCCGGAACCGAACTCGGCCGGGTGGTGGCCGAGTTCGTGAGCAGACTCTGCGGATGAACTCTCGTGGGTGCGGGCGGTGTCCCGCACCCACGGGGACTTCAGAGCACGACGTCGCGCGAGCCGATCCCGGTGAGCGAGCGCACCTCGATCTCGGCGAAGTCCTTCCGGTCGGCGCTGTCCCGGTGCAGGAAGGTGCCGATGATCCCGCACAGGAACGAGATCGGAATGGACACCAGCCCGGGGTTGCTCAGCGGGAAGAAGCTGAAGTCCACCGAGGGTGCGATGGAGTCCGGCTCGCCCGAGACCACCGGCGAGAACAGCATGAGCAGCAGACAGGAACCGAGCCCGCCGTACATGCCCCACAGCGTTCCCGTGGTGTTGAACCGTTTCCAGAACAGGGTGAACAACAGGGTGGACAGGTTCGCCGAGGCCGCGATGGCGAAGGCCAGCCCCACCAGGAAGGCGATGTTCTGCCCGTTGACCAGGATCCCGCCGATGATGGCGACCCCGCCGATCACCAGGGCCGTGATGCGGGCGACCCGGACCTCGGACTCGGGGTCGGCGCGCCCGCCGCGCACCACGTTGGCGTAGAAGTCGTGGGCGAAGGAGGCTGAGGCGGTCAGGGTCAACCCGGCCACCACCGCGAGGATCGTCGCGAAGGCCACCGCCGAGATCACTCCCAGCAGCACCGTCCCCCCGATTTCGTGGGCCAGCAGGGCCGCCGCGGAGTTCTCCTCGCCGGGGGCGTTCCGGATGGTCTCCACACCGACCAGCGCCGCCGCGCCGAAGCCGATGACCAGTGTGCACAGGTAGAACCCCGACATCAGCCAGGTGGCCCACACCACCGAACGGCGGGCCTCCCGCGAGTTCGGGACGGTGTAGAAGCGCATCAGCACGTGGGGCAGCCCGGCCACGCCGAAGACGAGGGCCATCGACAGCGAGATGAAGTCCAGTTTGGTCACCGCGTTCTCCCCGTACTGGGCACCGGGGGCGAGCACCCGCTCACCGAGCGGGTTGTTGTCGGCGGCCCGTTCCAGCAGCGTGCTGATGTTGAAACCGAACTTGCCGAGCAGGAACAGCGTGATCAGCGACACGGAGAGCAGCAGCATGGCCGCCTTGATGATCTGCACCCAGGTGGTTCCCTTCATGCCACCGATGAGCACGTAGAGCACCATCACCACGCCGACGACGGTGATGACCAGGGCCTGTCCGGAGGAGCTGCGCACGTTCAGCAGCAGGGCCACGATGTCCCCGGCCCCGGCCATCTGGGCGATCATGTAGACGATCGTGATGAACAGGGTGGAGATGGCCGCCGCGGCCCGCACGGGACGCTGCCGCATCCGGAAGCTCAGCACGTCGCCCATGGTGAAACGCCCGGTGTTCCGCAGGCGTTCGGCGACGAGCAGGAGATTGACCAACCACGCCACGAGGAAGCCGATGGAGTAGAGGAAACCGTCGTAGCCGTGCACCGCGATGGCACCCGCGATGCCGAGGAACGACGCGGCGGAGAGGAAGTCGCCGGAGAGGGCGATTCCGTTCTGCGCCCCGGAGAAGGTCCCGCCGGCCGCGAAGTAGTCGCTGGTGTCGCTTCGGCTGCTGGCGCGGTAGGTGACGAACAGGGTGAGCACGATCAGCGCCGCGAACACCGTGATGTTCACGGCGGGGCTGCTGTCGCCCAGTGGCGAGCCCTCCTGAGCCAGTGTGATCATTGCTGACCTCCTGCGGCGGTCTCCCGGATCCGGTCGACCTCGGGATCGATTCTCCGCGCGGCGAAGCGGACGTATAACGTGGTGATCAGAAGCGTGGAGACGAATTGACTGATTCCGAGCAGCAGGCCCACATTGACGTGTCCGAACACGGGTTCGCCCATGAAATCGGGTGCGTAGGCGGCGAGCAGCACGTACCCGGTGTACAGGGCGAGGAACAATGCCGTCATCGACAGGGCGAACCACTTCGTACGTGAACGCAGTTCACCGAATTCGGCGGAGCGTGCGATTCCGACGAAATCCGGGCCGGTGCTGCCGATATTGCGCGCGGCGCTTTTGTCGATCCCTCCGAAGGAGGCGTGTGTTTTGTCGCTGCGCTGTCCGTGACGGGTCCGGAGCGGTGGCGGGGTCGTGTTGCTCATGCGCCCTTCTTCCGAAGTCGGTGAACCGTGTCGAGGAGTATTGTTCCGATTCGGTGCCGCGTCGGCGTAACCGCGTCGGCGAGCAGGTCCGACCGGGTCCTCCGTGGGGAGTCGCCGTGCTCCACAGGATCCGACCGACTCGGCGGAACATACTACGGACCGCTCCTGCTAACGGAGGAGCGCCCGGTACTGCCGGTGTTGGCCCCACCCGGGTTCCCGAGGAGGTGTCCGGATGCGGGGCCGCGACTGCTCACTGTGCGATGTACGCAGCTCATGGGCCATTACCGATGAGTACCACGAAGCGACGACGGTCCGGTGACCGTACCTGTTTTCATCTCGCGCGCCACGGGTTAGAGTCAGTGGGTTTCCTGCTGTACCACACCCCTCGGCGGGGGAGGGCGGACGCGTCGGCCCACGAAGGATGATCTTGATGACAATCGGTTTCACCCTCCGAGTACCGGAGTTTGGAAAACGCGCCCCACGCTCGGTACCTTGATCGGCATCCTTACAATCCAGGGTGGCCACAGGCTGCGTGTCACCTGTTTGAAAAGGCCGGTGGAGTCGCTCCTTGCGGTACGCGACTATTGATGACGGAGAGTACTGCCGGGGGGTCCTTCGCCGAGAATATTGCGAACCGGAACGATCTGCGATGAGCTCAGATCCGCTCGGCGCACAGGTAGATAAGCCTTCACTCGGCCGAGTGGCAGACGCTGTTCTCCTACGATTTGTTCGTTCGGAAGGGGCCCGCACCGTGACAGAGCAGGACGAACGACGTGACCTCCGGGGGCTTTTGTGAGCGCGGCGGCAGGACGGGCGAACCGGGAACAGGACTCGGATGCCTCGACCGCGCGGAACAGGTCGAGGGGAACCCGACGGGCGGCGTTGACTGACTGGCGCAACTGGCGCATCCCGGTCAAGCTCGGCGCGGTGGTTCTGGTGCCGATCGTTTTCGTGCTCACGCTCGGCGCCTTCCAGATCCATGCCGAGGTCTCGAAGGCCAACCGCTACGAGGAAATCAGCCGTCTGGCGACGGCACGTGACCGGATCCAGCCGCTGCTGACCGGACTCCAGGCCGAGCGGACCAAGGCGGCCGAGCTGCTGGGCGGAGCCCCCGGCGCCGGGCGGGAGTACCGGCAGCAGTACGAGAAGGTCACCGGCTACGTCGAACAGGCACCCCGGGTGCTGGAGGACGTCCAGAAGTTCAGCCCCGTCACCTCGGCCCAGTTCGACGAGCTGCGCGAGAGTCTCGCCGCGCTGAAGGAACTGCGCAAGGGCGTGTTGACCGGTTCACTGCCGCCGGTGGAGGCGATCGGGCGCTACAACGACATCATCAGCTCGTTGTTGTCGATGGAACGGGCCGTCATCAACACCATCGACGATTCGCAGCTGTACACCATGATCAACGCGTTGCACGAGCTGTCCCGCGCCGAGGACGAGATCCGCATCCAGCGCGCGCTGGTGGACGCCGCGCTGCCGCGCAGCGACTTCAATCCCGCGCTGAGCGACGCGCTGAACGACTCCCGGGCCCGGCTGGACTCCCGCGTGCGCAGCTTCCAGACCGTGGCCAACGCCGAGCCGCGCCAGGCCAGGGAGGTCGTCAACAGCGAGGAGATGGAGCGCTGGATGGCCGCCGAGGACGAGCTCATGCGCGCCATCCGCGTGGAGGGAGTCCACACCTCGCTGACCCTGGACCAGTGGAACGGGCTCTCCGACGAGCTGATCTCACGGACGGTGCGGGTCCGTTCCCAGCTGTCCGAGCAGTTCAACGAACGGGCCTACGACCTCTACGACGAGGCCAGCGACCGCGCCGGAGCCACGACGGTGCTGATGGTCACCGCGCTGATCCTCGCCGCCGGCGTGATCTTCGTGATCGGCAGGAACCTGCTCGGCTCGCTCGGAAAGCTGCGCCGGGGTGCCCTGGAGGCGGCCAACGAACAGCTTCCCCGCGCGGTGGCGCGCATCCGCCAGGGCAGCGACGTCGAGACCGAGGTGGACGCCGTGCCGGTGGAGACCACCGAGGAGGTCGGCCAGGTGGCCCGCGCCTTCGACGAGGTCAACCGGCAGGCGTTGCGGCTGGCCTCCGAACAGGCCGCCCTGCGCCGGGGTTACAGCGAGTCGTTCGTCAACGTCTCCCGGCGCAGTCAGAGCCTGCTGGAACGGCAGCTGCGCCTGTTCGAGGAACTCGAACAGGACGAGGACGACCCCGACCAGCTGGCGACCCTGTTCCGGCTGGACCACCTGGCCACCCGGATGCGCCGCAACAACGAGAACCTGATGGTGCTGTCCGGAAGCGACATCGCCCGCCGGTTCACCCAGCCGGTCCAGCTGGCCGACGTGCTGCGCGCCGCGGTGTCGGAGATCGAGCACTATCCGCGCGTGGTGGTGCAGTCCCCGCCGGAGGCCCGACTGGTGGGCTACGCGGGCAGCGACCTGGTCCGGTTGATGGCCGAGTTGCTGGACAACGCGGCCAACTTCTCCTCCCCGGAGACCTCGGTGACGGTGTCCAGCCGCCAGTCCGAGGACTCCTCGCTGACCATCGACGTGCTCGACCACGGCATCGGCATGGGCGAGCGGGAGCTGGCCGAGGCCAACGAGCGACTCGCCTCCTTCGACGAGGAGGACCTGTCCATGTCGCGCCGGATGGGTCTGCTGGTCGTGGCGCGGCTGTCCGGCAGGCACGGCATCACCGTGCGGCTGCACGGTGGGGACGATGTGGACGGTGTGCGGGCCACGGTCCACGTTCCGCCGGACCTGGTGATCCCGGAGCGGGGCGGATCCGGCACCTCCCGGATCCCGCAGCACTCGGTGCCGACGGCACCCCCTCCGGCGACCGGGCCGTCGGGTTCCTCCTCCGTCGTCCCCTCGGGCCCGTCCACGGCGCCCGCCGGACCCTCCCAGCACCGGAGTTCGACCTTCGGGCAGGAGTCCGCCCCGCATCCGTCGAACAACGGCAGTGAGCAGCGCTCCGACTCCTCCCGGGTGAACGGTGAGCACCGCCGTCAGGTACTGCAGGGCGGTTTAGCCGGCTTCGACCTGGGGGCACCGCCCGGAGGTTCCGACACCCGGCAGACGGTCCACTCGCCCGGTGACGGTGAACAGCGGCGGGAGCAGTCGACCGGCCCCGAGCACTCCCCGGAGATCCCGGTCCAGCAGGGCACCGGAAACCGGAGTGAGCCCGCCCCCGAGCAGTGGCCCACCGAACAGCCCGACGAACAGGTGCCCGCCTTCCCGGACCTGGAACCGGAGGGTCGGGTGCGGGGACTGTTCGAGCCTCCCGAGGGGCAGGAGTACCACGAGACCCCCGAGGACGACGCCGACGAGGGAAGCCTGTACTTCGACGGGCTCGCCCCGGAGGGCAGGCCGGAGCAGCGCTACTCGGACAGCGCCCCCACGGTGGTGCAGCCGCTCCCTCCGGCACCGAGCGGGAACTCCGGGGCGCAGTGGTTCGCGCCCGCTCCCGAGAACGCCTCCTACCAGGCGGAGGGGTACCGCCCCGACAGCGAACAGTGGCAGTGGCCGAGCGACGAGGAGGCCGCCGCACAGGTCGGCGACCTGCCCTCCGGGGCTCCCGCCGCCGGGGCGGACGCCCGCGGTGGGCAGGCCCCGGCCGGACCCGCCCCGCACGGCGGTGCCGGTGGGTACACGGACTCGGGGCTGCCGCGCCGCACTCCGCGAGCCGGGCTGAACGGCAAGGGCGGCGCTGGCTCCGGAACGGGCGGGGGCGCGGGCGCCTCCGGTGGGCGTGGCCTCAGCTGGATGGAGGAAGCCACCCAGCAGTCCTCGAACGGTGTCCCCTCGGACGGTGCTCCGGCATCGCCCGAGCGGGGCCCGGCGGGAACCGCCAACGCGGCCTTCGGCGGGGGGCGGACCGGATCCGGACTGCCCCGCCGGGACGCCGGGCGTTCCCAACACCCGGGGCGGGCCGACAACGGGCTGTTCGGCGCGGCCGCGGGCAACGAAGGACGGCAGACCCCGTCGTCCGGGAAGGAGGACGGGACAGCTCGATCGGAGTCGCCGATGGACGAGTCCGCCGCGTGGAACTTCTCGACCGGCCGAGCCCACCAGGATTCGGCGGTTTCGGACCCGCAGCCCGCGGAGTACACCTCCGCGGGTCTGCCCCGACGTGTTCCCAAGCAGCACCTTGCTCCGGGAAGCGCCCCTCCCTCCGGGAGGTCGGAGTCGACCACCACGCAGAACACACCGGCACCGGACGAGACACGGGGTCGGCTGTCCAGCTTCCAGCAGGGTGTGCGCAGGGGTAGGCACAGCGCTGGGGAGTAGTAGGTGGGGCCGAGTTACGCCCGCTCTGCCGCCGCCGGATCGATCTAAGGAGGCGCGATGTCATCCCAGCAGGCGAAGATCGACCAGTTCAACTGGTTGATCACCGACTTCACCGAGCGTGTCAGCGGAGTCGCACACGCGATCGTCGTGTCGGCGGACGGACTGCTGCTGACGGCTTCGAACAAGTTGCCGCAGGACCGGGCCGAACAGCTCGCCGCGGTGGCCTCGGGGTTGTTAAGCCTCACCCAGGGCGCTGCTCGTTGCTTCGAGGCTGGGGCCGTCAAGGAGACCATCGTGGAGATGGACCGCGGCATGATGCTGCAGATGTCCATCAGCGACGGTTCCTGCTTGACGGTCCTGGCCGCTCCGCAGTGTGATATGGGTCTGATCGCTTACGAGATGGCGATGTTGGTCGAACGCGTCGGTCGCATCCTCACGCCCGAACTGCGTTCACATTTGCAGGGTGCGGGGAACTCCGTGTCAGAACAGCTGGTGTGAGGCCACCATGAGCAGGAACTCCGACTACGACGGACGTCGCGAGGACGAGGTCGGGCGACGGTACGGGTGGGATGACGACAACGAGGTCGACGAAGCCACCTTCGCCGACGTGTACAACGGGCTGAACTTCGGCAGCAGACGCGGTCGTCGGAAGCAACGGAAACCGGCCGAGCACGAGACGGACTCGGCACGCGAGCGGTCCGCGCGGGAACAGTCCGTGACCCCGCCACCGGTCGGCCGGACCGGAGACGACGGGTTCCCCGCACCGGCCGAGGGCGGTGGACCGGAGCCCGCCGCCGAGGCGGACGCACCCGCGGCCAGCATTCGTTCCTACGCCTGGACGGGTGGCCGCACCAGGACCAACGTGGAACTCGAACTGGAGACCCTGGTCTCCACCGGCGCCGGTTACCGCCCGGACATGCCGTTGCGGCAGGAGTATCAGTCAGTGGTGCAACTGTGCGGTCAGCCCCGTTCGGTGGCCGAGGTCGGGGCGTTGCTCGGTGTGCCCTTCGGTGTGGCCAAGGTCCTGTTGGCGGACATGGCCGAACAGGGTCTGGTCGAGGTTCACCAGACCGTGACCGACAGCGGCAGTGAACCGCACATGATGTTGATGGAAAGGGTGTTGAGTGGACTCCGCCGGCTTTAAGGCGCCCCAGCAGACCGGAAAGTCGTCCACCAGTTCGGCCAAGATCGTGGTCGCGGGTGGATTCGGGGTGGGCAAGACGACCTTCGTCGGCTCGGTTTCCGAGATCGTTCCGCTCACCACGGAAGCGGTCATGACGGAGGCCAGCCAAGGCATCGACGACCTGGCCGCCACCCCGGGGAAGAACTCCACCACGGTGGCGATGGACTTCGGTCGCCTGTCGCTGGACGAGGACCTGATCCTCTACCTGTTCGGCACACCGGGGCAGCAGCGTTTCTGGTTCATGTGGGACGACCTGGTACGTGGTGCCATCGGCGCGGTCGTGCTGGTGGACACCCGCAGGTTGGCGGACTGTTTCTCCGCGATCGACTTCTTCGAGGACCGGGGAACGCCGTACGTGATCGGGGTGAACCGCTTCGACGGCAAACTCCAGCACGACCTGGAGGAAGTGCGGGAGGCGCTGGCCGTCGGCCCCGAGGTCCCGCTGCTCAGCTGCGACGCCAGGGACCAGTCCTCCACCAAGGAGGCGCTGATCGCGCTGGTCGAGTACGCGATGAGCAAGTGGATGGCCGGTCGCGGAACCTGAGGGAGTACGTGCCCGCTCCGCCGAGGATGCCGTGCTCCTCGGCGCCGGGCACGTTCCGCACGGCCTTGTCCACCTCCCCTTCCCGCGGCGCGGCACGTCCGTCCGGGCTCACGAACTCCCCCGGTCCGGGGTGTCGCCGTACACGAGGTCGTCGGCCTGACGCAGCCCGGCGTCCAACTCCTCCCGTTCCCGTTGGGGCAGGCTCTCCCGGAATCCCTCCCCGGCACCGCGACGAACGAGCACCATGAGTTTCTTGCCCATGCCACGGGCCTGGGTCAGCCGCACGTCGGTCTGGGCCAGCAGTCGTCTGGAGTCGTGGATGAGCGCGCGGTAGCGGTCGTTGATCTCGGCGTGCCGGTCGACCACGTCCAGTGCCCGGGCCAGCGGGGACAGCCGTTCGGTCGGCACCCGCACGAAGTAGGGATCCTGCTGCTGCACACCGAGAACCCTATGCACCTCCGCTCGGCGCCCGCGCGGAGACTCCGGCTTCGCCGGGAGCACCCGCACCGACGGCTCGACAGCCCTTCGGTTCGGTGCGTAGGCTCGGTGGCGCGCCCCGCGCTCCCGGTGACCCCCAGGCCGGTTGAGCGCGGGGCGCTTCCCGTGGCCGGTCCGACACCTCGTGCTGCCGTGGGGTCGGGAGACGGCGTGCCGTGTCGGAACGGTCGCGGAGCCCCGTGCCGCGTTCGAACACGAACACCTCGAAGTGGGCTGTCGCACCGCGCGGCCGCTGGGGGGCTTTCCCGCCCGGTCCGCTCACTGCCCGGCCGACCAACCGGTCACGTTGGTGACCTCGATCACGATCAGGGCCCCCTCCGGGGGGTGCCGCCGGTACTGCTCGTACTTCGCGCCCAACGCCCGCACCAGTTCCGGGGCCCGCGTGGCCGCCAGGGTCCGGGCCCGCCCGTCCGCGCGCACCCACCACAGTCGCTGCCAGTCCTCCTCGTAGTGGTCGGCCAGCAGGCACACCCTCGGGTTCCGTTCGATGTTGCGGATCCTGCGCAACGCTGTGGTGGTTTTGGGCTTGTGGTCCACGGCGGTGACGATCCGTTCCACGCCTTCCCCCACCGCGGCGAAGGTCACCGGAACCAGATGGGGTTGCTCGTCCCGGCCCACAGTGGCCAGTCGGGCGACGCGCGCCCGTTCGAGCCGCTGGGCTGCCTGCTGTCGGTCGATGCGCATGTCCGATTCGCTTCCGTATGTTCGTGATGTGGGGTTCGGTTCGCGATCAACGTCGTTCGCGCGGGGCACCGGGACCGCCGCCGGTTACTCGGAACACACGCAGTGGACGCGTTACCAGGAGTTCTTCCCCGGAGGGCTGCGCATCAGGCAGCGGGAGGCCCCGGAGGAGCGGTGGTGGTCCTGGCGTGGTGTGCCCATACACCTGGACATCGTGCGTCGCCCCCACGCCGCCGGCAAACTCCTGGTGCTGCACGGCATCGGCGGCTACGGGAGGATGCTCGCCCCCTACTCCCGACTTCCCACCCTCACCGACCTGGAGTACCTGGCTCCGGACCTTCCGGGGCACGGGTTGAGCTCGGCCGGTTTCCGGATCACCTACCTGGGGTGGGTGCACTGCGTGCTCGACCTGATAGAAGCCGAACGGGCCCGGGACGGCAGGCCGGTCGTGCTGTTCGGCATCGGCACGGGCGGTTGGCTCGCCTACCAGGTGGCCGCCCGGATCCCCCACCACGTCGCCGCCCTGCTGACCACCGGGCTGGCCGATCCGCGCACCGAGGAGGTCCGGCAGGGGTTGGTGGCCAACCCCGGAGCCGGGGTGCTTTCCGGGATATTCGCCGGTGTCCCGCTCATACCGCCGGTGCACGACGTCCCGCTGCGGTGGCTGCTCGACGTCACGGCCGTCTCCAACCACGCGCGTTTCGCGGCGGCGTTCACCGCCGACGGGCTGGGCGGGGCCCGCCGGATCCAACTGGAACTCTTCCGCTCCTACCTGCGACTGCCCCCGGCCGTTCCGCCGGAGCGCTTCACCTCCCCACCGGTGCTGTTGGCCGTTCCCGAGGAGGACCGGTGGATCCCGGGCGAGCACTCGCGACGCTTCTTCGCCCGCCTCGGCGCTCCGAAACGCTCGGTGCCGCTCACCCGCTCCGGACACCTGCCGACCGAGGAGAGCGGACTGACCCAACTGGACCGTTCCGTGCGGGACTTCTTCGAGGAGTTCGACATCCCGCACTGACCGCGAAGTCACGCTCGGTGTTGGCTCGTGGCGTACCGTGCTGGGCCCGTGGGGTTGCTGCGGCGATGTTCACAGTGGCTGGTGGTTGCTCAGTGTGAACCGCTCCTGTTTCCGTTTTCTGGTGCGGTTGAGCGAGAAGCCTGCCGACTGATCGGGTTCGTACCACGAGATCCGGCCACGACGAGTGGCCACCTCTAGTAATCTGTTTGACGTGTCACCCACGATGGCACCAATCCGAGACTGGCCAAGCAGGGCTGTCGTGCGTCACGATCGACGCTGAGTAACGCGACTCCGACGGGTCGCTTGGCGGGAGGAGCGTGGATGATCGAGCATCACCGCTCTTCGGGAGCGACCGTGGACTCGGAGGTACCGCGCCCGCCGGTGCGTTCCGAGGTCTCTCCGCGGCGGCGCCGCATCTTCGCGGTCTTCTCCGCCGCCGTGCTGGGCACCGGCGTGCTGGTCTCGGTGGTCACCTCGTGGCTGCTCCCCTTCCGGTACGAGCCCGACCTGCTGGTCATCGGTCCTCTGCTGGCCGCGGGTTTCCTGCTCGTCGAGCAGCTGACCATCGACGTGGACGCCAAGCGAGTGGGCTGGACGATCTCCTTCACCGAGATCCCGCTGATCGTGGGGCTGCTCACGGCACCGTTCGAAGTGGTGCTGGCCGCCAACCTGGTCGCCGGGCTCGTGGCCCAGATCGGCAAACGCGCCGCCACCCACGTCTCCTACAACGCGGGAGTGCTGTGCTGGGAGATAGCCGTTCCCTTCCTGGTCGCGGGTGCCTGCGGGAACCTGTTCGGGGACACGGTCCCGGGCTGGCTCTGCGCCGGTATCGGCGCGGTCAGCTCCTCGCTGATCAGCTGCGGCTGTGCGGTGGCCGCACTGTCCGCGCTGGGCAACGGGATGCGGCCCTCGGCAGGATTGCTGCTCGGCGGACGTACCTTCGTGGTCGGACTGCTCAACACCTCGATCGGGCTGGCCGGCTACGAACTGGCCGTCAACACCCGGTGGGGGTGGGCACTGGTCACAGTGGTCGGTGTGGGGGTGCTCGCACTGTACCGGGCCTACTCCGGACTGCTGCGGGAGCAACGTGACCTGGAGGCGCTCAGCGACGTCAGCCTGCGCGTGGCCCGATCCGGACAGCACACCACCCGCAACCTGCCCACCTCGGACACTTCCGCGGTCAGTGCGATCGGGGAGCGGGTCTCGGTCGAGGAGTGGGAACCGGTCGCCGAGCGCATCCGGGAACAGTTGAACGCCACCCGCGTGGTGCTGCGCCTGTCCCTGGACCCGCGCGGCGGGGTGAGCACCCTGGTCGCGGGTGCCGGTCAGGAGGAGACCGCCACGGACGGCGCGACCCTGCTGCGCGAGTGCCCCCTGCTCCAGCTTCCGGGCACGCACGTGCGCTCGTTCCGACGCGGTGACGCCCCGGAGGAGATCAGCCGGGCCCTGCGCCTCCGAGGAGCCCACGAGGCGCTGGTGGTGCCGCTGCGTGGGACGAACCAGCTGCTCGGTGCGATCGAGGTGCACGACAGGGTCAGCCGGTGGCGTGGTTTCGGGCGCGCCGACATCAGGCTGCTGCACACCCTGGCCAGCCACCTCGCCACGGCGATGGACAACCGCAGGCTGCTCGCCCAGCTCCGCCACGACGCCTACCACGACCCGCTGACGGGCCTGCTCAACAGGACGGGTTTCCGGCAGATGGCGGCAGAGGCCCTGGACACCGGTACCGCCGTGGTGCTGCGGATCGACCTCGAACTGCTCACCACCGTGAGTGAGGCGCTGGGCTACGCCTGGGGCGACCGGATGATCGTCGCCGCGGGCAGACGGATGCGCGAGTACCTCGGCGGGCACGTGCCCGTCGCGCGGCTGGAGGCCAACTCCTTCGCGGTGCTGCTGGGCGGGCACACCGAGGAACAGGCCGCCGAGGTCGCCACGGGGCTGCGGGAGTTCGTCGCCGAACCCTATCCGCTGGACCGGCTGGTGGTGGAGGCCACCGCCTTCGTCGGCTACGTCTCCTCGGTCCCGGCCGAGGACGAGTCCGAGGGCGATGTGGACGTGCTGTTGCAGCGCGCCGACGTGGCCGTGCGCGCGGCCCGCAACGGCGAGGACGGGGTGCGGGGCTACGTCCCGAGCATGGGGCAGATATTCCTGCGCCGTTTCCAGCTGGTGACCCAGTTCCGCCACGCTCTGGAGAGCGGGCAGGTCGAGGTGCACTACCAGCCCAAGGTGGCCCTGCCGAGCAGACGCGTGGTGGGAGCCGAGGCACTGGTGCGCTGGTCCCACCCGGAGTACGGGCGGCTGTCCCCCGACGAGTTCGTCCCCGTGGTGGAGGCCACCGGCCTGGTGGACGCACTCACCTCCTTCGTGCTGGAACGCGCCCTCGGACGCATCCGGGGGTGGCTGGACCGGGGGCTGCGGCTGTCGGTGGCGGTGAACCTCTCGGTGCGCAACCTGGCCGACGAGACCTTCCCCGACCGGGTGCGGGAGGCCTTCGAGCGGCACGGGGTGCCTCCCGAACTGGTGACCTTCGAGCTCACCGAGTCGAGCGTGATGGCCGACCCGGACCGGTCGCTTCCCGTGCTGCGCCGCCTACGGGCCCTCGGGGTCGTGCTGGCCGTGGACGACTTCGGCACGGGCTACTCCTCGCTGGCCTACCTGCGGCAGCTGCCGGTGGACGAAGTCAAGATCGACAAGAGTTTCGTGCTCGGTATGGGCACCGACCTCAGCGACATGGCCGTGGTGCGCTCCATCGTGGAGCTGGGGCACTCGCTGGAACTGAGTGTGGTGGCCGAGGGGGTGGAGGACGACGCCGCGCGCGACCAGCTGGTGCGGATGTGCTGTGACACGGCGCAGGGCTACCTGATCTCGCGGCCGCTGTCCGAGGACCGCTTCGAGGCGTGGCTGTGGGCACGCACCAGCGGCACATCCCACGGTCAGCGCAACGACGATTCGGGTGAGACCGCCCTGCACGTGATCTAGGAATTCTCGCTCACGGTGGGAACAGGCCGCCGGGACCGTGCGTTCCACGCGGAGGGAGGGGCAGCCTCCCGCCGTCGGTGAACGAACGCCCACTGCACGGTGCGGGGTCTCGTGACCTGCGAAGAGGTCGAGACCCACCCCCCGGTGAAACCGGCTCGTGGATGTTGTGTAGAGTAGTAACCGCTCCGCGAGGGCACGCCCCAATAGCTCAGTCGGCAGAGCGTCGCCATGGTAAGGCGAAGGTCTACGGTTCGAGTCCGTATTGGGGCTCCACAAGGGCGGCCGCGGTACTCGGTAAACTGGGTGCTGCGGCTGTCTTGTGAGGGTACGATGTATCCCTGCGGGATTGTCCGCGAGGCGGTGTAGCTCAGGGGCAGAGCAAACGGCTCATAATCGTTGTGTCGCCGGTTCGAATCCGGCCACCGCTACTCTTGCGGCAGAGATGCCGCCCGGCCCGGGGCGGTATCCACGTGGAGCGAACCGGGCGACCGGGCTCGCCCGGTTCCAGACACGAGAGAGAGGTCCCCCGTGGCTAAGACGCCCACCGATGTTCGCCCCAAGATCACTCTCGCCTGCGAGGAGTGCAAGGAGCGTAACTACATCACCAAGAAGAACCGGCGTAACGACCCGGACCGGATGTCGCTGAAGAAGCACTGCCCGCGGTGCAACGCGCACCGGGTGCACAAGGAGACCCGCTGAGCGGTTAGCGGGTTCCCGGCGGGCGGCTTCGCCGCCGACCGAGGTCGACCAAGGGTTCGTCGAGACGTGCAGGCCCGCCCCGGCAACGGCCGGGGCGGGCCTGATTTCGTCCTGCGATAGTCTGCCCGGCGTGCCGCTCGACGAAGGATTCATCGGACGTGAGTACCCGCCAAGCAGTCCGTACGAGGTCTCCCGGGAGAAGATCCGCGAGTTCGCGCACGCGGTCAAGGACGACTCCCCGCTGTACCGCGACGCCGACTCCGCCCGGGCCGCGGGCTATCCGGACGTGATCGCACCCCCGACGTTCGCGATGAGACTGGCGATGACCGCCCAGGACGCCGTGGTGGGCGACGAACAGCTCGGACTGGACTACGACCGGGTGGTACACGGGCACCAGGCCTTCCGCCACCACCGCCCGATCCGAGCCGGCGACGTGCTCACCGCCGTGGTGCACGTGGACGACATCAAGTCCCGTGCCGGCAACGACTTCCTCACGGTGCGCGCCGAGATCGGCACCGTGGACGGCGAGCCGGTGTGCACGGCCACCTCCACCCTGGTGGCCCGGGGCACCGCCGAGGAGGGAGAGCAGGCGTGACAGTCACGTTGGCGCAGGTGAACAAGGGGGACGAGCTGCCGGCGACGAGCGTCCGCGTCACCAGGGGCGATCTGGTGCGCTACGCGGGGGCCTCCGGCGACTTCAACCCGATCCACTACAGCGAGTCGTTCGCGCGGCGGGTCGGACTGCCCGACGTGATCGCCCACGGGATGCTGACGATGGCGCTGGCCACCCGCCTGGTCAGCGACTGGGTCGGGGACCCGGGCCGGATCGTGGAGCACGGCGTGCGTTTCACCCGTCCGGTGGTGGTTCCGGACGACGACGAGGGAGCCCTCGTGGAACTGTCCGGCAAGGTCACCGCCGTGAACGAGGACGGCACCGTCAAACTCACCCTCACCGCCAAGTGCGCGGGACAGGGGGTGCTCGGAGGGGCCTACGCCCTCGTCCACCTTCCCTGAGAGCGTTGGGTGTGCTTTCCCGACGTGGTCGCGTAGCCGGCACGTGAGGCGGCGCCTTGCGGCGTTGGGCCGTTCTTGAGTAGGGACTACGCGGCGAACGGCCCGGCCTGGCAAGGCCTCCGCCTCACGCGCCGGGGAGATTCCCGGCGGTGCGGGTGGCGGAACCTCCGGTGTCGACGGCGCTGCGGGAGTGGGCACATCGAGTAGCGACCTACACCACGTGCCCACCGTCCTCGCGGCGCCGACACCGGAGAACCCGCAGCGGTGCCGGTGGCTGGTCATGTTCGTCAGGGGTCTCGTGTGGGCTTGCGAACGGCTCGGCCTGGCAAGGCCTCCGCCTCACGCGCCGGGGAGATTCCCGACGGTGTGGGTGGCGGAACCTCCGGCACGAGAACGGACGGAAGGGTCCCGCCGCGTGTGCCGCCACGCGGCGGTCTCGTCTCCGCTACTTCGCCTCGGAGAGGAGCTCGGCCATCCGGCGCACCCCTTCGGCGAGGTCCTCGTCACCGAGGGCGTAGGACATCCTGAAATAGCCCGGCGTGCCGAAGGCCTCCCCGGGAACCACGGCCACCTCGGCCTGTTCGAGGATCACCTCGGCCAGTTCGGCGCTGCTCTGTGGCCTGCGGCCCCGGATCTCCCTGCCGAGCAGTCCCTTGACCGAGGGGTAGGCGTAGAAGGCGCCCTTGGGCTCGGGGCAGGTGACACCGGGGATCTCCGAGAGCCGCTCGACGATCGTGCGCCTGCGCCGGTCGAAGGCCTCCCGCATCTCGGCCACCGCGTCGAGGGAACCGCTGACCGCCTCCAACGCGGCCCGCTGGGACACGTTGGACACGTTGGACGTCAGATGGGACTGCAGGTTGGCGGCTGCCTTGATCACGTCGTCGGGGCCGATCATCCAGCCCACACGCCACCCCGTCATGGCGTAGGTCTTGGCGACCCCGTTGAGCACCACACAGCGCTGGGCCAGCTCGGGCACCGCCACCGGCATGGAGACGTGTTCGGCACCGCCGTAGACCAGGTGCTCGTAGATCTCGTCGGTGACGACCCAGAGCCCCCGCTCGGCCGCCCAACGGCCGATCTCGGCCACCCTCTCGGGCGGATACACCGCACCGGTGGGGTTGGAGGGGGAGTTGAACAGCAGCATCTTGGTGCGCGGAGTCCGTGCCGCCTCCAGCTGCTCCAGGGTCACCAGGTACCCGCTCGACTCGTCGGTGGGAACCTCCACCGGTTTCCCCCCGGCCAGGGCGATGGCCTCCGGGTAGGTGGTCCAGTAGGGCGCGGGCAGCAGCACCTCGTCGCCGGGGTCGAGCAGCGTGGCGAAGGTCTGGTAGACGGCCTGTTTGCCGCCGTTGGTGACCAGCACCTGGTTGGGTCGGATCTCGTAGCCCGAGTCGCGGGCGGTCTTGGTGACGATCGCCTCGCGCAGTTCGGGCAGCCCGCTCGCCGGGCTGTAGCGGTGGTTGCGGGGATCGGCGCAGGCCTGCTGGGCGGCGCGCACGATCGGTTCGGGCGTGGCGAAGTCGGGTTCCCCGGCGCCGAAGCCGATCACCGGCCGGCCCTCGGCCTTGAGCGCCTTGGCCTTGGCGTCCACGGCCAGGGTGGCCGACTCGGCGATCGAGCCGACGCGGGCGGAGACACGTGTTCCGTCGGGAGTCGTTGGTGTTTCGGGTGCGGCCATGTGGTCATCGTCGCAGACGAGACCCCGGACGTGACGAGCCGTGCCCACCGACAACGGCCTCAGGGGGAGTCGGTTGAAAATCGACTTCCGCCGTGCCGTATACTTCCTGAACCGGAACACCAACACGGACCTTCCGCCACCCCGCCCTTTCGGCGGAGGCGGGCGGCGAGTAGGGTGTCCCGGCGTGGTCGGGGATCCGATCATGAAGGGGTGTAGCTCAATTGGCAGAGCAGCGGTCTCCAAAACCGCAGGTTGCGGGTTCGAGTCCTGTCACCCCTGCGTCGACGTAGACGGTGAGCTAGCAGGATGTGGAGGACATCGCCGGGCTCACACTCGGCGAGTCCCACCACGGGCGGGCTCACGCGTCCGACGAGCGCCAGCTAGGAGGGGGCGTGAGCGAGGACCGCGAGCAGGAGTCGGGTGAGGACCGCGACGAGCAGGCCCGTCCGACCAGTGCCGCCGCGCGCCGTGGGCGTCGGGCTTCGGGACGTTCCAGCTCTCGCAAGGAGAGCGGTGGTAACGGCTCGAAAGACGCTTCCGCTCCCAAAGGGAGGGCGACTCCCCAACGGGACGGTCGAAGCGAACGTGTTTCGCTGTTCCGCAGGATCGGTCGCTTCCTTCGTGAGGTGGTCGCTGAGCTCCGTAAGGTCATCTGGCCGACGCGCAAGCAGCTATTGACTTATACTGCGGTGGTGCTGGTGTTCGTCAGCATCATGGTCGCGTTCATCGCCGGTCTGGATCTGCTCTTCGCGCAGGGCGTGCTCCAGCTCTTCGGCGAGTGAGACTCGGCCATGGGCGGTTAGAGGCCCGCACGAACGTGCGGTGGCGGATGCCAACCACCAGGCACGCAACGCACGAGAGGAAGCGAGACCCACTGTGACCTCCCACGACGGCCAGGATCTGACCGGCCTGTCCGAAGAACAGGACACCGCGGCCGAGGAGTACGCGGACGGTTCGGACGCCCCCGAGCCCACCTCGGAGGAGCGGGACAGCGCCGCGGTCACCGAAGACGCAGAGGACAGTGCGTCGGCTTCCGAGGACAGCGACGAGGAAGCCGAGAGCGACCCGGTGGAAGAGCTGCGTGCCATGCTCAAGCGCGCGCCGGGCGAGTGGTACGTCGTGCACTCCTACGCGGGCTACGAGAACAAGGTCAAGAGCAACCTCGAACACCGGGCCCAGACGCTGGACGTCGAGGACTACATCTTCCAGGTCGAGGTGCCCACCGAGGAAGTCACCGAGATCAAGAACAACCAGCGCAAGTTCGTGCAGCGCAAGGTGTTGCCCAGCTACGTCCTCGTGCGGATGGAGCTCAACGACGCCTCGTGGTCGGCGGTGCGGAACACGCCCGGTGTCACGGGCTTCGTCGGCGCCACCTCGAAGCCCTCCCCGCTCAGCACCGAGGAGGTGCTGAAGTTCCTGGCGCCGCAGGCCGAGCGCGAGGCCAAGCAGGCGGAGAAGAAGTCCGCGGCGGCGGCCTCCAAGCAGGAGGCCGGTGGTCAGCCCGTGGAGGTGGACTTCTCCGTCGGCGAGTCGGTTACCGTGATGGACGGCCCGTTCGCGACGCTGCCCGCCACGATCAGCGAGGTCAACGGCGAGGCGCAGAAGCTCAAGGTGCTCGTCTCGATCTTCGGGCGTGAGACCCCGGTCGAGCTCTCCTTCGACCAGGTCTCCAAGATCTGACCCGCCTCCGTATCCTGGGGCGTGGTTGCCGCGACGGCCGGCAGGGGTCCGTCGTGGTTCTTCGGTGGGCGGTCCGGCGCGGGCCGCCCGTGACCGCTGTCGGGCCGGGTGTGCCCGACACGGAGAACAAGGAACGAAGACAGGAAGAACGAAATGCCGCCCAAGAAGAAGCGACTCGCAGCGATCGTCAAGCTGCAGATCTCGGCCGGTCAGGCCAACCCGGCGCCGCCGGTCGGTCCGGCGCTGGGTCAGCACGGCGTCAACATCATGGAGTTCTGCAAGGCCTACAACGCCGCCACGGAGAACCAGCGCGGCGACGTGGTGCCGGTCGAGATCTCCGTGTACGAGGACCGGTCCTTCGACTTCAAGCTCAAGACGCCGCCGGCCGCCAAGCTGCTGATGAAGGCAGCGGGTGTGCAGAAGGGCAGCGGTGAGCCGCACAAGTCCAAGGTCGGCTCGGTCACCACCGAGCAGATCAGGGAGATCGCCCAGACCAAGTGGCCCGACCTGAACTCCAACTCGATGGACGAGGCGGAGAAGATCATCGCCGGGACGGCCCGTTCCATGGGGCTGCGGGTCCAGGACTGAGAGTTCGCTCGCGTGAGCCCGGCACTTCCGGGACACGCCCGATAATTCACTCGACCGGATGTGGGAGGGCTGGCGCGGCCCAGCACCACAACTGATCCGTGGAACAGGAACAGCAATGGCAAAGCGCAGCAAGGCGTACAAGCAGGCAGCGGCACTGGTGGACCGCAACCGGGTCTACAGTCCGAAGGAAGCCATCGAACTGGCCAAGAAGACCGCCACGACCAGGATGGACGCCACCGTCGAGGTGGCCCTGCGGTTGGGCGTGGATCCGCGCAAGGCGGATCAGATGGTCCGCGGCACCGTGAACCTGCCGCACGGTACCGGCAAGACCGCCCGCGTCGTCGTGTTCACCTCCGGCGAGAAGGCGGCCGAGGCCGAGGCCGCCGGGGCCGACGCTGTCGGCTCCGACGACTTGATCGAGCGTATCCAGGGCGGCTGGCTCGATTTCGACGCGGCCGTGGCCACCCCGGACCAGATGGCCAAGGTCGGTAAGATCGCCCGGGTGTTGGGTCCGCGTGGCCTGATGCCGAACCCGAAGACCGGCACGGTGACTCCGAACATCACCAAGGCCGTGCAGGACATCAAGGGCGGTAAGATCAGCTTCCGCGTGGACAAGCAGGCCAACCTGCACTTCGTCATCGGCAAGGTCTCGTTCTCCGACGAGGCGTTGCTGGAGAACTACGAGGCCGCCGTGGACGAGGTGCTGCGGGCCAAGCCCGCCGCCTCGAAGGGGCGCTACCTCAAGAAGGTCAGCTTCACCACCACCATGGGACCGGGCATCCAGGTGGACCCGAACCAGACCCGGAACCTGGCCGAGGCCGCCTGAGGTCTCCCGTCCCCCTACGGACGACGCACCGGGCCGTTCCCTCCTGGGAGCGGCCCGGTGTTCTTCTCGTCCCGTTTTCGGCCCGCTCGGCGGGGCGGGTTCAGTCGCAGTCGGCGCTCGTGTAGCCGTCGATCTTCCAACCTCCCGAGGGCTGGCGGCTCATGCCGAACTCCCCGAGCCGTGGGCCCCCGCTCACCCGCAGCGCGCAGGAGGACAGGCTCGCCCGGTCGCCGACGATCCGTGCCGCGTCGCGGGCGAGATCCGGGTTCTTGTAGGCGTAGCGGTCGGTGATCCGCCCGTGCAGCTTACGCGCCGCCCCGGCGCAGTCCCGTGCCTCGTGCACCCGGGCGAACTGCTCCGCGGCGGAGGGGGTGAACAGCAGGCACACGTCGGTGGGGGAGTCCCCGGCCAACAGGTCGTACACGGCCACCACCGCTCCCCGGGGGGAGGTCTGCAGCACGGCCGATCCGCGCTGCCCGCTCCCACCGCCGGAGGCACCCGGTGGGGCCTGTCTGCCGCCTCCGCCGAACATGCCGTGGTACAGGTAGGTCAGCACCAGCACGAGCACCAGCAGGTACAGCAGCCTGCGCACGAACCGGAACCGCAGCACGCGCAGCACTCTGCGGTACCAGGGACGTTGCCGGCTGTGCCCGCCCGTGCCGTCACCGCCGGGGGAGACCTCGCCGTAGCGGCGCTGCCACTCCTGGAAACGGCGGAACTCCAGGAACTGCTGGTACTCCCGGAAGGCCTCCTCGTCGGAACCGCTCGGGGGTCCGTCCCGGTCTCCGGGGGGACGCGTCGTCGGGGGCGGGGTGCCGTGCTCGGCGGGATCGGGCACCACCTCGGCGTCGACGACCTCGGGCTGGTTCGTCGCGGGGGGAGGGGTCCGCCGGGGATCTTCGGAGGATTCCGAGGGATCACGGTGATCGGCCACGACAACATCATGCCGCCCGGGGCAAGGCCCCGCCCGAGCCGGGCGCTCCGGCGGATCGGGGAACCGGTCCGCGTTCGACCACGGGGGGTGGTTTCGTCACCCCGGGAAGGGTGCCGTACCCTGGAGCGGGTTCCACCAGAGACCGCTGGTCTTCTCCTCTCCGCACGTGTGAGGAGAACGAAGGTCCCGTAGAGACGGGCGACCCGCGCAGGAGGGACGAGGCTGACGCACGCGCGAGTCGCGCGTTGGATCTTCACGCCCCGTGCCGAATGCGCCGGGGCGTTTTGTCGTCTCAGGGCTCTTCGCGACCGGCCACACAGTCGCGAGGCACTAGAGAGGAGGCGACATGGCGAGGCCCGAAAAGGTTGACGCGGTCAACGAGCTCTCGGAGAACTTCAGCAACTCGACCGCGACGGTCGTGACCGAGTACCGCGGACTGACCACGGCCCAGCTCAAGGAGCTGCGTCGTAACCTCGGTGAGGACGCGACCTACCGCGTGGCGAAGAACACGCTGGTTCGACGCGCGACCGAGCAGGCGGGTGTCGAGGGCATCGACGACCTGATCCAGGGGCCCACCGCGCTCACCTTCATCAAGGGTGAACCGGTGGACGCGGCGAAGACGCTGCGCGACTTCGCCAAGGACCACAAGGCCCTGGAGATCAAGGGCGGCTACATGGACGGCCGCCCGATCAGTGCCGGTGAGGTCGAGCGGATCGCCGACCTGGACTCGCGCGAGGTCACGCTGGGCAAGCTGGCCGGCGCGATGAAGGCGAAGCTCAACCAGGCCGCCGGCATGTTCGCCGCCCCGGCGTCCCAGGTCGCGCGGATGACCGAGGCTTTGAAGGCCAAGAAGGAAGAGTGACTTCGGGCCGCCCGTGCGGTCCGAGGCCCCCGCGAGCAACCCGTGCGCCGCGCGGCGGCGCCGTGCCGAGAAAGGAACACCACCATGGCCAAGATGAGCAACGAAGAGCTGCTGGACGTCTTCAAGGAGATGACGCTGCTGGAGCTCTCCGAGTTCGTCAAGCAGTTCGAGGAGACCTTCGACGTCACCGCGGCCGCCCCGGTCGCCGCTGCCGCCCCGGCCGCCGGTGGCGGTGCCGCCGCCGCTGAGGAGGAGGAAGAGCAGGACGAGTTCGACGTCATGCTCGACGACGCCGGTGACGAGAAGATCAAGGTCATCAAGGCTGTCCGTGAGATCGTCTCCGGCCTGGGCCTGAAGGAGGCCAAGGAGATGGTCGAGAACGCGCCGAAGCCGGTTGTCGAGAAGGTCGACAAGGAGCGTGCCAACGAGGTCAAGGGCAAGCTCGAGGAGGCCGGCGCCAAGATCAGCCTCAAGTGATCCAGCGCTTACTCTGGAAGGGGTGGTCGCCCGCTCGGGCGGCCACCCCTTTTTCGTGTCCCGGAAGTCGACTCTGCGTTGCGTGTCCGCCCACGACGCTTTATCCCCCTTTGGGGTGATTTTGTCGTGAACGGTATGTAAAAAAATGCTTCCGCTTTTCTGAGTCGAATCTGAGTGAATTCTGAGAAAACAGCACCGGGAAACACGGTGTGTGGTCGCCCCGGAGGAAGATCGAACCATGCTCCGCCTGGGTTCGATCATTCCTGTCGATCGACTGTTACCCTGCGTGCGCAGGGGTTTTGAACGTTTTCAGCTGTGAGCTGTTTCTCTTGGCGAGCGTTGTGGCCCCTGGCTACAGTCGGCGGTGACGTCGGGTCGTACGAAAAAGACTCCGAAAGGTCGCATTCGCGAGTGCGATGCGTCGTGGCGCGATCATCGAATCAAGAGCGGGACGTCGGCTCAGCGCCACCTTGGTGAAACCAAAAGGTGGATCATATGACTGAAACATCGTTTCGGGGAAGCGAATCCGTCGCCGAATACGTGCGTGCCGTGGAGGAGAGCAGCGGGAACGTGCCGTTCCGCCTGAGTACGGAGCGACCGCGGAGCGGCGTGATCGTGGTCAGCGTCTTCGGCGACCTGGACATGGTGACCGTTCCCCGCTTCACGGAGGTCGTCCAGCAGCGGGTGGACTCGTCCGCCCCGGTGATAGTGCTGGACCTGACCGGAGTGACCTTCCTCGGTGTCGAGGCGATCAAAATGCTCGCGCAGCTCGACCTGCGCGCCCATCTCTCCGGGAAGCGACTCTCGCTGGTCACCGGGGTGCGGACGGTGGACCGCCCGTTGGAGGCGCTGGGCATGGCCGCGCGGTTCACCTACGGGAGCAGGCCGGTGTTCGAACCCTACACCGGCAGTACCGAGGTGGTGCCGCCGCGTCGGTCCGGCACGACACCGCCCAGACAGCGGACCGGCGGGCAACGAACCGCGATGATTCGTTGAGTGCGGTGCGCGAACGGCAGGGGCGGGTTCCCGTGACGGCTGAACCCGCCCCTGCCTCACGTCGGAAGCCGGGGACGGCAGTCATGACCTCGCCCACCTCCGAGAGCACGAACAGTGGGGCCGGCCACGGGAGCGTGTTCGTGCGGCCCGCGCGTGAGCTGCTGGCCTTCCTCGCTCCCCGCAGACGGCGGGAACTGGTCCCGGTCCCCTACGACGGGACGGCCTCACTGGGGCACCTGGTCCAGTCGCTGGGGATGCCGTTGACCGAGGTGGGACGACTGCTGGTGGACGGCGTGCCCGCCCGGGCGGTGGACCGGCCCGCCGAAGGTGCGGTCGTGGACGTGTCACCGCCGCGGTGGCCGGAGGAGCCCGGGCACCGCTTCGTGCTGGACGTGCATCTCGGCACCCTGGCGCGCCGGATGCGGCTGCTGGGCGTCGACACCGCCTACCGCAACGACGCCACCGACGACGAGCTGCTGACCGAGTCCGCACGGCAGCGGCGCGTGCTGTTGACCAGGGATCGCGGCCTGCTGTGTCGTCGGGCGCTGTGGCGGGGGGCCTATGTCTACGGTTCCGACCCCGCCGAGCAGCAGGCCGAGGTGCTGGCGCGGTTCCGGCCGGAGCTGCGCCCCTGGAGTCGCTGCGTCTCCTGCAACGGGACGCTCTCGGAGGTTCCGAAGGACGAGGTCGCCGCCCGGCTGGAGTCCGGTACCCGCCGGTGCTACGACACCTTCGCCCGGTGCGTGGGGTGCGGGCGGGTGTTCTGGCGTGGCGCGCACGGGCCCGGCCTGCGCCGGATCGTCGAGTCGGCACGGCACCGCTCCGCGTGGCCGGAGTGGTGGGGTGGTGAGTCTGACTGACTCCCGGGGACCGGCGGTAGTCCGGCTGGGTGGTGAGGCGCCCGAAACGCCGACAACGCGGCCAGTCAGGCAGCCAGCGCGGCACAGTCTGCGGCCAGTGCCTCTGCTAACGCGGCAGCGGCCGGCGCCGCTGCCAGCGAAGCGGCCCAACAGGTCGGTGTAGCCGAGGACGCCGCCGCACACGCGGGTGAGGCCGAGGACGCGGCAGCTGAGGCCACTCGGCACGCCAATGCCGCGATCGAGGCAGCGAACGCCTCCACCACCGCGGCCGAACAGGCCCGCGAGGTCGTGAAACTGGCGCGAGAAGCCGATGCGGAGCGGCTCGCCCAGGAGAAACAGGACACGATCAATGTGGCCGAGCAGGCCAAGCAGGCCGCCCAGGAGTCCAGTGACGAGGCGGCTTGGGACGCGCGCGGGCAGGCTCGCATCGACTCCGAGACTCAGCGGCTACTCGACGCGGCGAGCGCACCCGATGCATCACCCGAGACGGTGCTGAGCAAGGGCAGGCAGGCCGCGGTCAACATCATGCGGACCGGAGGCCCCTGGAGCAGGCAGGCGGCGCAACACGCGTTGTCCGGCACCGACGCCGATATACGCCAGTGGCTCGAGTCGGGTCGGGAAGCGGCAGCGAACTCGGACAACCGTTCCCGGGTGGCTCGCATCGCGAAGCTGGAGGAACCCGCAGAGCTGCGTCAGGCCGCCGAGCAGGCGTTGCAGGGCACGGCCGCCGACATCAATGAATTCCTGGCGAATCAGGACTACCCGGGGCGTGCCACCGACGAGCGCGTCCGCGTGGTCCAGATCCTGGACGGCCCTACCGGGCCTGCCGTCAAAGAGGCGGCCGAGGCGGCGCTGAACGGTACCGAGGCGGATGTCCACCAGTTCCTCGTCGAGGGGCAGTACAGCGCTCGTGCCACCGATCACCGTGTCAACACGATCCGCATCAAGGACGGTGGTGGTCCGCACGTACGGGCGGCGGCGGAAGCGGCGCTGCGGGGCAGCCAGGCCTGGACTCGTTCGTTCGTCAAGTACGGGCAGTACATCGCCAAACAGCGTGATCACAGGATGGCTGTCCACAACGCCGAGATGAACAGGCTCGTCGAGCGAGGGTTGCAGGCGGCCGCTGACGCGCAGCGACAGGCCTACAAGGCGGCCCAGGCCGCTGCCGAGGCACGTGGCGCGGCAGCCGAAGCGAACGGCTACGCGCAGCAGGCTGCCGATTACGCGAACCAGGCGGCCGATTACGCCAGTCAGGCGCAGGCATCCGCCGACGAGGCGCGAGCAGCCGCACAGCGTGCGGCGGATTCGGCTAATGTGGCCCAGAAAGCGGCGGCTTCGGCAGAGCAGTCCGCGCATGAGACCGCGGTTTACGCTGCCAAGGCGAGGAGATCCGTTTCCGATGCGCGTAACTATGCGCGGGAGGCCTACGCCGCTGCCGACGAGGCACGTGACGCGGCACTGCAAGCGGGCGACGATGCCGTGGCAGCGGCGGAAGCGGCTGTACAAGCTCGTCAAAACTCGATTGATAAAAATCGAGAAAAGTACACTCAAAAAAGAGAAAACCGACCGGAGCTCACCGAAGAAAAAATTCGCCTGGTTGGGCATAAAATTGAAAAATGCACTGTCATTGAGCCGAACGGGAAGACAAAGAAATCTTTTTGTCTTGCCAAGGACGAGGGGTACTTCTGGGACGGAATTACGAAAGATTTGAGTATAATCGGTGGCGCGACCGGATCTGGTACGGGAGCTGGTGCGTTAATCGGTTGCGGAGCCGGTGCTGTTGCTGGCCCTCCGGGGTGTATGGCCGGAGCAGCACCTGGTAGTCTTATCGGTACGGGAGTCGGATTCTTAGGAGGCGTGACAATGGTTTTCGCGCGGCATTTATCCTAGTGAATTCGGAGGATTGTTAATTTCATGTCGTACACTCGAAAGTCGATTTACTTAAGAATTTTTCCGTGGCTCTGCCGATATCTTTTCTGATAGGATTTTTCTCCGTAAAAATTTGGCCTGATAATCTTTTCATGCAGCGCGCTGTAGCTTTTTTAGGAATGGTGGTCGTCATCTTCTTTGGCGTGCTGGCCTACTTCCACTACGCTAAGAAATAGCGGGGTTTTCGATCCGGGTGTTCGAGAAGCGCTCAAGTGCTTCTCGAACACCCGGATCTCGTATCGTGGACCGAACGAAGATTGGGCACCCGAGCGGGTCGATGGTGTGTGCCACGCCATGGTGTTGACCATAAACGGAGTGAACAGGTTGGTTTTCCTGGAGGTGTGGGTATCTCCTGTCCGGGTTTCGCATCGTGCCGAAGGATGTTCCCGGCCCTCGGGCGGAATGCGACGAACCTTTGAAGCGGAAGACGGGTGTGTGCGATCCGGGGCGAGGACCACAGCGTGGAGGCGTCGTTGACGGTCCACGGCAGCATCGACCTCGACAGGGGGCTGGTTGCCGGGTTCAGCGGGCCGCGGTGGCCTGGCACCACAGTTCGATGCGCGTGGTGCCCGTGGCGGTGGGGTCGGCGCCGTACCAGGTGGCGGTGACCCTGGTCTCCCCGTCGTCCTCCAAATGGACCGGCCGGGTCCAGGTGCCGCCGTGCAGCAGTTCCATCAGTTCGAAGGCCGCCGCCTCGGGGGTGTGCTGGATCCGCCACAGCTCCACGTCGACGCGCACCCGCCCGTTGTCCAGCATGGCGGGTTTGTCCAGCCGCACGGTGACGATCTCGCCCCACCAGAACCTGCTCAGCAGCCCGGCGAGCCTGTTGGCCTGCTCGTGGGCCTCGTGGCCGTCGCAGCCGGTGGTCTCCACCCGCAGCAGCAATCGGCAGTCGTTCCGGTTCCTCCGCGTGGCCGACACGGGGGTGGCCACGACCTCCTCGAACTCCTCGGCGGGGTCGTCGAACTCGTCGAGGATCTCCTCGAGGTCGACGTCCTCCGGCGTGGTCGGCCAACCCGGGTCGTGCACCGCCAACTCGTGGTCCACCGTGGACGACGGGAGCAGGTCGGCGCGCTCGCGCAGCGGTTCGCACAGCCGGGCCACCCCGTCCGCGCCGGTGTTCGTGGGGTGTTCGTGCGCGGAGACCCCGAGAGCTCCCAGGCGTTCGGAGGCGATGCGCAGGCAGGCTTGGCGTCCGTCCTCGGTGCCGGGCTCGTAGCCGTCGTGGCGGACCAGCCGCACCCGGTGTCCGCCGTCGGGATCGGCGGTGACCTCGAAGTCGGTGGGGACGAAGGCGTCGAGCAGGGCGTGGCAGTCCCCCATCACCGCCCCGAAGTCGGTCTCGGACAGCGTGAGCACCAACACCGTGACCACGAACGGGGGGCTGTCCTCCGGGGAGAAGCGACCGTGGGACTCGGGTTCTTCGTGATGGGCGGTCATGCGTTATCGGTGTCCCACGGGTCGTTTCCGATGGTGGCGCGCAGCTGGTAGTGCACACACGAGGGATGGATCAGTGCGGCTTCCTCCGGGCTCTTCGAGCAGTCCTCCACGGCCCAGCCCTGGTCGGGGTCGAAGAGGATGTTGTAGTCCGAGGCCAGGCCGAGGGCGTGCAGCACGCGGTCGCTCCACACCTCCACGTCCCGCAGGGTGCGGGCGGAGGCGGTGTTGGTGGTGCCGACCAGCACGTCGAACTCGTGGTGGCCGTGCTCGGGGGAGTGGTGCAGCACACAGTGCCTGGGTTCGAGTTTCGCCAGCAGCGGCCCGAACTCCCGGGCGGCCTCGGCCGTCGACTCGCTGGTGACGAGCAGGTGCAGCCCCACGGTCACGTCGTCGTGTCGGACCTCGTTCAACGCGGCCCCCACTCCACGTCGCGGAGGGTCACCGATCCGGGACCGCGCGTGGCCGTCGTCGGTGAGCATCGTCCGCCGGGGCCGTGTGTCGGGGCGTGCGTGGGCAGCGTGCCCTCCTCCTCGTCGTCGTGCCGATGCCTCCCGCGCCATGCTAGCTGCTCTTTCGGGCTGGTGGCGAGGGGTTTTGCGGCTACGTCAACCGTCCGAGGGCCCGGTGTGGTGTACGGCACGTGCGACGGGGAATCGGGAGTCCTCAGTGGAGGGAATTCTCGCACGGGGCGTGCCGGAAGGGCCCTTCGGGGTGGCCGTCGTGTCCGCCGGTGGGGTCCCGAAGGGGCTGAAGCGGGTCCGTCCGGTCGAGGGCCACGACTCCGTCCGGACCGGCACGGTTGGTCCGAACAGGTGTGTCCCGACATGTGGATACGTCGAAATCGGCTCCCATCCCGGGAGTAACCCCTGTCACATCCGCCTCGTTGGGGGTGTGACACGTTCTACACAGGTTAGTCGTGTCACACGAAAGGGACTGGCTGCCCGAGCCCACACCGGAAGGGCCGGTGCGGGTGCCGACAAGCGACGCGGAGGTGCGGATGGGTGTCGAAGTGACCGTCGAGGGGCTGTCCAAGTCCTTCGGGTCGCAGAACATCTGGTCCGACGTCACACTGACCCTGCCCACCGGCGAGATCAGCGTGCTGCTCGGTCCTTCCGGGACCGGCAAGTCGGTGTTCCTGAAGGCGCTGGTCGGACTGCTCACCCCGGAGCGGGGCAGGGTCGTCATCAACGGGGTGGACGTCTGCGACTGCTCGGAGAGCCAGCTCTACGAGGTGCGCAAGCTCTTCGGCGTGCTGTTCCAGGACGGCGCGCTGTTCGGTTCGATGAACCTCTACGACAACATCGCCTTCCCACTGCGCGAGCACACCAACAAGGGCGAGACCGAGGTCCGCCGCATCGTGCGGGAGAAGATGGAGATGGTCGGCCTCGTCGGGTCCGAGACCAAACTGCCCGGTGAGATCTCCGGCGGGATGAAGAAACGCGCCGGGCTGGCCCGCGCCCTGGTGCTCGACCCCGAGATCGTGCTGTTCGACGAGCCCGACTCGGGACTCGACCCGGTGCGCACCGCCTATCTCAACCAGCTCATCGTCGACCTCAACGCGCAGACCGACGCCACGTTCCTGATCGTCACCCACGACATCAACACCGCCCGCACCGTCCCCGACAACATCGGGATGCTCTACCGGCGGCACCTGGCCATGTTCGGCCCGCGCGAGATGCTGCTGACCTCCACCGAGCCCGCCGTGGAACAGTTCCTCAACGGCCGCAGGGCGGGACCCATCGGCATGAGCGAGGAGAAGGACGCGGGCCAGACCGCGGCCGAACTCGCCGCGCTCGGCGCGGACAGCGGAGTCCCCGAGATCATCCCCCAGCTCGGGGTGTCGGCGGGTGTGCCCGACAGGGCCGCCGTCCACCGCAGGCAGGAGCGGGTGATCTCCGAGCTGGACACGCTCGCCCCCGGCGCCAGACAGGCCGTGATCAACAGTCTTCCGCCGGAGGAACGTGCCCGGCACGGACTGGGCACTCCGGACGCCCCCGCCGGGCAGGGCCTCTCCGGAACCCTCCCCACGGAGAACCTGCCCACCGACCGCATCGCCACCCTCCCGGAACAGTCCACACCGGACACCGCTCCGGACGAGGGGGCTGGTGTGTGGTCGCAGAACGCGGCCCGGCGGGTTCCCCGGCCCACCCCGCATCCCCGGTCCGTCCCGGAACCGCCCGCGGGCGAGGCCGAGCCCGAACCGGTGGGAGGCCGCAGACGCCGCTGGTTCCGCAAGCGGGGTGAGCGGTGAGCACACCCACCCGCGCCACCTTTCCCGGAGCGGGTGCCCTGCGCGAGACCGGCCGGCTCTTCGCGCTCGGACTCGACGTGCTCCGGTTGCTGCCCAAACGCCCCTTCCAGTTCCGCGAGTTCGTCCAGCAGTGCTGGTTCATCGCCGGGGTGACGATCCTGCCCACCGCCCTGGTGGCCATCCCCTTCGGCGCCGTCATCGCGCTCCAGCTCGGCTCGCTGACCGAGCAGCTCGGCGCCCAGGCGTTCACCGGGGCCGCCAGCGTGCTGGCGATCATCCAGCAGGCCAGCCCCATCGTCACCGCGCTGCTCATCTCCGGGGCCGGGGGTTCGGCGATCTGCGCCGACCTCGGCTCCCGCAAGATCCGTGACGAGATCGACGCGATGGAGGTGCTCGGGGTCTCGCCGGTCCAACGGCTCGTGGTGCCGCGCGTGCTCGCGGCGATGCTGGTGGCGGTGCTGCTCAACGGGATGGTCAGCGTCGTCGGAGTGCTCGGGGGCTACTTCTTCAACGTGATCATGCAGGGCGGCACCCCCGGGGCCTACATGGCCAGTTTCGGGGCGCTGGCCCGACTGTCCGACGTCTGGGTCGGCGAGTTCAAGGCGCTGGTCTTCGGGTTCATCGCCGGAGTCGTCGCCGCCTACCGCGGGCTCAACCCGCCGCCGGGGCCGAAAGGAGTGGGTGAGGCGGTGAACCAGTCGGTGGTGGTCACCTTCCTGCTGCTGTTCGCGGTGAACTTCATCGTCACGCTGCTGTACCTGCAGATCTTCCCGGCGCAGAGGATGTGAGGGCGATGACCACGATCCCCCGGCGCCTGCGCCGGATCGCGACCCGCCCGCTGCGCACGCTGGACGAGCTGGGCGAGCAGATGGCCTTCTACCTGCGGGTGCTGGCCTGGATCCCCAAGGCGGTGCTGCGCTACTTCCGGGAGGTGCTGCGGCTGCTGGCCGAGGTCAGCTTCGGCAGCGGCGCGCTCGCGGTGATCGGCGGCACCGTCGGCGTGATGATCGGGCTGACCATGTTCACCGGGGTGGTGGTCGGACTACAGGGCTACGCCGCGCTCAACCAGCTCGGCACCGCCGCCTTCTCCGGGTTCGTCTCCGCCTACTTCAACACCCGCGAGATCGCCCCGCTGGTGGCCGGGCTCGCGCTGTCGGCCACGGTGGGCTCCGGTTTCACCGCCCAGCTCGGGGCCATGCGCATCTCCGACGAGATCGACGCGCTGGAGGTCATGGGCATCCCCAGCCTGCCCTACCTGGTCAGCACCCGGGTGGTGGCCGGGTTCGTGGCCGTCGTCCCGCTGTACGTGCTCGGGCTGCTCAGCTCCTACCTGGCCTCCCGCGCGGTCACGATCTTCGTGCACGGACAACCCGCCGGTACCTACGACACGTACTTCAACCTCTTCCTGCCACCGGAGGACGTGCTCTGGTCCTTCGGCAAAGTGCTCGTGTTCAGCGTGGTGGTGATCATGACGCATTGCTACTTCGGCTACCGCGCCAGCGGTGGCCCCGCCGGGGTGGGCGTCGCCGTCGGCCGCGCCGTGCGCACCGCGATCGTGTCCACGGCGGTACTGGACCTGCTGCTGAGCCTGGCCATCTGGGGCTCCACGACCACGGTGAGGATCGCGGGATGAGCAGGCGCGGGAAGGCGAACACGGTCACCCGGCGCCTCATGGGCGTGGCGCTGCTGATGAGCATGGTGCTGTTCGTCAGCCTGACCGTCGCCGTCTACAGGAAGGCCTTCGAACCGGCGGTGGAGGTGCGGCTGCGTGCCTCCTCCACCGGCAACCAGCTCAACCCGCGTTCGGACGTGAAGGTGCGCGGGATGCGGGTCGGCGAGGTGCGCGAGGTCGACGCCGACGGCAGGCGGGCGGTGCTGGAACTGGCCCTGGAGCCGGACAAGGCGGACAAGATTCCCGCCAACGTGACCGCGCGGCTGCTGCCGACCTCGCTGTTCGGTTCGCGCTACGTGTCACTGAGCATCCCGGAGGAACCGGCGCGGTCCTCGCTGTCCGACGGGGACGTGATCACCCAGGACCGCACCGAGGCCTCGGTGGAACTGCAGAACGTGCTCTCCGAGACGCTCGAGGTGCTGCGCGCGGTGCGGCCCTCGAAGCTGGCGAGCACCTTGGAGGCGCTGGACACCGCCCTCGACGGGCGGGGCGAGGACCTCGGGCGGACCCTGAGCCGGCTCAACAGCTACCTGGAGGGGTTCAACCCGGCCCTGCCCGACCTCGAACGCAGCCTCCGGGAACTGGTGGGGGTGGCCGAGACCTACGAGGAGGCCGCCCCGGACGTGCTCACCGCGCTGCGCGACCTGACCACCACCTCGAAGACGCTGGTCGAACAGCGCGCCGCACTGTCCGAACTGACCGAGCGGACCACCGCGACCTCCGAGAACCTGAACGGGTTCCTGCGTGAGAACCGCGAGAACCTGATCCGGATCAACTCCTCGGCGCGGCCCACCCTGGACGTGCTGGCCGAGTACGCCCCCGAGTACCGCTGCTTCCTGCGGGACATGGCCGAGTTCGTCCCCCGGATCGACCGGGCCTTCGGCAAGGGCACCGACGAACCCGGGCTGCACATCACCCTCGAGATCACCTCCGACCGCGGCAAGTACGTCCCCGGCCGGGACGAACCGGTCTACGGTGACCAACGCGGCCCCCGCTGCTACAACTTCGAGAACGCACCCAGCCCCTTCCCGCAGTATCCGCCCGACGGTCCCGTCAAGGACGGCTCCTACAAGCCGCCGCCGGCGCGGACCTCCAACGAGGGACTCAACCCTCCCTCCGGAGGGGAGGAGTACCTGCCCACCGGCCAGCGGGAGCAGGACACCGCGGCGAGCACCACGCCCCAGTCGGTGGACGGAGGCGGCGAGCTGGCCAACTCCGCGGCCGAGCAGAGGTTCATCGCCACCGTGCTCGCCCCGAGTCTGGGGGTTGAGCCCGACGAGGTGCCCGACTGGAGCTCGCTGCTGGTCGGCCCGCTGCTGCGCGGAAACGAGGTGAGCTACCGATGAACGGGCGTTCGGTCACCGGACCGCTGGTCAAGTTCGCCGCCTTCGTGCTGGTGACCGTGTTGGCCACCGGCACCCTGGTGCTGACCATCTCCAACAGCGGGCTGCGTTCGGCCGAGACCTACTCGGCGCTGTTCACCGACGTCACCGGGCTCAAGTCCGGCGACGACGTGCGGATCTCGGGAGTGCGGGTCGGCCAGGTGGAGGACATCGAGCTGGTCCGCCACGGAACGGCCAAAGTGGACTTCAGTGTCTCCGAGCGGCGGCTGCCCCGCTCGGTACGCGCCGAGATCCAGTGGCGCAACCTGATCGGCGAACGCTACCTCGCCCTGGAACAGGGCACCGGCGAGGTCGACGAGTACCTGCAACGGGGCGCGACCATCCCGGTGGAGCGGACCCGGCCGCCGCTGGACCTCAACGCGCTGCTGGGCGGTTTCCAACCGCTGTTCCGGGCACTGTCGCCCGAGGAGGTCAACAAGCTCTCCTTCGAGATCATCCAGGTGTTGCAGGGCCAGTCCGGCACCGTGCGGAGCCTGCTGGCGCACACCGCCTCGCTGACCGAGACCATCGCCGCCAAGGACGAGGTGATCGGCCAGGTCGTCGACAACCTCAACAGCGTGCTGGGCACGGTCGACCAGCGGCGGCGGCAGCTGTCCGAGTCGGTGGCCACGCTGCAGGAACTCGTCTCCGGACTCGCCGCCGACCGCGACACGGTCGGCAGCGCCGTCGCGGCCATGGACGAGCTCACCAACACCACCGCCGACCTGGCCGGGCGGGCCCGCGAACCGCTGCGCCAGGACATCGCCGGGCTGCGGGAGGTCTCCCGCAACCTCAACGAGAACAAGGAGGAGGTCCGCGACTTCCTGCAGACCACCCCGGACAAGCTCACCACGATCACCAGGACCGCCAGCTACGGCTCCTGGTTCAACTTCTACGTGTGCGAACTGTCCGGCACGGTCGGCATCGGCGAGGCCGAACTGCCCCTGCCACTGATGCCGGTCACCCAGCCGAGGTGCCGATCATGAAATCCTTCCAGAAGCGAGATCCCGTCATCACGGGGGTGGCCGGGCTGCTGGTGCTGGCGCTCGGGTTTCTGCTCGCGATGAACTACAAGAGCCTGCCCTTCGTCTCCGGAACCACCTACACGGCCCACTTCAGCGAGGCGGGTGGGCTCGCCGAGGGCGACACCGTCCGCATCGCCGGGGTGCGGGTCGGCACGGTCCAGGGGGTCGACCTCGACGGCGGGCACGTGAAGGTGACCTTCGACGTCTCCGACGCCTGGGTCGGTGACCGCACCCACGCCGCCATCAAGGTCGGAACCCTGCTGGGCAAGAAGTACCTCGCCCTGGACACCCGGGGGGAGGCGGAACAGGACAACTCCGAACCGATCCCGCTGCGGCGCACCATGTCGCCCTACGACGTGATCGAGACGTTCAGCCGGCTGTCCGAGACCGTCGACGAGGTCGACACCGGCCAACTGGCCGAGAGCTTCCGCACCCTCTCGGAGACCTTCTCCGGCACCGGTGAGGACATGCGCGGCACCCTGCGCGGACTGTCCCAACTGTCCGAGACCGTGTCCGAACGGGACCGGAAACTGAAGGAACTGCTCGGCAAGACCAGCAGGGTCGCCACGACCGTGGCCGAACGCAACACCGAGATCGAGAAGCTGCTGCGCGACAGCAACCACCTGCTGGCCGAACTGCGCCAGCGCAGGGACGCCATCCGGTCCCTGCTCGACGGGGTGGAGGAACTGTCCCGCCAGCTCACCGGTCTGGTCGAGGACAACCAGTCCCAGATCCAACCGGCCCTGAAGCAGCTCGACGAGGTCACGAAGCTGCTGCGTGACAACCAACGGAACCTGGGCGAAACCATCGAACGCATGGCCCCGTTCACCAGGCTGTTCTCCAACGTGCTCGGCAACGGGCGCTGGTTCGACGTCTACCTGTGCGGGCTGCTGCCACCCGCCGTCGGGCCGGTCAACCAGGAGGGGTGTCTGCCATGAGCCGATCGGGCAAACCTCCCATCACCCGCGCGATCGCGCTGAGCAGTGTGCTCGCGCTGCTGGTCAGCGCAGCCGTGTGGTGGGTGTTCGTCGGAGTGGACCAGCGGCGCGTCGTCGCCTACTTCGACAACGCCGTGGGTCTCTACGAGGGCGGGGAAGTCCGGGTGCTCGGTGTGCGCGTGGGCAGCATCGACACGGTCACCCCCCAGCCCCGGCGCGTCCGGGTGGAGATGAGCGTGCGCCGCACCCTGGAGATTCCCGCCGACGCGAAAGCCGCGGTGATCTCGCCCAGCGTGGTCAGCGGACGTTTCGTGCAGCTCACCCCGGTGTACCGGGGCGGTCCGACCCTCTCCGACGGCGCGACCATACCGTTGGAACGCACCGTCACCCCCGTGGAGATCGACGAGGTCTACGAGAGCCTCAACGAACTGTCCACCGCGCTCGGCCCGGAGGGGGCCAACTCCGACGGGGCGTTGAGCGACCTGCTCGACACCGGCGCGCGGAACCTGGACGGCAACGGCAAGCTGCTCTCCACCACCCTGCGCGACCTGGGTGAACTCGGCGACACCCTGTCCGGCAACAGTGAGGAGCTGTTCGACACGGTCGACAAGCTGCAGAAGATCACCTCGAACCTCGCCGACAACGACGGGCAGGTGCGCGGGTTCAACAGCCAGATGCGCGAGATCAACAGCCTGCTGGCCGGCCAACGCGACGACCTGGACCGGGCACTGTCCGAACTGGCCGTCGCGCTGGAGAGGGTGAACTCCTTCGTACGGGACAACCGGGAGAAGGTGCACAGCAACGTCGAGCAGCTCGCCTCGGTCGCCGAGGTGGTCTCCCAACAGAACGCCGCGCTGCGGGAAACCCTGACCAACGCCCCGCTGGCGCTGGGCAACCTACAGAACTCCTACAACGCCGCCTCGGGAACCCTGGACACCAGGGCCAACCTCAACGAACTGCGCCAACCGCCGCTGGTGCTGCTGTGCAAGCTGTTCCGCCAGATCCGCCCCGAAGGCGGCGGGCAGCGGGCCCGCGCCGTCGAGGTGCCCCGGGGGTTGAGTTCCGGCTGCGAGTCGGTGCGGGAGTTCCTGGGCAACGGCGGACAGCTGCCCAACCCCGCCGAGACGATCTCCGAGCTGCAACGCGGCGGGCGCCCCGACCTTCCGCTGCCGCTGAAGCACAGCAGCGACAGGCTCTTCGGCGACTCGGACGGGACCGGCTCGAAAGGACAGGGCTGATGGCGAAGGCGGACGGATCCCCGCGCACGAACCGCGGCCCGCGCTCGGCGGTGGTGTCGGTCCTGCTCGCGCCGCTGCTGCTCACCGCGGGCTGCGGGCTCGGCGACTTCGAGGGGGTGCACAGCATGCCCCTGCCCGGCGGGGCGGACGTGGGCGGCGACCCCTACACGGTCGAGGCGCGTTTCGACGACGTCACCGACCTCGTCCCCAACGCGGGCGTGCGGGTCAACGACGTCCCGGTCGGCCGGGTCTCCGAGGTCGACCTCGGAGACGACTCCTGGCAGGCCGAAGTGACCATGGTGGTCCACTCGAAGGTCGACCTCCCGGAGAACGCGCTGGCCAAGATCGAACAGTCCAGTCTGCTCGGGGAGAAGTACGTGGAGCTGTACCCGCCGCCGGAGACGGAACGGGCCACCGGCAGCCTCGGCGACGGCGACGTGATCCCCATCGAACGCACCGGACGCGGCCCCGAGGTCGAGGAAGTGCTCGGCGCCCTGTCCCTGCTGCTCAACGGCGGAGCCATCGGCAAGGTGCACAACATCGCCTCCGAGCTGAACAAGGCCCTCGACGGCCGCGAGGCCGAGATACGCGGGCTGCTGGACAACATGAACCAGCTCGTGGGGGAGCTGGACGCCAACAAGGACGAGATCACCGCCGCCCTGGACAGCGTGAACCGGCTCAGCGCCACGCTGCGCCGACAGCGCGACAACATCGACACCGCGCTGACCGACCTGCGCCCCGGGCTGGAGGTGCTGAACAACCAGCGCGAACAACTGGTGACCATGCTGGAGTCGCTGGACAGGCTCTCCGGGGTGGCCACCGAGGTGGTCAACCAGACCAAACAGGACATCCTGCACAACCTGCGACAGCTCCAACCCGTGCTGCGCAACCTGGCCGCGGCCGGGTCGGACCTGCCGAAGTCGCTGGAGGTGCTGCTGACCTACCCGTTCACCGACTCGGCCGTCGGAGGTATCAAGGGCGACTACACCAACCTCTACATCGACGCCGACCTCAACCTGAGCCGGATCGCCGAGAACCTGGGACGCAGCAGACAACCCCTGATCGACCTTCCCGGCGAGTCCTCCAGCTCCCAGCTTCCCGACCTGCCGCTGCCGCTGTCCGGCGAGGACTCCGCACCCGCGCCGCCGGAGGAACAGCGGAAGGAGGCCCCGAGCTCGCAGAACGAACAACAGCGGAAACCGGACTCCGGCGGCGACGGGCCGCTGGGTTTCCTGTTCGGAGGTGACTGATGCTCACCCGCGGAGCACGCGCGAAGATCGCCGCCTTCCTCGTCGTGGCCCTGGTGGGTGTCAGCTACGCCGGGGCCAGGTACGCGGAGCTGGACAGGCTGTTCGGGCCACGGGGCTACGTGGTGACGATGAAGGTGGACAGCTCGGGTGGGGTCTTCTCCAACGCCGAGGTGACCTACCGGGGGGTGCGGGTCGGACGGGTCGGCGAACTCCGACTCACCGAGGAGGGCGTCGAGGTGCCGCTGGACATCGAACCCTCCGCGCCCGAGATCCCCGCCGACGTGCGGGCCGTGGTGGCCAACCGTTCGGTGGTCGGCGAGCAGTACGTGGACCTGCGCCCCCGCGGCGAGGGCGGGCCCTATCTGCACGGGGGCTCGGTCATCCGACGACGGGACACCAGCACCCCGCTGCCGGTGGAGGAACTGCTGCACAACGTGAACTCCCTCGTCGAGTCCGTGCCGGAGGACTCGCTGCGTACCGTGGTCGACGAACTCGGAACCGCCTTCGAGGGCAACGGCCAGCACCTGCAACGGGTGCTGGACACCACCGAGGAGTTCACCGCCGAGGCACAGCGCCACCTGCCCCAGACCAGGAAACTGCTCGCCGACGCGACCACGGTGCTGGCCACCCAGAACGAGCAGTCCTCGGCCATCCGCTCGTTCAGCTCGGACCTGCGGCTGGTCGCCGAACAGCTGCGTGCCTCCGACGGGGACGTCCGCAAGGTGCTGCGCCGTGGCCCCGGCACCGCGCGTCAGCTCGGCGAGGTGCTGGACGAGACCGGCCCGGAGGTCTCGGCGCTGCTGACCCACGGGGTTCCCACCGCCCGGGCCCTGGCGGACAACAACGCCGGGCTGGAGCAGATGTTCGTCACCTACCCGGCCATCACGGCGGGCGGGTTCACCGTCGCCCCCGGCGACGGCACCGCGCACTTCGGACTGGCCCTCAACGTTTTCGACCCGCTGCCCTGTGTCTACGACGGAACCGAACGCCGCGCGGGCAACGAACTCGCCCCGGTTCCGCTGAACAGTGACGCGCGCTGCGAGGTTCCCGAGGACAGCCCGACCACGGTGCGCGGGGCCCGCAACGCCCCCGAGGGGCGACGCTGAGCACGAGCGAGCAGAGCTTCCGGCCTCGGCGCGGTCCACCGGTCGGACCGGGCAAGCCGGTCCCCGGAGCAAGGACCGTGACCGAACACCGCTGTCGAGTCGGGAAAGGACTCCCATGAACACGACGGGTTCACCGAAGACCAGGCCCGCACGGTGGTGGACCGTGCCGACCGCCGCCGCGCTGCTGGCGCTCAGCGTGCTCGCGGCGGGCTGGTTCGGTGTCTCCTGGGCACTGGCGGCCCACGACTCCTCCGTCGAGCTGGCGGCCACCCGCGACCGGGTGCTGCGGGCGGGCAGGCAGGCGGTGATCAACTACAACTCGATCGACCACAACCGGGCGCAGCGGGACATGGACCGGGCGTTGCGGGGCACCACCGGGCCGCTGCGTGACGTGCTGGAGAACAGCCGTGAACAGCGTGTCGGGCAGATCACCGAGAAGAAGGCCGTCATGCGGGCGAAAGTGCTGGACGCGGCCCTGACCGAACTCAACGTCCGCGCGGGCAAGGCCCGGATGATCGCCGGTTACAAGATCACACGAACGCTCGACGGGGGCAAGCCGTCGACCAGTCGTTGGCGGGTTCGCGTGGAACTCACCAGAACGGACCAGAAGTGGAAGATGAGCAGGATGACCCCGACCGCGCTGTAGGAAGCCCGCACCACGGGCCAGTGGTGACAGGTTCGTCCGAGCATCCCGCCGGAGAGGTCCGGGCGGCCCCGGCGGTTTCGAGTCGTTTCGAGGAGACGCCGTGAACGTTCCACGTCGCGCCGCACGCAGCCGCGGCGACGCTCCCTCCCGCAAGCCCCGTGTCGCCGGGACCAGAAACCGTGCTTCCGCCCGCGAGGAGGCCGGCACGCGGGAGAACGGCGTGCGCCCCGCCGAGGGGGAGACCGCGCCCGAGGAGGAACGGGACACCGACGTTCCCGAGCGGCACCGGCCGGATCCGGAAACCCTCACCGACGCCGGGGAGGCCGAGGAGGCCGGGAACTCCGACGAGCACGGGAACTCCGACGAGCACGCGCGGGGCTCCTCGACACGGGACGAGGAGGACAGCGGGACCCCGGAGGCGGTCACCCCGGAACCCTCCGAGGCGGAGTGGGACTCCGAGAGAGCGGAGGACTCCGAGGTGGATGCGGTGGAGACCGGCGAGGACACGGCCGCGCGGCCCACGGCGGGCGGCTCCGGGCGTGGTGGCTGGTTCGCTCCGTCGAGCAGGCCCACGACGGTGGCCGCGGTGTTGCTGGTGCTGGCCCTCGGGATCGCCGGGTTGGCCTACTGGTTCCACGAGGAGGCGCACTCGTTGCGCCACGAAGGACCGGCGGCCAACGAGGCGCTCGTGGACGAGGCCGCCACCAGCGAGGTCAAGGGCCGGATCAGCACCGCCGTGGAGAAGCTGTTCTCCTACGACTACTCGAACGTGGAGAAGACGGACAAGGCCGCCGAGAAGTTCCTGACCGACGAGGCCGTCGAGCAGTACGAGACCATGTTCGAAACGGTGCGCGAGCAGGCCCCCGAACAGAAGATGGTGCTCACCAGCACCGTCACCAACGCCGGGGTCACCCTGTTGCAGGACGACCGTGCCGAGGTGCTGCTGTTCGTCAACCAGGACGCCACCAGCACGGCCAACGGAAAGAGCGGGGTGTACCCCGCCCAGCTCACGGTGCGGGCGCAGAAACGCGACGGCACGTGGAAGATCACCGACATGTCGCAGTTCTCCGGGTGAGCCCGTTTTCCGAGCGGGTCCGCCTCCGACCGCGCCGAACCAAAAGTGATTCCCACAGCGGGAAAGTACTGTTAAGATCGCAGGTCACGAAGTGTGCTCCCCGCGCATGCGGGGATGGACCTCAAAGCGCCCCCAGTGTTCCTGAGCCTGTTGAGTGCTCCCCGCGCATGCGGGGATGGACCTTCCCGACGCTCGTATTCTCCCGTGGTGTTCTAGTGCTCCCCGCGCATGCGGGGATGGACCCCAGGGGTTCAAGGCAACGACGGCAATACTCAAGTGCTCCCCGCGCATGCGGGGATGGACCCTCCAACAGGTCGGCGCCGCTGATGAGCTCCTCGTGCTCCCCGCGCATGCGGGGATGGACCTGCTGCGGTTGAGATGGTTGCGCAGCTCCTCCAGTGCTCCCCGCGCATGCGGGGATGGACCCACGCCGAGGCGAATCAACTTCTCGCGGTACATGTGCTCCCCGCGCATGCGGGGATGGACCATCCGGCCCGATCTCGCCCCACCGGGTGCCGACGTGCTCCCCGCGCATGCGGGGATGGACCGGCGTCCTGCGGTTCGAGCGGCTAGACTTCCGCGTGCCCCCCGCGCACGCGGGGATGGACCCGCAGCCATCAAACCCTCGCTCACCCCGGCCTCGTGCTCCCTGCGCACGCGGGGATGGGGCCGGGGTGGGCCGGTTTCAGGCAAAATCGGGCCACCTACCCCGTCCCCAGACTGGGCATGCCACGAAAAAGCGCCCCCGGGGACCACTTCAGAAGTCTCGGGGGCGCCGTGCTGTCGTTACGGACTCACTCGAAGCGGTTGTTCTTGACCGCCTCCAGGAACGCGGTCCACTGGCCGCGAGTGGTGGTGAAGTACCCGGCCGAGCGGTTCTTGGTGTCGCGTATGGCGGCGCCGTCACCGACGCGGCCGACCTCGACGCAGTTGGTGCGCTGGCCCGAGCGGCTCGACTTGCGCCAGCCCTTAGGGTGTACCGTCACTGTCGGTCTCCTTTTCGTCTGCACAGTTGGCGATGAACTCTGCCGACGCCTCGGGACTCATCGCCACGTCGTGCAGGTTAGTAACCGCATCTTGGTAGGCCTTCGCGGTGCCCGGGTTGTGCAGGGACACCGATGAGTGGTAGTGCTCCATGTGCACGATCGGCGTGGCCTTCGGGAACTCGAACAGGACGAACGAGCCCATGTGCGCCGGGTGGAGCGAGGTTGCTCCGATGCGCACCACACGCACGTCGACGTTGCTCCACTCGCTCATCTTCACGATATGCCGGAGCTGTTCGGCCATGACCGCGTGGCCGCCGATGGACTCGCGCAGAGCCGCTTCGGAAATGAAACATGTCAGGTGTGGCGCGTTCGGCTTCATGAGGATTTCGCGGCGACCGACCCGCATGAGCACCATCGTTTCGATCTCGTCGATCGAGAGATGTTGCATGACTGCCCGTGCGTAGTCCGACGTCTGCAGCAGACCGGGAACTACTCCGGTGGACACGTCGGTGATGTGGCTGGCGTTGCGCTCGAACTCGATCAGCGTGGTCAGTTCCTTGCGGGCTCCGGAGGTGGCGGTTGACAGCCAGTCGAGCTTGTCCGCGTCACGGGCCATGTTCGTGAGTCGATCCCGCGTTTGAGCGGGCACGCCGAGAGTCGTGAGGTAGGCAGCGACCAGTTCGGATGAGGGAACTGTTTCGCCGGATTCGTAGCGTTGCAGCCGTACGTGACTCACTTCGAGTTCTTTGGCGAGATCACGCAGGCTGTAGCCTGCGTTGTTTCGTACTTCGCGTAGCTCTGCGCCCAGTGCCCGCGCTTTCGGTGTTCCTCCACTGTTTCGCCGCATGAAACAAATGCTAACCAGATGGGTGTACTTCGGACGATCCCACGTTCAGGGGATTGTATCTTTGTTTTGATTAGCGTCATGCTGTTTCGCGTAACTGACGATCGAATCAGCAAGGAATGAACAAATGCCTCAGATTCCGTTTACGTGGGTGCCCGCTGATGAGGGGCGTCATGTCAGTAAGGATGTGGTGCCTGCTGGGCGGGTGCAGTTTCCCGAGGGGGGCAGGTGGTGTCCACATTGTGTGGACGGACGGTGGAGGCTTGTGAGGGCGACGTTCCCTGGCTGTGGTGGACGTGTCCGGAGTGTGACACCAGAGCCAGGGAGATCGTGGGGGCTCCGCCGCGTTCGGACGTGGGGAGGCAGGCGTGAGCGGGCCGAGTCCGGCGGCCGGGCTGGGTCTGGCCGGGCTGTGCTGGCCCCGCCGGGTGTCCTGGTCGGGGACTCTGCCGCTGGCGGCTGCGGTGAGGCGTCGACCAGGAAGCCGACACCTTCCTGGTCG
>NZ_KB913024.1:194441-200987 GCF_000384035.1 Actinopolyspora mortivallis DSM 44261
GCCTCCACCCGGCACCGGGGCCGTTTCGCCCCGCCCGGCCGGGATTCCTCCCCACTCTCGCCCCGGCCGGGCGGGGGCCCCGTGACCACGGTTCGGCGACGCCGCCCCGACCGTCGCCGAACCGTGGCCGCCGGGTCGGCTCTCCCGCGAAAGCCCTTGACCCGGCGGTGTCCACCCCGGTTGTCGGCGGTTCCTCGCGGAACCGTCACCGACGAAAGGAGCAGTCATGACGACGATGTTCAACGACGAGCGCACCGATGCGTTCGCCCACGACCCGGTGGCCGCGCACTCGGCCCAGTTTCCGCTGGCACGCCCCGAGGGCGAACAGCCCGTCGCCCCTGTTCCGGAGCCGTGGGGGCTGCGGAACATGGTCGCCGTCGGGGACCCGACGGACAGGGCATTGAACGGCCGCTACGACCACCACCGGCAAGTCGCCGTCGACGAGCTGGGCACGCCGCTGCACGAGATTCACCTGGGAATGACCACCACCAACATGGACGGTGATCGAGGCCCCTCCGAGGACTGGTCGGCCAAGGACTTCGCCCCGGACACGCCCGAGTCGAACTAGCTCCCGGAGGACACTCGTGACCGTGCTGATCCTGGCCCGAGACATCGATCCGAGCGCGGACGCGATGGTCGAGGCCGTCCAACAACGCGGCACACGGGTGTGTCGGGTGAACACCGCATGGTTCCCCGCGCGGCTCGGCCTCGCCGCCGAGCTGCGCGGGGGCCGCTGGTGCGGACACCTGACCACCCCGGCACACACCATCGAGCTCGCCGAGATCACCGGCGTGTACTACCGCGCCCCCGAAGCGTTCCGGTTCCCGAACGAGTGGAAACCGCAGGTCCGCCAACACGCGTTCCTGGAAGCGAAATACGGCCTGGGCGGGGTGCTGGCCTCGTTGCCCGCCGTGTGGGTCAACCACCCGTCCCGGCTGGCCGACGCGGCCTACAAACCGGTGCAGCTCACCACGGCGAGCCAACTCGGCCTGCGCGTGCCGGAAACCGCACTGACCAACGACCCGGAGAAGTTCGCCACGTTCGCACGGCGTGGCCGCACCGTGACCAAGATGCTCGGCAACACCAGCATGACCAGCGACGAGACCCACTCCGTGGCCTGGACACGGGTGCTCGACACGGCCGACCTCGACGAGGTGAGCGGTATCGAGTCGACCGTGCACCTGGCCCAGCGGTGGGCACCGAAACGGTCCGAGGCACGCGTCATCGCGGTGGGCGAGACGATCACGACCGTGCGCATCGAAGCGCACAGCGCCGCCTCGCACGTGGACTGGCGCAGCGACATCGGCGCGTTGCGCTACGAGCTCATCGACCCGCCACACCAGGTCGCCGAGGGTGTGCGCGCGCTGATGCGGCGGTTCGGTCTGCGCTACGCCGCGCTGGACTTCGTGATAACACCCGACGAGAAGTGGATCTTCCTGGAGATCAACCCCGGCGGGCAGTACGGCTGGCTCGAAGCCGCCACCGGCGCGGCGATCACCGACCAGCTGGCCGAACTGCTCACCTCCGAAGCCGCCGACCCCGAGGAGTACCACCATGCCACCGCATGACGAGGACTGGACCGAGCGAGCGACACGGCTGGCCGAGCAGCTGGAGGCCGAGGGGGCGGTGCGCGATCCGATGTGGAAGGCGGCCGTGGCCGCCACACCCCGCCACGAACTGGTGCCGAGCTTCTACCGACAGACCCCGGACAACTACGAATGGGAATCCGTGGACGCGACCACCCGGCAGGGGGCGGAGGCGGTGTACTCCCCGACCACGCTGGTGACCTCGCTCGACGAAGGGGACCATCCACTGTCCAGCAGCACCAAACCCGACCTGATCGTGCGGATGCTGGAGCTGCTGGACATTCGTGACGGTCACCGGGTGTTGGCGGTGGGCACCGGGTCCGGCTACACCACCGCGCTGCTGGCTCACCGGCTCGGTGACCGCAACGTGTGTTCCGTCGACATCGAGCCGGATCTGGTCGAGGCCGCCCGCGAGCGGCTGTCCCGCCTCGGCTGTCACCCGACCCTGGCCTGCCGCGACGGCGCCGACGGGCTGCCCGAACACGGGCCCTACGACCGGATCCTGGCCACCTGCTCGGTGCCCCGCGTGCCGTGGGCCTGGGCCGAGCAGCTCGCCTCCGGTGGGGCCGTGCTCGTCAACGTCACGCCCGGGGCGTTCAACGCGGGTGGGCTCGTCCTGCTGCGGCATCGAGACGACCGCCTGGAAGGGCGCTTCACCGACCAGTGGGCCTCCTTCATGGGAATGCGCGGTGCCGATCGGACCGCCCCCGCGCGTCGAAGCCCCGAGGTCGACACCCCCCGCCGCCGGGTGAGTACCACGCTGCCCACACCCTGGTGGGACAACACCGTGGTCTGGCTGTTGGCCCAACTCCACGGGCTGCCCGCCGGGGTCACGGTCGGGATGCGCCTCGATCCGGACACCGGTCAACCGGCGGCGGCCACGATGAGTGCCCCCGACGGGTCGGCTGTCGAGATCAGCCTCACCGCCTCCGACGACGGTCGTTATGGGGTCACCGGGACCGGACCCACCGACCTGTGGGCTCCGGTCGAGGAGGCCCACCGGAGCTGGTTGACCCACGGCAAACCCGGCTGGTCGCGGCTGGGGCTGACCGTTGCCGAACACCGGCAGTGGCTCTGGATCGACCACCCCGACAGCCCCAGCCGCTGGAGACTGTGACCACGTACGAAACGCCCCGGACTCCGCCGGGGAGGCGGTGGTGCTGGCCGATGTGGACTGTCTAGGATGTGTGTACTTCCCACGAGAGATCACAACTGGATAACGGTGCTACGGAGTCGCAGGTCACTACGTGTGTTCCCCGCAGGCGCGGGGATGGACCTGACGTTCTTGGACTTCCGGCCTTGCTGGTCACGTGTTCCCCGCAGGCGCGGGGATGGACCTGGCCCAGATGACAATCCCGATCGAGTACCACAGTGTTCCCCGCAGGCGCGGGGATGGACCCCATCATGGCCGCCGTGGAATCCTACGTCGCAGGTGTTCCCCGCAGGCGCGGGGATGGACCCGTCAGCGGAAACACCAGCGGGAACTGGAGCCCGTGTTCCCCGCAGGCGCGGGGGTGGACCTCGCTTCCCGAATCTGGCGCAGCCCCGCCAGGAGTGTTCCCCGCAGGCGCGGGGATGGACCATCCGCTGTCGAGATACGTGCGGACGCCGCGACGTGTTCCCCGCAGGCGCGGGGATGGACCCCCTGAATCCCACATATCCCCGGATGAATTCGGGTGTTCCCCGCAGGCGCGGGGATGGACCGAGTAATTCATTTTCCCGACGTTGAGGATCACCGTGTTCCCCGCAGGCGCGGGGATGGACCCTCATCAACCTGTTTGGCGTCACCTGGCCGCACGTGTTCCCCGCAGGCGCGGGGGTGGACCTGACGACGAAGGGGTGGTCGCCGCGATTGAGTGGTACGTCGAGCACCTGCAGCAGGGCGAGACGCGGCTAGCCCGCGGGATGCGGTCCGAGGTCTGGGAAGAACCGGGAGAAGTGAAACGCGAGCGCGTACAGCTGCTGGTCGCAGCATCGAAGACGAGTATGTACTCGGCACCTGGAGCTGGCTGCGTCAGCAGCCTGACCAGCTGTTACGTTCGAACTTTCCCGGCTCCTCCGTAAATCCTTGCTGCAGCCGAATCAACGACTCACGACACTAGACCGGTGTCGACATGGCACGCGGAGTGTTTTCGGGGAGGTTTCCCCGAAAGTCCGCAGCTCCGCTGTTGTGCCGTGCGAACACCAGCGTGAGAGCTCCCATCGTGAGTGCGCCTAGCGGTATCAACGGCAACAGTAGGATGCACAACATACTCGACGGAACACCACCGAGCAGTATCGAGACTGCCAGGACAAGCAGCCCTGTCAGCAGTGCGGCACCGAGGAAAGAATTCTTATGCATCCGATTCATTCTGTAGGCCCTAAGAAAATAGGGCGATTCCTGACGATGTTAACGCGGCCAAAGCCGACACGCAAGCGAGTGCGGCAATCACCTTGCTGTAACCGTTTCTGTCTCGTAAATACAATACGATTATGGCAACGAAACACAAAAGGGTTACGATGAGCAGCATGGACACTGCGAACATGACGATCAGTGACCTTTCGGATGTGTGGTTCCGCGTTCAGGATACTGTATAGATTTAGCAGACGTTCGCAGCAACGAACGCATAGATAGCCGAGAAGCTGCCGGTAAGCCCAGCCATGGCTCCCAACTGTGAGGCGGAGATGAAATAGCCGGCCACTACGATGCCACCAGCGGCGGACGCGTCCGCGGCCAGTACTCCGGCTCCGATCTCATAGACCGCCGAAGCAACCGCCCAGGTACACGCTGCGGCTGGCATCTGTCCAGTCGGTGTGATCGTAATGTTTCCTTGCATGTCTTTGTCGACGACGATCGGTTCACCGTCGATCGTTCCGATCTCCATGCTCTCCCCGGCGGACAGTGCCTCGATGGCTTCTGCGACATTGGGGGTCACACTAACGTCCGGAGCGGAGGGAGCAGTTTCCGTCCCTGCGGATGTCACCGTGGATGGAGCGTCGCAAGTGGCGGCGGTCTGAACTTGAACCGTTCTGGGGGATCAGTGGTGGTGGCAGCAGTGGCCGCCCCGGTTCCGGCAACCGAGAAAAGTGTTGCACCCATCACTGCAGAAACAAGTAACTTGCCGAACAAGGATTACTCCAAATCGAATAATATCGAATTCTTCTGAGTCCTTTTTTTTGCAAGATCAACGATTGCAGCGCCTGCGCAGCCAGGGCAATATGTTGTGGTGATCATCACGATAATTATTTTCGTTTGACATTTTTCGGCTGGCAATGCAATTCGGTCAAATCCGTATAAACCGACTTCGGTCGGAGTGGTTTTAATCCGTTGTTTGTTTGAACAAGTTGATATATTACTCTGAAAAGGTGAGTTACATGTCACCAATCTCCTCCTTTGTGTTCCCCGCAGGCGCGGGGATGGACCGATGTTAAGGTCGATCCGATTTGGAAGGTGACAGTGCTCCCCGCAGGCGCGGGGCCGTGGTGGGCCGGTTTTAGGCAAAATCGGGTCACGCACCCCCGCGTAGGCGGGGGCTCGGTGGTGGGGGAGGGGAAGTGTGTGGCGACACGCCGGGAGGTTCCCAAGCCTCTGCTCGGCGTGTCGGTCACGGGATGGTCACAGCGCCGGTGTGGACGCTCCGGACCACCGGCGGTATCCCAACACGTGGAGACACAGGCAGCGATGCTGATGCGCGAAGCCGGAATCACCCACGGAGCCGTCACGATCAACAACCGGATGTGCTCCGGTGACCTCTCCTTCGAGAAAGCGATCCGCACCATCCTGCCCCGTGGCTCGGTCCTGGACGTGTGGGAAACCGGAGCCACCCGGCCACGACGCATCGAGGGACAAGCATGACCACCATCGACACCGCCACAGTCGTCACCGTGCTCTTCGACCAAGACGAACGCACCCATACAGCCAGTGCCCCGGACGAGGTCGAAACACTGATCGACCGTGTTCTTAACGAGAACACCGAATACAGCCGCACCACCATCGTCTGCGCCTGGGACCGGCCCGCACGCTCCGACCGCGACGAGGGCGGAGCCCTGTTCCCACCGGCTTACCTCCGGGTGGCCTCCCACCCGCCTACCGGCTGGGCGGCGATGACCTGGATCGGCACCGACACCGTGCTGGACACCTTCAACCCACACGCTCCCGAGGAGGCCCCCGAACTGGTGTTCGCCTGCGACGGCCCCGACCTCCTGCCCGCCTCAGCCTCACTTCCCCAAGCCGATGTGCGCCGCGCCCTGACCGAATACACTCACACCGGTCGACGCCCCACCACGGTGCAGTGGCAGCAGGGCTACCTCGCCCTCTAACGTCCCCAGAACACGAAAAAACGCCCCGGGATCCGATGTGGAGTCCGGGGACTGTGTGCGCAATCGGCGCGGTCTGCTGGCTATCGCTGAGAGCCCCTGGGGCTAGGGAGCGTGGGCAGGTCACTGGTCGTGGCGTGGGGGCACGGCTGATCCGAGTACGAGCCGCCGCAGCCATACGGGTAGGTGCGGCTCAGCCGAGCGTGCGAGCGCGTAGACCACTCCGATCGCGATGGGGGTGGTGGCCGTGGTGAGCACGGTCTGCACGTCGCTTGCGGCCTCGGACGCGATCAGCCCGGTGGCCACGAGCCAGGCGTCTCGTACAACATAGGTACTACAAGTGCGAGCCCTGGCCACCCTTGGCGGGGGCCCGGTTGGGGTGGGGTTAGCGTCCCTGGTTGGTGGAGGGGCCGGTGCGGAGTTTGCCGTCGAGTCGGGGGAACTGGTCGCCGTTGTTGTACCGGCGTTCCAGGCGTTCGACTTCGCGGTGTAGGGCGTGTTCCACGAGGTCGGACATGCTGGCGGTGTGGGCCACGTCGCCGCCGAGGGCGGCCACTGCGGCCTTGGCGCGTGCGATCACGTCCTCGGAGACGTAGGGGGTCATGGCGCGGCGGGTCACAGATCGCGCTCCGTTCGTGCTCGGATGACTTCCAGGATGACTGTG
>NZ_KB913024.1:201087-377216 GCF_000384035.1 Actinopolyspora mortivallis DSM 44261
GGGGCTGGCGAGGATCGCAACCCACAGCAACCGGGCCCCGTGAGGAGCACGCCGAGTGGCGCCAGCCCTTCGGGGCTGGCGAGGATCGCAACGGAGAGTGGATGACCGAGATGGCCGCCACGGGCCAGGTGGCGCCAGCCCTTCGGGGCTGGCGAGGATCACACCTCTCGCTTCCCTCGGCCGCACCTCGCGGGCATCCTGAGGGTGTGCGTGTGGAACTGCTCTGTAGCCCGGACTGCCCGAACCGGCAACCCGCCCGGCAACGCCTCGACGAGGCCCTCGTCGCCCTGGGAGCCACCGACGCCGTGGTCGAGGCCCGCTCCGTGGCCACGCACGAGGACGCCGAGGCCCTGGGGTTTCCGGGATCCCCCACCTTCCGCGTCGACGGCCACGACCCCTTCCCCGCCGAGGAGACCGTGGGCGGGCTGAGCTGCCGGATCTACCACACCCCCGACGGCCCGGCCGGGGTTCCCACGGTCGAGCAGCTCGTCCGGGCGCTGGAACCGGCCCGCTGAAGCTCCGCCCGAACCGGCCGAGCGGGCTCAGCCGCTCACTGGGCCAGTGCCGTGCCCAGCTCGTACAGTCGCGAACACCCCTCCAGACGCCGCAGCTGCCCCTCCGGCAGCGCGGCGGCACCACAGCGCGCCCCCGCCAGCGCCCCGGCCATGCTCGCCACGGTGTCGGTGTCCCCACCGGCCCTGATCGCGAAACGCATCGCCTCCCTGGGGGAGTCCGGATGCAGTAGGAAGGCCAGCAGGGCCAGCGGCACGGAACCAACCGCGCTCACGTCGTTGCCGAGCAGCTCCCCGGCCCGCTCGGGCGTGGCGGCCCCGGTGGCCGAGTCCACCTGTTCCAGCAGGGAGAACCAGCGCTGATCCCCGCAGCCACCGGCCACCACGTCCAGGAAACGCCGCCGCTCGGTGCTCGGGTCGGGGAATCCGGACAGCGCCAGCCACGCGGCGCAGGCCTGCACCGCCGCCCCGTGGAAACCGTCCGGGTGGGCGTGGGTGATCCGAGCGCTCCGGCGGCCGAGCTCGGCCGCCTCACCCGAGTCGGAGGCGACCAGGGCCACCGGAGCCACCCGCATCGCCCCTCCGTTGCCGAAGGAACCCGCCCCGCCGAACAGGCGAGCCGCCGCCCGCTGCCAGTGCCCCCCGGCCAGGATCTCCCCGAAGACGTCCCGCACGGCCCCGCCCCAGCCGCGTCCCGGCTCGGCCTCCCAGGCCCGGGCGAAACCGGTGGCCAGCGTGTCCTCGTCGAGATCGCCGTCGGGACCCCGTTCGAGCAGGTGCTCGGCGAGCACGAGCGTCAACACGGTGTCGTCGGTGTAGGGCAGCTGCCCGGTGTCCTCCTCCAGCTCGTCCAGCAGGTCCTCGGGAACATGGGACCTGCCCTCGAAGGGAGCCCCCAGCGCGTCCCCCAACGCTGCCCCGAGCAGCAGCCCGCGTGCCCGGTCGGCCCGATCGTGTGTGTTCACAGAATCCCTCCGTCGACTCCGTCGGAAACGTGCGTGGCGGGGTCAGCGTCCCGCGTGGACGTAGCCCGCCCAGAGCGAGGGGGTGTCCGGATAGCGGCGGCGTAGCCTGCGCACCACCCCGCTGAGCACGGTCGGGCTCCACCCGCCGCGGAACTCCCCGTCCTGGGACAGTTCCGCGTACACGGCCGAGAGCACGTCCTCGGCAGCGCCCCGGTTGATCACCCACAGGGTGCCGATCACGTGCACGACCCCGAGGAAGGCGAACGCGTCGGCCAGGGTGAACGCGGCGGCCGAGGGGTTCTCCCTGGTGCGACACCGCGCCAGACAGGCGAAGCGGGCGTTGCCGAAATCGTACTGGCCCAGCTCCAGCAGGTTCAGCGCCAGTTCGCGTTCCTCCCGGTCCAGCACCAGGCTCGCCGCCGGCCGGGCCGCGTTCTGCGTGCTGGGTTCGCAGATGTGCACCGAGGCGTGGCGGCGCAGCGCGGCGACCACGTCCTCGGCGGTGTGCTCCCCGTTGGCCAGCATCGTCGCCGACGGCCAGTGCCGTGCCGGGATCCGCGCGGGATGCTCGGTGTGCTGCTGGTCCGGCGGGCCCACCACGAGCGAGCCCCCGGCGGCGGGGTCGCCACGGGAGGCGCTCTCCAGCAGGGTGCGCAGGCCGGGAGTGTAGGAGGACACCACCCGGTCCAGGGCCGAGTCCCCCTCCGCCGAGGTGGCCGCGTGCAGCGGCAGGAAGGAACAGGGGCCCTGGCAGCTCCACCAGAGGCGGGGCCAGCGCACCCCCTGCGCCGGGGTGCGGGTGTAGCCCATGCGGTCGAGCACGGGGCGGGTGATGCTGTGCCACACCCAGTCGAGGGTCTCGGCCAGGGCGTGTTCGCTCTCCGCGGTGCGCTGGCTCCGCTGGGCGGCCTCCAGCGCCGTCTCCGCGTGCCGCTGCGCCGACTCGGGGGAGGCCGTAGGCAGGTTGACCACCATGGCACGCCCACCGAACACGATGATCGCGTCCGAGCGGTACCTGCTGAGGTTGACCAGCACCACCGCGCCCTGGTCGTTGGCCTCGGCCAGGCGGGCGAACTCCAGGGGCACCATGGTCCGCCCGTGGCCGTCCTCGGCGCGGATCTCCTCCAACAGCTCCTGCCAGGTGGTGGCCAACCAGCGGCGTTCCTCCACCTCGGTGCCGAGGTCGGTGTCGCTGAGCACGGGCTCCTCGCCCGGCCGGTCCAGCAGGCGCCGCAGCCGCACGGCGGCGGTGGCCAGCTCGGGGTGGGTACGGTTCAGCCGCCCCAGCTCGCCGCCGCCCGGCAGCAGCTCGGAGAACAACGCGGCGCGCCCGTGCTCCAGCAGCTCCACCGCCCGTTCCGGTTTGCCGACCTCCAGGGCGCAGGCCGCCGCGTCGGCGGTCACGTGGGCCCAGCGACGCTGCACCGCCGAACTCGCCACCGCCCGTTTGCCCTGGGTGACCAGCGGCAGCAGCTCCACCGCGAGGGTGAACGAGTCGAGTGCCTCCGACCACCGGTGGGCGTGGGCGGCCAGCCTGCCGCAGAGGTTGGCCGCCCTGAGCCGCTGGTCGGCGGGCCCGGTGGGCAGGGTGGCGGCTTCGGTCAGCGTCCGGCGAGCCCAGCGGTAGGTCTTCTTCCGGCCGGTCCTGCGGTAGAGGGTCTGTAGGGCGCGACCGAGATGCGTGGCCACCGCCACCCGCTCGGGGGCGGAGTCCGGCATGGCGATCAGCGCCCGGTCGAACATCTCGATCGCCGTCTCCAGCTCCTCGGGGGACCCGGTGATGCGGTGGCGGTGGGCCGCGATCACACCCAGCTGGGCGTAGGAGGTGTACTGCGGGGCGGTGCGGACCTCCGAGGACCGCAACGCCTCGTCGGCCAGTTCCGCAGCCCGGTCCAGATCGCCCCGGTCCTCGGCCCGTTCGAACCTGGTGATGAGCGTGGAGACCAGCGAGTTCAGCACCGCGCACCGCTGCCTCGGCGGGGCCTCGGCCTCCACGGCGGCCTCCCCGGCGGCCACGGCCGTGTCCAGGGCCGCCGTGTTGCCGCCGTGCAGGTAGTGCCTGCGGGCCAGGGCGCCGTAGCTGGCCAGGGCCACGGCGCGGTTCGGGTCGTCGGCGGCGAGGTCGCGCATCATCGGGCTGACCGACCGCAGCGCCCGGTACAGGTTGTGCTGCTCCCCGCTGCTGTCCAGGTGTTCCACCGTGGTGGAGGTGAGGTTCCAGACCAGTCTGCCCAGCAGCAGGTTGCCCTGGTCGAGGTTGTCGAGCATCCCGAACAGCTCGTCGATCGCCGACTGTAGGTCGTTCAGGTCGCCACGCTGCCGGTAGCGCAGCCGCAGCGCCTCGGCCAGGCGCACCAGCACGGAACGTCGGTGCTGGCCCTCCGGCAGCAGCCCCACCCCCTTGCCCAGGTACGTGATCCCCTCGTCCAGGTCGCTGGCTTCGGCGTTGCGTTCGTGCCTGCGCAGCAGGGCCAGCCCCAGGCTGGTCAGCAGGTCCGGATCGTCTCCGCCGGAGGAGGCGCGCAGGGCGGCCCGGAAGACGTCGATCGACTCGTCGTCCGACTCGTTGTCGGTGGCCAGCCGCGCGTGGGACTTCAGGGCGTTGCCCAGGCGCAGCAGCGCCGTCGCGCGGTGCTTGCCCCGTCCCTCGGGGTCGGTGGCCGCGTCGGCGTCGCCCACTCGTTCCACGGCGCGGCGGCCCGCGCGCACGGCGTCGGCGGCCAGCTGCGCGGAGTCCTTCCGGTTGGCGCAGTCCGTGCGGGCCAGGGCGAGGTTGCTCAGGTAGAGCACCGCGTCCGGGTCGTCGGGGTGGGCCGAGTTCGCCGCCGAGCGGTAGTAGGTGATCGCCTCCTCCAGGTGGGCCGGGTCGCCCGAGGCCAGGTGGGCCAGCTGTGCGGCGCTGCCCAGGTTGTTGAGGACACTGGGGCGGGAGGGGTCGTTCTCCGGCAGGGCGTTGACCGTGGCGCGCAGCACCTCGGTCACCCAGGACAGCGCCTGGAAGTCGAAGCTGGCCATCATGTGGTTGAGCGCGGTGAGGGCCTCGGCGTAGCGCTGCTGGGGCGTCTGTTCCTCGCCGCCCGCGCGGGAGGGCCGTGTGGTGGTCTCGGCCGGTTCGTCGGCGGTGGTGAACCAGCTGTTTCCGGTGTCCGTGGGGCGTTCGGGGGGCGTCGCTGGTGACCGGCTGTTCTCGTGGAACGGCTGATTCCGCTGGTGCCGCTGGTTGTCCATCCTGTTCTCCCGTGTCACCGCTGGTGTGGAACCGAGGCTGTGGGTCTTCGAGGGTGGCGGCCGGATATCCCGTAAGATCGTGGCTCACGCACGTTCGGGCCCCGCTCGTGGATCTCCACCGACTTGGAGGAGACGATACGAGGGAGCTTCGTGGTTCCGCCGGGGTATCGGTGGAAAACGGATGCCGATCGTCCGGACTGTGGGAAGAACCCGCGTTCTTCCCCGAGGGATGGAGATCTCACCGGGGAGGATCTCCGAGGGAGCCGTCGGCGTTATCGAGTTCACGGGCGCGTCGTTGTGGTACTCAGAGTAACGGGGGGAGGTCGACACGTGGTGGGGGGTCACATCGAGTGATGATCTTCTCCCCCGTGGGGGTGAAGCGGAGGTCGGCTCTTGACTGACGGGCCGTGGAAGGCCACGCTTGTTCACGGCACACACCGGGAGCACAGCCGGAGCGGAAGATCGAGCGGGCGAGGCGTGGACCGCTGTAGCAGAGGGTGTCGGCATCCCCCTCTCGACAGCGAGCGGTACGCGAGCTAGACTACTACGTTGCGCTGCCCGCTTCCCCTGTTCCCCGGCCGAGGACTCTTCACAGGTAGCCCTGAGCTGGGGCATCGGAACGTGGGCGCCATTGCACACTTGACAGCCGTGCTATTCGGTCCGCCGCGTCCGAATACGGTTGCAGCCAGTTCAGAGTCCCGGAAGGACGCATCTTGGCAGTCTCCCGCGCGACCAAGGTCTCTGCAGCTTCCAACTTCACGAGGGGGATCCCTGGGGCCCCCCGGCGGGTCTCTTTCGAGAAGATCCGTGAGCCGCTGGAAGTACCCGACCTGCTGGATCTGCAGGTTCAATCCTTCGAATGGCTCGTCGGTGACGAGGCCTGGTTCCAGCGCCGGGTCGATGCCGGCGAGGAAGCCCCAGTCGGCGGTCTGGAAGAGGTTCTGAACGAGATCTCCCCGATCGAGGACTTCTCGGGGTCCATGTCGCTGTCCTTTTCCGACCCGCGCTTCGACGAGGTCAAGGCCTCCATCGAGGAGTGCAAGGACAAGGACATGACCTACGCGGCTCCGCTGTTCGTCACGGCGGAGTTCATCAACCAGACGACCGGCGAGATCAAGAGCCAGACGGTCTTCATGGGGGACTTCCCCGTGATGAGCGACAAGGGGACGTTCATCATCAACGGCACCGAGCGTGTCGTGGTCTCCCAGCTGGTCCGCTCGCCGGGCGTGTACTTCGACCAGACCGTCGACAAGACGACGGACAAGGACGTATACAGCGCGAAGATCATTCCCAGCCGGGGAGCCTGGCTGGAGTTCGACGTCGACAAGCGCGACACCGTCGGTGTGCGTATCGACCGCAAGCGCAGGCAGCCGGTGACCGTGCTGCTCAAGGCCCTGGGCTGGACGGCCGAGGCGATCCGCGAGCGGTTCAGCTTCTCCGAGACGATGCTGTCGACCCTGGAGAAGGACCACACCGCCGGCCAGGACGAGGCCCTGCTGGACATCTACCGCAAGCTTCGTCCGGGTGAACCGCCGACCAAGGAGAGCGCGCAGACCCTCCTGGAGAACCTCTTCTTCAAGGAGAAGCGCTACGACATGGCCCGGGTCGGCCGCTACAAGGTCAACAAGAAGCTCGGGCTGGACCTGCCCTTCTCCAGCGGTGTGCTCACCGAGGAGGACATCGCCACCACCATCGAGTACCTGGTGCGCCTGCACGCGGGCGAGAAGTGGATGGGTCCGGAGGACAACCGGGTCCCGGTCGAGCTCGACGACATCGACCACTTCGGCAACCGCAGGCTGCGCACCGTCGGAGAGCTGATCCAGAACCAGGTGCGCGTGGGCCTCTCCCGCATGGAGCGGGTCGTCCGGGAACGCATGACCACCCAGGACGTGGAGGCCATCACCCCGCAGACCCTGATCAACATCCGGCCGGTGGTCGCCGCGATCAAGGAGTTCTTCGGGACCTCGCAGCTGTCCCAGTTCATGGACCAGACCAACCCGCTGGCCGGTCTGACGCACAAGCGCAGGCTCTCCGCGCTCGGCCCCGGCGGGCTGTCCCGGGAGCGGGCCGGTGTCGAGGTCCGTGACGTCCACCCCTCGCACTACGGTCGGATGTGCCCGATCGAGACCCCGGAGGGGCCGAACATCGGTCTCATCGGCTCGCTGGCCACCTTCGGGCGGGTCAATCCCTTCGGGTTCATCGAGACCCCGTACCGGCGGGTGGTCGACGGTGTGGTCACCGACCAGGTCGACTACCTGACCGCCGACGAGGAGGACCGTTACGTCAAGGCGCAGGCGAACACGCCGATCGACGAGAACGGCAACTTCCTCGAGGAGCGGGTGCTCGGCCGGAGGAAGGGCGGCGAGGTCGAGCTGCTCGCCCCCACCGAGATCGAGTACATGGACGTCTCGCCGCGCCAGATGGTCTCGGCCGCCACGGCCATGCTGCCGTTTTTGGAGCACGACGACGCCAACCGCGCCCTGATGGGTGCCAACATGCAGCGGCAGGCGGTGCCGCTGCTGCGCAGCGAGGCCCCGCTGGTCGGTACCGGCATGGAGCTGCGTGCCGCCGTGGACGCGGGAATGGTGATCACCGCGGAGAACTCCGGGGTGATCGAGGAGGTCAGCGCCGACTACGTCACCGTCATGGCCGACGACGGCAACCGGCGCACCTACCGGTTGCAGAAGTTCGCCCGGTCCAACCACGGCACCTGCATCAACCAGAAGCCCATCGTCGACGAGGGCCAGCGTGTGGAGGCCGGACAGGTCATCGCCGACGGCCCCTCCACCGAGAACGGTGAGATGGCGTTGGGCAAGAACCTCATGGTCGGCATCATGCCCTGGGAGGGGCACAACTACGAGGACGCGATCATCCTCTCCGAGCGGCTGGTGCGCGACGACGTGCTCACCTCGATCCACATCGAGGAACACGAGGTCGACGCCCGCGACACCAAGCTGGGCTCCGAGGAGATCACCCGCGACATCCCGAACGTCTCCGAGGACGTGCTCTCCGACCTCGACGAGCGCGGCATCATCCGGATCGGTGCCGAGGTGCAGGGCGGGGACATCCTGGTCGGCAAGGTCACCCCCAAGGGTGAGACCGAGCTGACCCCCGAGGAGCGCCTGCTCCGCGCGATCTTCGGCGAGAAGGCCAGGGAGGTTCGGGACACCTCGCTGAAGGTGCCGCACGGCGAGACCGGAAAGGTCATCGGCGTGCGCGTGTTCAACCGCGAGGAGGACGACGAGCTCCCGCCCGGAGTCAACGAGCTCGTCCGGGTCTACGTGGCCCAGAAGGGCAAGATCCAGGACGGCGACAAGCTCGCGGGTCGGCACGGCAACAAGGGTGTGATCGGCAAGATCCTGCCCATCGAGGACATGCCGTTCACCAAGGACGGCACCCCGTTGGACATCATCCTCAACACCCACGGTGTGCCGCGCCGTATGAACATCGGACAGGTGCTGGAGACCCACCTGGGCTGGATAGCCTCCCAGGGATGGTCCATAGACGGGGATCCGGAGTGGGCCCAGAAGATTCCCGAGGAGCTCTACGAGGTGGAGCCGGGGACCAAGACGGCCAGCCCCGTGTTCGACGGTGCCCGGGAGGAGGAGATCACCGGCCTGTTGGCCTCCACGAAGCCGAACCGCGACGGTGAGCGGATCGTGGACGGCGACGGCAAGGCGATGCTGATCGACGGACGCAGTGGGGAGCCCTACCCGCACCGCGTGGCGGTCGGGTACATGTACATCCTCAAGCTGCTGCACCTGGTGGATGACAAGATCCACGCTCGGTCGACCGGGCCCTACTCGATGATCACCCAGCAGCCGCTGGGTGGTAAGGCCCAGTTCGGCGGCCAGCGCTTCGGTGAGATGGAGTGCTGGGCCATGCAGGCCTACGGCGCCGCCTACACGCTGCAGGAGCTGCTCACGATCAAGTCCGACGACGTGCTCGGGCGCGTCAAGGTCTACGAGGCGGTCGTCAAGGGCGAGAACATTCCTGAACCGGGTATCCCGGAGTCGTTCAAGGTGTTGCTCAAGGAGCTGCAGTCGCTGTGCCTGAACGTCGAGGTGCTTTCCAGCGACGGCGCCGCCATCGAGATGCGTGACGGTGACGACGAGGACCTCGAACGGGCCGCTGCCAACCTCGGCATCAACCTGTCCAAGAACGAGACTCCTTCGGTCGACGACGTTGTCAACTGACCTCGTCACCGGTTCGCGGGGGCCCGCCGCGGTCCCCGCGAACCGGCCCCACGTCCACCCGGCACACCCCCAACAAAGGGAGAAGACCCGACGTGCTTGACGTCAACTTCTTCGACGAACTCCGTATCGGACTGGCGACTGCCGACGAGATCCGCCAGTGGTCGTACGGCGAGGTCAAAAAGCCAGAGACGATCAACTACCGCACCCTCAAGCCGGAGAAGGACGGGCTCTTCTGCGAGAAGATCTTCGGTCCCACCCGCGACTGGGAGTGCTACTGCGGTAAGTACAAGCGGGTCCGCTTCAAGGGCATCATCTGCGAGCGCTGCGGCGTCGAGGTCACCCGCGCCAAGGTGCGGCGTGAGCGGATGGGCCACATCGAGCTGGCCGCGCCGGTCACCCACATCTGGTACTTCAAGGGCGTACCCAGCCGCCTGGGGTACCTGCTCGACCTGGCGCCCAAGGACCTCGAGAAGATCATCTACTTCGCGTCGTACGTGATCACCTCGGTCAACACCGAGATGCGGCACAACGACATGCCGACGCTGGAGAGCGAGATCGGCGTCGAGCGCAAGAACATCGCCGACCAGCGGGACGCGGACCTGGAGGCCCGCGCCCAGAAGCTGGAGTCCGACCTCGCCGAGCTGGAGTCGGAGGGCGCCAAGAGCGACGCCCGCCGCAAGGTCAAGGAGAGCGGCGAGCGCGAGATGCGCCAGATCCGCGAGCGGGCCCAGAAGGAGATCGACAAGCTCGACGAGATCTGGGAGACCTTCACCAAGCTCGAACCGAGGCAGCTGATCTCGGACGAGTCGCTGTACCGCGAGCTCTACGACCGCTACGGCGAGTACTTCACCGGCGGCATGGGTGCCGAGGCCATCGAGGCGCTGCTGGCCAACTTCGACATCGACGCCGAGGCCGAGGGGCTGCGCGAGGTCATCCGCAACGGCAAGGGCCAGAAGAAGCTGCGTGCCCTCAAGCGGCTCAAGGTCGTCGCGGCCTTCCAGACGACCAAGAACAGCCCGCAGGGCATGGTGCTCGGCGCCATCCCGGTCATCCCGCCCGACCTGCGTCCGATGGTCCAGCTCGACGGCGGTCGTTTCGCGACCTCGGACCTCAACGACCTCTACCGCAGGGTCATCAACCGCAACAACCGGCTCAAGCGACTGATCGACCTCGGGGCTCCCGAGATCATCATCAACAACGAGAAGCGCATGCTCCAGGAGTCGGTGGACGCGCTGTTCGACAACGGCAGGCGCGGCCGCCCGGTCAGCGGCCCGGGCAACCGCCCGCTGAAGTCGCTGTCGGACCTGCTCAAGGGCAAGCAGGGCCGGTTCCGGCAGAACCTGCTCGGTAAGCGTGTGGACTACTCGGGCCGTTCGGTGATCATCGTCGGCCCGCAGCTGAAGCTGCACCAGTGCGGGCTGCCGAAGGAGATGGCGGTCGAGCTGTTCAAGCCGTTCGTGATGAAACGGCTGGTCGACCTCAACCACGCCCAGAACATCAAGTCCGCCAAGCGGATGGTCGAGCGGCAGCGCCCGCAGGTCTGGGACGTGCTGGAGGAGGTCATCTCCGAGCACCCGGTGCTGCTCAACCGTGCGCCCACGCTGCACCGGCTGGGTATCCAGGCCTTCGAGCCCCAGCTGGTCGAGGGCAAGGCGGTGCAGCTGCACCCGCTGGTCTGCGAGGCGTTCAACGCCGACTTCGACGGCGACCAGATGGCGGTGCACCTGCCGCTGTCGGCCGAGGCCCAGGCCGAGGCCAGGGTGCTGATGCTGTCCAGCAACAACATCCTCTCGCCCGCCTCCGGACGTCCGCTGGCGATGCCGCGACTGGACATGGTCACCGGGCTGTACTACCTCACGCGGGAGAAGGAGGGTGCCACCGGTGAGGGGCACGCCTACTCCTCCTACGACGAGGCGATCATGGCCCACGACCTCGGGGCGCTGGACCTGCAGGCCAAGGTCAGGATCCGGATGCGCGACATCGTCCCTCCGAAGGAGGAGACGCCGGAGGACTGGGAGCCGGGCCAGCCGCTGACCCTGGAAACCACCCTCGGACGGGTGATGTTCAACGAGCTGCTGCCGTCCGACTATCCCTTCGTCAACAAGATGTTGGGCAAGAAGGCCCAGGGTGCGATCGTCAACGACCTCGCCGAGCGGTACCCGATGGTCGCGGTCGCCCAGACCCTGGACAAGCTCAAGGACGCGGGCTTCTACTGGGCGACGCGTTCCGGTGTGACCACCGCGATCTCGGACGTGCTCGTTCCGCCGAACAAGAAGGAGATCCTGGACTCCTACGAGGAGAAGGCCGACCAGGTCGAGAAGCGGTACCGCCGTGGTGCGCTCTCCCACGAGGAGCGCAACGCCGAGCTGGTCAAGGTCTGGAACGCGGCCAAGGACGACGTGTCCGAGGCCATGGAGGAGAACTTCCCGGACGACAACTCGATCAGCATGATCGTGCGTTCCGGCGCGGCCGGGAACATGTCCCAGATCGTCCAGCTCGCCGGTATGCGTGGTCTGGTGTCCAACCCGAAGGGTGAGTACATCCCGCGGCCGATCAAGACCAACTTCCGTGAGGGTCTGTCGGTGCTGGAGTACTTCATCTCCAACCACGGTGCCCGCAAGGGTCTGGCCGACACCGCGCTGCGGACCGCCGACTCGGGCTACCTGACCCGACGTCTGGTGGACGTCTCGCAGGACGTCATCGTGCGCGAACTGGACTGCGGCACCGACCGCGGTATCCGGATGCCGATCGCGGAGAGGACCCCGGACGGCAAACTCGTGCGCGAGCGGAACGTGGAGACCAGCGTCTACGCCCGCATGACCGCCGAGGACGTCACCGACTCCGAGGGCAACATCCTGTTCGCCCGCGGTTCCGACCTCGGTGACCCGGCCATCGAGACCCTGCTGGCGGCCGGAGTCACCACCGTGCGGGTGCGCAGCGTGCTGACCTGCGAGTCCGGTTCCGGGGTCTGCTCCTACTGCTACGGCCGCTCCATGGCCACCGGCAAGCTGGTGGACGTCGGCGAGGCCGTCGGCATCGTCGCCGCGCAGTCCATCGGTGAGCCCGGCACGCAGCTGACCATGCGTACCTTCCACCAGGGCGGTGTCGGCAACGACGACATCACCGCCGGTCTGCCGCGTGTGCAGGAGCTGTTCGAGGCCAGGCTGCCGAAGGGCAAGGCGCCGATCGCCGACGCTTCCGGGCGGGTCCGGCTGGAGGACAACGACCGCTACTGGAAGATGACGATCATCCCGGACGACGGCAGCGACGAGATCGTCTACGACAAGCTGTCCAAGCGGCAGCGGCTCGCCGTGATCAACGTCGACGGGACCGAACGTCAGCTGGAGGACGGTGACCACGTCGAGGTGGGCCAGCGGCTCATGGAGGGCGCCGTCGACCCGCACGAGATCCTGCGGGTGCTCGGGCCGAGGGAGGCCCAGCTGCACCTGGTGCACGAGGTGCAGGAGGTGTACCGCTCGCAGGGTGTGGGCATCCACGACAAGCACGTGGAGGTCATCGTCCGGCAGATGCTGCGGCGGGTCATCATCATCGACTCCGGGGCCACCGAGTTCCTGCCCGGCTCGCCCGTGGAGCGGGCCCAGTTCGAGGCCGAGAACCGGCGGGTGGTCTCCGAGGGCGGCGAACCCGCCTCCGGCCGTCCGGTGCTGATGGGCATCACCAAGGCGTCGCTGGCCACCGAGTCGTGGCTGTCGGCGGCCTCCTTCCAGGAGACCACCCGGATCCTGACCAACGCGGCGATCGAGGGTGCCAGCGACAAGCTGATCGGCCTGAAGGAGAACGTGATCATCGGTAAGTTGATCCCGGCCGGTACCGGTATCAACAAGTACCGCAACATCCAGGTGCAGCCGACCGAGGAGGCTCGGGCGGCGGCCTACGCGATCCCGTCCTACGACGACGGGTACTACGCCCCGGACGTCTTCGGTCCGGGGGCCGGTGGTGCGGTGCCGTTGGACGACTTCGACTTCGGACGCGACTACCGCTGACCGGCGGGGCGCGCGCCGCGGCACGGTGCGCGCCCGGCCGTCCCGTTCCGGGCTCCCCGCTCGTCTCCTCCGAGCGGGGAGCCCTTCTTCGTCGGGAGACTCCTCGGGGCGGTGGCGGAACCCCGCGCGGGCCCCACGCTGTGGGCGGGGACGGCGTCGAGCCCCGAGAGGTTCCGCCGGGCGAGCCCCTAAGCGGCCGGGCCGGGAACACTCACCTCGGAGCTCAGCTCTCCAGCTCCTCCAGTGTCTTGCGAACCCGCTGCAACTCCGCCTCCAGCTCGGCCAGCCGCGCCTCGTGCTGCTGACGGGCCTCGGCGAGCACGGACTCGATCGCCTCCGAGATGTCGGTGTGCAGCTCCCCGGCCGCCTTCGACACCGAGGAGGCCGTCAGCGGCAGCCCCTGGACGATCTTCTTGCCCGCGTGGGTGAGATCGGCCTGCCACTCCCCGTCGGCGGTACCGCTGACGGTGAGGGTGAGTTCGACCGAGCGGGTCTTGCGGGCACCGCTCTGCTTGCGTCCCTTCTTCTTCGAGCCGGAGCTCTGCTCGGTGCCGCCGGACTCGGTGTTCCGGGGTTGGTTCTGTCCGGACTCCTGCTCGTCCGGGGAGGGCGTCGCCGAGGGCTCCTCGGTGGGTTGTGCGGGTTGTTCGGTCACGTGGTCGGCGGGAAGGTCCTGTTGTTCGTCCACTGTTCCTCTCTCGGGTCGCACCGGTGCGGAAGGGAAACCGGGGCCGCTCGTGTCACGGGAATTCCGGGCGGGAGACGGGCACGAGGTGCCGTCCCCCGCGGGCGGCGGGGTCAGGAAGGGGACAGTGCCCGCATCAGCGCACGCAGGGAACTGTCGAAGGCGTGCCCCGGTGGGGCGGCGTAACCGATCACCAGGCCTGCCTGACGTTCTCGCTCGTTCATCCAGTGGTCGGACAGTCCTTCCACCGCCACCGAATGCCGTCGCATACGTTGCAACATCCGTTCCTCGGAAAGACCCTCCGGGTCCAGACGTAACGTCAGGTGCAGACCGGCCGCGATACCGGCGGGGTAGAGCTCGTGCCGCGTCCGTGACTCGCGAATGGCGGAAACGATCCGTAGCCTCCGTCGTCGGTAGCTCGCACGGCAGCGCCGCACGTGTTGATCATAGCTTCCCGAACGGAGCATCTCCGCCAGGGTGAGTTGTTCGAACACCGGAGGGACCAGCCTCAGCCGTGTTCTGACCTCCCGCACGGCACGCACCAGCCCGCGCGGCAGCACCAGCCAGGACAGCCCCAGACCGGGGACGAGCGTCTTGCTCGTCGTTCCGGAGTAGACCACGTGGTCGGGGGCGAGGCGTTGCAGGGCTCCCACCGGTTCGCGGTCGAAGCGGAACTCGCCGTCGTAGTCGTCCTCGACGATCCAGCGCTGGTCGGTCACGGCCGCCGCACACAGCGCGTGGCGGCGGCGTTGGGACATCGTCGCGCCGAGGGGGTACTGGTGGGCGGGGGTGACCACCACCGCGGGACTGCGGACGGCGGTGACGTCGAGGCCCTCCCCGTCGACCGGTACGCCGCGCACCCACAGTCCGCCGCGAGCGGGAACCTCGCGCAGGTGTGGCAGGCAGGGATCCTCGAAGTCGATCGACTCGGTTCCGAGCTCGCCCAGCACGGTGCTCAGCACCGCGAGAGCGTGGCGGTGCCCCTCGCAGACCACGATCCGTTCGGCCGTGGCGTGCACACCGCGTGTTCTGCCCAGGTACTCCGCGAGCGCCGTGCGCAGCGCCGGGTGACCGCAGGGGTCCCCGTAGTCGAGTTCCGCCGCGGCGGTGGTGCGCAGCGCGCGCTGCTGAGCGCGGGCCCAGGCCGTTCGGGGGAAGGCGCTCAGGTCGGGTTTGCCCGGGAGCAGGTCCCAGCGCAGCCGGGTTTGCCGCCGGGTGACCGGCAGCGCGGTCGGACTCGTTCCGCTGGGCGGGGCCGTGGCCACCCGGGGGACGGTGCCCTGGCGGAGGAGCAGGTGCCCCTCGGCCGAGAGCCGCTCGTAGGCCCTGGTGACGGTTCCCCGGGAGACGCCGAGGTCGGCGGCCAGTTCCCTGGTGGAGGGAAGTCGACTGTGGACGGGCAGTCTGCCGGTTCGTACGGCCTTCCGGATCGCCTCCGCCAGGGCCCGGCTGCTCGGCCCGGAGGGGCGGTCCAGGTGCAGATCCAGCCCGAGGGAGCGTGCCGAGCGTGAACTGGACTCGTTCCCGTGCATCGAACTGGACCATATAACCACCCGTTCGCGCCCTAGCGTGGACGCATGACACAGCAACGGATGAGTCCGGCGGAGCTGACTCCGCGCACCTACCGGGCGATGCGGGCTCTGGAGCAGTCCGTGGCCGGGGAGCTGCGGGACGCCGGGGTGGAGACCGAGCTCCACGAACTGCTCAAGATCCGTGCCTCGCAGCTCAACGGGTGCGGGTTCTGCCTGGACATGCACATCACCGACGCCCGCGCGGCCGGTGTGGACAACCGGCGTATCGACGTGCTGCCCGCCTGGCGGGAGGTGGATCTGTACTCCGACCGGGAGCGGGCGACGCTGGCCCTGGTCGAGGAGGTCACGCTGATCCACCGGGAGGGGGTCTCGGAGGAGGTGTGGGCCGAGGCGGAGAAGCGGTTCTCCCCCGCCGAGCTGGCCGCGCTCCTCTGGGCCGCCACGACCATCAACGCCTGGAACAGGTTGGCGGTGACCACGCGTTCCCAACCGGCTTCGGCGGCCCGGGACTCCGCCGAGTGATCCCCGCCCCCGGGCGGGGGTTGGTAGTCTCTGCTGGCACGGAACGAACCACGGGTGAGGGTGAGTCCGACGGGGACGCCTCGGTGGCCGGATGTCGGGGTTTCGCGGGAGAGGGACGGTCCTCGCCATCCGCTCGGCGGGGGAGACCGGTGCCGGGACCGGTCGGCACGGGGCGCTTCCGGAGGATGATCCGGTAGTCCCGAGCGATCAGGAGAGACCACCGATGAGTGACAGTCGATCCCGTCCGGGGGATTTCGCCGCCACGCGCCCGTTGAGCTGGTCCGAGCGGCTGCGTGGCGCGTTGCTCGGAGGGGCCGTCGGTGACGTGCTCGGTTCCGGGGTGCGGGGGTGGAGCCTGCCCGCGATCCACCAGTGGCTCGGTGGTCGTGGTGCGGTCGACTTCCTGCCGGTCTTCGGTCGCAGGGGGGCGGTCTCGGATCTCTCCCAACTGACCGTGTTCACTGTGGACGCCCTGCTGCGGGCGCGGGCCACCGGTGAACAGGATCCGCTGCCCGTGGTTCGTTCGAACCACCTGGCCTGGTTGTACACCCAGGGGGTGCCGTGGGCCTACGCCATGGCGGGGTACTGGCGCAGTCACCCCGAACCGGCCGGTTGGCTGTTGAAGCGCCCCGAGCTGTTCTCCACGCGCAATCCGGGCGGCAACGCGCTGCGCCTGTTGTCCGCCCTGGTGGACCGTTTCCCGGCGGATCCGACCTCCGGTCCGCTCCGGGACGCCCCCGCCGGGGAGGAGGCCTTCGCTGACTGTCTGGTGTGGACGGCTCCGCTGATGGTGTGGAGCCCGGACGCCCGCCGGGTGGCCGCCACAGCCTCCAGGGTCCCCCGCCTGTTGACCGGGCACTACGAGACGCGGGCCGCGAGCGCGCTGCACGCCGACGTGCTGGGCGGTCTGCTCAACGGGACCCCGCTGTGGGAGGCGGTGCGTTCCTGGGAGCTCCACCGTTCCCACCAGGAACAGGGGGTTCCACCCGCCGCCGTGCTGCGGACCGTGCACTCGGCGATGTTCATCGCCCAGCAGGGGCGACAGCCGGATCCGCGCATGTTGGACATCGAGTTCTGCCCCTCCGAGGGACTGGGGGAACTGGGCATCGCCGTCGCGGCCGTGGCCTCGGCGGGAAACTTCACCGACGCCGTGGTCACGGCGGTGAACCACTCGGCGGACAGCGCGGTGGCCGGTGCGCTGGCCGGTCAGCTCGCGGGAGCGATCCACGGGCCGGAGGCGATTCCGCCGCGCTGGAGGGCCGAACTCGACATCCGCGAGGTCCTGGAGACCCTGGCCTCCGACGCCGCCGAGGCCTTCGCCCCTCCGGAGCCACCGAAATGGGCGCGGCGTTACGTCCAGGGCGAGGACCCGCGTGAGCTGGGAGGGGGCGGCTGGACGGTGGAGACGACCCGGGGCGAACCCCCCGGTCCCGTGGAGCAGGCCCCGCCCACCCAGGTGCTTCCCCCCGTGGTCGACGAGATCCCGGAAACCGCCCCCGGTGGGCAACGGTCCACCGCGGAACGGCCCGGCACGCCGGAGGAAACCCCGGAAGGAGCGGCTCCTCCGCCGGCAGGGGAGCACCCGGGCGGTGACACGCCCCCGGCACGGGAGGAGGCACCCGACACGGACCCCCACGGCCTGCCCCACGCGGCGGGACGCAGCGCGCCGTGGGAGCGGGACCACGCGGAGAGCTCGGTGCCGGCCACCTCGGAAGGAAGCGCCACGGACCCGGGGGATCCGGGGGACACGGCGGGTGCGGACCCCGAGCGTCCGGAGCCGCACCCCGACGGCTCCGGGCAGGGAACCGACCGGATCCTCCTGCGCGCGCCCGAGTGGACGGAGGGGGACGACCGGCAGGAGCCGCCCTCCGGGACGGTGCGTGATCCGGAGGAGCCCGTCTCCGCGCCGGAACCGCCCGTGGCGGAGGAACCCCTCCCCGCCGACCCCGAGACCGCCGAAGCGGGGGAGCGGCGGACGCCGCGTTCCTCCGCGCACGAGGAGCCGGACACCGAGGAGGTCCCCGAGTCCCCGGACCGCGAGGTTGAGCCCGCGCCCGAGGAGGGCTTCCCGGAACTCGGAGCCACCCCGGGGGAGACCCCGGAGGAGGCGGGGACGCCGACGCCGGAGGCAGAGCGGCCCCGGCAGGACACCACCTTCGGGGTCGTCTCCGCACCGGAGAACCCCCGGGACGAGGGAACCCAGCAGCGGGGAGCACGGATCAGGCTTCCGGGCATGGACCAGCTTCCTCCGCTCCCGCGGAACCCCTGGGAGGGCACCCCGCCCCGAGGGGCCGCCGACGGCGAGCACTCCCGACGGGAGGAAGGCGGTGACTCCGAGGAGAACCCCTCCTGGGAGGAGCTGGTCTCCCGCCTGTCCACCGGGCGTTCCGTCGAGGTGCCCTACATGGAGAGCATGGTCATGCGGGGGGACGAGTCCACCGCCGGGCGGACCGGTGAGCCCGAGTCGACGGGGGAACCCTCTACGGCCTCCTCGGGTGGGGAGCACGCGGTGGTCGAGGAACCGGACGCGGCCGTGCCCTCCACCACCGAACGGATCCTGGGCTGCCTGTTGGGCAGCGCCACCGGCGACGCCTTCGGGGCGGGACCGACCCCCATGTCGGCGGAGGAACTCACCGCACGCTACGGCGCCCACGGCCCCGGCGGGATGACCGAGTACGCGGGCAGCAGGGGAGCGGTCACGGCGGCCACCCAGACCATGCTGTTCACCTGCGAGGGGCTGATCCGGGCGGGCGAGGCCCAGGCGGGCGGGGACGCCGACCCGTTCCGCGAGGTGCGGCTGGCGAGTCAGCGCTGGCTGCACACCCAGGGGGTCTCCTGGCCGTGGGCGGTGGGCGACCTGGTCACGCGGTTCCCGGAACCGGACGGCTGGCTGGTCGGGGTGTCCGAACTCTTCGCCGTGCGCTCCCCGGGCGGTTCGGTCTACGCCGAGCTGGAGGCCTTCGGGGACCGCTCCGCGCAGGGCGACCAGACGGCGCCGGTGGACAACTCCACCGGCTGCGGAGGGCTGGTGCGTGCCCTGCCGGCCGCGTTCTGGTCGGCCGAGCCCGCCGAGGTGTTCGACCTCGGGGTGCGGATCGCGAGCCTCACCCACGGTCACCCGAGCGGCTATCTGCCCGCCGGGGCGTTCGCGGTGATCGTGCAGCAGGCCGTGCTCGGCAGGGGGCTGGACGACGGGGTGTGGCTGGCGTTGCAGGTGCTGGAGACCTGGCAGGGCCACGAGGACACCAGCGCGGCACTGTCCGAGGCGGCCGAGCTCGCCGCGGCCGGCAGGCCGGAGCCCCACCAACTGGAGTCCCGACTGGGCGGGGGCACACGCGCGGACCAGGTCCTGGGGATCGCGGTCTGCGCGGCGTTGACCGCCGAGGACGTGCGTGGGGCGCTGCGCACGGCCGTCCACCACTCGGGCAACAGCAGCGCCGCGGCGGCGGTGTGCGGTGGCATCGTGGGGGCCCAGCTCGGTGTCGGTGCCCTTCCCGTGGACTGGATGGCCGAGCTGGAACTGCGGGACACGGTGGAGCGGATGGCCATGGACTGCGTCGCCGCCTTCGACGCGCGGCTGCGTGCCGAGACTCCCGCCGCTGCCGTCGAGGAGGACGGTGACTGGCGTCGTCGGTACCCGGTGCGGACCGAACCCGCCGCGCCGGAGGCCGTCGGGACGTCGAGCGTGGTGGACACCGGGCCGGAGTCCGAACTCGACCTTCCCGACTGCGAACCGGAGGCCGAACACGGCGCCGCGCAGGAGCGGGACGGATCCGAGGAGCGGTGGAATCCGGAACCGGACGAGCGGGATCCACGGCAGGAGCGGTGGAGCGCGCCTCTGCCGGAGGAGGCTGAGGAGGGCGCTCCGCACCACACCGCCCCCAGAGAGGCGACGGAGGCGGAGCCGAACCCTCTCGTCGGCTCGGGGCAGGGCCCCGTGGACGGGACCCGCGAGGAGGGGACGGCGACACCCGTGGCCGGAGGGGACGGTGCCGGGGCCGAGGACGGGCGGGAGACCAGCGTCATCCCGGTGGTCCCGGAGTCGGCCGGGGACGCACCCGCTCCCGTCGAGGCCGCGGAGCCGGGCCCGGAGTCCCCGGGTGCGGAGGAGGACGGGGTGTCCGCGTCCGGGGCGGAGCGGTCCCGGGCCACCCCGGAACCGGTCGCTCCCGTGGGCAGCGGGGACGGTGCCTCGGCGGAGGCGGGTTCGGCGACCCTCGGGGAAGGGCGTCCCCCCAAGCCCGCGCCACGGCGGATCAACAGTGTCAGCACCGGCGAACTCGATCTGACGGGGGAGTCCGTCGAGAACTGATGTCCCACCTGATCGTGTGATGGTCGTTCGGGCGGGGACGGAGTCGCCGCCCGAACGGAGCCGGAGGGGTGGTTCGGAGCGGGCGAGGAGGTCGCGGACTCTTGCCACGGTGGGTAGAGTCGCGGCAGAGACGTAGCGGCGCGCATGCGTACCCCCGTTTTGACCCCCTGAGAACGGGGCAGGTATCTTTATGACTTGGACCCGAAACCCCTCGGGTCACTCCGCATGTCCGTGCGCGAGAACCGCCCGTGTGGTCGGCGGGGGAGCGCCCGTGGATGGTGCGGAACTCTCCTGACGGCCCTCCGGGGTGCACACCCGCTGGGACGCCGCCCCTGCCACACGGCTGAGGGACGGGCGACACGCCCGACCTCGTGTCGCGGGGTGTGGGGCGTGAGGAGACCCAAGTACACAGAGACCTGGGTACACGGTGCTCGGCGCCAGGGGTGCGAACGGTGCTCGAACGAGCGCTGCCGTGAAGCGAGTACCACCAAGACACGAACGCTCGAGAAGAAAGCCGGTCCATGCCCACCATCCAGCAGTTGGTCCGAAAAGGCCGCCACGACAAGGCCTCGAAGGTCACCACCGCGGCGCTCAAGGGAAGTCCGCAGCGCCGTGGAGTGTGCACGCGCGTGTACACGACTACTCCGAAGAAGCCCAACTCGGCACTGCGCAAGGTTGCTCGTGTCAAGCTCACCAGCGGTATGGAGATCACCGCCTACATCCCTGGTGAGGGTCACAACCTGCAGGAGCACTCGATCGTGCTCGTCCGCGGCGGCCGTGTGAAGGACCTCCCCGGTGTCCGCTACAAGATCATCCGCGGTTCGCTCGACACGCAGGGTGTGAAGAATCGCAAGCAGGCCCGCAGCCGGTACGGAGCGAAGAAGGAGAAGAGCTGATGCCCCGCAAGGGTCCCGCCCCCAAGCGGTCAGTGGATTCTGATCCCGTCTACAACTCCCCGCTGGTCACCCAGCTGATCAACAAGGTTCTCGTCGACGGGAAGCGTTCGCTGGCCGAGCGTGTCGTGTACTCGGCGCTGGAAGGCTGCCGTGAGAAGACCGGCACCGATCCGATCGTGACGCTCAAGCGCGCCCTGGACAACGTCAAGCCCTCGCTGGAGGTACGCAGCCGCCGTGTCGGTGGCGCGACCTACCAGGTTCCGGTCGAGGTGCGTGCCGGTCGTTCGACCACGCTGGCTCTGCGCTGGGTGGTGCGGTTCGCCCGTCAGCGTCGGGAGAAGACCATGATCGAGCGCCTCACGAACGAGCTGCTCGACGCCAGCAACGGTCTCGGTGCGAGTGTCAAGAAGCGCGAAGACACGCACAAGATGGCGGAGTCCAACAAGGCCTTCGCTCATTACCGGTGGTGACCGGGTCGGCTGTATTGCCCGCCTCGGCTCACCGATTCGACAGCTTCAGGCTTGCTGTAGGAACGGGGACGAACTCGTGGCACGCGACGTGCTGACCGACCTGACCAAGGTCCGCAACATCGGCATCATGGCCCACATCGACGCGGGCAAGACCACCACGACCGAACGGGTGCTGTACTACACCGGCATCAACTACAAGCTCGGTGAGGTGCACGACGGCGCCGCGACGATGGACTGGATGTCGGAGGAGCAGAAGCGGGGTATCACCATCACCTCGGCTGCCACCACGACGTTCTGGCAGGAACACCAGATCAACCTCATCGACACCCCCGGGCACGTCGACTTCACCGCCGAGGTGGAGCGTTCGCTGCGCGTGCTCGACGGTGCCGTCGCGGTGTTCGACGGCAAGGAGGGAGTCGAGCCCCAGTCCGAGCAGGTGTGGCGGCAGGCCGACAAGTACGGGGTCCCGCGCATCTGCTTCGTCAACAAGATGGACAAGATGGGCGCCGACTTCTACTTCACCCTCGGCACCATCCGGGAGCGGCTCGAGGCCAAACCGTTGGTGTTGCAGCTGCCCATCGGCAGCGAGTCCGACTTCGAGGGCGTTGTCGACCTCGTCAGCATGAAGGCGCTGACCTGGCGCGGTGACGTGGCCAAGGGCGCCAAGTACGAGATCGAGGACATCCCCGAGGACCTCGTCGAGACGGCCAACGAGTACCGCAACGAGTTGCTGGAGTCCGTCGCGGAGTCCAGCGAGGAGCTGATGGAGGCCTACTTCGGCGGTGAGGAACTGACCGTCGACCAGATCAAGCAGGGCATCCGCACGCTCACGCTGAACCAGGAAGCCTTCCCGGTGCTGTGCGGCACGGCCTTCAAGAACAAGGGCGTGCAGCCGATGCTGGACGCCGTGGTGGAGTACCTGCCCTCGCCGCTGGACATCCCCGCCGTGCAGGGTGTGCTGCCCGGTTCCGAGGAAGCCGCCTCGCGGGAGGCGAGCACCAAGGAGCCGTTCTCCGCGCTGGCCTTCAAGGTCGCCGTGCACCCCTTCTACGGCAAGCTCACCTACGTCCGGGTCTACTCCGGGAGGATCGAGCAGGGCGCCCAGGTGATGAACCCGACCCGGGACCGCAAGGAGCGCATCGGCAAGCTCTTCCAGATGCACTCCAACAAGGAGAACCCGGTCGACGAGGCCCAGGCCGGGCACATCTACGCGGTGGTCGGGCTGAAGGACACCAGCACCGGTGACACGCTCTGCGACCCCCAGAACCAGATCGTTCTGGAGTCGATGAGCTTCCCGGACCCGGTCATCGAGGTGGCGATCGAGCCGAAGACCAAGGCCGACCAGGAGAAGCTGTCCACCTCCATCCAGAAGCTCGCCGAAGAGGACCCGACCTTCCAGGTCAAGTACGACGAGGAGACCGGGCAGACCATCGTCAAGGGCATGGGTGAGCTTCACCTGGAGGTCCTGGTCAACCGGATGAAGACCGACTTCAAGGTCGAGGCCAACATCGGCAAGCCGCAGGTCGCCTACCGCGAGACGATCCGCAAGCGTGTCGAGAAGCACGAGTACACCCACAAGAAGCAGACCGGTGGCTCCGGCCAGTTCGCGCGTGTGGTGATCAACCTCGACCCGATCGAGCAGACGGCGGACAGCCCGACCTACGAGTTCGACAACCAGATCACCGGTGGACGCATCCCCCGCGAGTACATTCCCTCGGTGGACGAAGGGGCCCAGGACGCCATGCAGGTCGGCGTGCTGGCGGGCTACCCGATGGTCGGTGTCAAGATGACCTTGGTGGACGGCCAGTACCACGAGGTCGACTCCTCGGAGATGGCGTTCAAGGTCGCCGGTTCGATGGCGATGAAGGAAGCGGCCGCCAAGGCCAGTCCGACGCTGCTCGAACCGTTGATGGCTGTCGAGACGACGACACCCGAGGAGTACATGGGTGAAGTCATCGGCGACCTCAACTCCCGCCGTGGTCACGTCCAGGCCATGGAGGAGCGTGGCGGTTCCCGCGTCGTCAAGGCGCTGGTGCCGCTGTCCGAGATGTTCGGGTACGTGGGCGACCTGCGTTCCAAGACGCAGGGGCGCGCGAACTACTCGATGGTGTTCGACTCCTACGGCGAGGTTCCGGCGAACGTGGCCAAGGAGATCATCGCGAAGACTACGGGGGAGTGACACCCGCGTAGTCGACATCGCCCCGCTTCCGCGCTCCAGAAGCGGGGCGAGGACACAACCCGACAGGACTCCGCCCGTTACGTGGTCCCCGCGCGGCAGGCGCGGTCGGAGCTCGTCGCACGGCGGAAACGATCACAAGTCCAGGAGGACATTCCAGTGGCGAAGGCGAAGTTCGAGAGGGACAAGCCCCACGTCAACATCGGGACCATCGGTCACGTTGACCACGGCAAGACCACGCTGACCGCGGCCATCACCAAGGTCCTGCACGACAACCACCCGGACCTGAACCCCTACACGCCTTTCGAGGACATCGACAAGGCTCCGGAGGAGAAGGACCGCGGGATCACCATCCAGATCGCGCACGTCGAGTACCAGACCGAGGCGCGGCACTACGCCCACGTGGACGCCCCGGGCCACGCGGACTACGTGAAGAACATGATCACCGGTGCCGCCCAGATGGACGGTGCGATCCTGGTGGTGGCGGCGACCGACGGTCCGATGCCGCAGACCCGTGAGCACGTGCTGCTCGCCAAGCAGGTCGGTGTGCCCTACATCCTCGTCGCCCTGAACAAGGCCGACATGGTCGACGACGAGGAGATCATGGACCTGGTCGAGATGGAGGTCCGTGAGCTGCTCAGCGAGCAGGACTTCCCCGGCGACGACGTGCCGATCGTGCGCGTCTCCGCGCTCAAGGCGCTGGAGGGCGACGCCGAGTGGGGCCAGAAGATCATGGAACTGCTCAACGCCGTCGACGCCAGCGTGCCGGACCCGCAGCGTGCCACCGACCAGCCGTTCCTGATGCCGGTGGAGGACGTCTTCTCCATCACCGGTCGCGGGACCGTGGTCACCGGCCGTGTCGAGCGCGGTGTCATCAAGGTGAACGAGGAGGTCGAGATGGTCGGCATCAAGGAGAAGCCGATCAAGACCACGGTCACCGGTGTCGAGATGTTCCGCAAGCTGCTCGACCAGGGTCAGGCCGGCGACAACGTCGGTCTGCTGCTGCGTGGTGTCAAGCGTGAGGACGTCGAGCGCGGCATGGTCGTCATCAAGCCGGGCACGACCACCCCGCACACCGAGTTCGAGGCTCAGGTCTACATCCTGTCCAAGGACGAGGGCGGTAGGCACACGCCGTTCTTCAACAACTACCGTCCGCAGTTCTACTTCCGTACCACCGACGTGACCGGTGTGGTGACCCTGCCCGAGGGCACCGAGATGGTCATGCCCGGTGACAACACGGAGATGTCCGTGCAGCTCATCCAGCCCATCGCGATGGAGGAAGGGCTGCGTTTCGCGATCCGTGAGGGTGGCCGCACGGTCGGCGCGGGCCGCGTCATCAAGATCAACAAGTGAGGGCGGGGTTCCCCTCCGGGGCGTTCCGGAGCGGGAACCCCACCCCCGGTTCGGGGTGGCGCACCCGGTGTGTCACCCTGAATGGGTTGCCTGTCAAGGCGGCTGGGCCGAGAGGCGACGCTGTCGACTCGTGATTCGGTCCGGCCGCCTTGATGTGGGCGCGCCGTGCCCGTGATTCACTTCGCGGACCGGCGTATCCGGTTGCGCGGGTGCCGCCGGACAGACGTTCCGGCCGGGGCCGATATGGGTGGCAACCCGAGGTGTACGGATCCCTGCGGATCCATCTCATCGGCGTGGATCGATGGGACCGGCCTGTATCGCGCGGGCGACACGCCCGACCGCGTGTGCCGGGCACCCAGACACCTGAACAGGGGCGGGCTGCGGACCGTGGCGCCGCGCCGGCGAGCTCGCGGGACACGTGTGCCACACGTGACCGCGAAGGAGCCGGCGACGTCGGGTCTACGCACCGCGCTAGGTACTAGCGGCACGAGACAGAGGAACGGCAAGCCACTATGGCGGGACAAAAGATCCGCATCCGGCTCAAGGCCTACGACCACGAGGCGATCGACGCGTCCGCACGCAAGATCGTCGAGACCGTGACGCGCACCGGCGCTTCGGTTGTCGGGCCGGTGCCGCTGCCCACCGAGAAGAACGTCTACTGCGTCATCCGCTCCCCGCACAAGTACAAGGACTCGCGGGAGCACTTCGAGATGCGCACGCACAAGCGGCTCATCGACATCGTCGAGCCGACGCCGAAGACGGTGGATGCGCTCATGCGCATCGACCTGCCGGCAAGTGTCGATGTGAATATCCAGTGAGCGGTCGACGCGCATTCGGTTCAGTGACAGGCGGCGGAGAGAACGAGAGCCATGTCTGAAAGGCAGTTGAAGGGGATTCTGGGCACCAAGGTCGGGATGACCCAGGTCTTCGACGACCAGAACCGGGTCGTTCCGGTGACGGTCGTGGAAGCCGGGCCCAACCTGGTCACCCAGATCCGTACCAAGGAGAAAGACGGTTACCAGGCCGTCCAGCTGGCGTTCGGCGCCATCGACCCCCGCAAGGTGAACAAGCCGCGCAGCGGCCAGTTCACCAAGGCGGGCGTGACGCCGCGCCGTCATCTGGTCGAGCTGCGCACCGCGGAGGCCCCCAACTACGAGCTCGGTCAGGAACTGACCGCCAGCAGCGTGTTCGAGGCCGGGTCGCACGTGGACGTGGTCGGCACCAGCAAGGGCAAGGGCTTCGCCGGTACGGTCAAGCGCTACGGCTTCGCCCGTCAGGGCCAGAGCCACGGTACGCAGGCCGTGCACCGCAAGCCGGGCTCCATCGGTGGCTGCGCTTACCCCGCTCGGGTGTTCAAGGGCAAGAAGATGCCGGGCCGCATGGGCGGCAAGCGCGTGACCACCCAGAACCTCAAGGTGCACCGGGTCGACGAGGAGTCCGGGATGCTGCTGATCAAGGGAGCCATCCCCGGCCCCAACGGCGGCCTCGTGCTGGTCAAGAGCTCTACGAAGGGTGGTGCGTGATGGCCGCTAAGCTCGACGTCCGCACACCGGACGGGAACACCGACGGACAGGTCGACCTGCCCGCGGAGCTGTTCGACGCGAAGGCGAACGTGCCGCTGATGCACCAGGTCGTCACGGCCCAGCTGGCCGCGGCGCGCCAGGGCACGCACTCCGTCAAGACCCGCGGCGAGGTCTCCGGCGGCAGCAAGAAGCCGTACCGCCAGAAGGGCACCGGCAACGCCCGCCAGGGTTCGATCCGTGCCCCGCAGTTCGTCGGCGGTGGCACCGTCCACGGCCCCACCCCGCGGGACTACTCGCAGCGCACCCCGAAGAAGATGAAGGCGGCCGCGCTGCGCGGAGCCCTGTCCGACCGCGCCCGCGCGGGACAGGTCCACGTGGTCACGCACGTGGTCGAGGGCGAGCGGCCCTCCACCAAGGCGGCCAAGGCGGCGCTGCGGGCCGTGACCGAGGCCAGGCGCGTGCTGGTGGTGCTCGACCGCAGCGAGGAGACCTCGTGGTTGAGCCTGCGGAACCTGCCGCACGTGCACATCATCGAACCGGGTCAGCTGAACACCTACGACGTGCTGGTCAACGACGACGTCGTGTTCAGCAAGCAGGCCTTCGAGCGCTTCGTCACCGAGCGGTCGCCGAAGCGTTCGGCCCGGACCGCGGTCACTGCCGACGCGACTTCGAGTCAGGCTGAGGAGGCAGACCAGTGACTTCCGATCCGCGAGACGTCATCATCGCGCCGGTGATCTCCGAGAAGAGCTACTCGCTCCTGTCGGAGAACCAGTACACGTTCCTGGTCCGCCCGAGCTCGAACAAGACCGAGATCAAGATCGCGGTCGAGAAGATCTTCGGCGTGCGGGTCAAGAGCGTCAACACGATCAACCGCCAGGGCAAGCGCAAGCGCACCCGCAACGGGTTCGGCAAGCGCAAGGACACCAAACGGGCGATCGTGACGCTGTCCCCCGATAGCAAGCCGATCGAGATCTTCGGCGGCCAAACCGCCTGAGCAGGGCGCTGAACGGCACGTCGAAGGAGACTGAGGACTGCGATAGAGATGGGCATTCGCAAGTACAAGCCGACGACACCGGGTCGTCGCGGTTCGAGCGTGGCCGATTTCTCCGAGATCACCCGATCCCACCCGGAGAAGTCGCTGGTCCGTCCGCTGCACGGCAAGGGCGGCCGGAACGGGCACGGCAGGATCACCACCCGACACCAGGGTGGTGGCCACAAGCGTGCGTACCGCGTGATCGACTTCCGGCGCAACGACAAGGACGGTGTGCCGGCCAAGGTCGCGCACATCGAGTACGACCCCAACCGCAGCGCGCGCATCGCGCTGCTGCACTACCGGGACGGCGAGAAGCGCTACATCATCGCCCCGAACAAGGTCCGGCAGGGCGACATGGTGGAGAGCGGGCCGCGGGCCGACATCAAGCCGGGTAACAACCTGCCGATGCGCAACATCCCCACCGGCACCGTGATCCACGCGATCGAGCTGCGTCCGGGTGGCGGAGCGAAGATCGCGCGTTCGGCCGGAACCAGGGTTCAGCTGGTGGCCAAGGAAGGCCCCTACGCCCAGCTGCGGATGCCCTCGGGCGAGATCCGCAACGTGGACGTGCGCTGCCGGGCCACCGTCGGCGAGGTCGGCAACTCCGAGCACTCCAACATCAACTGGGGCAAGGCGGGACGGAGCCGCTGGCGGGGCAAGCGCCCCACAGTCCGCGGTGTCGTCATGAACCCGATCGACCACCCGCACGGTGGTGGTGAGGGCCGCACCTCCGGTGGCCGCCACCCGGTCAACCCGAAGGGCAAGCCCGAGGGCCGCACCCGCCGCAGCAAGCCCAGTGACAAGCTCATCGTTCGGCGTCGTCGCACCGGCAAGAAGAAACGGCGCTGAGCAGGGAGGTAACGACCGATGCCACGTAGCCTGAAGAAGGGCCCGTTCGTGGACGACCACCTGCTCAAGAAGGTGGACGCCCTCAACGAGTCCGGCAAGAAGACGGTGATCAAGACCTGGTCGCGCCGGTCCACGGTCATCCCGGACATGGTGGGGCACACGATCGCCGTTCACGACGGCCGTAAGCACGTGCCGGTGTTCATCAGCGAGAACATGGTCGGGCACAAGCTCGGCGAATTCGCCCCGACCCGCACTTTCAAGGGTCACGTCAAAGAAGACCGGAAGTCTCGCCGCCGCTGAGCGGGTTTGTGACACGAACGAGCCGGGTCGTCCGATTCCGTCGGCGACCCGGGGCAAAGGGGTAGCAGGATGAATGCCCGTACCGACGACAGTGCCGCGGAGGAGAATCCGCGTGCGGTGGCGCGGGCCCGCTTCGTCCGCGTGTCGCCGATGAAGGCGCGGCGCGTGGTCGATCTCATCAGGGGCCGCAGCGCCAACGAAGCCCTGGACGTGCTCAAGTTCGCGCCGCAGGCCGCCAGCGGTCCGGTGTCGAAGGTGCTCGCCAGTGCCATGGCCAACGCGGAGAACAACAACGCGCTCGATCCGAGCACGCTGTGGGTGCACCGTGCGTACGTGGACGAGGGGCCGACGCTGAAGCGCTTCCGCCCGCGTGCCCAGGGACGTGCTTTCCGCATTCGGAAGCGGACCAGCCACATCACGGTCGAGGTCGAGTCGCGCCAGCCGAAGGGGCAGGGCAAGTCTCGTAAGCGCAGCCAGAAGGGGAGTGCCCGGTAGTGGGTCAGAAGATCAACCCGCACGGCTTCCGGCTCGGCATCACCACGGACTGGAAGTCTCGCTGGTACGCCGACAAGCAGTACGCGGAGTACGTCGCGGAGGACGTCAAGATCCGCAATCACCTGTCGCGGGGAATGGAGCGCGCCGGGATCTCCAAGGTCGAGATCGAGCGCACCCGTGAGCGGGTGAGGGTGGACATTCACACCGCCCGGCCGGGCATCGTCATCGGCCGGCGGGGTGCCGAGGCGGACCGCATCCGCGGTTCGCTGGAGAAGCTGACCGGTAAGCAGGTCCAGCTCAACATCCTCGAGGTCAAGAACTCCGAGGCCGATGCCCAGCTGGTCGCCCAGGGCATCGCCGAGCAGTTGTCCAACCGTGTGTCCTTCCGTCGGGCCATGCGCAAGGGCATCCAGTCCGCCATGCGCTCGTCCCAGGTCAAGGGGATCCGGGTGCAGTGCAGCGGCCGTCTCGGTGGGGCCGAGATGTCCCGTTCGGAGTTCTACCGTGAGGGCCAGGTGCCGCTGCACACGCTGCGTGCGGACATGGACTACGGGTTCTTCGAGGCCCGCACGACCTTCGGCCGCATCGGTGTGAAGGTCTGGATCTACAAGGGCGAGCTCATCGGGGGCCTGAAGCAGAAGCAGCAGGAGTCCGAGGTGCGCCCCCCGCGCGGCGAGGGCGGTGGCGGTGGTGGCCGCCGTTCCGAGCGCGGCGGCAAGCGTCGTTCGGGTGCCTCCGGCACCACGAACACCGGTACCCAGGGCGGCCGTTCCGCGAAGGGCCCGAAGTCCGGTGGCTCCGCGGAGAGCCCACAGCAGGAGCAGACGGCGACGGACGCCGCCGCCGAGAACGCTCCGGCTGTCAGCGAGCCGCACGCTGAACAGAAGACGGAGGACTGAGACGTGCTCGTCCCACGCAAGGTCAGGTGGCGCAAGAGCCACGCGCCGAAGCGTAAGGGCTTCGCCAAGGGCGGCACCCGGATCAACTTCGGCGAGTACGGCATCCAGGCGCTCGAACACGCCTACGTGACCAACCGGCAGATCGAGTCGGCGCGTATCGCGATCACCCGGCACGTCAAGCGTGGCGGCAAGGTCTGGATCAACATCTTCCCGGACCGGCCGCTGACGAAGAAGCCCGCCGAGACCCGCATGGGTTCCGGTAAGGGTTCGCCGGAGTACTGGATCGCCAACGTGAAGCCGGGTCGGGTCGTGTTCGAGCTGAACTACCCGAACGAGAAAATCGCTTACGAGGCACTGAGGCGCGCGGTCCACAAGCTTCCGATGAAGTGCAAGATCGTGTCCCGCGAGGGTGGTGACTTCTGATGGCCGCTGGTGTCACCGCTTCCGAACTCCGGGAGCTCAACGACGAGGAACTCGTCTCCCGGTTGCGGGAGTCGAAGGAGGAGCTGTTCAACCTTCGGTTCCAGATGGCCACCGGGCAGTTGCAGAACAACCGACGGTTGCGCGTGGTTCGCAGGGACATCGCCCGGATCTACACGATCATGCGTGAACGTGAGCTGGGCCTGTCGGTGTCTCCTGAGGGCGCCGAGGAGGGCGCGGCATGAGCGAAACAGTGACGCACGAGCAGAACGCACAGCGTAACCAGCGCAAGACCCGTGAGGGCTACGTCGTCTCGGACAAGATGAACAAGACGATCGTCGTGGCTCTCGAGGACCGCAAGAAGCACCCGCTCTACGGCAAGATCATGCGCAAGACCACCAAGGTCAAGGCGCACGACGAGAACAACGACGCGGGTGTCGGCGACCGGGTGTTGCTGATGGAGACGCGACCGTTGTCGGCGACCAAGCGCTGGCGACTGGTCAAGATCCAGGAAAAGGCCAAGTAACGCCACCTGCGGGGGGTGGGACAAGCCCCCCGCAGGTTGTTGTGACCGCGCATGTCGGGTCGGAAATCGGACATGCCAGAGTGTCTCCGCACGTCGGGTGCGGAAACTTAGGGTCAGGAGTAAACGTGATCCAACAGGAGTCGCGACTGCGAGTCGCCGACAACACCGGGGCCAAGGAGATCCTCACGATCCGCGTCCTCGGTGGTTCCGGTCGGCGCTACGCGGGTATCGGCGACGTGGTGGTGGCCACGGTCAAGGAGGCCATCCCCGCCGCCGGTGTCAAGCGTGGTGATGTGGTCAAGGCGGTCATCGTCCGTCAGAAGAAGGAGAAGCGTCGCCCGGACGGTTCCTACATCCGGTTCGACGAGAACGCGGCGGTGCTGATCAAGCAGGGCGGGGACCCGCGCGGTACCCGTATCTTCGGGCCCGTCGGGCGTGAGCTGCGTGAGAAGAAGTTCATGAAGATCATCTCGCTCGCGCCGGAGGTGCTGTGATGAAGGTGAAGAAGGGCGACACGGTCGTCGTCATCGCCGGCAAGGACAAGGGCGCCCGGGGCAAGGTCATCCAGGCCTTTCCCAAGCGGGAGCGTGTGCTGGTCGAGGGTGTCAACCAGATCAAGAAGCACACCCGGGTCTCGCGGACCGAGCGTGGTGCGCAGTCCGGCGGCATCGTGACGCAGGAAGCACCGATCCACGTCAGCAACGTGATGGTCCTGGACTCGGACGGCCAGCCCACGCGCGTCGGTTACCGCACCGGCGAAGACGGCAGGAAAGTTCGGATCTCTCGCCGCAACGGTAAGGACATCTGACTCGTGACTACCACCGAGAAGAACACCGAGAGGATTGTCCCGCGGCTGAAGACCCGCTACCGCGACGAGATCTTCCCCGCGCTGAAGGAGGAGTTCGGGTACTCCAACCCGATGCAGGTGCCCAGCGTGGTCAAGGTCGTCGTCAACATGGGTGTGGGCGATGCCGCGCGGGACAGCAAGCTGATCGAGGGCGCCGTTCGCGACCTGGCGACGATCACCGGTCAGCGGGCCGAGGTGCGCAGGGCGCGCAAGTCCATCGCGCAGTTCAAGGTCCGCGAGGGAATGCCGATCGGGGCGCGGGCGACGCTGCGCGGGGCGCGCATGTGGGAGTTCATCGACCGCCTGGTCACGATCTCCCTGCCGCGCATCCGGGACTTCCGGGGCCTGTCGCCGAAGCAGTTCGACGGTAACGGCAATTACACGTTCGGGCTCAACGACCAGTCGATGTTCCACGAGATCGACCAGGACTCGATCGACCGGGCACGCGGCATGGACATCACGGTAGTGACAACGGCCACCACCGACGAAGAGGGCAGGTCGCTGCTGCGGCATCTGGGCTTCCCGTTCAGGGAACAGTGACTCGTGGCCGTCGCTGCGGATCGAGACGAGGAGAACTGAGCCGATGGCCAAGAAAGCACTGATCAACAAGGCGGCGCGCAAGCCGAAGTTCAGCGTGCGTGCCTACACTCGTTGCCAGCGTTGCGGGCGCGCCCGCGCCGTCCTGCGCAAGTTCGGCCTGTGCCGGATTTGCTTCCGGGAGATGGCCCACGCGGGTGAGCTGCCGGGGATCAGCAAGTCCTCCTGGTGAGGTGCTCTCGACGGGACGACCCCACGGGGGAGGTCTCGTCGGTCACCGGGGCCAGTGGCTGCAGCCCGGTACGAGGCTCGCGACGAACGGAGTTCCGTCACCCCGACCGACGGGGTCGTGGAGCGGAACCAGTACCCCGACTTCGTTTAGGCCAGGATCCAGACCGTGCTCCCGCGCGGTATCCGGGTCCGGGGAACCGAACGAGAAAGGTTGACAGGGTCACCATGACGATGACCGATCCGATCGCAGACATGCTGACGCGTCTGCGCAACGGGAGTCGCGCCTACCACGACGAAGTCGTGATGCCGCACTCCAAGCTCAAGGCGAACATCGCCGACATTCTTCAGCGTGAGGGCTACGTGGCCGGCTCTCGCGTGCAACAGGGCACCAAGACCAAGGAACTGGTCGTGGAGCTCAAGTACGGCCCCAACCGCGAGAAGTCCATCACCGGGCTGCGCCGGGTCTCCAAGCCCGGGCTGCGGGTGTATGCCAAGTCCACGAACCTGCCGAAGGTTCTGGGGGGACTGGGCATCGCCATCATCTCGACGTCGAGCGGCCTGCAAACGGACCGGCAAGCGATGCGTAATGGTGTGGGCGGGGAAGTCCTCGCCTACGTCTGGTGAAGGAGGAGTCCACGGTATGTCGCGCATCGGGAAGTTGCCGATCACCGTTCCCTCCGGCGTCGAGGTGGAGATCGACGGCCAGACGGTTACGGTGAGCGGCCCCAAGGGGAAACTGCACCAGCGTATTTCCGAGCCGATCAGGGTCGAGAAGGACTCCGACGGCTCGATCCTGGTCAAGCGTCCGGACGACGAGCGGGCCAGCCGTTCGTTGCACGGTCTGTCGCGCAGCTTGATCAACAACATGGTCCTCGGGGTCAGTCAGGGTTTCCAGAAGGACCTCGAGATCCAGGGTGTCGGTTACCGTGTGGTGCAGAAGGGTCAGAACCTCGAGTTCTCCCTGGGCTACAGCCACCCGGTGGTCATGGAACCGCCGGAGGGCATCGAGTTCGCCACGGACGGTCCGGCGAAGCTGTCGGTCAAGGGAATCGACAAGCAGCTCGTCGGAGAGGTAGCCGCCAGGATCCGCAAGCTGCGCCTGCCCGAGCCCTACAACGGGAAGGGTGTGCGCTACGCGGGCGAGAACATTCGCCGCAAGGTCGGGAAGACGGGTAAGTGACCATGAGCGAGACCACCACAGCCACGAGGAAGCGCAAGCCGGTGGGCAAGAGCGTCGCGGGTGAGCGTCGTCGCGCCCGGGCCCAGCGGCACGCCCGTATCCGCAAGAAGATCAGCGGCACGCCCCAGCGTCCCCGGCTGGTCGTCAGTCGTTCGACGCGGCACATCGTCGCGCAGGTCATCGACGACACGATCGGGCACACCCTGGCATCGGCGTCCACGCTGGAAGCGGACATGCGCACGTTCGAGGGCGACAAGAAGGCCCAGGCAACCCGGGTCGGCGAGCTGGTCGCGGAGCGTGCGAGCAAGGCAGGAATCGAGAAGGTGGTTTTCGACCGCGGTGGGCACGCCTACCACGGTCGGGTGGCCGCCCTCGCGGATGCCGCACGCGGCGGCGGTCTGGAGTTCTGAAGCGGTGCCCAGCAACCACTACGCCGTCGTACGAAGGATGACAGCACGTAACGGAAGGGACGCCTGATGCCTGGACGCACTCGGCGTGAAGGCGGTTCGGAATCCGGCGGCAAGGACCGCAAGGACCGCCGCGACGGTGGCCGTGGCGGGGCGGCCCAGGAAAAATCCCCGCAGTTCGAGCGTGTCGTGACCATCAACAGGGTCGCGAAGGTCGTCAAGGGTGGCCGGCGGTTCAGTTTCACCGCCCTGGTCGTCTGTGGTGACGGCGACGGCCTCGTCGGCGTGGGCTACGGCAAGGCCAAGGAAGTGCCTTCCGCCATCGCCAAAGGGGTCGAGGAAGCCAAGAAGAACTACTTCCGCGTTCCGCGGGTCGGAGGCACGATCACGCACCCGGTTCAGGGTGAGGACGCCGCCGGCAAGGTGCTGCTGCGTCCGGCGAGCCCGGGTACCGGGGTCATCGCCGGTGGCCCGGTGCGTGCGGTGCTGGAGTGCGCCGGTGTGCACGACGTGCTGAGCAAGTCGTTGGGCAGCGGCAACGCCCTCAACATCGTGCAGGCGACCATCACGGCGCTGAAGGAACTCCAGCGTCCCGAGGAGGTCGCGGCTCGGCGTGGTCTTCCGTTGGAGGACGTCGCTCCGGCCAGGATGCTGCGCCAGCGCGCGGGTCAGGAGGTCTGAACCGGATGAGTCAGCTGAAGATCACCCAGAAGCGTGGACTGGTCGGGCGGAAGCCGAACCATCGCGAGACGATGCGGAGCCTCGGGCTGCGTAAGATCGGCCAGACCGTGATCCGCCCGGACAATCCCATGGTCCGTGGCCAGATCCACACGGTCGGCCATCTCGTGTCGGTCGAGGAGGTCGAGTAATGACCATCAAGATTCATGATCTGCGGCCCGCTCCGGGAGCCAAGCGCGGCAAGATCCGTGTCGGTCGTGGTGAGGGTTCCAAGGGCAAGACCGCGGGCCGGGGCACGAAGGGCACGAAGGCCCGGAAGACCGTGCCGCCCGGTTTCGAGGGTGGGCAGATGCCGCTGCAGATGCGGCTGCCCAAGCTGCGTGGCTTCAAGAACCCGAACCGGGTCGAGTACAAGGGAGTCAACGTCGGCAGGCTGGCCGAGGCCTTCCCGCGGGGAGGCACGGTCGGCGTCGAGGAGCTGATCGGTGCCGGGCTGCTGAAGAAGGGCCAGCTGGTCAAGATCCTCGGTGACGGTGACCTCGACGGCGTGAAGCTGGACGTGACCGCGCACGCGTTCACCGCCAGCGCCAGGGAGAAGATCACCGCCGCCGGTGGTACCGCCACCAAGCGGGAACGCTGAGGATCCGCCGTATTCCTTCGGGTGGTTTTTCGCCGCCCGGGTTACGGCATGTGATCACCGGTCGAGAACGGGGTCGGTCTTCCACGGAAGGCCGACCCCGTTTGTGTGCCCTCTGATCGGGGGACGCAGCATCGTCCGTGCGGCGGCGAGGACTCGACCGGAGGCCGCACTCGCCGCTTCCGAACTCCCGCCACCCGTCCGATGGGCGCACCTTCGAGCCGGCGCACCTGTCGCGCCGGTCGGTGCTCACCCTCCGCGTCGGTCGGCTGTCCGTTTGTCGCCGCTGTGCGCAGGTGGCTACGAAAGATCGGGAGGATGCTGTTAGAGTCCGTGCGGCAGTTCCGTGTACGAACGGCACTGTTGACGGAATCCAGCCGTGGGCGACTCGTGGGTCGGCCACCGACACCGGCCGGTGACTACCGGCTCGCGCACAGGAGGTCTGCGTGCTCGGCGCATTCCGCTCGGCTCTGACAACGCCGGATCTGCGCCGCAAGATCCTGTTCACACTGGGGATCATCGTGCTGTACCGGCTCGGTGCCACGATTCCCTCCCCCGGGGTCTCCTACCCGAACATCCAACAGTGTGTTGAGGGTCTGAAGGGCGAGAACCAGAGCGTGTACTCGCTGCTCAACCTCTTCAGCGGCGGAGCCCTGCTCCAGCTGTCGGTGTTGTCGCTGGGCATCATGCCCTACATCACCGCCAGCATCATCGTGCAGCTGTTGCAGGTGGTGATCCCGCGGTTCGAGCAGCTCAAGAAGGAGGGTCAGTCCGGCCAGGCCAAGCTGACGCAGTACACCCGCTACCTCACGGTGGCGCTGGCCGTGCTGCAGGCGACGGGAATCGTCGCGCTGGCCGTGCGCGGGCAGCTCTTCCCGGGCTGCCAGCGGGAGGTCATCCCGGACGGCTCGGTGCTGAACATGGTGGTCATCGTCGTCACGATGACCGCGGGCGCGGCACTGCTGATGTGGATGGGCGAGCTGATCACCGAGCGCGGTGTCGGCAACGGCATGTCGCTGTTGATCTTCACCTCGATCGCCGCCCGCATTCCCGCCGAGGGCGGCAAGATCCTGACCAACAGCGGCGGCTTCGTGTTCGCCGTGATCTGCGCCTTCGGTCTGGTCATCATCGCCAGCGTCGTGTTCGTCGAGCAGGCCCAGCGGCGGATTCCGGTGCAGTACGCCAAGCGCATGATCGGGCGCAGGATGTACGGCGGGACCTCCACCTACCTGCCGCTGAAGGTGAACCAGGCCGGTGTCATCCCGGTCATCTTCGGGTCCTCGCTGCTGTACCTGCCCCAGCTGCTCGGCCAGCTGGCGGGCAACCAGAACACCTGGTGGGCCAGGTTCATCCAGAACTACATCGTGGATCCCTCCAGCTGGGTGCACATCCTGCTGTACATGGCGATGATCATCTTCTTCGCCTACTTCTACGTCTCGATCACGTTCAACCCGGAGGAACGTGCCGACGAGATGAAGAAGTTCGGCGGGTTCATCCCCGGCATCCGTCCCGGGCGGCCCACCGCCGAGTACCTCGGGTTCGTGCTCTCCCGGATCACGCTGCCCGGCGCGCTCTACCTCGGTATCATCGCGGTGCTGCCGAACTTCTTCCTCGGTGTCACCGGCGGGGACCAGAGCGGGGCACAGAACTTCCCGTTCGGCGGGACGGCGGTGCTGATCATGGTCAACGTGGGTCTGGACACCGTCAAACAGGTGGAGAGCCAGCTTACGCAGCGCAGTTACGAGGGTTTCCTCCGGTAGGATCGAAGTCCGCGCGGACGGTGGCTTCCGTCCGCTTCCGGAGTGGCGTTCGTCCGATGGGCGGGTACCGGCGGGAGTGGTTTCCCACACTTCAGGCGTAAGCCATGGCGGAATCGGCGGCTTCGGTTACGGTGTCGATCGCTCGGTGTCCGCACAGCCGGTTACCTCGGCGGAGAGGTCCGTGGGAGATCGGAACAGGACGCGGACGTGCGATGACAGACGGGCCCGAGCGCCCGCCAAACGGTGGCCAAGCCACCATCACGGATTCGGAGGCAGACCCTTGGTGCGATTGGTTCTGGTCGGCCCGCCCGGTGCGGGCAAAGGCACCCAAGCGGCCGTGCTGAGTGAACATCTCGCGGTCCCCCACATCTCCAGTGGCGATCTGTTCCGGGAGAACATCGACAACGCCACGCCACTGGGCAAGGAGGCCAAGAGCTATCTCGACGCCGGTGAACTGGTACCGGACGAGGTCACCAACGAGATGGTGCGCCAGCGCCTGAAGGCGGCCGACGCGGCCGAGGGCTTTCTGCTCGACGGATTCCCGCGCACCACGCCGCAGGCCGACGTGCTCAACGGCATCCTCACCGAGAACGGCATGGAACTCACCGCCGTCGTGCAGTTCGAGGTCCCCCGCGAGGAGCTCGTCCGCCGCCTGCTGGAGCGCGGACGCTCCGACGACACCGAGGACCTCATCCGGCGCAGGCTGGACGTGTACGACTCGGAGACGGCGCCGCTGTTGGACTACTACCGGGACAAGCTGATCACGATCGACGCGTTCGGGCCGGTGGAGGAGGTCTCCTCCCGGGCGCTGGAGGCCCTGCGCACCCGCACCTGAGACCCCGGTGTGGGGAGACTCCCGGTACGGAGGCGGTGCGCGCGTCCCAGCGCAGAACGACTATGGTCGGTCGGACGGGGCCGGCTGTGCCCACCACGGCACGGCCGGCCCCGTTCCGTTGTTTCCGGGCACGGCAGTCGGGTGCTCCGGTGAGGAACGCACGGTGGTCGCCCGAGAGGAGTTCGGGGCCGCCGAGCAGGACGAGAGGGGACACAGTGCTTCGGCGGGGCAAGGGCATCGAGGTGAAGACGAAGGGCGAGATCGAGGCCATGCGGGCCTCCGGTCTCGTGGTGGCACGTGCGCTGGCCGCGGTGACCGAGCGGGCCCGGCCCGGCGTCAGCACCGCGGAACTCGACTCCGTGGCCGAGAGCGTCATCCGGGAGGCCGGGGCGGTGCCCTCCTTCAAGGGATACCACGGTTTTCCGGGGTCGATCTGTGCCTCGGTCAACGAGAAGGTCGTGCACGGCATCCCCTCCGAACAGGAGGTGCTCGCCGACGGTGACCTGATCTCGGTGGACTGCGGGGCGATCCTGGACGGGTGGCACGGCGACTCCGCCGTGACCATCCCGGTGGGCTCGGTCAGCGCCCGCGACCGGGCCCTGTCCGCGGCGACCGAGCGCGCGATGTGGGCGGGGATCGACCAGATGGTGGCGGGCAACCGGCTGACCGACATCTCGCACGCCGTGGAGTCCGCCGCGCGGGCGGCGGCCTCCTCCGACGGGACCGACTACGGGATCATCGCCGAGTACGGCGGGCACGGGATCGGCACGCGGATGCACATGGAGCCGTTCCTGCCCAACCTCGGCAGGCCCGGCAAGGGGCCGAAGCTGCGGGAGGGCATGGCTCTGGCCGTGGAGCCCATGCTCACGCTCGGTCCTCCGGACACCGAGGAGCTCGACGACGAGTGGACCGTGGTCACGCTGGACGGTTCCCGCGCCGCGCACTGGGAACACACGGTGGCGGTCACCGCCGACGGTCCCTGGGTACTGACCGCCTTCTGAGAAAGTCTTTCGGAACGTGCTCGTCGGGCCCGAGCCGGGCATCGCCCGTTCGGGGCACACCACACGGGGCCTCCGCGGTGTGCCCCGCCGTCCGGGGTCACCCCGCGGCGCTCGCGGGGCCACGCCGTGGACCGGGCCGGGGTCAGTCGCGTTCGGGCAGCGGTCCGGTGCAGGCGTAGTGCAGCAGTGGGGGGAGGTTGCGCCAGACGATCCGGGTTCCGACCTCGGCGAAGGTCGAGTGCAGTTCCGCCCGGAAGCGCTTGCCCCCGGGGCTGTGCTGCATCGGCAGACAGGCGAGGGCGGTGAACCGCCCCTCGGGGGTGAGCACCCGACGACACTGGTCCAGGATGTCGCGCTGGACGTCGGCGGCCAGCAGGGACCACGGTATGCTGCTGACGATCGCGTCGGCGGAGTCGACGCCGAGCCGGGTGAGGGTGTGCCGCAGTTCGCGCGCGTCCGCGTGGACGCTCTCCATACCGGGTATGCGGGCACGCAGGTGCCGGACGAGGTCCTCGTTCAGTTCGATGCCGACGTGTCGGCCCGTGGCCGGAAGCCTGGTGTGAATTTCGTCGCTGAGCGAGCCTGTTCCCGGGCCGAGCTCCACCACCGTGGGGGAGCCGGTGGTGGGCAGGAACCGGGCCACCGTTCTGGCCACGGCCTTCGACGTCGGGGTGGCCGCTCCGACGGTCGTGGGGTTGCGCAGGGCGGTGGCGAAAAAACGCCGGTACTCCGCGAGGGCGGGGCTGTCGGTCATCCGGCGCGGGACGTGTTTGCCGTGGTGTTGGGCTGTCACCTGTTCTCCTCGTGTGCCTGCCGGTGGGGGCGTGGCAGCGCCCCCCGTTGACCGCCGACGACGGCGCGGGCTGTTACCGTCGGCTGTTCTCCGACGGTGCGACTGATACTTTTCGTGTTCACGGAATCACTCCATGTCGGTCGACACGCCATGTCCAGCCCCGATTTGGGTGGCATTCGCGTGTGCGCGTACAGTGGAGGACCGGCGCACTCGTGGCGTCGGTTCGTCATGCCGTTCTGCTCGCAGGAGCAGCCGTGATCCAGCGGGTGGGTCAAGGCATGGTCTTTCCGTACGGGGACGACCGCGGTTCCTGCGGTGTGTCGTCGAGGCTAACTCGTCGACGGCGGCGGAACCCACGGACCGCGCAGGGGTGAGCCTGCCCTTGGTGCCGGTTCCGGCGTCCAGCGGGAAGAAAGCGGTACGCGATACCGAGAAGATGAACTGTCACCGTCACGAAACGCGGAGGACATGGGCAAAAAGGACGGGGCCATTGAGGTCGAGGGTCGGGTGATAGAGCCGCTCCCCAACGCGACCTTCCGGGTCGAGCTGGAGAACGGCCACAAGGTCCTCGCGCACATCAGTGGCAAGATGCGCCAGCACTACATCCGCATCCTGCCCGAGGACAAGGTCGTCGTGGAGCTGTCTCCCTACGACCTCTCCCGTGGGCGCATTGTCTACCGCTACAAGTGACCTCCACGGTGTCCGGGATTGACGGACACGCTTGGCGAGCAGGGGAGCACGGCCGTGAAGGTCAAACCGAGTGTGAAGAGGATCTGCGACAAGTGCCAGGTGATTCGTCGGCACGGACGAGTCCTTGTGATCTGTGACAACGGGCGTCACAAGCAGCGTCAGGGCTGACCGGCAGCCGGTCGTCGCAGCGGCCGGACACAACGAAGAACAAGCGACAAGGGACCTCCCCGGAACCTGCCGGCTCGGGAGTTGAGTCGGTCCACCCCCGGAACCAGGCCGGGGCTTCGTGCACGGCGGTGGTTGTCCCGGCGGCCCCACGGGGACCCGCACGGGCAGGCGTGCCACCGGCACGGGGACGGTCGGGGAGAAGACCTGGAACGACGAGTGAGGAGTACCTGCCAGATGGCAAGGCTCGCTGGTGTCGACCTCCCGCGTGACAAACGCATCGAGGTCGCGCTGACCTACATCTACGGCATCGGCCGCAGCAGTTCGAGGACGATCCTGCAGACCACGGGTATCCCCTTCGACACCCGTGCGAAGGACCTCGACGACGACCAGCTCTCGGCGCTGCGTGAGCACGTCGAGAACAACTACCGGGTCGAGGGTGACCTTCGCCGCGAGGTCCAGGCCGATATTCGCCGGAAGATCGAGATCGGTTCCTACGCGGGGATGCGGCACCGCCGCCACCTGCCGCTGAACGGGCAGCGGACCAAGACCAACGCCCGTACTCGCAAGGGACCGAAGAAGACGGTCGCGGGCAAGAAGAAGGCCAGGAAGTAAACCTCGCGAGGAGCTGAGTAGTAGTGCCACCGAAGGGACGCGCCGGGGCCGTCAAGAAGGTCCGGCGCAAGGAGAAAAAGAACGTAGCGCACGGACAGGCGCACATCAAGAGCACCTTCAACAACACGATCGTGTCGATCACCGACACCGTCGGTTCGGTGATCAGCTGGGCCTCCGCCGGGCACGTCGGTTTCAAGGGCTCGCGCAAGTCCACTCCGTTCGCGGCCCAGATGGCCGCGGAGAACGCCGCCCGCAAGGCGGCCGAGCACGGCATGAAGAAGGTCGACGTCTTCGTCAAGGGCCCCGGTTCCGGTCGGGAGACGGCGATCCGTTCGCTGCAGGCCGCGGGTCTCGAAGTGGGCACCATCCAGGACGTGACCCCGCAGCCGCACAACGGCTGCCGCCCGCCGAAGCGGCGTCGGGTCTGAGAAGCGGGAGAGGAGTAGACACCAATGGCTCGTTACACCGGTCCCGCGACCCGCAAGTCCCGCCGGTTGAAGGTCGATCTCGTCGGCGGCGACCAGTCGTTCGAACGTCGTCCGTACCCGCCGGGGCAGCACGGTCGTGGGCGCATCAAGGAGACCGAGTACCTCCTGCAGCTGCAGGAGAAGCAGAAGGCCCGCTACACGTACGGGGTGCTGGAGAAGCAGTTCCGCTCCTACTACGAGGAGGCCAACCGCAGGCCCGGCAAGACCGGTGACAACCTGCTGCAGCTGCTGGAAGCCCGCCTGGACAACGTGGTCTACCGCGCGGGAATCGCGCGTACCCGCAGGCAGGCCCGCCAACTGGTGAACCACGGACACTTCCTGGTCAACGGCCGGAAGGTGGACATCCCGAGCTACCAGGTCTCGAAGTTCGACATCATCGACGTCAAGCCGAAGTCGCTGAACACGACGCCGTTCATCATCGCCAAGGAAACCCTGGGCGAGCGGCCCGCTCCGGCCTGGCTGCAGGTGGTGCCGTCTTCGCTGCGGATCCTGGTGCACCAGCTGCCGGAACGGGCACAGATCGACACGCCGGTCACCGAGCAGCTCATCGTCGAGCTCTACTCGAAGTGACACTGGGCGGAGCGGCTACCGCACCGATGGCTGCTCCGCGGTCCGGTACGGGTGGGGGTGTGCCACACCCCCACCCCGCCCACTGTTCGCAGCGGGCACGCCATCCCTTCGGCGTAAAATGGCGGGCGCCGTGTGGAAAGGAAAAACGACAGTGCTCATCTCCCAGCGACCCTCACTGTCCGAGGAGCCTATTTCGGAGACGCGCTCCCGGTTCACTTTCGAGCCGCTGGAGCCCGGCTTCGGTTACACCCTCGGCAATTCGCTCCGCCGTGCCCTGCTGTCCTCGATCCCGGGCGCGGCCGTGACCAGCCTGCGTATCGACGGTGTGCTCCACGAATTCACCACGATTCCGGGGGTCAAGGAAGACGTTACCGACATCATCCTGAATATCAAAGAGCTCGTCGTCAGTTCCGAGGACGACGAGCCGGTCACCATGTACCTGCGCAAGCAGGGCCCCGGTGACGTCACCGCCGCCGACATCGTCCCCCCGGCCGGTGTGACCGTGCACAACCCCGATCTCCACATCGCCACGCTCAACTCGAAGGGCAAGCTGGAGATCGAGCTCGTGGTGGAGCGCGGACGCGGTTACGTCCCCGCCGCGCAGAACAAGGAGTCCGGCGCCGAGATCGGCCGGATCCCCGTGGACTCGATCTACTCGCCGGTACGCAACGTCTCCTTCGACGTCACCTCGACCCGTGTCGAACAGCGCACGGACTTCAACAAGCTCGTGCTCGACGTGGAGACCAAGCCCTCGATCACCGCGCGGGACGCGGTGGCCTCGGCGGGTCGCACCCTGGTCGAGCTGTTCGGCCTGGCCCGGGAACTCAACGTCGACGCGGAAGGGATCGAGATCGGCCCCTCGCCGGCCGAGGCGGACACGATCGCCGCCTACTCGATGCCCATCGAGGATCTCGACCTGACGGTGCGCTCGTACAACTGCCTCAAGCGCGAGGGCATCCACACCGTCGGCGAACTGGTCTCGCGCAGCGAGGCGGATCTGTTGGACATTCGTAACTTCGGTGCGAAGTCCATCGACGAAGTCAAGATGAAACTGGTCGGTCTGGGCCTGACGCTGAAGGACAGCCCGCCCGGATTCGACCCGTCGGCCGCGGCCGCCGAGTACCCCTCCGAGAGCTGGTCGGAGGAAACCAGCATGCCGCAGGGGATGTCGTCCCCCGGTGGTTTCGACACCGGTTTCGGTGGCGGTTACGACAGCGGCTTCGACAACGGCTATGACGACGACGGCCAGGACTACGCGGAGACGGAGCAGCTGTAACCGCGCTTCGCGGACTGGTTTCCGGCCGCACCTTGAGAGGAGCAACCGATGCCCAGGCCAACGAAGGGTCCGCGTCTTGGCGGGTCGCCGTCGCACCAGCGGCATATCCTGGCGAACCTCGCCACCGCGCTGTTCGAGCACGGGCGGATCACCACCACCGAGGCGAAGGCGAAGCGGGTCCAGCCGCTCGCCGAGCGACTCATCACCAAGGCCACCAAGGGTGACCTGCACAACCGTCGCGAGGTGCTGAAGACGATCCGGGACAAGGACGTCGTGCACAAGCTCTTCGCCGAGATCGGTCCGTTCTTCTCGGACCGCCCGGGTGGTTACACCAGGGTCGTCAAGACCATGCCGCGCAAGGGCGACAACGCGCCGATGGCGATCATCGAACTCGTCAACGAGAAGATGGCCACGACCGAGGCCGAGGCCGCCCGGGGCACCACCTTCGCCAAGGACCAGCAGAGCGGGCAGTCCACCGAGCAGGCCACGGCGGAGGCCGCCGAGGAGAACTCCGGTGCCGAGGAGGCGGCCACGGAGGCCGTTTCCGAGGGCTCCGCCGGCGACAGCGACGAGGACTCCACGAACAAGGAGTCCTGACACCGGTGTCTGCCGAGGTGGTCGACGAACCCGTCGCTCCCGAAGGGGAGGGCGGGTTCGTTCGTGTTCGGATCGAGTTCGCCTACGACGGCACGGACTTCTCCGGCTGGGCGCGGCAGCCGGGGCTGCGGACGGTGCAGGAACTGCTGGAGGACGCCCTGCACAAACAACCCCCGGGAAAGCGGTTGGCGGGACCCGTGGTGGTCGCCGGGCGCACCGACGCCGGGGTGCACGCCGATCGGCAGGTGGTGCACGTCGACGTCGTCCCCCTGGCTGCCGAGGAGGCGGGACGGCTCGGTGTCGACGAGCACGGGCTGCCGGATCTGGACAGGTTGTGTTTCCGGTGGAACCGGATCCTGCCCGGTGACGTGCGGGTGCTGCGGGCCGTTGCCGCCGCCCCCGGTTTCGACGCGCGTTTCTCCGCGCTGCGGCGGCACTACCGCTATCGGGTCTCCGACGCGCCGTGGGGGGTGGATCCGCTGCGCCGGCGGGACACGCTGGCCTGGAACCGCCCGTTGGACGTGGACCGGTTGAACCGGGCCTCGGAGGGGCTGCTGGGCCTGCACGACTTCGCGGCGTTCTGCAAGAAGCGCGAGGGGGCCACCACCGTGCGTCGGTTGCAGACCTTCTCCTGGGAGCGGGTGGAGCGGCACTGCCTGGTGGCGCGGGTCAGCGCCGACGCGTTCTGCCATTCGATGGTGCGCAGCCTGGTGGGCTCGGTGCTGATGGCCGGTGACGGGAGACGTTCCGTGGACTGGCCCGCCGAGATGCTGGGTTCCGGGACACGGACCAGCTCGGTGGCCCCGGCGCACGGACTGACTCTGGTCGGAGTCGACTATCCGCCGGACGGGGAACTCGCCGAGCGGGCCCGCACCACCAGGGCGCGTCGCTCCCTCTAGCGGGCCGGTTCTGCCTAAAAACGAGCGCCCCAGGGACGGCCCCCGGTTTTGGACAAAACCGGGAAGCCGGGCAGGGGTCAGTCCCCGCGGCGGATGGGCCCCAGGATCTCCTGCTCACGCTTGTTCGTGACCAGCTGGATGGGCGTCCAGACCATGTTGCCGAGGGCGATGAGCGCGTCGTCCTTGATCATGGTCAGCTGGTGCACCTGCGGCGGGTGCAGGTGCCAGATCCGCCCGGCCAGCTGCGCCTGGTTCACGGGAAGCCGTTGCAGCAGCACCAGGTCGGCGGTGTTCGCCGCCGTGCCGCTGCCCACCTGCGGGTGCAGGTAGGGCAGCACGTACATGGTGGTCTGCCAGGCCGAGCGCGGCGGGAACAGTTCCTGGGGGACCGCGCCGCCGTCGTGGATGACCAACAGCGGGGCATCCTCGCTGGAGCGCGGCAGGTCGAAGGGGGTGAGCCGTCTGATCTGCACCAGTGGAACCGGGTGACCGTCGGGGGTCTCCCCGGCGGCTCGCTCCAGGATCTTCCACGGCTCGGGACGACCGGTCGCCACGATCACCCAGGCCCCGGTCGCCATCGCACGCAGCGCGATCTGGCGGGCCAGGTACAGCCCGCCGACGGTGACCATGCGGGTGGGTTGGGGACGCAGGATCGACGTCGAGATCGGCTCGCCCTGCGGTCCGGAGCCGATGATCATTCCACCGCGGTCGCCGGAGGGACTCACCGTGTCGAGGGTTTCCGGGGGAACCAGGAACTCCGGGACGGTGGCGCGCAGGTCGTCCGGGGTGTCGATGGTCCTGCTGCGGTTCATACCGCACCTCCGAACGGCAGGGTCGCGGTGAAACCGGCCAGTTGCAGTCCACGCAGCGGCGTCAAGGTCACTCCGAGTTTGTCGCTGATGGTTCGCAGTCGTTCGTCGGCGGCGTCGAGCTCGTCGGGGGTGCGGGCGCTCACCCGGACCAGTCCGCGCATCCCGACCTCGTTGTCCTCACCGGCGGGGGAGATGGAGATCGAGACCGTGGAGGACAGCGCGCGCACCCCGGTGAGGGCGTTGAGGCTGTGACTCATCCGGGCGGGCCAGGCGGTGATGGCGTAGCTGGAGTGGCCCACACCCCCCGCGGTGACGCCGTCCCAGCGTTCCTTGAGGCCCACGGGACGTTGCGATCCCAGCACCGACTGGAGCTCGGCCGAGGCGATCCCCGCCTGCAGGAGCTCGTCGGGGTCCAGCGGCCTGGTGGGCACGGACTCCCGTTCCAGTGCGCTGCGCACGCGGGACAGCGCGCCGATCAGCGCCCGGTGCGCCCCGACGATTCCGCCGCCGCGTTCCCCCACGGCCTTGGCGCAGCGTTTCGGGTCCAGCCGCACCGCGATCCAGGTGGTGCGGCGCGCCGCGGCGGGAAGTGGGCCCAGCACCTCCAGGTAGGAGTTCAGGGCGGGGGAGTTGGAGGGAAGCGAGGCGCTGCCCGGGTAGCAGTGCCAGATCACCTGGATCGCGTCGAGCACCACACCGCGGTCCTCCAGGCAGGGAGTCAGCGTTCCCAGCGGGAGGTTGGGGGACTTGCCGATCTCGTTGACCAGCGACGGCGTCGGCTCCACCATGAGCACGGCCGTCCACTTCCCGTCGTTGAACGCCATCCCCACGTGGTTGCGGTCGTGGTCCTGTCCGTGGGCGACGACCAGGTCGGGGACGACCAGCCGCAGCAGGGAGACGCGGTGGTTCTCGTCCGGCCCGATGACCCCGTCGCCGTTCTCGTCTCCCCCGTCGGTCAGGCCGGGGGTGACCGGCTCCACCACGCTGGTGTGGTTGCGGAAGTTGTAGTCGAGCACGAGCCCGAACATCTGGGTGAACCATCGTCCGCGTCGGCGCAACAGCGCCAGGATCAGGGCGAGTCCGGCCACTGTCGCCGCGACCGGCCACAGTGCCTGGTTGACGGCGACGATGACGAGACCGGCCGCCAGGCCGATCTCCAGCACGACGATGTTCGACACGGGTATCGCGCCGAGGCTGGCTCCCGTGGTGCGCCGACGCGCCTGAACTCGTGCCCGCGGCGTGTTCGTGGGCCCGGCGCCGGAGGATCCGGACGCTTTCGACTGGGCCGGATGCTGTGTGGTCACGGACATCCGTTGGGTCTCTCCCCCTCGCAGGTAGATGCGTCTGCCCACTGTGGGTGCGGGCGCGTGCGGGTCCCGGTAGCCGGTCGACGAGAATACTGCGCCGAGTCGGTCGAACCGTACCCACGCGGCACCCTTTCCCGGCTACCCTGCTGAACGGTACCTCGGACGGGAGAGCTTTAGGCGAAGAATGGCATCAACACCCACGACGAAATCACAAGTCCAGGCTTACAGGTTCGTCATACGCCGCATGGAGTCCGCGCTCGCCCGTAAGGACGCGGTGATGTTGCACGATCCCCTGGGGTCGCACAAACGCGCGACGATCGCGGGCGCGATCATCTCCTGCATCGGGATGATCGGTTTCCTGGTCTGGGGTCTGTTCAGTGGCCAGGGAACCGTTCCCAAACCGGGTTCGGTGGTCATCGCCAAGGAGAGCGGCAGCGTCTACGTGGTCACCTCGGACGAGGAGACCGACAAGCGACTGGTGCCGATGCTGAACATGGCCTCGGCGAAGTTGCTGGTCATGGCCAAGGGAAACGCTCAGGGGCAGGCGATCGAACCGACGAAGGTCAAGGAGGCCGCGTTGGCCGAGCTGCCGCGTGGCCCGAAGACGGGAATCCCCAACGCGCCGAACTTCCTGCCGGATCCGGAACAGTCCGCCGAGCCTTCCTGGGCGATCTGTGACGTGGCCCGGCTGAACAACGCGTTGAGTCCGGAGCGGATGCAGGCCACGGCCACTGTGGAGACCACGGTGGTCGGTGGTGTGAACAACCGGGGGCGTGAACTGCCCGTGGACGGGGCCCTCTACGTCGAGGACGACAGCTCCGAGCAGCGCTACCTGGTCTATCGCGCCGATGTTCCCGAACGCCCGAGTACGCGGGTGGTCAAGGCGGAGGTGACCGACGCCGATCCCGCCGTGACGGAGATGTTCGAGTTGAACGGGGCGGTGCCGAGGCGGATCAGCACGAACACCCTCAACGCCGTTCCCGAGGTCGACTCCCTGGACGTTCCGGAGCTTCCGGAGGGCACACCGGAGTACGACAGTGGTTCCTACCGACTCGGGGACGTGGTCTCCCGCACCGTGCCCGGTCCGGACGGCGAGCACTTCGAGTACTTCGTCCTGTTGGACAGCGGCAAGCAGCGGATCAGCCGTGGCGCGGCCGCGGTGCTGCACGCGGCGCGGTACTCCGCCCAGGAGATCCCCAACGCCACCGGGATGCTGACCGATGTGGACGACGCCTCCGAGGGCGACGAGCTGGACGTGGGGCACTTCCCCACCGGCGTTCCCGGTCCGATCCCGTTCTCCGAGGCGAAAACCTCCTGCCTGAGCTGGAGCAACACCTCCGGTGAACAGCGGGTGACCGTCACGGTGGGCTCGTCCTCGCCCGCCCCGCAGGCCCCGGTGAAGCTGGCGCAGTACGACGGCCAGGGCCCACGGGTGGACTACTTCTACATGCCTCCGGGTGAGGCGGCCGTGGTGCGTGGCACCACCGGCCCGGACACGGCGGAGGGTGGTCCGCTCTACCTGGTCTCCGACCGCGGGGTCACCTACGGCATCAAGGACCTGGCCACGGCAAAGGGGCTGGGGGTCGTCAACGGGGCCTCCGACATCGGCTCGGCTCCGGCGGCGGTGCTCGGTTCGCTGCCGTCCGGGAGTTTTCTGGATCCGGCCCAGGCCAGTGTCGTCTACGACTCCATCCCGATGGACTCCGAAGCCGGGGTGAACCGTCCTCCGGAGGAGGAGTCGGAGTCCAGCCCGGGGGTTTCGGCCTCGACCGGAAGCTGAGGTAGCGGGCTCCGGGACGACCTGCCGGGGTGCTCCGCTGCCGCGTTCTCCGTGCGGCCGGGTGCCTCGGCGGCCCTCGGGAACCGTCGCGCGTGGTTTCCCCCGAAAGAACGGGTCGGGTCCCGAGCAGGACCCGACCCGTTCCGGCCTCGGAAGCGGAGCCCGGAGGGTTTCAGGGCCTGTCGCCGGGGGTGGTTCCGGTGTTGCCGCGCATCCTGCGCAGCGCGTTGACGAGGAACGCGACGAACAGCACCGTGGCGACTCCGCCGATGGTTCCGCCCAGCGCCACCGCGATGGCCGCCCAGTCGCGCTGCGGGAACACGTGCGCCTGTAGGTGGCGTGGTTCCACCGGTGGGGGCGCGGCGCCGTGCTCGGCGGGGACGACGTCGTTGACCGCGGCCATCGGATTGATCAGGCCGTGGCCGATGATGTCGCTGTCCCCGCCGTTGTGCTGGGCTGTTTCCGTGATGCGCCGCATCACCTGCTCGGCGGACAGCTGGGGGTTCTTCTGCTTGATCAGGGCGGCGAGCCCGGAGACGTAGGGGGCGGCGAAGCTGGTCCCCTGGATGGGCTGGGGCTCGTTGTCGGGGCCGTGCACCACGCGGTTGACCAGACCGCTGCCGCCGACGCCGGGGTCGAGGGCGATCAGGTTCTCCCCGGGCGCGGCCACGTCGACCCACGGCCCGGGGACGGTGAACTCGGACGGGGCGCCGTGCTGGTTCACCGCCGCCACGGTCAGCACGTACCTGTCGAACCAGGCCGGCAGCACCGCGGTGCTGGGATCGTCCGGGGCGTTCTTCTCGCACTTGCCGCCCGCGTTGCCCGCCGCCGCGACGACGACCACCTCGTTGGCGTAGGCGTTTCTGACCGCGTTGTGCAGCTGCTGGTTGCCTTCGTCCAGCGGGTTGCTCGCACGGGCCAGTGACTGGCACGAGGCCTGGGAGACGTTGATCACGTCGGCTCCCTGGGCCACCGCGCTGTTGATGGCCTGGGCCATGCTCGCCGTGGTGCCGGGGGTGGTTCCCCGGTCCCTGTCCTGGTAGACCGAGGAGGACTGCCTGATGGACAGGATGGTGCTCTCGGGGGCGACACCGACGAATCCCGTCTGTTCGGACTGCCGCGCGGCGATGATGCCCGCCACGATCGTGCCGTGTCCGTCGCAGTCGTTCAGTGCTCCGCCGGTGATGAGCGAACCGCCGTCCTCCAGTCTCGGGGTGAGCCGGGGGTGTGGGTTGACTCCCGTGTCGATCACGGCGATTTTCTGCCCGCCGCCGAGCAGGCCCTGCTCGTGGGCGTGGCGGAATCCGAGCAGTCGCTGACTCCAGGGTTGTTCCTCGATCGTGGGCCCGGACTCGCTGGCGCTCATGCAGGCCTGCTGCTTGGCGAAGGCCCCGTTGGGGGCCAGTCTGTCGGAGTTGGCGGTGAACTCCGGGTTCAGCGCGGGCGGGGAGAAGGGGCTGTCCGCGGTGTCGGTCTCCTCCTGTGCCACCGCCGGAGGCACCGTCCCGCCCACCAGGAGAACACCGCACGCGGCGGAGACCGCCAGTACGCGTCGCAGTCCGTCACGACGCACGGATGTGGTTGAGCGCATCACTTGTCCCCTCCGGGGAGTGGTTCGGACGTCGACGGCTCCGGGATCGGCACGGCAGGCGCGTGGCGCCCTCGGCCGGTTCCGGAAGACCGGCCGTGGCTCGTCGCCCGGAGTCGCCCGGTTCCGCCGTGACCACGTCACAGGAAGTCGATGTTGAGGTCGCGGATGGTCATGTACACGTCCATGACTCCCAGCGCCAGCGGGAGTACCAGCGCGATCAGCACCGCCTCGATGATGTCCACGCTGCGACGCTGCACCGGGGAGAAGCGCTTGTTCGGGAAGACCACGCCGAGCACGATGGCGGCGATCCCGAGCAGCAGCAGTGGCCAGAAGATCCAGGTCAGCTTCTGCAGCGGGGTGGTGGCCGTGGGAAGCAGCAGTTCGACGGTGACGCCGAGCGCGGCGAGCAGCCCGCTCAGCAGCAGCGCGATCGCCTGGCTGCCGTTCGCGTAGTTGCGGCCGCGCAGCATCAGCACGGTGGCGACCACGACGGCGAGCAGGAAACCCCAGATGTTGGAGGCGGTGGTCGTGAAGATCGCGCCCAGTGCGGCCGTGGTGCCGCAGCCGATGATCAGCCCCGTCATGTACTGGTGGGCCAGGCCGGACTGGCGCTGGATCTCGTGGTAGTCGGGGAAACCGCCGTCCTCCTTGAGGTCCTCGGAGCTTCCGGGGACGTGGGGCAGCGGAAGTTTGGCCAGCTGGATGGTGATCCTGGGCAGCATCGATATCCCCGCCAGACCCACGGCGGCGGCTCCGGCGGCGATGCCGGGCAGCGTCGCCGCCGGCACCAGGGTGGCGACCACGAAGCCGATCACGGCGAACAGCGCCAGTGTGGCCGCGGCGATGAAGGTGATGATCCCGGCTCCGATCACCATGAGCGAGACCGAGGCGAAGATGAGCACCAGCGCCGAGGCCAGCAGTAACTTGGGGCGTACTTCCTGGCCCGGAACGATGTTCAACCCGGCCACGAAGGCCATCGGCAGCCCGCCCGCGGCCGAGATCACCGTTCCCGTGGTGGCGGCCCCGTAGGCGCGGGTGACGAGGGCGCCGGTTCCCGTCGCGAAGATCGCCACGGCCAGTCCGGTCACCGCCGCGACGACGTGGAAGATCATCCCCTGGGGCAGGGTCGCCATGCCCAGTGCGACCGCCGAGGCGATCATGGCCAGGGCTCCGGCGGCGTGTCCCGTCTTGGCCGCGGTCTCCTTCGTCCAGGGGCGGTAACTGCCGGGTTCGGCCTCCGCCAGCGCGTCGACCACGTCGTCGTAGAGCGGCGGCGGCGGATCGTCCGACTTGCGGCGCAGTTGCAGCATGTCCCCGTCGACGATCCCGAGCGACGCCAGGGTCTGGCTGGTGTCCAGCGGGGCGTCGCCCAGCCTGGCCAGGCACCAGCCTCCGTGGCGTGCTCCGCCGTCCGGTGTGGCCTCGTGCGCCATGTCCAGCAGCATCGGCAGCAGGTCCGCCACCGAGACGTCAGCGGGCAGCGCGAGGTCTATACGAGTCTTCGGCGCCACCACCGTCACGCGGCTGAACACCGTGGTCCCGGTCGCCACTTGGGCCCCCTACTCCCTCGTTTTCCGTTCCGTTCGGTCGTTCGAGTGTCTGTGCGCGTGTGCGGTCCGATCCAACCAAGCGGGATTCGTTTCGGCGGAATCGCCCCATCACGCCGTTGCGTTCTCCTAGTATGGCCCCATCGGTCGGTTCACGGGGTGGGTTCGGACGAACTCGTCCGAGACGGGTTTGTCCTGGGGCGGGCGGCGGATCGGTCCGCGGTTGTTCCTTCTGGTTCCCACCCCCGCCGGTTCGGAGACACGGCCGGTTACAGAATGCTGCTTGCGCAGTTGACGTCAGATCGCCGACAACATGGAAGGGTGCTGCGTCCGGTGAGCACGCTGCAGTTCAAGCGACCGCCACGTATGGCCGCTCCCAAGCCGCCGGGCGGAGAGGTGCATCTCGAACAACCACCGGAGATTCCGCGGACGGTGCCGGGCAACATCGTCCAGAAACTCCTTCCGGCCGTCATGATCGTGGCATCACTGGGAATGATGGTCTTCATGCTTCAGCGGGCCCGAAGCAATCCCATGATGATGATGATGCCGATGATGATGCTGGTGTCCACTGTGGGCATGATGGCCGGTGGGAACCAGGGCGGCGGTGGACAGAGCAAGGCCGAGATGAACGAGGACCGCAAGGACTACCTGCGGTATCTCGGCCAGATGCGGGAGCGGGCCAGGCAGGCCGCCGACGAACAGCGGCTGGCGCGGACCTGGATTCACCCCGACCCCTCGACGCTGTGGTCCATCGCGGCCAGCCGTCGCATGTGGGAACGTCGCGCCGGCGACAGCGACTTCGGCCAGATCCGCGTCGGTCTGGGGGCGCAGCGGCTGGAGACGCGGCTGGTTCCGCCGCAGACCGGTCCGGTGGACGAGCTGGAACCGATCAGCACGCTGGCGCTGCGGCGTTTCGTGCGGGCGCACTCGTTGGTTTCGGACCTTCCGGTGGCCACCTCGCTGCGCGGGTTCGCCGCCATCGGTCTGCAGGGGGAGCGGGAACTGACCCGCTCCCTGGCACGCGCGATGATCGCGCAGCTGGCCACCTTCCACACCCCGGACGACGTGATGATCGCGGTGGCCAGCGGAGGCCGTTCCCGGGTGGAGTGGGACTGGGTCAAGTGGTTGCCGCACGCCCAGCACCCCATGCTGACCGACGGCATCGGCCAGCAGCGCCTGATGGCGGGCTCGTTGCGTGCGATCGAGGAGATGCTCGCCGACCAGCTCGAAGGTCGTCCGCGGTTCAACAGGAACAACACCCCTCCGGACGGCCCGCACATCGTGATCGTGCTCGACGACGCGGAGATCAGCCGCGAGGAGCAGATCATGCTGGAGGGCGGCCTGACCGGGGTGACCCTCGTCGATCTGTCCGACGTGCTCGGAGCACTCACCACGAAGCGCGGGATGCGCATGGTCGTCGAGCGGGACCGGATCGGAGCCCGCAGCGGCAACAACGTCGAGTGGTTCGGCGCGCCGGACTCGCTGAGCAAGGAGGAGGCGACCGCGCTGGCGCGGCAGCTGGCCCCGTACCGGATGGCGGTCCGCACCCAGGCTGAGGCGGAGAGCGGTGGTCAGGAACCGCTGACCACTCCGCTGAACTACATCGAGCAGCTCGGGTTGAGCGGGGACCCGATCACCTTCGACCTCAACGAGGCGTGGCGGCCGCGTCCCATCCCGGAGCGCTACAGGGTGGCGATCGGTCCCGGCGAGGACGGCCAGATCGTCTCGCTGGACATCAAGGAGACGGCCTCGGGAGGCATGGGTCCGCACGGGCTGTGTATCGGCGCCACGGGCTCCGGAAAGTCCGAGTTCCTGCGCACGATCGTGCTCGGGCTGATGGCCACGCACTCCTCGACGGCGTTGAACTTCGTGTTGGTCGACTTCAAGGGTGGTGCCACCTTCAACGGTTTCGAGGCGGCGCCGCACGTGTCGGCGACGATCACCAACCTGGCCGACGACCTCACCCAGGTGGACCGGATGCAGGACGCCCTGGCCGGGGAGATGAACCGTCGCCAGGAGGAGCTGAACAAGGCCAAGGTCAAGAACGTCTGGGACTACGAGGAGGCACGGCAGGCCGGCGCGGACCTCGCCCCGATGCCCGCGCTGTTCGTGGTGATCGACGAGTTCTCCGAGCTGTTGTCCACCAAACCCGAGTTCTCCGAGCTGTTCAACATGATCGGAAGGCTCGGTCGTTCGTTGCAGGTGCACCTGCTGCTGGCCTCACAGCGCCTGGAGGAGGGCAAGCTGCGGGGACTGGAGTCGCACCTGTCCTACCGGATCGGGTTGAAGACCTTCAACGCGGCCGAGTCCCGGGCCGCGATCGGGGTGCCGGACGCGGCTGACCTGCCGGCCACGGGTGGACACGGTTATCTGAAGCACCCCGGTGGGATGGAACGCTTCCGGGCCGCTTACGTGTCCGGCCACATGCACCAGGGGGGCGGACGGCGTCGCACGGTGACCGCCTCCCCGGTCACGGGGGAGAAGCGTCCGCGTTTCTTCGTCTCGGACTACGTCGAGCCCCCGGCCGAGCCGGAGCTGCCGGAGCCGGAACCGGAACCGGAGGAGGCCGGGGTCGACAACGACGGGGACGGTCTGGCGGACACCGACTTCCAGCTCGTGATCAACAAGATGCAGGGGCAGGGCCCGCCCGCGCACCAGGTGTGGCTGCCCCCGCTGGACGCTCCGCCCACACTGGACAGCCTGTTGCCGCCGCTGTCGGTCACCGAGGACCGCGGCTACACCCCGGCGGGCAACGTGGGCAACGGCAGGTTGCAGGTGCCGGTCGGCATCATCGACATGCCCTACCAGCAGCGCCAGGACCACATGATCGTCGACCTGGGCGGTGCCAACGGGCACGGTGCCGTGGTCGGCGGTCCGCAGTCGGGCAAGTCCAACCTGATGCGGACGCTGGTCACCTCGATGGCGCTGACGCACACCCCCCAGGAGGCCCAGTTCTACTGCGTCGACCTGGGCGGCGGTTCCATGGCCGCGCTGCGCGGCCTGCCCCACGTGGGCGGATTCGGCGGTCGTCGGGACCAGGACGTGGTGCGACGTACCGTCGCCGAGCTCAAGCAACTGGTCACCGAGCGCGAGGAGCGTTTCCAGCGACTGGGCATCGACTCGATGGGCGACTTCCGCAACCGGAAACGGCGTGGGGAGGTCACCGACGACGCCTACGGCGACGTGTTCCTGATGATCGACGGTTGGGGGGCGTTCCGCAACGACTTCGAGAACCTCGAACAGGACGTGCTGGACCTGGCCTCCCAGGGGCTGACCTTCGGGGTGCACGTCTTCGTCTCGGCCAACAGGTGGGCCGAGATCCGGCCCGCGCTCAAGGACCTGATCGGCACCCGCTTCGAGCTCCGGCTCGGTGACCCGAGCGAGTCCGAGGTGGACCGCAAGGTCGCGTTGAACGTGCCCTCGGGACGCCCCGGGCGCGGTCTTCACCCGAGCAAGCTGCACTTCCTCACGGCGATCCCGCGGGTGGACAGCGAGAACCTCGGCGAGCGTGTCGGTTGGCAGGCCTACAACGAGGACCTGTCCGACGGGGTGGCGGACCTGGTCACCAGGGTGCGCAACGCCTGGAAGGGCGAACCGGCCCCCAAGGTGCGGCTGCTGCCCGAGCTGTTGCCTTACGAGCAGCTGCCCGCCCCGGAGCGGCAGCCCAGGAAGCGACTGGTGCCGATCGGCATCAACGAGGACGGGCTGCACCCCGTCTACCTGGACTTCGACGCCGAGCCGCACTTCTACGCCTTCGCCGAGCGGGAGGCGGGCAAGACCTCGCTGCTGCGCACCATCGTGCGGGGGATCACCGCCCGCTACACGCCGAAGGAGGCGCTGATCCTGCTGGTGGACTACCGGCGCACCATGCTCGGTTTCCTGGACTCGGGACACCTGCTGGAGTACGCGGTCTCGGCCGACCAGCTGCGCAGCAACGTCAACGACGTGTGCAACGCGTTGAAGAAACGCCTGCCCGGCCCGGACGTCACCCAGGAGCAGCTCAAGAACCGCTCCTGGTGGTCCGGACCGGAACTGTTCGTGGTGGTCGACGACTACGACCTGGTGGCCCCGCAGGGCAACAACCCCCTGCAACCGTTGGCCGACTTCGTCCCGCAGGCCAGTGACGTCGGTCTGCACATGGTCATCGCCCGCAACTCCGGCGGGGCGAGCAGGGCGCTGTTCGAACCGGTGATCGGCAAGATGCGCGAGTCCTCCGCCCCCGGTCTGGCGATGAGCGCGAACAAGGACGACGGCCAGCTGGTGGGCAACATCAAGTCCCGTCAGCTGCCCCCGGGCCGGGGGACGCTGGTCAGCCGCAGCCTCAAGGACGGGCCGCAGCTCATCCAGACCGCCTACATCGAACCGGAGTAGCAACGATCGGGCTCCCGCCCCCGCTCCGTCGCCACGGGCGGGGGCGTCGACGGTCATGACCTCCGACGGAGGACTCCGGATGTGACGGGGCCCTACTAGGGTGCGGGAGAGCTCGCCAGCGCGTCCCGGTATCCGGGCGAGGCCGAAGGAGTTGTGTGTGAGCCTGCACGTCGCCGTGGACTTCGGAACGTCCAGCACCTGCACCGTGGCGGCTTTCGGGGACGCTCCACCGCGTGTGGTGGCCGTGGACGGCCTGCCGTGGGTCTCCTCCGCGGTGTTCGCGGCCACCGACGGCACACTCTTCGTCGGTCAGGAGGCGGAGCGCCAGGCCGCCGTGGATCCGGCTCGTTTCGAGCCGCACCCGAAACGTCGGATCGACGAGGGCGAGTTGCTGCTCGGGGAACGGGTCTTCGACGTGGAGGACGTCGTCCGGGCCGTGCTGGGACGTGCCGTGGCCGAGGCGCGCGAGCAGGCCGGGGGCGCTGGGGTGGACCTGCTGGTACTCACCCATCCGGCGGACTGGGGGTCGGTGCGCACCGGTCGACTGCGTCGGGCCGCCGACGGCCTGGCCGCCGAGGTGGTGCTGCTGCCCGAACCGGTGGGGGCGGCGGTGTTCCACTCCGCCGGTGACCCGGTCGAGGGGGCGGCGCTGGCCGTGCTCGACCTGGGCGGGGGAACCGTGGACGCCAGTCTGGTGCGGGGGTCCGGCAACACGTTCCGGGTGCTGGCCACACGCGGCGAACCCGATTTCGGGGGCGCCGACATCGACCAGGCTCTGCTGGAACACATCGGGAGTCTGGTCGAACGGTCCGACCCGGACTCCTGGCGTCAGCTCGTCGAAGGCAGGGAGTTGGCCGACCGGCGCCGTCGCAGAGTGCTGCGACAGGACGTTCGGGGGGCCAAGGAGACTCTCTCCCGGCACAGCTACACCGACGTGCCGTTGCCCGCTCCCTTCTCCGACGTGCACGTCACCCGTTCCGACCTGGAGTCGCTGGTCGGGCAGCGGCTGGGGCGAGCGACCGAGCTGGTCGGCGAGGTACTGCGGGAGGGGGGTGTCTCCCCCGAGGAGGTGTCCGGGATCTTCCTGGTCGGGGGCTCCAGCAGGATTCCCCTGGTGGCGCGTTTGGTGCACGAGCGCACGGGGATCGTGCCCGGCACACTGGACCAGCCGGAGACGGTGGTGGCTCGCGGTGCGCTGCACGCGGTGCGCGCCGATCCGAACCGTGGGGCGCGACGGACGGTGCGGATCCCCACCCCCGCGCCCGGCTCCGTTCCCGGCCGGGGGGTGGGCTCACCGCCTCCGGTCGGACCGGCCGCCCCGGTTCCCTCCGTGCCGAGCGGGCCACCGGCCTCCTCGACCCCCGGTGGTTCACCGTCACGGGGATCGGCCACGCCGTGGCCTTCCGGGCAGGACACGCTCGGAAGAGCCCGAACCGTGGTCATCGGGGGGAGTGATCCCACCAGACAGGTCCCCGTCTCCTCCGGCCGTGGTGGGCGACGGGCGCTCGGCTGGATCGGCGGGACGGCCGCGGTGCTGCTGGGAACGGCGGCGGTACTGGTCGGGTTGCCGTTGTTCCGGGACGGAACGGACTCCGCGCGGGGAGACGGGCGCCAGGCTTCCGGGGTGGGGGAGGTGACCCGTTACGGGTACCGGTTCGAGTACCCCGTTCGCTGGCGGCAGGGTGGGGGAGACCCCGCGGAGTGGGAGACGCGGCTCCATCCCCCGGACGGCGGTGGGCTGATCTCGGTCCGGGCGGGCAAACCCGGCTACGACGTGGCCGAGCAGCGGGAGCGTTCGGTGCGGGAACTGCGGAGGATGTTCCGGGACCGCGTCGCCGCCGGGGACGACCTGTCCGGGTTCGAGGCCGACGGGGAGTTCGCGGGCAGGCGGGTGGTGCACTACGTGGAACACGTCAACGGCTCGACCGTGGACTGGTACCTGCTGCACCACGGCGAGTTCCGGATCAGCGTCGGTTGCCGGTACCCGTCCGAAGGGGATGGTCGGGTGCGGAGGGCCTGTTCCCGGGTCGTGCGCACCATGACGGTTCGTTGAGATCCCGCTCACCGTACGGCTGGACACGGTGGACGGAGGCGGGTTTTCCGTTTCCCCGTGTGCTCGGGTGTTTACAAGCGCAACGTGATTCGCGGAAACCGGGACACGGTGGAACCGTTTCTGGCAGTGTTTGCGTCGTAGGGTCGAGATGCCGTCGAGCACGAACCGAAGGGGGTTATCCACATGGGCGGTGGATTCAATACCGATGCGGAGTTGATGCAGCGTTCGGCCGCGCAGGTCGAGGAGGTCCGCAACAACGTCGACCAGGCCGTCGGCAGGCTGCAGAGCGAGATCGAGCCGGTCCTCGCCTCCTGGCACGGTAACGCCAGCCGGACGTTCCGCAAGCTCATGGACCAGTTCCAGGAGAACGCGAACGTCATCACCACCCAGTTGCAGGAGATCAGCGACAACATCAAGACCTCCGGTCAGGACTACGCCCGGCGTGACGAGGAGCAGGCCGCCGAGGTCTCCAAGATCGAGGGCATGCTCAACGGCTGAGATCGCTGATCTGTTCCTCTTTTCCGCAGTGGTGTTTCTTTCGACCGTCGGGTAGTCGCACAGAGGGGAAACGTACTCATGTCCGAGATGATCAAGGTTGACTTCGGGCAGCTCAGCGCCGGAGCCGAGAGCCTGAACCAGGCCGCCACCAAGATCCAGGCCGAGCTGGACGAGCTGGAGCAGCTGCTCAAGCCGCTGGTCCAGACCTGGGACGGTGATGCCAAGGAGCAGTACTTCGAGGCCCAGCGCCGCTGGAACGAGTCCGCGCAGAACATGCGTGAGATCGCGGCCAAGATGGGGATGGCCGTCAACGCGGCGAACGAGTCCTACCAGGCCGGGGAGCGGGCCAACGCCGCCAAGTTCGGCGGCTGATCCCGCCCGGCGGCCTGTGCGCCCCCTGGACCGGCAACGGGGTCCAGGGGGCTTTCGCCGTCCGGACGCTCCGTCCGTTACCATGAGGTCGGTACTGCGGGTGGATCGACACGCCCACACTCCGCCGCGCACGTGTTTCGGGCGCCGGAGGGACCCCGTTTCGATCCTCTTGTCAGCTACCGAGTACTCTCATCCGTTGTTGTGCGGTGGGTGTGCACGACCGCGAGATGATTCGTGACCGGCCGATGCGCTGCCCGACGGGGAGCCCCGTCGGAGGTCTCGGTCACTCGTGGGACGTGCCGGTTCCCACGGGGTGAATCGGATCGCGATCCGCCCCGGCGTTAGTGGGCGACGGGACACGACTGCCGCACCGAGATTCCAACGCGAACGACGACGAGGTAGACCCGTGCGCACGTACAGCCCGAAGGCCGGCGAGGTGACCCACGCCTGGCATGTGATCGACGCCGAGAACGTGGTGCTCGGCCGGCTGGCCACCCAGGTTGCCACGCTGCTGCGTGGCAAGCACAAGCCGACCTACACCCCGCACATGGACACCGGCGACTTCGTCGTCATCGTCAACGCCGACAAGGTCGTCCTCACGGGCAAGAAGCGTGAGCAGGCCTTCGTCTATCGGCACAGTGGTTACCCCGGCGGCCTGAAGAAGCACTCCTTCGGCGAGATGCTCGACACCAAGCCCGAGCGCCTCGTGGAGAGGACGATCAAGGGCATGCTGCCCAAGGGCAGGCTCGGCCGCGCGATGGGCAAGAAGCTCAGGGTGTACGCCGGGCCGGACCACCCGCACCACTCGCAGCAGCCGCAGCCCTTCACGATCGAAACGAGGGCCAAGAAGTGACCGAGGGATACGAGGAAGAGCACGTGAGCACTCCAGAGACCGACGAAGCCCCGGCTCCCGAGGTCCTCGACGCCGAGGTCCCGGTGGAGGAGCAGGCCCCGGAGGCTTTCGCCGAGGACATCGCTCCGATTCCGTCCAGCAGGCCGATCCAGACCGTGGGGCGTCGCAAGAAGGCCGTGGTGCGGGTCCGGCTGGTTCCCGGCAGCGGGAAGTTCGTCCTCAACGGCAAGCCGATGGACGAGTACATGCCCAACCGCGTGCACCAGAACATCGCTCGCGAGCCGCTGGAACTGGTGGAGCGCACCGAGGACTTCGACGTGTACGCCAACCTGCGCGGCGGCGGCCCCTCCGGGCAGGCTGGTGCGCTGCGGATGGCTCTCGCCCGTGCTCTCGTGGCCTACCAGCCGGAGGACCGGCCCACGCTGAAGAAGGCCGGCATGCTCACGCGTGATCCCCGGGCCAAGGAACGCAAGAAGTACAGCCTCAAGAAGGCGCGTAAGTCCCCGCAGTACAGCAAGCGGTGACCCCTCCGGGGTCTCCCCACGGGGGAGGCCCCGGCCCCGCCGGTGGTCGGCGTGTCGTTCTTGCGGCCACCGGGCGTGGGGAAGAACATCTGTGGGAGCAGTTCCCACCCGTGGGGTGTGGAGCTGCTCCCGTAGTGTTTGGTCCGGCCTGTCGGCCGTGTGAACGTGTCACCAGCGTCAGGAGGAACTCGGTTGTCCCGTCTGTTCGGCACCGACGGGGTGCGTGGTCTCGCCAACGCGGACCTCGGCCCGGAGCTGGCCATGTCCCTGGCGGCCACCGCCGCGCGGGTGCTGTACGAGCGGGACGACTCCCGGCGGCGGGTGGCCCTGGTGGGACGGGACCCCCGGGTGAGCGGGGAGATGCTGGACGCGGCGGTGACCGCGGGGCTGACCTCCGCCGGTGCCGACGTGGTGCGGGTCGGGGTGATGCCGACCCCGGCCGTGGCCCAGCTCGTGGCCGACACCGGTGCCGACCTGGGCGTGATGATCTCGGCCTCGCACAATCCGATGCCGGACAACGGGATCAAGCTCTTCGCCGCCGGCGGGCACAAGCTCGCCGACGCGATCGAGGACGAGATCGCCGCCCGGCTGGACGAGACCCCGGAACGCCCCACGGGTGAGCACGTGGGACGGGTGCGGGAGATGCCCGAGGCGCTCGACCGTTACGTCACGCATCTGCTCGGGGCGGTTCGTACCTCGTTGGACGGCCTGCGTGTGGTGGTGGACTGCGCGCACGGCGCCGCCGCCGGGGTCGCCCCGGAGGCGTACCGTCGGGCCGGTGCCGAGGTGATCCCCCTGCACGCCGAACCGGACGGGGTGAACATCAACGACGGCGTGGGCTCCACCCGCCCCGAGCTGTTGCAGCGGGCCGTGGTCGAGTACGCGGCCGATCTGGGGGTCGCCCACGACGGGGACGCCGACCGCTGCATGGCCGTGGACGCCACGGGAGAGCTGGTCGACGGGGACAGGATCCTGGCCGTGCTGGCCCTGGCCATGCGTGACTCGGGGGAGCTGACCGAGGACACCGTGGTGGCCACGGTCATGAGCAACCTCGGTCTGCACCTGGCGATGCGCGAGCACGGGCTGAAGCTACGCACCACGGCGGTCGGTGACCGGTACGTGTTGGAGGAGCTGCGTTCCGGGGGCTTCGCGCTCGGTGGGGAGCAGTCCGGTCACATCGTGTTCCCGGAGTACGCGACCACGGGCGACGGGCTGCTCACGGCGTTGCGGCTGATGGACCGCATGGTGCGGACGGGCTCTTCGCTGGCGGAGTTGGCCTCGGTGATGACGCGGATGCCGCAGAGCCTGGTCAACGTGTCCGTGGCGGACAAGACGGCCGCGGTCAACGCGCCCGCCGTGGCCGAGGCGGTGGCCAACGCCGAGGCCGAGCTGGGTGAGCAGGGCAGGGTGCTGTTGCGTCCCTCGGGAACGGAGCAGCTCGTCCGGGTGATGGTGGAGGCGCCCACCGCTGATCGAGCCCGGGTCACGGCCGAGCAGTTGGCCGAGATCGTTGGCTCGATCAGATGAAAATGTGATCAAAGTCTCGCGTTGTCGCCCGGTGTGTGAGAGTATTCACACATGGGTGCCATCGCTGTTACCGCTCTGATCGCTTTGTTCGCCGTTGGCCTGGTCCTCGGGCTGGTCGTGCTGGCCACGTTCGCCGTCGCGGGAGCCAAGGCGGCCACGTTGGCCCAGGACGGCGGGAGCTGGGTGCTTGAACACTGGCCGCGCCGTGCGAAACACTGAGATCGTGTCGTTTCCGACGTCGGTCGTCACACGAGCGGAGGTGATCGAGCATCGTGCGTTACTTCCTCGGTGACCTGATCTACGTACTCTTTCTTCCGCTCGCGGTCATGGCGCTCGGTGTGCTCGCCGTGGTCGCGCTCGTCTGATCACCAACAGCTCCCCTTTCGACAGGATGTCGCGTGCTGTGGCAGGCCCGCGGAGGGGAGTGTGACGGGTGCTCGGACGCCGGTGCTGATGCTGCCGGCGATCCCGCCAACGGTGACCGTGCTCCCCCCCCCGTCTCCCGGCCCGCATCGAGCGACGAGGCAGGCCGCTGAGCACCGACCCTCAGTCGTCCCCTCTCGCCAACCCACCGGGGTACTACCGCCCCGGTGACCACGTTCCCCGGCGGGCGCCGTCTCGGCGGCCCGCCCAACAGCTGCGGTGGCCCTGCCGGCAGGCGAACCCCCAGTACGGGCAGTACCCCTCTCACGCTCGGGTCGACTCGGGGACGCGTTTCGAAGGCTTCGCGTGTGCGACGGTATGACGTGCGGGTTTTGTCCGATACGAGGCGCGTTTGCTTGTGCAACGGTCTGGTTCGACCACGCACGCCGCCTGTCCCCCGGCTGCGATCATCGTATTGACACGAAGCCGATTCACCGTGGTTCGAGCGGCTCCGACGGGAGCAGGTTTCTTTCGAGAGGGAGGGGAAAATGGGATTCACCACGTCGGGGAGTGATCTGCCTCGGGTCGCCAAATCATTCTCGGACAGTGCGGAGAAAATACGTTCCCAGGTGAACGAAGTCGCGGCCAGTAACGTAACCGCCGACAAAGCAGGTAGGAAATTCCAGGAGCAGGGGAAGGCGTACGGGCAAGCACTCGACAGGATCGGGTCGAACGTCAAGGCTTTCGCCGACCACGGCGATCGACTGGCGCAGAAGTTCGACGAGTCCGGTAAGCAGTACCAGGACAGTGATCGGTCCGGTGCCAACACCATCGAGCGGGTTCGGAGCTGATAATGGCTTTTTCGCGGAGGCGCGGCAGCGGCTCGGGCGAGAACTCGACGGACTCCTCGGGTGGGTACGGAACCGAGAGCTCGTCGGGTAGTACTTCGAGTGTCGCAACGGGAACCGAGCGGCACCATGAGCAGAGTGGGGCAAGTCACCAGGACAGTGGAAGCCACCACAGTGGAGGGAACCACCAGAGCGGAGGGAACCAGGGGGGCTCGGGTGGTCACTCCGGTGAGAGTGTGAGTTCTTCTTCCGGTGAGACCACCGGATCCTCGACGAACGCGGACTCCGGTACCACGGGGTCCGGTTCCACGGCCGGTGCCGCGGACGGCACGAGCTCCCTCGGTGACGCGGTCTCGTCGGTCAACGAAGCGGCCTCTGGCGTTCTCACCCCGGTCGGTAGTGCGCTGTCCTCCGTGGGGGACGCGCTCTCCGGTGCCGCCTCGGAGGTGGGTGGATTCCTCCAGGACAACGCCGGTCACATCGCCGACGGCGCCTTCTCCGCCCTCAGCCCTGCCTACGCGGTGTTCGACGCCACCACCGGAGGGCTGTCCGGTGTCCAGGAGAGAGCCGAACAGCGGGCCGAGCGTGCCGACAGGTTCGACAGGGCGAAGAAGAGCCTGGACAGTGGATCGCAGGTCCCGAACTCGGACCAGCTGCTCGATGACGGGAAGCTCGGTCTGGAGTACTACGCCGAGTTCCTGCCGCACTTCAGGGACTGGACGGGAGACGGTCCGGATTTCGAAGGCGAGATCAAGAGCCGCTACGACGAGCTGCGTGGCGTTGATTTCGCCGCTTTTCGTGAGGACGCCGAACGGCTGGAAAAGGTGCACTCGGTGCTGCTGGACCAGTGCAGCAGCATGAAGAACGAGTTCAGCAGCCTCCGGCAGACCTGGGAGGGCGAGGCCGCGGAAACGGCTGCCGGGCAGGTGAACGCCTACACGAGCAGCGCGAGCGTGGTTGTCTCGGAGATCGAGAGCACCGCGGGTGCCATCACCCCCGTGATGGACGGTATCCAGAAGGCTGTTCGTGAGTACGCGAAGTTCGTGCTCGACGTGGGCGAGGATCTCACGTGCGCCGGGAAGTCCCCGGCGGAAACGGCTGACGAGATTCGCAAGGCCCGTGGCGACCTCAGGATGGAGGATCTGGCCGACGTCGGTGTCGACGATGTTTTCTCCGGGGGTTGGGAGTACCTGAAACACGCCGCCGTAGGCGCGATCCTCGGAGGACCCCTCGGCATCATCGGCTCCGTGGCGGGTGCGAAAGAGGCGGTGGAGAGCATTCGCCAGGGCATCGTGGACGATGCCAAGACATGGCTGGACTCCTCCTTCGTCCCGGAGTTCCGGAGCAAACTGACCCAGTTCGACCAGCAGACCTCGAACACGGTCAGCACCGTGGAGCAGTGCTACCAGCGGCTGTTGGAGGCCGCGGGGGGCAGCGAGGATCCCTTCACGGGAGTGCTGGCGGGAAGCGATGATTCCCCCGGTGCCCGGGGTGGTTCCGGAGGAACGGGCGGCGGTGGCGGTCTCGCCGGTGGTGCCGGTGGCGGAGGCGCCGGCACGGGAGCCGCAAGCGCGCCGGCGGCCGGTGCGGGTGCGGGCGGAGGACCTTCCGGACCGGCCGGGCCCGACCAGCAGCCCCCCGGGGTGCCGGGAGACGGGCCGAAGACGGAGGACCTTCCGGGCCCGGGGGACGGTGAGTCCTCCGCACGGAAGCCGGACGAGGTCACCCTGGGCGAGGGGGAGGAGAAGATCACCGTCCGTGAGGCGGACGAGCACGGAAACCCCCGGATCACGTTGATCGGTCCGGACGGCCGGCCGCACACCTACGAGATCGCCTTCGGCGGTTCCGGAGGTGATCAGGACGGGGGCGCCCCCCAGCGGGGGGAGTCGGAGCGGTCCTCTCCCGCCGGCGGGTTCTCGGCGGGAGAACGACTCACACCCGGTGCTTCGGCAGCCGGGGAGTCCGCCACCGGTGCGGGTGCCGACGGTGCTCGCCCGGTGACGACGGTTCGTCCCGACGAGGACGGGATCGCCGTCATCGAGCAGGGCGACCGGACCGTCGAGGTGGAGCGGACACCGGACGGTCAACTACGGCTCTCCGTGGACGAGGGCGACGGTCGGTCTCCCGAGGTCAGGACCGTGGACTTCGGGCAGGACTCCCGACAGGTCGCCGGTTCCGACACCGCACGGGTGTTCTCCGGCGGCGGGGGACAGCCCGGCCCGGCATCTCCCGACGCCCCGGACACCCCTCCGCGGTCACCCGCCGGGGAGGAGACCCGGACCGCGACGGCCGCCACCCCGCAGGCAGGGGGTGGGGACGGAATCGGCGTGCTCGGTCAGAATCCGCCTCCCGGCGGACCTCCGAGTGCCGAACAGGTGAGCACCTCCGCTCCCGTCGGCTCCGACGGACTCGGTGGTACGGGGACCGGGGAGACCACGAGTGGGGGACGGGGCACCGACCCGGCCGAGGCCCCGGCGCAGACCACCTCCCAGTGGGCGGGCTCCGCCATGTTCGACGAACCCTCCTCCCCCGGGGGACGTGCGACCTTCACCGCCTTCTCCGGAGACCTGTTCAGCTCCGTCGACAACGCGGGCGGCGACGTCTGGGGCGAACGGCCCGGCAACGCGGCCGGGGACACGCGGGGTTCGGTGGGACTGCCCGACCTCGGGGACAGCTCGGGTCCCGTCGACTCGCAGGGACTCACCGGCCTGGCTTCGATGAGCGAGTCCGGAGGAGGGCAGCAGGACCAGTCGGGTGCGCGTGGCGGCATGATGCCCATGGGCGGCATGGCCGGAGCCGGTCAGCAGGGCGGTGGCGACGAGGAACGCAGCAACGACAGCCCGTGGCGTACCGAGGGGAATCTGTTCGACGACGGCACCGACCCCTTGGCCAGCTGGAAGTACAGCGCGGTGCTGGGTGACCCCGAGGAGAGGTGAGTTCTGGGATGGTGCTCGTCAACGAACGGGTGGCCGAGGGAGTCGAAACTTTGGTCACCCGACAGGGCTACAGCCTCGCGGACGGCAGGGACGAGATCAGCGCCGCCGAAGCCGAGTCCGAGCGCTCCCGGAACGAGATAGAGCGCGAGGCGGCCGAGCGGAAGCAGCGGGTGCTGGAGCAGAGCAGGCAGGCGGCAGCCGAGGCGGAGCGGGATACGGGGGCCGGACCCCGGGGACCGGCTTCCAGGACGGACGACAACGAGTTGCGGATCGGTGTGGGGGAGGAGGACGAGGAGGAGTACCTCGCGGGCCCGTGGAACGGCGGGAACGAACGGACTTCGGCGCCGGCATCCGCTCCGGTCTCCTCCACCCCGTCTCCCGCTCCGCCTCCCGCCGCCCCCGGACGTCGGCGTCGTCCCGTCGGGGACGACTGGGACGACGAGGAGGACTTCTCCCAGCGCAGCTGGCTTCAGTGACCACGGGTCGTGTCGAGATCCCGCTCGTGTCCCCTCACGGCTCCGGCAGGCCCGGGGTTTTTCGCGGGAACCACGTTCACCGGGGTCAGGCGGCGGCCAGTGCTCCGGTGCTGTGTGCTCCGTCGATGCTCGACCCGGCGACGTCGGAGGAGAGCAGCGGGCTGCCCCGCTTGTCCCCGGTGAGCGTGCGCAGGAAGAACGCCGTCAGCAGCGCCCGGGCCAGCCGTTGGGTGCCGTAGTGCGACTTGCCCTGCAACAGCAGCTCGCTCCAGTGCCGTCCCTCGGTGAATCCCAGGTGCCCGGCCTTGCGCAGGGTGCGCAGCTGTACGGGGCCGCCCCAGGCGGAGGCGACGGGTTCGGCGTTGGCGCGGGCCGGGGCGAGCAGGTCCGCCGCCGCGCTCAGTTGCAGCCCGGGCACCGACACCCGCCGGGCGGCCGCGATCGCCGAGGGCATGGTCTCGGTCGTGGCCATCCCGGCCACCGCCCGGACGCGGGGGTCCTCGGCGGCGGCCAGCACCGCGCAGCCGCCGCCCATGGAGTGCCCGGCCACGCCCAGCCGGTTCTCGTCGACGCTGATCCCGCCGTCGCCGAGCCGGACACCGACACAGAGGTCCAGCGCCGTGCGCAGGTCGGCCGCGAACAGTCGGTGGGAGGCGAACGGGCCGGTGTGGGTGGCGGGGGCCGCGACCACGAATCCCCAGGAGGCCAGGTGCCGCAGCAGCCGGGTGTAACGCCGGGGTGGCTGCAACCAGCCGTGTCCGAAGGCGATGGCCGCCAGCCCCCGCCCACTGCGCGGGGTGCACACGATCCCGGGCAGCCCCACCAACGCGAGATCGCCGTGCAACACCTCGTGCGGTCCGCGTTGGGCGAGCTCGTGCAGCACCTTCTTGGCGTTGTGGGCCATGGTCCGTCACGGTAGCGGATCGGCTCGCGGGTGGGTGGCGGTGACCTGTCGAAGCAGCCCGGACGTCACCCGAGTGGTGGATGCGTATCAGGTTCAGACCACCTCCCCTGGCTATGCTGAGGCGCGTGTGCGGCATTGTGGGTTACCTAGGACATCGCCCGGCCCTCGACGTGGTGCTTCAGGGCCTGCGGCGGCTGGAGTACCGCGGCTACGACTCGGCGGGTGTGGCCCTGCTGAACGGATCCGGCTCGTTGGCGGTCGAGCGTTCGGCGGGAGCGCTGTCGAACCTGGAGCAGCGGCTGTCCACCGGTGACCGCGAGCGGTTCGGCGGCACCGGCGGCATGGGGCACACCAGGTGGGCCACCCACGGCGCCCCGACCGACCGCAACGCGCATCCGCACCGCGACGCCTCGGGGCGGGTCGCGGTGGTGCACAACGGGATCATCGAGAACTTCGCCGCGCTGCGTGCCGAGCTCGAATCCGACGGGGTGGAACTGGGCAGCGACACCGACAGCGAGATCGTCGCCCACCTGATCGCGCGTGCCTACTCCGCGGGAAGGACCGCAGGGGACCTGCCCGCCAGCCTCGGTGAGGTGGCCTCCCGGCTGTCCGGAGCCTTCACCCTGGTGGTCACCCACGCCGACGAGCCGGACCTGATCGTCGCGGCCCGGCGTTCCTCCCCGCTGGTGGTGGGGGTCGGCGAGGAGGAGACCTTCGTGGCCTCGGACGTGGCCGCCTTCATCGAACACACCCGCGACGCCGTGGAGCTCGGCCAGGACCAGGTGGTCGCCATCGGACGCGGTCACTACCGGGTGACCGACTTCGCCGGCACGGAGGTGGCGGTCAAGCCGTTCACGGTCGACTGGGACCTCTCGGCGGCGGAGAAGGGCGGCCACGACTACTTCATGCTCAAGGAGATCGAGGAGCAGCCGGAGGCGCTGGCCAACACCCTGCGCGGGCACTTCTCCGGGGGCGTGGTGCTGGACGAGCAGCGGCTCAGCGAACAGGACCTGCGGGACGTCAACAAGGTGTTCGTGGTGGCCTGCGGAACCGCCTACCACGCCGGACTGCTGGCCAAGTACGCGATCGAGCACTGGTGCCGCGTTCCGGTGGAGGTGGAGCTGGCCAGCGAGTTCCGCTACCGCGACCCGGTGCTCGGGCGGGACACGCTGGTGGTGGCGATCTCGCAGTCCGGTGAGACCGCCGACACCCTGGAGGCCGTCCGACACGCGCGGACCCAGCACGCTCGGGTGCTGGCCATCAGCAACACCAACGGTTCGCAGATCCCCCGCGAGTCGGACGCGGTGCTCTACACCCACGCCGGTCCGGAGATCGGAGTGGCCGCGACCAAGACCTTCCTGGCCCAGATCGCGGCCAGCTACCTGGTCGGGCTCGCGCTGGCCCAGGCCCGGGGGACCAAGTACCCCGACGAGATCGAACACGACTTCGGCCAGCTGGAGGCCATGCCCGAGGCGGTGCGTTCCACGCTGTCCGTGGTGGAGCAGACCCGCGGACTGGCCGAGCGACTCTGCTCCGCGAAGGCGGTGCTGTTCCTGGGGCGGCACGTGGGATATCCGGTGGCGCTGGAGGGGGCGCTCAAGCTCAAGGAACTGGCCTACATGCACGCGGAGGGCTTCGCCGCGGGCGAGCTCAAACACGGGCCGATCGCGCTGATCGAGAACGACCTCCCCGTGGTGGTGACCATGCCCTCGCTCAAGGGACACCCCCAGTTGCACGCCAAGCTCGTCTCCAACATCCGCGAGATCCAGGCCCGTGGGGCGCACACCGTGGTCATCACCGAGGAGGGCGACGACGCGGTGCGCCCGTTCGCCGACGAACTCATCGAGGTCCCGGTGGTGCCCACCCTGCTGCAACCGCTGGTCACCACGGTCCCGTTGCAGGTGTTGGCGGCCGAGGTCGCCCGGAACCGGGGTTTCGACGTGGACAAGCCGCGCAACCTCGCCAAGTCCGTGACCGTCGAATAGCGCCCGCCCTCGTCCAAGTGCTCCGTAAACGCGGTTCCGCCGCATAGACTTCCCGGCGAGCCCGGTTCCGAGGCGGTGCCGGGCGGTCTCGTCCGAAGCACCTCAGGAGGGAAGTGCCCATGCGCGGAGTGTGGACCCCGGAGCGGATACGCGCGGCGGAACAGCGCCTGTTCGACACCGTGCCGGAGCCGGTGGTCATGCGGCGTGCCGCGAACGGGGTGGCCCTGCACGTGCGGCGACTGCTCGGGCGACGTCACGGCCGTGTGGCGGGACGCCACGTCACCCTGCTGGTCGGTGCGGGCAACAACGGCGGGGACGCGCTGTGGGCCGGTGCGTTGCTGCGGCGTCGTGGTGTCGGGGTGACGGCGGTGTTGCTGGCCCCGGACCGCACGCACACCGAGGGGTTGCGTGCGCTGCGCGCGGCCGGTGGGCGCGTGGTGCCCGCCGAGACGGAGTCCGGACTGTCCCCCGAGGCAGCCGGGGCCCTGCGGCGGGGGGACGTGGTCGTGGACGGGGTGGTCGGTCTGTCCGCGCGCGGAGGGCTTCGCCCACTGGCGGCGGAGGCGGTGGCCCACATCGCCGGGCCGGTGGTGGCCGTGGACCTGCCCAGCGGGGTGGATCCGGTGACGGGGGCGGTGGACGGCGTGGCGGTCTCCGCCGAGATCACGGTCACGTTCGGTTGTCTGCGCCCCTGTCACGTGCTCGGGGAGGGGGCACGGCGTTCCGGCCGGGTGCGGGTGGTCGACATCGGTCTGGACCCCTGGTTGGAGGCCCCCGACTTCTCCGTGCCGGAGGCCGTCGACGTGGGCTCCCTGTGGCCCGTGCCCGACCGCGAGGACGACAAGTACACCCAGGGGGTGCTCGGGGTGGCCGCCGGCTCGGCCAGTTTCCCGGGAGCGGCGATGCTGACCTCGGCGGGGGCGGTGCGGGCCGCCTCCGGCATGGTGCGTTACGCGGGACCGGCGGCCGACGCGGTGCGCGAGAGGTGGCCGGAGGTGGTGGCCACCGGATCCGTCGGGGACGCCGGACGGGTCCAGGCCTGGTCGGTGGGGCCGGGCATCGGCACGGGCGGCAGCGGGCGCGAGGTGCTGGCCGCCGTGCTGGAGGAGGGACGTCCGGTGGTCGCCGACGCGGACGCGATCACCCTGCTGGCCTCCGACATCACCCTGTGGGACGCGCGGGATCCGGACGTGCCCGTGGTGCTCACCCCCCACGACGGGGAGTTCGCCCGGTTGACCGGCAGTGCTCCCCGGGACCGGGTCTCCGAGGCGGTGCGGGCGGCGCGGCGTTACGACGTGGTGCTGCTGCTGAAGGGGAACTCCACGGTCGTGGCCGCCCCCGACGGGAGGGTGCTGGTGTATCCCTGCGGACAGTCCTGGCCCGCCACGGCGGGTTCGGGGGACGTGCTCACCGGGATGATCGGCAAGCTGCTGGCCGCCGGGCTGGACCCGCTGTGGGCCTGCGGCTGCGCCGTGCTGGTGCACGCCAGGGCGGCCGAGATCGCCGCCACGGGGTCGGACCCGGCCCCGGGAGGCGCCACCGGGACGGGGGAGTCGTCCTCCGAGGAGGTGGGGGCCCCGATCGGGGCCTCGGCGCTGGTGGAGGCCGTGCCCGCCGCGATCCGTGAGACACGCGCGGCCGCGCTCGGTGACCCGCGAGTGCCACGTCCGCCGCGCTGAAAGCCCCCGCGCGGGCCCGACAGCGCATCCGGCCTGTGCGACCATGAGCAGCGATGAACGAGCAATCCGCGCACCGTGCCGACGTCTACGTCGATCTCGACGCCGTTCGTCACAACGTGGAGGTGTTGTCCGCACACGCCCGGAGTTCCGGTGCGCGGACGATGGCCGTGGTCAAGGCCGACGGCTACGGGCACGGGGCCGTGGCCACGGCCCGGGCGGCGCTGCGTTCCGGGGCGGACTGGCTGGGGGTGGCTCTGATCTCCGAGGCCCTCCGGCTGCGTGAGTACGGCGTGCGGGCCCCCGTGCTGTGCTGGTTGTACCGCCCGGAGGACGAGATCGCCGCCGCCGTGCGGGCGGAGGTGGACCTGTCGGTGTCCACGGTCGCCCAGCTGCGCGAGGTGGCGCGGGCCGCCGCCTCGGCCGGTGTCACCGCCCGCGTCCACCTCAAGATAGACACCGGCCTGCACCGCAACGGCGCTTCCCCCGAGGATTGGGGGAGACTGGTCGACGAGGCGGCCAAGGCCGCCGCCGACGGGGCCGTGGAGGTCTTCGCGGTCTGGTCGCACCTGGCCTGCGCCGACGAGCCGGGGCATCCCTCGGTCGAGATGCAGGCGCGGCGTTTCCGGGAGGCCTACCTGCGGGCGCTGGAGGCCGGGCTGCGTCCGCTGCGGCACCTGGCGAACTCCGCCGCGCTGCTCACCAGGCCGGATCTGCACTTCGACATGGTGCGGCCCGGCATCGCCCTCTACGGGCTGGACCCGGTTCCGCAGGCGGGTCCCCACGACCTGCGCCCGGCGATGACGTTCCGCTCCACCGTGGTGCTGACCAGACGGATCGCCGCCGGGGAGTCGGTGTCCTACGGCCACTCGTGGACGGCCCCCGAGGAGACCACCGTGGCCCTGGTCCCCGTCGGCTACGCCGACGGTGTTCCCCGGTCCCTGTCCGGACGCATGTCGGTGTGGCTGGGCGGCAAGCGGCGTCCCGTGGTCGGCACGGTGTGCATGGACCAGCTGGTGGTGTGGTGTGGTGACGATCCGGTGCGCGAGGGTGCGGAGGTCGTGCTGTTCGGCCCCGGTGACCGGGGCGAGCCCACCGCGGACGAGTGGGCCCGGGAACTGGGCACGATCCACTACGAGATCGTCACCGGCATGTCCCGGCCTCGGGTGAGCAGGACCGTTTCGGAGGAGGCGTGATGAGGTCCCGGCGGGTGGTGGCCTGGTCGGCCGGGGTGCTCGGCGCGGCCGTCACCGGGGCCGTGATGAGCCTGCTCTCCTACGCCTCGCGTTCGGCTCGCCGGGACGACGGAAGCGGGGATCCCGTGTGGGGGCGAGAACACGCCCGGGAGTCCACGGTCGCCGCCGACGACGGGGTGCCGCTTTCCGTGCTGGAGGTGGGCCCCGCCGACGGCGGAGCGCCCGAGGTGACCGTGGTGCTGGTGCACGGTTACAGCCTGGATTCGCGGTGCTGGCTCTTCCAGTGTGCCGAGCTGCCCGAGCTGGTCGATCCCCGGGTGCGGCTGGTGCTCTACGACCAGCGTGGCCACGGCCGTTCCGGCAGGCCCGCTCGTGGGGGCGGCACCATCGAGCAGTTGGGCGCGGATCTCGACGCGGTGCTGCGCGCCACGGCCGGAAGCGAACCGGTGGTGCTGGTCGGGCACTCCATGGGCGGAATGACGATCATGGCGTTGGCAGAGCAGCGTCCCGAGCTGTTCGGCCCGCGGGTGCGGGCGGTCGCGCTGTTGGCGAGTTCGGCCGGACAGGTGGGGGCCCACGGCCTGCCGAGGCCGTGGCTGTCCAGGCACAACCCGCTGACCGCCGCGCTGGGGGTGTTGGCCGGGTGGCAGCCGGGTCTGGTGGAGCTGGTGCGGCGCGGCGGGGCGCGGGTGACTCGGAACATGGTCCGCGAACTGGCTTTCGGGGACCGGGGGGTGGACGCGGAGCTGGTCGAGCTCACCGAGGAGATGATCTCCGGTACCAGCGTGGAGACCGTGACCGGTTTCCTGGAGACGCTCGGTGCGCACGACCGCAGGGCCGCGTTGGCCGCGCTGCGTTCCTGCGAGGTGCTGGTGCTGGGTGGTGACGCCGACAGGATCACCCCGTTCACGCACTCCGAGACGATGGCGGCCGAGCTTCCCGAGGCCGAACTCGTCCGTGTCGCGGGGGCGGGGCATATGGTGATTCTGGAGCGGGCCGAGCTGGTCACCGCTCGTCTGACAGGTTTGGTGCGGCGCGTGGTGCGCGGCACACGTACGAGTGATTCCGCGGAGAAGGTGAGCGGCAGGTGACTTCCGATTCGGCGGTCTGGACGTTCGAGCTGGCGAGCACCGAGGACACCGAGCGTTTCGGCGCCGCGCTCGGCGCGGTTCTCGGGGCGGGTGACCTCGTGTTGCTGGACGGTCCGCTCGGGGCGGGCAAGACGGCACTCACCCGGGGTTTGGCCAGCGGGATGGGGGTACGGGGGCGGATCACCTCTCCCACGTTCGTGCTGGCCCGCGAACACCACCCCGAGCGCCGGGGCGGCACCACACTGGTGCACGTGGACGCCTACCGGCTCACCTCACTGGCCGAACTCGACGATCTGGACCTGGACACCGAGCTGACCGAGGCGGCCGTGGTGGTCGAGTGGGGTGGGGGTTTCGCCGAGCGGCTGGCCGAGGACCATCTGCTGGTGCGCATCGCGCGTCGCGACGACGAGACACGCGAGGTCACGCTGTGTCCGCAGGGGCGGCGCTGGTTGGACCGGTTGCCGCCGGTCTTCGGGTGAGGTGCGGGGCCGGGAATCGCGTGTTCCCGCGAGACCAGCCCCCTGATCTCGGATGAGCGGTGCGGTGGACACACCTCGTCCGAGATCGAGGGGGAGGGCACAGCGAGAGCGTGCGATCACCGAAGCCGACCGGAGGGCCGGAACACTAGCAGTTCCGCACAGCGGCCACGTTCGCCCAGGAACCGGAGCGGTCGTGGGCTCCTCTGCCGCCGGTGCGGAAGGTGACCTGGCCGTGTTCGTTCAGCATCTCAGCCCGGGCGCCACCCTGCTGGTTGTTGTACCAGGATCCCGTGCTCGTCCAGGGAATGTTGTACACCCCGCATCTGTACATTTCTATTTCCGTGCCGTAGTAGTTCCTTTCGCTGTACGCGCAAAAACGTTTGTAGTTGCAGTGGTGCTGTTTGGAGGAGGCCTCGGAGGAGAGGTTTCGGGGGTGTGGCTCGTTCGGCAGCGCGATTCGGATGGTGGCCCCGTCGAGTTCGACCCGGTTCAACGCGACCTGCTCGCCCCCGTGTTCGGCGAGGTATCTGTCCGCTTCGGCTTGGAGGAATTCGATCTGGTCAGTGGAAAGATCAGCTGCCCGTCCCTGCGCGGCGAAGTCCTGGTTGCTGTCGTGCGGAGCCACCGCGCTCGCTGCGGCGGACTGCGTGCCGGCCACTGTGGCTACCAGCGCGGCCGTGATCGCGAGACATTTCTTGAGCACGAGAATCCTCTTCCTGAGTCGTGTGCCCCTGGCGCGGCACACGTCGTCGTGGTCTGTCCGTTTCGTTCGAATTTCCGAACGCGATCAATTCATGGTCGGGTGTGACAATCGGCGCGCGTGATCCGCTGGTTGATGTCCCCCACGATTGATCAATACCCAGGGTATTGAATATTGTACGGAAAGTGACAACGGCCGAACGGGTGAAACCGGCTGCTCCGTTCCGGTCAGCGCCGCGAAGGTGATTTCGCCTGAGACTGGTCCGCCAGGGGCCGCCTCCGCGTCTGCGGGGAATGCCGTTATGCGTAGCGGACTACCACCCCCATAACGGTTACCTCGAACGTGTGGACGGCGATGAGGGCCAGGCCGAAAGTGGCCGCCTTTCTCGCGTGCCATCCGCCGAGTCGGAGTCCGGCGATGCCGGTCCACCAGCTCAGGCAGTCCAGGGTGGCCAGCAGCGTGTGTGGGCCGAGTCGGATGTGTTCGGGGTGGGCGAGGTTGGGGACCAGGTCAACGAGAATGACCACGGTGACCCAGATGCTGTAGGCGAATCCGGCCACGGCGAGGCCGATTCCGGCGCATTCGCGCAGCAGGATGGTGGTCACCGGCGAGAGTCGGGACATGAGAACTCCTTGCGGTGGGGCTGCCCCCGGCCGGGCCGGGTGCGGCTGCCCGGCCGGGGGTGGTGCCACCTCAGGGGGAGGGGAGCTCAGGTGGCACCGGGTTTGGGGCGGCCCCGCCGTGCCGTGGGGGCGGGGCCGCCGCGCACGCCCGCCGGACTCAGGTGTTCGGGGTGTCGACGGCGGGGGTGCGGGCTCGTTCAGCCCGTGGTGGCGGCCTGGGCTCTGTGGTGGGGGCATTGCAGGGGGGTGTAGGGGTCGACGTGGAGGTATCCCCGCCCGGCGGTGGTGGTCACCGTGGCGGTCACGGGCAGTCCTTTCGCGAGGGCGTGCCGGTCGCGGGCGGCGTCGCGCACCTCGGGCTCGTCGAGGGTCACGTTCCACGGGGTGTGCCAGTGGATCGTGATCGGTGTGACGTTGTGGCGGGTGAGCATGTCGGCGACCCATTCGGCCCCGGCTTCGGGGTCCAACAGCACGGCATCCGGGGTCTCGGTGCGCCGGAGTTTCGGTGTGCTGGGGGACGTAGGTGGGCGTGCCAGTGCAGACCGCGTTCACGCCAGGTGGTGGGCAGGTGTTCGCTCATGGGTGTCCTCGATCGTTCGGGCCGCGCGGTGGTGGCGTCCTAGTTCGGTAGGCTGGTGATTGGTCCCCGGTAGGTACGAGCTACCGGGGGCTCCTTCGTCGGGGTCGGTGGTGGGCCAGTCTGGTTCCGGGTCTGGTTCGTCGGAGGCGAAGCACACCGGTTTCAGGCGGGGCACGCGCGGCGGCAGGTAGCCGACCACGTGCAGGCAGGCATCACAGACCCATCGACCGCCCTCCTCCGGTGGGTCGCTTCCGGCTCGACAGCGGAACGGACCTCGCCGGGCTAGGTGCCCACATAGCGCCCACACTCCGTCCTGCCGGACCTCGGTGTTGGCCGAACACGCATGCCATCGGGATTCATGCGTGCTGGCGAACCATCCCCACCGTCGAGGCTGGCTCCCTGGGTTGACCTCCGGAGCAGACGGCCTAGCAGCAAGACTGTGAACTCGGTTTCGGCCACGATCTCTGCCGCACAGCAGCCGCAGCAGCACCCCGCACACGGCCACGATCACGAGACCTCCCGAAGTGGTGGGGAAGCGGTAACGGCTTCGTCTAGCCCGACCAGCTCCCACAGCCAGGACTCGTAGGAATTCAGCGGACTCGCCAACGGACGATCACTGGCACCGATCAGAAAGCACAGGCATTCCGAGCAGTAGTGATGCCACCCGCCCACCACCCGCACCGGCGGACGTTCGGGTAGCCGGATGCGTGCTCCGCAGAAACAGGCCAGCAGCCCACGCCCAGCCCGAGCACACTCGATACGACGCTGCACCCCGGTGGCGTGGATGACCCAGGAGTCGGTGCCGATGACGAAGCGGCAGCGGGGTTCATCCGGCCACGGCACGGCACATCGCTCGCCTGCGGAAACCAAACTGCTCAGGTCGGGCGGGATCGCCTCAGTGTGATCCTTACTCTGCATTATCAACATCCCGTTGTATGATCGGCCATCTCTTATATGAGATCCTAAATATAGGAATGCAGATTTAGGAATACTTCTTTCGGGTGATCATCAGGATGCGGCGCACTGCTCGATAATGAGCACGTCAGGCACGCGGGGGAGTGCGGACCTCAGGAGGAGCTATGGCGACGAACACCGTCCGGCGGTTGCAACTTGGTAACGAGCTGAGGCATGTGCGCCAGGCCGCAGGATTGGAGCAGGCAGATGCAGCACGCATCCTGGACTGTGCCGTAACCAAGATCAGCCGTCTCGAACTCGGCCAGAGCGGCATAAGCAAGGGAGACCTCTTGCTGCTGCTCGATGAGTACGGCGACACACAGGAGCACAAGGAATGGATGCTCGAGCTGGCTAGGACACGCAGTTCGCGAGGGCGCTGGAGCGGCTACCGGGCTGTGTTCCCTGAGTGGTTCCGCATGTATGTCGATCTGGAGACCGACGCCAGCGAAATCCGGCAAGTGCAAAGCGAGATCGTGCCCGGGATCTTGCAAACGGAGGGGTATATCCGCTCCCTTCACACCACGTCACCACGCCCCGATGATCACGATGTGGACGCGAACATCAAGGCCAGACAAGAACGTCAGGCGATCTTCTCCAGGAACTCTCCGCCCGCCTCGTCGTTCGTCCTGTCTGAGTCATGCCTACGTCGTCAGATCGGGACACCGGACGTGATGCTGGACCAGCTCCGTTACCTGGAGCAGGTGGCCTTGATGGACCATGTGCACCTTCAGGTGATGCCGTTCAGTGCTCAGACATACGCGGCAGCTATCAGTCACGAGTTTACGCTTCTGACTGTGCCTTCTCCGGGGGCGACTCCTGATCTGGAGTTTGTCTACGTGGAGAGCTATGACGACGCTCGGTACCTGGACAGTAAGGAGAGCGTCAGCGAGTACCGTAACCTGTGGGGCCGGGTACAAGCTGCTGCTCTGGGTCCCAAGGAGTCTTTGGACTTTATACGGACAGTAGCGACGCAATATACAACGACCGAATGAGAGGCGCCGATCATGCACCAGCCCGACTTCACGGGGGCGTCCTGGTTCAAAAGCACTCGGAGCACTCAGAACGCCGCTTGCGTCGAGGCTGCTCATGTTCCTGGGTTCACGGGCGTGCGTGACACCAAGGATCGCGACGGCGGTACGCTCGCCATCCCACGCAACCAGTGGGCCGCCTTCCTCGACGCGGTGAAGATCGGCCGCTTCGAGTGAGACCGTAGCGACAGCACGGCGCCCTCGGGAGGTTTCCGGGGGCGCCGTTTCCGTGTCATGCCCCGCGTGTGGCGGGGGCTGATTTTGCCTAAAACTGGCCCGCCTCGCCCGTCGAGCTGAGTTCGTTGCCGAGGTCGGTGGCCAGCCTACGCATCAGCGGGACGACCTCCTCGGTGGAGATCCGCTTCATCCGCGCCTCGGGCCCGCTGATCGAGATCGCCGCGGCGGCCGGGGCGTCGGGGACGGCCACGGCGTAGCAGCGCACCCCGACCTCCTGCTCACCGTCGTCGAGGGCGTAGCCGCGTTCGCGGATGCGGGCGAGCTCCGCACGCATCGTCTCCACGTCGGTGATGGTGCGTTCGGTCTGCGGGTGCATGCCGGTGCGGTTGAGCACCTGGAGGACGCTGTCCTCGGGCATGGTGGCCATCACGGCCTTGCCCACGGCCGTGGCGTGGGCGTCCACGCGCCTGCCCACCTCGGTGAACATGCGCATGGAGTGCTGCGAGGGAACCTGGGAGACGTAGACGATCTGGGCGCCGTCCAGCACGGCCATGTTGGAGGTCTCGCCGGTGGCCTCGGTCAGTTCGGCGAGGTACGGCCGGGCCCAGGACCCGAGGGTGCGGCTGGCGGTCTCCCCCAGCCGGATGAGGCTCGGTCCCAGCGCGTACCGGCGGGAGGGCTGCTGGCGGGCGTACCCCGCCCGGACCAGAGTGCGCATGATGCGGTGAATGGTGGGCAGCGGGAGCGCGGACGCCTCGGCGAGGTCGCTGAGGGCCACCTCGCCTCCCGCGTCGGCCATGAGCTCCAGTAACTCGAAGGTGCGTTCGACCGACTGAACGCCGCCCTGCGTGGGTTTGGCGCGACCGGTTCCCGTGCCGTTCGCGTCCTGTCCAGCCGCCATCCCAGTGTTCCTCTTCCCGTGTGCTGCTCGGCCCTCGTCGGTGAGCCGACTCCCGCCCACCGTACGGCGGTGGACCAGTGTAGCCGTCCGCCGTTCGGCGGATGTCGTACTGACACCGCGCCGCGCGGCGTGCTCCCCGTCCGTGGGCGGGGGTGGTTCAGTTCATCTTGCCCGAAGCGGGATGCGGAAACTAACCTCCACGATGCAAAAAACATAACGGGCGTACCGCGAGCCAGTAGCGAACTTGCTCCGAGGGGTGCGAGAACGCCACCGGCGCGGCAAGCTGTCTCACCAGCCACCGTCTGTAACCCGGCATCAGAAAGAGGTGGACGTCTCATGTCCCAATCGACCCCGGCACAGGGTGTTGAGATCCTCGGCGCTCCCGTGGAACGCGGCGACGAGATCCTCACCCCCGAGGCCCTCGACTTCGTCGCTCGGCTGCAACGTTCCTTCGGCGCGCGGCGCGACGAACTGCTCGCCCGCAGGCAGCAGCGCCGTGACGAGGCCGCCCGTACCGGGAAGCTGGACTTCCTCCCCGAGACCAGCCACATCCGCGAGTCCGACTGGCAGGTGGCCGAGCCGCCCGCCGCGCTGCGGGACCGCAGGGTGGAGATCACCGGCCCCACCGACCGCAAGATGGCCATCAACGCGCTGAACTCCGGGGCCAAGGTCTGGCTGGCCGACCTGGAGGACGCCAACACCCCGCACTGGAGCAACGTCGTCTCCGGCCAGGTCAACCTCTACGACGTGATCCGCAAGCAGATCGAACTGCACTCCAACGGCAAGCAGTACACGCTGCGCGAGGACGTCGAGCACGCGGTGCCGCTGGTGCGTCCCCGGGGCTGGCACTTCGACGAGCGGCACATCCTGGTCGACGGTCAGCCTGCCGTGGCCGCGCTGGTGGACTTCGGGCTGTACTTCTTCCACAACGCCGCCGAGGGCCTGCGGCGCGGCACCGGCCCGTACTTCTATCTGCCCAAGATGGAGAGTCACCTGGAGGCCCGCCTCTGGAACGACGTGTTCGTGCAGGCCCAGCGGGACCTCGGCATCCCCCAGGGGTCGGTGCGCGCCACGGTGCTGATCGAGACGATCCCGGCGGCCTTCGAGATGGAGGAGATCCTCTACGAGCTCAGGGAGCACAGCGCCGGACTCAACGCGGGCCGCTGGGACTACCTGTTCAGCGTGATCAAGACGTTCCGCTCGGCCGGTTCGGAGTTCGTCCTGCCTGACCGCAACAGCGTCACCATGACCGCGCCGTTCATGCGGGCCTACACCGAGCTGCTGGTGCGCACCTGCCACAAGCGGGGTGCGTTCGCCATCGGCGGGATGGCCGCGTTCATCCCCAACCGACGTGACCCCGAGGTCACGGAGAAGGCGCTGGCCAAGATCCACGACGACAAGCGCCGCGAGGCCAACGACGGCTTCGACGGCTCGTGGGTGGCCCACCCGGACACCGTGTCGGTGTGCCGGGAGGAGTTCGACGCGGTGCTCGGGGACAAGCCCAACCAGATCGACCGCAAGCGCGAGGACGTCTCGGTCGGGGCCGCCGACCTGCTGAACACCGCCGAAACCCCCGGCGACAAGACGATCGAGGGGCTGCGTTCGGCCGTGGACGTCGGAGTGCGCTACATCGTGTCCTGGCTCGGAGGCAACGGTGCGGCCGGTATCCACAACATGATGGAGGACGCGGCCACCGCCGAGATCTCGCGTTCGCAGATCTGGCAGTGGCTGCACAACGACATCGTGCTCGCCGACGGCCAGCGGGTCACCAAGGACCTGGTGCGCCAGGTGCTGGGTGACACCGAGAAGCAGCTCCGCGCCGAGGAGGGCTTCCCGACCGAGAACCTCGACCGTGCCGTGGAACTGTTCGAGCGGGTGGCCGTGGCCGAGGAGTTCGTCGACTTCCTGACCCTGCCCGCCTACGAGCAGATCGACTGAGTGTCGTCCGCGGTGGCCGTCCCGCTCGGGCGGCCACCGCTCGTGTGATCCGGTGAGGAGGAGATGTGGCCAGGACTTCGTTGAACCGGGCCGACGTCGACGCGTGTCTGGCTCCGCTGGCCGATGTGGACAGGGTCACGGCGGACCGGTTTCCCGGAGGTTCCGCTGTCAGGCAGCCGGTGCACACCTGCTACGTGCCCGCCGACGGGGTGGAGGCGGACACCGTCCGGGACTGGGGCGAACGGGCCCTGGCCGCACTCGACGAGCACGCAGCCACCCCCGAGCGGATGGCCGAGGTGCTCGACCTGCCGCCCGAACGGGCGAGGGCGATTCACCCCCGGGTGCGGGCCAAGCTGGCCGAGTCGCCGATCGAGGATCTGCGGATCGACTTCGAGGACGGCTACGGCACCCCCGAGGACGCGGTGGAGGACGCCGACGCCGAACGCACCGCCGGAGTGTTCGCCGGGTGGCTGAGGGAGGGAACCGCCCCCGAACACGTCGGCCTCCGGGTGAAGTCCTTCGACTCCCCGAGCCTGCGGGAGCGTTCGGTGCGCACACTGGACGTCTTCCTCACCGAGCTGTTGGCCGCCCACGGCGAGCTGCCCCCGGGGTTCCTGCTGACCTTCCCGAAGGTGGTCGACGTCCGTCAGGTGGAGGCCTTCGTCGGGATCCTGGCGCGCACGGAACGCGCCCTCGGACTGCCCGAACGGTCCCTGCGCTTCGAGATCCAGGTGGAAACGACGCGGTCCATCGTAGACACCGAAGGGAGGCTGGCGCTGCCCCGTTTCCTCGGTGCGGGGGACGACAGGATCACCGGGCTGCACTTCGGAACCTACGACTACACGGCCGGGTGCGGACTGACCGCCGCCCACCAGCACCTGGCGCACCGCGCCTGCGACTTCGCCCGGCACGTCATGCAGGTCTGCACGGCGGGAACCGGGGTGTTCCTGTCCGACGGCTCCACCAACGTGCTGCCTGTCGGCGACGCCGAGCAGGTGCGGCACGGATGGCGGACCCACTACGGGTTGGTGCGGCGCTCGCTGGAACACGGCTTCTACCAGGGGTGGGACCTGCACCCGGCGCAGCTGGTCACGCGCTACGCGGCCGTGTTCGCCGAGTTCCGCGACTCCGCCGACTCCGCCGCCGACCGGCTGGCCGCCTACGCCTCGGCCTCCGGGGGAGCGGTGCTCGACGAACCCGCCACCGCACGGGCCCTGGCGGCCTCGTTCGTGCGGGCGTTGGACAACGGGGCCACCGACGCCGAGGAGGTGGCCGCGATGACCGGGCTGTCCGAGGCGCGACTGCGCGAGCTCGGACGGGTGTAGGACTCCCCGGGAGTCGCGCACGGCACGTCCGCACGGCTTCTCGGCCGTACCCGGCCGGAAGCGCGCCGACCCGCCAGAGACGGGCGGCGTCCGCCGAGTTCGTCGCGGTTCTCCGGTGGGCGCCGCCCATGGACCGGTGGCTCACACGGCCCGGTTCCGGGGGAACCTGCTGCGCTCACGCAGCGCCGCCACGATCTCGGCGGGTGCCTTGTCCGGAGCGCCCGCGTCGTACGGGGGCCGCGGGTCGTACTCGATGCCGAGCTGGACACGTTGGGCGGTCTGCTCACCCACCAGCTCCCCGGCCAGGACCAGCGCCATGTCGATACCGGAGGACACCCCGGCGGCGGTGACGTACTTGCCGTCCACGACCACGCGTTCGCCGCTCGGAGTCACATCCAGGGTGGACAGCTGGTCGAGGGCCAGCCAGTGCGAGGTGGCGGTGCGGCCGGCGAGGACCCCCGCAGCGGCGAGGATCAGCGAACCGGTGCACACCGCGGTCGTCCGGACCGTGGTCTCGTCGACGGCGCGCAACCAGCGGTGCAGCGGGCCCTCGGACATGTGCTCGCTCTGTCCGGGGCCCCCGGGGACCACCACGACGTCCGGACGGCGGACCTGTTCGAGGGTGGCGTCGGCGACCAGCCCGAGTCCGCCTCCTTCGGTGCGCACGGGGCCACTGTCCAGACCGACGAACACGACCTCGGTGTCGGGCAGTCGGGAGAGGACCTCGTACGGCCCGACCGCGTCCAAGGCGGTGAACCGGTCGAACAGCGGGACGGCGACCAGCATCGTGCTCCTTTCCGTGCGGGTTGTTCTCGGAAGCGCTCCCCGGCTCCCGGCACGACCGGCCCGTGGGAGTGCCGCGCGGGACCGCCGCCCCAGGCCGATCGGGACCGCCGGTCGGTCAGAACATCCTTCCCCCGAGCGCCTCACCGCTTTCCCGGGGCTCGCCGGAGCGCACGGCCGCGGCCAGCAGCAACGCCCCGCCCAGCACCCAGTAGGGATCCCAGAGCAGCACGTAGTACCAGTACCAGTGCCCGGCCCCCTCCCCGCCCGGCAGGATCCCGGCCAGCACCAGAGCGTTGCCCACCAGCCCGAACAGGCCGTACAGCGCGCACACCACCCCGGAGATCCAGAGCAGCAGCGCGAGCCCCCCGCGCACCACGCGCCGTCGCCACCGGCGGGTGGCCAGCCACGCGACGACACCGATTCCCCCTTTGAGCAGTGCCGCCCCGAGGTTGGCCAGCACGAAGGCGGGGGCGGGATCGGAGGTCTCCAGCGGGTGCGTTCCGGTGCGCCCGCCGAAGGCCCAGAACACGTTCAGCGCGGCGAACAGCAGCGCCCACACCAGCGCCAGACGGTGCGGCAGGTGGTGGCGGCCTCCTCCGGTGCCCCTCACGGGGCGAAGCCTATCGGCCTTCCCGCGTGGTGACGACCGCGCCACATAACGTGACACGGTCGTCCTCCCGTCGGTGTCCGCGGGCTCCGGGCGGAGTCAGAAGCAGCTCGGCGCGTTCCAGTAGCGACTCGACCGGGTGTCCAGGTGGGTGTGGTCACCGTGTCCCGGCGCTCCCGGCCCGATGATGCCGTTGAAGCCGGAGTCACGGGCCTGGCGGGCCAGTTCGCACAGTGACGGGGCTCCCGTCAGGTCGGCGGCGGTTCCGTAGGTGTGCTTGCTGTTCGGGGCCCCGCCGACGTCGTCGTTGTGCGAGACGCTGCGGAACCCGGAACTGACGTACAGCGGGCGGTCCCCCAGCTTGTGCCGCAGCGCCTCCAGTTTCCACATGGTGCGCAGCACGTTCGTGCGCACGTTCGAGGTGCTGGTGTTGCCCCCGGAGAACCCGCTGCCGTCCCCGGAGGTGAACTCCCCCCAGGAGAAGTGGGCCGGGGTGCAGTCGGCGTCCTGGAGTTCGTAGACCTTGCCGAAGGTCTCGGGTCCGGCGATCCCGTCCACGGAGAGTCCGTAGCCGCGTTGGAAACGCTGCACCGCGGCCGCGGTCTCCGGGCCGTAGACCCCGTCGACGTCCACCGGGTCCCCGGAGGAGGCCCAGCCGGCCACGCGGACCTGGAGTTCGCGGACGTCGGAACCGCTGTCGCCCCGGCTGAGGGTGCGGTCCCACGTGTAACAGCCGTCGGCGGCCGCCTCGGGGGCGTTCACCGCCCCGAGACCTCCGAGCAGCCCCAGGCCCAGGGTGAACGCGCCGAGCAACCCGAGCGCGGCACGAGCTCTTCCTCGCATACTCGCCTCCTCGTGTGACCGTCGTGGTCCTTTCCGTGCCGGGCTCACCCGGCCAACGCCTCCCAGGTGCGGCTGCCCACGATCCCGTCGACCACCAGGCCGCGCTCGGACTGGAACCTCCGCACGGCGGTGGTGGTGTCCGGTCCGAACAGGCCGTCCACGGTGATCGAGAGTCGGTGCTGGACCGCCCGCACGGCGGATCCGCTGTCGCCGTCGCGCCGCCGGCGGATCGCCTGGTTCCACGTCTGGTGGCCCGCCAGCCCGTCGACGATGGCTCCGACGGCGCGTTGGAACTCCCGCACGGCGCTCTCCGTGGCGGGCCCGTAGACGCCGTCGGTGCTCAGGGAGGCGCCGTGCTCGTTCATCAGGTACTGCACGGTTCGGACCCGTTCCCCGGTGTCGTCGGGGCGCACCAGCGGCCAGCTCAGCCCGGTGGGATCCCCGCCGATCTCGGCGGCCACGTCCCGGCGCAGCCGGGGCAGCAGCGCGTGGAGGCGGTCTCCGGGGCAACCGGTGGCGTTGAAGTCCCGGTGGCCGTGGATCTCGTGGGCTCCGATGCCGTACTCGCCGCACAGCAGGACACACAGCTCGACCAGCCTCGTGTACTGCTCCCGTCGTGGTTCCACGGTGTCGTAGGTGCCCTCGTTCTCGATGCCCAGGGCGAGCCGGTTCTGGCCGAACGCGTGGGCGCCGACCACGTGCCGCGACCGGCCGAGCGCGGACAGGCTGTGGTGTCTGCCCTCGGTGACGTGGCCGCCCCGGCTGAGCGTGAAGTGCTGGCCGGTGTCGATCCACCCGTTGGTGTCCATGTGGTGGTCCTGGATGGACCGGGCCAGGCGGAAGGCGTGCTGTCGGGAGTAGTCGGTGCTGTTGGGGGTGGCGGTGTGGTGGATGACGATCCTGCGGGGAGCGTGTCCGAGCGTCTCGATCGCCGCGCTCGGCGGGCGGGCCCCCCATGCCTCGGTGCCGGCGATCTCCGGTGTTCCGTCGACAGCGGCGAGGCCGGTGTCGGGCAGCGCCAGCACCCCCATCCCGGCGAGTGCCGTGTACAGGAAGCCACGTCTGTTCGGGCCGTGCGCCCCGTGGGACGGACCGGGCATTGCCCCTCCAACGAACCGGAAACGGGCGAGCGCGGCCGAGGGGCCGGGTGGAACGGGCTCGGACGACGGTGCTCGCGAGTGGACGATTTTCGGTTCTGCGTTCGTCGAAGGGGATTCTTCCCGGAGCGGGAGGAGGTCAACAAGACGATGGGCGGGAATCCGCCGAATTCTCGGACGTCCGGCCGAGTGCGTTGCCTCCTCCGGACCAGCGGCGGTGTCCCGGGAACACGACACGAGGACGGGCCCGGCCGTGGCCGGGCCCGTGGGAAACACCCCGGAGCCTCCGAACGGCGGGAGGTCCGGCTTCTCGGCGGGTTACGCTCCCGCGGTGACGGTTCCGGGGGAGCCGGGTTCCTCGGATCCGACGGGGGTGCTTTCCTCCTCGGAGGTTTCCGAACCGCGGAGGCCGTTGAACAGCAGGTTCAGCGCCAGGGCCACCAGGCAGCCGGTGCTGATGCCCGAGTCGAGAACGGTGCGCAGGGCCGCTGGGAAGTGCTCGTAGAAGTTCGGGGAGACGATCGGGATCATGCCGATCCCGAGAGAACCGGCCACCACCAGCGCGTTGAGTGAGTCGCCCAGGTCGGCCTTGGCCAGTGTCTTCATGCCGCTGGCCGCGACCGACCCGAACAGCACCAGCGCGGCGCCGCCCAGCACGGGTTTGGGCACCAGGGAGACGACCGCGCCCGCGATGGGGAACAGTCCCAGCAGGATCAGCACACCACCGGCGGCGGCCACCACGAAGCGGCTCTTGACCCTGGTCAGCGCGACCAGACCGATGTTCTGCGCGAACGCGCTACAGGTGAAACCGCCGAACACCGCACTGAGCGCGCTGCCCGCGCCGTCGGCGCGCAGCCCGGCCGCGATGGTCTTCTCACCCGCGGGGCGGTCGACGATCTCACCGAGGGCGATCATGTCCGCGGTGCTCTCCATCATGGCGACCAGCATCACCACGCAGATGGAGATGGTGGCCGAGAGGTTGAAGGCGGGGGAGGCCATTTCGAAGGGCATCGGCACGTCGAAGATCGGCGCACTCGCGAAGGTGCCGGTGTCCACCGCTCCCAGGGGCCAGGCCACGAGCGTGCCGATGATCAGTCCGATGAGCAGGGCGATCCGGTTCAGGAAACCGGTCAGCACCCTGTTGAGCACGAGCACCAGCAGGAAGGTGCCCGCTCCGAGACCGACGCGCAGGGGCGAGGCGAAGTCCGCAGCCTCGGAGTCCTGTCCCGCGATCCAGCCGATGGCCACCGGGAACAGCGACAACCCGATCAGGGTGATCACGGTTCCGTTGACCAGCGGGGGAAAGAAACGGACGAGCCGGGAGAAGTAGGGAGCCGCGATGAAGGCGAGGATGCCCGCTATCAGCACCGATCCGTACACCACGGAGAGGGCCTGTTGCTGGTCGTGCTGGGCGACGATGGCCAGGATGGGGGCCACCGAGCCGAAGGTGACGCCGTTGACGAACGGCATGCGTGCCCCGATACGCCACACGCCGATCGCCTGCAGCAGGGTCGCCAGCCCGGCCGTGAGCAGGCTCGCGCCGATCAGCAGGGTCATGTCCAGCGGGTCGAGTTCGAGAGCCTGGCCGATGATGAGTGGGGGTGCCACCACGCCCGCGTACATCGCGGCGATGTGCTGCACACCGTAGGCGAACAGTTTGCCGGCGGGCAGCATCTCGTCCACGGGATGGATGTTCTCTCTTCCGTTCCTGGTGCCGCGATTGCGCCTGGTGAGGAACAGTGGCATAGGGGACTCCTGAGCGCGGAGAAGATAGTATACTGCTGCTAAATCAATTCTGGATTCTTGGTCTCGGATCGAGGGTCGGATTCCGGTTAATTTCTTGTTTCCGGAACGAAGAAATGTTTCGGAGGAAAACAATAGGGCCGTCGGTGGTTTTCCGACGGCCCCGGGAACCGGATCAGAATTCGGGGAGGCTGTACCAGGCCGCCGGGGCCGGGTCCACGTCGTCCCTGGTGACGGTTCCCTCGATGAGTCCGTAGGGACGGTCCGCCGCGAAGAAGACCTCGTTGTCGTTGTCCAGTCCGAACCTGTCGAGGTCGACGAGGAAGTGGTGCTTGTTCGGCAGGGACATCCGCACCTCGGCCACCTCGGGGCGCTTCTCCAGCACCGCCTTGCCCATGGCGTACAGGCTCTGCTGCAACGCGTAGCTGTGCGTGGTGGCGAAGGTTTCGAGCAGGATCTCGCGGACAGCCTCGAAACTCTTCGCCCAGTCCAGGTCGGTGCTCAGGTAACGCCAGCGGGCGGTCACGGCCGTGGCCAGGATGCGGTCGTCGGTCTCGGCCAGCGTGGTGAACCGGTCCTTGGGGTAGCCCCAGAACTCCGAACCCGTGGACTTGAGGACCACGAGGTCCTTGAGTCCGGAGACGACGTGGGTCTCCGAGCCGTCGATGGTCACCGCGGTGGTGCGCTTCTCGTCGCTGGAGCGGGCGAAGGAGTGGTCGTGTCCCGCCCCACCGACCGGGATGCGTTCCCAGGAGTACTCGTCGATGAGGATCCGCGCCCCGGTCACCGGCGGCTGGGTGTCGACGAAGTGCCGTCCGAGCCGCATGGCGAAGTCCTCGATCTCGCCGACCGACTGTTCCTTCGCCAGGCCGTAGACCGTGTTCTTCTGGGTGTCGGTGGGCAGCACCTTGGCGTTGTCGCCGGTGTGGTGGGTGTCGTCGAAGTCACCGCGCAGCGAGGTGCTCACGTTGAGGTCCTTGATGCTGTGCCTGCTGCTGTCCCGGTTGACGGTGACGATGCGGCACTCGGACTTTCCGTACTGGTTGGGGCCCATGACGATGCCCATGAGCTGATCAGCTCCCTCGGTAGGTGGAATATGCGAACGGGCTCAGCAACAGCGGCACGTGGTAGTGCTGCTCCGCATCCGCGATGCGGAAGGTGATCTGCACCTGGGGGTAGAAGGAGTCGACGCCCAGTTCCCGGAAGTAGGCTCCGGTTTCGAAGGTCAACCTGTAGGTGCCCTCGCTCAGGCGGCTCGGTCCGAGCCGCCTGACCCTGCCGTCCTCGTTGGTCACCGAGTCACCGAGGTGGTTCCACGTCTGTCCGGAGGCCTGCTCCAGCGTGACGGCCACCCCCGCCGCGGGCAGTCCCCGGGAGGAGTCGAGGACGTGTGTGGTGACGGCACTCGTGCTTGTCTCGCTCACGCTTCGATCACTCTCGCCAGTCGTAGTCGTGCGATCTTGCGCAGTTCGTCGGCGACGACGCGCATCTCGGTAGCCGGGTCGTTGTCCAGTCGGGAACGCAGGATCTCCAGCAGTTCCCGCCCGCTGCGGCCGCTGGCGCACACCAGGTAGACGTGTCCGAACCGGCGTTCGTACTCCTCGTTGGCCTCGGCCAGCTCCACGGCGAGCTGGGTGTCGTCCGCGTCGACCCCGGACTGCTCGCGACGGGACCAGGAGGCCGCGGTGTCCTTGCCGGTGGAACGCTGTCCGATGCGCGGGTGGGCGGCCAGCGCGGAGTGGATCTCGTCCTCGGTGAGGTCGGAGGCGGCCCGGTCGGCCACCTCGTAGAGTTCCTCGTCCGACCGGTAGGGCCGCCGGTCGGCGATCTCGTTGGCCCAGCGTCGCACGTCCAGGCACGCCAACAGCTGTTTGACCAGCTCCGGACGGGGCAGGTTGTTCAGTCTGGCCAGCCCCGGCCCGGCTCCGGTGGAAGATGGTGCTGACATTGGCAAAACCCCACGGTTCGCGTGGTTGTTCTCCTCGGGTTCACCTGAATGTCCCCTCGGAGCGGTTGAGGGCAAAAGCTAAGTCCGCCCCCGCGTGGGTGTCAACACTTTGTTGAAATCTGCTGGTGGAGAACTGTGCGTCCGCACAACGGGCGCACAGTTCCGGTACGTGCTTCGTCCGGAACGCTCCGTTGTTCCTGCTCCGTTCGGCGGCAGCGCGGTCCCGCTGAGGCGCGAAGCGGTGCCGCTCCGAGCGAGGGGCGAGGTCCGGCGGGGCGGGTGGACTCCCGGGAGAACACCGCCGGGGCGCCTCAGGGTGTGCCGGAGTGTTCCGGGCGGGAGCGTGGAAGGGGCGCCGCCGCGCGGGTCAGGAGCGTTCGCGGTTCAGGTAGTTGTACACGGTGAAGCGGCTGACCCCCAGCGCCCTGGCCACCGACTCCGCCGACTTGCGCAGGGTGAAGGCTCCGCGCTCCTCCAGGAGGCGGACCGCCCGCTGTTTGTCCGCCCGGGAGAGGTCGGCCAGCTTGCCGCCGAGTTCGGATTCGACCTGGGCGATCACCCTGTCCAGGGCGCTGGTGATCTCCTCCTCGGGCAGGCGGACCGCCACCACCGGGCTGCCCTGCCAGTAGAGCAGCACGTCGCCGGGTTCGCGCTCCTCCACGGGAACGGTGGTGGCCCCGATTCGGCTGAGCAGGGGCTGAATCGCTGATGTCAGCGGATGCACGCGGATAACCTCAACTGTCCTGGGATTCGTCCTCGACGGTGACCTGCATGGTGATCCGGTCGGCGCCCGCGTCGAGTGCCCGCTCCATCACCCGGGAGAGCGCGGCCAGCACGGCGCCCCGTTCACCGCTGATCGCGGTGCCCAACGGTCCGAACTCGGGATCGAGGCCGGACTCGCGCAGGACGTCCCGCGCGATGGCGGCATGGCTGGGTGGCTCGCCCTCCCCTTCGAAGGGTTCCGTCGTGAACTCGGCTCTGAGGTTCATCGGGCACCTGCCGCTTCGTCGGACTCTCTCGTACGGGGCGCCACGGTAGCCCCTCCGGCGGCAACGGTGTTGACCCTGCCGAGGACGCTGATTATTCTATCGCTGTACGAAATAAAAGTTTCACTTCGTGAAATAAGTAGGGGGCACGGATGCATCGCTTCCCGTACGCCGTCAACACCTCGATCCTGTTCACCGAGCTCGACGTGCTGTCCCGCCCGGCCGCGGCCAAGGCCGCCGGTTTCGACGCGATCGAGTTCTGGTGGCCCTTCAGCGAGGCCGTTCCCAGCGACGGCGAGGTGGACAGGTTCGTCCGGGCGGTCGACGAGGCCGGGGTCTCCCTGGTGGGGCTGAACTTCTTCGCCGGGGACATGCCCGCCGGTGACCGGGGGGTGCTCTCGCACCCGAAACGCTCCTCCGAGTTCGCCGACAACGTCGACGTGGCGGTGGGAATCGGAGCCCGGCTGGGGTGCAGGGCGTTCAACGCCCTCTACGGCAACCGCATCGAGGGGATGCTGCCCGCCGACCAGGACACCACCGCCGTGGAGAACCTGATCACCGCCGCGAAGGGGGCGGCCCGCGTCGACGGAACCGTGCTGATCGAGCCGGTGAGCGGCACCCCCACCTACCCGCTGAAGACGGCGGCCGACGCGGTGAGCGTCATCGACCGGGTGCACCAGGCGGGTGGGGTCGAGAACCTGCGGCTGCTCTTCGACCTCTACCACCTGATCACGAACGGGGACGACCCGGCGGCGGCCATCGACCGCTACGCCGACCGGATCGGACACGTGCAGATCGCCGACGCACCGGGGCGCAACGAGCCCGGGACGGGCGAGGTGGACTTCGCCGACTACTTTGCCCGGCTGGAGAAGGCCGGCTACCGCGGCTACGTCGCCTGCGAGTACAAGCCCAGCGGGGCCAGCGCCGACAGCTTCGGCTGGATGAGGTGAGCCCCGAGTCCCCTGGCCGGTGGGCACGGACGCCTCGGGAAAGCCCGTGCCCCGGCGGGAACGGGAACGCGGCGCCGGGTGCGGACCGCCCGGAGGCCGCTTCACCACGGCGGGAACACACTGTGAGACCCAAGGGAAGGAACGAGGATGACCAGGATCGGATTCGTGGGACTCGGCATCATGGGTGGCCCGATGGCGGCCAACCTCGTCGAGGCGGGCTACGAGGTGACCGGCTACAACCGCAGCAGCGCCAAGGTGGAGAAGCTGGTCGCCGCCGGTGGCAAGGGCGCCCGGGACGTCGCCGAGGCGGTCTCCGACGCCGACGTGATCATCACGATGCTGCCCGACTCGCCGGACGTGGAGAACGTGGTCCTCGGCGAGGACGGAGTGCTCGCCCACGCCAGGAGCGGGGCCCTGCTGATCGACTGCAGCACCATCCGCCCCGAGGTCTCCCGCACCGTCGCCGAGCGGGCGGCACAGCGTGGGGTGCGTGCGCTGGACGCCCCGGTCAGTGGTGGCGAACAGGGAGCCATCGACGGGGCCCTGTCCATCATGGTCGGTGGTGAGGCCGAGGCCTTCGCCGCCGCCGGTGAGGTGTTCGACGTGGTCGGCAAGACCGTGGTGCACGTCGGACCGGCCGGTTCGGGACAGACCGTCAAGGCCGCCAACCAGCTGATCGTGGCCGGAAACATCGCCCTGGTCGCCGAGGCGCTGGTCTTCCTGGAGGCCCACGGCGTGGACACCGAGTCCGCCTTCCAGGTGCTCGGCGGAGGTCTGGCGGGCAGCAAGGTGCTCGACGCCAAGAACCGCGGGATGCGCGAACGCACCTTCAAACCGGGCTTCCGGATCGAACTGCACAACAAGGACCTGGGCATCGTGCAGAGCGCGGCCCGCGAGTCCGGGGTCTCCACCCCGGTGGCAAGCCTCGTGGCGCAGCTGGTGGCCGCCGCCGTCGCCCAGGGCGACGGTTCGCTGGACCACTCCGGGTTGTTCCGGCAGATCGCCCGCCTCAACGGAACGGAGTGAGCGCAGGCACCCCCGGGGTGCCGAGGATCCGGCCGCGGGCTCCGGCTGCGGCCGGTCGGAGAGGAACACGGTGGAGCGGGTGGCTCAGCGCCGCCAAGCATCGGGCCACCCGCCCACCGGACACCCGGTCAGCAAGCAGAACCGGTGCGTGCGGACACGCGCCGGTGTCGTCGAAGGATCACCGCACCGAGCGTCACCGCGAAAGCCTCGCACCCGGCTGTGGGGGAAGGCAACCGCGCCGGCTCGGGTTTTCGCCGCGAAAGAGGTCGTTTGCACCATGCCGAAAGTTCCCGTCATGCAGGCCGTCGTCGACGTCCTCGAATCCGAGGGGGTGGACGTCGCCTTCGGTTGTCCAGGAGCGGCGATCCTGCCGCTGTACCAGGCGCTGGAACACCGCCAGATCCGGCACCGCACCGTGCGCCACGAGGAGGGCGCGACCCACATGGCCGACGGCTGGGCGCGCACCAACGGCAGGGTCGGTGTCGCCATCGGGACCTCCGGGCCCGCGGGCACGAACATGATCACCGGGCTCTACACCGCCCAGGCCGACTCGGTCCCGATGCTGTGTATCACCGGACAGGCCGTGTCCACCAAGCTCCACCAGGAGGCCTTCCAGGCGGTGGACATCGTCGAGGTGGCCCGCCCGGTCACCAAGTGGGCGGTGCAGGTCAAGGAGGCCGCCCAGGCGCCGTGGATCTTCCGGGAGGCGTTCCGGACCGCCCGGTCCGGACGCCAGGGGCCGGTGCTGGTGGACCTGCCGCTGGACGTCCAGCAGCAGGAGATCGAGTGGGACCCCGACATCGACGCGCCCCTGCCGGTGCAGCGCGTGGAGCCCCACCAGCCGAGGGTGGAGCGGGCCCTGGACATGCTGGAGCAGGCCCAGCGTCCGTTGATCCTGGCCGGCGGGGGTGTGGTGCTCGGCGAGGCCCACGAGAAGCTGCGTGAGGTGGCCGAACTGCTCGGGATCCCGGTGCAGGTCACCCTGATGGGTAAGGGTTCCTTCCCCGAGGACCACGAGCTGTGGGCGGGGATGACCGGTATCCAGACCAGTCAGCGCTACGGCAACCAGTCCTTCCTGGAGTCCGACCTCGTGCTGGCGCTGGGCGCGCGCTTCGGCGACCGGCACACCGGTGCGCTGGACGTCTACCGGGGGCAGCGCCGGTTCATCCACGTCGACATCGATCCGACCCAGCTCGGCAAGGTCTTCGGGCCGGACCTGGGCGTGGTCTCCGACACCGGCCCCTTCCTGGACGCCGTGCTGGAGACGGCCCGTGCTCGCGGGGCCGGGCCGCGCTACCGCTCCTGGGTGGACCGCGTCAACGAGCTGAAGAAGACCCACACCCGGCCCGAGGACTACGACGCGGTGCCCATCAAGGCACCCCGGGTGTTCAAGGAGATCAACGAGATCTTCGGGCCGGACACCTACTTCACCACCGCCATCGGGCTGTACCAGATCTGGTCCGGGCAGTTCCAGCGCACCCACAAGCCCCGGCACTACCAGGTGTGTGGGCAGGCCGGGCCGCTCGGCTGGGAGGTCCCCGCCGCGATCGGGGTCAAGTCCGCCCGGCCGGAGGCCGAGGTGGTCTCGGTGGTCGGGGACTACTCCTTCCAGTTCCTGGTGGAGGAGCTCGCCGTGGCCGCGCAGTACGACATCGGCTTCGTGATCATCATGCTGAACAACGAGTACCTCGGTCTGATCCGGATGGCCGAGGAGGGCTACGGGATGAACACCGAGGTCGACCTGCACTACGACGAGCACGGCACCGACAACGTCAAGGTGATGGAGGCCTACGGCTGCTCCGGTCGTCGGGTGTTCGAGCCCGGTGATCTGCGCGAGACCATCGAGTGGGCCCGCAAGGAGGCCGTGGCCACGAGCAGGCCGGTGCTGGTCGAGGTGATGATCGAGCGGGAGGCCAACACCGCCAACGGCGTGCGCATCGACGCGATGAAGGAGCCCGAGCCCCTCGACTGACTCCCCGAGTCGTCGCCCCGCGTGTTCGCGGGGCGTCCGTACCGGGTCGTCCGCCGTACGGTGGGTGGCCCCGGGTGCCCCCCGCGTCGGTGCCGGGCTCAATGGCGGGGGGCACCCGTTCCCGGATTTTTCGCTGTCCTCGCCAGCCGAGAGTGCGGAGCGTGTTGTGACTGGTCATGTTCTCGTCGCGCCGGACAAGTTCAAGGGATCGCTGACCGCCCCGGAGGTGGCCGAGGCGGTCGCCTCCGGGCTGCGCGACAGAGTGCCGGGGGTGGAGACGCGGTGTGTTCCCGTCGCCGACGGTGGGGACGGCACGGTGCGGGCCGCGCTGGCCACCGGGCTGTTCGAACCCGCGCGGGTGCGGGTGACCGGGCCGACCGGCAGGCGGGTGAGCGCCGAGATGGCGGTCAACGAGGACACCGCGGTGGTGGAGCTGGCCGCGGCCTCCGGGCTGGCGCTGCTGGCTCCGGGCGAGTTCGACCCGTTGACCGCCTCCAGCTTCGGTACCGGTGAGCTGATCGCCGCGGCGTTGGACCGCGGAGTGCGTACGGTCGTGCTCGGTGTCGGCGGCAGCGCCTCCACCGACGGGGGAGCCGGGATGCTCGCGGCCCTGGGAGCGCGTTTCCTGGACGGCTCGGGCGTGCCGATACCGCGGGGAGGGGGCGGGCTCGACCGGCTGGCCGAGGTGGACCTGTCCGGTCTGGACCCTCGTCTGTCCGCCGTGGACGTCGTTCTCGCCTCCGATGTGGACAACCCGTTGTGCGGCAGTGGCGGTGCCGCCCGGGTGTACGGTCCCCAGAAGGGGGCCGGTGAGCGGGAGGTGCGCCGACTCGACACCGCCCTGGAGCGCTTCGCCGTGCTGGTCGGACGGGCCAGCGGTCACTCGCCCGCGGAACGCCCCGGGGCCGGAGCCGCGGGCGGCGTGGGATTCGGGGCGATGGCGGTGCTGTCGGCGACGTTCCGTTCCGGCAGTGACGTGGTGCTGGAGCTGGCCGGTTTCGACCGGCACCTGGAGGGGGCGGCTCTGGTGGTCACCGGGGAGGGGGCGCTGGACGAGCAGACCCTGCGCGGCAAGGCGCCCGGTGTGGTGGCCTCCCGCGCGGTCAAGGCCGGGGTGCCCGCCGTGGCGGTGGCGGGGCAGTGCGCGCTGTCGGCGAGCGGGCTGAGCGAGGGCGGTTTCTCCGCCGTGTACGCGCTCTCGCACGTGCAGCCGAACACGCGGTTGTCGATCCGGCGGGCGGCCACGTTGCTGCACGGTCTGGGTGAGCACATCGCCGAGGACTGGCTGTGACCGTGGGCGGGAACGACCGTTCTCGGTGCGGGAGGTGGGGCGGCACGGCCGGAGCGGGAACGGCCTCCCACCCCGGCCGCCTCCACTCATCTCCGCCTGTTGCCCTGATCTCCCCGGTCGTAGGGGGTGCCGGCGAACAGGTCCCGTAGGTCACTCAACGAGCGCACCCCCTTGACGGCGAGCACCAGGTATATCGGGGTCACCAGTACCGCGATCGAGAAGCCGATGATGCCCAGGATCTCCATGTGTTCCTCCTACGCGAGGATAACTATTTGTGCTAGTTAAAGTAGCACAAATATACTGCTGCTGTGGAGTTTTCGCTGGGAGATCCTGTCGACGGGCCGTTGCACGAGCGGGTGGCGGCGGCCGTGCGTCGGGCCGTCGCCACCGGGGAGCTGGTGAGGGGATCCCGACTGCCGACGGCGCGTGAGCTCGCCGACCGGTTCGGCGTCAACACCAACACCGTGCTGCGTGGCTATCGCCAGCTCTCCGGTGAGGGACTGATCGAACTGCGCAGGGGGCGGGGCGCCGTGGTGGTGGGTGAGGCCGATCTGGCCCGGCTCAACCACCTGGTCGACGAACTGTTGGCCGAGGCGGCCCGAGTGGGCATGAGTCGCGGTGAGCTGGTCGCGCTGCTGACGAGGCGGTCCTGAGCCCTGTTGCTCGACGGGGCGTTCGCGGTGTCCCGTCCCCGGCGCGCTCGCCGAGGGAGACGGGGGTTGACCGGACGCCACACCGAGGTTCAACATTTTGTTGAAATCTAGTTGGGAGGTTGCAGCGGTGGTCGAATCCGCCAGTTCCTCCGGCCCGGAATACGATCTCGTGTTCCGCGCGCGGAGGATGATCGGCCCGAACGGGGAGTCCTCCGGCAGCGTGGGCGTCCGCGACGGCCGCATAGCCGCGGTGGAGTCCCTGGAGACATCCATGAACGGCGCCCGCACGGTCGAACTCGCCGAGGACGAGGTGCTGCTGCCGGGCATGGTCGACAGCCACGTGCACGTCAACGACCCAGGCCGTTCCGAGTGGGAGGGCTTTCCCACCGCCACCCGCGCGGCGGCCGAGGGCGGCATCACCACGATCGTGGACATGCCGCTGAACTGCCTGCCTCCCACCATCGACGCCGAGTCGCTGGAGGTCAAGCGCAAGGTCGCCGAGGGCAACGTGCACGTCGACGTGGGCTTCTGGGGCGGTGCGGTGCACGGCAACCACGACAGACTGCGCGGCCTGCACGAGAGCGGGGTCTACGGCTTCAAGTGCTTCCTGCTGCACTCGGGGGTGGACGAGTTCCCCCCACTGGACCCCACCGAGCTGGAACAGGCCCTGCGCACGGTGGCCGCCCTGGACGCGATGATGATCGTGCACGCCGAGGACTCCGCGGCGATCGAACACGCGCCGAGCGCCCACGGGGAGAACTACCGGGACTTTCTGGCCTCGCGACCGCGTGGGGCGGAGAACATGGCGATCGCCCAGGTGCTGGAACTGGCCCGACGCACCGGCGCCCGGGTGCACATCCTGCACCTGTCCTCCTCCGACGCACTGCCGATGATCGCCTCCGCGCGGGCCGACGGGGTGCGGGTGACCGTGGAGACCTGCCCGCACTACCTGTCCTTCGTCTCCGAGGAGATCCCGGACGGGGCCACCCAGTTCAAGTGCTGCCCGCCGGTCCGCGAGGCCACCAACCGCGAACTGCTGTGGAAGGGACTGGCCGACGGCACGATCGACTGCGTGGTCAGCGACCACTCGCCGTGCACGCCCGAGCTGAAACGGCTGGACATCGGGGACTTCGGGGTCGCCTGGGGCGGGGTGTCCAGCCTCCAGCTGGGACTCTCCGCGGTCTGGACCCAGGCGCGGCCACGCGGATTCACGCTGTCCGACGTCGTCTCGTGGATGTCGAGCGGACCGGCCCGGGTCGCCGGGCTGCGCTCCAAGGGGGCCATCGCCGTTGGAGCCGACGCGGACCTGTGCGTGTTCGCGCCGGACGAGGCCTTCGTGGTCGAGGCCGAGAAACTGCGGCACCGCAACCCGGTCACCGCCTACCACGGTCGCCCGCTGGCCGGGGTGGTGCGTTCCACCTGGTTGCGCGGCACTCGGATCGCGGGACCGGACGCCGAGACCACCCCTGTGGGCACGTTGCTCAGACGAGGAGAAGCATGAGTCAGCACCAGCGGTCCGCGACCGCCGACAACGACGCCTACCGCTCGTCCCTGCCCGACCTGGCCTCCCGTGTGTTCGGGGGATCGGTGGGACACGCCAACGACGAGCTGTTCGCCGAGCGGGAGAACCTCGTCAAGCCCGAGGAGCCCACCTACCAGCCCTACAGCTTCGGGCACAAGGGACAGATCTACGACGGCTGGGAGACCCGCAGGCGACGCGAGGCGGGCTTCGACTACGCGGTGATCGCGCTCGGGCTGCCCGGCCTGATCCGCAGGCTCGTGGTGGACACCTCGTTCTTCAAGGGCAACTACCCCCCGAAGGTCTCGGTGCAGGCGCGTGCCCTGGAGGGCTATCCCGACCCGGCCGAACTGGACGAGCGGGGTTGGGAAGAGATCCTGCCGCCCACCCCGGTGGAGGGCCACTCCAGGAACGTCTTCGATGTGGACCCACCGCACCGCTACACCCACGTCCGGCTGTGCATGCACCCCGACGGGGGTGTGGCCCGGCTGCGGGTGCACGGTGAGCCGGTGGCCGACCCGAGGTGGACCTCGGACCGGTTCGACCTGGCCGCGCTGGAGAACGGCGGCTCGGTGACCGGGTGCAGCAACATGTTCTTCTCCTCCCCGTCGAACCTGCTGGCCCCGGGGCTGGCCCGCGTGATGGGCGAGGGCTGGGAGACGGCCCGGCGCAGGGACGACGGCAACGACTGGGTCGCGGTGCGACTCGCCGCGGTGGGTGTGGTCGACCGTGCCGAGCTGGACACCAGCCACTTCAAGGGCAACGCTCCCGGCTGGGCGGCCCTCTCCGGGTGCGACGCCCGCGAGGAGGATCCGGAGGATCCCGCCGCGTGGACCGAGCTGCTGCCGCGCACCCGGCTGCTGCCGGACACCCGGCACCGTTTCCGACTTCCGGCGCGCAGGGAAGTCACCCATGTGCGGTTGGACGTGTTCCCCGACGGCGGTATGGCCCGTTTGCGGTTGTACGGGCGCGCCGCCGAGAGCGGGTCGCGCGAGCTGGCCGCACGGTGGTTCAACACCATGCCGCCGGAACAGGCGCGGGCAGTGCTCACCTCCGACGGCGGACTCGACGACGGGGCCGCCGAGGCACTGCTCGCGCGCAGGCCGCTGCCGCTCGGGGAGGAGCTCCCCGAACAGCTGCGTGCGCTGCTGGACAGCTGAGCCCACGGCTCACTCGGTCGCGGGCACCGGTGGGAACCGTAGTTTCTCGCGGAACCACTGTGTCACCGGTGCCCGCGCTCTGTCCCTCGTGGTCGGCCCGGCCGTCGGGTGCCTCCCGGCGGCCGGGCACGTGAGATCCGCGATGACCCTGTGCGGGCCCCGTGCCGGGCGTGGGCCGGGCACAGCGGCAACGCCTCCGGAGTGCGCTCCGGAGGCGTTGTGCTTTCGATTTCCGTGACGCGCCGGTTTCGCGTGAAACCGGCCGCCCCGGCGCTCCGGGGCCGTCTGGTTCGTCCGTTTTCCCGGCGAGCTCCGCCGTTCGGAGGTTACCGGCTGGTAGTTCTTGATCGCCCGTGTGTCGCCCTCCAGGATCCTGCCGAAAACACAGTGTCAAACAAGAAAAAACAAGATCGCACGGTGTTGGTTCAGGAGGTCCCATGGGCAGGGCACGTCGATTACGTCCCTCCGGCCGTTTGGCCACGGCGGCGGTACTGACCGTGGTGCTCCCGCTGCTGCCCGCCACGGCCCAGGCGCAACGCCCACCGGACGGGCCCACCGACCCGGTCACGACCGAGTCCTACCTGGAGAACCCCGGCATGGTGGGCGAGAACCAGCAGCCCCACCACGTCTACCTGCGTCCCTACGACAACGCGGAACAGGCGCTGCGCGCGGCCCGCCAGGACACCGCGGCCGAACGGGACCGCCCCACGCGGTGGACCAGGTCCCTGGACGGACAGTGGCGGTTCCGCTACGTCGAGCACCACCGGGAGCTCGACGGTAGGTGGCAGACGGGCCGTTCCACCCGGGAGTGGGACCGGATCTCCGTGCCCGGAGTCTGGCAACAACAGGGGTACGGACACCCGGTATACCGCAACGTCCCCTCGGAGATAGCCCCCTACGATCCGCCGAACGTCCCCGACGACGTCAACCCCACCGGGGCCTACGTCCGCGAGTTCCGCGTGCCCGACGACTGGGACGGCAGACGACAACTGCTGCGTTTCGAAGGCTCCACCAGCGGCACCTTCGTCTGGGTCAACGGCGAGTACGTCGGCTACGACCAGGGTGGTTACACCCCGGCCGAGTACGACGTGACCGAGCACCTGCGCCCCGGGCAGCGGAACACCGTCGCCGTGCGCGTGCACCGCTGGGGCTCGGGCAGCTACCTGGAGAACATGGACTTCTGGCACCTGTCCGGGATCTTCCGCGACGTCCGGATGTACAGCCTGCCGCGCACCCACATGTCCGACGTGACCGTGCGCACCGACCTGGACGACTCCCACACCGACGCCACCCTCGACCTCGGGGTCGAGCTGAGCCGCGTCGCCGGTGGCACCAGCGGTCCCCACCGGGTCCGGGCGAAGCTGTACGACCCCGACGGCTCCCGGATCGCCGAGTTCACCGGTGACACCGAGGTCCACGGGAACTCGGCGCGGCTCGAACTCTCCCGGAGGGTGGAGTCGCCCCGACTGTGGAGCGACGAGACCCCCGCCCTCCACACGGTGGTGCTGGAACTGCTCGGTCCCGACGGGACGGTGCTGCAAACCACCCAGCAGCCGGTGGGATTCCGGGAGGTCACCACCGAGAACGAGCGGATCCTGCTCAACGGCGAGCCCGTGCACCTGCGGGGGGTCAACCGGCACGAACACGACCCCGAGACCGGGCGCGCCCTCGACAGGAGGCGCCAGCGGCAGGACGTCGAGCTGATACGGCGCAACAACATCAACGCCGTGCGCACCTCGCACTACCCCAACGACCCCTACTGGTACCGGCTGGCCGACCGCAAGGGGCTGCTGCTGGCCGACGAGGTCGACATCGAGACTCACTACCGGGAGGACTGCTCGGCCGAACCGGAACGTGACTGCCTGGCCGACCGCCCCGAGTGGCAGGCGGCGTTCGCCGACCGGTTCGCCGCGATGGTCCAGCGTGACAAGAACCATCCCAGCGTGATCATCTGGGACACCGGCAACGAGGCCGGTCTCGGGCAGGCCCACTACGACATGGCCGACTACGCCCGGAACACCGACCCCACCAGGCTGCTCTACCACCAGGCGAACAACCACGGAGGCGACGCCCCCTACGCCGACGTGGCCGGACCCCGTTACCCCTCGCCCGGGGCGTTGGAGGAGATCGCTCGCACCACGACCAAACCCGTGGTGATGGGGGAGTGGCTGCACGCCATGGGCAACAGCCTCGGCCACTACGAGGACATGTGGCGCACCATCCGGAACCACCCCTCACTGCGGGGCGGGTTCGTGTGGGACTGGGTCGACCAGGGACTGTCCCGCCCGCTGCGCGTGCTGCCCGACTCCTCGGGCAACGACATCCCCGTCCACGTCAACGGCAACCCGTCACTTGTGGACGGAGTGAGTGGCCGGGGGCTGGAGCTGTCCGGTCTGGACGACTGGGCCCAGGCCTACCGGGCCCCGGAACTGGACGTCACAGGCAGGGAAGTGACCCTGGACATCCGGGTGAAACCGCTCTCCTGGAAGGGGTCGAACACCTTCCTCGCCAAGGGCGACAGGCAGTGGGCGTTGCAGATGCCCGACCGGGACCACGTCGAGTTCTTCGTCTACGGCGAAGGGGAGTGGCACACCGCGCGGGTGCGGATCCCCGAGGACTGGTGGGGCAACTGGCACCGGGTCACCGGCACCTACGACGGCAGTGAGGTGCGGCTGTTCCTGGACGGTGAGCAGGTGGCCTCCGAACCCTACGACGGAACGATCGCCCAGAACACCATGTACACGGTCACCATAGGCCGCAACCAGGAGAAACACCGGGACAACTTTGCCGGGCGCACGGCCCACGCCGTGGTCGACAACGCCCGGATCTACGACCGGGCGCTGCCCGTCGGGCAGCTCGTGGCGGGCAGGGACCCGACCGAACGGGCGGTGCTGGCGCTGAACTTCGACCGGCAGCGCGAGCGGGGCAGCTACCGGACCTACGGAGCCTCGCCCTTCGTGGCCAACGGGCTGGTGAACGCCGACCGCGAACCCCAGCCGGAGCTGAAACAACTCGCCCACAGCCACGCGCCGGTGCGGTTCGACACCGTCGAAGGGGCCCCCGACGCCGCCGACGGCCGGTTCGTGGTGCGCAACCTCAACCACACGTTGAGCACCTCGGTCTACGACCTGACCTGGCAGCTGCGCGAGAACGGCCGGACCGTGGCCGAGGGTCCGATCGACGTGACGGTGCCGCCGGGGCAGAGCCGCCGGGTCGAACTCGACCTGCCCCCGGCCGAGCGGACGGAACGCTTCCTGGTGCTGCGGGCCGAGCTGCGCGAGGCCGCGCGGGGAATCCCGACCGGTCATCCCGTGGCCTCCGAACAGCTCGCCGCCGGTGGCAGCAGGCCACCGGCGGCACCGGGCACGACCGCGCTGGCCGAGACGGACGGGCAACTGTCGGTGGAGAGCACGCGGCGGGAGATCCACGTCCGCGGCGCGGACTTCGACTACACCTTCGACCGCGCCGAGGGGACGTTGAGCTCGCTGTCCCCCGACGGGGCCCGGCGGTTGGTCTCCGGCCCGGAACTGGACGTATTCCGTGCCCCGATCGGCAACGAGTGGAGCGACTGGAGCGGGGTGAACGCCGAGGCGAAGTTCCGCGCGGTCGGACTGGACCGGCTGGAGAGCGAGGTCCGCTCGGTGCGGGTGGACCGGGACGAAGCGGGACGGGCCCGGGTGGTCGTGCACACTCGCTCCTCGGCCCCCGACGTCTCCGGAAACGGGTTCGACAGCCGCTGGACCTACCGGATCGACGCCGGTGGCCGGGTCGAACTCGAACACCGGGTGCGGGCCTACGGGGAGCGGATGCGTTCGCTGCCGTGGCTGCCCCGGGTGGGGATGTCGCTGCGCGTGCCCGACTCGTTCGGGCAACTGAGCTGGTACGGACGCGGTCCCGGCGAGTCCTATCCCGACCGCAGGAGCGCCCAGCACGTCGGGCGCTGGTCGGGCAGCGTGGACGAGCAGTGGTTCGACTTCCTGCCACCGCAGGACAACGGGGTGAAGGTGGACACCGAGTGGGTGCACCTGTCCGGTGAGCGAGCCGGGATCTCGGTGGCCGGGGACGGGCTGGCGGTCTCCGCCGACCGGTACTCCACCGCGCACCGCACGGACTTCGCCCACCAGCTGCGGAAGGACCCCTTCGTGACCCTGCACGTCTCCGCCGACGTCACTGGCCTCGGTGACACCCCGAACCCGGTGCGGGACCGCTATCGGGTGCGGCCTGACCGCACGCACATCTACTCGGTGGTGCTGCGGCCCACCGCACACTGAGCAACCGGCGGGGCGGGGACCCCTCCCGCCCCGCCGCGGGTCTTTCCGCGCGCGGCGGCGTGACCCGGCGAATTCCCCCCGTGTTCCCCCGGTGACCTGGGGTGGGAGTATTCTGGGCAACCGTGCTCGTCATCGCGCTGGACACCTCGACCCCCGCGGTCACCGCGGGACTGGTCGAGTTCGCGAACTCCCGGCCGCAGTCCCTGGCCGAGCGGGCAACGGTCAATCCGCGTGCCCACGGTGAACTGCTCACCCCCCAACTGCTCGACGTGCTCGCGGAGAGCGGGCACCAGCTGGGGGAGGTCGACGCCGTCGTCGTCGGAGCCGGCCCCGGGCCGTTCACCGGACTGCGGGTGGGGATGGTCACCGCCGCCGCCCTCGGCCACGCGGCGGGGATCAGGGTGTATCCCGTCAGCAGTCTGGACGCCATAGCGAACCGGGTGGTCGAGGACTCCCCGGTGCTGGTGCTGACCGACGCCCGACGCAGAGAGGTCTACTGGGCGACCTACGACTCCCCCACGGAACTCGGAACGCGGCGGCGGCTGACCCCGCCCACCGTGGACAGCCCCCGGGATCTCGTCACGAAACTGGAGGGAAGCCCGGTCGCCGCCGCGGCGGGGGAACTGGCCGCCGCGCACGCTCCGGACCTGGGGCTGAAAGCGGTCGATCCCGCTCATCCCTCCCCGGAGGGGCTGGTGAGTGCGGCCGGACGGGAACTGCGTTCCGGCACCGAGCCGCACCCGCTGGTGCCCATGTACCTGCGCAGACCGGACGCGGCAGCACCCGGCCCCCCGAAGACGGTCACGGCCGAGCGGGGGAGGACGTGACGGAGCACCGACACGCCGGATCCCCCGGAACGGGGGAGACGGAAACACGCGCCGCCGCTCCGTTCGTGGCCAAGCTCCGCAGGCGGGACGTCCCACGCTGCGCGGAACTGGAACGCGAACTGTTCCCCACCGACGACCCCTGGCCGGAGGGGGCGTTCGTGGCGGCACTGGACCGTGGGGACTTCTACGTCGGCGCTTACGACCGGGCGGAACAGCTGATCGGCTACGCCGGACTGGCGTTCGTGGCACGGGGGCCGAAAGCCGAGGCCGAGGTGCACACGATCGCAGTGGCCCCCCAGGCGCAGGGCCGGGGGGTGGGCAGGGCGCTGCTGCGCAGGTTGCTCGCTCGTGCCGACGAGGAACGTGCCCAGGTGTTCCTGGAGGTGCGCACGGACAACGAGCCCGCGATCGGGCTGTACCGGCGGCACGACTTCGAAGTGGTCGGGATGCGCAAGCGCTACTACCAGCCGTCCGGGGCCGACGCCTACACCATGCGACGTCCGCCCCGCACGGCTGAGCAGGAAGGTGAGGCGGTATGAGTGCGAAGGGTGGTCCCGGCCGGATCGTGCTCGGTATCGAAACCTCGTGTGACGAGACCGGGGCGGGACTGGTGCGACTCGAACCGGACGGTTCGGTGCGACTGCTGGCCGACGCGGTCGCCTCCAGCGTCGACGAACACGCGCGGTTCGGGGGAGTGGTTCCGGAGATCGCCAGCCGGGCGCATCTGGAGGCCATGGAGCCGACGGTGCGCCGGGCCCTGGACGAGGCCGGGATCGGACTGGCCGACGTGGACGCCGTCGCGGTCACGGCGGGCCCCGGTCTCGCCGGTGCGCTCATGGTCGGCGTGTCGGCGGCGAAGGCCTACGCCGCCGCGCTGGGCGTCCCGCTGTACGGGGTGAACCATCTGCTCGGTCACGTGGCCGTGGACACGCTCGAGAACGGGCCGTTGCCGCGGCACTGCCTGGCCCTGCTCGTCTCCGGCGGACACACCCAGCTGCTGTCGGTCTCCGGTGTCGCGGAGGAGGTCACCGAGATCGGCTCGACGATCGACGACGCGGCCGGTGAAGCCTACGACAAGGTGGCACGCATCCTGGAACTGCCCTATCCGGGTGGCCCGCCGATCGACAGGGCCGCCCGCGAGGGGGACCCGGAGGCGATCGCTTTCCCCCGTGGGTTGACCGGTCCGCGGGACCCGAAGTTCGACTTCTCCTTCTCCGGGCTGAAGACCGCCGTGGCGCGGTGGGTGGAGCAGGCCAGGGACGCGGGACGCCAGCTGCCCATCGCCGACATCGCCGCCTCGTTCCAGGAGGCGGTGGCCGACGTGCTCACCGACAAGGCGGTGCGCGCGGCCACCGAGCTCGGTCTGGACACGCTGGTGCTGTCCGGCGGTGTGGCCGCGAACTCCCGCCTGTCCGCGCTGGCCAGGCAGCGGTGCGCGGAGGCCGGAATCACCCTGCGGGTGCCGCGCCCCCGGCTGTGCACCGACAACGGCGCGATGATCGCCGCCGTGGGGGCGCACGTGATGGCGACCGGGGTCGAGCCCTCCTCGCTGGGTATCTCGGCGGACCCCGGTATGCCGGTGAGCACCGTCGTGGCGTACTGACCCGCTGTGGTGGCCCGGTTCCCCCGAACCGGGCCACACGGCTTCAGCTCCTGCGGTGCAGCCTGGGTTCCCCGTCCTCGACGACGAAACTGGCCGCAGTCCTGGCCGGTGCTCCGCGTTCGGTCACGTGGTCCAGGACGCGGTGGTCCACCCGCAGCTGGTCCGCGCTGAACCGGGTGCGCACGTAGCCGCGCCGGTCCTTGTAGAACTTCACGTGCGGGTTGTCCTCGAGCACACCCCGCTGGGTGTCCTCGCTGCCGTCGCCGCCGCTGGTGATCGAGGTGGTGACGAATTCGGTGCCCGCCGGCGGGGAGTCCGGGTGCTCGTGGGAGTCACGGATCTCGGCCGCCCAGTGCCGGTGCACGTCACCGGTGAACACCACGCCGTTGCGGACGTTGCTGTCGGCCATGGCGTGGGCGATGCGGTCGCGGTTGGCGACGTAGCCGTCCCAGGCGTCCATGTTGTACCCCTCGCCGGGGCCGGCGGTGAGGTCCAGTTTGGAGAAGAACACCTGCTGGCCGAGCACGTCCCAGCGGGCCTGGGTGGTGCGGAAGCCGTCGAGGATCCACTCCTCCTGCCGCCGCCCGGTGATGCTGCGCTCGGGATCGAAGCGCTCCGGGCACTCCACGTTGAACCCGTCTCCGCAGGCCTGGTCGTCGCGGTACTGGCGGGTGTCGAGCATGTGGAAGTTGGCCAGCCCGCCCCAGCGGATCCGGCGGTAGAGCCGCATGTCGATGCCGCGTGGTCTGCTGGAGGAGCGCAGCGGCATGTTCTCGTAGTAGGCCCGGAAGGCGGCCGCCCGGCGCGCGAGGAATTCCTCCTGTGGTTCCTCCGGGACCTCGTCGGCCCAGTTGTTCTCCAGCTCGTGGTCGTCCCAGACCACCAGCCAGGGCGCGGTCGCGTGCGCCAGTTGCAGGTCGGGATCGGTTTTGTACTGGGCGTGGCGCTGGCGGTACTGGGCCAGCGTCCTCGTCTCCGGGCCGAGCACGGTGCGCACGTCACCGTCCGCGGCGGGATACTCGTACTGGTAGTCGCCGAGGTGCAGGATCAGCCCCGGCTCGTCCTCGGCCATCCTGCGGTAGGCGGTGAAGTAGCCCTGTCCGTAGTGGGCACAGGAGGCGAAGCACAGGGTCAGGTCCCCCAGGTGTCCCGGCGGCGGTGCGGTGCGGGTGCGTCCGGTGGGGGAGACCTCGTTGCCCACGCGGAAGCGGTAGAAGTACTCGGCTCCGGGCCGCAGTCCGTCCACTTCGACGTGCACGCTGTGCGCGTACTCCGGCCTGGCCCAGGCCAGGCCGCGCCGAACCGAACGACGGAACCGCTCGTCCTCGGAGATCTCCCAGAGCACCGGGTAGCTCCGGCTCGGCATGCCTCCGCCGCCGTCCGGGGCGGTCGGGTCGGGAGCCAGTCTGGTCCACAGCACGATTCCGGTGGGCAGCGGCTCTCCCGAGGCCACGCCCAGGCTGAACGGATGCTTCAGCCTGCCGACTCCGGCTCCCGGAGTTCCCGTGGCGTGGGCGATGCCGTTCGCGGTGCCCGCCAGAGCGGCGCCTCCGAGGGCGGCCGCCCCTCCGAGCAGCACCGAACGGCGGCCGAGAGAACCGTGCGAACCGGTGGATTCGGACATCCCGTTCCTCCTGACAGATGTTCGGGAACCAACCGCCGAACAGCCTCTCGCCCGGTGGGTACGCCCGCCACCGGTGTTCGGTGGTCGTCGGGTGAACTCCCGACAACGGGCGGGCCACAGTGGAGTTCCCCGTCTCTCCCGCCGGGGCGGACGGCTCCCGGCGGGTGGGTTCGTGGATCGCTCCGGTTCCGGGGCTCCGGGCGTTTCAGGCCCGTCGGTTGACGGGACGTCGCGGAGGACCGAGCGGCCCGGGAGGACGGGAGGGCCGGGGGTGACGTTTCCACGGTTGGTTCGTGGGTCTCGTCGGGGTGGTCATGGGGGGCAACCTAGAGCACACGGTTGATCACGGTGCACGCACCCCCGTGGCCGGAGGTGCGTGTCCACCGCTCAGCCGTCGGTGCCGCGGAACCCCGGGACTCCGTCCTCGATCGTGAGGGAGGCCTTGGTGCTCACCGGGGCGCCTTCCCTGGAGACGTAGGGCAGCACGCGGAAGTCCGCGGTCACCCGCTCGGCCTCGACCCGGGTGCGCAGATAGCCGCGCATTCCGCTGTGGAAACGGATGTGCGGGTTGTCCGGGTCCCCGGTGAACTCGTCGGGGTCCGCGTCGCCTCCGGAGGTGACCGAGGTGGTGACCAACTCGGTGCCCACCGGCGGGGAGTCCGGGTCGGAGTAGTCGGTCTTCAGCTCGGCCGCGTAGTGCTCGTGGATGTCCCCGGTGAGCACCACCGGGTTACGCACTCCCGCCGAGATCCACCCCTCGGTGATCCGCCGCCGTGAGGCCGTGTAGCCGTCCCAGGTGTCCATACTGGTCATGGTCAGCGGTCCGCCGAGGGTGTCGTGGTGGGCGAACATGACCTGCTGGCCGAGGAAGTCCCAGCGGGCGGTGGAGGCACGCAGGTTGTTCAGCAGCCACTCCTCCTGTTCCCGCCCGGTTATGGACCTGTCCGGATCGTCCTCCAGCCCGCAGGGGCCGACCAGGCCGCCGCAGGTCTGGTCGTCGCGGTACTGGCGGGTGTCGAGCATGTGGAAGTTGGCCAGCCCGCCCCAGCGGATCCGGCGGTAGAGCCGCATGTCACCACCGCGTGGTCTGCTGGAGGAGCGCAGCGGCATGTTCTCGTAGTAGGCCCGGAACGAGGCGGCCCGCCGTGCTCCGAAGTCCGGCTGGGGCAGTTCGGGGTCGTCGCCGGCCCAGTTGTTGTCCAGCTCGTGGTCGTCCCAGACCACCACCCACGGTGCCGTGCGGTGCGCCAGTTGCAGGTCGGGGTCTGTTCGGTACTGGGCGTACCGTTGGCGGTACTCGGCCAGGGTGCGGGCCTGCCCACCCGCGACCGGGCGTGCGATTCCCGACAGGACGGGGTACTGCAGATGGCCGAGTTCGTAGATGTAGTCGCCGAGGTGCAGCACCAGGTCGGGTTCCTCCTCGGCGATCCGGCGGTAGGCGGTGAAGAAACCGTGTTCCCACGCCGCGCAGGAGGCCGTGCACAGGGTGAGGGGGCTGTGGAGCGTGCCGGGGGACGGCGCGGTGCGGGTCCGCGCGGTCTCGGTGGTGTGACGTCCGACGCGGAAGCGGTAGTAGTACTCCCTGCCCGGTTCCAGTCCGGCGGTCTCGACGTGGACGGAGTGCGCGCCCTCCGGGCGGGCCGGGGTGGTTCCGGTGCGTACGACTCTGCGGAACCGTTCGTCCTCGGCCACCTGCCATTCCACGTCGATCACGCGGTCCGGCATCGCTCCGCGCCCGTCCTCGGCGAGGGGGTCGTGGGCCAGTCGGGTCCACAGGACGAACCCGTCGGGGGTGGGGTCGCCGGAGGCGACTCCGAGGGTGAAGGGGTTGCCCCGGTCGCGGGTTCCGGTGTGCCACGTGGCGGCGCTGCCGGTTCCGGCTCCGAGCGCCGCGGCGGCTCCCACGCCCGTGGCCAGGAGCGTTCTGCGGTTCAGGGGACGTGCGTGTTCTCCGCTGGGACGGCTCATGGGCACCTCTCGCCGTGTGCGTTCCACGCGTGGATCCTCGCGCACAGAAGTGAGCATTTTTCGTGTATGGCGTGATCACAGCGTGAACAGTGTTCGGGGAGCTGTCGACCGGCATCCGGGTGAGCCGAACACGGAGGGGCGAATTTCTCCACGGTGGAGGGGGCCGTGTTGAACGTTGGCACTCGCACCGGTAGAGTGCTAGACGAACGGCGCCGGAGCGCCCCGGCACCCGCGACGGCGGGGAGCCACGGAGCCGTCAGACATCCAGCCAACGCTTCGAAGGCCCCAGAAGGTGGAGGTCAAGACCGTGGCGAGCATCAAGCCGCTTGAGGACAAGATTGTTGTCCAGGCAAGTGAGGCCGAGACGACGACGGCGTCCGGCATCGTGATCCCGGACACGGCCAAGGAGAAGCCGCAGGAGGGCAAGGTCCTCGCTGTCGGCCCGGGCCGTGTGGACGACAAGGGCAACCGCATCCCGCTCGACGTCAAGGAAGGCGACGTCGTCATCTACTCCAAGTACGGCGGGACCGAGGTCAAGTACAACGGCGAGGAGTACCTGGTCCTCTCCGCCCGCGACGTGCTGGCCGTCGTCAACTGAACGACCGGCTCGTTCGCATCGGCGGGAGCCCCCGCCTGCGGAACGGGGACGTGACCGTCCTCGCGGGCAACTGCCGCCCCGGCGGTCCCGAGAGCGTGGACCCCGGGGCGGTCGCCTGCTACCCCCTTCACCGAACGCAGGCAGTCGGTTCGGAGGCCCTCCGACCGCGCGCTCGTGTACGACTGCGCGCCCGTTCGGTGAACAGACATCCCGGCATTCGCGCTGAAGGGCTGTGGAGAAATGGCTAAGCAGATCAGCTTCGAGGAGGAGGCGCGCCGCGCCCTCGAGCGTGGTGTGAACCAGCTCGCCGACTCCGTGAAGGTCACCCTGGGCCCGCGTGGTCGCCACGTGGTGCTGGACAAGCAGTTCGGCGGGCCGCAGATCACGAACGACGGTGTCACCATCGCTCGTGAGGTGGAGCTCGACGACCCCTACGAGAACCTGGGCGCCCAGCTCGCCAAGAGCGTCGCGACCAAGACCAACGACGTCGCCGGTGACGGTACCACCACCGCGACCGTGCTGGCCCAGGCGCTGGTCAGCGGCGGACTGCGCAACCTCGCCGCCGGTGCCAACCCCTCCGCGCTCGGCAACGGCATCCAGCAGGCCGCCGACGCGGTGATCGAGTCGCTCAAGGAGCAGTCCACCCCGGTCAAGGGGCGGGACAACATCGCCCAGATCGCGACCGTCTCCTCCCGGGACGAGAACATCGGCGCGCTGGTCGGCGAGGCCATGGAGCGTGTCGGCGACGACGGCGTGATCACCGTCGAGGAGTCCTCGACCCTGGCCACCGAGCTGGAGGTCACCGAGGGCGTCCAGTTCGACAAGGGCTACGTCTCGCCGTACTTCGTCACCGACTCCGAGCGGCAGGAAGCCGTGCTGGAGAACGCCCAGGTGCTGCTGCACCAGGACAAGATCTCCAACATGCAGGAGCTGCTGCCGCTGCTGGAGCGCGTGGCCAACGACGGCAAGCCGCTGCTGATCGTGGCCGAGGACGTCGAGGGCGAGGCGCTGTCCACCCTGGTGGTCAACGCCGTGCGCAAGACCTTCAAGGTCGTCGCCGTCAAGGCGCCGTACTTCGGTGACCGCAGGAAGGCCTTCCTGCAGGACCTGGCCGCCGTGACCGGTGCCCAGCTCATCTCCCCCGACGTGGGACTCAAGCTCTCCGAGGTCGGCCCCGAGGTGCTGGGCTCGGTCCGTCGGGTGACCGTCACCAAGGACAACACCACGATCGTCGACGGTGGCGGCAACAAGGACGACGTCCAGGCGCGGGTCAAGCAGATCCGCAACGAGATCGAGGCCAGCGACTCCGACTGGGACCGCGAGAAGCTGCAGGAGCGGCTGGCCAAGCTCGCGGGCGGTGTCGCGGTGCTCAAGGTGGGCGCCGCCACCGAGACCGAGATGAAGGAGCGCAAGTCCCGCATCGAGGACGCCGTCGCCGCCGCCAAGGCCGCCGCCGAGGAGGGCAGCATCCCCGGCGGTGGTTCCAGCCTGGTGCACGCCTCCAAGGTGCTGGAGAACAACCTCGGCCTCTCCGGTGACGAGGCCACCGGTGTCCAGCTGGTGCGCGGCGCGCTGGAGGCCCCGCTGTTCTGGATCGCCAGCAACGCGGGCGAGGAGGGCGCCGTCGTGGTCTCCAAGGTCCGCGACATGAAGTGGGGGGAGGGCTTCAACGCCGCCGACCTCACCTTCGGCGACCTGACCGGCCCCGGCGTCGTGGACCCGCTGAAGGTCACCCGTTCCGTGGTGTCCAACGCGGCTTCCATCGCCCGGATGGTGCTCACCACCGAGAGTGCCGTGGTCGACAAGCCCGAAGAGGAGGAGGACTCCTCCGGAGGCCACAGCCACTGACACGTCCGCGTGGCACGCGTGAAGCCCACGAGAACCGGGGCGGCACCCAGCTGGGTGCCGCCCCGGTTTCGTGTCGCGGTCGTTGGAGTCCTGCGACGCGCTCCCCCCGTTGACTCCGACACGTCGGAAGGACTCCCACCACGACACGGTCTCGTGGTGCCACCGGGGCGGGACCGTCGCCGCGCCGGTGGCCCGGTGCTCGAACGGGCCGATGGTGGTCGCGGCGGTCACGCTGCCCGGCGCCGTCCGATCACACGGGTATCGGTGTGTCCGCCTTGCGGTGGTTCTTGATGATGACCTCGCGTTCGGACTCGGACAGGCCGCCCCAGATTCCGTAGGGCTCCTGCACCGTCAGTGCGTGTCTACGGCACTGCTCCAGCACCGGACAGCGATGGCACACTTCCTTCGCCTTCGCCTCGCGCCTGGCCCGGGCCGGGCCGCGTTCCCCGTCCGGGTGGAAGAAGTACGCGCTGTCCATCCCCCGGCACAGGCCCTGTATCTGCCAGTCCCAGATATCGGCGTTCGGCCCCGGAAGACGTCGTGTGTCCGCCATTGCGACAACCACCTCCAATTCGGTGGGTCCCCTCCCTGCCACGGTGTGTCACCGCAGCCTCGCACGGATCACACTAAAACCGAGTCAAAGCTTGTTCAACCCTTGTCGCTGGTAAAGGTGGTGCACGTTGGAGTGACACTGTGCTGATCGAGTCCGGCTTGCCTCGACGCGTGCGCTACCACGAACATGTCCGTGATGATGTGGTCGAGGTGACGAGGTGGTCGGCTGTGGACGCCGAATCGTCCGTAGGTGGAACGGGCTCCGTCGCAGCGCACGAGCCCGACAGGAACGAGTCCGACGGCTGTCACGGACGGACGGGCGTCGGTGGTGAGGAAGCCGGGGAGATCGCCCCGAAGCTCTCGGTGGCCGCCGTGGCCCGCCGGCTCGGAGTGGCGCCCGCGACGTTGCGTACCTGGGACCGGCGGTACGGACTCGGACCCACGGAACACTCTTCCGGGCGACACCGGAAGTACGGTCCGGACGACATAGCCCGTCTCGAACTGATGCAGCACGCGCTGCTGCGCGGAGCCTCCCCGGCGGAAGCCGCCCGGTACGCCCACGCCGCCTCCGTGCGTTGTCGGGAGGCCGAGGAGCGGGCAGACGGAGGGGGTCCCGCCGCGGACTCCGGTGCTGTCTCCTGCGGGCCGGGTTCGGACGGGGCGGTGCTGGTCTCCGGGGTGCTCGACAGCGAGGGGAGTGCCACGGAGTGGGTGGACACCGCCAACACCGGCGGACGCGGTCTGCGCCTGGGCGGAGCCGCTCCCGCCGCGCGCGGGCTGGGCCGGGCCGTGCTCGCCCTGGACGCTCCGGCGGCCCAGCGGATCATGCTGGAGAGCATCGAGCGGGACGGGGTGGCCGCGATGCGCCGCCGGGTGCTGTGTCCGGTGCTGAGGGCGTTGTCCGAGCTGCGGGAACGCACGGGCGGTGGCGCGGAGATGCCCAGTCTGCTGACCGACTCCGCCCTGACCGTGCTGCGTGCCGTGATCGCCGGGGCGCGGGCCCCGCGAAACCCCCGTCCCGTGTTGTTGACCAGTCCTTCCGGAGAGGCGCACTCGCTCGACCTGGTCGCCCTCGCCGCCGCCCTGTCCGGGGAGGGGGTGGGGCACCGGCTGTTCACCTCGGCCCTGCCCCGGGAGGGGCTGGAGGCCGCCATCCGCCGGGCGGCCCCCGCCGCCGTGCTCGTCTGGTCCGAGCACTCCCTGTTCGCCGACCCCCAGTTGGTCACGGGGTTGCCGCGACCCCGCCAGCGGGTCCGGGTTTTCGCCGGGGGGCCGGGATGGTCCGCCGAGAGCCTGCCCGAGCACGTCGACCGGTTGGATTCCTGGGAGGAGGCCTTCGCCCGACTCGCGGAGTGCGCCCCGCGCGAGACGATCTAGTGGTATAGATCACACTGTTTTTTCCTCCGTGGTGCGGCGTGGCCCGTTTTGTCCTGATAGGACTTCCGTTCCGGGCGGCGCGCGGCGATCCCGCAGGTGAGGGGCGTGTTGTGTCTTTTACCCCGAAACGGGTGAAACTCTTACGGCTCGATTACTCCGTTCCGGTGAAGTATGAAGGCGGTCTCGGTCCACCGAAAGTGGAGAGCCGGCTCGTCGCGTGGGTCAAGCTCCGTCCGGTTGTGTCCGATGGGGGAGATGGAACGTTCACTCGCCTGTAGGAAGGGAGTTCCCGTGACGACGGTCTTGATCTGCGATGACCGACGGAGCGTCCGGGAGGGGCTCACTCGTGTGATGTCGGCCGTACCGGGAGTGAGTCGAATCGATTGCGTGGCCCACGGTGACGAGCTGCTTTCCCGGTTTGCCCGGCAGGCGGTCGATGTCGTTCTGGTGGGGACCCAGCGTGCCGTGCCCAACGGAGTGGAGGCCACCCGCAGGCTCGTCTCCGCGCACCCGCAGGCCAATGTGATCGTCTTCGGGGCGCCGGACGACGCGGGGAGCATCGCCGCGGCCATCGCCGGTGGGGCGCGTGGCTATCTGCGTTGGGACGCCTCGCGTCCCGAACTGGTGGCGGCACTGGCACACACCCTGGCGAGCACCTCGGTGCCCGCTCCGCGCCAGCCCTCCGACCCCGGAGTGCAGCTCACCGACCGCGAGCTCCAGGTGCTGCGCGGGATGGCGCAGGGCAAGAGCAACGGTCAGATCGGGCGTGAACTCTACCTGTCCGAGGACACGGTGAAGACCCACGCACGGAGGTTGTTCCGCAAACTCGGGGTCCGGGACCGTGCCCAGGCCGTCGCTCACGGTTTCCGCCGCGGGCTCGTCGCCTGAACGGGCGGCGGATGCGCCGAACGACGTCCGCCTTCGTGCCGGGGTCCCACGTGCGTGGGTGCGATTCGCGTCACCGGCTCGCCGGGGTGCGCTCCGCGGTCCGGGCGGAGTTTTCGTCCCGTCGAGCCTGTGGCCAGTTTTCCGGCGTGTGATCGCGCACCACAATCGAAATGTGTTGAAAATCACTCACTTTTATTGGGATGTGTGCCCGCCGTCCGGGCCTCCTCGGGGGAGGGGGTGTCGAGGTGGGCTCCCGACTGCCCGTTTCGTGTCCGATGGAGTACGCGCGGTGGTTCGAGCAGGTCATCCCCGCTCCGTGCGGGGAGCTGGGCCGACTGCCCACCGCTGTGGGCCACCGCGAGGACCGAGCGCGACCGCGGTCGCCGCCCCGCCGTGCGGGGTCTTCCGCGCCCTCCGGGTGATGTCCAGTCGGTGTACGGGTCACTACGCCCGGCCGGTAGTGTGACCACGGGATCGGCGTGCTCGACGCGCCGGCCGGTTCCGGGCAACTTCGATTCGAGTCAACGCGTAACACCGAGGCTGGCGTCTGCGATGAGCAACGTGGGGGACGGGCTGGACGCGCTTGTCAGCGCCTCCATCGACGGTGACCGCCAGTCGATCGAGCGCTTACTCGCCGAAATCCGTCCTTTGGTGGTGCGGTACTGCCGCGCCAGGATAGGCCGAAACGAACGTTCGTTCGCTTCGGCGGACGATGTTGCCCAGGAGGTGTGTCTCGCCGTGCTGACGGCGCTACCGACCTACCGGGACCAGGGACGTCCGTTCCTGGCGTTCGTTTACGGCATCGCCGCGCACAAGGTGGCCGATGCGCACCGTGCATCGGCTCGCAATCGGTCCGAGCCGGTGGCGGATCCACCGGATACCCCGGAGAACGAAGCCGGACCGGAGCAGCGAGCGATACAGGGTGAGCTCTCGGGCAGGATGGCCCAGCTGCTGCGGGTCCTGCCCGCCAAGCAGCGGGAGATCCTGCTGCTCCGGGTGGTTGTCGGGTTGTCCGCGGAGGAAACCGCCGAAGCGGTCGGTTCGACGCCGGGGGCGGTGCGGGTGGCTCAGCACCGTGCACTCGCCCGGCTGCGAAAGACGCTGTCCGCGGAGGAGGTGGTCTGAAGTGGCGGAACGCAGTGGCTCCGGAGGTGACGACAACGAGCGCGCCCCCGTCGAGCCCGGCCAGCAGGACGACCGGTCGAACGCCGAGTACGACGACGTGGACTCCACGGCGCCCGTGAACGGTGGTTCCGGTGCCGAACGCGGAGCGCCACACGGCGACTCCGAGCGGGAGGACACCGCCGACCGGGACCCGGAGGCCGGTGCCGAGGGGACGGAACGGTTCGTCGAGACACCGAAGGGATCGGACGGGGAACAGGCCGCGGTCATCGAGTTCCGCCCACGGCAGGATCCGTCCGCCGAGAATCCCGAACACTCCCCGGAGTTCTCCGTGGCCGAGGAGGCCGGCGAGGAGGACCTCGACACCGACGGGGACCCGGTGGACCTCGCCGAGGTGCGGGCCGACGACGAACTGCTGGATCTGCTCGGCTCCACCGAGGCGGAACGTGGGGACACGGCCGACTCCGAGGCGGACCTCGAAGCGCTGCTGCTGGCCTGGCGCCGTGAGGTCGACTCCGCCCCCGTGGGCGAACTCGTCGACACGGACCGGGCCGTGGCCGCCGTGGAGGAGGGCAGACCACGTCGACGTGCCCGCAGACGCAGACACCTGGTTCCGGTGGCCACCGCCGCCGCGGTGCTCATGATCACCTTCACCGGAGTGGGTGTGGCCGCCCGGGACGCCGGTCCCGGCGACGCGCTCTGGGGAGTCACCCAGGTGCTCTACAGCGATCGTGCCGCCTCCGCCGCGGCCGCCTCGCGGGCGGAGAACCAGTTGGAGTTGGCCAGCAGGGCCTGGCAACGTGGCGAGCAGGAGGAGGCCGAGACCGCGCTGCACCGTGCCGCCCAACAGCTCAGGACAGTCGAACCGGGGGAGCGCTCCGACCTGCGGGAAACCCACGCCTCGCTGAGCGCGAAGTTCCAGGACCCGCCGGAGTTCCCGGACAGCTCCTCCTCGGAGGAGACGAGCAGCACGCGCGAACAGGGACCGCCGCCCTCCGGCAGCTCCGAGGCGCCGCCGGAGAGCTCCACTCCGCCGAGCACGGGAGACACCACGCCCCCCTCGCGTTCGGAGGACCAGGACAGCACCTCACACCCGCCCGAGCCCTCGGAGTCACCGAGCACGAGCGTCGGCGAGAGCCGGGACACCTCCAGTGACGGGAAGTCGTTGAGTTCGACGGTGGGGTGACGGAGTCGTGCCCGGCTCCGGCCCGGGCACGGGCCGCCTCCCCGTCCGAGGAGGGCCGGGCACGTGTGTCCTCCGTGGACCGGTGCGCACGCTTCGCGGTGGAGCGGTTGTCCCCCTCCGGGAGGCGAGCGCCCCGGCGGTCCGTGATCCTCCGGGGACCACGGGCCGGGGCGGGTTCACCGGCTGTGTTGGTCCTCGGTCTCGATCACGCCGTCCGCGAATCCACGGCAGTACTCCCAACTGACGTAGTGTCCCGGATTCGGTTCGTAGGCTGGTTCGTGCGGACGCATCCGGCCGTCGTTGAGCAGCTGCTCCAGGCTGGAGCGCAGCAACTCCCAGTCGTGGTAGTGCGCTTCGCCGCAGTCCGCGCAGTCCACGACGATCCCGCGGATACCGCGCGGCTCCAGCAGCGCCTGATACACGGCCAGGTCGGCCAGGTCCGAGAGCAGTTCGGCCCGCTCCTCGTCTCCGAGTTGCTGCTCCTGCTCGAAGTCCTGATCACCGAGAGCCATGCTCGGGTCTTCCGGATCGCCCGCGAACGGGTCTGGTGGCAATGGGTCATGCGGCACGACCCGAACGGTACCGGTACGGTCCACCCCTCCGGTTCCGTGGCCGGGGCCTGCCTGGTGTTTCACAGCCGATACCATGGGAGGACATCGCCCGTGAGTCGTGTCGAGGCGTTTGTTGTGTGGTCCCTGTCGTGGCCTTCGCTCTCCTCGGAAGGGCTCGCGGGTTCAGCTCGCCTCAGGGAGTGCCCTCGCGCAGGTGGTCGGTGATCCCGCGGGCCGTGCGCGGCCCGTTCCGATCAGCCGAGCGGCACGACCACTCCCGGACGGGACACCAGGCACTTCAAACTGATCCAGGAAGGCACTCCTTCGCGCTATGACCAGCGAACTGACCGCCCCGGGCTTTCCGACGAAGTTCGCGACGCTCGGGCTGACCTTCGACGACGTGCTGCTGCTGCCCGGCGAGTCGGACGTCATGCCCAACTCCGTGGACACCAGCACCCGACTCTCCCGGAACATCCGGCTGCGTGCCCCGTTGGTCTCCGCGGCCATGGACACGGTCACCGAGGCCCGCATGGCCATCGCGATGGCCCGGCTGGGCGGGGTCGGCATCCTGCAACGCAACCTGGCGACCGAGGAGCAGGCCGCCCAGGTCGAGGTCGTCAAGCGTTCCGAGGCGGGCATGGTCACCGACCCGGTGACCTGTTCCCCGGAGGACACCCTGGCCGAGGTCGACGAACTCTGCGCCCGTTACCGGATCTCCGGGGTTCCCGTGACGGACCCGGACGGATCGCTGACCGGGATCATCACCAATCGGGACATGCGGTTCGTGACCGACCACACCCAGCGGGTGCGGGATGTGATGACTCCTGCGCCGCTGGTCACGGCCCGGGTCGGTGTGAGCGGGGACGAGGCGCTCGAACTGCTGCGCGCGAACAAGATCGAGAAGTTGCCGATCGTGGACGGCGGCGGCAAGCTGCGCGGGCTGATCACGGTCAAGGACTTCGTCAAGACCGAGCAGTACCCGGACGCGACCAAGGACGCCGACGGCAGGCTGCTCTGCGGAGCCGCGGTCGGGGTCGGGACCGACTCGCACGAGCGCGCCATGGCGCTGGTCGACGCCGGGGTGGACGTGCTGGTCGTGGACACCGCCCACGGGCACTCCAGGGCGGTCGCGGAGACCGTGGCCACCCTGAAGAAGGAACTCGGCGACTCCGTGGACGTCGTCGGCGGCAACGTGGCCACCAGGAACGGTGCCCAGGCGCTGATCGACGCGGGGGCCGACGCGGTCAAGGTCGGGGTGGGGCCCGGCTCGATCTGTACCACCCGGGTCGTCGCGGGGGTGGGGGTGCCGCAGATCACCGCCATCTACGAGGCGGACCAGGCCTGCCGCCCCGCCGGGGTTCCGCTGATCGCCGACGGCGGTATCCAGTACTCCGGTGACATCGCCAAGGCGATCGCCAGCGGGGCCAGCACGGTGATGCTCGGCAGCCTGTTCGCCGGCACGGCCGAGGCCCCCGGCGACCTGGTGCTGGTCAACGGCAAGCAGTTCAAGGTCTACCGGGGCATGGGGTCGCTGGGGGCCATGTCCTCCCGGGGACAGGGACAGTCCTACTCCAAGGACCGGTACTTCCAGGACGACGTGCTGTCCGAGGACAAACTGGTACCGGAGGGCATCGAGGGACGTGTGCCCTACCGGGGACAGCTCGGCCAGGTGGTGCACCAGCTCGTCGGCGGGCTCCGTTCGGGCATGGGCTTCACCGGCTCCTCCACCGTGGAGGAGTTGCAGCGGGCGCACATGGTGCGGGTCACGGCGGCGGGGCTGAAGGAGAGTCACCCGCACGACGTCACCATGACCGTCGAGGCTCCCAACTACACGACGCGGTAGCGTCCCCCGCCGGGGTCGACGGGCGGCCGTCGCGCCCCGCGGCCTGTTCGGAAGAGGAGCGCTCCGTCCCGGCCGGGAGTCGGGGCGGGGCCCCGTGTCCCTCCTTCCCGGGATCGGTGACTCGGTTCGTGTGGAGGTATCCCGGACGGGCGCTCGGACAACCACAGCGGCACTGCGGGAAGGACACACGTGCGGGATCTTGTGGAAATCGGCATGGGCCGGACGGCCATGCGCGGCTACGACCTGGACGACGTCGAGATCGTGCCCTCGCGGCGCACGCGCTCGTCCAAGGACGTTTCGCTGTCCTGGCAGATCGACGCCTACCGGCTCGACATCCCGTTGGTCACCCACCCGACCGACGCGGTGGTCTCCCCGGAGACGGCGGTGCGTGTCGGGGAGCTCGGAGGGCTCGGGGTGCTCAACGCCGAGGGGCTGTGGGCCCGGCACGAGAACGCCGAGGAGGAACTCGACCAGGTCGTGCGGGTGGCCGAGGAGGGCGACGGCCCGGAGGCGGCGATCTCCCTGTTGCAGCGGTTGCACGCGGCCCCGGTTCGTAAGGATCTGCTCACCGAGGCGATCGGGCGGATCAAGAACGCCGGGGTGACGGTGGCCGCTCGGGTCAGCCCCCAGCACGCCGAGGAACTCACTCCCACGCTGCTCGCGGCCGGGGTGGAGGTGCTGATGGTGCAGGGCACCATCGTCTCGGCCGAGCACGTCTCCCGGGACGGGGAGCCGTTGAACCTCAAGCGTTTCATCGGTGACCTGGACGTGCCCGTGATCGCCGGTGGTGTGGGCGACTACCGCACGGCCATCCACCTCATGCGCACCGGGGCGGCCGGGGTGATCGTCGGTTTCGGGCAGTCGCGTTCGGCGACCACCACCCAGACGCTGGGTATCGGGGTTCCGATGGCCACGGCCATCGCCGACGCGGCGGCCGCGCGCCGGGACTACCTGGACGAGACCGGCGGCCGTTACGTGCACGTCATCGCCGACGGCGGGCTCGCCTGCTCGGGGGACATCGCCAAGGCGGTGGCCTGCGGGGCGGACGCGGTGATGCTCGGGGAGGCGCTCACCGAGACCTCGGAGGCCCCCGCCCAGGGCTACTACTGGACGGCGGCCGCGGCGCATCCGAACCTGCCGCGCAGCGAGATCGTCGGGTTCGACAGCGCGGGGGTGGACCTGGAGACGTTGCTGTTCGGTCCCAGTAGTGATCCCAACGGCACGGTGAACCTGTTCGGGGCGCTGCGTCGTGCGATGGCCAAGACCGGGTACTCGGAGCTCAAGGAGTTCCAGAAGGTCGGTCTGATGCTGTGCCGGTGACCTCCGTTCCCCGCGGCGTTTCCGCAGCCGCGGGGGCCGCGGACCTGGTCGCGTCCGATCGGTGACATATTTACCGGCAAGTATGGCTACCGGTGAGTAGTGTGTTCTAGTCTCTCGTGCATGAGTGATCGGGAACACCGGGGTGTGACGTCGTCCGCAAGCACCCACTATGACGTGGTCGTGGTCGGATCCGGCTTCGGCGGCAGCGTGGCCGCGTTGCGGCTGGTCGAGAAGGGCTACCGGGTGGCCGTGCTGGAGGCCGGCCGACGGTTCACGGACGAGGAGTTCCCCAAGACCTCCTGGGATCTGCGCAGGTTCCTGTGGGCACCGCGGCTCGGTTGTTACGGCATCCAGCGCATCCACATGCTGCAGAACGTGATGATCCTCGCCGGGGCGGGCGTGGGTGGTGGCTCGCTGGTGTACGCCAACACCCTCTACCGTCCGTTGCGGCCGTTCTTCACCGACTCCCAGTGGGCGCACATCACGGACTGGGAGCGGGAACTCGACCGACACTACGACCAGGCCAGCCGGATGCTGGGTGTGGTCACGAACCCGACCGTGACCCCCTCGGACCGGGTGATCCAGCAGGTCGCCTCCGACATGGGGGTGGCGGACAGCTACCACCCCACTCCCGTGGGGGTGTACTTCGGCGCGCCGGGCGAGCGCACGGCCGATCCGTACTTCGGCGGTGCCGGGCCGGAGCGCACCGGCTGCACCGAGTGCGGCGCGTGTATGACGGGATGCCGGGTCGGCGCCAAGAACACCCTGATGAAGAACTATCTCTACCTGGCCGAGTCCTTGGGGGCCGAGGTGTGGCCGATGACCACGGTCGACCGGCTGCACAAGGACTCCGCCGGACGCTGGCGGGTCCGCACCCACCGCACCGGCGCGGTGCTCGCGAAGAACCGCCGCACCTTCACCGCCGACCAGGTCGTGCTGGCGGCGGGGACGTGGGGCACCCAGAACCTGCTGCACCGGTGCCGGGACAACGGGGATCTGCCCGGGATCTCCCGCAGGCTGGGCGAGCTCACCCGGACCAACTCGGAGGCGATCATCGGGGCGCAGCGGCGCACGGTCGACCCGGAGCAGGACTTCTCCCGGGGGACGGCGATCACCTCCTCGTTCCATCCGGACGAGCACACCCACATCGAGCCGGTGCGCTACGGCAAGGGCAGCAACGCCATGGGGCTGTTGCAGACCCTGCCGACCACCGGGGGCACGGACACCCCGCGTTGGAAGCAGTGGCTGCGCACCGCCGCCACTCGGCCGTTGACCACGCTGCGGCTGCTGTCGGTGCGCCGCTGGAGCGAACGCACGGTGATCCTGCTGGTGATGCAGAGCCTGGACAACTCCCTGCGGACGAGGCTGCGCAGGGGACGTTTCGGCAGGCGCAGGCTCATCTCGGAGCAGGGACACGGCGAGCCGAACCCGACCTGGATCCCCGCCGGGGAGCGGGCCAACGAGCTGGCCGCCGAGAAGATCGACGGCATCTCGGGGGGTACCTGGGGTGAGCTGTTCGACATCCCGCTGACGGCGCACTTCATCGGAGGTTGCCCGATCAGCTCGGATCCGGACAGCGGGGTGATCGACCCCTACCACCGGGCCTGGGGATACCCAGATCTATCCATAGTGGATGGATCGGCGATCACGGCGAACCTCGGGGTCAACCCCTCGCTGACCATCACGGCCCAGGCCGAGCGCGCCTTCTCCATGTGGCCGAACAAGGGCGAGAGCGACCCGAGGGCACCGCAGTCCGCCGAGTACCGACCGGTGGAGCCGGTGCGGCCGCGTCACCCGGCGGTGCCGGACGACGCGCCCGCCGCCCTGCGGTGAACCCACCTCCCGGGGTGCCCGGCGCGGCAGGCGGGCCGCTGCCCGCCGGGTTCTCCAGGGGGTGATGCCGTCGGAACCCGACGGACCTGGGAGAATACGCTGACCAGCGTAGTGTTCTCACCCGGAGGTTCGACGTCGTGTCCGACACCGCAGGCGGTATCGACCCCGCCGGTCAGGGTTCCGCTCGGGGGCGTCCCGGCAGCGGCCCCGTGCTGGTGGTCGATTTCGGTGCGCAGTACGCACAGCTCATCGCCCGCCGGATACGGGAGGCGCAGATCTATTCCGAGGTTGTGCCTCACAGCACGCCGGTGGAGGAGATGCTGCGGCGGGATCCGGCCGCCATCGTGCTCTCCGGCGGCCCCTCCAGCGTCTACGAACAGGACGCTCCCCAGGTGGACGAGACGCTGTTCCGCTCGGGTGTGCCGGTGTTCGGGATCTGCTACGGCTTCCAGGCCATGACGAGGGCGCTCGGAGGCACCGTCGAACGGACCGGAACCAGGGAGTTCGGCAGAACCGACCTCTCGGTCTGCGCGGCCGGGGGAACGCTGCACCAGGAACTGCCCCAGCACCACCCGGTGTGGATGAGCCACGGGGACTCGGTGAGCAAGGCTCCCGAGGGCTTCCGGGTGATCGCGGAGACGGCCGACACCCCGGTGGCGGCCTTCGAGAACCCCGAGCTCGGCCTCGCCGGGGTGCAGTACCACCCCGAGGTGGCGCACTCACCGCACGGTCAGGAGGTGCTGCGCAGGTTCCTGCACGACATAGCGGGTATCCGTCCCACGTGGACGACCACCTCGATCGTGGACGAGACGGTGGCCGCGATCCGGGAACAGGTCGGAAACGCCCGCGCGATCTGCGCGCTGTCCGGGGGAGTGGACTCCGCCGTGGCCGGCGCGTTGGTCAACAGGGCCATCGGCGACCGGCTGACCTGTGTGTTCGTGGACCACGGTCTGCTGCGCTCCGGGGAACGTGCCCAGGTGGAGCGGGACTTCGTGGCCGCCACCGGCGCCCGTCTGGTGGTGGTCGACGCCGTCCGACAGTTCGGTGACGCGCTCGCCGGGGTGACCGACCCCGAGGAGAAACGCAAGATCATCGGACGCGAGTTCATCCGGACCTTCGAACGCGCCGCGCGGGATTTGCAGACCGAGGCCGGCCAAGCCGGTGAGCGCGTCGAGTACCTGGTGCAGGGGACGCTGTACCCCGACGTGGTGGAGTCCGGTGGGGGCACCGGGACGGCCAACATCAAAAGCCACCACAACGTCGGGGGACTGCCCGAGGACCTGCGGTTCGACCTGGTCGAACCGCTGCGGGCCCTGTTCAAGGACGAGGTGCGCAAGGTCGGTTCCGAACTCGGGCTGCCCGAGACCATCGTGCAGCGCCAGCCCTTCCCCGGTCCCGGCCTGGCCATCAGGGTGATCGGCGAGGTGACCCAGCAGCGCCTCGCCGTGCTGCGCGCCGCCGACGCCATCGTCCGCGAGGAACTGACCGCCTCGGGGCTGGACCGCGAGATCTGGCAGTGCCCGGTGGTGCTGCTGGCCGACGTGCAGTCCGTCGGGGTCCAGGGCGACGGACGCACCTACGGCTACCCGGTGGTGCTGCGGCCGGTCTCCAGCGAGGACGCCATGACCGCCGACTGGACCCGCCTGCCCTACGAGGTGCTCGAACGCATCTCCACCAGGGTGACCAACGAGGTCCCCGAGGTGAACCGGGTGACCCTCGACGTCACCTCCAAACCGCCGGGGACCATCGAGTGGGAGTGAGTCCGCACGGGGGCCGCGCGAAGGCGGCCCCCGCCGACGGGCGAACTCCCTCCGCTCAACGACGCCGCAACGCGCTGACCAGCATCAGCAGTCCCACCGCCACCGCGCCGAAGGCCAGCGCCCGCTGGGCGGTCCAGGTGCCGCCGACCAGCAGGTAGACCGAGGTGGCCACCGTCAGCAGCCCCGCCGTCAGAGCGATCGGGTCCACGGTGGCCAGGCGGGAGGGCTTCTTCTCCTCCGGGGCGGGTTCGTCCCGGGACTCCGTTCGGTACTCAGACACGGAAAACCTCCACGGTTCCGGTGTTGGTCCGCAGTGTGAGCCTGAGCTCCCCACCTCCGGAGCCGTCCGGCCCCAGATCGGTGCGCTCCACCCGCAGGTTCCTGCCGGCGCGTTCGGTTCCCAGGCAGTCCACCGAACCGAAGTCGGTGGAGCACGTGAGGTGTACGTCCGCCTCCCGTGGCAGGTACACCGTGGTCGCTCCCGCCCCCAGCCGCACTGAGGTGTGCGTCCGTCCCTCGGACGGTAGCCGCATGTCCTGCAGTCGCAGGGTGATGCTGCCCACCGAGCCCGAGTACTCGGACCCCAGTTCCGTCGCCCGGCTAGGAACCACGTCCACGTGGGTGAAGCCGTTCCACGGACGCTCCGGGATCTGGGTGGCCAGCATGCTCACCAGTGCCACCGGTATCGCGAACGCGATGAGTCCCCGCCCGCCGCGCAGGAAGGCCCCCGCGAGCATCCCGCAGCCGAGCACCCCGAGGGTGACCGCGCCGATGGTGACCGGGGAGGCGCCCACCGCGATGGAGAACCCGCTCGCCAGCAGGGCGAGTCCCAGGGTCGTCAGGGTCACCGAATGCCGCGGGGCTCCGCGTTCCCGGGGCGGGCGGGGACTCGGTGGAGGGGGCGGCGCGGGTTCGGCCGGTCCTTCGTCCCCGGGAGGGGAGGGGGGAGCGGTTCCCGCCGGGGGCGGCGGTTCCGCGGCCGGATACACCCACGTCCGTTCCCCCCACCGTTCACCGGCCGGAGCCTGGGCGGAGGAGGAGCCCGTCGGGAGACCGGACTCGTGCGCCGCGTTCGTGCGTTCCGGTGGTGCGGGAACGGCCCGGTCGCTGTAGTGGCGGTGCAGCAGGTACAGCGCCAGCAGCCCGACCAGCAGTCCGAGGACACCGGGCAGGTCGAACACGGAGAACGCCACCGGAACCAGCAGCAGCACCAGCAGTACCAGCAGCACGGGGGAACGGTCCCTGAGCGTTCCCGTGCGCGGGTCGACCTTCGGCAGGGCCAGCCACAGCAGCAGGTAGAACAACAGCCCGGCCCCGCCGTAGAACGTCCCCACCACGAAGACGACCCGGAACAGCACCGGGTCGATGCCGTAACGCTCGCCGAGCGCGGCGGCCACCCCGGCGATCTTGCGGTTGGTGTCCGTGCGTGCCGGGCGGGTGTGCCACATGGTGCGGACCGAGTCGAGCACGTCCTCGTCCGGCCGTGCGGAACCGCCTGCCGAGCCTGTGGCTCCCCCCGCCGGGTCGCTGCCTCCTGCTCCGCTCATGTCTCCACTCTGCGCGGACGGGGTGCCGTCGTCCTCAGGGACCTCCCCCAGTTCGTCCCCGGCACCGCCGGGGTTTCCCCGATTCCCCGCGCTCCGGGAGCGTGCAACCATCGACCCCGTGCAGGCCCGTTCCAGGCGATTCGCGCGAGGTGTCCCGGGGGAGGAGGACACCGTCGACCCGCACGCCCAGACCGTTCCGCTGCGCTCCCCGGGGCTCCGGCGGGTCTACCGCCAGCGTTCCGGGCGGGTGGTGGCCGGTGTGGCCATCGGGATCGCCCGGCACCTGGACATCCCGGTGCTGTGGGTGCGGGCCGTTTTCGCCGCGCTGGCCGCCCTGGGCGGGGCCGGTGTGCTGGCCTACGGCCTGCTGTGGGTGTTCGTGCGGCAGCGGCCGGACGGGGGCGGGGAGTCCACGGAACGGGAGCGCAGGCAGGGTCTGGTGTTGCTGCTGCTCGGTATCGGCATGGCGGTGTCGGTGGCCTCGCTCAGCGCCGTGCCCTCCTGGCTGGTGGTCACCCTGGGAGCCACGCTGGTGGGCGGGGCCGTGCTCTGGCGCGAGGCGGACGAGTCCCAGCGGCAGCAGTGGCGCCGGGAGGCCCGGTCGAGCGTGCGTGGCCTGCTGGCCGGAGGGGGTCGTGCCGGGACGCTGCGGGTGCTGGCCGGGGCGCTGCTGGTGCTGGCCGGGATGGTCGTGTTCGTGGGTGGAGCCATCGGCAGCGAGGTTCCCGTGGTGTTCGCCGCCGTGGTCGCCACGTTGGTCGGGGTGGCCGTGCTCACCGTGCCCTGGTGGATGCGTCTGGTCGGCGATCTCGACGTGGAACGCGCCACCAGGATCAGGTCCCAGGAACGTGCCGAGATAGCCGCGCACCTGCACGACTCGGTGCTGCAGACCTTGGCGCTGATCCAGAAGCAGGCCGGTTCCGAGCGGGAGGTGCGCAGGCTGGCGCGCAGCCAGGAGCGGGAACTGCGCCAGTGGCTGTACGGGCCGGCGGGGTACAGTCGGGGTTCCCACCCCATGACCGAGTCGCCCGTGGCGATGCGGGAGCCCGGGGAACCGGACACCGGCGAGTCCGCGAGCACGAGCGGAACCCTCTCGGAGGAGTTGGGGCGCATCTGCGGCGAGGTCGAGGACGGCTTCGACGTCACGGTACAGCCGGTGGTGGTCGGCGACGGCCCCGTGGACGAGCGGTTGCGGGCCATGCTGGCCGCGGCGAAGGAGGCCGTCGTCAACGCGGCCAAACACGCCGGGGTGGAGGAGGTCAGCGTCTACGCCGAGTTGCAGCCGGACCGGGCCGAGCTGTTCGTCCGTGACCGGGGGGCGGGTTTCGACCCGGAGGCGGTGCGGGCGGATCGTCACGGCCTGTCCGACTCGATCCGCGGCAGGATGGAGCGCAACGGCGGTCGGGTGCGGCTGCGCACCGCCCCCGGATCGGGAACCGAGGTGCAGCTGGAACTGCCCCGCACCTCCGACGAGCAGCGACAGTGAAGGAGTGGCAGGCATGGTCGCGGAAACCGTCGACACCGGTCGGGACGAGGCCACCAGGGTGGGGGTCTACGTCGTCGACGACCACGCGCTGTTCCGCACCGGGGTGCGTGCCGAGCTCGGCGTCGCCGAGGACCGGGTACGGGTGGTCGGTGAGGCGGGTTCGGTGGCCGAGGCCGTGGCCGGGATCGCCCATCTGCGTCCCGACGTGGTGCTGCTGGACGTGCACATGCCGGACGGAGGCGGTGTGGAGGTGCTGCGCCGGGTCCGGCAGCAGCATCCCGAGGTGGTCTTTTTGGCCCTGTCCGTCTCGGACGCGGCCGAGGACGTGATCACGGTGATCCGTGCCGGGGCGCGTGGCTACGTCACGAAGACGATCTCGGGGCGGGAGCTGGCCGACGCGATCTGCCGGGTCGCCGGTGGGGACGCGGTCTTCTCTCCCCGGCTGGCCGGTTTCGTGCTCGACGCCTTCTCGGAGGGGCCGAACTCGACGCCGGTGGGGGACCCGGAACTGGACCAGCTCACCAGGAGGGAACGCGACGTGCTGCGCCTGCTGGCGCGCGGCTACTCCTACCGCGAGATCGGCTCCGAGCTGTTCATCTCGGTCAAGACCGTGGAAACCCACGTGTCCAGCGTGTTGCGCAAGACGCAGCTGTCCAACCGCTACGAGCTGTCCAAGTGGGCCTCGGACCGGCGGCTCGTCTGAACTCGGCCGGTGTGCTCGTACGGCGACCGCCCCGGTGCCTTCCTCCGGGGATGGTCAGTTCCGGGCGGACTCCGCCCGCTCGGTCCGTTCCGCGCGTTTTCCGCCGCGCGGTCCCCGCACGGTGGTTCTGCTCAGCGCGACTCCCAGCAGCACGATCGCCATCCCCAGCGCCATGCGCGGCCCGAAACGTTCGTCGAGCACCAGCCAGCCCAGCACCACCGAGACCACGGGCATCAGGTAGGTCACGGTGGAGGCCGTGGTGGCTCCCTCGTCGGAGATGATCCGGATGTGCAGCGCGAAGGCGAATCCGGTGCCGAAGATCCCGAGCACCGCCACGGCGAGCAGGGGCAGCGGTGCCGGGTGGATCGGTTCCAGGCCCCCGACGGGCAGGGTGAGCAGGGCGATCCCGCTCGCCGCGGTCAGTTGGGTGGCGGCCACCGTCAGTGGGGGCAGCGGTTGTTCCCCGCCGCCGGAGCCGCTCAGGCCGCGTCCTATGTAGACGAAGCTGATCCCGTAGCTGGCCGCGGCCGCCAGGCAGGCGAGCACTCCCCACCCGAACAGCCCCGCGGAGCCCTGCCACGGAGCCAGGATCACCACCACGCCGGAGAAACCCACCAGCAGGCCGAACAGCCGCAGCGGCGGTAGCGACCTCTCGGTGCCGTACAGCAGGCCGAAGAGGACGGTCCACAACGGAGTGGTGGCGTTGAGGACTCCGGTGAGCCCCGAGTCGACCGTGCGTTCGCCGATCCCGAACAGGATCCAGGGCAGCACGTTGCCGAACACGGCGGCCACCGCGATGGTGCCCCACAGGGCGCGTTTGCCTGCGGAGCCGAACCCCACCAGGCCGCCGCCGCTGAGCAGGCAGAGGGTGACCACCACCACCGCGCCGAGCACAATGCGCGCGAAGGCCACCTGAGTGGGGGTCAGAGCCTGTAACCCCACCTTGATGAACAGGAAGCTCGCTCCCCACAGCAGGGCGAGGGTGCCCAGCCGCACGTAGTTGGCGCGGTTGTTCAACGTCTCCTCCACGATCGCGGGATTCGGGCCGGCTTCGACCCGCGCTCCACCCTGCTCCTCCATATCAATTAGGACAAGTGGATTTTTCTTCACTCGCTTTTCAGTTCTGCTGTAAGATGCTGGTGTGTTGGACGTCCGGCGGATGCAGGTACTGCGTGCGGTGATCAACAGCGGTTCGGTGAGCGCCGCCGCGAACAATCTCGGATACACGCCCTCGGCGATCAGCCAGCAGCTGACCACCCTGGAACGCGAGGCGGGGCTGCCGCTGCTGGAGAAGGCCGGCCGGGGGCTGCGCCCCACCGCCGCCGGAACCATGCTCGCCGAACGGGCGGGCAGGCTCTCCGAACTGATCTCCGAGACCGAGGCGGAACTGTCCGAGCTGCGTGCCGGCCGCATCGGTGTGCTGCGCGTGCGTTTCTTCCACAGTGCCGGAGTGGCGCTGATCCCGCCCGCCGTGGCCGAGTTCCGCGAGCAGTGCCCCGACGTGCAGCTCGACCTGAGCATGTGCGAGCAGGGACTGCTGGACCAGCTCGTCGAGGGCTCCGCCGACGTCGCCGTGCTCGTGACAGGACGGGACGTTCCCGCGACACGGGGAATCCGGATGGTGCACCTGGTCGACGACCCATACCGGATCGTGCTTCCGATGGGGCACCCGCTGGGTACCGAGCAGGCCGTCGACCTCGGGTGGCTTTCCGGGGAGTCCTGGATCCAGGAGTCGTTGACCCACGGTCCCTGCGCCGAGCCGCTGCGCGACGCCTTCGCCGCGGCCGGGTTCACCCCGAACCTCGCGTTGGAGGCCGACAACTCCCACTCCTCCCAGGGATTCGTGGCCGCCGGAGTGGGGGTGTCGCTGATACCCCGACTGGGGCTGGACCCGGTGCACCCGAACGTCGTGATCCGCCCGGCCCGCAACCCCGAACCGGTGCGCAGGATCCACGTCGCCGTGCGCGAGTCGGTGGCCCAGCTGCCCAGCACCGAGATCCTGCTGCGGGCGCTCTCCCACGCCGCGGCGGGCTGAACCGGGACGGTGGTTTCGTCGTGAGGAGCGGTGCGCCCGAAGGTCAGCTCACTCCGCTGTCCGTGTTGATCAACGTGCTGCCTCCCCGCGTGATCAGGCCGAAGACGTGCCGCTCGGTGCTGCTGGCCCCGTCCTCGCGTTCGTAGCGCAGCACCGCCTCCACCCGGTTGTCACCGACGACCCGGGGGCCGCTGACCACGTCCACCTGCTCGATGGAGTCCCAGAAGTCCTCGTAGGTGTCCCTGCCCACTGACTTCAGCTCGGGACCGAGCATGTCCCAGGCCTCGTCGGAGTCGTCGGTCACCGTGGCGAAATAGCTCCGTACCGTGTCGACCAGCACCTGGTCCGACACGGAGTCGGCCGGGGTGGTCGAGACCGGGCCGGACGAGGTCGTCGTGGAGGTGGTGGTGCTCGTCCGGCTCTCCGCGCCACTCGTCTCGGTCGGAGTGCTCGGATCGCTGGTGGTGCCCGTCCCGCTCGCCACGGTGTTCTCCCCTCGGGTCTCCTGAGGGGCCGTCCGCTCCCGCTCGTTCGAGGCGGCGGCGTTCGCGACGAGCACCCCGACCAGGGCCGCCAACACGATGGCCACCGCCCAGGCGATGAGCCCCCGGTTGACCCGCTTCGCGTCCCTGCCGGAGGAGGACTCACCCACGCGGGTGGCGGGACCGACCGGACTGCCCACCATCGTGGCGCTCCGTTGTCGCTGCGGGCCCGCCGGCCGCGCTGCGGGCGGGGGAGGGCCGGCCGGAGGGCCGGAGCCGAAGGTGCCGGCAACCCCCTGCCCGCCCGGAGGAAGGGGCGGAGCCGAGCGCTGCGGAGTCTGCCCGAACGGAACGGGCCTGCCCTCGTGCACGGCGTGCAGCATGTCCCGGGCCTGGGCCATGGTGGGGCGTTCCACCGGGTCGGCGCGCAGCAGCTCCATCAGCACCGGAGCCATCGACCCCGCGTGTCGGGGGTACTCCACCTGCCCCCGGGAGACCCGGTGCAGCAGGCTGATCGCGTTGTCGTCCACACCGAAGGGAGGATGTCCCTCGATGGCGGCGTAGAGCGTGGAGCCGAGGGAGAAGACGTCGGAGGCGGGAGCGGGATCCCGCCCCAGCGCCACCTCGGGGGAGAGGTAGGCGGGCGTACCGGCCAGGATCCCGCTCTTGGTCACGGCCACGTCCCCGACCGCGCGGGAGATGCCGAAGTCGGTGATCTTGGCCGTTCCGTCCGGGCCGATCAGGATGTTGCCCGGCTTCAGGTCCCGGTGCACGATCCCGGCCAGGTGCGCCGCCGCCAACGCCCCGGCCACCTGCGCCCCCACCCCGGCCGCCTCGACCGGGGGTAGCAGGCCGCCGTCGGAGATGCGCGAAGCCAGGCTGGTGGAGGGCAGGTACTCCATCACCAGCACGGGCTGGCCGTCCTCCTCGACCACGTCGAAGACGGCGATCGCGTTCTGGTGCTGCAACCTCGCCGCGATCCGCCCCTCCCGCATGGAGCGTTCACGGGCCTCCCTGGTCTCGGCCTCGGTGTGCCCCTGTTGCAGCAGCAACTGCTTGACCGCGACGGTGCGCTGCAGACGCTCGTCGACCGCGCGCCACACCACCCCCATCGCACCGCTGCCGATGCTCTCGTGCAGCCGGTAGCGTCCCGCGATCAGACGACCTTCGGCGCTCACTGTTCTCCCCGGTACTGGTGGTGTCGGTGACTCGGTGCACTGCCTGGGCCCGCCCCCGGGTCGGCGTCACACGACGTTCCCAACCGTACTGCGTGCACAACGGGGGCCCACAGGGCGGTCGGCACACCGTTCATCCGGACACGGGAGAGGCTTCCCCGGTGGAATCGGTTCCCCCACCCTCGGGGTTCCCCTCCTCGGAGTCGTTCTCCTCGGAGCCGTCGCTTCCGGAACCCTCCTCGCCCTGGTTGTCCGTCTTCGAGGTCGACGTGGAGGTTTCGGTACCGTCCTCGGGCGCTTCGGAGTTCGGTGTCGAGGGCTCCGGCGTCGAGGAGGGCACACCGGTCGTCTCCCGGGGCCGTGACTCCCACTCCGGGGTGGGCTGCTCGTCGTGGTCCTCGTCCGGATAGCCGCCCCACTCCGGTTCGTGCGTGTCCGGTTCGACGGTGGAGGTGGGAGCGGGTCGGGTGGTGCTCGTGCCTCCGGCGGGGGTGCTGTTCTCCCGGTCCTCCCCGCTGAGCAGGGAGGTCACCACCAGGGCCCCGGCCGCCAGCACCGCCACGAGCACCACCGCGCCGATCACCCAGGGGGCCTTGCTGCGTTTCGGCCCGCCCGCCGGCATCTCCGCGCGGGTGTCCGAGCCCAGGTAGGCGGCGGCCTCACGGGTCCCCCCGTCGCTGTACAACCCGTCGTCCGGAGCGGACTCGGCGACCATGGTTCCGCCGTCGTGGGAGCCGCGCACCGCTTCGGTGGCGGCCGTGCCCGGGGCCATGGCGGGTGGGATCGGAGTCGGCCTGCTCGGTACCGAGGTGACCTCGTGCCCCTCGGCCACGGTCCGCAGCATCTGCCGCACCTGGGCCATGTCCGGACGTTCCTCGCTGTTGGTCCGCAGCATGGCCAGCAACGGTTCGGTCATCGGCCCCGACTGGCGCGGCGGCTCCATCTTGCCCGCGGCCACCGCGTGCAACAGGGCCAGCGTGTTCTCGCTCTGTCCGAAGGGCGGGGCACCCTCGACGGCGGCGTAGAGCGTGGCGCCGAGGGAGAACACGTCGGAGGCCCCGGTGGGTTCCCGTCCGCAGGCGACGTCGGGGGAGAGGTAGGCGGGGGTGCCCGCGAGCATCCCGGTCTGGGTCACCGAGACGTCACCCTGGGCCCGGGAGATGCCGAAGTCGGTGATCTTGACCGTGCCGTCCTGCCCCAGCAGGATGTTGCCCGGCTTGATGTCGCGGTGCACCACTCCCACGGCGTGCGCGGCCCCCAACGCGTCCGCCACCTGGGCGCCGATGCGGGCGACCTCGCGCGGCGGCAGCGGTCCGTGCTCGGACATCATGGCGGCCAGACTGGTGGAGGGCAGGTACTCCATCACCAGCACGGGCTGGCCGTCCTCCTCGGCCACGTCGTAGACGGACACCGCGTGGGGGTGTTGCAACCTCGCCGCGATCCGTCCCTCGCGCATCGCACGCTGCCGTGCCTCTTCCGCCTCGGCCGCATTCAGGCCGGGCTGCATCACCAGCTGTTTGACCGCGACCGTGCGTTGCAGGCGCTCGTCGAGACACTCCCACACCACACCCATCGCGCCACTGCCGATGCGCCGTCGCACCCGGTAGCGTCCGGCGACCAGGCGACCTTCGTCGCTCACCGACGTCTCCCCGTACTGCTCTCGGTCCCGGGCCTCACCGGTCCGGCGGGGCCGGGCCGACGAAAGGGCCGGGATCGGTGGATTTCCGCGGGCCGTGCGTGGCCCTCCGACACGTACACCTTCACTGTGCGACACGGCCGGTTGTCCGAAGCCGGCCGTGGCGCGGCGGCGTGGACCGCGGGAGACCGGGCTCGGTCCGGTGTTCCCGCGCGCCGACCACCGCGTCGTGTTCCGACAGGCACGGTCCCGTCCGTTCGTCCCCGAACCGGCGAGACCGGAAACAGGGTGGTCGTTGCCGCATCGTCGCGAGAATACCGACCGGCGTGTGTTCTCCCGGTAGCCGTCCCGTCTTCGAACGTGTGGACTTCTGACGGGAGGTGTCCGCCCGTGTTCGTTCGGTGGTGCGGTGGTGCCGAGACCCCGCACACTTCCGGTCTCCCCGCGTTGCCTGCTCAGCCCGCCACGTGGCGCAACCGGGCGGCGCGGAGCCACACCCGCGAGATCGTGGGATCGCTGCCCGGGGTGACCGAGAACGAGTGCCGCAGCGCGATCCTGGTGTCGGCGGGGCCGTCGACGGCGACGGTGGCCAGCACCCTGCCCTCGGCGGTCACGGTGATCTCGTGGGCTTCCACGGAGCCCAGCGTGCTCCAGCCGTGGACTATCTCCGTCCGTTGCCGGTCGGTCAGCCGTATCGAGACCAGCGTCAACGCCCGGGCGGGGTCGTCCTCCAGCAGGCGGTAGAACTTCCGGACCAGCCTGGTCGCCGAGCGGGCACTGCCCGCCGAGGGATTGGCCACGTGGTTCTCGGCGACGATTCCGCGTGAGTTCCCGAAGCGCGCGGCCTCCTCCGGCAGCGAGTCGCCCGGACGCATCCCGGGCCACCCGGCCTCGTCGAACAGGGTGCCGAGCCGCAGGGCCTCCGAGTCCCGGACAGGGGTCACGCGGGTTTGTTCCTCCGCCCGATCGGGGCCGCGCGAGTGTGGTGCGATCGAGGCCTCCAGCAGGCTCGTGGTGACTCCCACCGCTCCGAGCGCGAGCAGTGTCCACAGGGTCCGCACGGTGACCCGCGTCGGGTGCGGAAGACGGGTGTCGGTTCCTCCGACCGGGGAGAGGGAGTGGGCCGTCGTCGGTGTGCGGGCGGAGCCGGAGGTCCCCACCTCGGAGGGGTGAACCGTGTCCCCGAGATCGTGCGGGGATTCCCGTCGTGTTGATCCCGGCATGTCCTGTCCTCTCGTTCGTCACCGACTCCCGGTGGCGGGCAGGTCGGCCACCACGTGCCGCTGGTTCGCGTCGAATCTCAGTCTGCGCCGGACCGTTTCCGTCTCCTCTCCGCGAGTGATCCGCAGTTCCGTCACGGTGCCCTCGGGTTCCACGGTGGTCGTGGAGACCCCGATGTGCCCGGCGTCCTCGTAGCGGGAGGAGAACTCCGTGAATCCCGCCTCGTGGAGACGGCCCCCGGTCATGCGGTAGGCCGCGCGTAGTTCTCCCGCCGCCACGGCGGAGAAGTACCGCTCGGTGAGTTCCCGCATCCGGGACCAGCGGGTCGTCACGGCGTACTGCTCACCCCGGGCGGGAGTGGTCTCCGTGGAGGGGGGGAGCGGAGTCCTCTCCTCCGTGGTGTCCGGAGGCCGCGTCGGGGAGGCTTCCGCCGGTGGAGGCAGCGGTGCGCGTTGCCACGTGGCCGTGTCGTCCGGGGTGCCGGTGTGCTGTGCGGGGTGTTCCCGGCGTGACGTGTCCGTTGCCGGTGTGGACGGCACGAGCATCCGTCGGTCGGGTCGGGTGGTGGAGGGAGCGTGCTTCTCCGGGGAGCTCGCCTCCCCGTGGGATGGGAAGGGGTACTCGTGCCCGCGTGGCACTCGTACCGGTTCGGCCGTGGTCCGGGTCTCCGGATGCGGGGCGAGGGCGGCCGTGGCGAACACGATCCCGCACAGGGTGGCGGCCGAGGCCGTCACCGCGAACCACGCGGCCCGCCGCCAGGTCCGGGGCGGTGTCACCGAGGCGGGGACCATGCCCAGGTCCAGCTCGTGCAGCATGTCCCACGGTTCCGCGGCGTTCCCCCGGACGGGATCTCCGGTACCGTGCCGGGGTGCCGTCGTGTGGGTTCCCAGCCGCACACACCGTCGTTCGGGGGCGCATCGTTCTTCCGGGGGGCGTGTCGAGGGTTCGTCGAGTTCCCCCGACCAGCCGTTCGGCTTGGCGCTGTCCATCGCGACCCGACTTTCCGTCCCGTGTCGTGTCGAACCGTTCGCCTCACACGGACGTTTTGCGAAGCTGGATTCGTGTCGGGGTGATGCCCCGCGTTCTCGTCCCCGAGGGCGTCGGAGGGGACCGGGCAGCGCCCCTTCCCCACCGCCGTGGCGGTGGGGATCGCCTCCCGTCGAGCCGGGCGGGCGGCCGTCGGCGTGCTCCACTCTCGTCGGCCGTGGCAGGAGACCGGACGGTCCCGCCTCTCGTTCCGGGACACCGCTGTACGACGATCACGGCACACAGGCTATGCGGGGCCACAAACGTGTACGCAACGGGTCGTTCTGGGTACGTAACGTGGTCGTGGTTGGGTTGTGCCGCCGTTGTGGGGCAGGAGAGTCCTCCGACTGGGCAGCGCGCGGAGTATCGCGACTACATGAGGTCGAGAGCGATCGTGCGGATGTTCCCTAGTACCGACCGTGGTGGAAGTCCGCTCGGGTGCTCGACAGGGCCTTCAACGAGCCGAGTCCGCTCGCCCCGCCGAGCAGGATCGCGATCACGTCGGCGGCGACACCTCCGCTGGATATCAGCAGCGCCAGCAGCGCCCCTGCCAGGGCGGCTCCCGCGAGAGGGGCGCGTTTTCCGGCGAAACGCGCGGTGGGTTCCCCACCGGGCCGTTTCCGCGCCGCACCGTACACCAGGGCCAGATACCCCGCGTGCCCGGCCGAGACCAGCACGGCGACCAGGGTGACCAGTAAGGCGACCACGTTGATGAGCGTTCCCATGTGTCCAGTCTGCCTGCGTCCGTCCCGTGCCGGTAGCACGACCGTGGGTTTTTCCGCCCCGCCCGGGCTGACACAGTGGGCCGACCCTCGGATGCCGCAGTGAAAACCCCCTGTGCGGCTGTTGGATACCGACCGGCACGCCCATTACGTTGCTGATATGGGTGACAGCTCGGCTGCCGCGTTCCGGGAGAACTCCGGATCCGCGGGAGAACTGGCGGGCAAACGGGCGCTCGTTACCGGAGCGGGAAGCGGGATCGGAGCGGCCGTGGCGAGAAGACTGGCGGCCGAGGGCTCCGACGTGCTGCTCGTCGACCGCGCCGCCGAATCCGTGGAGGCCGTGGCGACCGCCATCGGCGCTCGGTACACCGTCGTCGACCTGTCCGTCCCCGAATCGGTGGCGGAACTGGGCGAGAACGTCGACATCGTGGTCAACAACGCGGGACTACAGTACGTGGCGCCGGTACACCAGTACCCGCCGGAGATGTTCTCCCTGCTGCTGGCGGTGATGGTCCAGGCGCCGTTCCGGATCATCCGTGCGGCTCTGCCCGGCATGTACCACAGGGGGTGGGGACGGATCGTCAACATATCCTCGGTGCACGGCCTGCGGGCCTCCCCGTTGAAGAGTGCCTATGTCACCGCCAAGCACGGCCTGGAGGGGCTGTCGAAGACCGTCGCCGTGGAGGCGGCCGGCCACGGGGTCACCTCGAACTGCGTCTGCCCGGGATACGTGCGTACTCCGTTCGTGGAGCAGCAGGTGACCGATCACGCGGTGCGTCACCGGGTTCCCCGCGAGCAGGTGGTCGAGGACGTGCTGCTCTCCCGCACCCCGGTCAAACGGCTGGTGGAACCGGAGGAGGTGGCCGAACTGGTGGCCTGGCTGTGCGGCCCTTCGGCCACGTCGATCACCGGTTCCTCGCTGCCGATGGACGGAGGGTGGATGGCCCAGTAGCCCTCCCGTTCCGGTCCCCGGCAGCGGCCCCGCCGTCGCCGTCCGTCCACGGGCTCTCCGCACGGGGTGTTCCGGGGATCGGGACCGGTTCGGGGAGGTGGTCAGTGCCCCAGTCTGCCGCGGCCGAGCCGCAGCAGGATCATGGCCAGTTCGCGGCCCTCGGCCCCGAGCTCACGGTAGCGGGCGAGGACGTCCATCTCGCGGTTGTAGACGATGCGCGGGCCGCCTTCGGCCATCCGCGCGGCCCCGATGCGGTGGGAGATCTCGGCACGTCGTTTGATCAGGCGCAGGAGCTCGTCGTCGATCCGGTCGATCTCGTCGCGCAGTTCGTCGACCGAGTTCTCCGTGGCGGGCCACTCGGGTTCGGACGTGTCGCGGTTGCCCTGGTCGCTGTTCACAGAGGTGTTCATGTCGTCCTCCGGCTCGTCGACCCCGGTCCCGACCCGGATGAGCGAAAGCCCCGGGTCCGAGGACTCCGGGGCTTCGTAGTCTGGAGCTCACGCAGCTACGGGCGCCGGAGTCCCGGGCCCGTAGAAAAACTGACCGATCCGCGTAAGCACGTCGCCAGTCTGCCACACCGGTGGGAACGAAACCAACTCGACTCCCGGTCGGATCACACTTTCGAGGGAAAGGCGTCGGGGTGAACGATTCCGTCGGGCCCCGGGGTGTCACTGCGGTTGTGCCCGTGCGGGAGAACGCGGGCGGTACGCTGAACTACCGATGAGCACCCTGTTCGACGTTCCCGCAGAGGACCCCACCGGCTCCGGAGACACCCCCGCCGCGCACGGTGGTGCGCACCAGAGCTCCGCCGGGGACCTGCTGACCGGTCTGAACCCGCGGCAACGGGAGGCGGTGCTGCACGGCGGCTCACCGCTGCTGGTGGTGGCCGGGGCCGGTTCGGGCAAGACCAAGGTGCTCACCCACCGGATCGCCCACCTGCTGGACGAACGCGGAGTGCATCCCGGCCAGATCATGGCGATCACGTTCACCAACAAGGCGGCCACGGAGATGAAGGAGCGGGTGGCCGACCTGGTGGGCCGGCGTGCCAACGCCATGTGGGTGTCCACTTTCCACTCGATGTGTGTGCGGGTGCTGCGGCGCGAGGCCGGAACGCTCGGGCTGTCCGGCAACTTCTCCGTCTACGACGCGGACGACTCGCGTCGGTTGATCACGATGGTGGCCCGGGACCTGGAGCTGGACTCCAAACGCTATCCGGTGCGCGGCATGGCCGCGCGGATCTCCCAGCTGAAGAACGAGCTCGTCGACCCGACCACCGCCGCCGAACAGGCGGACAACGACCAGGAACGCAGGGTCGCCGAACTCTACGCCGCCTACCAACGCCGTCTCCAGCAGTCCAACGCGCTGGACTTCGACGACCTGATCATGCGCACCGTCGAGCTGCTGCGCGAGCACCCGGCGGTGGCCGAGCACTACCGGCGGAGGTTCCGCCACATCCTCGTCGACGAGTACCAGGACACCAACCACGCCCAGTACGTGCTGGTGCGCGAGCTCGTCGGCACCGGGGAGGACGCCGGTGGGGTCCCCCCGGCGGAGTTGTGCGTGGTGGGGGACGCGGACCAGTCGATCTACGCCTTCCGCGGGGCGACGATCCGCAACATCGAGGAGTTCGAGCGGGACTACCCGCAGGCGCACACCATCGTGCTCGAACAGAACTACCGCTCCACCCAGACGATCCTGTCCGCGGCCAACTCCGTGATCAGGTCGAACACGGGACGCAGGGAGAAGCGGCTGTGGAGCGAGTCCGGCGAGGGCGATCCGCTGGTCGGTTACGTGGCTGACAACGAGCACGACGAGGCGGCCTTCGTGGCCGCCGAGATCGACCGGCTGGTCGACTCGGGCGCGGCCACGTTCAACGACATCGCGGTGTTCTACCGCACCAACAACCAGTCGCGCGTGTTCGAGGAGGTCTTCATCCGGCTGGGGCTGCCCTACCGGGTGATCGGTGGGGTGCGCTTCTACGAGCGCCGCGAGATCAGGGACGCGTTGGCCTACCTGCGGGTGCTGGACAACCCGGACGACTCGGTGAGCCTGCGGCGGATCCTCAACGTGCCCAAGCGGGGGATCGGCCAGCGGGCCGAGACGGTACTGTCCGAGTACGCCGACCGGGAGCGGATCTCCTTCGCCGCCGCGCTGCGACACGGGGCCCAGGGCAGGATCGAGCGGTTGAACGCCCGTTCGGCGCGGGCGGTCTCCGGTTTCGTGGACCTGCTGGACGAGCTGCGCGAGCTCGTGCCCTCCACCGAGGTGGCGGAACTGCTCCAGACGCTGCTGGCCCGCACGGGATACCGGGCCGAGTTGGAGAGCAGCGAGGATCCGCAGGACGCGAGCCGGGTGGAGAACCTGGACGAGCTGATCTCCGTGGCGCGGGAGTTCACCGGGGTGAACGCGGTCTCTCCCGGGGAGGAGGCCGGAGCGGACGAGCCCGGGCAGGACGAGGCCGACGACGCCGCGCTCGCCCCCGGATCGCTCGGGACCTTCCTGGAGCGGGTCTCACTGGTCGCCGACGCGGACGCCCTGCCGGAGAACGGCGACGGCCTGGTGACCTTGATGACGCTGCACACGGCCAAGGGGCTGGAGTTCCCCGTCGTCTTCGCCACCGGCTGGGAGGACGGGGTGTTCCCGCACACCAGGGCGCTGGGCGATCCCGAGGAGCTCGCCGAGGAGCGCAGGCTCGCCTACGTGGGGATCACCCGCGCCCGCCGGAGGCTGTACCTCTCCCGCGCGCTGATGCGCTCGGCCTGGGGCCAGCCGGTCACCAACCCCGCCTCCCGGTTCCTCACCGAGATCCCGGAGCACCTGGTGGAGTGGCGCAGGACGGAGCGGGAGCGTTCCGCTCCGCGCGAGCGGAGTGACTGGTCCTCCCGGAGGGGCCCGGCGGGTGCGGGGGCCTCGCGCGGCGAGCGGGCGGCCTCGTCCTCCGGCTGGAAGAACGCCGTTCCGATCCAGCTCTCCGCCGGGGACAGGGTCAACCACGACAAGTACGGACTGGGCACCGTGGTCTCCACCGAGGGGGAGGGGGCCCGTGCCACTGCCACCATCGACTTCGGGGACGCGGGCAAGGTGCGCCTGATGCTGATCGGTAACGTGCCGCTGGTCAAACTCTGAGGCCGGGCCTTTCGGCCACGCCGCGCCGACTCCGGAAAACGGGTGAGTTCCGTCGTTGCCGGGGCCACACCTCCCGGTGGCTGCTGAGCCCGTCGCCGAATTCGCCGCCGTCCGGCACGGTCACGACTCCGGCCGTGCCGGGAGGGATCAGGCCGTGTCGCGCCGCCGGAAGGCGAGGACACCGACCGTGGTCAGCAACGCCGCCACCGCGGTCAGCGCGAGCAGCGAGACCGGATGCGGGTCCCCGGTGGGGAGCATGGGGGTGTGGGTGAACGGGGAGAGGTCCGCGACCCAGTCGGGAAGCCGCAGCAGCGGTCCGAACATCCCCACGAACACGCTGCCCGCCAGGACCAGCCATCCGAGCCCGCCCGCCGCGGGCAGCACGCCGAACAGGGCGGCGGCCAGCCCCGCCAGTACCCACACGGCGGGCAGGTGGGCCAGCGCGGCCAGCGTAAGTCGTGCCGCCTCCCAGGGTTCGCCGCTGTTCGTCGCGTGGACCAGTCCCGCGCTGAGACCTCCCGAACCGAGGACGGTTCCGCTGCCGACCAGGGTGACCGCCAGGTTGGACAGCATCCATCCGCCCCGGGACAGGGGGGATCCGCCGAGCAGGGGGTCGAGGCGGCCCGTGGTCTCCTCGGCGCGCAGCGCGGCGACCGACTGCAACGCGAATCCCGTGGAGACCAGCGCCATCAGCCCCAGGTAGGTGGCCAGTACGGTCTCGGCGGATCCGGCCTGCCCGTTCTGCGCCAGCATTCGCTGGGCCAGCTCGTTGTCCGCCGCGAACTCGGCCGCCTGCTCGGCGATCGCTCCGACGAAGGCCCCGAAGAGCACGAAGCCCACCGTCCAGCCCGTGAGCGGGCCACGTCGCAGACGCAGTGCCAGGGCGAACGGTCCGGACAGCCACGGTGCGGCCGTGGCCCTGCCCGGGCGTCCCCGCACGAGCCCAGCCCCCTCGTCCCGCCGGGAGCGCAGCAGGAAGGCGGTGACCACCAGCAGCGCCGTCAGCACGAGCGCCAGGGACAGCGGCCACCACCTTCCATCCACATAGGAACGAGTGCGTTGGGCCCAGCCGATGGGCGACAGCCAGGACAGCGTCCCGTCCCCGAGGTCACCCGCTCCGCGCAGCGCGTAGGCGGCGGCCAACAGGGCAGCGGCGAGACCGCTCGCCGCCCGTCCGTGCTCCATGAGTTGGGCGGTCACCCCGGCCAGCGCGGCGAACACGACCCCCACCGCGCTCAGCCCGGCCGCGAACAGCAGGGAACCGCCCACACTCAGTTCCGGCAGCACCACGGGCAGCCCGAGACCGAGCACGAGCCCCAGCACGACGTCGGCCGCGAAGACCGTGAGCAACGCGGCGGCCAGGGGAGCGTGCCGTCCGACCACGGCGGCCCGCACCAGTTCGGCCCGTCCCCGCTCCTCCTCGTGGCGGGTGTGCCGCACCACGAGAAGAACGCTCATCAGTGCGACGAGCGCGGCGGTCATGCCGCCCATCTCGTTGGCCACCATCGCGCCGTAGGTGTAGTCCTCCCGTCCGTATCCGGGACCGGTCAGGATCACGGTGGCCGGGTTGTCCATCAGGGCCGCGCGTGCCTGCCGTTCGGCGGCCGTGTCGTAGGCCGCCGGAAAGGAGGCCACGCTGCCCAGCAGGAACAGCGTCACCCCGGCCATCCACGCGGGAAGGCGTACGCGGTCCACGCGCAGGATCAGCCGCACGAGGTCCCGTGTTCCGTGGAGTGCGTTCATCGGGCGGCTCCCCGGTGGGAGGTGTCCAGGGGTCCGTGGTCGTAGTGCCGCAGGAAGAGCTCCTCCAGCGAGGGAGGCTGGCTGGTGAGCCCGCGCACCCCCGCCTCGGTGAGGCGGCGCAGCAGCCCGTCCAGCGCCGGTGTGTCCACCTCGCACCGCAGTTCGGTGCCGTCGAGTTCGAGGTCGTGGACGCCGGGCAGCTCGTCGAGGCCCGTGGGCACGCGGGCGAGCTCGGCGCTGACCGAGACACGGGTGAGGTGGCGCAGCTCGGAGAGGCTGCCGGATTCGATCGTGCTGCCCTCCCGGACGATCGTCACGCGGTCGCAGAGGGCCTCGACCTCGGAGAGCACGTGGCTGGACAGCAGCACGGTGCGTCCCTCGCGCTGTTGCCGCCGGACGCACTCGCGGAAGGTCTCCTCCATGAGCGGGTCCAGTCCCGAGGTCGGCTCGTCCAGGACCAACAACTCGGCCTCGGAGGCCAGGGCGGCGATCAGCCCCACCTTCTGTCGGTTGCCCTTCGAGTAGCTGCGGGCCTTCTTGCGCGGGTCGAGGGCGAATTTCTCCAGCAGTTCCTCCTTGCGCGCGGGGTCGATCCCGCCGCGCAGTCTTCCGAGCAGGTCGATCACCTCCCCGCCGGAGAGGCCGGGCCAGAGGGTCACGTCGCCGGGGACGTAGGCGACCCGGCGGTGCAGTTCGGTGGCGTCGTGCCAGGGGTGGCCGTCGAGCAGCCGGGTCCTCCCTCCGTCGGCCCGCAGCAGTCCGAGCAGGATGCGGATGGTGGTGGTCTTGCCCGCTCCGTTGGGACCGAGGAAGCCGTGCACCTCCCCGGAGCGCACGGTCAGGTCGAGTCCGTCGAGCGCTCTGGTGGTGCCGAAGTTCTTGGTGAGTCCGGAGACGGCTATGGCGGTGGGTCGGGTCACGGCGGTCCTTTCGGTTCGTCGATCGTCCGGGGCCGTTCGGCCGCCGGGCGCCGCTGGTGTCGGTTGCCGTCCTCCACAGCGTACAGTTTTTTCACAAATTTGTGAATAAGATGAATCGCGAGGGTGCGCCCGGAAGCGGGGTGCTGACCCCGTGGCGGCGGTGCTGTTAAGCTGGACTGCGTTCACATGGTTGTGAAATTTAGAAAATGTGTAAATCTCGTTGAGGACGCGGTCGAGTGGTGTGGGAGGCAGCGATGTCCGAGACAACATCGAGCTCCGCGCCGTGTCCTGACGAGCAGGCCGTCGCCAGGTTCGTGGAGCGCTTCGCGCTGGACCTCGCCCAGGGCGGTTTCCCCCGCATGGCCGCCCGGGTGTTCGTCCGGGTGCTGGTTTCCGAGGACGGGGCGTGCACGGCCGCGGAACTGGCGGAGTCCCTGGGGGTCAGCGCGGCCGCCGTGTCCGGTGCCGTGCGCTACCTGATCCGCGTGGGGCTGCTGGTGCGGGAACGGGAACCGGGGAGCCGGCGCGACCACTACCGGGTGCGCGACGACATGTGGTACGAGGCCTTCGCCCGCCGGGACGAGCAGCTGGGGGGCTGGGAGGAGACCCTGCGGCAGGGAGTGGCCGCACTCGGGGCCGGTACCAGGGCCGGAAGTCGGCTGGACGAGACCCGGCGGTTCTTCGAGTTCCTGCGGGTTGAGCTGCCGAAGCTGATGGACAGGTGGCGCGCCCAGCGGGACGGGCACGGGGCGGCCCCGGAGGAGGACTCCGCCGACAGCCCGTGACGGCTCGTCGCCCGTGGGAACCCCCGGACGACGAGCCCCCGGGGAGGATCAGGTGACGCTGACCCCTCGCGCGTTGAGCCACGGCAGCGGGTTGATCTTCTTGCCGCTCGGGTTCCACACCTCGAAGTGCAGGTGGGTTCCGGTGGAGAAGCCACGGTTGCCCATGGTGGCGATCTGGTCGCCGGCCTCCACCTTCTGCCCCTCCGTGACGGTGATGCTGTGCACGTGGCCGTAGACGGTGATCGTTCCGTCCGGGTGCTGGACACGTACCCACAGCCCGAAGCCGCTGGCCGGTCCCGCCTCGATCACGGTTCCCTCGGCCACCGAGGCGATCTTGGTTCCCTTGCTGTTGGCGATGTCGATGCCGTAGTGGGTGGTGCCCCAGCGCCCGCCGAAGCCGGAGGTGAACACCCCCTGGGCGGGGGCGACGTAGTCGGGCTGGCGGGCCTCGCGGATGGCGGCTTCGCGGGCGCGCTCGACCTGCTGGCTCTTGGCGAGCTGGCGGACCTCGTTCTCGGTGTCGGCGGTCCGCGCCACGGGGAGTATCTCGGGGGAGGGGGCGGCGCCACCGACGCCGCTCGGCTCGTCGGAACCGTCCGAGGAGGACTTCTCCTCGGCTCCGACGACACTTCCGAGGGAGGCGGCCGCCTTCTCGCCGGAGGCCAGGGGGGCGTAGTCGTCCTGTTGTGGTTCGGACTGGCCCTGTTCGGCGGCCATCGCCTGGCCCGCGGCGGCGAAGGCACCGGCCGCCACGGCGGCCACCACGATCCTGCCGCGCCACACCGAGGGCGGAGTCGAGTTCCGCGATCGGTCCGGTGTGGACTCTCCTTCCGAGCGATGCTGTTGAACCGGGGTGTTCTGTTGACCGCCGGGGGAGCGGTGTCGAGTCAAGGCTTGACCTTCCGTCTCGGGGAGTCGGACCACAGGGCCGGATGGGGGAGTCCGGGCCGGTCGGGGTAACCGGCTTTTGTCCCTGTTCGTGATCTGACTGTGACAACGGACGTCGGGACATTAACCAAGGAAGCCCACCGGGAGCAAATCCCGATCATGGCCCCGTCTTCCGCGTGGTGGTTCCGGAACGGGCGGGCCGTTGCGGGGTTTGGCGGTGCACCACCTGATTTCGTCCCATGAGGACGGTTGTTCTCCTGGCGTTTCGTGACCTCCTTTTCTGTCCATTGAGGACTTTCTGGTGGTTGTCACGGGGACGGGGAGGAGGTCCGAAAAAATAAAAAAGTGTTTCATGTCACAACGCGGTGTGGCCGTTCCCCGGTGAGGGGCGGTGGTTGTTCCGAGTGACCGATCGGTGACCTGGTCACTATGGGTCGAACGTTCGGCACGTTTCGTCGTGATCGGCGGGGGTTGCCGCTTAGCTCGAAAAGATGAATTCGTTATCCCTGTGCTTCCCGGCGCGTTCCGGGGCGGGCCGGGCGAGGGCCGGTGGGGTTGTTAGCGTCACCACGGTGGACGCCCGTTCCGGTCACGAGCCAGGAACCGAGCCCGGAACCGTGGTCGGGTCCGGTCAACCCGGAAAATCGGACATGAATACTACAGTGGACCGTCTTGTCGGTGCCGAGGAGGGAACCCGACGACTGCGCGTGGCGGGTGGTGTCGCCCTCGTCGCCGCGCTGTGCCTCGGAGCCGCCCCTCTGGTCGGCGTGGTCTCACCCGAGGTGCCCCCCGCCTACCCCTCGTGGCCGGTGCTGGTGCTGTGCGGGGCGCTCTGCCCCGCCCTGGCCGTGTTCCACCTGCGTGGACGGCGTCCCGCCGCCGCCCGCGCGGTGCTGCTCGCCACGGGCGCCGTGGCGGTGGGCGGACTGTTCGACGGTGTGCAACTACTGCTCGACCCCGCCCTGGCCCCCACTCCGGAACTGTTCCTGCCCCGGAGCCTGCGCCCCCTGGACCCCGGCCTCGGCACCTGGGCGTACCTGCTCGGATGGGTTGGCTTCCTCGTGGCGGGCGCCCTGGCAGCCCCGTCCGGCCCCGTGAGCGGGACGAACTCCGAGAGCGGTGCTCCCGTCGCCGGACAGCGGCTGTTCACCGGAGTGCTGTGTGCCTCGGCACTCGCCGCGGTCGGCTCCCTGCTCGCCCGCTTCACCTCCGAGGATCCCTTCGTGTTCACCGAGGTGGGGCCCGGAGCCGCTCCCGCCGTGTTCACGGGCGAGGTGCTGCTGGCCCTGTCCGTGCCCCTGGTGGCCGGTTCGGTGGTGAGCTCGGCCGATCCCCACACGGCACGCGCCGGCCTGCTGGGGCTGGCCGGCGCGTTGACCGCGAGGAGCGTTCCGGTGCTGGCAGCGGCACTGGTCCACCCGGAGTTGGCGGTGGGATGGGGAACACTCGCCCAACTGCTCGCCGTGTTCGCCTTCCTGGCCATGGCCCTGCTCGCGGGGAGAACGGGAACTTCGCCCACCGGTTCGGGCGAGCTCAGCCTTCCCGCGCCGAGGCGGCTGACCCGCCTCACTGGGGTGGTGGCCTCGTCGGCGGGGGTGCTGGCCCTGCTCGCGGCGCTGCTGCCCCAGCTACGCACCCCGGACGGCTCCGCAGGACTGGGCGAGTACACGGATCCGCGGGTGCTGCTGGTGGCCGGATGCGTGTTCGCCCTGCTCGGGCTGAGCGTGCTGTCTGCCCGGGGAACGGTACTGCGCCCCGCCGTGACCGTCGCGTGGGCCGTGATCCCGCTGGGTGGGGCGGCGAGTCTGGACATCGTGCTGCACGTGGCCGGGGCCACCCCCGCCGATCTGATGCCGCTCGGGGTGTGGCTGACGGTGGCCGCGCTCCCGCTGTCCGGGGCCGCGGCGGTGTGCGCCGGGATGGCCGGAGGGGCCGAACGGGACGAGGTGGACCTCAGTGAGCTCCGCCCGAACCGTCCCCTCCTCGCGGTGGTGCTGCCGCTGGCCGGGCTGGCGACGGCCGCGTTCGTCCTGCCGGTGCTGCGGGCACCCGACTACGTGCCGCTGGGCGTGTTCGGTGAGTTCGGCATCGCCTCCTGGGGGCTGCTCGCGGCACTGCTCGTGGTGCTCGCGGGACTGGTCCCGGTGCCGTTCTCCCGCCGGCCACGGGCGGCGGCACTGCTGGTCGGAAGTGCGCTCGTGCTCGGTGTCCGGCTCGCGCAGGCTCCGCTGACCGCGCCGGGCATCCCCGGTGCGGTCCCGGGACCCGGTCTGTGGTGCGCGGCGGCCGGGTTGGTGCTGGCCGTGCTCGGGGCGGTCGTGGCCGGGCGGCCGCGCCGTTGATGTGAGCTTGACCGCTCCGCGTTCCCGGCACCGCGTCGTTCCGGGCGAATTGCCCGGTCGTGGGCGGGTGTGGGTGAGCGAGTTCACCGGGTGCGCTGCTTCTGTCGTTCTCGCAGGTCGATATGGTTACCGGAGTCCGACACCGACGTCGCAGGAGAGTCGCGTGGACCTGTACGAATACCAGGCGAAGGAGATCTTCGCCTCCCACGGAATACCGACACTGCCCGGTTCCGTGGCCACGGATCCCAACGGGGCCCAGGCAGTCGCGGAAGAGATCGGCGGGCCGGTGGTCGTCAAGGCCCAGGTCAAGGCCGGAGGGCGCGGAAAGGCCGGCGGTGTCAAGCTGGCCGAGACCCCGGACGAGGCCCGCAGCAAGGCCGAGGCGATCCTCGGCCTGGACATCAAGGGCCACACCACACGCCAGGTGCTGGTCACCGAGGCCTCCGACATCGCCGACGAGTACTACCTCTCGTTCCTGCTCGACCGTGCCAACCGCAGTTTCCTGGCGATGGCCTCGGTCGAGGGCGGTATGGAGATCGAGGAGGTCGCGGCCACCAAGCCGGAGGCGCTGGCCAGGATCCCCATCGACCCCATCCGGGGCGTGGACGAGGCCAAGGCCCGCGAGATCGTCGAGGCCGCCAAGTTCCCGACGGAGATCGCCGACCAGGTCACCGAGATCGTCGCCCGGCTCTGGGAGGCGTTCGTGGCCGAGGACGCGACCCTGTTCGAGATCAACCCGCTGGTCAAGGACCCGCAGGGCAAGGTCATCGCCCTCGACGGCAAGGTGAGTCTCGACGACAACGCCGCGTTCCGCCACTCCAAGCAGTCCGAATACGTGGACGAGGGGGCCGAGGACCCGCTGGAGGCCAAGGCCAAGGCCAAGGACCTCAACTACGTCAAGCTGGACGGCGAGGTCGGCATCATCGGAAACGGTGCCGGTCTGGTCATGTCCACACTGGACGTGGTCGCCTACGCGGGAGCCGACCACGGCAACGTCAAGCCGGCCAACTTCCTCGACATCGGGGGCGGTGCCTCCGCCGAGGTCATGGCCGCGGGGCTGGACGTCATCCTCGGTGATCCGGACGTGAAGTCCGTCTTCGTCAACGTTTTCGGCGGCATCACGGCTTGTGACGCGGTGGCGAACGGAATCGTCCAGGCGCTGAAGATGCTCGGGGACGAGGCGGCCAAGCCGCTGGTGGTACGGCTCGACGGCAACAACGTCGAGGAGGGCAGGCGAATCCTGGCCGAGGCCGACCACCCGCTGGTCACACTGGTGGACACCATGGATGGCGCGGCCGACAAGGCCGCCGAGTTGGCTGCGGGCAAATAAGGGGCGAGCGCCGTGTCAATCTTTCTCAACGAAAACAGCAAGGTCATCGTCCAGGGGATCACCGGTTCCGAGGGCACCAAGCACACGGCTCGGATGCTGCGCTCCGGAACGAACATCGTCGGCGGTGTGAACGCCCGCAAGGCGGGGCAGACCGTCGAGATCGAGGGCAGTCGGCTGCCCGTCTTCGGCAGCGTCAAGGAGGCGATGACCGAGACGGGGGCGGACGTCTCCGTGGTGTTCGTCCCGCCGAAGTTCGCCAAGGACGCCGTGATCGAGGCGATCGACGCCGAGATCGGGCTCGCCGTGGTGATCACCGAGGGCATCCCGGTGCACGACGCGGCCTACTTCTGGTCGCACGCCACCGCCACCGGCAACCGCACCCGCATCGTCGGGCCGAACTGCCCGGGTGTGATCTCGCCGGGCAAGTCCAACGCCGGCATCATCCCGGCCGACATCACCTCGACAGGCAGGATCGGGCTGGTCTCCAAGTCCGGCACCCTGACCTACCAGATGATGTACGAGCTGCGGGACATCGGTTTCTCGACCTGTGTCGGCATCGGCGGTGACCCGGTCATCGGAACCACCCACATCGACGCGCTGCGGGCCTTCGAGCAGGACCCGGAGACCGAGGCGATCGTCATGATCGGCGAGATCGGCGGGGACGCCGAGGAACGGGCCGCCGAGTACGTCAAGGACAACGTCAGCAAGCCGGTCGTCGGCTACGTCGCGGGCTTCACGGCCCCCGAGGGCAAGACGATGGGCCACGCGGGGGCCATCGTCTCCGGTTCGGCGGGGACCGCCGAGGCGAAGAAGGAGGCCCTGGAGGCCGCCGGGGTCCGGGTCGGCAAGACCCCGAGCGAGACCGCCAGGCTGATGCGTTCGATTCTCGGCGGCTGAGTGCCGCGGGTTCTCGTTCCGGGCGCCGTCCAGCAGGGGAACAACCGTGCCGGGCGGCGCCCGTGTGTGTCCGCGCCTCTTCCGCGCGCCGTCGTTGTGACTGTTTTTCGGGTTTCGGTACCGTCGTGATCGAGACGTCGGCGTGCTCCCGCCCGACCGGCCGTGAGTCCGCTCCGAGCGGGACCCGACGGGAGGCGGGAGACCCCGCCGCACGGCCGTCCCCGGACCTCGGGACGGCGGAGCCTTCCCGACACGACCGCCCGGCCAAGGATGGAGTTTCCCATGCCCGCCCCCTACCCCCCTCCCCAGCCGTCCGGATCCACCGGAGTGGGGTGGTTCGAACCGAACGCGAAGTCGGTGCTCGCGCTCGCCGCCGCCGGTCTGGGGCTGGTCGGCTGGTTTCTCGGGTTCTTCGGTCCGGCCGGGGCGCTGACGGCGGGACTTCCCGGGCTCGGGATGGTCACCGTGGCCGTGCTGGCCGGGATGTGGTTGCTGCCCCGGGTGCCGTCCTGCCTCGTGGCCATGGTCCCCGCCGCGGTCTACGCCGCGCTGTCGGTGTTGCAGAGCGTGATCGTGGGCAGCGATCCCGGGGCCGTGGGGGTCGTGCTGGTGTTGTGCGCCCTGCTCCAGGCGGTGGCCGTGGTGGGGCTGTTGCTGTTCGAGTACGAGCTGCTGACCCCGCCGAAGGCGGGAGCGGCCGCGGCCACGCAACAGGTGACCCACCCCGGAGCCGGTGGTCAGCAGGGTCCCGGCCAACAACCGGGTGGTTGGAATCCGCAGACCGGTTCGCAGCCGGTCCAACAGCCGGGAGCGAACCAGGGTGGTTGGGCCTCCGGCGGCATGCAGCAGGGCGTTGCCCCCGCCGGTCAGTTCGGCCAACCCCAGCCGCCCTACGCACAACCCCAACCCCCCCAGGCACAACCGCCGACGCACTCCCAGCCGTCCCCTCCGCAGCAGGCCCAGCCCGGGAACCCCTACGCCGGGCCCCCGCAGGGGTGGTCCCACCCCTACGAGCAGCAGCCTCCGGCGGAGGAGCAGGGCGGAACCCAGGAAGGTCCGCAGGGCACCCAGCAGATTCCCCACCCCGGGCAGCGACCTCCCGGCGGGCCGGGTGCGTGAGAACCCTCCGGTGTGAGCGGGACCGGTCAGCCGCCCTCCCGGAGAGGGAGCCGGGGTCCGGAAGAACTTGATCGCTCGTCCGGGTGAGCTTTTCGGCGCGTCGTCCGCGCTGTTCGCGGGTCGGGTGACACCTTCGATCGTGTGAGGGCACTCGATTCCGCTCAGCAGGACACTGCCGAGCCCCGACCGGGCCGGTGGTGGGTTCGCACGGTGCGGGAAGCCCTGGTCGCGGCCGTTCTGGTCACGGTGGCGGGATGCCTGGCCACGGTCGCGCTGGTCGCCGTGATCGTCGGAGCGGCCCCGCGGGCCGAGCTCTCGTGGTCCGTCGTCCTCTCCGCCGTTCCGGGCTGGCTGGCCGCGTTCCGGGTTCCGCTGCGGATCGACGGGGCACCGTTGAGCGCGTTGCCGCTGCTGCCGACCCTGCTGCTCGTGGCGGCGATCGCCTGGAGCGCGGCCCGGGTGGCCCGGCGCTGTCGCCTGCGCCAGCCGAGACAGCTCCTTCCGCTGGTGCTGGCCACCGGCGGGTTCCACACGCTGACCGGCCTGTCGTGCGTCTCGACGCTGGAGCTGCTGCAAGCCCCGGTGAGGGCCGGATTCACGCAGGCCTGGCTGCACTGCGCCCTGCTCTCCTGCGCCGCCGCGCTGGCGGGCACGGTGGACCGGTGCGGAGTGCTCTACCTGCTGTGGCAGCGTCTTCCACGCGGCATGTGGCCCGCCGTGCGGGTGGGCGCGTCGTGCTGTGCCTGCGTGGTCGCCGCCGGAGCGGCGGTGTTGCTCACCGCGCTGACGCTGAACCTGCCGGAGGTGCAGGCCCGTTCGGTCGCCCTGGGCAGCGTCGGCGCGGGATGGGGAGCGACCGTGCTCGCGGTGCTGTACGTGCCGAACGCGGTGTTCGGGGCCTGGACGTTCGCCACCGGGACGGGACTCGCGTTCGGGGACACCGTGCTCACCCCGTTCGCGGGGGCACTGGACAGGCCGCTTCCGGTGCTGCCGCTGTTCGGCCTCCTGCCGGAGGAACCTCCCACCACGCCCGCGCTCGGCGTGTTGTCCGCACCGCTGCTCGCCGGAGTCGTGGTGGGGGTGTGCTGCCGTCGGGAGGTCGCGCGGGACGGCAGTCGGGTGCTGCTGTACGCGGGACTGTGCGCCGGGTTGTTCGTGCTGGTGGCGACGTTGGTCTCCGGTGGAGGTCTCGGCGGGGTGTACGGCCCGTTGTCGTTGCGGCCCGTGGTGGCGGCGCTGGCCACGACCGGCTGGCTGACGGCCGTGGCCGTCCCGGTGGCCCGGTTGTTCGGGACCGGCGGGGACACCGGCGACGGCGACGAGCTCGCCGAGTCGCCTCCCGCCCCCTCGGACGGGGACACCGGCGAGGAGCCGACGGAGCGGCCCGACCCGTCCGGGGAGTCCGCCGAGGACGGGGAGGAGCCGGACGGTCGAACCGTCCGCGAAGAGGAGGAGTGCTCCTCCGACGTCGAGGGGGACGACGCCGCGGCGGGGGAGTCCATTGCGGAGGACCCCGCCCCGGAGTGCGTCTCGCCGTTCCCCACGGAGGCGGAGGGCGTTCCCGCCGTGGAGGAGGGTTTCCCGTCGGAGGAGGAAGCCGACCGGCAGCGGCTGCCGCTGCCCGAGTGAACCCGGCGGGTTCCCTCCCGCGCCGGAGCGGTGTGTGAGGTTCCCGTCGCGGCGGACCGGGCTTTCTCGGTGCCGTTGTCCCAGGCGGTGGGATCAGGGAAAACGTCCGGACGGAGTCGTCGCGTGGCACACCACCGCCGAAGGACCCTGCCGGTGGTGATCGCGAACCGGGCGCTTAGTCTGCGTGTGGCATCAAGCGGAAAATCTCAAGGCCGTCGTCAGGAGTGCACACTGAGCGCCCCACTCCCCACCGCCACGGAGCGGGACAGCGTACTGCCGGACGAGTCCGGCGGCAGAAGTTTTCGGCCGACCGGCCCGATGCGGGTGGTCGTCCTGGTGTCCGGGTCCGGCAGCCTGTTGCAGGCGCTGCTGGACGCCGCCGAGGACCCGAACTATCCGGTGCGGGTGGTCGCCGTGGGCGCGGACCGCGCCGGGACGACCGGCGTGGAACGTGCCGAGCGGGCCGGTGTTCCCACGTTCACCTGTCGACTGAAGGACTACGGGAGTCGACAGGAGTGGGACCGGGCACTCGCCGAGGAGTGCGCCGCCCACGAGCCGGACCTGGTGGTCTCGGCGGGGTTCATGAAACTCGTCGGGACCGGGTTCCTGGCCCGGTTCGGGGGCCGCTACCTCAACAGCCATCCCGCCCTGCTGCCCTCCTTCCCCGGAATGCACGGGGTGCGGGATGCGCTCGACTACGGTGTCCGGGTGACCGGCTGCACCCTGTTCGTCGTCGACGAGGGAGTCGACACCGGACCGATCCTGGAACAGCAGGCGGTCGAGGTGCTGCCCGACGACGACGAGCGGAGTCTGCACGAGCGGATCAAGGTCGAGGAACGACGGACGCTGGTGCGAACGCTGCAACGGTTGGCAGAGCACGGGTGGACCGTGCGGGGACGAAAGGTGAGTATCGGCGTGACCACGAGTTCGCAGCAACAGCGACCGGTGCGGCGTGCTTTGCTCGGTGTTTCGGACAAGTCGGGCCTGCTCGAACTGGCCACCGGGTTGCACGCGGCCGGAGTGGAGATCGTTTCCACCGGAGGGACCGCCCGGACGATCTCGGACGCCGGAGTTCCCGTCACACCGGTCGAGGAGCTCACCGGTTTCCCCGAGACCCTGGACGGCAGGGTCAAGACCCTGCACCCGCGCGTGCACGCCGGTCTGCTGGCGGACCAGCGCAGGCGGGAGCACGTCGAGCAGCTGGCCGAACTGGACATCCCCCCGTTCGACCTGCTCGTGGTCAACCTGTACCCGTTCGTCCGCACGGTGGAGTCCGGCGCGGAACCGGACGAGATCGTGGAGAACATCGACATCGGTGGTCCGGCGATGGTGCGTGCCGCCGCCAAGAACCACGGCAGCACGGCGGTGGTGGTGGACCCGAACGACTACGAGTGGGTCGTGGAGCGGGTCCGCGCGGGAGGTTTCGACGACACCGAGCGGGCGCGGCTGGCCGCGGCGGCGTTCCGCCACACCGCCTCCTACGACGTGGCCGTGGCCGGATGGATGACCCGGCGCACCGGCGACAGCGAGGAGACCTTCCCCGGCTGGATGGGTGAGACCTGGCAGCGGCGCAGCGCACTGCGCTACGGGGAGAACCCGCATCAGCCCGCCGCCCTGTACGTCTCCGGCGGCGAGGCGACCGGACTGGCCGCCGCGGCCCAGTTGCACGGCAAGGAGATGTCCTACAACAACTATGTGGACGCCGACGCCGCCTGGCGGGCCGCGCACGACCACGCGCGCACCTGTGTCGCCGTGATCAAACACGCCAACCCCTGCGGCATCGCCGTCTCGGACACCGACGTCGCCGAGGCCCACCGCAAGGCCCACGAGTGCGATCCGGTCAGTGCCTTCGGAGGTGTGATCGCCACCAACAGCGAGGTCTCGGTGCCGATGGCCGAGCAGATCTCCGAGGTCTTCACCGAGGTGGTGGTGGCCCCGAGCTACGCCGAGGGCGCTCTGGAGGTGCTCCAGAAGAAGAAGAACGTCCGCATCCTCACGGCCCAGCCGCCGCAGCCGGGGCGGGTCGAGATGCGTGCGATCTCGGGGGGTCTGCTGGTTCAGGGCGCGGACGAGATCGACGTCTCCGGTGACGACCCGGCGAACTGGACTCTGGCCGCAGGGGAGCCCGTGGACGCGGAAACCCTGCGGGACCTGGAGTTCGCCTGGCGAACCTGCCGTGCGGTGAAGTCGAACGCGATCCTGCTGGCCGACCGGGGAGCCACCGTCGGCGTCGGGATGGGGCAGGTGAACCGGGTCGACGCGGCCCGGCTGGCGGTGTCCCGCTCCCGGGACCGCGCCGGTGGCGCGGTGGCGGCTTCGGACGCCTTCTTCCCGTTCCCGGACGGCTTGCAGGTGCTCATCGACGCGGGGGTGCGTGCCGTGGTGCAGCCCGGTGGTTCGGTGCGGGACGAGGAGGTGACCGCGGCGGCGGCCGCCGCCGGTGTTCCGCTCTACCTCACCGGCACCAGGCACTTCGCCCACTGAGGACCGTGCCGAGGTGTTTTACGCGGTCCCCGGGCGGGTGAGCCCGGGGTCACCGCCGGGAGCCGGACCGTCCTCCTGCGGTTCCCTCCAGACCCGCCAGGGCCGGGTGCGTATCCACTCCCCGATCGGGGTGGGGCGGAATCCGAGGACCCGCTCGGCGGTCGGGTCGGCGCGGAACAGCTCGGAGTCGGGGTGTTCGTCCAGCCAGTGGTAGATGCCCGCCACCCCGGCCGCCGTGCGGGCACCGAGCGGGCCGCGCAACATGGCCTCGAATCCGGTGGCCGTCAGTGGCCGGAAGGTGACCTCGTCGTTCAGCTCCGCGCCCAGCAGGCCGGCGAGTTCGGGGCCGGTCACCTCCTGCCCGCCGGTCAGCGGCAGCACCGTGTGTTCGAGGCCCTCCCGCGTCAGCGCTGCGACGGTGGCCGTGGCGAGGTCCTCGTGCGAGAGCCAGGCGACCTTCCGGTCCGGGGCGAAGGGGTAGGACAGCACCCCGTGGTTCACCAGCTCGGGCCCGTTCCAGGGACTGAAGATGTTGTCCAGGTAGACCGTCGGGCGCAGCACCACGACGGGCACCCCGCTGTCGCGCAGGATCCGCTCGGCGATCCGCCTGGTCTCGTAGACGTCGTAGCGGGTGACCTCCGCGGGCAGCGGGAGGTTCGTGTTGTGCACGATCCGCCGTAGCCCCGCCCGGCGGGCGGCGGTGGCGATGTTGGTGGCGTAGGTTTCGACGAGTTCCCGGTCGAACACCAGTGGGAGCACCACCGAGGCGTGGGTGATCCCCTCGAAGGCCCGTCGTAACCCGTCCGGGTCGGCCAGGTCCCCGTACACCGTGGTCGTCGTCGCGGAGGGGGCGCCGCCCCTGGTGAAGCCGCGTACCTCGTGCCCGGCGGCTCCGAGTTTCTCGGCCACGGCGGCTCCCTGGAGTCCTCCGGAGCCGATGACCAGGTAGCGGTGCTGGTCGGTCATTGTTGCCCATCGTCGTGTTCGGTGTCGTGTCCGTGTCGAGGAAAGCACGTCCGGACCCCGCCGGGGAACACGGAAACCGGTGTCCTCGGACGGGGAGTTGTCCGTGTGCCGGGGACTGTCCGCTGTCGACCGGTCCGTTCCCCTTTTCGGATGATCAACTTGACCGGCGGTGCCGAATGCGGTTTACTGAGGCTGTTCGAACACGAGTTCGAACAGCACGGTGGCCGACGTCGGGGGTCGGCCACCGTGTCGGGGGACGTGTCGTGTTCTCATACGACACGAGCGGTACCTTCCGGACGGTCACCCGGCGTCCTGTCCGATGCGGGGTGGACGTCCGAAGCGACGTGCGGGTGCCGCCGGAGGCGGGCGACCGTGTTTTGTACGGGGTGTTTCGCGGTCGCCCGTCGCCGGGTCCCGCGTGCGGCCGGGGGCGGGCGCCCAGGACGAACGGCTTCGAACGTTCGGGGGAACCTCCCGTTCGTTCCGAATGTCGAACATGTCCTACCGCCACGATCGAACCGTGCGCGCCGACTACCATCCGGGCGTGGCCGAAAACGACTCCACGGAGAACACGGAGCCGAGTTTCGAGATCGGCAAGGACGGGCTGGGCGGCATCGTCGTGGGAATGGACGGCAGCCCGGCGAGTTTCCACGCCGCGGCGTGGGCGGCCGGACTGGCTCGCCGGGAACGCTCCCGCCTGGTGCTCGTCTACGTCGAAGCGGTGGGCGGGGTGGCCTACTGGTCGCCGATGGGAGTGGCCGTGGCCAGCGAGGCCGCCGAAAGCCTCGTGGCCGACCTGAAGCGGGAACTCGTCACCCACCTGCAGTGGGTCGACATCGACTGGGACTTCGTCCACCACCGGGGGGATCCGGCTGTCGGACTGGAGCGTGTGGCCGAGGACTACCGGGCCGACCTCATCGTGGTCGGCCGTTCCCGCCGCCGTGGCGGCCTGCTCGGCACCGTACCGGCCACGCTCGTGGTCGAGGCGGTCAGGCCGGTCGTGGTCGTGCCGTGACCCTCGCCCTCCGCCGTGGTGCGGGCGGGGTGGCCCGGCGGCTCAGCCGGTAGCCCCCGGTAGCCACCCCGCGCACCGGGAAACGGGATCCCCGCTACTCCATCGGGGGACGTGCCGCTTCGTTGCCCGACAACGCGACCAGGGTGCCGTCGGCGAGCAGCTCGTTGACCGAGGCGGGCAGTACGTAGGCCGTGCCCCCGCCGGGCTGTTCGAACCACGGAACCGCCGTGCCGCCCAGCACCTGCACGGGGCGCTGCACGCGGTAGGCGAAGTAGTTGCGGCTCGCCCACTGGGGAGGCAGCGAACGCTGGTTGTAGGGCGTGCGGATCGCGTACATGACGTTGCCGTCCGGTTCGCCGAACCGGTCCAGCTCCGCACCCGGCTGCAACACCATGGTCTGCCTGTTGCGGTACAGCGTCAGCGGCGGTTCCCCCCGCAGCGGCTGGATCGGCTGGTCACCAGCCGTGCGTGGGGGAGGTGCGGCCGGTGCTCCGGGCGACTGTCCCCCGGGGCTCTGGCCGTTCGGGGCCGACGGCGGAACCGGTGCCGGGGTGGGCTGTCCCGGCTGGGGAGCACCCGGCGCGTTCGGAGGCATCGGCCGTGCCTGCGGAGGCGGTACGGCTCCGGGCGGTGGGGTGGGGGGAACTCCTCCGGGAGGCTGTCCCTCGCCACCGGCCGGTGGCTGGGCAGCGGCGGGAGGTTGGGGCCCGACCGGGCCCTCGGAGGGGGCCGGACGTTCCGGTTGCTCGGCGGGGCCGCCCTGTTCGGGGCGGGGTTGGCGTTTCGGAAGCGGAGGAGGCATCTGCCCCGGCGGGGGAGTGGTGACGGCGGCGTCCGCTGACTCCTCGGGTCCGGACGTGGTGGGAGACGCCGTCGGTGCGTCGTCCTCGGAAGGAGCGGCGGAGCGGGCCGCGTCCTCGCGGCCGGAGGAGTCCGGTTCCTCCGGGCGGGCCTCGGTCGCGGTGAACAGGAAGTTCCCTCCGCTGTCCGGGCCGGTGACCGTGTCCTCCCTCGTTCCGGGGCGGAGGTCCTCCTCGGCGGGAAGCGGGCTCGGCTCGGGCGCTCCGTCCCCGGTGGACGGTGCGGTGTCCCGTGTCGGCTCCTCGGACGGCTCGGTGTCCGCGGCGGCCTCCGGATCCGTCCGCGTGGAGGGGAGTTCGGCACCCGGGGAGCCCCCCGGGGCGGTGGTTTCCTCCGCCTCCGTCAGGAGCAGACTCCCCAGCAGGTAGGCGCAGGCCTGGTCGGGGCGGGTGAAGCTCAGGGTCTCGTCGTCACCGGGGGCGGTGACGATCCACTCGGTTCCCTCCTGGAACAGCGACCAGACCTCCTCGGAGCGGACGCCGAGGCCGTACTCGGAGGCGGGTACCCCGAGCTCCCCGAGCCTGTCGCGCAGCTGGGCGAAGATCAGTTCGGAGTCCTCCTCCGGTTCGTCCCTGCGTCCGTGGCGGGAGGCGGCTCCCGCCTCACCGGAGGACCGTGGTTCGGCCTGCGGAGAGGACCGCTCGGTGACGGGCGGTTCGGACGAGGAGGTATCACTCTCCTCGGGGAGGGCGGGATCCACCACGGTGTCGTCCACGGTGGACTCCTCCGGGGGCGCCGGTTCGCCGACCTGTTCGGGAGGCTGGGACTCGAGCGGGGCTTCGTCGAACCGGGAGGCGGGTGGTTCCGCCGCGGCGGCCATGGTCGTCGTGACCGCTTCGGCGTGCTCGTCCTCGTGCCCACCGGCGGTCTCGCGGAAGGACTCGGGGACCCCCTCGGCACGTTCGGCCGCCTCGGCCGCGCGGGCCGTCTCCGTGGCCGCCTCGAACACCTCGGGGTCCAGGTCCGCGACGGCGAACCCCGCCGCACGCACGTGCTGGACGAGTTCGGGCTGCGGCGGCATCCCGTACTGGGCCAGGTAGTAGGGCACCGCGGCGGGCCAGACCCAGCTCCCGTCGCTGTGCCAGGTGTTCGGAACGGCGTCCGGACGGCTCGGGTCCAGTTTGTCCGCGAGCCCGTTCTCGGTGCTCAGCACCATCGGCGCGCTCTCCAGGTAGCGCCGCAGGGGTTCGCTCTCCTGGGGGGACAGGGGAGGACGTCCCCGCACCAGCGGACGTCCCCCCTCGTCGACGTCGTCGAACACCCGCGCCGTGGTCAGCCTGGGGTGGACCGGGGGTTCCTCGGCGAAGACGGGCTCCGACGGGGTGGAGTGGGCGGCCTCGCCGTCGCTGGCGGGCTGCTGGTGCTCGTTCTCCGGTCCGGAGTCGGGACGCATCTCCCCCAGACGTGCGTTCATCCATTCCGGAATGTTGTCCGTGGAACGCGGGTAACGGCGCAGTTCCTCGGCGTAGGCCTCGGCTGGCGGCGGCTGCTGCCACCGGGGCTCCTCGTCGAAGTTGATGTCGATGCGGTAGCTCGACGGACGCTCCACGGTGTACAGCGCGCTGAGCCAGGTGCCCACGTCGGGCCGGTACATGCCCTCCCGGAGGTGCTCGAAGATCTCGTTCAGTTCCTCCGGTGGTTCCCAGGGCCGACTGTCGCCGTCCTGCAGGGTCACTTCCGCGAGCAGATCGCGGTAGTCGCCGGTGGCGCGGTACTCCACGGCGACCTGCTGCCAGTCCTCGGGCGCCTCCTGTAGCAGCAGGACCCCGATCCTGCGTGCTATCTGTTCCTGCTCTTCCGGGCTTATCGCTGTCGGGCGCGACATGGGTGTCATCCTCCCCCTCTCAACCGGGCCCTCCGACTCCACCCCACGTCGACGTTACTCGATCGACAGTCGAGCACCTCGCCCGGCTTTCGGGTTTCCGCTGGTCGAAACGAGCGCGGCATCCCCCTCGTGGGTGACCGGCGGCGGGTGGGCGCGGCATCGTCGTCCGGCCTGGTCGGGAAGAACCCCTCCGGGCGACACCGCACCGTGCGGCAGAGCCGTGAGGGAACTGGTGGATTGCTCACATCGAGGGGGTGACCGGGACGGAGGAGTCGTTACGGTCGTTCCGTGAGTACCGGAGCAGCCACCCGCACCCTCGGCCGTGCCTACGAGTTGGTGCCCCGGTCGTTCGGGGTCGTGGGTTCCGCCGCGGTGGGATTCCTGCTGGCCCTGCAGTCCCGGGTGAACGGGGCGTTGGGAACGCGGCTGGGGGATCCGCTGGCCGCGTCGGTGATCTCCTTCGGCGGCGGGTTGCTCGCGTTGCTCGTGGTGGTGGCGGCCAGTCCGCGGGCACGTCGGGGTTTCGTCCGGCTCGGACGGGCCGTGCGCTCCGGAACAGACATCCGGGCCTGGCAGTGCGTGGGCGGGGTCTGTGGGGCCTTCCTCGTGTTCAGTCAGAGTGTCGCCGCGAGTCTGCTGGGGGTCGCGCTGTTCACCGTCGGTGCCGTGAGCGGGCAGGTGGCCAGCGGACTGGTCGTGGACCGGTTGGGGCTCGGTTCGGGGGTGACCCGCCCCCTGACCGTGCTGCGGGTCACCGGGGCGGTGCTGGCCCTGGTGGCGATCGTGGTCGCCGTCTCGGCCCGACTGGGTGACTCCCGGGCGAGCCTGCTGGTGGTGCTGCCGCTGCTCGCCGGGACGGGGGTGGCCTGGCAGCAGGCCATGAACGGGCTGGTCAAGCAGACGGCGGACTCGGCGGTTTCGGCCGCCACGCTGAACTTCGCCACCGGGACGGTGGCGCTGGTGCTGGCCTTCGGCGGCGAGATCCTGCTGCGTGGTTTCCCCACCGAGTGGCCGACGATCCCGTGGTTGTACGTCGGAGGACTGCTCGGCATCTTCGTGGTGGGCGGATCGGCGATCCTGGTGCACTACACGGGTGTGTTGCTGCTGAGCATGGGTATCGTCTCCGGACAGCTGATCGGGGCGCTGCTGCTGGACCTGGTGCTTCCGGTGGCGGGCTCCCACGTGAACACGGGCACCGTGGCGGGGATCTGCCTGGCGCTGCTGGCGGTCGGCGTCGCCTCCTCGGACACAGGGGCGAAAGTTCCCGTCCGCGCGCGATCTGCGAGGATGACCAACCGTGAGCGCCACGATTCTTGACGGTAAGGCCACCAAGAACGCCATCTACGACGAGCTGCGGCCTCGGGTGGCCGCGCTCGCCGAGCAGGGGCGTACCCCGGGGTTGGCGACGGTGCTGGTGGGCGACGACCCCGCCTCGCACTCCTACGTGCGCGGCAAGCACAACGACTGCGCGCGCGTCGGGATCGAGTCGATCCGCAGGGAACTGCCCGCCGACATCGGCCAGGCCGAGCTCGAAGGAGTGATCGACGAGCTCAACGCCGATCCGGCCTGTACCGGCTACATCGTCCAGCTGCCGGTTCCCGACCATCTCGACACCGGCTCCCTGTTGCAGCGGGTCGACGTGCGCAAGGACGCCGACGGGCTCAACCCGGTCAGTCTCGGCAGGCTGGTGCTGGGGGAACCCGCCCCGCTGCCGTGCACGCCGCGCGGGATCGTCGAGCTGCTGCGCCGCTACGGGGTCGAACTGAACGGCGCGCACGTCGCGGTTCTCGGACGGGGTATCACCGTGGGCAGGCCGTTGGGACTGCTGCTCACCAGGCGCAGCGAGAACGCGACGGTCACGTTGTGCCACACCGGCACCAAGGACATCGCGGCGGAGCTGTCCCGGGCCGACGTCGTGGTGGCCGCGGCGGGCAAACCGAACCTGGTCACCCCCGACATGATCAAACCGGGGGCTGCCGTGCTGGACGTGGGGGTCACCCGCGGCGAGTCCGGGCCGCTCGGGGACGTGCACCCGGACGTGGCCGAGGTGGCCGGTTTCCTCTCGCCGAACCCGGGTGGGGTCGGCCCGATGACCCGCGCGATGCTGCTCACCAACGTGGTGGAGGCCGCCGAGCGTTCCGCGCGGTGAACACCGGCATCTCTTCCCCGTGAGGTGTGGATCCGTCGGGGTCCGCACCTGACGGGTCGCGCGAAGACGGCAGGCACGTTCCACGGTCTCGGAAGAGAGGGCGATGTTCGGGTTCGGCGGCGGGCGCGCCCCGGTGCACCTGTGGTTCGCGCTGGTGGTGCTGGTGGCGCTGTCCGGGATGGTGTGGGTGGCCATGTCGCACTGGCGGGAGGGGGCCGCGCTGCTGGGGGGCGCCTTCCTGTTGGCCGCCGTGCTGCGCGTGATGGTTCCCCCGGAGCGGGTGGGGCTGTTGGCCATCCGGAGCCGTTGGGTGGACGTGGTGCTCTACGGCGCCCTGGGGCTGGTGATCGTGGCGGTGGCCGTGACCATCAAGGGCGGACCGTTGAGCACCTGAGTGGCCCGTGACCGGAGGGGCCGCTCTTTTCGCTGTCAGCGCGGTGTCAGTCCCGTGTCAGTACGTTCTGCTGGAGTGTTCCCGAAGCTGTCGGGAAACGGCACGGGACGGCCTATGAGTGCGGCAACGGAATCCCTCTGGAGCGGATCGGAACTCGACCTCGACGGGTATCTCACCCGGATCGGACACCACCAGCGACGTGACCCCTCGACCGCGACGCTGCGGGCACTGCACCGTGCTCACGTCACCTCGATCCCGTTCGAGACCCTCGACATCGTCGCGGGCCGCCCGGTCGGGCTCGATCTCGCGAGTGTGCAGGACAAGCTGGTCCGGCGTCGCAGGGGTGGTTACTGCTACGAGCACGTCGTGTTGTTCGCGGCGGTGCTCGAACGGCTGGGATTCGGCGTCACGGGGTTGCACGGAAGGGTCACCTCGGACGCGCTGCGGCTGCTCGGGCTGCGTTCGTCGACGTCGCGGAGGCGCGACGCCGTCCGGGTCATCGACCGCCCGGCCACACACGCGCTGCTGTGTGTGACCACGGCCGACGACGAGAACCCCTACCTGTGCGATGTCGGGTTCGGCGGTGGGCCGTTGTATCCGATCGAGCTGGTTTCCGGCAAAAAGTGTGACCAGCAAGGCTGGCAGTTCGCGCTCGAACGCGAGGTCGGCGAGACCGGGATCGGGATCTGGTGGCTGCGGCAGCACACTCCCGAAGGCTGGCTGGACCGCTACGCCTTCACCCTGAATCCGCAGTACCCCGTCGACTACGGGGTCGGACACCACTTTCTGAGCACCCATTCCTCGTCGGTGTTCCGGCGGAGACTGTTCGCGCAGCGTTTCCGTCCGGACCGCCACGAGGTGCTGCACGGCACGAGCCGGTTCACCGCACACGCCGACGGTACTTCGCACGAGACGACGCTGCGTCGGGACGAGGTGCCCGGGGTGTTGCGTGCGGAGTTCGGGATCGACGTGGATCCCGAGGACGGTGTGCCGGGACTCGACTGATCACTCGTTCCCGAGGTCCCGCCTCGCGATGGGAGGACCATGTTTCTGGAGCGGAATCCACAGGAGGAGTTCACCGAAGTCCGGCGTTGGTTCGAGGAGTACCTGGAGGAGCACGACGAACGTCTCGGCCGTTCCGGGGCCGTGTGTCCGTTCGTGCAGCCCGCCCTGCGCAACGACTGCGTCCGCTTCGAGCTCGCCGAGGCGGACGACCCCGTGGAGCTGGCCGAGCTGACCTCGGTGATGGAAGGTCAGATCGAGCGGTTCGAGAAGGTGGACTGGCCCGAGGGCAAGGTCGACATCAGCGCCCTGGTGACGGTGCTGCGCGGCGTTTCCGAGGAGCGGGCTGTGCTGCTGGACGACGCCCAGCGCGCGGTGAAGGGCACGGCCGTGCGCAACGGGCTGATGATCGGCCAGTTCCATCCGCGCTGTCCCGATCCCTCGGCCCGGAACCCGGAGTTCGCGGTCTCCCGCGCGCCGGAGCCGTTGTTCGTGATCCGCCGGATGGCCTTCCACGACATCCTGTTCCTGCACGACGTTCCCGAGCTGTTCGCCGAGTACGACCGGCGGTTCGGGCACTACTATCACGAGCGGGCGGCGGGCAAAGTCGACCCGCGTTTCGCCGAGCTGTACCGACTCGCCCGTGGCGAGGGGACCAAGAGCCCCTACATCGACTACGAGCACATCGACACGCTGTTGTCGTTGCAGACGCCGCGAACGGGCAAGCCCGCCGAGACGACGTTCTACGTGCTCGGCCAGGTCAAGGAGCTGCTGTTCAAGCTGATCTACGAGGAGACCCGTTCGGCCCGGCTACGTCTGGTGGAACGTCGTCTGGACGACGCGATCGTCCACCTCCGCCGGATCGTCGAGGAGTTCGGGGTGCTGCGCGGCGCCTGGGACGTGCTGGACACCCTCTCACCCGGGGACTTCGCGGAGTTCCGCGACCAACTCGGGATCGCCTCCGGCATGGATTCCTACATGTTCCGGATGATGGAGTTCGCCCTGGGCAAGAAGTCCGAGGCCATGGCCGAGCGTCACCGTGGGGTTCCCGGGGCGGAGGAACAGGTCTACCGCGCCCTGCGCGAGAGCAGCCTGTACGACGAGGCGGTGCGCGTGGTTTCCGAACGGTTCGCCCCCTCGGCAGAGGGGGGTCGGACCGAGCCGGAGGAGAGTGCCGGAGAGCGGAACCTGGTTGACCTCTGGGCGGAGGTCTATCGCTCGACGGCTCGCGCGGACGAGTCGTTCCGACTGGCCGAAGCTCTGGTGGGGGTGGCCGAGGAGTACGCCCGCTGGTGCTGCTCACACCTGTTGACCGTGGAACGGCTCATCGGCACCAAACCGGGTACCGGCGGCACGGAAGGAGTCTCCTGGCTGCGTGCCTCGGCGGACTACCGCCTGTTCCCCGAACTGTGGCGGGCGCGCACGGTCCTCTAGCGAGGAGCCCCTCCCGGTCGACGGGCTCGGACGAATGTCGTGGAAACACGGATTTTCGAGGGGTGTCATGACAACGGCCAACGACATCGGGACACGTGTCCTCGACGAGTACGAGAGCAGAACACCGGGTTCGCTCGCCGCGTTCCGGAAAGCACACGAGTATCTGCCCGGCGGGGACACTCGCACGATGACCAGCTACGACCCGCATCCGCTGTACTTCGACGAGGGACAGGGAGTTCGACTGCGCGATGTGGACGGAAACTGGTACACGGACTTTTTGGCCAACTACGGCGCGCTGGTGCACGGACACAACCACCCCGCTCTGCTCGAAGCCGTGCACGAGCGGGTCGAACTCGGCACCGCGCCGGGTGGGCCGACGCTCTCGCAGATCGAACACGCCCGGAGACTGTGCGAGCGGGTCCCCTCCCTGGACACGGTACGTTACTGCAACTCCGGTACCGAGGCGACGATGTGGGCGCTGCGGGCGGCCCGGGCCTTCACCGGCAGGGACCTCGTCGTGAAGATCAGTGGTGGCTACCACGGTACGCACGACTGGAGTCAGGTGGACGCCTTCGTCGCCAACGGCAGGCAGTTCCCGCAGCACGACCCCGAGCTCGCGCCCGCGACCGTGAGCCACGGGGTGCCGGGGCAGGTGCTGGACTCGGTGTTGTCCGTGCCCTACAACGACGTCGGCACCGCACGTCGGGTGCTGTCCGAGTGGGCCGAGCGGACGGCCGCCGTGATCGTGGAGCCGATGCTCGGCGTCGGGGGTGGGATCCCGGCTGATCCCGGGTTCCTCCACGGACTGCGGGAGGTCACCGAGCGGACGGGGGCCCTGCTGATCTTCGACGAGTGCGCCACCTTCCGGGTCGGCCCGTGGCAGGTGCGGCACGACGTCCGCCCGGACCTGACGACCTTCAGCAAGATCATCGGCGGTGGCCTGCCGATCGGGGTGTTCGGGGGGCGCGCGGACGTCATGGAGATCTTCGATCCCAACGGGCCCGACCCCGTGTTCCACGCGAGCGCGTTCGGTGCCAACAGTCTCTCGCTGGCGGCGGGGATCGCCGCGTTGGACAACCTCGGACCGGCGGACATCGAGCGTCTCAACAGGATGGGAGAACGCTTCCGCAGTGGACTCGACCGTGTGGCGGCGGACGCGGGAGTCGCCGGGGACGCCGTCGGTTGTGGTTCGATCAGCTACTTCCACTTCGGTTTCGGCGAGATCCACGACGCCGCCGACGTGGCCGCCAGGCGGGCGCACCGGGCGGACCTGCGCCGCCTGTTGCATCTGGAGCTGCTCAACAGGGGCTTCGTCACGGGGCGGCACGGGATCATGTGCCTGAGCGTCCCCACCGAACCATCCGATGTGGACGAGTTCACCGACGCGTTCGGCGGGGCGCTGCGTACGCTGCGTCCCCACATCGCGCGGCACCACCCCGAACTGCTCGACCGCGCTCCCGGAGGGACGTCATGAGCCGCCTTCCCGAACCGCACTCGGTGCGGGAACTGGCGAGGGAGTTCGCCCACGGCCGGTCCGCGGCGGAGTACGCCGGTGACGCCCTCGACCGGTGCCGCGCGCACCGGTCACTGAACGCCTTCGTCTCCCTCGACGCCGACCGCGTGCTGCGGAGGGCCCGCGCGGCCGACGGGACACGCCCGGACGATCCGGCCTCCACGGGAGCCCTGCACGGGGTTCCGATCGCGGTCAAGGACAACATCGACGTGGCCGGTGAGGTCACCACGGCGGGCACACCCGCGCTGCGCGGGAACCTCGCCCGTGCCGACGCCGGAGTGTGCTCGCGGTTACGGCAGGCGGGGGCCGTGCTGTTCGGGAAGACGAACATGCACGAGCTCGCCTACGGCGTCACCGGCGAGAACCGGGTGTACGGGGCGGTGGGCAACCCGGTGGCGGGCGGGCGTCTCCCCGGTGGCAGCAGCAGTGGCACGGCGGCGGCCGTGGCGGCCTCGCTCGTGCCCGCCGGGCTGGGAACCGACACCGGAGGCTCCGTCCGCATCCCGGCCTCGTGCTGCGGAGTGACGGGATTCCGTCCCACCACGGGGCGCTACCCGACGGGCGGGGTGCTGCGTGTCTCGCACACGCGCGACACCGTGGGGATCCTCGCCGGCGACGTGGACGACCTGCTCGTGCTGGACGGGGTGCTGTCCGGCGAGGCCGACGGGACGGGCGAGCCCGAACGGTTGCCCACGCGGCTCGTCGTGCCCTCGTGCCCCGGCCTCGGGGATGTGGACGCCGAGGTGGCCTCCGTTGTGACCCGGGCGGTGCGGACCCTGCGTGAGCACGGTTGGACCCTGGTCGAGGCGGACTTCCCGCCCACCGTTCCGGAGCTGATCGAGCGGGTGAGCTTTCCCATCGCGCTGGGTGAGACACCGGCGTGTTTCCGACAGTACCTGGAGACCGTGCGCGAGCCGACGACACTGGACGGTCTGGTGTCGTCGGTGGCCGACCCCGATGTTCGCGACATCCTGCTGCCGCTGTGCCGGGAGGACCCCGAGCGGGACGAGAAGCGTCGACGAGCCGTGACCGAACTGCGGCCCGCGCTCGCCGCCGCTGCCGCCGAGCACCTGCTCGCCCACGGGGCCTCGGCCTGCCTGGTCCCCACGACCGTGCTGCCCGCGCCCCGGGTCGGGACCCGCACGCTGGTGCGCCTCAACGGGCGCACCGTGTCCACGTTCCCGACCTACGTGCGCAACACGAATCTGGCCAGCATCGTGGGGTGGCCGTCGGTCAGCATCCCCGCCGGGAGGACGGAACGGGGACTTCCCGTCGGACTCCAGCTCGACGCCCCGGCGGGGACCGACCGCGCGTTGCTGGCGCTGGCCCGGGACTGTGCCCGCGTCCTGGCGGGCACCGACACTGCCCTGTGAGGTGGGAGCGTGCGGAATCCGTCCGAGGTCTTCGGGGACGACCGGCTGCCCGGCCTGCTGGAGGAGGCCGAGCTCGTGCGCCGCTACCGCGACAGCGGCGGGGACACCGACCGGCTGATCTACCTCAGTCTGGGGGAGAACTGGTCCGGGCCCCCGGCGGGACTCGACGAGGCGCTCCGCGAGGGAGTTCCGCGCTACGCGCACGGCTACATCCTCTCGCCCTACGGTCTGCCCGCCCTGCGGGAGCGGCTGAGCAACCGCATCGCTGCCGAGCACGACCTCCCGCGAAGGCCCGGTGCCCACACCGACTACGACGTGGCGGTCAGCCAGAACGGCACCCGGGACGCCATGTCCGACTTCGGCAGGATGCTGTGGGACTCCACGACAGCGGGTGCGCCCCCACCGGCCGTGCTGGTTCCGGAGCCCGGCTGGGACTACGCGGGGGTGTTCGAACCCCTCGGGTTCACGGTGCTGCGGTACCCGGTGCCCGAAAGCGAGGGTTACCGCCCGGACGTCGAGACGATCCGGCGTGTGTTGCACGAGCGGCGGCGGGCGGATCCGCGCGGCACGAGCCTGCTCGTGCTCAACCCCCAGCACAACCCGACCGCGGCGAACTGGGACGCGGACACGGTGCGGGCGATGCTGCGGGCCATGGAAGAGACCGGCTCGGCCGTGCTGCTCGACGACGCGTACTTCGCCGTGCACGAGCCGGGCACCGAGCCGACGAACGCGCTCGGGGAACTGCTCACCGAGGCGGGCCGTACCGAGCGCGGGAGCCGGTTCCCGTGGCTGGCCGTGCGCACCCTGGGCAAGCAGTTCCACTGCAACGGGTGGGGTGTCGGGGCGATGACCGCCCACCCGGAGACGTTGGCGGCCCTGGCGGGGTATCGCCACCAGCACGCCTTCGTCTCGTCCGTGCCACTCCAGGCGGCCATGGCGGCCTGGCTGGACGATCCCGCCTCGGACGGGTATCTCGACCGGATTCGGGAGGAGTACGCGACCAGGCGTTCCCGCGTGGCCGAGCGCCTCGTCGGGGAACTCGGCTACGTCGGGCACCCCGGTTTCCCCGGCTCGTGCACCTCCTACGTGCGGCTGCGGGTGCCCGCCTGGCTGGCCGGAGACCCGGAACCGGCGCGCACCTACCGGCGTCGCTGTCTGGACGAGGCCGGCGTGCTGCTGGGGGAGGGGAGCATGACCTCCGGTTCTTCCGGCTCGGAGGGGGTGCTCGGGCACGTCCGGCTCTACCTCGGCGCCCCGGCTCGGGAGCTGGATCTGGCGCTCGACCGCATCGGCCGGGTGGGGCTGGGATGGAACCCCCGCTGAGGTCCACGACCAGCCGGGTTCGACCTCCACCGCGCGCTCGACGCATCCGGGGTCCGGGGGACCGTGCTCAGTCCCACCAGAAGGTCCACTGTCTGCGCCCCCGGATCTCCTCGGCGTAGGCCGAGATGCTTCCGGTGTCCTGCATGACCCGGTCGGGGGCGAAGGTCCAGTGTTCGGCGGCGACGGCGGCGGCGTGCTCGCCGCGGATGGGCGGTGCCGCCACGCTGAGGTCCAGTCTGTCGGGGCCCAGCCGCAGCACCCGCACTCCGAAGCGGTCCTCCCAGCTGCGCAGCATCGCCGACAGTCCCGCGCAGCGGGAGACGTGGTTCGTCGCCCCGGACCAGCCGAGCACGGTGAGCACGTCGGCTCCGCGCCGTACCGGCACCAGTCCCAGGCGGGTCTGCTCGTCGAGCAGCCGTTGGGTCAGCTGGTTGGCGAGCACGGTCGCGTCGGCCAGCAGGTCCCCCGGCGGGGCCGGACCGGGACAGGAGTAGCCGAAGGGGGCGAGGCTGTCGGGGTCGTAGGCCGGTCCGAGTTCGGAGTCCACCTGGCACAGACCGGTCCAGATCCGGTCCATGACCTGTTCGGCCCGCCACCTGTCGACGTGTTCGAGCGGTTCCGGGGTGACCACCCCGACGGTGCAGCGTTCGCCGTACGTCTCGGTGTCGTCGACCAGCAGCAGCGGCCACAGCCCGGTAGACTCGCTGTCGGCGCGCAGCGTCGCCAGCAGCTGGGCCGAAGGGGGTTCCTTGCTGATCCAGCACAGCGGACCGGGCTCGTGGTGGCCGTCGATCCTGGTGGACTGTTCGGTGAGCAGTTCACCGGCGGGCAGTTCGACACGGCCCGCGAAGCCGATCCGCAGCATGGCGAACGGGTCCGTCGCCGCCGCGCCCTTCCGGTCTTCCCACGCCACTGCACCGCCTCCTCACCAAGCGGCCACACACGCCGCGAGCGGCGGGTCGGGTCATCGCTTTGGCGATCAGTGTGCCATTCCGGGGTGGGGAAGTCCGCACGTAGGACGGGGCGTACCGGCGCTGTCGTGCCTCGCCACACGCCCGTGAGCGTGAATGTCACTCGGATGGCCGAGGCCGATCGTGGTCGAACCGGCCTCGACTCCGGTGCGTTCGAGGGGTCATGTCCCCGCCGGGTGTCCTTCGACCTCGCAGTCGCCTCCCGGGAAGACGAGCCGTTCGTGCCCGTCGTCGAAACGCACCAGGTAGGGCGGCTGCCCGTTCTCCCCGCGAACCTCCAGGATCACCCCGGTGCGGTCCGGCTGCTCGACCGTGCGGCTGTGTACGTGCAGGCGTTCTCCCGTCGTGGCCTTCATGAGTCGTCACCTCCAAACGGGCCGTAGTCCCCAGGGTAAGTGACCGCGGCCACATCGCGCAGTCGTCGGACCGGGCGAGGACCTCTCCCTCCGGTCCGCCGAGCTCCGCCCGCGTGGCGAACCGTCCTCCGGCGGTGTGCGGGGTCAGCCGCCCGAGCAGATGTCGAGCACCCGTTGCGCCTGGTCGAGCTTGCGCTGGCTCCACTCGGCGCTGTTGTCGATGGTCACCTCACCCGAGGCCACTCGTTCGGCGGAACGCTGCATGTCCAGCAGGGCCTCGCTGAGTGCCTGGTCGCTGGTCTGCTCGGCGAGGTTGCCCAGCTCTTCGGCCTTGTTCCGCGCGGTCTCGGCCGCCCGCTGCGGGTCGGAGAAGTTCAGGGTGAAGCTGACCAGCCCGGTCGCCTTGGCGCAGCTCTGCGCGGTGTCCAGACCCTGTTGGGCCCGGTCTATGCCCTCCTTGGCGTCCTGCACGCCCTGCTGGGCCTCCTGAAGCTCGCCGCACGCCGTCGTGGCCGCGAGCAGGGGCAGAGTCAGGGCCAGCATCACGAATGTGCCACGGATCCGCATGATTCCTCCGTCGTCGGGGCGGGCGCTCGCTCGTCCCGCACGACGCAGCCTACCGACCGTGCGGGCTCCGGGGAGGTGTTCTCGTGGGGTCCCGCTCGGACGGGGGTTCCGGAAGCCGGCTCAGCCCGGCGTTATCCAGGCCATCACGCTCGGAGGCAGGCCGAGTTCCGCCAGCCAGGGGACGGCCCCCACCCGGTAGAGCACCACCGTGGACAGGCCGAGCGCCACCACGGTCAGACCGGGGCCGACGATCGCCATCTCCACCTTGCCGCCGGTCTTCATCCGCAGGGCCTTCGGCGGGGCCACCGGGTACCAGGTCCGACTGCCCAGCGGCAGCGGCCACAGCATGGGACAACCCTGCTCGGTGACGGCGTCGCCGACGAAGTGGGCCAGGCACCCGATCATCACCGCCACGCCGAAGGCGGCCGCCTCGTGTGGCTGGTCGCCGGTCCAGGCCCAGCACACGATGGTCAACACCAGTGAGACGACCGCGATCAGCAGCGCGTCGCTGCGGGGCGACCAGTTGTTCATCAGTCCGCGCACCGTGAGTCCGGCGAACACGAACATCAGCACGCCCAGGGCGGTCCCGTTGCTGCTCTGCACGATGGCCGTGGTGATCAACCCGGCCAGCACGGCGAACACCAGGGTGTGGGTGAAGCCCCGGTGGGTGCCCGAGCGGTCGCTGTCGTGCGAGGTCCTGGTGAGCCGGTAGAGGAATCCGCTCAGTCCGCTCATGGCCTCCGACACGCCGCGCGACATCCCGCCGAAGGTGCGCGCCACCGTGGACTTCGGGTGGTCGATGTCCGGCAGCAGGGCGGCCCCCGTGGCCAGGGTGGCGCCCACCACCCAGGTCTTGGGGGAGAGTTGGCTGAGGGTGTGCGTGCCCGCCAGGGCGGTTACCGCGGCCCAGGCCGCGAGTCCGCTCATCGCGTGGGTGGGTCCGGTCGCCACGGGAGTCCTCCAAGATCACGGTCCGTGTCGAGCCTAGCCGTCCGGCCTCCGGAAGTGGGGACCCCGCGCCGGGGGAGAGGTCCGACCGGGCGATCCCGAGCACGGAGGTGTGGTGTTGCTCACCCCGGGTGTGGTTTTCGTGGGGGATGTCGGCTGTTGTGCTGGGTCGCCTCTCGGGGCGGGAAGCGAGGACCCCGACCCGTGTCGACGGGTGGGGCTCACAGCCGACCGGTTTAGCAGTACGCTTGTACCGTTTGCGTTTCTCGTGTGAGAGGAGCACCCCGCCACCATGAGCAAGATCAAGGTACAGGGAACCGTCGCCGAACTCGACGGCGACGAGATGACCCGCATCATCTGGTCCTTCATCAAGGACAAGCTGATCCACCCCTACCTGGACATCAACCTCGACTACTACGACCTGGGAATCGAGAACAGGGACGCCACCGACGACCAGGTGACCGTCGACGCGGCCCACGCGATCTCCAAGCACGGTGTCGGGGTCAAGTGCGCCACCATCACCCCCGACGAGGCCCGCGTGGACGAGTTCGGGCTGAAGAAGATGTGGCGCAGCCCCAACGGCACGATCCGCAACATCCTCGGCGGCGTGATCTTCCGCGAGCCGATCGTCATCTCCAACATCCCGCGGTACGTGCCCACCTGGACCAAACCGATCGTCATCGGCAGGCACGCCCACGCCGACCAGTACAAGGCCACCGACTTCAAGGTCCCCGGCCCGGGCACCGTCACCATCACCTACACCCCCGAGGACGGCTCCGAGCCGATGGAGCTGGAGGTCGCGAACTTCCCCGAGGGCGGCGGCGTGGCCATGGGCATGTACAACTACCGGCGCTCCATCGAGGAGTTCGCGCGGGCCTCCTTCCGCTACGGACTCGAGCGGGGCTACCCGGTGTACATGTCCACCAAGAACACGATCCTCAAGGCCTACGACGGCCTGTTCAAGGACGTGTTCCAGGAGATCTACGACAACGAGTTCAAGGCCGAGTTCGAGGCCAACGGCCTGGAGTACGAACACCGGCTGATCGACGACATGGTCGCCACCGCCCTGAAGTGGGAGGGCGGCTACGTCTGGGCCTGCAAGAACTACGACGGCGACGTCCAGTCCGACACCGTCGCCCAGGGCTTCGGCTCCCTCGGACTGATGACCTCGGTGCTGATGACCGAGAACGGCACCGTCGAGGCCGAGGCCGCCCACGGCACGGTCACCAGGCACTACCGCAGGCACCAGCAGGGTCAGGAGACCTCCACCAACCCGATCGCCTCGATCTTCGCGTGGACCCGCGGGTTGCAGCAGCGCGGCAGGCTGGACTCCACCCCCGAGGTCGTGGAGTTCGCCAAGGCGCTGGAGCAGGTCGTCATCGAGACCGTCGAGAGCGGCAGGATGACCAAGGACCTGGCACTGCTGGTCGGCGGTGACCAGGGTCACCTGAACACCCAGGAGTTCCTGAACACGCTGGACGAGAACCTGCAGAAGAAGATGGCCCAGCGCTGACGGGGACTTCCCGCCGGCTTCGCCGGGGCACTCCGCTCGGCCTGGAGTGTCCCGGGGCCGGGATGCCGGAGGACAGCGGGCGCCGTCCCGACGTGGGGCGGCGCCCGCTGTGTGTCGTGGACACGGATCTCGGTGAGACGGGCACGCCGAGGCCGGTCAGCCGAGTTCGCCGTTTTTGACGCCGAGCAGGAAGTCCTTCCACTGCGCGGGGGTGAAGTGGTGTGCGGGCCCGGTGCGGTCCTTGGAGTCCCGCAGCCACCAGCCCGCGCCGTCCCGTGCCACCTCGACGCAGTTCTCGGCACCGCCGCTGAAACTGGAGGTGTGCCAGGTCAACTCCTGGTGAGTGCTCGCTTCGGGCATATCGTTCTCCTAGCTCAGTTCCCCGATGCGCCGGTCGAGGGCCTCGATTGTCTTCTGTGGACTCAGGGCGGCCGCGCGGAGGTTGTCGTAGGCGAGGTTGTAGACCCGCACGTGTTCGCGGCCGAGGTAGTCGCTTCCGGTCAGTCCTTCGGTGTAGACGATACTCGGCTTGCCCTCCAGCAGGGTGATGATCGTGAACGAGGTTCCGTGGCACGCGTGCGCCCCGCCGTCGAAGGGCAGCACCTGCACGGTGCTGTTCGGGGTCTCGGCCAGCGTCCTGATCCGTTCGAGTTGGGTGCGCAGCACGGTGCTGCCGCCGATCTCGCGGTGCAGTGCCTCCTCGCCCACGACCAGCCAGAGCCGCGTTGTCTCGTTCTTCAGCAGTGACTCCGCCCTCTTGGCGCGTTCCTCCGCCATGCGATCGACGTCGGCCGGAGCGACTATGACGGCACTGTTCAGTATCGCCTGGGCGTAGTCGAAGGTCTGCACGGTTCCGGGGAACGAGTCCGGGAAGAAGAGCTTGATCTCGGTCGCCGCGGCGATCAGGTTGACGTACTTGGTCGCCCACTCCGGTACCCGTGCCGGTGGCAGTTTGCGTCTGGCCTCGGCGGCGAGTTTGCGGAGCACCTCCGCGCGTTGGTCGTCGACGCCGAAGACGTCGATCGCCTTGGTCAGTTCCCTGTCGGTGAGACTCTTGTCGCCCTGCTCGACCTTCGAGAGTTTGCCCGCGTACCAACCGAGCTCTCTGGTCGCCTCGGATGTGGACAGTCCCTTGTGTTCACGGGCTTCCCGTAGTTCGGCGCCCAGCAGGATCCGCTGAACCACCGGCCCTGGATCTTCCTCGGTCACGGCAGCAGTCTGTCGCATCTCTCTTCTCACTCCCACTGTCCCTCGTACGGAGTAATTCCAAAATTCTGGGTTTTTCCGTCGGAATTTCCGCTGTAACTTGTTTGGCAGTGGCATATGTGGTTGGCATCACACTATCCGATGGCGATGGGAGGAGATCATGGCGGTAGTGAGCACCGGGGGTTTCGAGTCCCGAGCGGAGGAAACGGCGGGACACTCCGGCAAAGACGGGCCGGATCAGCGGTTCGAGCATCCGTTGGAGGCGTTGGTGCCTGACCCGGCGGGTTTGGAGCCGTTGGGGGACGAGTCGCGTTTCGTGGAGCTGGTGCGTGAGNAGCGGTTCGAGCATCCGTTGGAGGCGTTGGTGCCTGACCCGGCGGGTTTGGAGCCGTTGGGGGACGAGTCGCGTTTCGTGGAGCTGGTGCGTGAGCTCGTCAGTGAGAACGCTCCTCGGGTGTTCGCGGTGGTGCAGGAGTACGGGCAGCGGGTGGATGCCCGTATCGCCGCGTGGGGGATCGCGTTCGAGGGGCGTGCCGAGGTCGTGGCCGTGGAGGAGAACCTCCGGATGAGGGTGTCGAGTCCGGAGGTGGCCGTGCGGTTGTTCCACCTCGGCACTCGTGTCCGTGCCCGGCTGGTGTGGTCGGAACCGGGGGTTTGAGGCTCTCGACGCTTCCGCGTCGGAACCGAGCAGGTCCGTGGAAAGGAAGAGGCCGGGGCGCCGTCCCGTGGTGTGGGAACTTTCGATGTTGGGGCGGCGCCCCCGCTGCGCGGCTCGGTCGTAGCCGTGGTTGGGAAGCCCTTCGATCAGCCGAGCGTTTCGTTTTTAAGGCTGGTCAGCAGGGCGTTCCACTGTGCGGGGGTGAAGTGGTGGGCGGGGCCGGTGCGGTCCTTGGAGTCCCGCAGCCACCAGCCCGCGCCGTCCCGTGCCACCTCGACGCATTGCTGAGCACCGCCGCTGAAGCTGCTTGTGAACCAGTCAAGGCCGTCATTGTGTAGCGCCATACGATCTATCCCAACTCAGTCCAGGTCCGCTATGTATTGATCAAGCAGGATCAGCGTTTCCTCTTCCGAGAGCGCGTCTTCGTGCGCTTGGTCGAACGCCAGGCTATAGGCCTTCGTGCTCTTCACGTAGTCCGCGCCTGTCAACGTCTCGACATACGCGATCGTCGTCCTGGCCCGTTCGATCCACAGTAGGGTGAACGGACAGCTCAACCCGGCATAGGGGCCGTGAGTGAGCGGCATGACTCTGAGGGACATAGTGGACAGAAGCGCCATCTCCCGGAGTCGTTCGAGCTGTGCTCGCATCTCATGAGGGGCGCCGACCCTGCGTAGTAGGGCCTCTTCACCGAGTACGGCCCAGACTCGGGGCGCCTTGTCTCCGTAGAGGCGGTTTCCGCGTTCCTCACGAGCTGCGGCCATGTCGTCGACATCGGCCGCCAGTACGACGGGTGACCTGATGAGTTGGGCTCTCGCGGACGCTTTCGTCTGTAGCAGACCGGGAATCTCGTTGTATACCAGGCGTATTTCGGAGGCAGCACGTTCAAGGGGTATGTACTGCTTGGCCCAGTCGTTCACCCGTTCCGGAGCTGCCTTGCGACGTGCTTCGGTTCCGAGTTGCTTGACTTGAGCTGCTTCGGGGCCAGGCACCCGGTAATAGGACAGCAATGTGGACAGTTCTCGGTCCGTCAGCCCGAGCGTTCCGTTTTCGATCTTGGAAAGTTTTCCTCGATACCAACCCAAGTAGGCATTCGCATCGTCGAGTGCGATCCCGCTGGACTCGCGAAGAGTTCGGAGGCGCTCGCCCAGGATCAGTCGTTGGACGATCGGACCAGGGTCGTCGTTCATGGTTCACAGTGTGCCCCGGCTATCGAGCTGACAGTGTTGCTGGTTTCGTCTCAAGTTCACCCGGATGGGGAGTCTATATGAGTGTCTCAAATTGAGTCTCAAATGTATCATTCGTCGATGTCGACGAGTTCGTGGCGCCACTCGGAAAGTTGTCGATAGTCGTCGAGCGGACGGGAGACGAACATGGAGTCGGTATCGAGAGAGCGGGAAGCCGAAACAGGCGTGGATGGAACCTCCGCTGAATCAGCGGAGGGCGAGCGGTTCGAGCATCCGTTGGAGGCGTTGGTGCCTGACCCGGCGGGTTTGGAGCCGTTGGGGGACGAGTCGCGTTTCGTGGAGCTGGTGCGTGAG
>NZ_KB913024.1:377316-861604 GCF_000384035.1 Actinopolyspora mortivallis DSM 44261
ATCCGTTCGAGTTGGGTGCGCAGCACGGTGCTGCCGCCGATCTCGCGGTGCAGTGCCTCCTCGCCCACGACCAGCCAGAGCCGCGTTGTCTCGTTCTTCAGCAGTGACTCCGCCCTCTTGGCGCGTTCCTCCGCCATGCGATCGACGTCGGCCGGAGCGACTATGACGGCACTGTTCAGTATCGCCTGGGCGTAGTCGAAGGTCTGCACGGTTCCGGGGAACGAGTCCGGGAAGAAGAGCTTGATCTCGGTCGCCGCGGCGATCAGGTTGACGTACTTGGTCGCCCACTCCGGTACCCGTGCCGGTGGCAGTTTGCGTCTGGCCTCGGCGGCGAGTTTGCGGAGCACCTCCGCGCGTTGGTCGTCGACGCCGAAGACGTCGATCGCCTTGGTCAGTTCCCTGTCGGTGAGACTCTTGTCGCCCTGCTCGACCTTCGAGAGTTTGCCCGCGTACCAACCGAGCTCTCTGGTCGCCTCGGATGTGGACAGTCCCTTGTGTTCACGGGCTTCCCGTAGTTCGGCGCCCAGCAGGATCCGCTGAACCACCGGCCCTGGATCTTCCTCGGTCACGGCAGCAGTCTGTCGCATCTCTCTTCTCACTCCCACTGTCCCTCGTACGGAGTAATTCCAAAATTCTGGGTTTTTCCGTCGGAATTTCCGCTGTAACTTGTTTGGCAGTGGCATATGTGGTTGGCATCACACTATCCGATGGCGATGGGAGGAGATCATGGCGGTAGTGAGCACCGGGGGTTTCGAGTCCCGAGCGGAGGAAACGGCGGGACACTCCGGCAAAGACGGGCCGGATCAGCGGTTCGAGCATCCGTTGGAGGCGTTGGTGCCTGACCCGGCGGGTTTGGAGCCGTTGGGGGACGAGTCGCGTTTCGTGGAGCTGGTGCGTGAGCTCGTCAGTGAGAACGCTCCTCGGGTGTTCGCGGTGGTGCAGGAGTACGGGCAGCGGGTGGATGCCCGTATCGCCGCGTGGGGGATCGCGTTCGAGGGGCGTGCCGAGGTCGTGGCCGTGGAGGAGAACCTCCGGATGAGGGTGTCGAGTCCGGAGGTGGCCGTGCGGTTGTTCCACCTCGGCACTCGTGTCCGTGCCCGGCTGGTGTGGTCGGAACCGGGGGTTTGAGGCTCTCGACGCTTCCGCGTCGGAACCGAGCAGGTCCGTGGAAAGGAAGAGGCCGGGGGCGCCGTCCCGACGTGGACGGTGCCCCGGCGCCCCCTATCACTCGGGAGTGGGAGGAGGCTCACAAACCTTTCCGGTCGCTTTCCCGACCGAACCGGTCGGTAACTCCGGTAGCGTCGGTGGCGTGACACGACCCTTCCGGGAGCAGGTGGACGAGCAGATCCTCGACCGCGCCGCCGAACTGTTCGCCCAGCACGGATTCGCCCAGACCTCGCTGAAGGCGCTGGCTGAGGCGGTCGGCCTGTCCAAGGCGGGGCTGCTGCACCACTATCCGAGCAAGGAGGCCATCCACGGGGCCGCGCTGGAGATGGGCAGCGTCCATGCCCGGCGCGTGCGCGACGACGTCGCCGCGATGCCGCCCGGTCCGAGTCGGGACCTGCGGGTGCTGGAACTGCTGACCGACGTGGCCCTGGACCGGCCCGGACTGGTGGCGTTGGCGTTCCGTCCGATCACGGCGCCGAGTGAGCACCCGGCGATGCTCGACGACGAGGAGATGCTTCTCCACGAGATGTTCGTGCTCGATCCGGACGACCACGACTCGGAACGTCTCGTGCGGATCATCGGAGCGCTGAGCGCGTTGGCCGTGCTCACCCTGACCGCCAACCGCGAAGGCGACAAGACCACGTGGCGCCCCAGGATCATCGCCACCTGTTTCGACGCACTCGGCCACTCCCGTGCCGACGTGTCCCCGTCCGGTTCCCGACAGCTGGAGGACTGACTGCTACATGGCACGCCTGTTATACCGACTGGGACTCGGTGCCCAGCGGCACCGGTTGCTCGTCGTGGTGATCTGGTTGCTGGCGCTCGCGGGTGGTGGCGTGGGCGCGGCCACACTGTCCGGGCCCACCTCGGACAGCTTCTCCATCCCCGGCCAGGAGTCCACCATCGCCCAGGACAAACTCCAGGAGGAGTTCGACACCGGCGGTGGAGCCACGGCCCGGGTGGTGATGCGCGCCCCGGACGGGCAGCAGCTGACCGCCCCCGCCAACGCCGCCGAGGTGAAGAGCCTCGTCGCCGAGCTGTCCGAGCAGCCCGGCGTGGTCTCGGCCAGCGACCCGCTGAACCCGAACGCCCCGACGGTCAGCCCCGACCAGACCACCGCCTACAGCACGGTCACCTACGAGGGCGGCATCGGTGAGGTCACCGAGCAGCAGCGCGAGGCGATCCTGAACACCGTCGAACAGGCCGACGAGGGCCCGTTCACCGTCGAGGTCAGCGGCCAGGCCGTCACCGAGACCCCCTCCGTCGGAGGCCCGGGGGAGGCGATCGGGGTCATCGCCGCGCTGGTGGTGCTGAGCCTGACCTACGGCTCGCTGGTCGCCGCGGGAATGAACCTGGTCACCGCCGGTGTCGGGGTGGGCATCGGCACGCTGGGCATCAGCATCGCCACCGGTTTCCTGGAGTTGCAGTCCACCACCTCGATCCTGGCCACGATGCTGGGGCTGGCGGTCGGCATCGACTACGCCCTGTTCATCATCAACCGGCACCGCCAGCAACTACGCCAGGGCACCGACGTCGAGACCTCCGTGGCCACCGCCGTGGGTACGGCGGGCTCGGCGGTGGTGACGGCCGGGATCACCGTGTTCATCGCGCTGGTCGGGCTGTCGGTGGTCGGCATTCCCTTCCTCACCCAGATGGGTCTCGCGGCGGCTGCGACCATCGTGGTGGCCGTGCTCGTGGCCATCACCCTGGTGCCCGCCGTGCTCAGCTACCTGGGACGGCTGGTGCTGCCGCGCAGGCAGCGCACCGCCCCCGCCGAAGCCGGCACCTCCTCCGAGCGCGGCGTCTACGCGGGCTGGGTCGGCGCGGTCACCCGCGGCCGGATTCCGGCGCTGCTGATCTCGCTGGTCGCGCTCGGCGTGGTGGCCGTACCGGCCGCGTCCATGAACACCACCCTGGTGCAGACCCCCTCCGAGGGCACCACGCAGGCGCGGGCGCAGCAGATGCTGGCCGACAGCTTCGGTGAGGGCGTCAACGGCCCGCTGGTGGCCTACTTCGAGGGGGACGGCGCCCCGCAGACCGCGCAGCGGGCCAGTGCGGCGATCGCCCAGCTCGACGACGTCGCCACCGTCACCCCGCCCACGCCCAACGCGACGGGCGACGCGGCGATGGTCACCGTCATGCCGGAGTCCGGTCCGGCCAGCACGGAGACCGAGCAGCTGGTCGGCGACCTGCGCGAGCAGCTGGCCGACATCGGCGGGGCCGAGAGCTACGTGACCGGCACCACCGCGGTCAGCGTCGACGTCGCCCACTCGCTGGACCAGGCCCTGCCGATCTACCTCGTGCTGGTCGTGGGGCTGGCGCTGATCCTGCTGGTGCTGGTGTTCCGCTCGATCCTGGTGCCGCTGGTCGGCGTGCTCGGCTTCCTGCTGACGCTGGGGGCCGCGCTCGGCGCGACCGTGGCGGTGTTCCAGTGGGGCTGGCTGAGCGAGTTGGTCAACCTCGACGACACCGGCCCGCTGATCAGCCTCACCCCGATCCTGATGATCGGCATCCTGTTCGGCCTGGCGATGGACTACCAGATCTTCCTGGTCTCGCGGATGCACGAGGCCTACCACAAGGGCCACGCGCCTCGCGCGGCGATCGTGACCGGATTCCGGCAGGCGGCACCGGTCGTGGTCGCGGCGGCGCTGATCATGTTCTCGGTGTTCGCCGGGTTCGTCCCGGCGGGCAACGCGACCATCAAGTCCATCGCCTTCGCGCTGGCGGTCGGCATCCTGGTGGACGCCTTCGTGGTCCGCATGGTCCTCATGCCGGCGGCGCTGGCACTGCTCGGCAGGGCCGCCTGGTGGCTGCCCGGCTGGCTGCGGTGGTTGCCCGCCCTCGACGTGGAGGGCACCGCGATCACCGAGGGCGAGGAGGACGACGGCGAGAGCGGCTCCGGCCAGCGGCAGCACGCCGGGGTCGGCTCGTGACCCACTGAGCGGTGCGTGAACGGGGTGGCCCGGTGCCGGAGGGGGCTTCGGCACCGGGCCATCGTGTGTCCGGAGGAGACGGAAGCGAACCTCACCGCACCCGCGCGAGCGTCCGCGTGGCCGATTTTGCCCATAACCGACGCGGGCCATCGTGAGTATTTCCGCTCTGTCCGGTTCGCTCCGCGTTCTGGTCGGGTGGCGGGCATGAACGATCACGATGTCGACGACGACTCCGAGAGACCGAGACCGGCTCCACCGAATCCGGTGGTGACCGCCGCGTTACTGGGGGCCAATCTCGTGATGCTCGTCCGCGCGCTGCACCTGCTCTGGCAACGGGACACGGTGTCCGAGACGTTGGCGATGTCGCAGCCCGGCTTCGGCGAGTTGGTCGTGCGCGGACTCCTCCACGGTTTCCTCGCCGTGGTGGCGGTGGGGTACCTGTGGTTCACCGTCCGGGTACTGCGGCTGAGCGGGATCGGTCGGCCGGTGCCGAGTGCGCTGGTGAGTCTCGGTGCGTCCACGGTGCTCGTGTTCTCGGGCAGGGCACTGCTGCGCTCCCTGGTGGACTCGAACGCGGGCTGGTTGACGGAACTGCTGCTGCTTCCCCCGCTGGCCGCGTTCGGACACGCCCTGGTGGTGGGCCTCGTGCTCCGTGGCAACGGTTCCTCGGACACACCCCGCCCGAGTTCCGGGACGGCGGTCTTCGGTGCCGGGGTACTGGGGGGCAACCTCGTGCTGGTCACCTGGTCGGTGTGGATGTACTACTGGCTCGCCTGGCTCGGAATCGGCATGTCCGCAGCCCAGGAACCCGCGAGTCTCATCGTGGCCTTCCACTGTGTGCTCGCCGCGCTCCTGGTGGTGCAGGTGTGGTTTCTGATCCGCATGATTCGACTGCTCCGTCCCGTCGGTTTCGGTGCGGTGCTGTTGACGGGACTTGCCGTCGCGTTCGTGCTGGCCGTGCTCGCCGGTGTGGCGCTGTGGGTGCTGTGGGGACTGTGGCAGGTGCTTCTCGGATACGAGGCCCTGGTTCCGCTGCTCGCGCTGCTGGCGGCGGTGAGCTTCGGCGGGATGGCCCGCCTGGCGCACCGGAGAGAAACGGCGGCGGAAGCGCCCGCCTGACACCGCGGTTCGCCCCGACGGCAGGGGTGGGAGCTCGGCACGGGACCGGCTCCCACTCTTTCCCTGTTCAACAGTCATACACGCGAAGATCACGTTCCTGCTCGTGCAAGGACACGAAAGGACCTCATCCTGGCACGTCGAACGCACGACCCCAGGAGGAGTTTTCGCGTGAGTGAGCATCGTGCCTCTCGGATGACCTCGACCGTGCTGGCCACGGCCCTCGGCGCGTTCTGCGCCGCCGTACCCGCCCAGGCGGACGAGGATCCGCGTGCCGCGTTACCCGCCGTGACCCCCGAGGCGGAGACCCCCGCCGTCTTCGACGACGAGCGGGGCGGCAACGCCGACGCGGACGACCCCGCCATCTGGCGCGACCCGGCCGATCCCGAGCGGAGCCTGGTCGTGGCCACCGCCAAGGAGGGCGGGCTGCGGGTCTACGACCTCCAAGCACGTCCGGTCCAGTCGATCCCCGCACCCCCACCGCCGGGGCCGGGCGACGCACCCGGGCGTTTCAACAACGTCGACATCGTCGAGGACGTGCGGCTCGGCCGGGAGCCGGCGAACCTCGCCGTGGTCAGCGACCGCGGCCGGGACCGGCTCCGGATCTACCGCGTCGACCCCCACGCTCCGGAGGGCCCGCTCGTCGACGTCACGGCCGCCGGAGTACCCGCGATCTTCACGGACAGCCAGCGGGAGATCAACGAGGAGATGACCGCCTACGGGCTGACCACCTGGACCGACCGGCGCACCGACCGGTCCTACGCCCTGGTCAGTCGCAGCGGGCGCACCCGGGTCACGTTGCTCGAACTGACGGGCCCCCCCGAGGGCACGGTCGACTACCGCCAGGTCCGTAGCCTGTGGCTGCCGTCGACCTTCCGCCTGCCGGATGGGTCCTTCTGGAGCCCGTGCACCGACCCGGGGGAGTCGCCGCAGGTCGAGGGCATGGTCGTCGACCCGGCGAACGGGATGCTGTACGCGGCGCAGGAGACAGTCGGGGTGTGGCGCCTGCGCGCCGACCTCACCGGCAGGCCGAAGCTGGTCGACAGGGTGCGTGAGTTCGGAGTCCCGGGCACCTACGACGCGGAGACCGACGAGTGTGTGCTGGGTCAGGACCCCGGATTCGGTGGGAAGCACCTGGCCGCCGACGTCGAGGGACTGACGCTGCTGACCGAGTCCGACGGCGACGGCTACGTGGTGGCCTCCAGTCAGGGGGACAGCACCTTCGTGCTCTACGACCGCGAACTGGAGGACCACAACGAACACGAGGGAGAATTCCGGGTCACCGCGGCCTCCCGCACCCTGGACGGCACGCGGGAGACCGACGGGGTGGCGGTGCTCAACGCCGCGCTCGGTGAGTCCTATCCGGACGGTTTGCTGGTGGTCCAGGACGGCGACGAGACGCCGTCCGAGCCCGCACGGGAGGCCACCAACCTCAAGTTCGTGGACCTCGGCGAGCTCACCGACGAGCTCGACGACTGAGCCTCGCGGGCGGGGTCGTGCTCGGCCACGGCCCCGCCGTTCCGTCCGACGTGGTCGGAGTGGCTACAGCTTCCCCACCGCCGCGCGGATCTCCTCGGGAACCGGGACGGTGTTCCGGCTGACGCGGTCCACGTAGACGTGCACGAACCTGCCCAGCGAGGCGGGCTGTTCGTCGCCGTTGCCGAACACGGCCAGCCCGTAGGTGACGCTGGAGTTGCCCAGCCTGCGCAGTCCGATCCCGACCTCGATCCCGTCGGGAAAACTGAGCTCGGCCAGGTAGCGGCAGCCGGTCTCGGCCACCACGCCGATCGCGGGCAGTTCGCGGATGTCGGTGCCGGTGGCGTGCATCAGCCACCCGTTCACGGCGGTGTCGAACCAGGCGTAGTGCACCACGTTGTTCACGTGGCCGTAGGCGTCGTTGTCGGACCACCGGGTGGTGATCGGCCACAGTACGGTGAACTCGGAACGCCGCGGTGGTGGGTCGGGAAACTCGGACACGGCGGGAAGCCTAAGGGATCCGCGGCTCGCGGGGAACGGTTCTCAGGTGGCGGTACCCGACCCGGCCCGGGCGGACTCTTCGTCGGTGGGGCCGGAAGGCCCCCGTGTCAGGGCTCGTTCGTAAGACCGGTAGGATGTGGCACGTCCGTTCGGGACGCGAGCGGCGCGATTAGCTCAGCGGGAGAGCGCTACCTTGACACGGTAGAGGTCGCTGGTTCGATCCCAGCATCGCGCACCGGATCTTTTCGTGGGACAGCGGCCCAGTACTGCATGTGTTCGGTCAACTCACGCATCGCCGCCGGCGATGCGGTCTTGGTGACCTGCCGAATGCGGGACAATACCGCTGCTCCAGTTGCGGGACGGACCTCATCGGAGTGGCCCGGTTTGTGGGTTGGGGACCACTACGGATTGTGCCGCCAGTTGTCGAGTGCTGCCAGTGGGTGCCGCGTCATCTCCGGATGGCAGGGCGTAACCCCACGTCGTTGGTGCGAACGTGATGCTCAAATCCTCTGAGCGGACTCCTCTTCCGAAGAATCCACTCGTGCGTGGTGCCTCCGACCGAGGAAGGACTCAGTGCCAACACGGCAACGATTCCCAGTAGCAAGGCGATGGCGAAGAACGCACGTCCGTAACTCGAAGTGAATCCCTCCGCCGTGGACGGATGGTTCCCGGCCACGACGACGAGCGCGGCGAGGCCGAGAGCGCTCCCAACCTGCTTGGTGGTGTTCATACTGACCGCATACGAGGACATGCTCACGCAGGCGATGATCGCCTTCAGGGTGACCAGCGCCGAGGGAGACAAGGGCGAGCTCGACTGCCGCATCCTGTTCCGACGAGACGTCGGTCCGTACGCCATGGCTTCGTTGAAGGGGTTCATCTCGGAGGACGGCCATCCCGTCGGTGGGCTGCTGTCGGAGATCCAGCAGCGGTGCCCCGTCGACAGTTATGGTGTCGATTTCGGGGTGGTCGACGGGTTCAAGAAGATCTGGGCGTTCTTTCCCGCCGGTGACTTCCAGTCGCTGTCGAGACTGTGGCCATGCCGTCGATGCCCCGCAGTCTGGCCGACAACGTCGATTTCTTCTCCCGCTACGGCCTGGATGAGAGGGTGGGGCTGGTCGGAATCGACTACTACGGCAGAACGGTGAACGTGTACTTCGGCAAACTGCCCGATGAGTGCCTCGAGCCGGAGGCCGTGCGGTCGATGCACCGAGAGATCGGGCTCCCCGAGCCGAGTGACCAGATGTTGAAGCTCTGCGAGCAGTCCTTTGGGCTCTACTTCACCCTGAGTTGGGAATCCCCGAGGATAGAGCGGATCTCCTTCAGCGCGATAACGCCGGATCCGCTCTCGTTCCCCATGCGGCTCGGGTCGAGGATCGAGCGATTCGTGAAGAACGCACCGCACACGTACTCCGGTGATCGGGTACAGATCTTGGCCATCAAGTCGTCCCCCGACGGGGAGTACCTCAATTTCGGATCGTACTACCAGATCTCTCCTGTGGTGCGGAGCCTGCTGGCGATGTCCTCGGGGGAATGGACGTGATAAAATTTCTCCGGAATTGGGATGCGTGATGTGTAGAGGATCGTGCGGTAGTAGGTGGGTGTTCCAGTAGAGGAGCGATGTCCCGTGCCGGAGAGGCACGTGACCACAGTTGCTGCCGCGTCCGAGGCTCCTGGCGGTCGTCCCGGTGTGTTTCCCGGAGCCCTCGGTCCTCCTGTCACCCGTGCTCACGGCATCGAGCATCAGGTACGCGAGAGCGTCCATTATGTCCACTTGGTTACAGAAATGTATCAGGTGGTTGATGTTGGAATCATTCATATGGGGACTATGGTCATGAACTATCAGGCGACGAAGAAGTCCCGGACCGGAGCAATCGAGAGGTCGAGGAGCCCCCTGCTCACGGGGCGGGTCGGGACAGTCGTGGAATCACCGGCCCACCGAGTTGCAGCAGGATCGGAGAGTGGTATCCATCACTCAGTCGTGCTGTGACGCCTCCCGCGTCGATGACAACTCGTGGTCGCCTACGATTTCGAGGAGAGAGACCTTATGAATCTGGCTCTGTGGATCGTTACCGGACTGCTGGCCGTCGTGATGCTGGTCGGCGGCACTACGAAGCTGTTCGTCCCGAAGGAGAAGCTGGCCTCAACCGCCCACGGTGGCTGGACCGACGACTTCAGCGTTGGTTTCGTCAAGAGTCTCGGAGCTCTGGAGCTTCTGGCGGCGATCGGAATCATCGTTCCTGCCGTAGTCGGCATCGCGCCGATCATGGTACCGGTGACTGCGGTTTGCTGGGTTCTTCTGATGATCGGCGCGATGATCACGCATCTTCGTCGTCACGAGAAAACACCCGTCGTCGCGAACCTGATCTATCTGGCCATGGCCGCCTTCATCGCGTGGGGGCGCTTCGGTCCCGAGTCCTTCACCGTTTGATCGACTGCTCCCGGACCTTGAAGGGGGACCGGTCTGCGGGGCAGTGGGAGAGCGGGTGTGCGCATCGGGGAGAGTGGAGGAGTTCGCTCTCGTGCCGCATCACGTTGCCCCGTTTCTCGGACGGGACGGTGTCCGATACGAGGTGGTCGGAATTCTTCCGTCCGCGCATGCCACCGTCGCCAACGGATTTCCCGAACCCGTGTGCCGGGGCGAACAACCGGTGCCACGGTTGTGACCGCGGCTTACATGACTGGTCCTCAGCCCCACTTCGGGGACGAATGTCGCGAAACCAGTTCGCTGCGGTCCTGCTGGGCGGATCGCTCCGCGAACTGGACGTACCTAGCGTGACACTACACGGTACGGTCTCCCGCACCGTGCTCAACAACGTGTTGATCGTGTGGTGAACGTGGCCGCGGTATTCGTCCTCCCCTTACCGGTGCGGTGTTCGCGCTCGTAACAGGAATCGTGCGATTCGTCCCGGGAGGAAATTCATCGCCTCCCCTGGACGGGAGGTGAGTACGAGGAAACTCGTCTCCGTCGCCGTCGAATTACGCTACTCCGAGCGTTATTTCGCGGAGGGGATTCCTTCCGTCCTCGGTGGCCGGGGTTGTGGCCGCGTCGTTCTCGACGTAGCATGTGTCGTGCGAATGGCGACACCTTCATTGTAATCGCCGTGCTTCGACTTTTTCGTCGGTGTTGTCGCCCGCTGATGTTCTCGCGGCCGAATCGTGTGGTCACTCCTGGTCACATTCCTTCCGAAAGCTCTCAGTACGCTGCGGGGTGGTGGCGAGTGGAACAGTGGCTCCGCTGTCGTATTGGCAGAAGTGCGGTCTTCAGGAGGACCGAAACGCACTTGACAATGGATCGTGGATCCGACGTCTCCCCGACGCTCATCGAAGTCGAATCCGCGGCCACGGGCAGCAGGTTCGCTTGTCGGGAGGTGTCACGGACGTCAGCTCGTCCTTCGTGTGGTCGGGCTGAGCGGGAGCGCACGGCAGGCGCTGTCCACAGCGGATCTGTCTGGCGAGCGACGTTACAGCTTCCCCTTCTCCTGAGTCCGACCTGAGCGAAATTACCGCGAGGTATATTACGAACCAGAGCCAGTGTACCAGAAAGTAAATTCCAGTCATGCCAATTTTATGCAGACCATCGGTGAATGTTCCTGAGTACGTCATCACTATGGAGGAGACGCTGGATCTTGCCGAGAGAGCACATGCCGGAAAGCCGCAGCTCTCCTTGGCGCGCCGCTTGATCCAGAACACGGGAGTCCAAAAGAGACATGTGGTGCGTCCCATCGAGGAAACGCTTCGGCACCCCGGGTTCGAGGAACGCAACAGCGTCTACGAGGTAGAGTCGAAGAAGCGCACACCCGAAGTGATCGAACAGGCTCTGGCAAACGCCAACCTGGCGACACATGATATCGATGCGATCATATACGTGTCGTGCACCGGATTTCTGATGCCGTCGCTGACCGCATGGTTGATCAACACCATGGGGTTTCGCACCGACACCCGGCAGATCCCCATCGCGCAGTTGGGTTGCGCGGCGGGCGGTGCGGCGATCAATCGTGCGTACGACTTCTGCGCGGCTCACCCCGAAAGCAATGTCTTGATCGTTTCGTGTGAGTTGTGCTCGTTGTGCTATCAGCCCGATGACGACGACGTCGGATCCCTGCTGTCCGATGGGTTGTTCGGTGACGCGGTGGCGGCGGCAGTGGTACGTGGAAGTGGCGGTATGGGTGTGGAGCTGGAGCGCAACGCTTCGTATCTCATTCCGGACACCGAGGACTGGATTTCCTATGCCGTGCGCGACACCGGATTTCACTTCCGGTTGGACCGTCGGGTTCCCGGCACGATGGAACCGCTCGCCCCGGTGCTGAACGAGTTCGCTGCTGGACATGGTTGGGACGTTCGCAAGCTCGACTTCTACGTCATTCACGCCGGTGGCCCGCGGATTTTGGACGATCTTGGTGAGTTTCTGGGTGTTGATCGGAAGATGTTTCGTCACAGCTGGGCGACTCTCGTTGATTTCGGGAATGTCGCGAGTGCTGTGGTGCTCGATGCGTTGCGGAGGTTGTTCGAGGAGGATGCGCCGTCTGTGGGGGCGTCGGGGATGATCGCTGGTTTTGGTCCTGGCATTACCGCTGAGATGGCGGTGGGGCGTTGGTCCGTTGGTGGGGCGCAGGGGTCGCTCTGAGTTCGGCGGGGCTTGTTCGGACGCTGCTCCCGGCGAGACGAGAAGCACGGGTAATCGCCGTTCCTGTGGGGCAGGAGCGGAAGTTGGTCACCAGGACGCGGGAAATCACGCCCAAGGACATCGCGGCCGACGGAGCCGCGGGGCGCACCTGAGGCGATCGGGGTGGTGATCCGTCACCGGGATCACCACACCAGCGGCTGAAATCAGTACCGATGAAATCGGTAGATTGTTCAACGAAGAAAGGGTAAATTTCGATGACGGCTTCCGAGAGTTCTTCCGCCTCGTCGTTTTCGCTGCAGCGCAGATCACTGCTCGCCGGTACGGCGACCGCGGTGTTACTCCCGCTGGGAAACATCAGTACCGCTACCGCCAGTCAGGCCACCCGATCGGAATCGAAGTCGAGCTGCGGTTTCGACCTCGACACCGACAACTTCATCCAGTACCTGTCTGACAACACAGATACTTCCGCAGTCTCGGACTTCATCGCCCCCATGGATGTGACCATCCTGATCCGCTACACCTGCATGGCGCACAACGCGTGGTTCGACGCGTTGGCGCCTTACCACCCGACGGCGGTCGGCGTGTACTCAAAGCTCGAACGTCGCCCTCGCAGCGAAGCTCGCACCAACAGGAACAAGAACATCGCCGCGCTGTACGCCTGGCGTCATGTCATGAAAAGCGTGGTGCCGGCAGGGATGCCGACCTTCCGCTCGCTGATGAACTCGTTCGGCCTGGACCCTGACGACAACTCGGAGGACCCGACCACTCCGGTCGGCATCGGGAACCTGGCCGGTAAGGCCGTAGTCGCGGCTCGCGTGCGGGACGGTATGAACCAGCTCGGCAACGAGGGCGCCCGGTACAACGGAAAGTCCTACGAGGATTACACCGGTTACCGGCCCGAGAACAGCGCCTACGAACTGCGCAACCCCTCGCGTTGGCAACCGGAACTGCTGGAGCACGGCCGTCGTCTCGGCCAGGGGGACGGCGACAAGGGCATGTTCATGATCCAGGTCTTCACCACCCCGCAGATGCGGCTGACCACGCCCTACACCTTCGAAGACCCGAGCAAGTTCCCCCTCTCTCCGCCTGCTCACAGCGATCACACAGACCGAGCCAACTACAAGCGCTCGGTGGACGAGGTCCTGGAAGTCTCAGCCGGTCTCACTGACGAGCAGAAGGTTAAGTCGGAGTTCTTCGACAACAAGTTCCTCGGCGTCGGCATGTCGACTCTCGTCGCTGCCGAGAACCACGAACTGGACCTGGATGGCTGGGTCCAGCTGCTCATGATGACCGGTGTGGCGATGCTGGACGGCCTGATCGCCTGTTGGCACTACAAGAACAAGTACGACTCGGTGCGCCCGTTTAGCGCGGTCCAACACTTGTACGGCACCACCGAGTTGACGGCGTGGGGCGGTCCCGGCGTGGGGGCCGTCAACGACATCCCCGCCAACGAGTGGACCAGCTATCTGAACGTGGGAAATCACCCCGAATACCCGTCCGCCTCCACGACGGTAATCTCCGCCGAGGCGCAGGCGGCACGCCGCTACCTCAACTCCGACTCATTGAACTGGAGCTACACTTACCCCGCCGGATCGTCGTTGGTGGAGCCGGGAATCACCCCTGCCAGGGATCTCGAGATGCGCTGGGCGACCTGGACCGACTTCGTTCAGGACGGCAGCACCAGTCGCCTGTGGGGCGGGGTGCACTTCTCGAAGTCGGCCGATGACTCCATCGATTTCGGCACGCAGTTCGGTGACCTGGCCTACGAGTACGTGCGGCGTTACATCGACGGCAGCGTCCGGTAGGTCTTCATCGTCCTGCCCCACGTGGTGAATTCGTTCGTCGGAATATGCCGTGTGGCTCTCGCCGCGAGCGCCCGACATCGAACGGTGGCCGACCGATCCCGGGGCTGGCGGGAGAAAGCGGTGGTCCGCGGCTCTCGTCGCACTGCTGGTCCAAGGGAGTTTTCCGAGCCGCACAATCATGAGTGCGAGCCCCGCGACACGAACCATCGGACGTCTCGCGGGGCTCGTGCATTCACAGCGCCATGTCTCGCTCCCACCGGGCGGGGCGCGTTTCGGTTCACCGGGCGCCGAGAGCTCAGGGATGGATCCGTGCTCCTCTGGCCACCTTGTCCACGGCATTGCGCGGTCCGTGCACGTCCAGTCCCACCAGATCGAGTTCTTCCCACGGAACCGCCCAGACGGCGGCGTGGTTGTCCCCCTCGTTTCCGGCGCCGAACAACTCCGATGTGAACACCGAGACGGCCATACCTCGCTCGACGGCACGGGAGTGCGCGCGGGTCACGACTCCTCTCCGTTCCCTGTTCTCGCACACCGGCTGTTCACGTGGGGCAACGGGCGTGTCCTCGAAGTGCGAACGCGTCCGAAACAGCCCCGAAGGAACCCCAGCGCGGCCGGGGAGTTCCCACTCCCCGGCCGCCGGTCTCGACGACGTGGTGTCGAGACCTTTCCCCCAGGGGCGGGTCTGCTCGCGACCACCCACGGCCCCGTGGATCTCTCCGGAACGAGTGCGGTTCGTCGCGAGGCCCGGCGATCCCCGTGGTGTCGTGTTCGGCTGTCACCTCGGATTCTGGGTGTCGGCGGCCCCTGCGGACAACTGTGACCGCCGGGGATATCCCCGGCGGGGGTATCCCTGTCAGGAACACCGACCACGGTGGGTGTTCGTTCCGGCGGGTGGATGCGGGTCCGGACTTCGTGGAGTTCGGAGGGGGTGCCCCTGTCCGACAGCGCGGTGCTCGGTCTCCACCGAGAACACCGCCGGTAGTCAACCTGTCACCGTGCACGGGGCGTTTCGACATAGAATCGTGACGTGCTCATCGAACCGCCGAGTTTCGGCAGCTACCTACGCCACCTGCGGTCCGGTGCTCCGCCGGCCGCGTTCGCACCCGACCCGGCCTATCGGACACCGCGTCCGGCGATGAACCGGGCGGAGCTGGCGACGGCGGCACGCACCAGCGTGGGCTATGTCCAGAAACTGGAACAGGGACACGCGGACAACCCCTCACCCGCCGTGGTGGACCGGCTGGCCGACGCGCTCGGAAGCACCTCGGTGGAACGACAGCACCTCCACGACCTGGCCAGCCCCCAGCGGAACGAGCACGGGGAGCAGGTCTCCCGCCAGGAGGTGACCCCGGTGCAGCGGGAAGCCGCCGACGGGCTGCACCCGAGTCTGGCCGCCTACGTCGACGAAGCCTGGAACGTGCTGTACTCCAACGCCGAGTACCGGCGGATGTTTCGGCGTATCACCGAGGTCGGCAACGTGCTGACCTGGTTCTTCTACGTTCCGGAGTCCAAGGCCGTCATGGTCGAGTGGGAGCACGAGGCGCGGCTGACGGTAGCCTGGCTGCGTGCTCTCATGGCGCGTCGGCCCGGCAACCCCCTGTTCGCCGAGATCCTGGAGACGCTCTCGCGCTCGGCGGAGTTCGTGCGGATGTGGGAGTCGCAGGAGGTGATCCTGGGCCGTCACAAGCCGCACTTCCTGGTTCACGACCTCGACCGCGGACGGGAGGTCGAGTTGCTGGCACAGGTCTATCCGACCCCGGACCCGAGCCAGCACATGCAGCTCTACCTGGGAATCCCGGCCAGGTAGGGCCTCACCGGTGCTCCAGTGAGTCCAAGAAGGACGCCAGCTGCGCGGTGGTCTCCTCCGGGTGCGTCAGGGTCGGCGCGTGGGCGGCGCCCTCCACCTCGTGCAGCGAGCTCGTGCGTGGGATGGCCGTGTGCAGGAACTCCATACGATCCCGGGGCACGGACACGTCCTTCGAACCGCGCAGCAGCAGCGTGGGACAGGCGATCTCGCCGAGACGGTGGGTGATGTCGTCGCGTTCGAGCAGGCACCGCGCGGGAAGACCGAGGGGAAGCGGCCGGGTTTTCCAGATCCGCCTCCAGTGCTCGGCCTGCGGGTGCTCTCCGATGATCTGGTGGGAGAGCGGAACGAGAAGTTCGTCCACGGCACCCCGTTCGCTCAGTTCGCCGAACATGGTGGTGTAGCTCCGGCGGTCCTCCTCGGAGAGCGCGTGCGCCTCGGTGGCCAGCAGCAGGAGACCGGTGACCCGGTGCGGGGCGAGCAGCGCCGTGCGCAGCGCGGTGAACCCGCCCTGGGACAGCCCTCCGACGACCGCGTTCCGGATGCCCAGCCGGTCCATCAGTCCGAGCACGTCGCGCGCGGTGTCCCAGTAGGTGAACGGTGCGTCACCGGTGGTGCTGTTGCCGTGCCCGCGCGCGTCCCAGGTCACCACCCGGTATCCGCGGGAGGAGAGGGCCTCGGCCTGGGCGGCGAACATGGTGTGGTCCAGGAAGAAGCCGTGTCCCAACAGCACGGCGGGACGGTGCTCGCCGCCGGTGTCGGCGAAGTACATCTCGTGCCCGTTGACAGAGGACAGTGGCATTCGTGTTCCTTCCCCACGGTGCGTCCGTTCCGGTCAGTGTCCCGGACCGACCCGATTTTGCGATACTACTCAGTTTCACCGGTGGTTCGGCAGACCCCCGGATCCCGGCGGTGAGCACGCGCGATCGGTCCGTGACCAGAGGCCCCACGACGGGTGGGGTGGCTTATCGTCGTGGTCGTGACGACACACATGCAGCCTGTCTCCGACCTGTTCGACCCGGACGTGTGGCAGTCCGTGGCGGGTTTCGACTTCACCGACATCACCTACCACCGTTGCGTCGAGGACGGCCCCGGCCGGGGGACCGTACGCATCGCGTTCAACCGCCCCGAGTCACGCAACGCCTTCCGCCCGCACACCGTCGACGAGCTCTACCGCGCGCTGGACCACGCCCGCATGACCAGTGACGTCGGCTGCGTCCTGCTCACCGGCAACGGCCCGTCCCCCAAGGACGGGGGGTGGGCCTTCTGTTCCGGCGGCGACCAGCGCATCCGAGGCCGCTCCGGCTACCAGTACGCCGAGGGCGAGACCGCCGAGACCGTCGATCCCGCCCAGGCGGGACGACTGCACATCCTCGAAGTGCAGCGCATGATCCGGTTCATGCCCAAGGTCGTCATCGCGGTGGTCCCCGGCTGGGCCGCCGGCGGCGGGCACAGCCTGCACGTGGTGTGTGACCTCACACTCGCCAGCGCGGAGCACGCGCGGTTCAAGCAGACCGACGCCGATGTCGGCAGCTTCGACGCGGGATACGGTTCGGCCTACCTGGCCAGGCAGATCGGGCAGAAGTTCGCCCGCGAGATCTTCTTCCTCGGCCGCCCCTACGGTGCCGAGGACGCCCACCGCATGGGCATGGTCAACGCCGTCGTGCCCCACGGCGAGCTGGAGAGCACGGCGTTGCAGTGGTCGCGGGAGATCAACGGCAAGTCCCCGACCGCCCAACGTATGCTCAAGTACGCCTTCAACGCCGTCGACGACGGGCTGGTCGGCCAGCAGCTCTTCGCGGGGGAGACGACCCGCCTGGCGTACATGACCGACGAGGCGGTCGAGGGCCGCGACGCGTTCCTGCAGAAGCGGACCCCGGACTGGTCGGCTTTCCCCTGGTACTACTGAAGCCGGATCGTTCCGGAGCTCCGGAGCAGTATGGACGGCGGCGCCGGGGCGGGTACCGGCGCCGCCGTGGCCGCTCCTCGCCGCCCGGCCGTGCTGGCTTCGACGCGCTAGCCTGCCGGACGGGACGCGGGAGTCGTCGTGGGGAGCGGTGATGCGGCTGGTCACGGTCGGGCACGGCACGAGCGTCCGGGCCGGTTTCCTCATGCTACTGGGCACGGCCGGGGTCTCCCTGGTGGTGGACGTACGCAGCGCCCCGGGCAGCAGACACAATCCCGACTTCACGCGTTCGGAGCTCCGGAACTGGCTGCCCGAGTCCGGCGTGGACTACCGCTGGGACAAGCGACTCGGGGGTTTCCGCAAGTCACCGGCGGACTCGCCCGACACGGCCTGCCGCCACGAGGGATTCCGCGCCTACGCCGCGCACATGCGCACCGAGGAGTTCCGTACGGCCGTCGAGGAACTGCTGACCCGGGCCGCCGAGCAGGAGGTGGCGGTGATGTGTGCCGAGAGCGTGTGGTGGCGGTGTCACCGTCGGATGATCGCCGACTACGCGAGTCTGGTGCGTGGCGTGGAGGTCGTGCACCTGATGCACGACGGCGCGCTGCGGGCTCACGCGCCGATGGAGGGTGTGCGGGTGCGGGAGGACGGTCTGTTGGTCTACGACGGCCGCACCCCCACACCGTGACCGTGCCGGGAACGGAGTCCGCTCCCGGCACGGCAGCGGCGGTGACCGGCTCAGGCCCGCCAGGCGTAGCGGGTCTCGAAGGCGTGGAAGGCCACCTCCTGCCGCCACTGCACCCTGGCCTTGGGGCTGGAACGCAGCAGCTTCGCGCAGGACAGCACCGGCGCGCCCCGGCCGGGTGTGGTCACGTCGCACTCCGGTTTCATCCGGTGGGAGTCCGTGTCGGCCCACAGGCTCTCACCGGGCAGGAACGCGTGTTCCAGTGAGGCACGCGCGCTGTCCTTGAGTTGCGAGTAGCTCAGCCCGAAGTCGGTGGCGGCCCGCCGGTACTCGGCGGTGATGCTGCTGCGCGACACCCCCGGGTCGTCGGTGGCCAGAGCGACCGGCACGTCGTGCTCCAGGTAGGTCGGCAGCGGGTGCTCCTCGGGGCCGCAGGCCCGCAGGATCTGGCAGTTGCTGGTCAGCGGGGCCTCGACCGGGATGTCGTTCTCGGCCATGTGGTCGGCCAGCTCCCGCCAGTCGTCCTCGTGACGCAGGTCGATGCCGTGGCCGATCCGGTCGGCTCCGGCGATCCGCACGGCCTGGTCGATGTGGTAGGTCAGCTCCTCGGGCTTGACCAGTCCCGGAACCAGCTCACCGGCGTGCAGCGTGACCGACACCTCGGGGTACTGCTCGCTCAGGTACTCGATCATCCGCATGTGCAGCGTGTAGTCCCGCAGCGAGATCTCGTGGTCCTCGGGCTGGACCATGTTGACACCCACGAAGCGGGGGTCGCTCTGGGCGAGTTCGAAGCCGAGCAGCAGCTGGGTGAAAACGCTGGCCGGGCTCTTCGCCCGCGCGACCTGGTAGTTCAGCCGGATCTCCACGTCGCATCCCGGGCGGGCCCGCGGGGTTTCGCAGTGCAGCAGGTCCCGGTAGCGGGCGAAGTCCCGGTCGGTCTCCGCGCGGGCGGCTCGTTCGATCTCGTCCAGTCCCTCGCGGAGCAGCACCGTCCGCAGCCGCCGGAAGTCCCGTTCGGAGTGCGGGTCGAAGCCGACACGCTCGACCAGTTCCCCGCGGGCCTCGGACTGCCTGGACAGCAGTGTTTCCAGGTAGAACTGGTTCTGCTCGGCGAGATCTCCGGCGACCTCGGCGAGCATGTCGCCGTCCCGGCCCTCGTTGGCGGCCCAGAACTTGCCGAAGGTGGCGAAGAAGTGGTCGTGGCCCGACTCCGCACCTCCGGGTTCGAACCCCTCCATGGACCAGGCTTCGATCACCTGCCGACGGAACTCCGGGTCGCTCACCGCGTCCGAGGCCGGACGCTGCCCCTCGGTGCAGGGGGCGAGGGAGGACTGCATGGTTTCGGCGTCGATGCAGCGCCCGTCCTCGGCGGCGTAGCGGATCAGCGACTCGGTGGAGACCGCTCCGGACAGGTGGTTGTGCAGGTCCCCACCCTTGGGCATGGCCCGGGTGAACTCGGCGAGCTTCTCCGGCTGGGAACGGATCTCGTCCAGGTACTGGTTCACCAGGCACTCCCGGTCCCAGGGGGCACAGTCGGCGGCCCGGGCGGGGGCGGTGGACAGGACGGGGAACGAGACCGCGGTCAACAGGGCCGCCGCGGCCAGTCCCGTGACGCGCGGGATTCGGCCTCGTCGACCGGGACGCCGCGTTCGGTTCCTCGTGTGTGTGGACAGCATGTGGCTCCAGCGACGGTTTTCCTCTTCCGAGTCGATCACTCTCGTCGATCACGCTCGCCGGCGCCACAGGGGGATGATCACATCACCCGATGGGAGGCTGCTTCGGCCCGTGACGGTCGGGGACGCTCGCCGGGTCCACCTGCGGAAGAGCGGTGTGGCCGTGTCGTTATCCTCGGGCGCGTGCTGACTGTCTCGACGGTGAACGTGAACGGCCTGCGGGCGGCCGCGAAGAAGGGGTTCGTCGAGTGGCTGGCCGCCACCGACGCCGACGTGGTGTGCATGCAGGAGACCCGGGCCGAGTACGACCAGCTTCCGGAGGCGGTGCGTGCTCCCGAAGGCTGGTACACGCTGCTGGCCCCCAGCGCGGACAAGGGACGCAGCGGGGTCGCCGTGTACAGCCGTCACCAGCCGGTGGACAGTCGGATCGGGTTCGGCTCGGAGGAGTTCGACACCAGCGGCAGGTACGCCGAGATCGAACTGGATCAACTGATCGTGGGCAGCCTCTACCTGCCCAGCGGGGAGGCCGGGACTCCCAAGCAGGACGAGAAGGAACGGTTCATGGAGCGGTTCCTGCCGTACCTGCACGAGCTGCGTTCCCGCGCCGAACGGGCGGGCAAGGAGGCGCTGGTCTGCGGTGACTGGAACATCGCCCACCAGGAGATCGACCTGAAGAACTGGAGGAACAACCGGAAGGTGGCCGGGTTCCTTCCCGAGGAGCGCTCCTGGCTGAGCAGGGTGTTCGACGAGGTCGGCTATGTGGACGTGGTCCGGCGGCTGTTCCCCGAGGGGCCCGGCCCCTACTCGTGGTGGTCCTACCGGGGCAAGGCCTTCGACAACGACTCGGGCTGGCGGATCGACTACCACGTGGCCACCGGTGGACTGGCCGAACGCGCCGACAGTGCGGTGGTGGAGAAGGCTCCGAGCTACGACAAGCGCTGGAGCGACCACGCGCCGGTGACGGTTTCCTACGAGTGACTCGGCTCGTGACCGTCTTATGCGGGATCGCGGGTAGGTCCTGTCGTGATCGACCTGGCCCTCCGAAGCTGTGACCATGAGACTTCAGAAGGTCACTGAGTGCAAAGACGACAACTGTCCGGCCGTGTACGTCTCCGACCGTGGCACGGCCGTAGTCCAGGGGAACCCGGTCGAGACCGGTACAGAAGGGCTCACCCTGGGGGACGGGGAGAAAGCCGTAGAACTTCCTCCGGAAGTGGTCCTGGCCACCGTACAAGCCCTCCGGGGGGTCAAGCAGTGATCCTGTCCGATCTACGTCAACAGTTTACGGAGTGTCAGCGATCAGCCTGGCGGTTCGAGTGCCAGCCGACATACAGTATTCCGAGGGAACAAGACGACTTCGGCCGATGGCGTGCCGGACAGCCGAAACCGGACGGACACAACGCGGCTTGGCATGAGCGTGTCAGGAGCTACGTAGCGAACGGCAAGACGATCGGTCGCGTCCGCGTTGTCCGACGACCACTGACCGAGTACCAACGGTATCAACTGGATTGGGGAATCCCCGGCAACATCGAAGCAGGGGAGGACATCCGCATCCTCGACGTGACCGCTCTCGATCTTGACCTGCCGTCACACGACTTCTGGTTGTTCGATGACGAAACCGTGGTTGACCTCAACTTCAACCCGGACGGGACGCTGCTCAATCTAGACCAGTGGGAGAACCCGGATCTGACGCAGTACCGGAAGTGGCGAGACACGGCACTCGCCTACGCCGTGCCGTTCAGTGAGTTCAATGCTCGAACCTGACACCGGCAAGCGTGACCGTAAGAACCTGGCGGACACGCTGCGGCGGCTACGCAAAGCGGCCGGGCTCTCCGGGGAGAGGCTGGCCGCGCGTACTGCCATGTCCCAGTCCAAGATCAGCCGTGTTGAGTCCGGCCGTGTCTTGCCGACCGTTGCCGACGTAGAGCGGATTCTCACCGCGTTAGAAGTGTCTCCGGAAGCGAAGGAAGAAGTGCTGTCACTCACCAGGACAGCCAACATCGAATACACCTCGGTGCGTTCGTCCGCCCGTATGGGAATCTGGCGAAGGCAAGCCGAGATCAAGGCTCTTTGCGAGTCGTCTTCGACGGTCCGGCATTTCTTGCCGATCATTCCTTCAGGGCTGCTTCAAACGGCTGAGTACGCCCGAGCGACGCTAACACCGGTTATCGAGGGAAATCCTGCTAGAGACGTAGACCGTGCCGTGCAAGCGCGGTTGGAAAGCCAAGAAGCTTTGAACGATGAAACCCGGCAGTTTCACTTCCTGCTGACCGAACAAGCCGTACGGCTTAAGCGCGCCGCTGATAGTGTCATGGTTGATCAGCTCCGACACATGGTCGAAGTGTCGCGGCGACCGAACGTAGACCTGGCGATCATTCCTGGCTCCGCTCTGGTCGGAGCTAGCCCGCTGAACATCTTCGTTGTCCACGATGAACGGCTCGTGACCGTCAAATCACCTGAACGTGTTCGAGTACTTCCGAGAGCGAGCCCTCTCCGGAGCGGACGCGAGGGCTCTTCTCGACATGGTTTCCGAGGAATTTATGCCAGAAGGTGACTGAAAATCGAAACGGGGTGATCGCCCGTTCTAGGGTCGGTGTATGTCGACGTGGACCGGGAAGCGGGAGAATCCCGGAGAGCCCTTCTCGCTCGAACTGAAAGACCTTCTGAACGAGCTTCGTAGACGGAAGTGGACGCTCATCCGTTGGGGACCGGAACATGAGCCGCAGCTCATGGCGGCCATGTTCAGGTGGCAGTCCTGTGCCGATGTCCTGATCCTCCGGAGTGAAGAGCAGGCGAGCGGCTACCGAGTACCCACCTTGGACGATCGCGGGATATTCAATCCCGATCACGTCTCGTACCAGTACCACGCTTCGCCACTGTGGACGCTGCGCGCGATCCTCGGGCTTCCCGAACCGGGGCAGCCGGGTTCACCCCTGGCGCTCGAATACCCGGTCCGGGAGTGTTTCGTGCCGGAATACCTTCCTCGTCCGGTTCTCGTTCGGCCGCTGGGTGTGTAAGCCCGGAGAGACCTTCTCAAGTACTCCGAGGACGAACAGGAGCCGGTCGCGGTCTTGGATGGGGTGAGGTTCTCGGCGCGCCCGCGAAATCGAAACGCTCTGGGAGGAAAACGCGATGACAGACATGCACTTTGAAGAAATCAATCAATATCTTCTTAATTCTTCCTGTTTTCCTCCTCGTCCTGGTGTAAAACTGGAGGTTGTCAAACATGTTGAAACCAGGACGGCTTGGCTCATGAAAAAAGATGGGAAAACCTCGGCTTCCGTTGTCATCAATAACGAAATCTCGTCGCTTATGGCGAACTACGGGTGTCGTCGTGCCGTACGTGCCATCCTGCCGAGAGGGTAGACTTTGACCGTCTACGAGAAAGATCAAACAGAGCCGACAGTTATTTGCGGGGTGGCCGAGTAATGGTGTTGAATGTTTCCGTAGCGAACCGGGAGTTCAAGCAAGCGGAGTCGGGAGAGCGAACCGAAGCGCTTGTCGAGGAGCTGCTCAGTACTGATCATGGTTCCTGGGAGTCTCACATCAGCTTCACCCAAGAAGCTGTTGATCCCGACGAGGTCGACGAAGACTGGTATCCAGACCATGATGTCACCCTGGCCGTGGATCCCCGGGAAGGTTATGGCGCGATTCGGTGTGTCGACATGGCCGAAGACGGCGAACTGTGCGTTACTCCGAATCCCGACGAAGAGCCCGCTGTGGACCTACTCACTGACGGTGGGACTCCGCACTTCTTTCCACGGTCCGCCGTGTTGCCAGTGGGTGAGATCAGAAAAGCTCTCCGGGAGTTTTCCCGAACCGGGAGACGCCCCGAGTGCGTGAAATGACAGGATTTCAACGGGTTTTGGTGATTCGCTGCGGATCCCGCGAAAAGTGTTCGTCATGAGTTGTTCTTCGGGGCCGGTGTGTTCACTCGGCCGTGAACACACCGGCATCGTGCTTGTCCGAGAATCTGGATCAGATTCCGAATTCGACCTGGTACTTCCCGGTGATCTTCTCGAGTCCGCCGACGGCGCACTCCAGCGTCTCCGAGGTCGACTGGAAGGTCACCTTGCCGTCATCACCCGCGAAGCGCCCGGAGTCCACCCGGAAAGCCACGATGACGACCTTGCTCACCTGGTTGACGGTGAATCCCGTGATCGAGCTTTCACTGGTCGCCCCGTCCGACCACGTGAACGTGATGGAGCCGTCGAGCCCGGAGGAAGTTTCGCAGGACATCAGTTCCCCCGAGCCCTTGAGCTTGTCCGGTTGGGGAATCTCGACCGAGCCGCTGAACGCCCCCTGGCAGCTGATCGCGCTGCCGAACCCCTCGAAGTCCGTCTGCCGAAGTGTGAGTCCGAGCGGAGGATCGAACGTGACCTCCCCACTACCGGCGGGACCGCAGATCGTGTGCGGGATGACGGCCTCGGCGGAACCGGATCCGGTGGTCATTCCGACTGCGGGAACCATGAACAGCGCCGCGGCCGCGACAGTCGCGAGCGTTCGCGTGGCACGTCGAAAACGCATGTACTCTCCTCTCGAGAGAACCAGAAGGTCAACACGGTGGCGACAGGAATCCTTCCTCGGTGGAGTCCGGATTCCCGTCGGTCCGCTCGTCGACACTAGGAGCTGCCCATCAGCGGGACAATCAGCCATCTGAGTGTCCAGTCCCGCTCCGGAATAAGACGAGAACCGTGTGCTGCTCCGCACGACGGTCACTCGTGTGCCTCACGATAGTGTGAATTCTTCCTTGGAATATTTTCGAAGAAAGAATACGAAGGATTTTTCCGGGGGAGTTCCGAGAGCGGATCACTTCTCCCGCGGGTCGGCGATGACCCCCTCGTGCCGGTCCGGACTCCGCTCCACGACACTCCGACCGGCCGGGGACGGCGGCGTCAGTACGCGGGTCACTCCCGCCTGTTCACAACGTTCCGGTACCCGGTCACCGGTGAGCTGGCCGCGTTCCCGGCGGTGCCGTGGTACGGAAGACCTCCGGGGTGGACACTGGCCGGAGTCAGCGGGCGGGCCCCAGCCGTGTCCCGCGCACTCGCCGGGCGAGTGATTCCCCGGTTGTCCCCGAACAGGTGATAATCGGTGGGTCGGGCTCGTCCCTTCGGGGGTTCTGTCGGGAGCGCAACCCACCCTGGAACAGGGTACGTCGTCCGACACACGAGACAGTGTCACTGCTTCGGGAGGCGTTTGCATGCTGGCGCACAAGACCCCGCCGAGATGCCCGGTGTGCGGGTTGCACTTCTGCATCTGTCCGGACAAGAACGTCCGGGGACACCGTGGAGCCCGCGCGGGGAGCCGGCCCTCGGCGCACCGCTGAGGTTTCCGCTCACCGGTACGGGGAACCGTGTGCGGGGCGGCCGGATCGTGTTCGGCCGCCCCGCCTCCGGAAGTCAGCCCTCCACGGCGCGCAGCGCGTTCACCAGGCCGAATCCGTAGAACCCGGATCCGGTGCGTCCGCCCTGGCACTTCGCGTCCCGTTCACCGTCACCGTCGGTGTCGTAGTTCTTCGGGCACGGGATGCGGTCGGCCTGCGCGGACAACGCCCACCGCACCCGCTCTGCGCTCCACTCCGGGTGCGTGGCGCGGATCAGGGCGGTCACTCCCGCCGCGTGCGGCGAGGCCATCGAGGTGCCCTGCGCGTAGCCCCACTCACCGCCGGGCAGCGTGGACAGCACGGCACCGTTGCCGGAGGGGGTGTCCGCCTGTTGCCTGCTGTCGCCGCCGGGGGCGGTCACGTCGATCGAGGTGATCCCGTAGTTCGAGTAGAAGGACTTGCTCCGCTCGGGACCGACGGCCGAGACCGTCACCGCGCCGGGAAGTTCGGCGGGCAGCACCTCACACCCGGGCCCCGCCCAGCGGTCCTGGGTGGGACCACCGTTGTTGGGGCTGTTGGTGTCGTGGATCGGCTTGGACAGGTCCCAGTTGCTGTTACCCGCCGAGACCAGGTTGACCACGTCATTCTCACTGGCGTAGGAGACGGCGCGGCGCATCGCCTCGGCCACGGCTGCCTGGTCGGGGTCGTTCCGGCACCACAGGTACCAGGGGTCGACGAAGAAGGAGCTGTTGGTCACGTCCACGCCGTGTTCGGCCGCCCACAGGAAACCGCAGATGGCCGACGAGGGATAGATGAAGCCCTCGTCGTTGACGACCTTGATCGAGACCAGGTCGGCCTCGGGGGCCACGCCCGCGATCCCGACGTCGTTGCGGGCCGCGGCCACGGTTCCGGCCACGTGGGTGCCGTGGCCGCTGGTGCTGGGCCTCCAGGCCTCCTCCGAGCGGTCCGGGATCCCCTCCTCGGTGCAGCCGACCGAGCGGCTGGCGTCCACATTGGCGGCCAGGTCCGGGTGCCGCGGGTCGATACCGGAGTCCAGGATCCCGACCGTCACATCGGCTCCCCCGGAGGTCTCGTGGGCCTCGGGAGCGCCGATCATGCGCATGTCCCACTGCTGATCGGACAGCGGGTCCGTGCCCTCGCCCGAACCGTCGGTCACGGCCGCCCCGGTGGTCGTCTCCGCACCGTGTTCCACGGACGAGGAGTCCCCGTCCTCGGGGAGCTTCTCGGCGAGGTCGCGGCTGGCCCCGGCGGCCCACACACCGGGTTCGTAGCGCACCTGGGAGGCGAACTCGGGATCCGTGGATTCGGCCAGCACCACGCCGATCTCCGGCCACTGCTGGGTCACCGTTCCTCCGGACTGCCGCACCGAGGCGACCGTCCGATCCAGGTTCCCGTGGGAAGGGCCCACGACGAGGAAGTGCGCCGGGTCGCTTTCCGCGGCCACCGCCGGAGCCGTCGCGGCGACGGGGGAGAGCATGGTCAACGCGAGAGCGGCACCAACCGTCCTCAGTGGTGTGAGTCTCAGTTTCTCGGGTGACACTGAACCTCCACAAAGCGGAAGACATTACTGAATGTGGAAGTCTGCGTCCGAAAGGCCCCCTCCGATAGGTCGTAATGGAGTAATTCTGCTGTGATGCTGACAGCGACACGTGGTCATCGTGTGCGGCGAGCAGTGTTCTCGGGCCCGTGGCGGCGTTAGGGTCTTGGCGTGTCGGTCGATCCAGAGGTTCCACCGCCCGAAACCCCACCGAGTGCTTCGGCCATGCGCCGTGCGTTGCGCAGAGCAGCCGACGGAGTGACGCTGGACGTCACCGAGGCGACGGTGCTGCTGCACGCGCGCGGGTCCGATCTGGACACGCTGTTGGAGGCTGCGGGCCGGGTGCGCGACGCGCACCTGCGCGCCGAGGGCAGACCCGGTGCGGTCAGCTACAGCCGTAAGGTCTTCGTCCCGCTCACCCGCTTGTGCCGGGACCGTTGCCACTACTGCACCTTCGCCACCGTCCCCCATCGGGTGGAAGCGCCGTTCCTCGAACAGGAGGAGGTGCTGGAGATCGCCCGGCGGGGAGCGGAGTCCGGCTGTAAGGAAGCCCTGTTCACCCTCGGCGACCGTCCCGAGGAGCGCTGGTCGGCTGCGGCCGAGTGGCTCCGGCAGCGCGGGTACTCCTCCACCGTCGACTACCTCCGTGCCTGCGCCGTGGCCGTGCTGGAGGAGACCGGCCTGCTGCCGCACCTGAACCCGGGTGTGCTCGGCTGGTCCGAGCTCACCAGGCTCAAACCCGTCGCCCCGAGCATGGGGATGATGCTGGAGACCACGGCGGAACGGCTGTGGTCACGGCCGGGCAACCCCCACTACGCCAGTCCGGACAAGGAACCCGCCGTCCGGTTGCGGGTGCTGGCCGACGCCGGCCGTGTGGCCGTCCCGTTCACCAGCGGAATCCTCCTGGGCATCGGGGAGACCCTGGCCGAACGCGCCGACTCGCTGATGGAACTGCGGGCCACCGCGCGGCAGTACGGGCACCTGCAGGAAGTCATCGTGCAGAACTTCCGGGCCAAACCGGACACGGCCATGCGTGGGATGCCGGACGCCGACCTCCAGGACCTGGCCGCCACCATCGCGGTGGCCCGGCTGTTGCTGCCCTCGGGGGTGAGTGTGCAGGCCCCGCCGAACCTGGTGGGGCAGGAGCACGGGCTGATGCTGCGGGCCGGTATCGACGACTGGGGCGGTGTGTCCCCGGTGACCCCGGACCACGTGAACCCGGAACGCCCCTGGCCGCACCTGGACGAGCTCGCCCGACGCACGGCGGAGGGCGGGTTCGAGCTGCGGGAGCGGCTGACCGCCTACCCGAGGTACGTGCGGGCCGGACTGGCCGGGGACGGCATCCCCTGGCTGGACCCGAGGGTGGCCGGGCACGTGGCCGAGCTGGCCGACCCCGACGGGATGGCCCGTACCGGGGTGAGCCCGGTCGGTATGCCGTGGCAGGAGCCGGACGGTGGGCTGGAGTCGTTGGGACGCACCGATCTCAACATCAGCATCGACACCGAGGGGCGCGGCACCGAACGGCGGGGCGACTTCGACAGCGTCTACGGCGACTGGGAGGAACTGCGCGCCAAGCTCCCCGCCGGACAGGTGCCGGAACGACTCGACTCCGAGGTGGCCGAAGGGCTCCGGCTGGCCGAGCGGAACCCGGCGGCGCTGTTGGAGGAGGCCAACTCCTCGGCGGCGATGGCGTTGCTGACCTGCGACGGTGCCGGGTTGGACGAACTGGCCCTGCTGGCCGACCGGCTGCGTGCCGACGTGGTGGGCGCCGACGTCACCTACGTGGTCAACCGCAACATCAACTTCTCGAACGTGTGCTACGTGGGCTGCCGGTTCTGCGCCTTCGCGCAGCGGGAGCGGGACGCGGACGCCTTCCGCCTCTCCCCGGAGGAGGTGGCCGACCGGGCCGAGGAGGCCCGCCGTCACGGAGCCACCGAGGTGTGCATGCAGGGCGGCATCGACCCGAAGCTTCCGGTGGAGGCCTACGCGAACCTGGTGCGGGCGGTCAAGGACCGGGTGCCCGACATGCACGTGCACGCCTTCAGCCCGATGGAGATCGTCAGCGCCGCGGCCAAGGCGGGCGTGAGCGTGGAGGAGTGGCTGACCGAGCTGCGGGACGCGGGGCTGGACACGATCCCGGGCACGGCCGCCGAGATCCTGGACGACGACGTGCGCTGGGTGCTGACCAAGGGGAAGCTGCCCGCCGCCGAGTGGATCGACGTGGTCACCACCGCCCACCGCCTGGGCATCCGCTCCTCGTCGACGATGATGTACGGCCACGTGGACACCCCGGAACACTGGCTGGGGCATCTGCGCACCCTGGCCGGGGTGCAGGACACCGCCCGCGAGAACGGTGCCGCCGGTTTCACCGAGTTCGTCGCGTTGCCCTTCGTGCACCGCAACGCGCCGATCTATCTCGCCGGACTGGCTCGGCCCGGACCCACGCGGCGGGACAACCGGGCGGTGCACGCGATGGCGCGGCTGGCGTTGCACGGGCGCGTGGACAACGTGCAGTGCTCGTGGGTGAAGCTGGGCGACGAGGGCACGGTCGAGGTGCTGCGCGGCGGCGCCAACGACCTCGGCGGCACGCTCATGGAGGAGACCATCAGCCGGATGGCCGGTTCCGAGCACGGTTCGCAGCGCACGATCGAACAGCTGCACGAGGTCTCACGACGTGCCGGACGACACGCGCGGCAGCGCGACACCTCCTACGGCCCGGCCCCGGTGGTCCAGCTCGGATCGCTGGGCTGAGCGGGGGGTGCTCCTCGGGAGGTCGTGATCCGGGGGAGTCGTCCCCGTCACCGCCGACGAACCGGGGGACGGTGACCGTACGAGCCCCGCACCGCGGGATCCGGTGGAAGAAACATCACGGTAGCGGGCAACCTCGTCCCCCACTCGGACGTCCCCCGGTCGTCGACCGGTGTCCGTGGAGCGGGAGCACCCGTGTCCGCCCCGGCGCGTCCGGCGGGACGGGACCGTTTACGATCTTCGCGGTCACCACACGATCGTGGAACATCGCACAGCTTTTCGGTGACGCGGTGTTTCGGGGTGCGCGGGCTCGGGCGACACATGCGGGGTGCCCGGGGCACCGCCGCGATCGCGACTCGAGAGAACCGACGAAGGAGGACACGGCTCGTGCGTGAACACTGGGCCGCCGTGGCGGTGTCGCTGTCGACGCTGGTGCTGACCCTGTTGACCGGAGGTGTGGCCCGTGCCGCCACCTCCGAGACGGTGTCAGGGGCCGCCGCGGGGCCGATGGAGACCCTCAGCCCCCAGGTCGGGGTCATCGCGGTGGTGTTCGGTGTCCTCGGCATGATCGTGGGTGCGCTGCGGCGCAAGCGGGTCCCCGTGCAACCGGAGAACCAGCGCAGGAGCTGAAAGGTCCTCACGCTCACCGGCGCTCGTCCTCCCGCCCCACAGCCCCTCGGGCGAAAACCCCTGGCGGCGTTCTGCCAGAATCGACGGTGTGCACAGCGAGAGTTCCGTGACCGAGGAGAGCGGCGCGTCGTCGAAGCGTCCGCGCGTCTTCTCCGGTATTCAGCCCACGTCCGGTTCCTTCCAGCTGGGGAACTATCTCGGAGCCCTGCGCAACTGGATAGCCCTGCAGGACACCCACGACGCCTTCTACTGCGTGGTCGATCTGCACTCGATCACCATCCCCAAGGAACCGGAAGAGCTGCGCGAGAACACCCGCAACGCCGCTGCCCAGCTGTTGGCGTTGGGGATCGACCCGGAACGCAGCACGCTGTTCGTGCAGAGTCACGTTCCCGAGCACACCCGGTTGAGCTGGGTCCTGGAGTGCCTGACCGGATACGGCGAGGCCGCCCGGATGACCCAGTTCAAGGACAAGGCGGCCCGGCAGGAGGACGAGCACGTCAGCGTCGGGCTGTTCACCTACCCCGCGTTGATGGCCGCCGACATCCTGCTCTACGGGACCGACCTGGTCCCCGTGGGCGAGGACCAGCGCCAGCACCTGGAACTGAGCCGCAACCTGGCCCAGCGGTTCAACTCCCGCTTCGGGCGGACCTTCGTGGTCCCCGAGGCCCACATTCCCACCGACACGGCCCGGATCTTCGACCTGCAGGACCCGACGGCGAAGATGAGCAAGTCGGTTCCCTCGGGGGTCGTGGAGTTCATGGACGACCCCAAGCGCGCGGCGAAGAAGATCCGTTCCGCGGTGACCGACAACGAACGCGACATCCGCTACGACCCCGAGAACAAGCCCGGCGTGAGCAACCTGCTGGTGATCTACTCGGGGATGACCGGCAGGTCCGTGAGCGAGCTGGAGGCCGCCTACGAGGGCAGCGGCTACGGGGACCTCAAGAAGGACCTCGGTGCGGTGCTCTCCGACTTCCTCACGCCCTTCCAGAGCCGGGTCCGGCAGTACCTGGACGATCCGGCCGAGCTGGACAAGGTGCTGCGCCGTGGTGCCGAACGGGCCCGCGCGGTGGCCGCCGAGACCGTACGCACGGCCTACGACCGGGTGGGTTTCCTCCCTCCGGTGGGCTGAACTGATCCTTTTGGGGTAATCTCCGCACCGACGTCCGTACGGCGCGGAGGTGAGCAGTGGCCGACCGCAGTCAGCCAGCGCGCACCGCGCACCGGCAGCCCGCCCCGGGGCGGATCGAGCTGTACCGCAGGCGTCACCCGTGGTTCGACCGGCTCGTGCGGGCCGCCCAGCGGTACCAGCGCAACTACGGGGACTACTACGCGGCGGCCATCACCTACTTCAGCGTGCTGGCGCTGGTCCCGCTGCTGATGATCGCCTTCGCGGCGGCGGGGCTGGTGCTGGCCAGCAACCCGGCGCTGCTGGAGCGGCTGCGTGGGGCCATCTCCGAGTCGGTGCCCAGCGCGCAGCTGAGCGAGCTGGTCAACGGGATCGTGGCCGAGGCCGTCGAGCAGGCCGGCGCGGTCGGCGTGATCGGCCTGGTGGCCGCGCTGTACTCCGGGCTCGGCTGGATGGGCAACCTGCGTGAGGCCCTCACCGCCCAGTGGGGGCAGGGACCCACGTCCCTCTCCCTGCCGCGACGCATGCTCGCCGACCTGCTGGCGCTGCTCGGGCTGGGACTGGCGATGCTCGTCTCCTTCGGCCTCAGCGCGGTCGGGGGCGGCGTCGGTCGGATGCTGCTCCGCCTGGCCGGGATCCAGCACACCACCCTGGCCTCGCTGGTGCTGTGGGCGTTGGCCCTGGTGCTGTCCCTGGCGGCCAGCTGGCTGGTCTTCCTGTGGGTGCTGGCCAGGCTGCCCCGGCAACCCGTGGTGCTGCGCACCGCGCTGTGGGGGGCGTTGTTCGCCGCCGTCGGCTTCGAGGTGCTCAAACAGGTGGGCGTGGTGTACCTGAACAGCCTGAGCGGTTCTCCCGCCGCGGCCGCTTTCGGGCCGGTGCTCGGGCTGCTGGTGTTCGCCTATCTGACCTCACGGTTCCTGCTGTTCGTCACGGCCTGGACGGCCTCGGCCGGGGAGAACCTGCGGATGATCCCGCCGGAACCCCCGGCGCGCGCGGTGATCACCCCGGTGGTCTCCCGGGGTGGGGGCTCCCGGACGATGCTGGGGGTCTTCGGGGTCGGCGTGCTGCTCGGATGGTTGACCCGGCGGCGCCGATGAGGAGAGGTCCCGCGGGGGCGGGCTAGCGTGGCCTGCGGCGGTACAGCAGCACGACGACCAGCACCGCCACGGCCCCCAGTGCCGTCGTGACGATGATCCTCGGCAGCACCGAACCCCGGGTCGTCTCGGTGGAGCCGGCGGTCTGCCCGGCGTCGTGCCGCTCCGACGGGGGTGCCGTCCCGGTGGTTTCCTCGGGGACGCGGTCGACGAGCTCACCGACCGAGGAGGACCCCTCGGCCAGCCGGAAACCGTAGTCGAGCAGTGCGGCTGCCTGGTCGGACATGGCCACCGGGCGGCGTTCCCCACGCAGCAGCACCGCGGCCACTCTGTGCCCGTCCCGGTGCGCGGCCACCACCCTGGTGTGTCTGGCGTCGTCGGTGAAACCGGTCTTTCCGAACAGCGCCCCCGGGTAGTTCCGGACCACGCGGCTGTCGCTGGCGATCCGCAGCGGCGGCTCTCCGGGTGGAGTGGGCAGCTCGGCCCGGTGTTGCCCGGCGATCCGGGCGAACTCGGGGTTGTTCATGGCCGCTCGCAGGATCAGCGCGAGATCGTAGGCGGAGGTAGTCATCCCGGGCCCGTCCAGCCCGGAGGGGGTGGCCGCCCGGGTGTCGGTGGCCCGGAGCCGTTCGGCGAGCTCGTTCATCAGCCGCAGGGTGCGGGTGGTGCCGCCCAGCTTCCGGGCCAGGGCGTGCGCGGCGTCGTTGCCGGACTGCAGCAGCAGCCCGGACAGCAGTTGGCGAACCGTGTAGGTGACCCCGGGTTCCAGCCCCACCGAGCTGCCCTCCGTCTCCGCGTCCGCGCGGGTGGCGGTGACGGTGTCGGAGGTGTCCAGCTCGCGGAGCGCCACCAGTGCCGTGAGAATCTTGATCACCGAGGCGGGGCGGTGTCGTCCGTGCGGGTTCTTCGCCGCCAGCACCGTCCCCTCGTCCAGGTCGGCCACGACCCAGCTGCCCGAGGTGACCGTTTCCGGAGGCCCCGGATGCCGTGCGGGGGTGACCACGCCGCACTCCCCCATACGTGGGCCGCCGAGCGCCTGTTCCGGCACCGGCAGCGGCGGCGGGGAGGACTCCCCCGGTGGGGGGACTTCGGAGCTGTCCACCGGCGGTGGAGGGAGGGTGGCGTTCGGGCAGGAGGCCTGTTGGTGTCGGAGAGCGAGGGCGGGGGAGGGCAGGACCAGCGCGGCGAACACCGCCACCAGGGTCGCGAGAACCGGTAGGACACGTCCGGAAGCTGTACGCACTCGCCTCAGCCTAGATCATTCACCGCCGTGCCGTGTTCCGCCGAACGACCCCGTCCGGGTGTGTGCGCGGCCACGCACGATACTGGGAACGTGCGCATCACACGTGGTACGGGGCTGGCGCTGCTCCTCTTCGGTGTCTGGTCGTGGCTGCTGTGGCCGACCTTCCTCACGAACATCCTCCGCAGCGAGAACTCCTGGTCGGGAGGTTCCCCCACGGGCTTCCTGTGGGTGCACCTGGCGATCGGGGTCGTCTCGCTGGTGCTGGGCACCGCGATCGGTGTGCTCGGTTGGCGGGGCTACCGGGCGGCGGGCCGGCGGGACTGAATCCCGGGGCGCCGTCGCGTGCCGAGACCGGGCGACAGCCCGCGCGAAGCGGTCGTGCCCGTCTCCGCGCGGGAACGACCGCTTCGCGCGGGCATCGTGTGCCCGCCTTCAGCGCCTGCGGAACATCAGGGCCCGCTTGACCTCCTGGATGGCCTTGGTGACCTGGATGCCGCGCGGGCAGGCGTCGGTGCAGTTGAACGTGGTCCGGCAGCGCCACACCCCGTCGACGTCGTTGAGGATGTCCAGCCGCTCCTCGGCGGCCTCGTCCCTGCTGTCGAAGATGAACCGGTGCGCGTTGACGATCGCCGCCGGGCCGAAGTAGGAGCCCTCGGACCAGTACACCGGGCACGAGGTGGTGCACGCCGCGCACAGGATGCACTTGGTGGTGTCGTCGAAACGTTCCCGTTCGGCGACCGACTGGATCCGTTCCCGGGTGGGCTCGTTGCCCGTGGCCACCAGGTAGGGCTTGATCGCCCGGTAGGCCTCGAAGAACGGCTCCATGTTGACCAGCAGGTCCTTCTCCACGGGAAGCCCCTTGATCGGCTCCACCGTGATGGTGGTCTCGCCCTTCTTGGCGAACATGTCCTTCATGAGGACCTTGCAGGCCAGTCGGTTGACGCCGTTGATCCGCATGGCGTCGGAGCCGCAGACACCGTGGGCGCAGGAACGCCGGAAGGTCAGCGTCCCGTCGATGTACCACTTGATGTAGTGCAGCAGGTTGAGCACACGGTCGCTGGGCAACGCCGGGATCCGGTAGGACTCCCAGTGCAGGTCGTCGTCGACCTCCGGGTTGTACCGTTCGATCTTGACCGTGACCATCGTGGCGCCCTCCGGAACGGGAGGGGCGTCCGAGGGAAGGTCGGCGGTGGTGCTGTTCGTGGTGGGGGCGGTCATCAGTACTTACGCTCCATCGGCTGGTACCGGGTCACGGTGACGGGCTTGTACTCCAGACGGATGTCCGAGCGGAATCCGGTCAGACCGAGCGGCGCGTTCGGATCCTCCTCCTCGGGCAGCTGCTTGTACTGCATGCTGTGCCGCATGAAGTTGGTGTCGTCCCGCGTGGTGTAGTCCTCGCGGGCGTGCCCGCCCCGGGATTCCTTGCGGGCCAACGCGGAGTTGACCAGGGCCTCGGCGAGGTCGAGCAGAAAGCCCAGCTCGACGGCCTCCAGGAGGTCGTGGTTGTAGCGTTTGCCCTTGTCGTGGACGGCTATCCGACCGTACCGCTCCTTGAGCAGCTGCACGTCCGACAACGCCTGCTTGAGGGTCTCCTCGGTACGGTAGACCGAGGCGTTGGCGTCCATCGTCTCCTGCAGGGCGGTGCGGATGTTGGCCACCCGCTCGCCGCCCTCGGCGGTGCGCAGGTGGTCGACCATGCCCTCGACCAGCTTGGCCGGCTGCTCGGGCAGCTCCAGGAAGTCGTGCTGGTTGGCGTACTCGGCCGCGGCGATGCCGGCGCGCCTGCCGAAGACGTTGATGTCCAGCAGGGAGTTGGTGCCCAGCCGGTTGGAGCCGTGCACCGACACGCAGGCCACCTCACCTGCCGCGTACAGGCCGGGTACGGTGTTCTCGTTGTCGGCCAGCACCTCGGCGTCCACGTTGGTGGGAACCCCGCCCATGGCGTAGTGCGCCGTCGGATAGACCGGGACCGGTTCGTGCAGCGGCTCCACGCCGAGGTAGGTGCGGGAGAACTCCGTGATGTCGGGGAGCTTGCTCTCCAGCACGTCCTCGCCTAGGTGGGTGACGTCCAGCAGCACGTGGTCCTTGTTGGGGCCCGCGCCACGTCCCTCCAGCACCTCCAGAGCCATGGAGCGGGCCACGATGTCCCGGGGAGCGAGGTCCTTGATGGTGGGGGCGTAGCGCTCCATGAACCGCTCGCCGTCGGCGTTGCGCAGGATGCCGCCCTCGCCGCGCACCGCCTCGGAGATCAGGATGCCCAGCCCGGCCAGCCCGGTCGGGTGGAACTGGTAGAACTCCATGTCCTCCAGCGGCAGCCCCTTGCGGTAGATGATGCCCATCCCGTCACCGGTGAGGGTGTGCGCGTTGGAGGTGGTCTTGAAGACCTTGCCGAAACCGCCGGTGGCGAAGATCACCGACTTGGCCTGGAAGACGTGGATCTCCCCGGTGGCGAGTTCGTAGGCGACCGCTCCGGTGCAGTGCTGGGTACCGTCGGAGCCGGGGGTCATGGTGATGTCGAGCACGTAGAACTCGTTGAAGAACTCGACCCCGTGCTTGATGCAGTTCTGGTACAGCGTCTGCAGGATCATGTGGCCGGTGCGGTCGGCCGCGTAGCAGGAGCGCCGTACCGGGGCCTTGCCGTGGTCCCTGGTGTGCCCGCCGAAACGGCGCTGGTCGATGCGCCCCTCCGGGGTGCGGTTGAACGGCAGCCCCATCTTCTCCAGGTCGAGCACCGCGTCGATGGCCTCCTTGGCCATGACCTCGGCCGCGTCCTGGTCGACCAGGTAGTCACCGCCCTTGATGGTGTCGAAGGTGTGCCACTCCCAGTTGTCCTCCTCGACGTTGGCGAGGGCGGCACACATCCCACCCTGGGCGGCCCCGGTGTGGGACCGGGTGGGGTAGAGCTTGGTCAGCACGGCGGTGCGGGAGCGCTGACCGGCCTCGATCGCGGCGCGCATACCCGCGCCACCCGCACCGACGACGACCACGTCGTACTTGTGGAATTGCATGGGGTCTCCTTGGCTCGTCGCCTGCCGGGCTGGTCAGCTGATGTTCGGGTCGAAGGTGAACAGCACGTAGGTCCCCAACACCACGATCAGCACGATCGAGCAGTACAGCAGCATCTTCAGCCAGAAGCGGGTACGGTCGGAACGCGAGTAGTCGTTGATGACCGTACGCAGTCCGTTGCCGCCGTGCAGTCCCGCGAGCCAGAGCATCACCAGGTCCCAGACCTGCCAGAAGGGGGACGCCCAGCGTCCCGCCACGAAGGCGAAGTTGATGCGGTGGACACCGCCGTCCAGGAACAGCATGATCAGCATGTGTCCGAGGACGAGGAACAGCAGCACGACACCGGACAGCCGCATGAAGATCCAGCTGTAGAGCTCGAAGTTGCTGCGGCGGGCGGCGGGCCGCGTCGAGGAACGCGGTTTGTCGACGGAAAGTGGTGCTTCGGTCGTGGTCATGATGGTACTAGCCCCCGAACAGTTCCGTGACGGCACGAGTGATCATGCTGATGGCGGCCGGGATGATCAGCACCAGCCAAAGCACCAGAACGGTCCACAGCATCGGCCGCTGGAACCTCGGGCCCTCGGACCAGAAGTCGACGAGCATCACCCGAATTCCGTTGAACGCGTGGAAGAGCACCGCCGCGAGCAGGCCGAGCTCGAACACGATCATCAGTGGGTGCTTGTAGGTGTTGATCACCGTGTCGTACGCGTTCGGCGAGACCCGCACCAGCGCGGTGTCCAGGACGTGTACGAACAGGAAGAAGAAGGTGAGCACGCCCGTGATGCGGTGGGCGACCCACGACCACATGCCCAGGTCGCCGCGGTAGAGAGTGCCCTTGGCGCGGGGCCTGACGGCCTCACGCGGGGTTCCCTCCGCCGCGGTGGCGGTTGTACTGGCCATGACGGAAGGCCTCCAACGTCGCTGGTGGACTCCGGATCCGTCCCGGCGCTCGCGCGGATCGACCCCGTGACGGCGCGGTGCCCGCGCCAGTGCCGATTACCCGAACGGACCCTTGACTCATGGGATGCTAGACCCGCGTTGTTCGGCTGTCCTACTCGCATGTGCTCGCTGTGATCGAGCAGACAGCCCCACGGGGATGGTTGATCGATGTAGTCGCGCCGTCACGGGACGCGGGGGAAATCGTTTCCCCGGTGTCAAGGAGTACGTCCGAGAAATGTGTCACCGGCATCGTATTCCGGTGTTCCTTCGCGGGTGTGCGGGGGGTGGGCAGCCGTGTCGAGCCCACCCCGTCAAGGAAAACGATTCGTTTTTCGGTGTGCGGGGCCCTTCCCGTGCGGTGGTCGGCCGTCGGGCGAGGCACCGTTCGTGAGCGGCACCGTCCGCGCCGAGCGGCTATCTTGAAGGGGCGTTCGGTCCGGTGGACGAGGCCCGCGGATTCCACCGGACCACTCGAAGGAGCGGGAGGCCGGACATGGACGACGACGGTTCCGTCGACTGGCCCGCGCTGCGTGCGGCGGCGACCTTCGCGGCCGAACACGCCTACTGCCCCTACTCCGGTCTCGCCGTGGGGGCCGCGGCGCGCTGTACCGACGGCCGGGTGGTCGTCGGGTGCAACGTCGAGAACGCCTCCTACGGGGTGACCCTGTGCGCGGAGTGCACGCTGGTGGGGGAACTCCGCATGAGCGGAGGCGGCGGCCTGGTGGCGGTCTCGTGCCGGGACGGGCGGGGCGAGCTGGTGATGCCCTGCGGCCGGTGTCGACAGCTGCTCCACGAGATGGGCGGGCCGGAGTGCCTGGTGGACACCCCCGAGGAGGTCCTGCCGGTGCGCCGGTTGTTGCCCCACGCCTTCGGTACGTCCCCCTGACGTCCGGATCTCCGAGGGGAACAATCACGGGCGACGACCGAACCCCGTGAGACCGAGGGAGGACGAATGCGGCACACCGCCGTGGAGGTCATCCGGAGCAAACGGGACGGACACCGACTCTCACGGGAGCGGATCCGCTGGGTCGTGGACGCCTACACGCGGGGCGAGGTGGCCGAGGAGCAGATGTCGGCACTGGCCATGGCCGTGCTGCTGCGGGGGATGGACGCGCGGGAGACGGCGGACTGGACCAGGGCGATGGTCGACTCCGGTCGCACCGTGGATTTGGGCGGTCTGGGCCGCCCCACGGTGGACAAGCACTCCACGGGTGGGGTGGGTGACAAGGTCACACTGGCGCTGACTCCCCTGGTGGCCTCCTGCGGCGCGGCCGTACCCCAGCTGTCCGGGCGCGGTCTCGGACACACCGGCGGGACGCTGGACAAGCTGGAGTCGATCCCGGGATGGCGTTGTCGGCTCTCGGACGAGCGGATGTGGCACGCCCTGGAGGAGGTGGGGGCCGTGATCCGTGCCGCCGACGAGCGGATCGCTCCCGCCGACCGCAAGCTGTACGCGTTGCGGGACGTCACCGCGACGGTGGAGTCCGTTCCGCTGATAGCCAGCTCGATCATGAGCAAGAAGATCGCCGAGGGAACGGCCGCGCTGGTTCTCGACGTCAAGTGCGGTTCGGGGGCGTTCATGAAGGACCGGCGGCGGGCGGGGGAACTGGCCGAGACGTTGATCTCCCTCGGCGCGGCCACCGGGGTGCGTACCAGCGCGCTGCTGACCGACATGGACGTTCCACTGGGGGAGAACGTGGGAAACTCCCTGGAGGTGGCCGAGGCCGTGCGGGTGCTGCGCGGCGAGGGACCTGCCGACGTGACCGAACTCACGCTGGCGCTGGCCCGCGAGATGCTCGCGCTGTGCGGGCTGGACGACACCGACCCCGCCGAGAAGCTGGTCAGCGGCGCGGCGTACCGAACCTGGCGTGACCTGGTGCGCGTCCAGGGCGGGGACCCGGACGCCGCGCTGGAGGAGGCCGCCCACGTGCACACCGTCCACGCGCCGCGCACTGGGTTCGTGACCGGACCGGACGCCCACGCCGTCGGAGTGGCCGCCCGCCGTCTGGGGGCGGGGCGACTCCGCAGGGAGGACGCGGTGCGGCCCGGAGCGGGTGTGCGGTGTCTGGCCAAGCGGGGGGACCGGGTCACCGAGGGTGATCCGGTGCTGGAGCTGCACACCGACGATCCGGAGGCGGTCGAGGACGCGGTGTGGCTGCTGGAGGGGGCCTACGGGGTCACCGACTCCCCCGTGGAGACCCGTCCGGTGGTGCTGGAGCACCGTTCCGGAGTCTCCGAGCGATGAGGGCGGGTCCCGCCGTCGTCCCGACGGCGGGACGTGTCCGCTCGCTCCGTGCCGCTCGACACCGGCTCCGCGTCCGGGGAGGAGTCTGTGTCGGCTCCGCCCCGTGAATCCCCGCGTGCGGGGTGACGAAGCCTACTGCGCCTGTTACGCCGTGTCGGCCGTGTAGTCGTCGTCGGGACCCTCGCCGTTCTGCTTGTCCGGCTCCCGCTTGGCGCTCTTGGAGCGACCACGCCGTTGCTGTTGCCGGGGCAGGGCGGTCGGGGGGGACACCGAGGAGCTGTTCGCGGGAGCTCCGCCGCCGAGGATCAGCTCGGCGAACGTGGCCATGGCCTCGTCGAGCTGGCCCGCGTGCTTGCGTTCGCTCTCCTCGTTGGCGTTGCGAACCAGCGAGTCCAGCGCCTCCGCGTCGGGACGCTCGGCGAGACTGCCCTGCAACCGGGACAGGTCGTTGCCCAGCGTGCTGCCGACGTCCCCGATCCGTTCGGTGACTCCGCTCTCGACCGAGTCGAGCCTGTTGTTGACGTTCTCCTCCACGGAGTCGATGCGCCCGGAGACCTCGTCCAGCCTGTTCGCCAGCGATTCGAGTCGTTCGGCGAGCTGCTGGAGCCGTTCGGTGGGGTCCACCGCCGGACGTTCCGCGAGGGCGTCCAGCTTCCCGTTGATCTTCTCCGAACTCTCGGAGACGGTCTCTCCGACACCGTTGCGGATCTCCTGGGCGGCCTCGGTGACCGACCGCTGCAACGATTCCCTGGTGCCGTCGAGGTGTTCGTGGACGCCCTCGTCGATCTCGGTGAACCGGCTGCGCAGTCCGGTCTCCATCTGTTCGAGGCGTTCCCGGATCGGCTCCTGCACGGAGCCGGGGACCTCGTCGAGCCGGGCGTCCTGTTTGTCCAGTTGCTGTCCCAGCTCCTCCAGTCGCTTGTGGACGTGCGCGAGTTTGTCCTCGAGCCCGTCCATGCGGCCCGTGACCCCGTCGAAACGGCCCGCTATACCGTCGAGACGGCCGTCCAGCTGGGCGAACGGCTTGGAGAGTTTGTCGGCGAGTCCTTCGACCTGGGTGTTCAGGCCGGAGATCGCGTTCTCCTGGGATTCCAGTTTGGATAGTGCTTCGTCGAGTCGTTCGGCGAGCACGCTGACTTCGGTGCGATCGGGCAGCTCGGACAGCCGTTTGCGTACGGAGCCGAGGGACTCCAGCGGCGACATCCGGGCGTTGATCTCGTCGAGAGCGTCGAAGATCTGCTGTTGTTCGCTTTCGCGGATCTCCGCTGCCCGCGTCAGCATGTTCCGCATACGGTCGAACGACACCGTGTCTTGGCTGTTCTCATTCACGGCAAAGGTCGTCCTTCGTCGAGGGGGAGGGAGAGGACTAGTGGAGCGTAGCGAGTAGATCTTCTCTGCGTCAGACACCCCCCGGAACTTTTCACGAACGCGGTGGTCGTTATTCCTGCTTTCGGGGGAACGGCCCGCGTCTTTTCGCCGGTCGAGGAGGACTCCGCGAATCCCCGCCGAATCGGGGGAGTGCCGTTCGCCGGGGAGCACCCCTCGGAAACGCCCCGTCCCCCTCCCGTGGGGCAGGGAAGAGCACGGACCCGCCGAGGACGCGCTCGGAGACCGGTGTTTTCGGACACGAGCCACACGTGACCACAGTACTACCTTCCGGCAACGGCGCGGGTGGGGTAGCACCGCGCCGGAGGGGCCCGCACGAGGAGAGGGGCGGCCACGAGGGACACTTCCGTCTTTCCGGGAACGGCCGGGGGTGCCCGCCCCGCGTGCGACACCGGCGGACCGGTGCCGTACGCGGACGGCGAGGTCGTCAGTGCACGCGCAGTCTCGCCTCGAAGTTCTCCACCAGTTCACGCCACTTGGCGACCTCGTCGTCGAACGGGGGTGTGGGGGGAAGCCGGTTCGGGTCGGGACGCAGCACGAAGGAGATCATCCAGCCGAGACGTTCCGAGGGGTGCAACGCGGCCTCCACGCTCTCGTCCCCGGCCCAGGCGGCGGCGTCGACGAGCAGCTCCTCGGCGAGGTCGAGCTGGGTCGGGTCCACCTCGGTGGGACCTTCGGCCAGGTCGTTGTCCAGCCCGTCGAGCAGGTAGGTGTTGTCCGGTTCCACCTCGATGTCGAGCTCGCCGGAGGTGGCCCTGTTCCGGACCCGCTGCCAGGTGACCACCCGGGCGAGGTCGGTGTTGTCGGCCTTGTCCTCGGCGAGGAAACGAGCCAGTGCCCGGGGTGAGGTGCACACGTCCACACTGCCGTCCGAACCGAGGAACACCGGCTCGTCGTCGAGGTAGCAGCGCAGCGAGTAGTACTCCGTGCCTCCGGTGATGATCCGGATCGGGTCGATCCCGATCTCGCGCCAGAACCCCGGTTCCCGCTCGTCCTCCTCCTCGTCGTCGATCCGTTCCACCTCGGCGGTGTCGGTCAACCCCGTGGGGGAGTCGTCGCTTTCCAGGGCCTCACCGAGTTCGCTCTCGGCGGTGGCCACCGCGGTGGGATCGACCTCGGGCACGGCCACGACCCCGTCGATGGCGTCGAGTACCTCGTCCCAGCGTTCGGCCACCACCTGACACAGCTTGGTCCAACGCCGCTGTCCCTCCCTGCCGTTGAAGGCGATCGTGCCCTCACCGAGCAGGTCGAATCCCTCGGCGGCCTCCAGGACCTCGGTCACGGTCTCCAGCTCGCACACCTCGGCCAGGGACCGCGCCATCTCGACGATCTCGGACAGCTCGTTGAGCGTCCAGGTGTCCGGAGGCTCGGCGACGAGCTCGGGAACACCGACCAGGTCGTACTGGTGCTCCTCGTCCGGGCTGAGATCCACCGCGGACAGGGCGGGAATCACGTGCCAGGCGGGGTGGTCGTCGAGGTCGTTGGCCGCACCGGACCTGACGAACGCGGCCAGGTGGGCGGGGTCGGGGAACGCGTACAGATTCTCTTCGTGACCGAGAAAGGCTTCCCATTCCTCACCTTCCTCGCGCCAACGGGGAGCCCAGAGGGTGACCAGATCGCCCTGCGGCAGCCCGAGCTCGATCGGGACGATGTCCTGCGCCATCTTGCTACCTCCGGTCGCCGAAGCAGACGCTGCCGAAGCCTACGGGACGGGAAATGATCGTCGGTACGGTGTCGCTCCGCGTCAGAGCGGTCCGCACTACGCTACCTTCGGTCGGATCGCCGCTTCCGACGGTGCCGCCGAAGCACGTCCCCCCGTAGGGAGGAGAGCCTCCGGGAAGTGGTCGGGCGGAGGAGAGGCACACCGCTCGCGAGGAGCGGAGGCGATCGGTCACGGTTGGCGGTACCCAGCGGGGCGGGTCGGGACGATCATGAACCGGATGGACGTCACCCTGCTGTGGACCGAGATCACGGTGTGGCTCGCCGAGCACGCCCCCGCCACGGCGGCCGGACTGAGACGGGCGGTGCCCCCTCCCGACCTGGACACCCTCGAGGAGGGCTTCGCCGTGGGGCTTCCGTCGCAGCTGCGACAGTGGTGGTCCTGCTGTGGCGGGGCGGACGGGGACACGCTGGTGGAGGTGTTCCCACCGTGCTACACGCCCTACGGCGCGGCGGAGTCCTGGCGGGTGTGGTCCGGCTTCCGGGAACTCTGGGGCGACAGGTGGCAACGCCCCACCTGTGACTACTACGCCGGCTCGGCGGGCAGCAGCTTCCACCCGGCCTGGATCCCGATCGCGGGGGACGGGTTCTCCGACGAGCTGGTGATCGACCTGAGACCCGGTCCCCTGCGGGGCTGTGTGCTCGCATGGGAGCAGGAGACGCGTCGGGTGGGGCCTCCGATGTGGCCGGACCTGGTCACGCTGCTGACCGACGTGTACCGGGCGTTGACCGAGGGAACCTCGGCCGGTTACAGCCGCGCCACCGTCACCGCCGAGGGCAGGCTGGACTGGCAGATCCGCTGAGTCCTCGTTCCGCCCGGAGCGCGTGTCCCGTCACGGGTCCCCTCCGTCCGTGACGGGGTCCAGCAGCGCCCGCAGTTGCCGCGTGTAGGTGTCGAAGGCGGCGCGGCCCTCCTCGGTGAGCGCCACGTAGGTGGTGCCGCGCCCCGTTCCGGTCTTGACGCTGTCGGTGTATCCCGCCTCCTCCAGCCTGCGCAGATGCGTGATCAGGTTCCCCGGTGTCATGTCCAGCAGTTCCCGCAACCGCCCGAAGGCGATCCGGTCTCCGCTCGGCAGGGTGGCGAGGGTGGTCATGACCCGTAGTCTGGCCTGGGCGTGGATGATCGGATCGAGATGGACGTCGGCGGAGTCCATCACCGGCCTCCCGCCATGGCACCACCGCCACCGGCCAGTGGCGAGGGTCGTGCGCGTCCGCGCAGTGCGCACACCGTCGCCGCCACCAGGAAACCACCCCCGCCGGCCAGGGACATGACCAGGTAGTGGTTCGGGATGCCGGTGAAACCACCGGTCGCGTTGATCAGCAGGACCCACACGCCGACACCGTAGTGCAGCCGGTCCCCGGTCAGCGCGCCGCCGCTCAGGTAGAGCACTCCCACCAGCAGTGCTGAGCCACTGGTCCAGAGCATGGCGTAGACGTCGTCGGAGATGCCGAGTCGTGCGGTGGCGGCGATCACCATGCCGAGCGTGACGAAGCCGAGCGCCCAGGCCCACCCGTACATCGCTCCGGAGCGTCGCGAGGGCCCGCGCAGCCCACGCAGACTGCTCGTGAGATGCCAGGCTGTGACGACGGCGGCCATGACCAACAGGCCGAAGAAGGCGCACAGCGCGTACCAGAACGGAACGGCCAGCACCGCGTCCGGTCCGGTGGCCAGGTACAACTCTCCGAACCCCAGTCCCCAGGCGGCGCCCCAGACCCCGAACAGCAGCCCCGGGCTGACGTCGAGGGCCCGTTCGGTGCGCTGGTGCTGCTGTTCGGTGATGGCCAGCATCTCCGCCGGTGACGGGCTCGGGGTCTCGGAGGCGTGTTTCTCGGTCATCTTCTACCTCCTGGATGTCTCCGTCCCGGGAGTCCGACCGGGACGGTTCCGCCGAGGTGGAGTCGGATGCCCCGTCAACCGTCGGCGACCTTTCCCCGCGGACTCCGCGTGGAATCGAACTTTGTGATGCAAAGTTTCGCTTACTTTGCGATGCAAAGTCAAGGTCGGTCTCGCCGTGATCGGAGACCACGAGGAGTCGGGGATCGAGGGGTTGTCTCGCTTACTACTTGGTGAGACACACTAGTCAGTGTTAGCTTCTAGTCGTGTCGGAGAGGAAGTCGGTGGAGCGGCAGACGCAGTGGCTGCGCGGTGTCCTGGACCTCGCCGTGCTCGCGCTGTTGGCCGAGAGTGGGGAGGACTACGGCTACACGCTGGTTCGGCGTCTCGACGAGGCGGGACTTGCCGGGGTGAAACCGGGGACGCTGTACCCGCTGCTGAAGCGCCTGGATTCGGAGGGGCTGGTGCGCAGTGAGTGGCGTGCCGGTGCCGGTGGCCCGGGAAGGAAGTTCTTCCTGCTCACCGAGCGGGGGCGTGCGGTACTGGCCGAACAGGGACCACTGTGGACGGAGTTCGCCGGCAACGCCACCGCCGTACTGGAACGGGGAATGAGTTCATGACCGCCGATTCCGCGGAGAAGTACCGCGACGAGCTGACGTTCGCGCTGCGGATGCGCGAGGTGCCGGGAGACCGGATCGGCGACGTACTGGCCGAAGTGGACAGCCATGTGACGGAAACCGGTCAGGACCCGGTGGAGGCGTTCGGCGCCCCCGGCGAGTACGCCGCACGCGTGGCCGAGGAGCTCGGAGCGAGTGTGGGCTACCCCCGGCGTGCCGTGCTTCGCCCCGGAGTACTGCCGGTCGCGGCGCTGGTGCTGTGCGGTGCGAAACTGTTGGTCTCGGCAGCAGCCGCGAGCGAGGTCGTACTGACCACCGGCGGGCTCGTGGGTGTTGTCGCCCTGCTCGCGCTGCTCGCGGTGGTGCTGCTGCTGGCGATGCGCGCGGCCACCGAACTCCGTGGCACCGCCCGACGACTGTGGCTCTGGCTGGGGGCGCTGGCGACGCTGGTGCTCGCACCGTTCGCGGCGAACGCGGTCGAACGGCTGGTCGGTGCGGAGCAGGTGCTGCTCACGATGCCGCGCTGGTCCGCGCTCACCCTCGCCGCGGTATTCCTGCTCGCCACGGTGGTCCTGCTGGTTCGGGGCGTCCGCGGCAACCGGATCGTGGATCCCGGGCCGGGCGGGCCCGGGGTTCCGTGAACGTGGGGTGGCGGTCCACTCGCCGGTTTCCCGGGAGAACGGCCCGGACCACCGGCGCCGTCACCGCCCGAGGGGGTGCCACACCGTCTTCAGGTCGGTGAAGGTCCGCAGCCGCTTCGGAGTGGGCGGTTCGTTCCAGTCGGGCTCCCGCACGGGCACGTCCAGAACACGCTTGACGGTCTCGGCGGCGGCGTCCTCCAGCCGGGCCCGCAGGGACTCCTCCGCCCCGCTCGGATCCAGGGCGTCCACGTCCTCGTGTGAGGCCAGCCACGGGGCCAGCTCGCCCGGGTCGCCGGTGAGCACGTTGGCCACCCCGGCGGGCAGGTCCGAGGTGGCCAGCACCTCGCACAGGGTCACCGCGGGCAGCGGCCGGTCCGGGCTCGCCAGCACCACGGCGCTGTTGCCCGCGGCCAGCACCGGGGCCAACACGCTGACCAGGCCGAGCAACGCCGACTCCCGGGGAGCGACCACGCCCACCACGCCCACGGGTTCGGGCACCGAATGGCACGTGTAGGGGCCGGACACCTGGTTCACACTCCCGAACAGGGCACCGATCTTGTCCGTCCAGCCCGCGTACCAGAACACCCGGTCCACGGCGGTCTCCACGGAGTCGGCCGCCGCGCGCAGGGAGAGTCCCTCGGCGTCGGCCACCTCGGTGGCGAACTGGCCGCGTCGGGCCTCCAACATCTCGGCGACGCGGAAGAGCACCTGACCACGACCGTGTGCGGTGGCCCCCGACCAGCTCTCGAAGCCCTTCCTGGCCGCGACCACCGCCTCGCGCAGATCCTTGCGGGAGGCCAGCGCCGCGTTGGCGAGGAACTCCCCGTGGGCGTCCCGCACGGGGCGGACCCGTCCCGACTCGGACCGGGGGAAGGACCCTCCGATGTAGAGCTTGCGGGTTCTGGGCACCGTCACTCTCCCCCGCCCGTTCGAGGGCTGTTCGGCGTCAGACATCGAGATAAGCCTCCAGACCGGCTCGCCCGCCCACACGATCGGAACCCGACTCGCGTTCTCCGCCGAAGGGGGCCGTGGGATCGAACCTGTGGAAGGTGTTGCCCCAGACCACCCCGGTCCGCAGCCGGTTCGCCGTCCACAGTGTCCGGGAACCCTTCTCGCTCCACACCCCGGCGGCCAATCCGTGGGGCGTGTTGTTGGCCTTGGTCACGGCCTCCTCGGGGATGCGGAAGGTCAGCACGGACAGCACCGGGCCGAAGACCTCCTCCCGGGCCAGCCGCATCGACTGGTGGACCTCGGAGAACACGGTGGGCGCGAGGAAGTAGCCCCGCTCGGGCAGGGGGTGCGGGCTGCTCCACCGTCGTGCTCCCTCGGCCTCTCCCGTCTCGACGAGCCGGGTGATCCGGTCCAGCTCGGCGGCGGAGTTGACCGCGCCCACGTCCGTGTTGCGGTCCAGCGGATCCCCGACCCGCAGGGTGGCGGTCCGTTCGCACACCCGCTCCACGAACTCCTCGGCCACGGACTCCTCGACCAGCACCCGGGAGCCGGCACCCCGGACGTGCCCCTGGTTGAAGAAGGCCCCGTCGACCACTCCCTGGACCGCCTGTTCCACGGGCGCGTCGGCGAAGACGATGTTCGTGCCGCTGCCGCCCAGCGTCAGCACCGGGGTTCTGCCCGTTCCGGCCAGCCGATGCCGGATCCGTCGTCCGACCTCGGTCGAGCCGACGAAGGCCGGTTTGGCCACCCCCGGGTGGGAGAGTAGCTTCTCCCCGGTGTGCGCCCCGCCGGTGAGGATGTTGACCACGCCCGGCGGCAGGTCGGCCTGCTGGCAGAGTTCGGCGAACACCAGCGCGCTGAGCGGGGTCGTCTCGGCCGGTTTGACCACCACGGTGTTGCCGCACGCCAGGGCGGGGGCGACCTGCTGGGCCAGGGTCAGCAGCGGGAAGTTCCACGGCAGCACCTGGCCGACCACTCCGAAGGGGGCCGGGTCGGGACCGAACCCGGCGTAGTCCAGTTTGTCCGCCCATCCGGCGTGGTGCAGGAAGTACGCGGCGGCGTTCGGGAGGTCGAACTCCCGGGCCTGGCGCACCGGTTTGCCGGTGTCGAGGCTTTCCAACACGGCCAGCTCCCGGCCGCGTTCCTGCAACAGCCGCGCCAGCCGGAAGAGGTACTTGGCCCGTGCCGAGCCGTCGAGGCCGCCCCACCGGTCACGGAACGCCCCGGAGGCCGCCTCGACGGCACGGTCCATATCGGAGTTCGCCGTTCCCGCGACCGTGGCCAGTTCCTCGGTGGTGGCCGGGTTCACACTGGTCGTCTTCTCGCCGCTTCCCGCGGAGAACGTCCCGTCGACGAAGAGCCGGTACTCGGAGGCCAACCCGGCGAGTCCGGCCGATTCGGGGGCGGGGACGTACTCCCACGGGGCGGAGTCGGGATCCGTCACAGGTCCACCGCCACGTGGTCGGGGCCACCGTAGTGGCCGTCGAGTTGCGTTCTCCGTTGCATCAGCAGATCGTTGAGCAGCCCGGAGGCACCGAACCGGAACAGGCGGGGCGTGAGCCACTCCGGACCGGCCACCTCGCGGACGGCGACCAGGTAGCGCAGCGCGTCCTTGGTGGTGCGGATCCCGCCCGCCGGTTTGACCCCCCGCCACTGGCCGGTGCGGTCGTACCACTCGCGTACCGTCCGCAGCAGCACGTGGGTGACCGGCAGCGTCGCCGCGGGGGAGACCTTGCCGGTGGAGGTCTTGACGAAGTCCGCCCCGGCCAGCAGCGCCAGCCAGCTCGCCCGCTGGACGTTGTCGTAGGTGCCGAGTTCGCCGGTTTCCAGGATCACCTTGAGGTGGGCTCCGCCGCAGGCGGACCGGACCTCCCGGATCTCGTCGAAGACCTCCCCGTAGCGTCCGGACAGGAAGGCGCCCCGGTCGATCACCATGTCCACCTCGTCGGCCCCGGCGTCCACGGCCAGCTCCACCTCGGCGAGCTTGGCCCGGGAACAGGAGCGTCCGGAGGGGAAGGCGGTGGCCACCGAGGCCACCCCGACCGGGACCTCACCGAGCGCGGCCACGGCCTCGGCGACCAGGTCCGGGTACACGCACAGCGCGGCCACGCGGGGTGTGGCCGAGTGACCCGGATCCGGGTGCCGCGCCTTGGCCGCGAGCGCCCGCACCTTGCCGGGGGTGTCGGCCCCTTCGAGAGTGGTGAGGTCGACCATGCCGATGGCGGTGTCGATGGCCCGCGGTTTGGCGTTCTTGCCGACACCGCGTGCGCCCAACGCGGCGGCGCGCTGTTCGAGGCCGACGGCGTCGATCCCCGGCAGGCCGCGCAGGAAACCCTCCAGTGCCCTGCCGCCGCGGGCCGCCTCGGCCAGTTCCGCGGGAAGCCGTGCCGGGGCGGCGGAGCCGCGAGTTCGGCTTGGCGAGTGAGCCATGTCCCCAGTCTAAGGAGTCCTTTCAGCCCGGCCTGCTGGGCTGCGCGGCTCGGTGGTGCCTCGCGGCGCTCTGCGTGACTCCCTCGTGTGACAGTCCGTGGAGTCCCGTGTGTGCGCTGGCGAGCAAGGTCCGATCTCGTGTAGTACCCATCCCACGTCGGTTTCTCCCCGGAACGGGGGAGTCCCCACCCAGCGGGTCGCCGGTGCGGGCGACTCCACCCACCCCGCGAGGTTCGGTCGCATGGTTCGGATCACCAGCGTCACCCGGCTGGCCAGGATCACCGGTGCGCACGCCGTGCGCGACACCGCGAGCCGCTTCGGTGTCCACGCCACCGACCTGGGGATCCCCTGGCGGGCCCGCGACGGTGGGGTGCTCGTGGCCTTCGGCGACACCTACGGCGCCGGATGGGGCGGGCACGGGCCGGGGCCACCCGAGGCCGACTGGCGTTTCAACGTGCTGGCCCACGGCACCGACGCCGGTCTCGACTCCGGTCTCGTCCTCGACTGTTTCGTGGCACGCCCCGACGGCACGGCCGCCCAGGTGATACCGCCCTGGCGTCCCTCCGAGGAACACACGGTCATCCCCACCTCGGGGATCTCCGTGGGAGGACGGGAGTACCTGCACTACATGTCGGTCCGCCGGTGGGGGAAACCGGGGAGGTGGCGGACGTGGCACGCGGGGCTGGCCTGTTCCGACGACGGGGGACGCACCTGGAGCAAACCACGGGGAGCGGTGTGGCCCAACCGGCGCGGCGGCCCGGTGAGCCGCCCGTGGCGGCGGAACACGCATCCCTTCCAGCTGGTGGCCTTCGCCGGGGTGCTCGACGGGTGGGTCTACCTGCTCGGGACCCCCAACGGGCGCTACGGCGACGGGCGTCTGGCCCGGGCTCCGGCGGACGCGCTGCTGGAACCACGTGCCTACCAGTACTGGAACGGTCGCTCCTTCGGGACCGAGGTCCGCGCCGCCGCTGCCGTGCTCGGCGGGCCGGTGGGCGAGCTGTCCGTGCGCTACAACAGCTTCTTCGGCCGCTGGCTGGCCACCCACCTGGACGAACGGCGGGCCGAGATCGTGCTGCGCACCGCCCCGAGCCTGATCGGGCCGTGGACGGACGGGCAGACCCTCGTCTCGGCGGAGGAGTACCCGGCGCTGTACGGCGGTTTCCAGCACCCGCACGGCTGCGACCGGCCGCGGATCTACTTCACCGTGAGCCACTGGTGGTCCTACAACGTCGACCTCTTCCGTGCCGAACTGGCGTGACCTCGGTGGAAGCGGTCCCACCCGGGCGGGTCTCGCCGGGAGGTCCGCGGGAAACCCGTTCGAGGCCGCCGGGCCGGGGTACGTAGGCTGTGAACCATGAGTACCTCCGTGCTTACTGGCGTGGCGTGGCCCTACACCAACGGGCCGCGGCACATTGGTCACGTCTCCGGAATCGGTGTCCCCTCGGACGTCTTCTCGCGGTTCCACCGAATGTCCGGAAACAAGGTGCTCATGGTCTCCGGCAGCGACGAGCACGGGACGCCGATCCTGGTGCAGGCCGAGAAGGAGGGGGTCGCCCCGCGTGAGCTGGTGGACAAGTACCACCGGGTGATCGCCGAGGACATGCGTGACCTCGGGGTCAGCTACGACCTCTACACCCGCACCACCACCGGAAACCACTACGAGGTGGTGCGGCAGATCTTCCTGGCGCTGTACCGCAACGGCTACATCGTCCCGAGGACCACCACGGGAGCGGTGAGCCCCTCGACGGGCCGGACGCTGCCGGATCGCTACATCGAGGGAACCTGTCCGATCTGCGGCTCCGACGGGGCCCGTGGCGACCAGTGCGACAACTGCGGCAACCAGCTCGACGCCGCCGAACTCCGTGACCCCGTGTCGAGGATCAACGGTGAGACTCCCCGGTTCGTGGAGACCGAGCACCTGTTCCTCGACCTGCCCGCCTTCACCGAGTCCCTGGGGAAGTGGCTGGCCACGCGGACCGACTGGCGTTCCAACGTGCTGAACTTCACGCGCAACCTCGTCGAGGACATGCGCCCGCGCCCCATCACCCGGGATCTGGACTGGGGGGTTCCGGTGCCGCTCGACGGTTGGGACGAGCAGTCCATGAAGCGGCTCTACGTGTGGTTCGACGCGGTGATCGGGTACTTCTCGGCCAGTGTGGAGTGGGCCAGGCGCTCGGGGGATCCCGAGGCGTGGCGCGCCTGGTGGAACGACCCGGAGGCCCTGCGGGTGTACTTCATGGGCAAGGACAACATCACGTTCCACGCCCAGATCTGGCCCGCGCTGTTGATGGGGCACAACGGATCGGGGGACCGGGGAGGCACGCCCGGGCCCTACGGGGAGCTGAACCTGCCCACCGAGATCGCCTCCAGCGAGTTCCTCACCATGACCGGGTCCAAGTTCTCCACCTCGCGGGGGACGGTGATCTACGTCCGTGACTTCGTGCGGGAGTTCGGTCCCGACGCGCTGCGCTACTTCATCTCGGCGGCGGGTCCCGAGACCCACGACGTCGACTTCACCTGGGACGAGTTCGTGCGCAGGATCAACTTCGAGCTCGTCAACGAGTGGGGCAACCTGGTCAACCGGGCCGTGTCCTTGGCGGCCAGGAACGTGGGGGCGGTTCCCGAGCCCCGTGCTCCCGAGGCCGTGGACGAGGAGCTGAAGTCCACGGCGCGGCAGGCCTTCGACGTGGTCGGTGGCCACCTGCGCGCCTCGCGGTTCCGCGCCGCCACGCAGGAGGCGATGCGGGTGGTTTCGGCGGCCAACAAGTACCTGTCCGAGCAGGAGCCGTGGAAGCGCAAGGACGACCCCGACCGGCGGGACACCATCCTGCACACCGCGCTTCAGGTGGTCTCGGACGCCAACACGCTGCTCACGCCGTTCCTGCCACATTCCTCCCAGCGGGTGTACGAGCTGCTCGGGGGCAGCGGTGTCTGGGCCGCCCAACCCCGGCTGGAGGACGTGGACGACCTGGACGTCGCCGACCGGCGTTACCCGATCCTGACGGGTGACTACACCGAGGAGCTGGCGAGCTGGGAGTCCAGGCCGATCGGGGTGGGGACTCCCCTGAGCAAACCGACTCCGTTGTTCGGCAAGCTCGATCCCGAGTTGGCCGAGACCGGCCCGGAGTGGGCTCCGATCCGGCACTGAGGTCGTTCGCCGCCCGCCGGGTGGGGTTTCCTCCGCACCCGGCCGGGCGGCGACCCGAGGACGAACGACGCCTTCGCCCGGGTACTCGGGGGAAACCGCCCCGAATTTTCACCTGATCGTGTGAGTCGGCGCCGGGGTCAGCCTCGGCGGCGTGGAGTGTCTGCGAGGGAACCGACGTGAGCAAAGAGGACAAACGAACTCCGCCCCCGGCGCCGGAGCCGCTGCCCGCTCCGGCGGTCGACGCGCACACGCATCTCGACGCCTGCGGGGCGCGGGAGGCCGAGCAGGTCCGGGCCATGGTGGACCGTGCCGAGGCCGCCGGGGTCGGACGGGTGGTGACGGTGGCCGACGACATCGAGTCGGCCCGCTGGACCGTCGAGGCCGCCGGGTGGGACGAGCGGGTTCACGCCGCCGTGGCGCTGCACCCCACCCGGGCCAAGGACTTCGGGGAGCACGAGCGCGCGACGCTGCGCGAACTCGTCCACGCCCCCGGAGTGGTGGCGGTGGGTGAGACCGGGCTGGACTACTACTGGGACTTCTCCCCGCCGGAACCGCAGCAGGAGGCCTTCCGCTGGCACATCGCGCTGGCCAAGGAGGCCGGCAAGCCGCTGATGATCCACGACCGGGACGCCCACGAGGACATCGTGCGCATCCTCGACGAGGAGGGTCCCCCGGAGACGGTGGTCTTCCACTGCTTCTCCGGTGACGCCGAGTTCGCCCGCCGGTGTGTGGAGGCGGGCTACGTGCTCTCCTTCGCGGGAACGGCCACCTTCCGCAACGCCAACGCACGAGGGCTGCGGGAGGCGGCGGCGCGTGTTCCCGCCGAGCAGATGCTGGTGGAGACGGACGCCCCGTTCCTCACTCCCCATCCCTTCCGCGGCAAGCCCAACGAGCCGTACTGCGTGAACTACACCGTTCGTGACCTCGCGGAACTGCGCGGGGAGGACGTCGCGGAACTGGCAGCGGCCACCACTCACACGGCCGAGCGAGTTTTCGGGCTCGGTCAGGCGGAAGCCCGCTGAGTTCTGGTCACGGTCCGAGGAGGACACCGGGCAGCGGTCCCTCCGGGGGTGCGCGTGGCGGCCGTGCCGTGGGGCGCCCCGAGCGCGGTCGCTCCCGTCGGGCACCACCGTCCGGCGGACACGCCGAGCGGGTGGGCCCGCGAGGGCGCGGAAAAGTGTTATGCGGCGGACGAGTCCGATCACGTGTGGTGTCGAGATCTGCGCGTAATGGGGTCGGAAACCCTCGTCGGGAGTGCAATTTACTCGTTCGAGTGAGTTTTTCGGACACCGAGCGCGTATGGAGTGTCCGTTTTCGGGACGGTAACCCGAATCACACCGATTTCGTGATCCTTGGCAGGGCGCAGATCATCACGCTAGAGTCTCGAACTCGTAAACCGATGACCACGGTCATGGGTTACGCCCGCAGTCTTCGCCGGTGTACGTCGGGGTGGTCGGCCGGAGCGTCCGGGCCCGCAACGGGGCACGGACACGACAGTCGACCAGGGCGGCGCTGGCTACGGGAGTCGGATACGGACACGAAGCACGAAGGTTGTACGTGCCCCTCGTGCGCCGGTGACACCCTCGTGGTGTTCCCGCGCGCCCGAACGGACACGTCTTCCGGCCTTCGGGAGGTAACGACCCTGTGAACGAAAGCGACTATCTCGGTCGGAGCATGTCGAACGACCGGTACTCCCACGACGGGGGGCATTCGCTCGACCGAACCGACTGGTTCGCCCCCGATGTCGCACCCGAAGCACACACCTCGGTGGGCGTGCTGGAACGCCCCGAGGAGCAGTGGGCCGACTCGCCCTATCCGGCTCAGGACCACCCGAGCTTCCCCCCGGGAGCGCTCGCCATCACGCCGGAGGACGTCTACGAGATCCTCGGGTCCGACGCCGACGACCTCATGGCCGACGCCGGTCTCGACGTCGACGAGCTGATCCGGCTGCTCAACGCCGAGACCACGGTCATGCCCCCGCTGCCGCTCTCCGGTGACGCGCAGCAGGATCCGAGCTCACCCGAGTTCGCCGAGGCCATCGGCACCTGGAAGCGCCGCTTCCTCAAGAGCGCGGTCGCCGCCGTGGTGCTCTCGGTCAGCGGCGCCGGCGGGGCCGCCGCCGCGATGGACAAGTCCGTCACCGTCGAGGTCGACGGGAACGAACGCCAGGTGAGCACCTACGAGTCGACCGTGGGTGAGGTCCTCGAGGACGAGGGCATCGAGGTCGACCGCCACGACGCGTTGAGCCCCTCGCTCGACTCGAAGGTCTCGCACGGCGACACCATCACCCTCGACCGGGGGCGCAAGATCGAGCTCACCGTCGACGGCGAGACCCGGGAGGAATGGGTCCGTTCGGTGACCGTCGGCCAGGCACTGCGCCAGCTCGGCGTGCCCACCGACGGCTCCTGGGTGTCGGCGAAGCGCACCATGCCGGTCCCCGAGGAGGGCATGAACCTGGAGGTGAAGACCTCCAAGGACGTGACCCTGGTGGACGGTGGCAAGGAACCGAAGCGGTTGACCACCACCGCGGTGACCGTCGAGGAGCTGCTGCGCGCCCAGGGCATCACGGTCGACGGGAACGACAACGTCACCCCCGGCGGGGACAAGAGGATCACCGACGGGGCCGAGGTGCGGATCGACCGCACCGACACCACCACGATCAACGTCCGCGAACAGGTCGAGCCGCCGGTCGAGAAGATCGTGGACGACTCGATGCTGCAGGGCGAGCGCAGGGTCGAACAACAGGGCAGCCCCGGCGAGAAGATCGTTTTCTTCCGCGTGACCAAGCACAACGGGGAAGAGGTCAAGCGCGAGGCCATCGACGAGCGGGTCGTTCAGGAGGCCGAGCCCAGGGTCGTACGGGTCGGCGGCAAGAAGCCGCCGAACAGCGGAGTCTGGGACAAGCTCGCCCAGTGCGAGTCCGGTGGTAACTGGTCGATCAACACCGGCAACGGTTACTACGGGGGCCTGCAGTTCAACAAGTCGACCTGGGACGCCTACGGCGGCAGCCAGTACGCCGCCTACCCGCACCAGGCGAGCAGGCAGCAGCAGATCGCCATCGCCACCAAGGTGCGCGACGCCCGGGGTGGCTACGGTGCCTGGCCCGCCTGTGCGTCGAGTCTCGGCCTGCTCTGAGTGGCCTCCGGCGGGGTCGTGGCCGCCCCTCCGGCGGCCACCGACCCGACGGGTCGTCCGTGGTCGCGTCCGAACGTCGTCGTGGCCCTGCTAGTTTCGTCCGTGTGGAAGGGCAGTCCGCCGCGGCGCGTCTGCTCGGCCCCGCCGAGGTACGCGGACTGGCCGAGCAGCTCGCACTGCGTCCCACCAAGAAGCTGGGCCAGAACTTCGTGCACGATCCCAACACTGTGCGCCGGATCGTGGACTCTTCCGGGGTCGGCCCCGAGGACGTGGTGCTGGAGGTCGGTCCGGGGATCGGTTCGCTGACCCTGGGGCTGCTGTCGGTGGCCGGCTCCGTCACGGCGGTGGAGGTCGATTCGACGCTGGCCGAGCGGCTGCCCCGCACGGTGGAGGAGCACGCTCCGGGGTTGGCCGACCGGCTGCGCGTGGTGTGCGCCGACGCGCTGCGGTTGAGCGCCGAGGAGGCGGGCACCGGTGAGCGGGCCCCCACGGCGCTGGTGGCCAACCTGCCCTACAACGTGGCGGTACCGGTGGTGCTGCACCTGCTGGCCGAGCTGCCGACACTGCGGCACGGTCTGGTGATGGTGCAGGCCGAGGTCGCCGAGCGGATGGCCGCGGCACCGGGTGGTCGCTGTTACGGCGCGCCGAGCGCCAAGTCGGCGTGGTTCGCCTCCGTACGGCGGGCCGGTTCGGTCTCGCGCAACGTCTTCTGGCCCGTGCCCAATGTGGACTCGGGGCTGGTGGCGTTCAGCAGGCACGATCCTCCGGCGGAGTTGCCGCGTGAGCGGGTGTTCTCCGTGGTGGACGCGGCCTTCGCGCAGCGACGCAAGACGCTGCGTTCCGCGCTGGCCGGCTGGGCCGGTTCCTCGGAGCGGGCCGAGCGGCTGTTGCGGGCGGCCGGGGTGGATCCGGGCGCCCGTGGGGAGCGGTTGTCCATCGCGGACTTCGCGGCGGTGGCCGCGGCCGCCGAGCGGGACCGCCCGGAGTGACCGGGGAGGTGGGGCGGGATCCGTGCCGCCTCGGTGCGCGGGTGGCGGTTTCCTGCGCTGTCGCTCTCCCGATGATTCATTCCTTCGAGTGGCATGAGGCGCTGCCCTCGAAACTTTTCGTGATATCCACGATGTCAATTCATTCCGCAGTGTGAGTGACTCATGCTACAAAAAGCGGAAAGTGACTGACATCAACTTGCGTGTTTCCGCTTTCGTGAGTTCTACTCTCATGCGTAGTCCATCCCGAGCGGCCGAGAGATCTGGCTCGACGACGCCGCAGCAACCACCCACAACGGGCAGGTGCTACAGCCAGGAACGATGGAGTTGGTTTGTCTCTGAGTTCCACCGCAACCGCGAGGGCGCTGCCCGTGGCTACCCGCCTCGGCCTGACGGAGCGCCGTGTCGTCGATCTGGGGCGGCGGACCACGACCGCCTGTCGACACCACGTCTGAGTCCCGTACCGGCCCTTGGTTCCCTCCCAAACCGGCCACGTGCGACGAAGCACGTCTGAGGCCGGGGTGAGCTGAAGCGGAGTTCGATCGTGATCACAGTCGAAAACCTGAGCAAGTCCTTCACCCAGAACGGCAGTCGTGTCACCGCGCTGGACAACGTGAGTCTCGACGTCCCGGACGGCGCCGTCTGCGGCGTGGTCGGCACCAGCGGTGCCGGCAAGTCCACCCTGGCGCGCTGCATCTCCCTGTTGGAGAAGCCGGACAGCGGGTCGATCCGGGTGGACGGTACGGACCTGGTCGGGCTGGACGGCAGCAGGCTGCGTGCCGCCCGGCGCCGGATCGGGGTGGTGCCGCAGGGTGACTCGCTGCTGCGACAGCGCACCGCCGCGGGCAACGTGGCGCTCCCGCTGGAGTCCGCCAAGGTTCCGGCCGCGCAGCGGCGCAGCCGGGTGGCCGAACTGCTCGACCTGGTCGGGCTCAGCGACAAGGCCTCGGTCTATCCCGACCACCTGTCCGGCGGGCAGCGCCAGCGGGTGGCGGTGGCGCGCGCCCTGGCCGCCAAGCCCTCGGTGCTGCTGGCCGACGAGCCGACCTCCGCGCTGGACCCGGCCACGACGGACTCGGTGCTCACCGTGCTGGACCGGGCCCGGTCCGAACTGGGAGTGACCGTGCTGGTGGTCACCCACGACATGGCCGTGGTGCGCCGCATCGCCGACGACGTGGCGGTGCTGGAGGAAGGCAGCGTGGTCGAGCACGGCAAGGTCCTGGACCTGGTCTCCGAACCCGGCAGTCGTATCAGCTCCACTCTGCTTCCCGAGACGGACCAGGCGGAGCCTCTCCGCCCGAACGACCGGAGTCACGACGTGGTCGCCGAGGTCGTGCTGGTCGGTTTCGCCGCGGTGGGGGCCCTCCTTCCGGAGGCGTCGAGCCGTTTCGGAGTGGAACTGTCGATCCTCGGCGGTGGACTGACGCGGCTCGGGGACACACCGGTCGCCAAGTTCCGTGTCGGCCTGTCCGGTGAACGTTCCGAGTCCGCGCTTAAGTGGATGATCGAGCGCGACGCGCATGTGCGCCGCGCTCCCGTGAGCGTTGATGGAGTTGCCGCGTGAGTGAAGTGACCCCCTGGTCGGAGGTCCTGGAACTGGCACGTCCCGCGACGGTCCAGACCATCTACATGGTGCTGGTCTCGACGCTGATCGGTGTGGTGGGAGGGTTGCCCCTGGGGGTGTGGCTGCACATGACCTCACCGGTGGGGCTCAGCCCCAGGCCCGTGCTGCACCGGATCATCAGCGCCGTGGTGGACGTGGTCCGTTCGATCCCGTTCGTGGTGCTGCTGGTGGTGGTCGCCTCGTTCACCCGGATCCTGGTCGGTAAGGCCATCGGCAGCACCGCCACGATCGTGCCGCTGGCCATCGCGGCCATCCCGTTCTTCGCGCGGCTGGCCGCGAACGCGCTGCGCGAGGTCAACTCCACGGTGGTGGAAGCCGCGGTCACCACCGGAGCGAGCAAGATGCGGATCGTGCGGACAGTGCTGCTCAGCGAGGCGCGGGCGGCGCTGGTCGGTGCGGTCGGCGTGACCATGCTCGCCCTGATCGGCTACGCCGCCATGGCCGGAGCCATCGGCGGGGGCGGGCTGGGATCCATGGCCATCCAGAACGGCTACTACGCCTACGACGACCGGGTGCTCTATTCGGCCGTGGTGCTGCTGGGCGTACTGGCCTGGGGGATGCAGCTGCTCACCGACTGGGTGACCAAGCTGGTCGACCGGCGCCGCGCCCTGGCCAACGTCTGAGCCGCGAGGTCCTCGCGGAGCACGTGAGCCGTTTCGACCCTCCGACACCGGACCCGGCCGTCCCCGACACGGTGCGGGTCCGCACAACGGTGCGCACACCGTGCCACCCCGAAATGATCCCGAAGGGACGACACGATGCGAACCAGAAGAGTTCTCGCCGCCCTGACCGCCGTCTGCGGCCTGGCCCTGGCCGGCTGCTCGGGCGGCACGGATGCCCAGGAGGACCCCAACGCGCCGATCAAGGTGGGCGTGACTCCCCAGCCGCACGGCGAGATCCTGGAGTACGTCAAGAACAACCTCGCCGAGGACGAGGGCGTCAAGATCGAGATCCAGGAGTTCAGCGACTACAACCGGCCCAACGCGGCGGTGGCCAACGGCTCGCTGGACGCCAACTACTACCAGCACAAGCCGTTTTTGAACGAGTACAAGTCCGAGCGCGGCGGTGACCTGCACTGGATCGCCCCGGTGCACCTGGAGCCGCTGGGGATCTACTCGGAGAAGCACGACTCGCTGGACCAGCTCCCCGAGGGGGCGACCGTCTCGATCCCGAACGACCCCTCCAACCGGGGACGGGCGCTGAAGCTGCTGGAGGCCCAGGACCTCGTCACGCTGGAGGAGGGCGCCGGCCAGGAGGCCGAGGTGCGCGACATCGCCGAGAACCCGAAGAAGCTGGAGATCAGGACGCTCAAGGCGGCCCAGCTTCCGCGTACCCTGGGTGACGTGCAGGCGGCCGTGGTCAACGGCAACTACGCCCTCAAGGCCGATCTCGACGACCCGTTGGCCCTGGAGTCCACCGAGGACAACCCCTACGTCAACGGGGTGGTGACCAACTCGGAGATGCGGGACGACCCCCGCGTCGAGAAGCTCGTGGAGATGCTGCGGTCCCAGCAGGTGAAGGACTTCATCAAGCGCGAGTACGGCGGCAAGGCGGTCATTCCCGCCAGCTGACCTGGAAGGATCCCGGCGGACCCGGACGGTGGACGACTCGCGTGCGAGCTGGGGCACCACGGCGCCGTGTCGACACGTACCCTGGTGGGTGTGCTGTCCGTGGTACCTACCCCGATCACCGTCCGGGTTCCGGCCAAGCTGAATCTGCACCTGTCGGTCGGCGACAGCCGCTCGGACGGCTACCACGAGTTGGTGACCGTTTTCCAGGCGCTGTCGCTGGTCGACGAGATCACGATACGGACCGCCGACGAGCCCGGCCTCGACGTGCGGGGGGAAGGCGCGGAGGTCACCCCCACCGGGGCGGACAACCTGGCCTGGCGGGCGGTCACCGAACTCGCGCACCACTGCGGTCGTGACCCCGCGAACCCCGGCGTGCGGGTGTCGCTCAACAAGGGGATTCCCGTGGCCGGTGGCATGGGCGGGGGCAGTGCCGACGCCGCGGCCACGCTGCTCGCGCTGAACTCGCTGTGGCGACTGGAGATGGGCCGCGAGGAGCTCGCCGAGGTGGCCGGTCGGCTCGGCAGCGACGTGCCGTTCGCCCTCCAGGGAGGCACCGCCCTGGGGACCGGACGGGGGGAACGCCTGGTGCCGGTACTGGCGCGGCACACCTACCACTGGGTGATCGCCATGAACGAGGAGGGGCTGCGTACCCCGGACGTCTACGGCGAGCTCGACCGGTTGCGGCAGACCTCCTCCAACCGGGTGGGGGACGTGGAGCCGGTGCTGGAGGCACTGGCCTCCGGCGACCCGCGCGAGCTGGCGCTGCTGCTGGGCAACGACCTCCAGGCTGCCGCGGTGTCGCTGCGCCCGGTGCTCCGGCGCACCCTGCGTGCGGGGGTGGACGCCGGGGCCCTGGCCGGTATCGTCTCCGGGTCCGGCCCGACCTGCGCGTTCCTGTGCACCGACGAGGAGGCGGCCGTGCGCGTGGCCGCCGAGCTCTCCGGGGCCGGGGTGTGCCGGACGGTGCGTGTGGCCCAGGGGCCGGTGCCGGGGGCCAGACTGGTCGGCGACGACAAGGCCGACCGGCCCACTCCGCCACAGGTGCACGCCTGAGACGGGAGTTCTCCCGTCGGGCTGCCACTGCCGCACGGCTACATCCGCCGCGTCGTGAACGGAAGAGACTCAACCTTCGATGTCCAACCTGATCAACCTGGAGTCGGTCGAGAAGAGCTATGGTGTCCGGCCGCTGCTGGACGGTGTCTCGCTCGGTGTCACCGAAACCGACCGCATCGGCGTCGTCGGTCTCAACGGCGGGGGCAAGACGACCCTGCTGGAAGTGCTCAGCGGCATCGAGGAACCGGACGCGGGCCGGGTCAGCCAGGCCCGTGACCTGCGCAGCGCGGTGGTCACCCAGCGCACCGAGCTGCCGGAGCACGCCACGGTGCGCAACGCGGTGCTCGATCCGCAGGGCTTCGGCGCCGACTACGAGTGGGCGGCTGACCCGAGGGTGCGCTCGGTGCTCAACGGTCTCGGTATCACCGGGCTCGGCCTGCGGACCCGGGTGGCCGAGATGTCCGGAGGGGAGCGCCGCCGGGTGGCGCTGGCCGCGGCCCTGGTGAGCGAACTGGACCTGCTGGTGCTGGACGAGCCGACCAACCACCTGGACGTGGAAGGGGTGCGTTGGCTGGCCGACCACCTGTTGGCGCGGCGCTGCGCCCTGGTGATCGTCACCCACGACCGGTGGTTCCTGGACACGGTCTGCAACCGCACCTGGGAGGTCGTCGACGGCCGGGTCGAGCAGTACGAGGGCGGCTACGCCGACTGGGTCTACGCCCGTGCCGAGCGGGCGAGGCTGGCCCAGCAGGCCGAGGAGAAGCGCCGGAACCTGGCCCGCAAGGAGCTGGCCTGGTTGCAGCGCGGCGCCAAGGCCCGCACCTCCAAACCCAAGTTCCGGGTGGAGGCGGCCGAGGCGCTGATCTCGGACGTCCCCGAGCCGAGGGACACGGTGGAGCTGGTCTCCTTCGCGAAACGGCGGCTGGGCAAGACCGTGGTCGAGCTGGAGAACGTGGATCTCGCGGTGGACGGCCGCAAGCTGCTCAGCGACGTCACCTGGCGGCTCGGCCCCGGCGACCGGATCGGTGTGGTCGGGGTGAACGGCTCGGGCAAGACCACCCTGCTGCGGTTGCTGGCGGGCGAGCGCGAGCCGGACGCGGGCCGCCGGATCGAGGGCAAGACGGTGCGGCTGGCCCATCTGACCCAGGAGCTGCACGATCTTCCCGGGCGCTGGCGCGTGCTGGAGGCGATCGAGGACGTGGCCACCCACGTCCAGCTCGGCAAGTACGAGCTCAGTGCCTCGCAGCTGGCCGAGCGGTTCGGTTTCGGCAAGGGCAGGCAGTGGACCCGGGTCGAGGACCTCTCCGGTGGGGAGCGGCGCAGGCTGCAACTGGCCCGGTTGCTCATGGGCGAGCCCAACGTGCTCGTGCTGGACGAGCCCACCAACGACCTCGACATCGACACCCTGCAGCAGCTGGAGGACCTGCTGGACGGCTGGGCCGGGACGCTGGTGGTGGTCTCGCACGACCGCTACCTGGTCGAGCGGGTCTGCGACCAGGTGGTGGCCCTGTTCGGGGACGGCACCATCACCCATCTGCCCGGCGGCATCGACGAGTACCTGCGGCGCAGGCAGTCGCTGCTGGAGTCGACCGAGCAGAACGTCGGCAAGCAGAGTCGGCAGGAGAACACGCCCAAGAGCCAGGGGCTGTCCGGGGCGGAGGAACGGGCCGCCCGCAAGGAGCTGGCCCGGTTGGAACGCCAGCTGGACAAGCTCTCCGACCGGGAGCAGCGGTTGCACACCCAGTTGGCCGAGGCCGCCACTGATCCGGAACGGCTCCAGGACCTCAACGCCCAGCTGCAGCAGGTGCGGGAGCAGAAGGACGAGATCGAGAGCAGGTGGATGGAGGTCGCCGAGACCCTGGAGTGACCGGGCAGCCCGGGACGGCGGGGAGGAAATCCGACCTCCTGGTGTGTACCGTGCTGTGTTCCAGTGTGCGCGTCAGCGTCCTCGGATACGGTGAAAAGATCCCGCGCTTCTCGGTACGTCGAGAAGCGCGGGATCTTCATGGTCAAGGGTGAATTTGGTTATTCAATCGTGGTAATGACGCACTTTCCGGGAGTGCCGACACGACCGCGGGCTGAGATGGTCACGGTCTTGATTTCGGCGTTGGGAACTCCTGTAGTGAAGATCATTTTTCGCTGGTCCGATCCGAACGTGCCGCTCGTGCCGGTGACCGTGCTGCCGTCCTTTTTGAGGATCTCATAAGAGAAGACGTCACCTGGCTGGCCTGTGACGGTGAACTCCGCGGTGGGGACGTTCTTTTCCCGGTGCACCACGGTATCGACACACTCGGGGAGGTTGCCATCGCGCGGATTGGCGACGCCCAAGATCGGGTCGTGCGGTGCCCGTGTCCGGTGCGATGACCCCGCGGTGTCGTCCGGCGATTCACTGCCGGTACACGAGGACACCGCCACAACTGTGGCGAATGCCAGTACCGCGAGAGTCGCAACCTTGGCCCTCATCAAGGCGTCTCCTTTGTCACCAGTCGCTGTGCACCTCGCAGAATACCCCGGTGGGAAGGAAGGCCGTTCCCTTGTTGCCGACGCCGTCGTGGAAGAACACGAAGTCACCACGGGGATACATCACGTAGGCTTGGCCGCGCTTCAACTGGGGTGATTGGCAGGACGTGGTCACCGTGTAGGTTTTCTGGTAGGTGCCTCCCAGTGAGGCGTTCAGGATCCCGAAGTCGACTCCACTGTTTCCCGAAATTGTGGAGCCGATTGTTTTCCCGGCGCCGATGGTGCAGGTGGATCCGTCGGCCCGGCACTCGGACAGGGCGATGGGTTGTTTCACCCCGTGCTGCACGTCATCAATGTGCACTCCGGCCGCGTTCGCCGTGCCCGCGCTGAAGAACAGAGCTGCCATCGCGGCCGGGACGGATGCGACGTAAAGCAACTTCTTCATATATTTTCACTTTATCCGACTGGATAGTGCAATTCTATAGGTAACACTACTCAAATATCGCGATCGGCATTATGCGAAAAATTGTAAAATTTCCAATAAAGTGTTTTTCAGGCGTTTGGGGTGTATTGAATATTACGCACTGTTCACAGGAGCAGCAGGAACGGGACGAAGTACTTCAACCCGCCGACATCACCACCAGTGAGCGGGAATTCGGCCCAGTTGAACCCTCCGTAGGCCTCGAGCAGCAGGTCCAGGTTCGAGTTCGCGCCATGCGAAGCGATCGAGCAGATCGGTGAGATCCTCACTCCTTGCTCGGCGATCGCGACCGTTTCCGTAATTTCGAACCGGTCGAGGGCGGAGACGACGGTAACCCGAGGTGTTGTAGATGCCCACACTGTCCGCCCGGGAAATCTCCGGTGTCTTCAGTCGCGGAGGAGTTCGATCCGGAGCGTGTCACCGTCGAGAGGTAGGTCGTCGACGGCTCTCCAGGCTCGGTCGACGGTGGCCAGCAGGATCGACGACGGCGGCACCGTCTTCCTCGCGCGGCCGGGCCAGTACTGCCGAGGTGTCCAGCACGGTGCTCACGAGCCCTCCTCGGCGTCGTCGCGGGCGGACTCGGCGCGGCGGTCGGCGATCAGCTCGTCGACCGCCGACCCCTCGCCGGTCCAGGCTTCGGCCACGTCGCGGCGGATCCGCTCGGCCAGGTGGGCTCGTGTCTCGATGACCGCCCGGCCGTCTTCTTCGTATACGGCCAACGGGGTGCCGGGCTCCACGCCGGTGGCCCGGCGCAACGGCGACGGGATCGTCACTCGGCCCTGTCCGTTGGCGTGGATCACGCCACAGGTCTGGTCGCCAGCTATCCGTGTCATGGCCCGATTGTGTCGGACAAGGTTGGCCGTGATGAGTCACGTGTTCTTCGGCGGGCTTGGTCGCCGTATGCCTGTCTTGGTGGCTTTTGGTTGCCTCGTGCTCACTTCCCGGCGGTTTCTCGGGGCAGGTGGGCAGGAAAGGGATGCGGGGTCATCGGGTGGGCGCGCGTGTGCGGCCCGGGACGTGAACAACGCCGCGCACCAGGAAACCGAGCACGATACCCAGCAGTCCTCCGGTGAGGTTGTCGAAGACGTCCTGGAGGGTGCAGCTCCGGCCCAGGGCGGGAACGAGCATGTGGGTCGTCTCGATGAGCACGGGTGTGGCGAGAACCGGGGAAAGGGCCACCGACGCCCCGTACAACGGCGCTCCGAATCCGATTCCGCGGCGAACCAGAACGTGACTCAGCAGGAGGAGAACGACGAGGGAGACCACGAACACCGCTACGGCGGAGGGGGTGACGAGCGAGCGCACGAAGATCGACGTCATGTCGTGACCGTACGACACGAGCAGACGGGATCTGCCCGGATTTCCCGGCCGAAGACGGTGCCGGGAGGTGGGAGACCTCCCTGAGAGGTGCCCCGGAGACGGGCGCCGTCCGGTTCCGGCCGGGCAGGGGCTCCGCGTCGACGACAGTCCGTACGCGCCTGGCCTGATCTCGTCGGTGTGGAAAGGAGATCGGACCGAGCTACGAGGACCGTGTTGATTCAGAGGACGTCGATGTGCGGGTCGAGATCGTCGAGGACGCCGGATGTGGTGTTCCCGTCGTCGACGTCGACCAACTCGACCGAGTCCTCTCTCTCGTACTGTGCGCCCTGTGGGGGAAGTTCTCGAGCTGGTCGACCAGTTCGACCGGCTTCTTCGTGGTCAGGACGAGAGGTTCGTTCTGCGCCTGACCTCGTGACCCCGCCGGTTCCCGCAGACCTTCGGGTGGTTCTCGAGCGAGATGCGCAAGTCGAGGAACATGGTCTGCTCGAACCTCGGCGGTATGTGCCGCGTCATGGTCAGCGAACTGTCCGAGCTGGTGGTCTGTTCGACGCTGACCTTTCCGAGGTCCTGCCGGTCCGGGGCGGAGCGGTTCTGTCGAGGGGCTGAATGATCGGGGTGGACCGAGTGCCCTTTCAGGTTGCTGATATCGATGATGGTGGTCTGCCCCGTTGTTACCGGCGCTTCTCCTTCCATGGTCACCGATCCCGTCAGCGGAATCAGGTCGGGCGACCACCCCGGCCGCGCCGACGACAGCACGGCGGAACACACGACGATTCCGCAACACGATTTTTCCTCGCTTTCGGGCCGCGCGGTGCTGCTGACAGGCGAGACCTCGGCGAGGGCGTGACGTTCCCGCAAACAGTGGTCCACTATCGGGCACCACCGTCACTCGGTCCGGAGACCGGCGACTACACCTCGGACGGGGAACGCACCATCCGAACGGGGCGGGTCGCCGACGTGTTCTCGTGGCACTCGGCCCCGGGAAGGGAACCAGTGAAGACAGTGTCTCGGCGAGGCTCGTTCCGGCGAGGTCGGGAGAGCGGAATCGTCCGGTCTCCTCCGGCCCGTCAGTTGGGCCGCGCTCGTGCGAGCCGTCGGGGAGTGAAGGCGTTGATGCTGCCCGCTCCCTTGCCCGGGTCGGTGTCCCAGCCGTCGAGTTTGGCCGCGAGAGCGCGGTAACGGCCGCTGGTGAGCGGGGCCGTGATGTGGAAATGGGACTCCTTGACCGGATCCAGGTCCCCGCCCCAGGCCACGATCCCCTCGCAGTCGGCGAGGATGTCGCGGATCACGATCCGCTGCTCCTCGAAGAACCCGTCCTTCGCACCCACGGGGTAGAACAGCGGGCGGATGGTGATGCCGCTGCCCGAGAGGTACGTCGACTCGTAGGGGGTCCGGACGCTCGTGTTCGTGGTGTGTCCGGTGATCTCCCCGGGCTGCAGCTGGGACTCGATGTCGTAGACGAACCGCCGCGCCACGTACAGCAGCACAGGTGCCGCGGCGGGGGCCAGTCCCACGGACAGGTCGCTGCCCTCCACCCGGAACCGCTCGGCCTCGTTACCGTCGAGAATCGGCCACCCGTTGACGCTCTTCCCTCGTCGCCACGTCGACGTGTCTGGGGAAGCGAGTGCGGTACCTGGCAGGGAGGTGAGTGAGGCGGCGCCGAGTGCCATGCCGCCCAGGGCGAAGAAGTGTCGTCGGTCGATGTCTCTCATCATGCTGTCTCCCGAGGATGTATCCGGCTGTGTGGTTGTTGGGGACTTGTGTCTACTGAGTGGTGTGCTTCGTGCGTCGACGCCGATGGGCGCGAACTGCGGCATGTACGACGATGGCGACCGTTGCCCTAAAGAAAACCGCAGTGGTGATGTTGAGCCCCCAAGGAATCAGGGTTTTCGTGTCTCCGTCTGGCCACACGCAGCGTGTTACGACCGGATAGTCGAACAAAGCTGCCATCTATGTAGACTTGGGAGTTCGAGGAGAATCCGTATCTCTGGCATTTGTCCTCAGGCTGGATCGTGAAGTCTGACCACAGTGCGGCCGTGTGGGAGTCCAGAGTCGCCAACAGCAGCCAGGCCACGAGCTCGCCCTTCGCCCCCCCTGAGCCGCGTGCTACGAGCGGTAGCCGCTGTGTCACCAGCATCTGCAGAATCTTGAGGAGAATCAGCAGCGGGGTGGCGAACAGCAGCAGCGTGGTGAACTCGATCGCGAAATCCTCCATGCCTGGTGATCACTCCTCGGTCGGCGCTGCGGTTCAGTTTCCTTCCAAACCCCGCAGCGAGTTGAGCGTGTCGGCATAGCCCTGGCAGAACGCACGCAGATCGGACTGGGTTATCGACAGCGGCTCGACGAACGTGCCGCTCTGCTGGATGATCAGCCCCTTGCGGGAAGCCGCGTACTTCACGGCGTCGTCCGGGGCGGCAGGCACGCCGGTCAAGCATTCCACAGCACCGTTCACGGCCTCCGTCGTACTGCCGTACCGCTCGGAGAAGAATCTGCCGAAACGGGACTGGTGCCCACCATCACTGAGCAGGTTCCGGAACTCGGTCACCACGTTCGCGCCCGCCTTGACCGCAGTGCCGATGTGGTAGCCGTCGACGTCCTCGACCAGGTCGTTGAGCATGAACGTCGTCAGGACGTTCGACTTCGCCAGCCGGTCCATGGCGTACTTGTGGCCGTCCTTGTTCTCGTCCTCGGCCCGGACCCACTCGCCGTAGAAGGTGATCAGATCACCGCACCAACCACCCAGGTCACCGAGTTCGATCTCGGCGCCCTTCCCCGCCCCCTCCAGGAGGTAGGCGTTCGCCGTGGCGCACAGGTGATCCACGTGGATCGTCACCCCGGCGGAGGGATCCTGGTAGTTGTGGTGCTTGGAAGTCCGCAGACCGGCATCACGGCACTTCGCGACGAAGCCTTCGTCTACGAGCTCGAAGTTAGCGCGCCACTTCCAGTCGTTGTACCTGGGGTAGCGCATCCACTCCAGCGTGAGCTTGGAGGCGCGGGACGAGTCGTAGGAACGCGCCAGCTCGTGGACCTGTTCCAGGTAGGCGAGGAAGTCGTCCACCGGAGTGGTGTCGCGGTTGATCGAGTCGGCCCCGAAGTCGGCCCCGGGGCGGTGTACCACCCGGTCGAGGTCGAAGACGTCGTCGCCGTTGTGGAACTCGAACTCCTTGATCTGGTTGAACGCCCAGTTCAGCGGCAGTGGGAAACCGAGGTTGCCGGAGAATCCCCAGGACATGCCGGACACGAAGGAGTGCGACACGTACGCCTCGGAACTGGCTCGGGCGCACACGTTCCGCGAGCCGTACACGCCGGGGATGAATCTGTTCCCCTGGCTGTTGAGGGCGCCCTGCACCCCCTGGAAGTAGGGGATGATGTTCGAGGTGATCTCCGGATCCGTGGCGTCGTAGTCGACGGCGAAGTAGATCACGGTTCCCCAGTTGAACCCGTAGTGCTCTCCCCGCTCGTGGGCTTGCAGCCCGTGCTGGTAGCCGACGGAGTAGGTGAAGTCAGCCAGATCGCGAGCGTTGTACTGCCAGATCGGAAAGCACCGTAGGCTCGCGTCGAAGATATTCTGCAGCTCCCCGTCCTTGATCTCTTTGTCCAGGTCGCTGCTTGGGGGCTCTGCCAGATAGCGGCCGATCGCGCGGTAGCCGGCCTCGTACAACGCCCGCGCGCGGGAAGCGGTGATGGTGAATCGCGTGTCACACGAGTCGGCCGGGCGGTCGGGATCACCCGTGGACACCAGCAACTGTGCCCAAGTCGTGAAGTCTCCTTCGCCGGTGACGGGCAGTGCGGAGAACTCCTGGAACTTCCTGACGAACGTGGCCGTCGCGGAGGTGTAGTCGTCTCGGAACCCCACGCCGGCCGGTGCACCGGGGACCGGTTCGTTGAAGATGCACGCGGCGTGGAACAGCTGGGTGACCGGTCCGGTGGAACCGACGGACTGCGGGTTCCGCTTCAGGCCGGCTTCCGTGCCGGGACCGAAGTTTCCGTTCGGGCCGGGTACGTTCATCTCGTACTGCAGGGCCTTCATCAACGCCTGCTGCACGTCGCGCGAGAAGTGACCGTCGCACGGGCCGATGAAGTAGTTCGGCTTCGTCCAGTACCGGCCGTTCAACCAGCGCTGGATCTCCCGCACCTCCTGCCTGCCACCGCCGAGAATGATGTAGGCGTCCATCGTCAGCAACGCTTTGAAGATCTTCGGGGTGACCTGGCCGCCGGAGGTTCCCGTCCCGCCTTCCGGCAGGCCCATGTCGCTCCGCATCTCCTTGACGGCCTCGGTGGTGACGGTTCCGTAGCCACCGTAGCTGTTCGCGCCCCAATAGCCCTTGCAGAACAGGGCGTGCTGGATGATCCGCACGATGTTGGGGTTGGCGTCCCACCCGAACCCGATGTCACCGAGGTCCCGCACCCCGGCCAGGGTGCCGGGGCCGAAGTTCGCGACACCGGCGAGATGCCCAGCTCGTGCTGCAGCCCCATCGTGAGGGACCACATGGTGCTCCACCCGGTCCGGCCGTCCTCATCGCATTTCTGGTACCCGGCTATGTCGCCGTAGGTGGTGTTCACCCATCGCTGGGCTTCGAGGACCTTTTCGTCCATGTAACTTCGCGCACCTCTTCGGTCAAGTGTGGGCGCACAGAACTCCGGGGCGGCCTGAAAAGCTGGTCTCCCGAGAAGTTTTCTGTGGCTGTCAACGTGTGACAGCGAGAAGGTGACGTTCTGTTTCCCCAGTTCCTCTCGCTACGGTTGCTCATGAGAACCTGCGTGGAGCGTAGTCATGACGTCGGTTTCGCGCTACCCCTGGAACAGATCTGTGTTTCTTCGCGAGATATTCTTTCCGGACCATTGACTTTCTCGGTTGACCGTAATACTCGGGTGCGTGTTTTGGTGGCGCGAGGTCGCGACGGTTTTCCGGTGCGAAGGCTGGTGTGTCGGGGGCTGAAGTGGTGTCTGACGAGGTGGGCGGGGCTCTGCCGTGAAGGTCTCCCCGCGTTCGACACGTAGTGCGACGAGGTTGTCGACTCCGCTGTCACGTCGGACCTGGAACGGGAAAACCGGGAAAAATCGTCCTGGTGGGGTTTCGTCGCGAATTACGAATCAGTTCATTGGTGGGGTGTGTGTCACACGGAGTTGCTGCTGACTCGTCCGTGATGCGGATTTTCGGCGGAACCGAGAACGAGGAATTTTGTCCGGGGTGTTCGAAGTGTTCCGTTTTGTCGTCCTGTTCGGCACCGCCGGAGTGGTGCCCCGAAAATGACGTGTGGCACCGGGGGAGTCTCGTGACTTTGTTCGGGGAGAACGCGCTGTTCGTCTTTCGGGGAAGGGCGGCAAGAAAAAGGGACCGGGAGCATCGAGGACACTTTTCCGTCGTTCCCTCCGAGGGGAGCCACGGAGATGAGACCCGAACGCCTGCCCGGGGAGCGTGGCCGTGTGGTCGATCGCCCCCGGTTCCCCGCTCCTACGGGATCCGGTCACAGGGCGGTCGTGACAGCGCGACTCATGCTGTCACGGACGGGCAACCGGCTGAAGAGTCTGCGGGGACGACCGGCCCGAACGCCGTCAGTGGAACTCGTTCTGCGCGGCCTCCAGGCCCTTGGTCGCCAGCGTCCGCACCGCGTCCGCGCAGTGGTCGACGAAGTAGCCGAGTTCGGCGCGTTCGGCCTTGGAGAAGTCCCGTAGCACGTAGTCGGCCGGGTCCATGCGTCCCGGCGGCCGGTCGACGCCGAACCGTACCCGCAGGTAGTCGCGGGTGCCCAGTGACCTGCTGATCGAGCGCAGACCGTTGTGCCCGTTCTCGCCGCCGCCGCGTTTGAGTCGCACCCGGCCGTAGGGCAGGTCGAGTTCGTCGTGGATCACGATCACCGACTCCGGCGGGACCTTGTAGAACCGGGCGGCGGCGGCCACCGGCCCCCCGGAGAGGTTCATCAGCGACCGGGACTTCGCCACCGCCACCCGGCTACCGTCGAGTCTGCCCTCGGCGATGTCGGCCCCGGACTTGTGCCGTTTGAAGCCGCTGCCGAGGCGGCCTGCCAGCTCGTCGGCGACCAGGAAACCGATGTTGTGCCGGTTGCCCGCGTAACGCGGCCCCGGATTGCCCAGCCCGAAGACAAGGGCGAGCCGACCGGCGTCGTTGTCGTCCGGCGGGGTCACGAGCCCTCCCTGACGTGATGGCCGGGGGCCGTGCGTCTACCACACGGCCACCCGGCACGACTTCTTCCGGTTCCTCCGGTGGTCACTCGTTGGCGGTCTCGTTCTCGGAGGCCTCCTCGACGACACCCGCGCCGCTGGTGTCGATCTCGGACTCCATGTCGGCCTCCGTGGGGGATTCGGAGACGTTGGCCACCAGGACGTCCTCACCACTCTGCAGGGTGGCACCGGAGGGCAGCGGCACGTCCGGGGCGTGGAACTGGGTTCCCGCCTCGGCGTCCTGGACCGAGATCTCCAGGTGCTCCGGGATGTGCATGGTCTCGGCCTCGATCTGGATCTCGTTGGCGTCCTGCGAGACCAGGGTTCCCGGCGCGGCGTTGCCGGTGACCACCACCGGCACGCTGACGGAGACCTTCCCGCCGCGCTTGACCGGCATCATGTCCACGTGCTCGATGTAGTTCTTGGTCGGGTGGGTGGTGATCTCCTTGCACAGCGCGAGCTCGTTCTTGTCACCCGCGATGTCGAGGGTCAGCACCGCGTTGCGGCCGTTCTCCCTGATCACCCTGGCGAACTCCACCGTGGGCAGGGTCAGGTACTTCGGCTCGATGCCCTGTCCGTGCAGGACGGCGGGGACCCTGCCGGCGCGCCGGGTCCGGCGCGCGGCACCCTTGCCGAACTCGGTGCGCTGTTCCACTGCGAGGCGTATATCGGCCACGGTTACGTACTCCTTGGCTTCGGCTGAGTGTGTCAGTCGCTGGCCTGCGGCGGCGCGACGCGCGACTGGTCTGCTGGAACGGGGCGTCGAGCGCACACCGGAGTCCGAACCGGGGTCGATGCACCGGCCTGTCGCCGGTGACCACCAGCCGCCACGCCGATAACGCCGGGAGTGACCCGGCCTCGCCGAGGCAACCATGCCATTGTAGGTTCCCCTCTTCGGCCCTGGTTGGGCGGCCTCCCGGAGGATTTCCACCCTCAGGGGCGGCCCCGGAGGCACGCGCCGCGTCCCGACACGCGCGCCGTGCGCGGCCGAATGCCTTCCCCACCCGTTCGGTGGATATTACGTTACCGGCATGAGTGCGGAGACCACGGAGAGAGATCCCGCGAACACGGGATGGGGCAGCCGGTTACGACGAGTCGGGCCCGGAATCATGGCCGCCGCCACCGGAGTGGGGGCCGGGGATCTGGTCGCCACGCTGGTGGCCGGCTCCCGCTTCGGCTACACCCTGTTCTGGGCGATCGTGCTCGGCACGGTCTTCAAACTCGGGCTGGGGGAGGCCGTGGGTCGGTGGCATCTCGGCTCGAAACGGACGATGATGGCCGGATGGCGTTCCCTCGGGCGCTGGACGATGTGGTTCTTCGGCGGTTACGTCGTGGTCTGGGGGTTCGTCTACGGGGCGACGGCCATGTCCGCCACCGGTCTGCCGCTGAACGCGCTGTTCCCCGGCATCTCCGTGCGCTACTGGGGGATGTTCTGCGGGGTGGTCGGCCTGGCCCTGGTGTGGTTCGGTCGCTACCGGGCGCTGGAACGCCTCATGACCGTGCTCGTCGGGGTCATGTTCGTCACCGTGGTGGGCACGGCCGTGCTGGTGGCCCCCGACCTGACCGCCCTGGCCGGAGGGGCGGTGCCGCGGCTGCCAGACGGCTCCCTGATCTACGTGCTCGGCCTGATAGGTGGAGTGGGCGGAACCATCACCATGGCCGCCTACGGTTACTGGACCCTGGCGAAGGGGTGGCGCGGCCCCGGCTGGATCCCCTTCATGCGCACCGACAACGCGGTCGGCTACCTCACCACGGGCGTGTTCGTGGTGGCCATGTTGATCGTCGGTTCGGAGCTGCTGCTCGGGCAGGGGATCACCGACGACGACCGCGGTCTGCTCGAACTGGGCGGACGGCTGGCCGCCGAGTACGGGCAGTGGGCGCGGCTGCCGTTCCTGATCGGTTTCCTCGCCGTCACCTTCACCTCGTTGCTGGGGGTGTGGAACGGGGTGAGCCTGATGTTCGCCGACTGGTGGCGCACGTGGCGGACGGAGCCGTCCACGACCTCCGGCGGGGAGCACGGGAACGGTCTGCTGCGCAGCGCCGCCTACCGGGGGTACGTGCTGTGGCTGACGGTGCCGCCGATGAGTCTGTTGTTCTTCGACCGGCCGTTCCAGCTGACGATCCTCTACGGGGTGCTCGGGGCGCTGTTCATGCCGTTTTTGGCGGGAACGCTGCTGTTCCTGCTGAACTCGCGGCGCATGCCCGAGGCGTACCGTTCCGGCTGGGTGTCCAACGTGGTGCTGAGCCTGTGCCTGGTGCTGTTCGCGGTGCTGGCCGCGCACAAACTGCTCGGCTACCTGACCTAGAAGGCCCGTGCGGTGCCGCCCTCGGGGGCGGTTCCGCGTGGAACCGCCCCCCGGCCGGGACGTACTCGCAGCGTCACGCCTGGCCGTTGAACAGGCCGGTCACCGAACCGTCCTCGAACACCTGGTGCACCGCCTTGGCGATCAGCGGCGCGATCGAGAGCACGGTGAGCTTCTCGAAACGCTTCTCCTCCGGGATGGGCAGCGTGTTGGTCAGCACCACCTGCTTGGCGCCGCTGTTGGACAGCCGCTCCACGGCCGGTCCGGACAGCACACCGTGCGTCGCGGCGATGATCACGTCCTTGGCGCCCGCCTGCAGGAGTTGCTCGGTGGCCTTGACGATGGTGCCGCCGGTGTCGATCATGTCGTCCACCAGTACGCACAGTCGGTTCTCCACGTCACCGACCACGCGGTTGGCCACGACCTCGTTGGGCTTGCTGGGGTCGCGCGTCTTGTGGATGAAGGCGAGCGGGGTGCCGCCGAGGTTGTCCGCCCACTTCTCGGCGACCCGGACCCGGCCGGAGTCCGGGGAGACGACCGTGATCGGCTCCTCGGAGTAGGCCTCCTTGATGTAGTCGGACAGCACGGTCTGGGCGAGCAGGTGGTCGACCGGGCCGTCGAAGAAGCCCTGGATCTGGTCGGTGTGCAGGTCGACGGTGAGGATGCGGTCGGCACCGGCCGTCTTGAACAGGTCGGCCATCAGCCGGGCCGAGATGGGCTCGCGTCCCTTGTGCTTCTTGTCCTGGCGCGCGTAGGCGTAGAACGGCATGACCACGGTGATGCGCTTGGCGCTGCCCCGCTTCAGGGCGTCCACCATGACCAGCTGCTCCATCACCGCCTCGTTGATCGGGTCGCTGTGCGACTGGATCACGAAGGCGTCACAGCCGCGCACCGACTCGTCGTAGCGGACGAAGATCTCGCCGTTGGCGAACTCGTAGGCGGCCTGCGGCGTGACGTTGACGTCCAGGTACTTGGCGACCTCCTCGGCCAGTTCCGGGTGGCTGCGTCCCGAGAAAAGCTTGAGACTCTTCTTCGGTGTCGCAGACATGGCACTCACGGTCATCGTCCCCTCCCGTTGACGCTGCAAGACTCGGCTGTCACTCGTCGGTTTCGGCGGACTGGTCACGGTCGGCCAGCGCACGCCGGGCGGCCTCGTCGGCGGCGGTGCCGGGACGCTTCTCGGCGACCCAGCCCTCGATGTTGCGTTGCCTCCCTCGGGCCACCGCCATCGCACCGGGGGGAACGTCCTCGGTGATGACCGATCCGGCCGCGGTGTAGGCACCGTCCTCGACCCGCACGGGAGCCACGAACATGTTGTCGGCACCGGTCCGCGCGTGGGAACCGATCACCGTGTGGTGCTTGGCCACCCCGTCGTAGTTGACGAAGACCGTGGCGGCCCCGATGTTGCTGTGCTCCCCGATCGTGGCGTCCCCGACGTAGCTCAGGTGTGGGACCTTACTTCCCGCTCCGATCTCGGCGTTCTTCGCCTCGACGAAAGTGCCCACCTTGCCCTCGGCACCCACTCGGGTGCCGGAACGAAGATAGGCGAACGGTCCCACGGAGGCGTGAGGAGCCACCTCGGCGCTCTCCCCGTGGGTGCGTACCACCCGGGCACCGGTGGCCACCGCGCAGTCGGTCAGCGTGGTGTCCGGGCCCACCTGAGCCCCTTCGGCGACGCTGGTGTCCCCGCGCAGCTGGACGTTCGGTTCGAGCACCACGTCCCGGCCGAGGGTGACTCCGCTGTCCAGCCACACGCTGGAGGGATCGGTCACGGTGACACCCTCGCGCATCCAGTGCCGCAGCAGCCTGCGGTTGTACTCCGCGGCCACGGAGGCCAGCTGCACCCGGTCGTTGACCCCCTCGACGAGCCAGTTGTCCGCGCACACCAGCGCCCCGGTGCCGCGACCGCGCTTCCGGGCGATTCCGATCACGTCCGTGAGATACAGCTCACCCTGGGAGTTGTCCGTGGACAGTAGCCCCAACGCCTCGGTGAGGAACTCCGCGTCGAAGGCGTAGACCCCGGAGTTGATTTCGGAGAGGGCGGCCTGTTCCGGGGTGGCGTCCTTCTGCTCCACGATGGCGGTGACCTCGCCCTCGTGGTCGCGCAGGATCCTCCCGTAGCCGTGCGGATCCTCGACCACGGCGGTGAGCACGGTGACCGCGTCCCCGCGGCGGCGGTGCTCGCGAAGCAGGTTCTCCAGGGTCTCGGCGTCCAGCAGCGGAATGTCCCCGTAGGTGACCAGCACGGTCCCCCGCGGTCTCCGCTGTTCCGTCGCGCACCGGACCGCGTGCCCGGTGCCGAGCTGTTCGTGCTGCACCACGGGGGTGATCTCGCGGTCGAGTTCGGATCGCAGTCGTGTGAGATGTTCACCGACGGCCTGTCCGCCGTGCCCGATCACCACGCTCAACTCGTCGGGTGCGACACCCGCCGCGGCGCGAACCGCGTGTTCGAGCAGTGGTCTGCCCGCGATCCGGTGCAGCACCTTCGGGGTCGCGGATTTCATGCGAGTGCCTTCGCCCGCGGCCAGCACGAGCACACTCACCGGGTCGGAGGACATGCCGTCCGAAGGCGGCTGGGCAGTGACGCCCTCGAGCATCGATGCTCTCCCTCGGAGTCCAGCGGTTTCGACGTCGACACACCGTACCCGTCCGTAGGCGGTGCCGGATTCCACGGAAACCGACCCGTGCGGTCACGGGAGGAACGATGCGCCTGTGACGTCCAATCGGGTGAAGGGTAACCGTCCGGACGCCGTAGCGGACCGCTGCCCCGGCTCGTACGAACGTCCCGGTGCGCCTGCGCGAGACATGTTACCCCTCGTGTGCGGCGTGTGCCCGCAGAACATCGGCCCTGTTCGTCCCCGACGGGACTCAGGTCGCCTCCGGCGGGATCCACAGGGGCTGTTCGGAGGAGATCTCCTGGGTGGAGTCCGTGGAGACCGCGACCACCCGGTTCCCCCCGAGCCGCTTGGCGCGGTACATGGCCATGTCCGCCCGCGCCAGCACCTCGCTGGCGTCCTCGTGGGGCTGCATCGCCACCACACCGATGGACAGCGTCACCCCCCGGGACAGGGAGGCGGGCAGTTCGGCCACGGCGTGCACGGTGCGCTCCAACGCGCTCTCCGAGGCCTGCAACGGAACCCCGGGCAGCAGCACCACGAACTCGTCACCGCCGTAGCGGGAGACCAGGTCGTCGGCCCGCAGGGTGTCGCTGAGCGTGCGGGCGATCACCCGCAGCACCTCGTCGCCCTCGGCGTGGGAACGCTGGTCGTTGACCTCCTTGAACCCGTCCAGGTCCACCAGGGCGACCGAGAGCGGCTGGGCCTCGGGTTCCTGCAGCAGGCTCTCCAGCTTCGCGTCCAGCGCTCTGCGGTTGGGCAGCCCGGTGAGCGGGTCGTGCATGGCCTGGCGCGTGATCGCGTGGTGCTGCCGGTTCAACCGTTGACGGTCCAACCGGGCCTTCAGTGTGATGCTGCGGGAGGCCCGCATGTTCCACAGCTCCGTCTCCAGCTCCCGGGAGTACTCCCGCAGTGCGGGGGCGGCCTCCTCCGGAGACAGCTCGGAGTGCAGGGCGTACTCGCGCACCAGCGAGATACGCAGCCCCGGTTCGGAGACGTCCTCGGCGATCGCGTCCCTGGCTTCGAGCAGCACCTCGGTGGACCTGTCCGCGGCACCCGCCGCGCGGTGGCAGCGGGACAGCGCGATGGCGAGCACGATCCGCTCGCGTGTGGGCATGTCCTGCTCGGCCTCCGAGATCTCCGCGAGGCGCGCGACGTGTTCGGCGTCCGGATGTGCCAGGGCGGAGGCGGCCGCGAGCACGGGAAGCCGGTCGGCGTCCTGCATACCCGGGATGCGGGGGAACAGTGACTCCTGGGAGCGGCCGTCCATGGAGAGCGCGATCTGGGAGGCGGTGCCGAAACGCGCGTGCGCCTCGTCCTGCTTGCCGATCCGTTCCAGCCGCAGTCCCCAGCCGAGCAGCATCCGGCAGCGGTTGATCAGGTGCGTGGCGATCTCGTACGGGCCGCCGCTTTCCCGGATGCGGTGGTGGGCGCGGGCCATGACCTCGTCGGCCATGTCGTAGATCCCGAGCTGGGTGAGGACCCGACCGATGTCGATCAGCGCGGTGGCCAGCAGGCGTTCCCAGGAGCGCCGGCCGAGGGTCGCGTCCGGGACGAGGTCGTCGTCGAGGATGACCAGCGCCTCGGCCGCCTGGTTGAGCGCGTTGTCCTCGTTGCCGTCGATCAGGGCCAGTCGTCCCCGCAGGGCGTGGGCGTCGGCGCGCAGCACGTCGAGCCGGTGTCGGCGGGTGTGGGTGAGCAGCTCGTCGAGCAGCGGAACGGCCTGCTCGGCCATTCCCGGGGCGCACAGCCGCAGCATCGAACCGCAGCACAGCAGCTGCCCGACCATCCTGGGGTTCCCCCGACGCCGGGCCTCGCTCAACAGTTCGTCGGCCTCGCGGAGGGCGGCCCGTCGTCCCTGGAGATCGCTGTGTTGACCGACGACCTGCAACTCGCGGGCGCGTCCCATCACCCACGCGTCGGAGACCTCGCCGAGCGAAGTAGCCGCTCCCTCCCGCGCGTCAACCACGTCGTCGCGCAGCGGCACACACCCCCTGTCGGAGCCGACCCGTCCGGTCGGCGCGTGTTGTCAACTGGGGTGTCGGTCGCTCCGCCGCCAGGATTCGAACCTGGACTATCGGAACCAAAATCCGAGGTGCTGCCTTTACACTACGGCGGATCGCACGACACGACATCGCACTGTCCGCACCACACCACGGGGTGCGGTCTCGACTTCGCAGCTTACCGACCACGCGGCGTGCTGGCGACGTCCGGCCGCTCGCTGTCGCGTCCGAGGTCATGATGTCATGCCCCCTCTCGGCGTCGACATCCGGATGGAGCCTGTGGTGTCCGAGTGTGGTGAGAGGTCCTCTCACCAGTGGTTTCCTCGCGTGGCCGGTGGGCCACGGCGGGTTCCCGTACGGTTCGCCGATCGACTGGCCGTGAGGTGTCGGTGCTGCCAGGGTTGGGTACGACGAAGGAACGCGGGAAACCTACGCCGCCGTAGGTTACGCTGCCGTAGGCTGAAAGGGGCATTCCGGTCGGTCCGGACCGGCAGGCGGGCGTACCGGGATGCCAGGCGGTGAGTGGACCGCTTTCGAACAGCCACTACGAAAACCCCCTTCTCAGAAGTCAGTAGAGGTAACCAAATGACCGCACCGACCGAGAGCGCGGCCGCTGAGGAGCGGCCCCGCCGCCAGGCCCCCAAAGCCCTGACGGCGGGACGCCGTCCCCACCTCGCTCAGGCCCTGGTCTACGTGTTCGTCATAGTTCCGTTGATCGCGTTGGTAGCCGCCGTTCCCGCCGCCTGGGGGTGGGGACTGGGACCGGTGGACGTCTCGCTGGCCGTCTTCTTCTACGTGGTCAGCGGACTGGGGGTCACCGTCGGCTTCCACCGTCTGTTCACCCACAGGTCGTTCAAGACCAACCGGACCGTGCAGGTGCTGCTGGCCGTCTCCGGTATGAGCGCCGTGCAGGGGCCGGTGATCAACTGGGTGGCCGACCACCGCAGGCACCACGCCTACTCGGACCGAGAGGGCGACCCGCACTCGCCCTGGCGTTTCGGAAGCTCGGCGGCGGCCCTGGCCAAGGGATTCTGGTACGCCCACATGGGTTGGCTGTTCCAGCGGGACATGACCAACGCCGACCGCTTCGCCCCCGACCTGCTCAAGGACCGGGTGCTCTCCCGCGTCAACAGGCTCTTCCCGGTGTGGACGCTGGCCAGTTTCCTGGTGCCCGCGCTGCTGGGCGGGCTGATCACCTGGTCCTGGTGGGGAGCGCTCACCGCGTTCTTCTGGGCCGGGCTGGTCCGGGTCTCCGTGCTGCACCACGTCACCTGGTCGGTGAACTCGATCTGCCACATGATCGGTGAGCGCCCGTTCAAGAGCCGGGACCGGGCGGCCAACTTCTGGCCCCTGGCGATCGTGTCCTTCGGCGAGTCCTGGCACAACTCCCACCACGCGGACCCGACCTGCGCCCGACACGGGGTGCTCAAGGGGCAGCTGGACATCTCGGCCCGGACGATCTGGATGCTGGAGAAACTGGGCTGGGCCTGGAAGGTGCGTTGGCCCAGTGAGAAGCGGCTCAGCAGGATCTCGGCGACCGAGCAGGGGCACTGACCGGCTCCGACCGGTTCCGGCCCCCCGGGCGGGCCGGCCGGGGGCGTCGGACGCCCCAGGGCCGGGCCCACTGGCCCGGCCCCTTCCCGGGGATTGGGGGCCCGGGAAGGGGCGGGCGTAACGGGGCGCGTGCGCGGGCTCGCGGAGGGGGCGCCCCGGCGACGATAGGGTGGTGGCTCGTGGTGGCACGCCGAGGTGACCGGGGCAGGGACAACGCCCCCCGGGGTGAGGTCGGTGCCCGGGGCGCCGCCCGGGTCCGGATGAGCGGCAAGGAACGGCGCGGGCAGCTGTTGGAGGTGGCCCGGGCGCTGTTCGCCGAGAAGGGTTTCGACGGGGCCTCGATCGAGGAGATCGCCCACCGCGCCGAGGTGTCCAAACCGGTGGTCTACGAACACTTCGGCGGCAAGGAGGGCATTTACGCGGTGGTGGTCGACCGCGAGATGCAGACCCTGCTGGACTCGGTCGTCTCGGCCCTCTCCGCCGGTCACCCCCGGGAACTGCTGGAGCAGGCCGCGCGGGCGCTGCTGGACTACATCGACACCTCCACCGACGGTTTCCGGATCCTGGTGCGGGACTCGCCCGTGGCCAGCGCCACCGGCACCTTCTCCGGCCTGCTGAACGACATAGCCAGCCAGGTCGAGCACATCTTCGGGTTGCAGTTCGGTTCGCGCGGCTACGACACGGAGCTGGCCCCGCTGTACAGCCAGGCGCTGGTGGGGATGGTCGCGCTCACCGGACAGTGGTGGTTGGAGGCCAGGCGGCCGGACAAGGACGAGGTCGCCGCCCACCTGGTGAACCTGGCCTGGAACGGTCTGTCCCATCTGGAACACCGGCCGAGGCTGCGCACCCGGTAGCCGGCGGCGGCTTCAGCCATCGGAGTCCCGTGGGGCCGGTTCGGCCGCACGGTGCTCGTAGCTGGCCTTGCTCCACTCCAGGACCCACGGGGGAAGCTCGGGGCGTCGTACGGGGCCGGGCAGCAGCCCCACTATCCGCTCGGGGGTGATCTTCTCCCCGTCGCGGGCGAGGAAACGCAGCTGGATCACGGCCGTGGTGGTCGACCTGCCCTCGCTGGTGACCCGGTGTTCCAGGTAGAAGTGCTGTTCGTCCCAACCGAGAATCCGCGTGCGCAGGGTGAACGCGCGGAAGGGGCGCAGCGGGCGGCGGAAGGATCCGGTTTCGTTGGTGACCACCGCGTGCCAGCCCCGGGAGCGCATCAGACGCAGCAGGCCCGAACGCAGCATGAGGTCGATCCGGCCCAGGTCGAAGACCGAGAAGTAGACCCCGTTGTTCATGTGTCCGAGCAGGTCGAGGTCGGTGGGCGAGACCCGGAAGTTCGTGGTGCAGGGGCCGAGCGGGTCCACCCGGGGCCGGAACGTGCTTTTGAGCACGACCAGCAGCAGACGCAGCAGCATGTTCATCGACGGCTCCTCTCGGAGAACCACATAAGTTACTGGCGGGTAACAGTAGGGGTGTGGCGGAGGGCGGGCAACTGCCCACCCCCGTGAACAGCGACACACGACGCGACCGTGAGGTGGGGACCACCTTGTGTGGTCCGTGCGGCGATCCTTCCGCACCAGCAGCTCGCCCCCTTCGCGTTCGGGGCGTGCGAGTCGACGGCGGGCAAAGTCGTACTCTGGAGGAGGTACCCGCCAGTCGGCTCCGCGCGCCCGGCGACACGAGGTCGTTTTCGCGGCGCGGCCACTGTCCGCGGGACGTCGGCGTTTCCCTCCGTCGCGGTGCGAGGTTGTTCATGACCCAGGCTGGTCCCCTGGCGGGACTGCTCGAGACCCTGTCCCGTGATCCGGCGTTGGGGCGTGTCGCTTCATCCGTCGACACCGGCCGGCTCGCGCTGGAAGGGCCCGCGGCCTCCCGTCCGTTCGTGGCCACGGCCCTCGCCGCCGGGGAGTACTGGGGAGGTGAGAACCGACCGGTGCTGCTGGTGACGGCCACGGGCAGGGAGGCCGAGGAGGCGGCCGCCGCCGTCTCGACCCTGCTCGGCCCGGAAGGGGTCGAGATGATGCCCTCCTGGGAGACCCTCCCGCACGAGAAGCTCTCCCCCCGGGCGGACACCGTCGGACGGCGCCTGGCGGTGCTGCGCAGGCTCGCCCACCCGGAGCAGCACCCGCACGGACCGGTCCGGGTGCTGATCACCACGGTGCGCAGCCTGATCCAGCCGTTGGCCCCCGACCTCGGCGAACTGGTTCCCGTGCGGCTGCGGGTCGGCGAGGAGCACGACTTCGAGGAGCTCGTCGAGCGGTTGGCCGGGCTCGCCTACAACCGGGTCGACATGGTCGAGAAACGCGGCGAGTTCGCCGTGCGCGGCGGCATCGTCGACGTGTTCCCCCCGACCGAGGAGCACCCGCTGCGGCTGGAGTTCTTCGGCGACGAGGTCACCGAGATCCGCCCCTTCTCGGTGACCGACCAGCGTTCCCTGGGGGAGGCGGCCGGTTCCGAGTCCTCGGCGGAGCTCGACGCCCCGCCCTGCCGGGAGCTCCTGCTCACCGAGGAGGTCCGCGCCCGGGCCGCCGAGCTCGCCGCGAACCACTCCGGCGACGCCCAGTTGGGGGAGATGCTGAACAGTCTCGCCTCGGGAATACCCGTCGAGGGGATGGAGGCGCTCATCCCCGCGCTGTGCGCGGGCAGGATGCGACTGTTGACCGAGCTGGTCCCCGAGGGGACACACGTGCTGCTCAGCGACCCGGAGAAGATCCGGGCCCGGGCCGCCGACCTGGTGCGCACCGGCGAGGAGTTCCTGGAGGCCTCCTGGATGGTGGCCGCCGAAGGGGGTTCGGCACCGGTCGACCTCGGGGACTCGGCCTACCGGGGACTGACCGAGGTGGCCGACCGCACCCGGGAACTGGGGCTGCCGTGGTGGACGCTGAGCCAGTTCAGCAGCGGCGAGGGGGACGGCGACGCCGAGCACGGAGTGCTGCGGCTGGGCTTGCGGGAGAGCGAACGCTACCGCGGCGACGTGCGGCGCGCCTTCGAGGACCTGCGGACCCACACCGCCGGGGGCGGTGTCACGCTGCTGGTGGTCCCCGGCGGCGGCACCGCCCAGCGCGCGGTGCAGCAGCTGCGTGAGGCGGAACTGCCCGCCAAGTACGTGGAGGAGGGCCTGACCGCCGAGCCCGAGCCGGGCGTGGTCACCGTGGTGCGGGCGAACCTGGAGGACGGCCTCTCCGCCCCGGACGTGGGACTGGTGCTGCTCACCGAGACCGACCTGACGGGCGGACGGGGCGGCACCTCCACCGGGGACATGCGCCGGATGCCCTCGCGGCGCCGCAGGTCGGTCGACCCCTTGGCGCTGAAGGCCGGGGACTACGTGGTGCACGAGCAGCACGGCATCGGCAAGTACGTCGAGATGGTGCAGCGCACCGTCGGCGGCGCCACACGTGAGTACCTGGTGCTGGAGTACGCCTCCAGTAAGCGCGGCCAGTCCGGGGACCGGCTGTTCGTGCCGACCGACCAGCTGGACGAGGTCTCGCGCTACGTCGGCGGGGAGACTCCCACGCTGAACAAGCTCGGCGGCACCGACTGGAAGAACACCAAGGCCAAGGCTCGCAAGGCGGTCAAGGAGATCGCCTCCGAACTCGTCCAGCTCTACGCCGCCCGGCAGGCCTCCCCCGGCCACGCCTTCGGCCCCGACTCCCCCTGGCAGCGCGAGCTGGAGGACGCCTTCCCCTACACCGAGACCGGTGACCAGCTCGCCGCCATCGAGGAGGTCAAGGCCGACATGCGGAACTCGGTGCCGATGGACCGGGTCATCTGCGGCGACGTCGGTTACGGCAAGACCGAGATCGCGGTCCGCGCCGCCTTCAAGGCCGTGCAGGACGGCAAGCAGGTGGCGGTGCTGGTGCCCACCACGCTGTTGGCCCAGCAGCACCTGAACACCTTCACCGAACGGATGCACTCCTTCCCGGTGACGATCCGGGGGCTGTCCCGGTTCACCGATCCCCACGAGGCCGAGCAGACCGTCAACGGGCTCGCCTCCGGGGAGGTGGACATCGTCATCGGTACGCACCGCCTGCTGCAGACGGGGGTGCGCTACAAGGACCTGGGCATGGTCGTGGTCGACGAGGAGCAGCGTTTCGGTGTGGAGCACAAGGAGCACATCAAGCAGCTGCGCACCCACGTCGACGTGCTCACGATGTCGGCCACGCCCATCCCGCGGACCCTGGAGATGAGCATGGCCGGGATCCGCGAGATGTCCACGATCCTCACCCCGCCGGAGGAGCGGCACCCCGTGCTGACCTACGTGGGGGTCTACGACGAGAAGCAGGTCGCCGCGGCCGTGCGGCGGGAGCTGCTGCGCGACGGGCAGGTCTTCTTCGTGCACAACCGGGTGCACGACATCGAGAAGACGGCGCGACATCTGCGCGAACTGGTTCCGGAGGCGCGGATCGTCACCGCCCACGGGCAGATGAACGAGGACCGGCTGGAAAAGATCATCCAGGGGTTCTGGGAACGCGAGTACGACGTGCTGGTGTGCACCACGATCGTGGAGACCGGCCTGGACATCTCGAACGCCAACACGCTGATCGTGGACCGCTCGGACACCCTCGGGCTGGCCCAGCTGCACCAGCTGCGTGGCAGGGTCGGCCGTGCCAGGGAGCGGGGCTACGCCTACTTCCTGTATCCGCCGGACAAACCGTTGACCGACACGGCCCACGACCGGCTGGCCACCATCGCGCAGAACTCCGAGCTGGGCGCGGGGATGGCCGTGGCGATGAAGGACCTGGAGATCCGTGGCGCGGGCAACATCCTCGGTGCCGAGCAGTCCGGGCACATCGCCGGGGTCGGTTTCGACCTGTACATGCGCCTGGTGGGGGAGGCCGTGCAGGCCTACCGCGAGGACGGCGGCCTCGACTCCGAGGAGGAGGAACTCACCGACGTGCGGGTGGACCTGCCGGTGGACGCGCACATCCCGCACGACTACGTGCCGGGCGAGCGCCTGCGGCTGGAGGCCTACCGCAAGATCGCCGCCTCCGCCGACGAGAAGGACCTGGAGGCGGTGCGCGGCGAACTGACCGACCGCTACGGCCCACTGCCCGAACCGGTGGAACGGCTGCTGAAGGTGACCGCCTTTCGGCAGGTGTGCCGGGCGCACGGGGTCACCGAGGTGACCCTGCAGGGGTCCTCGGTGCGCTTCGCCCCGCTGGAACTGCCCGAGTCGGCCCAGATCCGGATGAAGCGGCTGTACCCGAAGGCGGTGTACAAGTCCACTGTGCGGACCGTGTCGGTTTCCCGTCCCACCGAGGGGGCAGCCGGTGGTCGCATCGGGGCTCCGCCGCTGCGGGACGAGGCGCTGCTGGAGTGGTGTTCCGGCCTGGTGACCTCGCTGGTGGGCAGTCCCGAACCGGCGTAGGGGGCCCGCGCGGGGCCGGAGCCGGACCGGGTTCACGGCCGGAGTGCGGCGACGCGGTCCGGGCGGTCTTCTCCAGTGTGTCCCGGGAGGGTTCCGCGCGAGCCGCACGCGGGGCGGCCTCGGAGACGGTCACCGTGGTTTCCCGCCGCGTCGAGGCGTAGTGCCTGCCGTCGAAATCCACGCCCGAGTGTGTGAGCCAGCCGCGCGAGAGCTCGTCCAGGTTGTCGGTTCCCTGGGTGTCCACCAGCTCCCGAGGTTCCACCGGAATCATCCGTGTTTCCCCGGACACACCACACGAACGGCCGAAGAAAGGACACTTCGGTCGTCCGCACTGCTCTCATCGGGTGATGCTCGGTGAATCGTTTCGTTCACGATCGCGTTGTCTCCTAGCGTTCCGTCCGGTGGGCGGGGACATCCCTTTCGGACGCGGTTTCCTCGCGTGCCACCACAGCGTGTTCGTTCACGGAAATCGGGAACAACGGTTTCCCGTCTCCCTTCTCGTCGGGCAACGGGAAACCCGGAGGCACATGTGAGTGAGCAAGGCAGACTGTTCGGCACGGAGCTTCGACGGGTGCGTATCTCCGCCGGGATCTCCCTGGACAAGCTGTCCGAACTGGTGCACTACAGCAAGGGATATCTCAGCAAGGTCGAAACCGGACACAAACGGCCGTCACCGGAACTCGCGCGAGTCTGCGACAGCAGACTCGGAGCCGGTGGAACGCTGAGCGAGTTGGTTCCGCTGCCCCCGTCCGGAGCACCACGCTCGGAGGAAGACGGTGAGGTGTGGCTCATGGGATCTGATCGGGACGATACGAGTCGGTGGCCGACGGTGAACCGTCGTGGCCTGTTGGCAGCCGGGGCCGTGTCGGCGGTCTCCCCGGGGATGTTTCTGGGGAACGCCTCGGCGGTGGAGGAGAGGTCGCTGGAGACCTTCCGGAGCATGTTCGGTCAGTTCCGTGAACTGGGGCAGACGGTCAATCACGCGGTGGTCCTGCCCGCTCTCGTGGCGCACACGCACACCTTGGGCGAACTGGCCGACAACGCCACCACCGGCAACCGTGACGAGATCCTGGTTCTGGGCTCCCGGTACGCCGAGTACACCGGCTGGATGGCCCAGGAAGCCGGGGAGGAACGAACCGCGCTGCGGTGGACCGAACGAGCCGCCGACATGGCCGAGGCCGCCGGGGACCACGACCTGGTGAACTACACGCGGGTGCGCCGTGCGCTGTTCGCCCTCTACCGCAACGACGCGCGACGGACGATCGAACTGGCCCAGCAGGCCCGCGACGGCCGGATTCCGCCCCGGATCCGCGCCTTGGCCCTGCAACGGGAGGCGCAGGGACACGCGCTGGCGGGCGACTACGACTCCTGTATGCGGGTCCTGGACCACGCCCGCGAGGCCTACGAGGTCGCCTCCTCCGACACGGCCTTAGCCCTGGGCAGTACGAACCTGGCCGACCCCGTCGCCATGGTGACCGGATGGTGCCTGCACGACCTGGGACGTCCCGGTGAGGCGATTCCGGTGCTGGACCGGGAGATCCAGCGGGTGCCGGTGCGTGCCTCCCGCTCCCGGGCCCGCTACGGCGTTCGCCGCGCACTCGCCCACGCGGCGGAGGGCAACGTCGAGCACGCCTGCGCCCTCACCGAGCGGATCCTCGACACCGTCGACGCGATCGAGTCCGCCACCGTCACCACCGATCTGCGGAGGTTACGCCACACCCTCGTCCGGTTCCGTGACAACCCCGCGGTGAAGGAACTGACTCCGCGCCTGACCCAGTCGTTACGAGCTCGTCTGTGACGCGAACGAACCCCGTGTGCCGAAAGGAGAACTCGGTGGCCGAGATCTTCGTCAACTATCGCAACGGCGACTGCCACGACGCGGCCGTCGCCCTCGAACGGGAACTGTCCCACCGTTTCGGCGACGAGAAGGTGTTCCGTGCCAGCAAGTCGATCCCGCCCGGCGACAACTTCCGGGACGCGTTGACACGGGCCTCCGGCGGCGCTCGGGTGCTGCTGGTGCTCATCGGCGACCGGTGGCTTTCCACGCGCGACGAGCAGGGTCGGTTGCTGCTGGACAGAGAGGACGACTGGACCCGCACCGAGATCCTCAACGCCCTGGAGTCGGGGGCCCGGGTCATCCCGGTCCTGTGTGGGCGAACCCTGCCCCGACTGTCCGCGACCGACCTGCCCCCGGCCCTGGCGCCGCTGGCGGACTGCCAGTCGTTGCGCTACGACAGCGGAAGCGCCGAACGCGATCTCGGCGAGATCGCCCGTACTCTCGCCGAGCTCGTCCCCGGGCTGGAGGACCGCACCGTCAGGCAGGAAACCGAGCGCTCGGAGGTCCGCAACTCGGTGACCAACACCACCGCCGGACAGGTGCTGCAGGCGCGCGACGTCCGCGAGAACAACTTGACGAACATCGGCACCGTCAACGGACACGTGCAAACCGGGGGTGGTCCCCAGTACAACACCACCAGTCACGGTGACGGGGCCAACCACGTGAACGGGTCGGTGCATGGCGGGATCAACCAGAACTTCGGTGGGACGAGCGAACGCGAGCGTGCCAAGTGAGCGAAACCGACATCGAGGAGATCTACGGTCCCGTACACACCGGATCCGGGGATCTGTACTCCGGATCGACCGTGGTCATGAACATTCTGCGGGAGACCACCGAGTACCTGCGTTCCAGCGGGTTGATCCCGCACGACGAGTTCCGGTGGCTGAAGAGGCGTTTCGTGCCGCCGCAGCACTTCGGGCTGGCCCGGGATCGGCTGAACGGGACACGAACGGTGCTGTTGCACGGTGCCGTCGGCAGCGGCCGCCGCAGCGCGGCGAAGATGCTGCTGCACGAGCTGTCCGAGGACACCGGTTCCTTCGCGGAGTTCGCCGATGAAGCGGCGTTCCCGGAAAACGGGCTGTTCCCGGAACGGGTCAAGCCGGGACAGCGACTTCTGCTGGACCTGACCCACAGTGACGCGGACACCCTGCGTGCCCGGCGCCGCGAGCTGCCGGCGCTTCGTGCCGTTCTCGACGAGCGGGACGCCTACCTGGCTGTCGTGCTGCCGTCCCACCGGCGGGACTGGGCGGACGAGGAGCTGACCGAGCACGTCGTCACGATAGGGCGCCCCTCGGAACACCTGGTGTTGCAGCGGCACCTGGCCGCCCGGGAGATCACCCCACCCGAACGGGACGACCTGCCGGAGGAGCTGACGCGGTACCTGAAGGGCCCGCTTCGCGACATCGACAGGCTGGTGGAGCTGGTCGAGCGGCTCGGGCAGAGCCACCCCGACGGGGACGTGTTCGCCTGGCTGCACGAGGCCCTGGTGGCGGTCACGGAGCGTCGGGCGCAAGCCGCCAAGCAGGTAGAGAACCTGTCGGAGGGGCGCCAGCGAGCTGTGCTGTTCGCCGCCGCGATGTGCCACGACGCCTCCGCCGACGCGGTCTTCTTCGCCGCGCAGAAACTCGTGGAGCTGTTGGAGCTGACCGATCGGGAGGCCCCGCGCCTGGAGCAGCGCGGACACCTCGCCCAGCTCGGGGACCTCGTCGGTGTCGACGTCGTCGACCACGGCCAGCCCGTCGGTTTCACCTCCTTCGCCTACGACCGGGCGGTGCGTTCCCACTTCTGGGAGAACTATCCGGACCTGCGGTCCTCCTTCTGTACGTGGATCGAGGAGGCGATCCGCTCGACGAGCTTCACCGACCGGGACCGGCAGCGGGTGGTGGAACGTCTGCTCGACCACGCGTTGCGCACCGGGTGCGTGCTCGACGTGGCCCAGCGGATCGCCCGATGGAGCAATCTCGACCAGCAGCTCTACTCCGGGTACTGGATGCGGTTCGCCGAGCAGGCACTCGTGGCCGGACTCCGCGACGAGGAACACGCGGCCTCGTTCCGCCGGCTCGTCTACCTCTGGTCGTGGTACGAGAACCTGCCCCAGCAGGTGGGCCAGTTGATCGTGCACGTGTGCACCGAGGTGATCGCGCCGAACTTCCCGGAGCAGGCGATCGTGCGGCTGCACCAGCGTGCCCGCAGGGAAGGCGAGTCCGTCGAGCCGAGCGCCCGGCAGGCTCTGCGGAAGCTGGCGGAGGAGCGCGGCATGTTGCGCCGCGTGATCGCCAGGTTCGCCGCCGAATTCCGGAATGGCCGGAATGAGCGGTGGTTGTTGGTGGATCTGGACCTGTTCGTCGACGTGCTCGACCCGACGCGGCTGACCGAGGACACCGGAACGACGAAACCGTTGGCCGCCGAACCCGTCGTGTGGTCCCAGCTGGTGTTGGGGCTGCGCACCGTGATGATCCACCGGGCGGAGTCGGCCCGGTGGCTCGTCGACAGGTGGTTGACAGCGGTCGGGCGGTCGCGCCACCCGGACCTTCTGTTGCGTCTGCTCACCGAGGCGGCTGACTACGAGCCCCGTGCTCTCGGTGCGCTGCACGTGACGGCACGGCACTGGAGCCGCACGGCCGAGGGCGATCCCCGCGTGGCCGAGCGCCTCACCCACCTGATCGACGAGCGCCAGGGGATCGATCCTGCCGCCTACACCCTGGTGCCGAACGCCGAGGAGACGAGACCGTGAGCAAGGAAAACCGGATTCTGTTCGCAGGACTGGCGGTCGCCTTCGTGCTGCCGCTCGTGCTGGGCCTGCTGCTCGGCTGGCCCGCCTGGGTGACCGTTCCGTTGTTGGTGCTGGTGCTGGTGGGGATCTACCGCAAGCTCGTGTACGGGACCCACACGGCCGTCGACCAGGTGGGGGCGCTGTTGGACAAGCTCGGTCTCCACCGGGGCAATCCCACGCGTGATCTGACCGCCAACCGGTTCGCCAGGCTGATCGAGGCCTCCGGCAACACCGAGGTGGCCGCCGAGGTGCGTCACCGGTTCGACTCCCCGTCCGCCCCCGAGGCGGCCGGTGGACAGCACCCCGTGTGGAGCGGCTTCTCGCGGTGAGGTGAGTCCTCGGTTGCCCGGATCCCTTCGGTCCGGCCCGGGCCACCTTCAGCCCCGGCGCAACGCCTCTCGTGCGGCGGGTAGCGCGGCCTCGCGGTCGCGGGCCACCACGCCGAGGCGGGTCCGGCGGTCGAGCAGGTCGTCGGTGTCCAGGGCTCCCTCGTGCCGTACGGCGAAGAGCAGTTCCGCGAGGGTGACGTCGGTGCCCTCCGCGACCGGTTCCGTGCCCTCCGGAGCCCCCGCGGCCTGGTCGAGCACCAGGGGGGCCTCGGTGCCGTGGCGCGCCACGAGCCCGCGTGGTGCGTTCACCCGGGACAGTCGCGCCCGGTCGGCGGCCCCCACCAGCGGCAGCCGGGCGGTGCGGCACGGCCCGGCGTCCAGCCCGGAGGCCCGGACAGCCTCGTCCACGGCGTCCTCGGCCATGCGGCGGTAGGTGGTCAGCTTGCCGCCGACCACGCTGACCACGCCGTTCTGTCCGGTGAGCACCGCGTGATCGCGGGACAGGTCGGCGCTGCTGCCGTCCCTGCCGCTCAGCAGGGGGCGCAGGCCCGAGTAGGTGGCGAGCACGTCGGCGGCGCGCAGTGGTTCGGTCAGCGCGGTGTTGATCGTCTCCAGCAGGAAGTCCACCTCGTGTGCCGCCGCTTCGGGGACGTCCGGCACGGAGCCGGGTTCCTCCTCGTCGGTCAGTCCGATGTGGATCCTTCCGTTGTCGGCGGGCAGTGCGAAGACGAAACGGTTGGTCGTGCCCGGAACCGGTACCGTCAGCGCCGCGTCCAGGCCAGGCAGCGAGTCGGCCGAGACCACCAGGTGTGTCCCCCGGCTGGGCCGCAGCGTGAGCTCGGGGGCGATCTCGTCGGCCCACACCCCGGTCGCGTTGACCACCGCCCGGGCCCGCACGGGCACGCTCTGCCCGCCGAGGCGGTCGTGCAGCACGGCTCCTCGACCGTGCACCCGCTCGGCCGCGCAGCGGGTGAGCACCCTCGCCCCGTGGCCGGCGGCCGTACGCGCGATCGCGGTGACCAGCCTGGCGTCGTCGACGAGCTGCCCGTCCCAGGCCAGCAGCCCGCCCCGTAACCCCTCGTGCCGCACCGGCGGTGCCATGCGCAGTGTTTCGACCGTGCCGATCCGGCGGGAACGCGGCAGGCACGTCGAGCCGGTTCCCGCCGCCAGCCGGAGCACGTCCCCGGCCAGGAACCCGGCCCGCACCAGCGCGGCCCTGGGCGTGTCCGTCTCGGGCAGCAGCGGTACGAGCTGGGGCAGCGGACGCGTCAGGTGCGGTGCGGTCCTGCGCAGCAGGATGCCGCGTTCCACCGCGCTCTCGTGGGCGAGGCCGACGTGGCCGGAGGCCAGGTAGCGCAGCCCGCCGTGCACGAGTTTGGAGCTCCAACGACTGGTGCCGAACGCCAGGTCGTGCTTCTCGGCCAGTACCACCGACAGTCCCCGGCTGGCGGCGTCGAGTGCGACTCCGGCGCCGGTGACTCCCCCTCCGATCACCAGCAGGTCCACCCGGTCGTCCTCGGCCAGTTCGGACAGTTCCCGGTTCCTGCGGGCGGCGTTCAGCGAGGTCTCGCGCATGGTCGGCTCCTTGTCGGGGTGGTTCCGTTCTCCCCCGCCGGGGCGGGGTGGTGGGTTACGTCCCACCGGACGAACTCGTGCCGGGTTCCTCCGTGTCGGGACGGGGGCGCAGGTAGCCGTCGAGCATGGTCCGCAGGTGTTCGTCCAGGCGGCGGGCGGGCAGGCGGTCGGACACCACGCGCCAGGACAGCGCCGCGGACTGGACCACGAGCAGGATCGTCGCCGCCATCTCGGCGGGATCTCCCTCGGCGATCGAACCGTCCCGCTGGCCCTGTCGGAGGACCGTCTCGAAGACGTCCAGGATCTCGCGCTGGCTGGTGCCGAGCCGGTCGAAGGTGTAGGTGGTCAGCAGTTCCGGGTCGGTCTCCAGGATCTTCACCAGCAGTGGGTGTTCGCGCACCGTGGCGAGGGTGTCGACGATCCCGTCGACGCTGTACTCGCGCGTGTTGTGTGGCCGCTCGCCGGGGTCGGGCAGCAGCGCGCGCAGCTCCCTGGTGAGCAGGTCGGCGGTGAGGGCGCGCATGTCGGGCCAGCGGCGGTAGACGGTCGGGCGGCTCACTCCCGCGCGCCGGGCCACCTCGGTCAGCGTCGCGCGGCGGAGTCCGATCGCGAGGACGCACTCGCGCGCGGCATCCAGAATGGCCGTATCGTTACGACTTGACGCCATGTGTAAAACTGTAGCGCATGACGGAACCGCAGCACCGCACCCCGGAACCGATGTGGCACGCGTGGGGGACGGCCGCCGACGCCGAACCGCTCCCGGAACACCTGCGCGCGTTGCTCACCGACGCTCTCGGGGTGCCCCGCCGCGACACTCCCCCCGTCCCCAGGGAACGGGTGCGGCTCCGCGAGTCCGCGCTCACCGAGGAAGCCGCGTCCGCGTTGGCGGAGATCGTCGGGACGCGACACCTGCACACCGACGAACACACCCGGCTGCTGCACACCGGAGGCAAGAGCACCCCCGATCTGCTCCGTCGCCGGGCCGGGGAGGCGGACGAGGCCCCGGACGCGGTCGCGCGGCCCGGCACGCACGAGGAGGTCGAGCGGGTGCTGCGGACCTGCGCGCGGGAACGGGTCGCGGTGGTCGCCTTCGGGGGCGGCACCAGCGTGGTCGGCGGTGTGAACCCGGACCGCTCGGCCTCGTCCGTGGTGGTGGCCCTCGACCTCGCCCGGCTGGACCGGCTGCTCGACCTGGACACCGAGTCCGGTACCGCCACCCTGCAGGCGGGGCTGCGCGGCCCGGAGGCCGAGCGGCTGCTGCGGGAACGCGGTTGCACGCTGGGACACTTCCCACAGAGCTTCGAGTACGCCACCATCGGCGGCTTCGCCGCCACCAGGTCCTCCGGGCAGGCCTCGGCGGGCTACGGGCGGTTCGACGACATGGTGCTGGATCTGCGGGTGGCCACCCCACGCGGCACGCTCCGGCCGGGTCGGGCGCCCGCCTCGGCGGCTGGCCCGGACCTGCGTCAGCTCTTCCTCGGCTCCGAAGGGGCGTTCGGGGTGGTCACCGAGGTGACCGTGCGGATCCACCCCGTCCCGGAGGAGACGCGGCACGAGGCGTGGTCCTTCCCCGACTTCGCCACGGGGGCGGCGGCCCTGCGGACGTTGGCGCGGACCGGAGCGCTTCCCACCGTGGCCCGGCTGTCCGACGAGACCGAGACCGGGCTGAACCTGGCCACCGCCGAGGTGGGGGAGCACGCCTCCTCCGGGGGCTGCCTGGCCGTGACCACCTACGAGGGCACCGCCGAGCACGTCGCGGCCCGTCACGCCGAGACCTCCGCGTTGCTGCGCGCGGCGGGCGGCACCCCGCTGGGACCCGAGGCGGCGCTGTCCTGGGAGCGAGGACGGTTCCACGCCCCGTACCTGCGGGACGCGCTGCTGGACGTCAACGCCTTCGCCGAAACGCTGGAAACCGCGACGACGTGGTCCAACTTGGACCGAACCTACCGGGCGGTGCTGAACGCGCTCACCGACTCATTGAGTCGCCAGGGCACGCCACCGTTGGTCATGTGCCACGTCTCGCACGTCTACCCGACCGGCGCGTCGCTGTACTTCACCGTGGCGTGTGCGCGGACGGAGGATCCCCTCACGCAGTGGTGGCGGGCCAAGAGCGCCGCCTGCGAGGCGATCGTCTCGGTCGGCGCCACCATCACCCACCACCACGCGGTCGGCTCCGACCACCGCGACTGGATGCGCGAGGAGGTCGGCGAGCTCGGGCTCGACGTGCTGCGCGCCGTCAAGTCCGCCGTGGACCCCGAGGGAGTGCTCAACCCGGGGAAGCTGATCCCGCCGCGCCGGTGACCACTCACTCGTTCGTCGAAACCCGCAGGGAGCAGCCGGTGCGCGACATCGCCCTCCTCGTCAACCCGACCTCCGGTAGGGGGCGGGCCCGCCAGGCGGCCCACCGCGCGGCCGAACGGCTGCGTCGGGACGGGGCCTCCGTCACCGAACTGGTGGGCACCGACGCCGCGCACGCGCTGCGGCTGGCCGAGCGCGCCGTGGTCGCGGGGACGGACGCGTTGGTCGTCTGCGGCGGCGACGGCGTCATGAACCTCGCCCTGCGGGCCGCCGTGGGCACCTCCATCCCGATCGGGCTGGTCCCGGCGGGCACCGGCAACGACTACGCGCGGATGCTGGGACTGCACGGCAGCGATCCGGAAACCGCCGCGCGGGTGGTGCTGGCGGGAGGTACCACCGCGATCGACGCCGGACGCTGCGGTGCGCACTGGTTCGGCACCGTGCTGGCGTGCGGGTTCGACGCCAGGGTCAACGAACGCACCAACCGCATGTCCTGGCCGCGCGGCAAGTGGCGCTACAACCTGGCCGTGCTCGCCGAGCTCGCCAGGCTGCGACCGTTGGACTACGCGCTGGAACTCGACGGCGAGCGGTGGGAGACCAGCGCGGTGCTGGTGGCGGTCGGCAACGGCACCAGCTACGGCGGCGGGATGCGGATCTGTCCCGGGGCTTCCTGGACGGACGGGTGGTTCGACGTCACCGTGATCGGGCCGGTGGCCGCGCGGAGACTGGTGCGGGTGCTGCCCACCGTCTACGAGGGCGGACACGTGGAGTATCCGCAGGTGACCACCGTGCGGGCCCGGCGGGTGTCGGTGTCGACACCCGGCGTGACCGCCTACGCCGACGGCGAGCCGCTGCGACGGTTGCCGTTGACCGCCGAGTGCGTCCCGGGTGCGGTCAACGTGCTGGCGCCCGCCGGCCAATTTTAGGCAAAACTGGCCACCCGCGGTGGGGAGGAACCGAGGAGCCGGAAGGCCGAGGCCAGCCAGTCGCGGACACCGTCGCGTCCCGGGAACTCACGCGGAACGTTGCCACCGTGATCACGGCGGGCTTACGGACAGCGGTGGGGTGTTCGTGAGACAGTGTCCACTGTGAGATCCGTCATCGTTGGCCCACGGTTGATCGTCGCGTTGCTCGCCGTCGCGTTGCTGGCAGGGTGCGGTTCCCAGCCTGCCCGGATGGGCTCGGCGGCGATAGTCGGCGATCACGCCATCCCACTGGACACAGTGGAGGAACGTTTCGACACCGTGCTGCGCAGCAGACCCCAGATGCGTCAGCAGCTCGAGAACGAGAAACGCACCGACGAGCTGGCCAGCCGGATAGCCGGTTTCACCGTGCGCCAGGAACTGGCCGAACGCGCCGCCCGACGCAGGAACCTGCGGGTCACCGACGAGGAGGTGACCGAGTGGATCAACGAGCAGGGCGGTCCGAAGGAGGCGATGCGCGGCACGATCTTCGCCGCCGACCAGGCCCGTTCGGTGGGTCGCTCGCTGCTGCTGATGCGCGAGCTCGGAAGCAGCACGCTGCCCGGAGCCTCGGTGCGTTTCGACTACACCAGCGCCACCACCAGAGCCGACGCCCAACGCAAGGCGGAACTCATGGCCCGTGGCCCGGAACGGGCGAAGGAACTGGTCGAGCAGGACAGCTCCTCCGGCGTCTCGGCGGCGACGGGACGGACGTTGCGCGCCGCCCGCAACCCGCGGCTGGCCGTGGGAACCCCGCTGTTCGCGGCCGAACCCGGCACCACACTGGCCTTCCGGCTGCCGGGCCGCGACGCCACGCGGTGGATGGTCGCGCGGGTGACCGAGCGCGATGTCCGCAGTGAAGACACCGACTCGGACCGGCGGGTCCGACAGCAGCTCGCCCGGGGTTTCGGAGTGCAACTGCTCGGGCTGACCGCACAGCGGGAAGGGGTCGAGATCAGTCCCCGTTACGGCGTGTGGGACCCGGTGGGGGTGAACACGGCTCCGGCCGAGGACCAGACCCGGGGATTCCGGATCCCGCCGCGTTCGAACTCGGTCTGAGACGTTCCGCGGACCGGAGATCCCAGCGGCGCGGGCCCGTTCCGGCGCCGCGTCGGGGGCTTTCGGGGCCGGTGGCCTCCGGTCGCGATGCGGTGGTGGAACAATCGAGCCCATGAACGGCGCTCGTCAGCATCACCCGGCGACCTCCGGGAGCACCGTGGTTCTCGTCGACGACCGGCTCGGGGACGCGGTGCCCGCCCGGGCGTTCCCGGCGTTACGCGCGGCTTCCGTGGTCTACGCCGACCGTGGGCTCGCCGAATCCACCCGTCGCTGCCTGGAGGCACTCGAACCCCCGCACCCCGGGGAGCTGCTGGAGCGGGCGGCGCGGGAGGCCGTGGTGCTGGTCGCGGCGGAGGAGACCTCCCCGCCGGCGGCGGCACTGTTGGAGGCCGGGGCCGCGGAGATACGCGCCCAGTCACCCACCGGTGTGGAACTGCTCGACGCCGTGACGGTGATGGACCGGCTGCGTTCCCCCGGCGGCTGCCCGTGGGACGCCGAGCAGACCCACGAGTCGCTGCGCACCTACCTGGTGGAGGAGACCTACGAGCTGCTGGACGCCCTGGAACGCGGGGACCGTGCCGCGATGCGCGAGGAGCTGGGCGACGTGCTGTTGCAGGTGCTGTTCCACGCGAGGGTGGCCGCCGAGGACGCCGAGGACCCGTTCGACGTGGACACGGTGGCCACGGAACTGGTCGGCAAGCTCGTCTCCCGCCACCCCCACGTCTTCGCCGGGGACGGCACGGTCCACGACGCGGAGTCGCAGCACGCGCGTTGGGAGGAACTCAAGCAGGTCGAGAAGCGGCGGGAGTCCTCCGTGGACGGGGTGGCGCTGGGCCAGCCCGCCGTGGCACTGGCCGCCAAACTGGCCCAGCGCGCCCGCCGGGCCGGTGTGCCCGGCGAGCTGTTCCCCCGGGGAGGGGATGTCGGGCGGGAACTGTTCCGCCTCGCCGCCGAGGCCACGGAACACGGCACGGATCCCGAGGACGCGCTGCGCGCGGTGGCACGGGACTTCGACGAACGGATCCGTGCCGCCGAGACCGACGCCCGCGCCGCAGGACTCGACCCCGCCGCGCTGTCCGGGCAGCAGTGGCACGAACACTGGCCACGGCGGTGAACCACCGGAGCGGCCGCCTCGCCCGACCGTGTTCGGCGTTCCGTGGTGGGCGAAGGACGGAGCGAGCGAAACCCCCACGAGCACACCGTGGTGCGGGCACACTGGAACGCGGTGATGGGAGGTCCGGGCGTGCCACGTAGGTGGAAGGCGGCCAGCCCAGCGACGAGTCTGGTGGCCGGTCTGACGATGTTCGCCGTACTCGTGTTGCTGGCGACCGTGCTCGAACCCGAGGAGTCCGGCAGGCGCGCGTTGCCCGCGGCCACGGCACCGCCCCAGGCGGGGGTGCACCCTCCCGAGGTGGAGGTGTTGCCGGGCACCGCCGCCTTCGGACGGAGTGGTCGGCCGCAGGACCGGCTGTCCGAGTGGGCCGGTTCCATGAACGAGCGGCTGAACATTCCGCTGGTGGCGTTGGAGGCCTACGGCTACGCCGAGCTGGCCCTGCGTCGTTCCCGTCCCGACTGCGGGCTGAGCTGGTCCGTGCTCGCCGGGATCGGTGCCGTGGAGTCCGGGCACGGCCGCTACGGGGGAGCCGACCTGGACGAGACCGGCCGACCCGATCCGCCGATCCGGGGCGTCCCGTTGGACGGCAGCGAGGGGGTGCGGCTGATCGAGGACACCGACGACGGCCGTCTGGACGGCGACGAAACCTACGACCGCGCCGTGGGGCCGTTGCAGTTCATCCCCGGCACCTGGCGCGACTGGGGACGCGACGCCGACGGGGACGGGGTGGCCGATCCCGACGACATGGACGACGCGGCACTCGCCGCCGGATATTACCTGTGCTCGGAGGACACGGACCTGCGCCGCGCGGGGCAGTTCCGGGACGCGGTGCTGCGGTACAACGCCAGCGGCGACTACCTGCAACAGGTGCTCGACCACGCCGACGACTACGGCAAACGCAGCCGCGAAATGCTCCGCGTGGAGTAGGGACACCGGTCTCCGGAGGAGTGATCCGGCGGCGGACGAAGCGGTGGACGACGGGGCCGCCCCGTCACCTCGGGAGTCCGCGTCTCCGGTCGTCCTCCGGCGATTCTGGACAGGTCGCCTAGTCTGTTGCGGTGACCGACTCCGCTTCGTCCAGGCGCGCACTTCCCCGCGCGGTGCGGGCGGTGCTGGCCGTGCTCGGGCGCGGTGCGCTCGCCCTGACCGTGCTGCTGGGTACGGGACTGGGGGTCGGGCTGGTCTCGGCGCTGGGACGGCCCGCTCCCGCACCGCAGGCCGCCCCTCCTCCGGAACGGGAGATAGCCCCGGCCGACGTGCGTCCCGGCGCCGACGCGCCGGGCGGGGCGCAGCCGGAGCCCACCTCGGAAGAGGAGGGGGGCGACGGTGGGGATCCGGTGCGCCAGTGGGCCGACCGGGTGGCCGCCGTGGTCGACGTCCCCTCCCGGGCCCTGGTCTCCTATGTCCGGGCCGATCTGGCCATGCGCCGCAGACAGCCCGACTGTCGCGTCGACTGGGCGACCCTGGCCGGGATCGGCAGGGTCGAGTCGAACCACGGCCGGTACGGGGGACGTCGGCTGGGAGCCGACGCTGTGCCCTCCAATCCGATCATCGGCGTGCCGCTGGACGGCAGCGAGGACGTCCGTGCCATCACCGACACCGACGGCGGGGCGCTGGACGGGGACCCGGTGCACGACCGGGCCGTCGGCCCGATGCAGTTCATCCCCTCCACCTGGGCGAAGTGGAGCACCGACGGCAACGCCGACGGAGTGGGGGATCCGCACAACCTGGACGACGCCGCCATGGCGGCGGCCCGCTACCTGTGCGCCGGCGGGCGGGACATGCGTACGGGCGAGGGCTGGTGGAACGGGATCCTGTCCTACAACAACTCGGTCTCCTACGCCAGGAAGGTGTTCGCCCTGGCCGAGAGTTACGCGGAGGCGGGGCAGCGGCGCCAGTGAACGGGGCTTCGCCGCGGTCCGCGCGGGAGCGGTTCGTCAGCCCCTGTCGTTCATTCGGGCGATGTGCGCCCTGATCTCGCCGAGCACCTCCTGGTAGGCGGGATCCGGGTACATGGTGGCCGCCAGCCGGACCTGGGTGTGCGCCTCGTCGAGCCTGCCCTGGCGTTGCAGGGTGCGGCCGAGCACCAGCCGCGCGTAGTGGTCGGAAGGGTCGAGTTCGATGACCCGCAGGAACGCCAGCTCGGCACGCTGGAACTGGGCCGAGAACAGATAGGCCCGCCCGGCCAACAGTTGCACGCTCGGCTTGTCCGGCGCCTCGTCGAGCACCGGTCCGAGCGTGCGCAGTGCTTCCAGTGGTCGCCGTTGCGCCACGAGCTTTTCCGCTCTGCGGAAGGCTTCCACGGTACCTTCGGTTCTCATGGCCACACCAACAGTACGGTCCGATCGGCTGCTTCACCATGGTGCGACCGGGTGGCCTCGCACGCCAGGGAGCGTTTCCGTCAAGAGGAACGGGGTGTGGGCAGCGCGACCGCGAGCCTGCGGCGGGCGGGCCGAGCCCCCGGTTAGGCTCGGAGAAGGTCGTCGGGCGTCGTGTCCGCGGCGACTCCGGAACAGACGGTGACACACCGACGGGACGTCGCGGTGGAACGGACGTCTTGAGTACACAAGGCTTGTTAGGAGCACAAGTGGCGATCATCGAGCAGGTCGGCGCTCGCGAGATCCTGGACTCGCGCGGTACCCCCACCGTGGAAGTCGAGGTGGCCCTGGACGACGGAACGCTGACCCGCGCCGCCGTGCCCTCGGGCGCCTCCACCGGGGAACACGAGGCCGTCGAACTGCGTGACGGCGTCGCCGAGCGCTACGGCGGCAAGGGTGTGGAACGGGCCGTGGCCGGGGTGCTGGACGAGATAGGTCCGGAGCTGGTCGGCCTGGAGGCGATCGAGCAGCGCGTGGTCGACCAGAAGCTGGTCGACCTGGACGGCACCCCCACCAAGTCCAGGCTGGGGGCCAACGCCATGCTCGGCGCTTCCCTGGCCGTGGCCAAGGCGGCCGCGGAGTCCACCGAACTCGAACTCTTCCGCTACGTGGGCGGGCCGAACGCGCACGTGCTTCCGGTTCCGATGATGAACATCCTCAACGGTGGCGCGCACGCCGACACCGGCGTGGACATGCAGGAGTTCATGATCGCCCCGATCGGTGCCGACTCGTTCTCCGAGGCGCTGCGGTGGGGCTCGGAGGTGTACCAGGCGCTCAAGTCGGTGCTCAAGAGCAAGGGCATGGCCACCGGCCTCGGCGACGAGGGTGGTTTCGCCCCGGACCTGCCGAACAACCGCCAGGCGCTGGACCTGATCGGCAGCGCCGTGGAGAAGGCCGGTTACACCCTGGGGCGGGACGTGGCGCTGGCCCTGGACGTGGCCGCGACCGAGTTCCACTCCGACGGGGTCTACCAGTTCGAGGGCTCCAAGCGCAGCGCCGAACAGATGATCGGCTACTACTCCGAGCTGCTGGACTCCTACCCGCTGGTGTCCATCGAGGACCCGCTGTCCGAGGACGACTGGGACGGTTGGGCTCGGATGACCTCAGAGATCGGGGAGAAGGTGCAGCTGGTCGGCGACGACCTGTTCGTCACCAACCCGGAACGGCTGGAGGAGGGCATCAACCGTCGGGTCGCCAACGCGCTGCTGGTCAAGGTCAACCAGATCGGCACGCTCTCCGAGACCCTCGACGCGGTGAATTTGGCCAACTCCTGCGGTTACCGCAGCATGATGAGCCACCGTTCCGGGGAGACCGAGGACACCACCATCGCCGACCTGGCCGTGGCCACCGGATGTGGGCAGATCAAGACCGGAGCCCCGGCCCGCAGCGAGCGCGTGGCCAAGTACAACCAGCTGCTGCGCATCGAGGAGAACCTCGGTGACGCCGCCCGCTACGCGGGCGAACTGGCCTTCCCCAGGTTCACTGCGGAGGTGTGACCCATGCCCACCGGGCGAGCCGGCGAACGTGATCGACGGCGGGGCGGGACGAGCAGCACACGTCGTCCCGCGGACTCGACGCGTGAGCGGCGCCCGCGCGGGGAACCGGGAGGCAGAACCGCGTCCCGGCGGCGACCGGGCGGCAAGGCCCGGCCGTCCGCCGGGACCGGTGGTGCGTTCAGACTTTCCTCCACCCGACGGGCGGCGGTGCTGGCGATCCTGGTCTGTGCCATGGCGCTGAGCGTGTCCGTGCCGTTGCGCACCTATCTCGGCCAGCGGGACGAGCTGGCCGAGCTGAAGAACCAGGAGGATCGGCTGTCCAGCGAGGTGCACCGCCTCGCCGAACGCAGGACCGAACTGTCCGACCCGCGCAGGCTGGAGATCGAGGCGCGGGAGCGGCTCGGTTACGTCCGCCCGGGGGAGACGCCCTACATCGTCGACCTGCCGTCGCAACCCCCCGAGGACACGGCGGAGCGGGACGGCACCGAGCAGGACGGGCCCTGGTACCAGCGGCTCTGGAACACGTTGACCGGAGGAGAGGGGAAGTGACCGTGTCGGGTGTGGAACCGCCCGGTGAGCCCACCGCGACCGAACACGACCGGCAGGTCGTGCACCGGCAACTCGGGCGTCCGCCCCGTGGGCTGCGGGACGTCGTCACCAGGGACGCCTCCGGTGAGCCCACCGTGGTGCGCACCAGCCCGCGTCTCCCGGACGGGACACCGTTCCCGACGCTGTACTACCTGACCTCTCCCCGGCTGGTGACCCTGGTGTCCACCCTGGAGTCCGAGGGTGTGATGCGGGAGATGACCGAGCGGTTGGCCACCGACGGGGACCTGGCCGAGCGCTACCGCCGCGCGCACCGGAGTTACCTGGCCGAGCGGGACGCGCTCGAACCGTTGGGCACCGAGGTGAGCGCGGGCGGTATGCCCGGCAGGGTCAAGTGCCTGCACGTGCACGTGGCCCACGCCCTGGCCAAGGGGCCGGGGGTCAACCCGTTCGGGGACGAGGCGCTGGAGACCATCGCGCGGCGCTGGCCGGAGGAGGCGGCCGGGCTGTTCCGCTTCGGAACGCAGTGATCCGGGCCCGCCGGTGCGGGCAGGCCCGGTGCCTGCTCGTACCCGGCGGGATGGTCAGGGTCTCGCGCCCGGGGTGACCCGGTCCAGCAGGAGCCGCGAACCGACTCCCGTCGATCCCGGGGTGAGGCCCGGGGTGCCGAACCTGGTCGCCAGGAACGCCTCGGACACCTCCTCCGGGGCGCCGCGCAGCAGCAGAGCGGCCTGCGTGGTGAGGGTGACCAGTTCGGCCAGCCGCCTGGCCCGGGCCGGTTGGGGTGCGCTCAGCTCCTCGCGGAGCAGGCGTACGGCCTCGTCGTAGCGTTCGTCCCGTCCGAGGACGGGGGAGAGTTCCTCCAACAGCCTCCGGGAGGTCTCGGGCTGCTTGTGCAGGGCGCGCAGCGTGTCCAAGGCGGTCACGTTGCCCGATCCCTCCCAGATGGACATCAGCGGTGCCTCCCGGTAGATCCGGGGCATCCCGGACTCCTCGACGTAGCCGTTGCCGCCGAGGCATTCCAGGGCCTCTCCCACGGCGGTGGGGGTGCGTTTGCACACGTAGTACTTCGCCGCGGGCAGCAGCAGACGCAGCAGCTCCGTCTCCTCGGCTCGGCCACGGTGCCCCCGGTCGACGGCGGCGGCCAGCCGCATCCCGAGGGCGGTGGCCGCCTCGGACTCCAGGGCGAGGTCGGACAGCACCGAGCGCATCAGGGGGGTCCGGTCGAGCCGTTCGTCGAAGGCGCGGCGGTGTGCCGCGTGGTGGGTCGCCTCGGAGAGCGCGGTCCTCAGGGCGGCCGCGGAGCCGAGTACGCAGTCCATCCGGGTCATCGAGACCATGTCGATGATGGCCCGCACACCCCGGCCCGGCTCGCCGAGGAGCCAGCCGAGCGCGCCGGTGTACTCGATCTCGGCCGAGGCGTTGGACCTGTTGCCGAGCTTGTCCTTGAGTCGTTGCAGGCGGACCGCGTTGCGGCTCCCGTCCGGAAGCACGCGGGGAACCAGCAGGCAGCTCAGCCCCTCCGGGGTGTGGGCGAGGGTGAGGAACAGGTCGTTCATCGGTGCCGAGGTGAACCACTTGTGGCCCACGATCCGGTAGCTGCCGTCCGCCAGCGGTTCGGCTGTGGTGCTGTTGGCGCGCACGTCGGAGCCGCCCTGCTTCTCGGTCATGGACATCCCGGCCAGCAGCCCGGACTTCTCCTCGGCCCGGCGCAGCCCGAAGTCGTACTCGCCGGAACGCAGCCCGGGTTCGTAGTGGGCGGCGAGTTCGGGGGAGTGGCGCAGGGCGGGAACGGCGGCGAAGGTCATCGACACGGGGCAGCCGTGTCCGGCCTCGGCCTGGGACCACAGGTAGAACCCGGCGGCGCGTTCGACGTGGGCTCCGAGGGGAGCCTCCGGTGACCAGGGGGAGGCGTGCAGGCCGTGGGAGACCGCCCGCTCCATCAGCCAGTGCCAGGAGGGGTGGAACTCGACCTCGTCCACGCGGTGGCCGTAACGGTCGTGACTGCGCAGCTTCGGCGGGTTCTCGTTGGCGAGTCGACCGTGTTCCCTGGCGGTGGCCGAACCGGCCAGGCGGGCCAGCGGGCGCAGGGCCTCGACCCGGTCGGCGGCTCCCTGCGCGGCCAGTGCCTCCCGGAGGGCGGGGTCGCAGTCCATGGGATCGAAGTCCTCCAACGGAGGCGGCTGGTTGTGGACGCGGTGTGTCTCCACGGGGGCGGTGGTGTGATCCGGGTCTCCGACGAGTGTCATGGAGGCAGGGTAGGGCATACCTGTTACCGAACAGTAGTGGTGCGTCTTCGGCATGTGGCCCCACGAGCACACCGAGCGGGCGCCGCTGCCGTGGGGTGATCACCGGGCGGAGCGGACGCGCATGGTGTGCAATCGCTGGGGCGAGGGTGCCTCGGCGAACGGTGGGGGAGGCAGAACGTGCCGCGTCGGAACGGGTCAGCACCGTGGTGGAGGGAGCGAGGATCTTCCCGACGGCAGGAGAGGCCGCGGTGGCGACGGGTCCTTCCCGGACGGCGGGGAAACGGTGTTTCCCCCGGCGGGGTGCTGTTGGTACTGCTCGGTCTGCTGGTGCCTTTCGTGGTGGTCGGAGGCGCCAACGCCGTCACGGAGGCGTGGTGGGGCGAGGACGACGTGGCCAACACTCCGAAGCGGACGGCGGCCCCGGCCGGCACGGGGGTGACGGGGGAACTGCCCCGGCAGCGGAAACCGAGCGTGCGGCTGTTGCGGGACAGCGCCAGCCTGGATGATCCCCGCGCGACGAACGGCGTGCGGGTGCCCGAGGGGCGGTTCGGGGTTCCCGAGCCCCTGGTGAAGGCCTACCGGGGTGCGGCCCGGCGGATCGCCGAGACGGACCCGTCCTGTGGGCTGCACTGGTCGGTGCTGGCCGCGATCGGTCGGGTGGAGTCGGGACACGCGCGCTCCGTCCGGTTGGACGAACGGGGGACCACCGCCACCGCCATCCTGGGACCCCGGTTGGACGGAGGTCCGGAGGTGGCCGCGGTACCGGACAGCGACGCGGGCGGATTGGACGGGGACCCGGTCTGGGACCGCGCGGTGGGACCGATGCAGTTCCTGCCCTCCACCTGGGCGAGGTTCGGTGCCGACGGCAACGGGGACGGGGAACGCAGCCCGCACAACGTGCACGACGCCGCGCTGGCCGCGGCGCGCTACCTCTGCGCGGGGGGAGGGCGACTTCACGACGGCCGGGAACTGGCGCGCGCGGTGTTCCGCTACAACCACTCCGAGGCCTACGTACGTGAGGTGCTGGGGTGGGCCACCGCCTACCGCACGGGAGTCCGTCCCACCGAGGTGGAGCTCGTCGCCGAGGTGCCGGAGGTGGACGTCCCGGCTCCCGCCAGTGCTCCGGGGACCACGGCGCCTCGGCCCACACCCTCGCGGGACACGCCCCACCGGGGGCTCCCGCCGCTGTCGCCCTCCCCGGAACCGGCCGAGGAGTCCGGCCCGCGGACCTTCTCCCCGTTGGTCCCGGCGCCCTCCTCGGCGGAGTCACCGGCGAGGGCCACCACGGACCCCGAACCGGGTCGGTCACCGGAGTCGCAGCGGCCACCGGAGACCTCCACCACCCGGCGGCCTCCGTCCCCGGAGACCTCCGCGCCCTCCTCCCCCGCCGAGTCCACGGGCGACGGTGGTGTCGCCCCCGGCGAGTAGCGCCGGGCCGAGCCCCGGGGGTGGTGGGCACTCGAATAGCGTGGTCGGCGACGTGTAGGCGGCGCCCGGCCGCCGCCGGGAGTCGGTCCTTCCTCTCCGAACGGTTCCGGCGACGCGGGCGGCGGGTGGTCGCCGCGCCGGAACACCGTGAGGAGGACGCCGACATGACACGGGTGGCCGCGATCGACTGCGGGACGAACTCGATCCGCCTGCTGGTGGCCGACGTGACCGTGCACGAGAACGGCACCCGCGAGCTGCGGGACGTGGACCGCAGGATGCGGATCGTGCGCCTGGGCCAGGGGGTGGACGCCACCGGCCGGTTGTCCGAGCAGGCCCTGGAACGCACCAGGGAGGCGTTGCACGAGTACGACGAGGTCATCCGGGAGTCCGGGGCGCAGAGCACCCGCATGGTGGCCACCTCGGCGACGCGGGACGCGGTCAACCGTGAGGACTTCTTCGGGATGGTGCGGGAGACGGTCGGCGTGGACGCCGAGGTCATCACCGGCGAGGAGGAGGCGCGGCTCTCCTTCGTCGGGGCGGTGGGGGATCTGGATCCCGCCGAGGGGCCGTTCCTGGTGGCCGACGTGGGCGGTGGTTCCACGGAGCTGGTCTTGGGCACCTGGGACGGCGGGCGGGCCGAGATCCTCGGTTCGTACTCCGCCGACATCGGCTGTGTGCGCCTGACCGAGCGGTGCCTGCCCAGTGATCCGGCCGTGCCCGCCGAGGTGGAGGCCGCGCGTGCCCTGAGCAGGGAGATCCTGGACGAGGCCTTCGCGGCGGTGGACGTCTCCGGTGCGCGCCGGTGGGTCGGGGTGGCCGGGACGGTGACCACGCTCTCGGCCCTGGCCCAGGGGTTGCCGGAGTACGACCCGGCGGCCATTCACCTCTCGCGGTTGTCCCGGCGGGAGCTGGACCGGCTCACCGAGGAGCTGTTGGGCATGGATCACGAGCGACGCGCGGCTCTCGGGCCGATGCATCCCGGGCGGGTGGACGTGATCGGCGGCGGCGCGTTGGTCGTGAGCGTGTTGGCGGCCGAGCTCGCCGAGCGCTCGGGGATCAATGAGATTACTGTGAGTGAACATGACATACTGGACGGTATAGCCCTTTCGATCAGCTAATTCCCGAAATTTGGGACAAACTATTCCGCCAAATGGGTGATATTGGGGCTGAATCGAGAAAGAATGTGACGGCTTTGTGACAATGCATTGTGGTGAACTGTGTCTCCCTTATGTTTACGCTGCACACATCCGACGACCCGAGGTCGTCGGCGTGGCGACTCTCTCGGAGATCGACGAGAGCTCGCGTAAACAGCGGGAGGAATCGAATGCGCAAGCGACGCATGGTCGCGCCGGTCGCGGCCTCGCTGTCGGCGGCCCTGCTGGCCGCCGGCTGCGGAGGCGGTGGCGGCGGTGTCACCGAGGCAACCGGAACCCTCGAGGACCCGATCACCGTCAAGTGGGGTGAACCGCAGACCGAGCTGGTCCCCACCAACAGCAACGACACGAACGGTGGCACCGTCCTCAACGCGATGTTCACCGGCCTGGTGGAGTACGACCCCGAGACGTACGAACCCCGCAACGCCATGGCCAAGTCCATCGAGCGTTCGGACGACAAGAAGACCTACACGGTCAAGCTCAAGGAAGGCTGGAAGTTCCACAACGGCGAGGAGGTCACCGCCGACAACTTCGTCCGGGCCTGGAACTACACCGCCTACGCCCCCAACGGCCAGCAGCAGGCGAGCTTCTTCGACCGCATCGAGGGCTACGACGAGGTCCACCCCGCCGATCCGGACGGCGACGGGCCGCAGAAGCCCCCGGAACCCACGGCCGAGAAGATGTCCGGCCTGGAGGTCGTGGACGACCACACCTTCACGATCACTCTGAAAGAGCCGTTCGCGATCTTCCCGGAGACGATCGGCTACGAGGCCTTCTCCCCCCTGCCGGAGACCTTCTTCGAGGACAAGGAGGGCTTCGCCGAGCACCCGATCGGCAACGGGCCGTACGAGTTCGAGAGCCGTACCCCCAACGAGAGCCTGACGCTGACCCGCTACGAGGACTACCAGGGTGCGGACGCGGGCAACGTCGACGCGATCAAACTCGTGGTCTACGAGAAGTCCCAGACCGCCTACCAGGACCTCCAGTCGGGCAACCTCGACATGATCGACGAGATCCCCACCTCCGCCCTCGCCGGCGGGCGTTGGAAGGAGGAGCTGGGCGACCAGGCCATCTCCCGGGAACGGCTGGGTATCACCACACTGGCGCTTCCGCTCTACGACGAGAAGTTCCAGGACCCGAAACTGCGCAAGGCCCTGTCGATGGCCATCGACCGGGAGAGCATCGTCAAGGAGATCTTCAACGGCGCGGCCACGGCGGCCGAGGGTTGGGCCGCATCCTCCACCCCCGGCTACGAGCCCGGAGCCTGCGGTGAGTGGTGCACCCACGACCCCGCCAGGGCCAAGGAGCTGCTGGAGGAGGCCGGTGGCTTCGACGGGACGATGACCCTGAGCTACAACGCCGACGGTGCCCACAAGCAGTGGATGGAGGCCGTGGCGGGCAACATCAGGAACGTCCTCGACATCGAGGTCGACATGAACCCGGTGCCCACCTTCGGTACCTACCAGGACAAGATGGACAACCAGGAGATGCCTGGGCCGTACCGCTACGGCTGGGTCGCCGATTACCCGAACGTGGAAACCTTCCTGAAGCCGCTGTACGGTACCGACGCTTCGGCCAACTACACCGGCTACTCGAGCGAGAAGTTCGACAGCAAGCTGGCCGAAGCCGACCAGGCCGCCACCGAGGACAAGGCCAACGAGCTCTACCTGCAGGCCGAGAAGCAGCTCGGCCAGGACATGCCGGTCATTCCGCTGTTCACCAACATGGTGAAGGGTGGTAAGTCGGAACGGCTCTCGGAGGCCGTGATGACACCGCGTAACACTCCGGCGCTGACCGCGCTCAAGGTCGCCGAACAGACGCAGTGAACTGATTCGCGGAACACCGCCCGGCCCGTCCTGCGTCACGAGCGCGACGGGCCGGGCATGTCCTTGTAGGAGGAGGCTCGGTGGGCCGATACATACTGCGGCGGCTGCTGCAGTTGATTCCGGTTTTCATCGGAACAACGTTCATCATCTACTCGTTGGTCTGGGCGATCCCCGGTAACCCGTTCGCCGGGCTGTGCGGCCCCCGCGGCTGCCCACCCTCGTTCGTCGAGCAGATGACCGAGCAGTACAACCTGGACAAGCCGCTGCCCGTGCAGTACGTGCTCTACCTGGGACAGCTTTTCCAGGGGAACTTCGGGGAGACCTTCAACGGGATCGAGGTCAGCACCCTGATCCAGAACGCCTACCCCGTCACCATCAAGCTCGCCACCATCGCCCTGGTCTTCGAGGCGGTCATCGGCATCGCGGCGGGGATCCTGACCGCGCTGCGCGGCAAGGGTTTCGTGGACAACCTCGTGCTGGCGGCCACCCTGTTCCTCATCGCGGTCCCGGTGTTCGTCAGCGGTTTCGTGATCCAGGTCGTGCTCGGTGTCCAGCTGGACTGGATCAACCCGTCCGTCGGATCGGATCCGACGATCGGTGAGTTGCTCATCCCCGGCTTCGTGCTGGGCAGCCTGTCCATGGCCTACATCGCCAGGCTCACCCGCACGGCGATGTTCGAGAACAAACGGGCCGACTACATCCGCACCGCCACGGCCAAGGGGCTGACCCCCCGCCGGGTCGTCTCGGTGCACATGCTGCGGAACTCGCTTATCCCGGTGATCACCTTCATCGGCACCGACTTCGGCGCGCTGATGGGCGGGGCCATCGTGACCGAGGGCGTGTTCAACATCCACGGTATCGGTGGGCTGGTCTACCAGGCGATCAACAAGCAGGAAGGGGTCACCGTCACCGGCGTGGTCACCCTGCTGGTGCTCGTCTACCTGCTGATGAACCTGCTGGTGGACATTCTCTACGCGGCTCTGGACCCGAGGATCCGATATGACTGAATCTACCGAGACCCGCAGCGTTGGGGAACGGACCACGTCCCCGGAGGCCCCCGCGGCGGACGAGCGGGAGAACAGACAGTCCACCAAACAGGTGGGGCTGTGGGGGGACGCCTGGCGCGATCTCCGCCGCAGGCCGCTGTTCGTGATATCCGGTGTGATCATCCTGCTGCTGTTGGCGATCGCGGCCTTCCCCGGACTGTTCGCACCGGGAGACCCCCAGGCACAGGACCTGTCGTTGGCGCGCGAAGGCCCTTCGGCACAGGCCTGGTTCGGCTACGACGTCCTGGGCAGGGACATCTACACCAGGGTGATCCACGGCGCCCGCGCGTCCATCGTGGTCGGTGTGCTGTCCACCCTGGTGGCTGTGCTCATCGGCTCGTTCGTCGGGCTGCTGGCCGGCTACTTCGGCGGCAAGACCGACAGCTTCCTGGCCCGGTTCGCCGAGATCTTCCTCGGTCTGCCGTTCGTGCTGGGTGCCATCGTGATCCTGTCGGTGTTCAACGCCGGGATCGAGGGCTCTCCGGGAACGGTTCGAGTGATGACGCAGGTGATCCTGACCATCGGCGTGCTGGCCTGGCCGATCTCCATGCGCATCATGCGTTCGGCGGCCATCGCGGCCAAGCAACAGGACTACGTGAACGCGGCCAAGGCACTGGGCGCCAGCCACAGCAGGATCATCTTCAAGCACGTGCTGCCCAACTGCCTGGCCCCGGTGATGGTCTACGCGACCATCGCGCTCGGTCAGTTCATCGGGCTCGAGGCCACCCTGTCGTATCTCGGGCTCGGACTGACCTCCCCGGTCGTTTCCTGGGGAATGATGATCTCGGATTCGCAGCAGTACATCATCAGTACCCCGCACATGCTGTTGTTCCCGGCAGGGTTCCTGGTCATCACCGTGCTCGCCTTCGTGATGCTCGGTGACGCGGTGCGGGACGCGCTGGACCCGAAACAGAAATAGTGAGGAGGGCCGCTGTGTCGGCTACCGACGACAACACGGGCGGCTCGCCGGGTGCGCGCCTGCTCGAGGTGGAGGACCTGCACGTCGAGTTCCGCACCCGTGAGTCCACGGCCAGTGTGCTCAACGGGGTGAGCTACCACGTCGACGCCGGGGAGACCCTCGCCGTGCTCGGCGAGTCCGGCTCCGGCAAGAGCGTGACGGCCCAGGCCGTGATGGGCATTCTGGACACTCCCCCCGGCTTCGTGACCAAGGGCTCGATCCGGTACCGCGGTGAGGAGCTGCTCACCGCGACGGAGGAACGGCGCCGTGGTCTCCGGGGGGAGAACATGGCGATGATCTTCCAGGACGCGCTCTCGGCGCTCAACCCGGTTTACTCCGTGGGGTTCCAGATCGCCGAACAGTTCCGCTTCCGCCGGGGCATGTCGCGCAGGGACGCGATGACCAAGGCCGCCGAGATGCTGGACCTGGTCAAGATCCCCAACGCCAAGCAGCGGGTCAAGGAGTTCCCGCACCAGTTCTCCGGTGGGATGCGCCAGCGCGCGATGATCGCGATGTCGTTGGCGCTGGATCCCGACCTGCTCATCGCCGACGAGCCGACCACGGCCCTGGACGTGACGGTGCAGGCCCAGATCATGGACCTGCTGGACGAGCTGCGCCGCGAGCGCGGCATGGGACTGATCCTGATCACCCACGATCTCGGTGTGGTCGCCGAGGTCGCCGACCGGATCGCGGTGATGTACGCCGGACGGGTGGTGGAGGAGTCCGACGCCGAGTCGCTGTACGCCCGCCCCGCCCACCCCTACACCGAGGGGCTGATGGCGTCCATCCCCCGGCTGGACCAGAAGGGCGAGCAGTTGGCGAGCATCAAGGGACTGCCGCCCAACCTCGCGGCCATTCCGGCGGGCTGCCCGTTCCACCCGCGTTGTCACCGCGCCCAGCAGGAGTGCCGGGAGAAGCTCCCCGAGCTGCACGAGCTCGGGGCGGGACGCCGCAGCGCCTGCCACTTCGCCGAGGAGTTGATCAGCAGTGACTGAGCCGATTCTGCAAGTTCGTGACCTGGTCAAACACTTCCCGGTGCAGAAGGGAGTGGTGTTCAAGAAGACCATCGGTCACGTGCGCGCCGTGGACGGGGTCTCCTTCGACCTCCACCGGGGCGAGACGCTCGGCGTGGTCGGCGAGTCCGGCTGCGGCAAGTCCACACTGGCCCAAGTGCTGATGCGGCTGGTGCAGCCCACCAGTGGCAGCGCGCTGTTCGAGGGCACCGACATGTTCGGGAGGAAGAGCGCCGCCGAACTGCGCAGGCTGCGCAGGGACATGCAGATCGTGCTGCAGGACCCCTACACCTCGCTGAACCCGCGTAAGACGGTCGGCGACATCGTCGGTGAGCCGTTCGAGATCCATCCCGAGGTCGCCCCCAAGGGGGACCGACAGCGTCGGGTCCAGGAGCTGCTGGACATCGTCGGACTCAACCCGGAGCACGTGCGGCGCTATCCGCACCAGTTCTCCGGCGGCCAGCGCCAGCGCATCGGCATCGCCAGGGCACTGGCGCTCAAACCCAAGGTCATCGTCTGCGACGAGCCGGTCTCGGCGCTGGACGTCTCGATCCAGGCGCAGGTGATGAACCTGCTCGGCGAGTTGCAGTCCGAGTTCGGGCTGTCCTACGTCTTCATCGCCCACGACCTCGGTGTGGTCCGGCACCTGTCCGACCGGGTGGCCGTGATGTATCTCGGCAAGATCGTGGAGACGGGTACCGAGGACGAGATCTACGAGCACCCGCAGCACCCCTACACCCAGGCGCTGCTGTCCTCGGTGCCGGTGCCCGATCCGTCGGTGCGCGACCGCAGGGAGACCATCCGCCTGTCCGGGGACGTGCCCAGTCCGGCGGATCCCCCCTCGGGGTGCCGTTTCCGCACCCGGTGCTGGAAGGCTCAGGACATCTGTGCCGAACAGCCGCCGGAACTGGCGGTGCGCCTGGACGGCGGGGAGATCGACCCCTCCTCCGAGGGGCATCCGAGCGCCTGCCACTTCGCCGAGCGGCACGGGCACGTCATTTCCTGATCCTCGAAGCTCCCCGGCGGAGGGGAGGGCCCGGCCCGCGACAGGTGGGCGCGGAGGACGGCCTCAGGGGTCGTGTCCCGGAACGGCCTTCCGGGGCACGACCCCTTTCGTGTTCGGAGCAGGGTGGCGCGGAGGATCGCGTGTGTCCCCGAGCTCTGAAGAGACGCTCGGATAATGCCCTTTTCGGAGTATTTTTCTACTCCTTTTTCCGTCGTATTCACGGAATTTTCGAAAGTGGTTTCGATTTCTCGTTCTGTCAATCTCGTTTTCTGTGTTCTGCACCACATACGATGCTTTTTCGGGGTGTTGACGCGGCTTTTCGTCGCGTGAATAATAGTCCCGGGTTTCGAGAGTGTTCCCGGTTGAGGAGATTTGTTTTCGAGGTGTTTCTCTAGCTTTTTTGTCCGTTTCCGTTTTTGTGTTCTCTGTGGTACTGGCGTTTCGCCGTTTCGGTCGCGCGGTCTCGGGAGGGGACTTTTGGATGTCGCACCTGGTGGTGTACGAGAGTTGGCTGGACGGGCACGGACGTGACCTTCCGTCCCTCCTGGATGAGCTGGGGTGTTCGTGGACGTTCGTCACCCGGAAGAAGGAGCACTACCGACGCGCCCACGGGATGCACCCGATCGTCTCCCGTGCGGACAGGGTGATCGAGGTCGAGACGAACGAGGTGGAAACGGCTCTGCCGTACGTGCGCGACCTCGTCGGATCGGGAAGCACCGGAATCTTCACCGTGTGTGACTATTACATCCCGCACGTGGTCGAGCTGTGCGACCGACTGCGGTTGCCGTGCGCCTACCCCGGGGCTGCCTCCACCGTGCACGACAAGGCCCGCACCCGCGCCCTGCTGGACGAGGCGGGGATTCCGAATCCGCGATACGTGCTGACCGACTCCGTCGACCGGGCCGCCTCCTTCGCGGCGAGCGTGGGCTATCCGGTGGTGTGCAAGCCCGCCGACATGGCGGCGAGCGTGTTGATCAACAGAGTCGGTGACGAGGAGGAACTGCGCTCGGCGTTCTTCGCCGTTTCGGGATTCACCAGGAATTTCCGTGAACAGCCCAGGGACTCGTCCGTGCTGGTGGAGGAGTGGCTCACCGGTCGGGAGTTCAGCGTCGAGACCAGCGCCGTGGACGGAAAGGTCACCGTGCACGGTGTCACCCAGAAGGTGCTCGACGACCGGGGACGTTTCATCGAGGTGGGCCACCAGTTCCCGGCCCCGCTGCCGGAGGACGAAACGCGCAGGATCGAGGAGTTCACCCGGGACTGCCTGCGGGCGGTGGGACACGACCACGGCGTCACCCACACCGAGGTGACGATGACGGAGCGGGGACCACGGCTCGTGGAGATCAACAGCAGGCCCGGCGGCGGGAACATCGTGGACCTGGTGCGCGCGGTGACGGGCTGTGACCTGCTGTTGGCCGAGGTCATGATGGCCCTGGGCAGACACTACGAGCCACCGGTGCGCCACGGGGGGACCGGCAGTGCCGCCTCGGCTTTCCTGATCCCCGACAGGGCCGGGACGGTACGGGAGATAGCGGGTGTCGAGTCGGCCTCCGCCCACACCAACGTCGAGAGGGTGGAAGTGCACGCCGAACTGCCCGAGCACGTCGAACGGGCCGTGGACAACGCCGCGCGGATGTGTGTGGTGATCGCGCGTGATCCGGAGGGGTCCGACGCCTCACGTTACGCGCAGGAGGCGCTGAAACAGCTCGATCTCGTCTACGAGGGAGAATGATCCCGGATCATGGACGTCGCTCCCACCGATCTCATGCACACCAACCCCGACCTTTACTCGGACTTCCTGCCCGCTGACCACTCGAAGGTCGTGGACTTCGCCCTGGACGCCGCCGAGCACTTCTTCCCGGGACGGTGTGAAACGGTTCTGGACGTAGGGTGCGGGCTGGGCAGGGAGGCCGCCGAGATCGCCGCGCGCGGATACCGCGTCACCGGGGTGGACGCCTCGGAGGCGATGTTGGCGTGGGCGCGGGAGAGGTTCCCCGAGATCCGCTTCCTCGAGGGGGACCAACGAGCGCTGCGCGGCGGCGGCGACCGGGACCTCGTGCTCTCGCTGGGCAGCGTTCTCCTGCACAACCGGAGCCTGGCCGACCTGAGGAGAACCCTCGAAGGGATGAGTTCGAGCCTTGTTCCCGGCGGAGTCCTGGTGGCGGAACTCCGGAACGGGGGATTCTGGTTCTCCCCCGAGGGGAGGAGGGCCCTGGAGACCGAGCACGAGGACGTGCACGTGCTCGGCGACGGCAGTCGACTGGGATCACGACTGGTGTACCGCCTGGATCTGCCCGAAGGGCTGCTCTACCGGGACTACGTCTGGGAGTTCGAGAACGGTGAGCGGGTCGTCGAGCAGCTGAGCCAGCGGCTGTTGCTGCCGGGAGACCTCCGGGAACTGTTGGAGGAGGCCGGTCTGTCCGTGCTCTCCATGTTCAGCGCCCCCGAACCCACGCACGGGGACTGGCCGCGGGAGTGGGGCAGGCGGAAGTGGAGCCGGGACGCGGTGTCCGGTCCGAGAATGCACGTGGTGGCGCGTCGCGACCGGCCCTGATCCGTCTTCCTCGTGGTTTTTTGAATTTTCGCGAAGAAGGAATGATTGAACATCATTCTTCTGTGGGGTGTTATTTTGTCCGGTGTCTTGGACCTGGTCGGCAACTCGCCGCTGATTTCGTTGAGCGACGTGGTGGTGAGCGGCGGACCGGAGCTGGTGGCGAAATGGGAGAGGTTCAATCCGGCGGGAAGCATCAAGGACAGGCCCGCCCTGCACCTCGTCGAAACGGCCGAGCAGATGGGTCTGCTCTCCCCCGGAGGGACGATCATAGAGTCCTCCAGCGGTAACTTCGGGATATCGCTGGCGATGATAGCGGCGGTCAAGGGGTACAGGGCGATCATTCTCGTGGACCCGAAGACCACGGACGCGAACCGAGCGGCCCTCGAAGCCTTCGGGGCGGAGGTGATCGTTGTTCACGAGCAGGACGACACGGGCAGCTACCACAAGACGAGAATCAAGCTCGCCAATGAGCTGGCCCGGGAGATCCCCGGATCCTTCAGGCCGGATCAGTGTTTCAACCTGCTGAACGCGGCGGCCCACTACCGGGGGACCGCCTCGGAGATCCTCGCACAGTTCGACGACAGCCTCTCGGCCGTGGTGACCACGGTGAGCACCGGCGGCCAGCTGGGAGGTATCTCCCGGAGACTGCGTGGGGAGAACAGGGAGATAGAGATCATCGCCGCGGACGCGGTGGGTTCCGGGATATTCCAGCCCGATCCGGCCGCGTACGCGACACCGGGAGTGGGATTGGGATGGACCCCGTCCAGTGTGGAAACCTCCCTGGTGGACCGGGTGCTCTGGGTGCCCGACGAGCTGGCCTTCATCGGTTGTCGGATGTTGGCCCGGCACGAGGGACTGCTGACCGGGGCTTCGAGCGGTATGGCGCTGGTGGCCGCGCTGCGACTGGCTTCCGAACTACCCCCGGACAGGAAGGTGTGTGTCCTGTTCAGTGACGGCGGGGACCGCTACCTGAACACCGTCTACAGCGACGAGTGGCTCAAGAAGTGCGGTTTGGCCACCGAACTCCGGATGGACGAGTTCCTGCGTCGGTGCGGTGAACTTCAGTGGCATCTCGATCCGTGCAGGCAGGGGCCGAGCATGGACGAGTTCCAGCGCACCCTGGACGTTCCGGAGTCGACTTCGCTCATGAGCAGCACCGCTTTCGAGGACGGGGAATGAAGAGCAACGGTTGTCACGTCGTGTTCGTCGAGTCCAACGGCAGCTACGGCAGGGAGATGGTCCGCACGGCCCTGGAGCACGGTTTGGCCGTGACGGTGCTCGCCGGGGAGCCGGAGCGTTTCCACGAACAGGGCTCCATGGGGGCGGAGCTGGTCCGGTGCGACACCCGCTCCGTACCCGCCGTGCTGGAGACGGTGGGGCGGCTGCCTGGGCCCGGTTGTTCGGGAGTGCTCGCGGGTTACGAGATGGTGCTGCCGGTGGCCGCCACCGTCGCCCGGATTCTCGGGCTGCCGGGACCGGACCCGGTCGCCGCCCAGGACACGCTGCACAAGCACCGGGCCAGGGCGTTGAGCAACCAGCTGGTGGGCAATCCCGTCGACTTCTGGCTGTTGGACACCCCGGACGAGGTGGAGCGGATCGCCGAATCCGAGTACCCCTTGTTGGCGAAACCCGCCGCCAGCGGGGGAAGCCTGGGAGTGCGTTCGGTCGCCTCATCCGAGGAGCTGGCCCGGTACGTGGCCGAGTGGAAGAACGCCCCGGACGAGAGGGGCGTTCCCCTGGAGGGGCCCGTGTTGGTGGAGCGCGTCGTGACAGGCGGCGAGCTCTCCGTGGAACTGTTCCACGGAGTTCCCGTGGCGGTGTCGTACAAGGAACTGTCCGGGGACACCGGATTCGTCGAGAGTGGACACACTGTGCTGCCGTGGACGGAAGCCGTCGAACGGAAGGAACTGGAGCCCTACCTGGCCCTGCTGACCGAGCGTCTCGGCACGGGGTGGGGACCCGCCCACGTGGAGCTGCGACTCGACGGGTCGTCGACGCCCCGCCTGATCGAGGTGAACCACCGGCTGGGTGGTGACCATATTCCCCTCCTGGTCCGACTCGTCACCGGTTTCGACATGTACACGGCCACGCTCCGGGCCGCCCTGGGGGAACGGGTGACGCCGGAGGTCGGTGGCGGAGGAGAGGCCGTGATCAGGTACCTCATGGCGGAGCACGAGGGGACGTTCCGCGAGGTTCGGGGACTGGAGTCCGTGCGGGCCATGCCCGGTGTGCACGACGTCGTGATCAGTCGTGAGGAGGGAGCGCGGGTGCGGCCTCCCGTCGACTCCGGCGACAGGGTGGGACACCTGATCGCCCACAGCGCCGAGGGCCTCGGAGCCGTGCGGACGGCGCAGCGGGCGCTGGAGAAACTGCTGCTGCTCGTGGAACGGGAAACGGAGAAGAGTCGATGAGCGGGAACGGCGGACCGGTGACGAGGAAACCGAAGCTGGTGCTGGTGGGAAGTGGCCGCAACGTCTACCGGGAGTACATTTTCGACGCCCTCTCGGCGGAGGTGGATCTCCGTCTGCTCGACGACCGGCCGACCGGATGGCGCGGACGCTACGTCGAGGACCACGTGGTCAGCGATCTCACGTTCGACCGGGCGGTGGAGGCGTTGCACGAGGAGTGGGCCCGCGGACGTGTCGACGGGATCATGACGTTCGAGGAGCAGTCGGTGGAGCTGGCCGCCTCCCTGACGCGCCACTTCGACCTGCCTGGACCCACTCCCGAGGCCGTGCACCGGGCCAGGGACAAGCACCGGATGCGTTCCGTCTGGAACACCGCCGGGGTTCGTTCGGCTCGTTCCGAACTGGTGGCGAGCGGGCAGGAGGCCGTCCGGGCCGCCGAGGAACTCGGGTATCCGGTGGTCGTCAAACCCAGGAGTCTCGCCGCCAGTGCCGGAGTCAGTCTCGCGAAGGGTCCCGAGGAGGTGGCCGACTCCTACGCGCGGGCGGCCGGGGCCCGGCTGACGCGTTACGCGGTCGAGGAGGGGGCCGGAGTCCTGGTCGAGGAGTACCTGGAGGGGCCCGAGTACAGCGTGGAGGCGGTGGTTTCCGGGACGGAACTGGTTCCCCTGGCCGTCACCGAGAAGGTCACCGGCCCCCTGCCGCTGTTCGAGGAGAAAGCCCATGTGGTGGGGCCTGTCGAGCAGTGGCACCGTCCGATGGTCGAAGTGGTGGACTCCGCCGTGCGGGCCCTGGGGCTGCGGGACACGGTGGTGCACGCCGAGGTGCGACTGACCCCCTCCGGGCCCGCCATGATCGAGCTGGGAGCTCGTATCGCCGGAGACATGATCGGGTATCTGGTCGACCGGGCGACCGGGACGAGCATCTCGCGGTTGAACGCGCGGGTCGCGTTGGGCGACCAGGTCTCGGCGACCGAGACGGGCCCAGCCGGACAGGACCGGCGTTACGCGGGAGTGGAGTTCGTCTACGCCCCCGCGGCCGGAAAGCTCCGTGGTTTCGAACTGGCGGAGGAACACAGCACGCGGCCGTGGGTCGACCGGGTGGTCCGCGCCCTCGACCCCGGTACGGAGGTGGCCGCCCCCGAGCAGGGGGGAGTGGGCAGCCGTATCGGGTATGTCGTGGTCACGGGATGGTCCCCCGAACAGGTTCGTGCCCGGTTACGCGAGGTCTCCGAAGCGGTGGAGGTGCTCGTTGACTGAGGGGACGGCCGGTGGGGGTTGGCTCGGCACCGCCCGCGCGGTCCCCAGGGCGGGATGGGTCGTACTGGGTTCCTCCTTCCTGCTCGGCCTCGGGTATCTCATGGCCGTTCCGCTGCTGACCAGCTACGTCGCCTCCAGCCTCGGGGCCAGTGTGGCCGTGGCGGGCGGCATCATAGGCGCGATGGCGGTCACCCAGCGGGGGACCGCACTGTTCGGCGGCGTGTTGGCCGACGTGTTCGATCGTCGTACCGTGTTCTTCGTCGGTGTCGGATTGCGCGCGCTGGGCTTCGCCGCCATGGCCGGTCCCGGGAAGCTGCCGTGGCTGGTGGCGGGAGCGGTGGTCGCCAGTGTCGGAGGAGGACTCGCGACTCCCGTGCTGCCCACCGCCATCTCCGTTATCGCCGAGGAGGACACCAGGTCCTTTCTCTACTCGACACGGCAGAGTGTGGCCAACGTGGCCGCCGCCCTCGGTCCCCTGATCGGCTCCGCGCTGCTGGTCTTCGGCTCCACCGGCGCCTTCTGGGGTGCGGCGGGTATGCACGTGCTGGTGCTGGTCTTCGCCGCGCGGTACCTGCCGAGGTTGCACGGCCAGGGTTCTTCCGGTGGACCGAACGTGCGGACGCTGTTCTCCCGGGCTCTGAGCGATCGGGGGTTGCGTCCTCTCCTGGTGACCCTGCTGTTCTTCTGGGCGGTGCAGACCCAGTTGGTGGTCAGCTTCACCACCCAGGCGGGACGGATAGCCGAGGGAGGGGTGGACGCCGACGCACGTACGGTCTCCCTGCTGTACCTGGTGAACGGTTCGCTGTTCGTCGTTTCCCAGTTCACCGCGTTCAGGGTGATCAAACGCTTCAGTTCGGTCACGCTGCTCGGGCTCGGGGGCTGCATGATGGCCTGCGGGGTGGCGTTCGCCGTGCTGGTGGGAAACCTTCCGGCCCTGCTCGGCTGCGTGGTGGTGTTCACCCTCGGCGAGGTGCTCGCGTTGCCCGGGGTGGAGCTACTGGTCTCCTCCATCGCTCCCCCCGCGATGGTCAGTTCCTACTTCGGTCTCGCCTCCTCGGTGGCGGGGGTGGGGATCGCGCTCGGAAGCGTGTTGGGAGGCGCCGCGATGGCGAGTACCACCGGGGCGCTGCCCGCGCTGCTCATGGCGGTGTTCGGGTGCGGCGTGCTGGTCGGCACACTCGTGCTGGGCCGCAGGATGCGCCGGTCCGAGGCGCGGGGGAGCGACGTCGAACCCGCTTGTTGAGGTCCACCGGGGCGCTCGGTCCGTGGAAGGTCGTGGCGGCGACCTTCCACGGGCGCGGTGCTCAGCCCGAGACGAACTCGGCGAGGTCGGCGGACTGCTTGATGCGTGAGGGCTCGTGCACGTACATCATGTGCCCGGCCGGGTAGTAGCGCACCTCGATGTTGTCCCGCAGCTCGTCCGGAACGGCCAGTTGGGCCAGGCTGTGTTCGGTGGCGTAGTACGGGGTCGCCCCGTCGGTGTGGCCGCAGCCCACGTGCACCCGCAGGTGCGGGTTGGTGCGCATGGCCTTGGCCAGTTTGTCCGTGGCGGTCACGGGCATGCCCTCGAAGTCCGCATAGGACCACGGGTGCACCCGCGCCGAGAGTACCTCGTAGGGCAGGTCGTTGACGTAGTCCAGCTCCTGGCGCACGTAGTGGTTGATCCCGGCGGAGAACGCTCCCATGAGTCCGGAGATGCTGGGGTCGTCGGTGAAGTGTTCCCCTCCGGAGTCGGGTTCCCAGCCGGTGAACCGGCCGTCCATCCGTCCCACCGTCAACCTCCGGTCACGCAGCAGTTCCGTGAAGAAGCGGACGTGTTCGATGCGCAGGTTGACCCGGTCCACGTAGTCGGTGCTCAACCCGGTCAGTTCCGCCAGGCGCCGCACCGCCTGCTCGCGTTCCTCGGCCGACAGCCGCGCCCCCCGTGCCAGGGCCCAGGGGTAGTCGCGTGCGGCGAACTCCTCGGCCTCGGTCAGTACCTCGCGCAGCGGCCGGTCGCCGTGTTTGCCGTGGTAGTGCGCGATGGCGGCGTAGCTGGGCAGGAAGAGCCCGTAGGGCAGGTCGTTGCCCTCGGCGAAGTTGATGGTGCCCATGTCCAACACCGCCGAGATCAGCAGCAGCCCGTTGAGGTACATGCCGTGCCTGCTCTGCAGGTGCTCGGCCAGCGCGGCGGCCCGCAGGGTGCCGTAGGACTCCCCGGCCAGGTACTTGGGCGAGAGCCAGCGGCCGTTGCGGGTGATCCACAGCCGGATCAGTTCCCCCACTGACTCGATGTCGCGTTTGTACCCGTGGTAGTCGCCGGGTTTGCCGCCCCGCACCGCGCGGGAGAACCCGGTGGAGATCGGGTCGATGAACACCAGGTCGCTGTGGGCGAGCAGGGTCTCCGGGTTGTCGGCCAGCCCGTAGGGCGGGGCGGCCGGTTGTCCCGCGTCCCCCGCGAGTACGCGGCGGGGGCCGAGCAGTCCCAGGTGCAGGAACGCGCTCGCCGCTCCGGGGCCGCCGTTGAAGGCGAAGGTCACGGGGCGTTCCCCGGACTCGGGGGCGTCGGCCACGTAGGAGGTCACGAACATCTCGGCCTTGGCAACGTGACCGTCGAAGGTGCCGTCGGTGAAGGACTCCTCGCGCAGCACGTACCTGCCCGCGGTGGCGGTGTAGGAGAGCTGTCTGCCGTCCGCCGTGATCGTGTGGTGCGTGCTGACCAGGTCGTCGGCCGGTTCGGCGGTGGGGTTCGTCTCCGTCCGTGGAACCTGTTCGTCGGTGTTGTCGGTCTGCTCGCTGGCTGCCATGGCCCGTAGCCTAGCCCCGCGGAACAACCGGGATACGCCGTGTCACCGTGGTCGGGTGTGTGACTCGTGTTCCGGGCCGCGACGGCGGCCGCTGACCGACCCCGCCGGGGCCGCCCCGGAGGCGTCCTCCCTGGCCGAGCTGGACGAGCGGGTGTGTGACTGCGTCGCCTGCCCTCGGCTGGTGGAGTGGCGGCAGCGGGTGGCCGGACAGAAACGGGCCGCTTTCCGGGACCAGCACTACTGGGGCAGGCCGGTGCCGGGGTTCGGCCCGGCCGACGCGTCCGTGGTGATCGTCGGGCTGGCCCCGGCCGCGCACGGGGCCAACCGCACGGGACGCATGTTCACCGGGGACCGTTCGGGTGAGTTCCTCTATCGGGCGTTGTTCGACGTCGGCATGGCCTCGGCACCGCGTTCGGAGTCCGCCGGGGACGGGCTGCGGTTGTACGGGGTGCGGATCACCGCTCCGGTGCGCTGCGCTCCGCCGGCCAACAAACCCACCCCGGCGGAACGGGACACCTGCCGCCCGTGGCTGGCGCGGGAGCTGGAGCTGCTGCGACCCACGCTGCGCAGCGTGGTGGTGCTGGGGTCCTACGGCTGGCAGGCGCTGTTGCCGGTGTTGTCCGCCGGTGGGTGGGCGGTTCCCCGGCCGAAGCCGAAGTTCGGGCACGGGCTGCGACACACGCTGCGCGACCGGGATGGCCACGAGCTGCACCTGTTCGGCTGCTACCACGTCAGCCAGCAGAACACCTTCACCGGCAGGCTCACGCCGGAGATGCTGCGCGGGGTGCTTCGGAACGCGAAGGAGTCGGCCGGGATCCCGTGAAGCCGTTCATCCCGCATGGTGCCGGTTGCCCCCAGCGTGCTCGTGGCGCGGTGACGTCGGATGGGCGGGACACCGCCCTGCGCGCAGACGGCCGCTGTCGTCCCGGTAGGACGGTGTGGTCAGCTCTGCCGTGTCTCGTCCGGCACCGTCGGTAGTGTCTCGCCGGTCTCCAACAGCGTCTTCAGCGCGGAGAGCAGCTGCGGCCAGCCGGTGCTGACCATCTGTCGCATCGTGCTCCCCTCGGGGAAGTCGTCGTGGATGACGGTGAGCTTGACCGTCTGTCCGAACGGTTCGATCTCGAACGTGACCTTCGACCGGGACTCGGCGGCGAGCGTGGCCAGCAGCTCCTCGTCGATGTCGGCGGCGGCCGCCCATTCCGGGGTCGGTGTGTGCCACGTGTAGGAGAGCCTGCGGTACGGCTCGGCCTCGAGCACGACCTGGTTCGGATCAGCGGTGCGTTGACCGTTCTCCTCCCAGACCATGGGGGAGCCCGGGCGCCAGTCTGTTTCGAAGGCGACCCCCCAGTACTGACGAGTGAACGCCGGATCGGTGAGAGCCTGCCACAACCGCTCCGGTGTGGTCTTGATGAAGGTGGTGTACACGAAAGCGGTGTCGCTCGTCGGTGCTGACTCCAATGCCTCTTTGAGGTCGGCCAGGGTCTCCGCGCGCCGCCGGTCGTACCGGCGCATCCAGCGGTCGGCGATCGCGTTGATCGGTGCGGCGTTCAGGTAGTGCAGTTTCTCCCTGCCGCTGCGGACCGTGGTGACCAGGTTCGCCTCCTCGAGCACCGCGAGGTGCTTGCTGACCGACTGTCGGGCCATGTCCAGGCCGGAACACAGCTCGCGCAGGCGCTGACCGTTCCGGGAGTTGAGACTGTCGAGGAGCCGACGCCGATTCGGGTCGGCCAACGCTCTGAAGATCTCGTCCATAGCTCCTTACGGTGACTCTCAGTTAGGCAGCCTCGTGGTTGCCTGTCAAAAATAAGCAGCCATGAGGCTGCATGTCAAGACGACGTGGCACGGGAGGAGCGCGAGTGATCTCTCCCGTGAGTCCGTGCGCGCCAGCGGGAGCGAACACCTTCACCGGCGGGCTCGGTGCGTGATCGCTGCCCACTGGTCACTCGGCTATGCTGAGCAGTGATGACGACGACGCGCCAAGCGCTCGGGCGACTCCACTCCGCCGTGGAGTCGGGCGAAGTCGAGCAGTTGTGCCGCAGGTACGATCTCGATCTGCTCGTCGGGCACGGCAGCGCGGTGGAGCGGGAGCCGTCGCGACCGCCGGCGGACCTGGACATCGCGTGCCGGCATCGCCCGGGAGTCGCGCTGGACGCCATCGGGTTGATCAATGACCTGATGGACCTGACCGGCTTCGACGGTATCGATCTCCTCGACCTGAACACCGCCGGTGTCGTGGCCGCTGCCCGGGCGCTCGGGCCGCGGAGCCTGTTGTTGTACGAAGCGGAGCCGAGCCTGTTCACACTGGCGCAGATGGCGGCGTTGACCACGGAGATGGAGACTCGACACCTCCGCCTGCTCGACCTCAAGCTGATGGCCGGGCGATGACACGCGACGGACTGGACGTGGACGTTCTCCACAGCAAGCTCGACGCGATCGACCGGGCGACGACGACGTTGCGGAGTATCACTCCGTTGGATGCGAGCAGGCTGCGCTCCGAGCCAGTGACAGCGGCCGCCGTCGAACGACTGACCTGTCGATTGGTGGATCTGGCCGCTGACATCAATACGCACATCAGCTCGGTCCTCCTCGGACGTGCTCCGGAGAACTACCGCGACAGCTTCGATCTGATGGAGCGGACGCGCGTGTTGACGGCGGAGCTCGTCGGGAGGATCAAGCCTTCGGTAGGCATGCGTAACGCGATCGTGCACGAGTACATCCGCATCAACTACGACATCGTCGCGGCCGCGGTTCCGCTCGCGCTCGACACGTACTCGGAGTACCGCAGGCAGGTCGCCGGGTTCGTGTACGACCGGGCGACCGGTTGAGTCGTGTTCGAGCGCCAGCTCGGTTTCGGGCGGCGAGTCCACGGAGCCGTGCGCACCAGCGGGAGCGAACACCTTCACCGGCGGGCTCGCCCCGGAGATGCCGCGCGGGGTGCTTCACCGGCGCGAGTCGGGAGAGAAGACAGTGACGGGACCGCGGCGAGCGTGCCTCTCCGGAGACTTCGGGGGAGAGGCGTGTGCCGTCCGGAACCGCGCCGAGGTGGTGAGTGGCGACACCCGGTTCGGACATCGGGTATGCTGAACACACATGTTGGCGAGATCGACTTCTTCGGACCGTTCGTCGTTTCCGTAGGCGGGTGGGGTTGCCGATCCCACCGCCGTTCGGATCGTTCGACGAGACGGCGGTGCACACGTGGCGTGCGTTCTTCGGAACACACCGGGCGCGTCGTGGACGCAGTGCGTACGGGCGTGCACACGTCGTTCACTGTGATCAGGGACACCCGCGAGCGGTGTCACATTTGAGGGGGCCGCCGGGATGCCTGCTGTCCTAATGGTGTGACCATAGGGGCATGGCTGGTAAATCCGATCCCACCCGGATTCTCATTCTCGGCGGCGGCTACGTCGGTATGTACACCGCGCTGCGTCTGCAGTCCAAGCTCGGCCGCCGTGAGGCTTCGGTGACGGTCGTCGACCCTCAGCCGCATATGACCTACCAGCCCTTCCTCCCGGAAGCGGCGGCGGGCAACGTTGAGCCCCGTCACGTGGTAGCGCCGTTGCGACGAGTGTTGAAGCGGTGTCACGTACTCACCGCCCGTGTCACGGAAATCAACAAGGAGAAGCGATCGGTCACGGTGGAGGATCCCGAGGGGGTCTCCAGTGACCTGGGCTACGACGTGCTCGTTGTCGCTCTCGGGTCCGTCTCCCGTCTGCTGCCGATCCCGGGTCTGGCCGAGCAGGGAATCGGCCTCAAGACCGTCGGCGAGGCGATCTATCTGCGGAACCACGTGCTGGCGAAGATGGACGCCGCCGCGAGCACCTCCGATCCGGAGCTGCGCAAGCGTCTGCTGACCTTCACCTTCGTCGGTGGCGGGTACGCGGGTACCGAGGCGCTGGCCGAGCTGGAGGACATGGCCCGCTACGCCACCCGCTACTACGAGTCCATCTCCCCCGAGGACATGAGCTGGTCGCTGATCGAGGCCGCGGGCAGGATCATGCCCGAGGTCAGCGAGAAGATGGGCGTCTACACGGTCAAGGCCCTCGAGGAGCGGGGGATCAAGGTCTACCTGAACACCTTCCTGAAGTCGGTGGAGAACGGACACGCCGTGCTCTCCGACGGCACCGAGTTCGACACCGACACCCTGGTGTGGAACGCCGGTGTCAAGGCCAACCCGGTGCTCAAGAACAGCGATCTGCCCCTGGACGAGCGGGGCAGGGTCAAGGCCACCTCGCATCTCCAGGTCGAGGGCAACCCCGAGATCTGGGCTGCCGGTGACTGCGCCGCCGTGCCCGACCTGTCCAAGGCGGAGGAGGATCCGAACGCCACCTGTGCGCCCTCGGCCCAGCACGCCGTCCGCCAGGCTCACCAACTGGCGAAGAACGTCATCTCCTCACTGCGTGGCCGCAAGACCGGCGAGTACTACCACCGCAACGCGGGCTCGGTGGCCGGGCTCGGCCTCTACAAGGGTGTGGCCGACGTCTACGGCTTCAAGGCCAAGGGATTCGTCGCGTGGTTCATGCACCGCACCTACCACGTGAGCAAGATGCCCACGTTCAACCGCAAGGCGCGGATCATCATCGACTGGACGTTGGCCTTCCTGTTCCGGCGGGAGGTCGTCTCGATGGGACAGATCCACAATCCGCGTGCGGACTTCAAGCGTGCCGCAGCCAGCTGACGTCGGCCGGGCGGCTGTTTCGTGGCGAAGGGGGCCGTGTGTCGGATCGTCCGGCGCGCGGCCTCGTGTGTTCGTTTCCGGGGTGTTGATCCTCCGTGGCTTTCTTCTGGAATCCGCCCCACGAGTATCGCCTGAAAGTGTGGTTAACTTAGCTCATATGGAGTAGCTACCGTGGTGGCGTGCACAGGGAGTTACTCTTGTTGCTCCAGATGGCGGTTTCCGCCGAGTTGGAACCCACGGCACGATCGAAGCGTCCTAAGAAAGCCGGGTGTGGGCTGGTCGCCGTACGTGTCGTCGGTGACGATTCCAGCGGTAAGCCCCCGTAGCCCAATCGGCAGAGGCAGACGACTTAAAATCGTCGGAGTGTCGGTTCGAGTCCGACCGGGGGCACTCGGTCAGGGTGAGGTGTGCCGCGCGCCTGTGCTCTCCTGTGACCAGCGGCGGATACAGCCGTTGATGTGAGAGATGCCCTCGTGGGAGCGGCGTAGCAGCCAGTTGCGCCATGCCTCGGCCCACCAGGGGTGTGCTTCGATGGCCTCGTCGTTCCAGACCCCTTGGGGGTACTCCAGGTCGGCGCGCCAGTTCTCCTTGAGGCGTTCCCGACGCTGGAGGGCGTCGACCACATCGGGGTGGGAGTGGTCGATCTCCTCCTCGGCCGGGTCGGCGGGCAGCACGTCCCACTTTCCGAAGTCCGACTCGGCGGGGAAGGGGCGCAGGCTCATGCCCCTCTCCATACACCAAGCCCCCGACCACGGCGGGCCGGGGGTTTGATCTAAGTCACTCGAAGCGGTCAGCCTTGACGGCGTCGAGGAACGCCTGCCACTGCGCCGGGGCCGCCGTGAAATGACCGGCCGTACGATCCTTGCTGTCGCGAACACCTACCAGGTCCGAGGTCACCGCGACCTCGACACACTGTCCGCCGTTGGCGCTGCGCGAGCTGGTTCGCCAGGTCGCGCGCGACAAGTCTGCCATTGCCGCCCCTTTCACAAAGTCTCGATCTCGCCGGGGTGCATCGTACGGCCCCAGGCTAGCGAGACAGGTCAGGGGCGGACTACGAGGTCAGGGGTTGACCTGGGGCGATCTCACGCACCAGGTCAATGGACTCACGCTGCGGCATCGCCGAGGAGCGCAGCTCGTCGAACAGGTTCTTCAGCAGCGTCACGTCCGAGTTGTCCTCGATGACGTGCCCACCCAGTAGGCCATCCATATAAGCCACATCTGGATCAGTGGGTTCGGCGAAGCTCAGCACTGTGAAGCCTGACGCCATGCTGGCGTGCGCTCCCGCTTCGTAAGGAATTACTTGAAACATCACGTTTGGCTTCTCGCCCAAGGCCAACAGATGCTCAAGCTGTTCACTCCAGACTTTTCTGCCGCCGACCTTGCGGTACAGGGCGGCTTCGCTGATGACCGCACGCAGCTCCAGCGGGTTGTCCTTGTCCAGTAGTCGACGCTGTCGTTGCATCCGCGCGGCCACGCGTTTCTCGACATCCTCGGGATCGGTGATGTGCCCACCGGAGGTGTGGATCGCCCGAGCGTAGTCCTCGGTTTGAAGCAGACCGGGAATCAGCTCCTGTTCGAAGTTGCACACCAGAGCAGCGTCGGTCTCCAACCCCACGTAGGGCTTGAACCACTCCGGCAGCCGGTAGGTCGACCACCAGCTGCGCTTGGATCCCTCCCGTCGGGCGTCCTCCAACGTCTGCCGCACCTCGTGGGGCGCGTCGTAGAGGTCCATCAGGGCGGCCAGCTCCATCTTCTTCATGCTGGCCTGACCCTTCTCCCAGTTACGGATGGTCTGCGGCGAGGCGCCCATGTGCTCGCCCACCTCGGCGAAGGACAACCCCGCCTTCTCCCTCAGCTCGGCAAGATGTGCGCCCAACCGTCGTCTACGTGCTGTTGGCCCGAGTCCCATAAGACAGCACTGTAGTCGATCAGGCATGTCACCATCTATCACCTAAAGGGGCCAACCCAAAGGGACTTCGAAATCTTGTATCAAAGATTTAGATCGCCTACAGTGCTTGCTCAATGAGATCGGCAGTAGCACCCATCGGCCGGGGGCTGGCCCGGTCGGTGCTGGAGGCGGTGGAGCGCGACATGCTCGATGTGGACCCGCCGGAGAACGGGCACACGGTCTACTGGGTCACCCCGGCCGAGGGCGGGGCACAGCACGCCACGCTGACGACTCCCCCGGAAACCGGCGGGCCGGTCGACACCCTCGGCGGGCACGGCCCTGTCGAGGCACCGCCGAACTCCGGAGACCGGATGCGGCACACCCAGCGGTTCTGTCCCGAGTGCTTCGCCGCCTACCTGAATCTGCCCGGCCCCACCCCTCGCCGGAAACCCACGGAGTGATTCCCATGACCGCGACCCAGACCCACCACTACTGGCTTCCCGTCCCGGACAGAACCGGCTACCGCTGGACCCGCCACGCCTTCCGCGGCCACAAGTGGGACGGCCGCAGCGCCGACACGTCGGTGTGCAACGTCCAGTGCGCGATGACCCAACCCAGTGAACTCGACTGGTTCCAGGCCCCCACCTGCCAGGAGTGCACCAGGATCCCGCTGGAGGAGCAGAGCCGCTGAGTCCGGGCGTTCGTGCTCCACGCCGTGTACCCATCAACCGGACCACGAAAGGAGAAAAGTTTGGCTCCCCCCTTCCCCCGCGAGGCGCGGTGCATCCGCGAGGCCCTGGACCGCACCGACCCGCAACGTCGCGCCGAGTTCGACCGCGACTTCCAGGAAGCGCTACGAAAAGTCGCCGAGGACTACGACACCGGCCACATCGAGGAGGTGCTCGACGACTGGTGGGGCGCGGCCATCCTGGCCGAATACCCACCCACCGAGAAAGAGGAAGCGATCAGAGCCCGTGCCGACCGCGGCGACTTCTCCGGACTGGTCCGCATCGACGAGCACGGGCAGTCGTGGCGCGAGGACGAACACGGCAACCTCTGGCGCACCGACGACAACGGCGACCTGTGGCGGGAGACCCCCGACGGCAAGCGGGAAAAGGTCGAAACGAACACCACCCCGGAGGAGAACTGATGGCTCGCTACTTCGTCCGTTGGGTCGATGTCGCCGAAGACGCCTACAGGAAACTGCCCCGCAAACAGCAACGGGCCGTGGACAAACGCATGACCCAGCTCGCCGAGAACCCCAAGGACGGCAGCGGCTACGACACGAAAACCGACCGGTGGACCACCACCGCCGACAACGGAAACATCATGATCGTGTTCCTGATTCACGACCGGACTCTGCGTATCACCATCCTGCGCCTGTTCTGACAGTCCGTTCCTGAAGCCCCGAACTCGGCTGCTCACCCGCGAGCGGTCGTTGGCTGCCCCGGTTCTCATCCCCCGACCGGCCGGGACAGTCTCCCCCGTGTGCTCCCCGCAGGCGCGGGGCCGTGGTGGGCCGGTTTTAGGCAAAATCGGGTCACGCACCCCCGCGTGGACGGGGGCTCGGTGGTTGGGGAGGGCACGTGTGTGCCGACACGCCGGGAGGTTCCCCAGCGTGTGGTCGGCGTGTCGGTCACAGGATGGTCACCGCCGGGGTGTGGATACCCCGGACATCCCTGCTCATCTGCCGTGGCGCCAGCCCTTCGGGGCTGGCGGGGATCGCAACGACGGCTGCGTCTCTGAAAGAGCAAAAGCGCCCCCAAAGGGCGGATTCGAGACCTCTCACCAACACCGCCACGACCTGATCGCGCCGTGCGAACCTGTAATCCTCTCAGCTCTCCGTGGGATCGTTCGCCGTCCGGGGCCGGCACCGGAGTACTCGCCCTGACAACAGAGGGAGACTCGTTCCTCACTCCACAAGCTGCCCGCCCAGTGTCCGGTGGAACACCGTCGTCGACAACGACACTCACGTGATCGTGTTCGCGGTACCCGGCAAGCCCGCGAAGACCGGGGATCCACGAGGCTCTTGACCGAAAAGTCCTTTTCGGGTATGGGTAATGAACGTCCACATGAGATACGAAGGAGAGGAGGAGACCACACCCTTGTTAGGCAGGTTGTCCAAACTCGCCGCCGGAGTGGTTCTGGTTCTGGGGAGTCTGACCTTCACTGCCCCCGCGGCCAACGCGGCACCGTGGCCGGACTGCCTCAAGGTCGACACGAAGATCCACGTCTGGGATCAGACCACCACGGTGACGAACAAGTGTGGTGAACAGATGGACATCCGCATGGTTATCAACAACCAGCCCGACTCGCAGTGCCTGTCAGTCAGTGGCGGCAACAGCGTGAAATACAAGTATCTCAGGCATGGACAGTTCGCCTACCTCGAGGACTGCGGTCACAACGACTGGTGACCTGCTGATCCGACTCTGACATCGCGGACGGTGCGGGTGTGGCCATCCGCACCGTCATTGGTTTTCTCCGGGTTTTTCGCCCCCGTTCGGGCGGTGGCGTGCCCCGGACGACTCCGATGAGAACGCCCGGTCACTGTTCCACGAGAAGAGGTGCCAGGCGGCGAACACCGGTGTCGACCTCCGAGGCCGAGGCTGCGGCGACGTAACTGATCCGGACGCGTGCGGCGTTGCTCTCGGTGGGATAGTAGTTGTCTCCGCAGGTGAGGGCGACACCGTTTGCCAGCGCGGCGGCGGTGAGCTGTTCGCCGTCCAGATGCCCCGGCAGCGACACCCAGAGGTGGTAGCCGCCGCGCGGTCGAACGGCCAGGGCGTGCGGACCGAATGTCGCCTCCACGGCCTCGACGGCGACTTCCCGGCGCTGCCGCAGGGCCGAGCTGAGTGTGTTCAGCGCGCGCTTCCACCCCGAGGCGGTCATGACTTCGAGCGCCGTGTACTGCAAGGGGGCGGGAACGAACATCGTGTCGACGACGTGGGCGGAGCGAAGCTTCGTGACCACCGGACCACGGGCGGCCAACGCGCCGACGCGGAGATTCGGCGAGGTCACTTTGGTCAGTGACCGGACGTGGATGACGGTGCCGTCGGGGTCGTCGGCGATCATCGGAGGGGGAAGCTGTCCGGAGTCCGTGTGCGCGAGGTGCCGGGCGAAGTCGTCCTCGACGACGAACGCGGCGTGGTGGCGGGCTGTGGTTCGGATCTCGTGTCGGCGACGTTCGGACAGGCTCACTCCCACGGGGTTCTGGAACAGGGGCTGTACGATGACGACACGCGCTCCGGTGCGGGCGAGCGCCTGGTCCAGGTAGTCGGTGCGCAGCCCCTCCCGGTCGAGCGGAACCGGGATCGTCCGGAGGCCGGCGGCGCGGATGGCCGCTATCGTTCCCGGATAGGTCGGGGACTCGATGACGACCGGGTCGTTCGGCTGGCACAGGGCGCGTAGCGCGGTCGACAGGGCACTCTGCCCCGCGCCGCAGATGAGAACGTCGTGGCGACTGAGACCTCCACCGATGTCGGAGACGAACCAGTCGCGCAGTTCGGGGATTCCTCCGACGGGCGGGAACGCCCACGCCTGCGAACGTCGTCCGGCTCGGGACAGTGCGGTGCCGAGTCTGGTGAGTGGTTGCAGCTCGGGGTGTAGGTAGCCGCCGTTGAGGTCGACGACCTCGGGGCCCGAGGTGGCGAGCGTTCCCAGCAGCGCAGCCGTTTTGAATCCGCGGGCGGCGCCCGTCGGGGAGTCGAGACGGTTCGTCAGCTCCAGGGTCGCCTCCTGCCACGAGGTGCTGCCGGTGCGTGGGCTCGGCCGCGTCTCGGCCCGGAAGCTGCCCGATCCCGGCCGTGAGGTGATGAGTCCCCGCTGGGTGAGCAGCGCCAGCGATCGGGAAACCGTAGTAGCGCTGACCCCGAAGCGCCGCACGAGTTCGCGATGCGTCGGGAGGCGGCTACCGACCGGCATTTCCTCGATCTCACGAGCGAGAGTCTTGGCCATTTCGTGTGCACTGCTATCATCGGACATGGATACGTATCGTAGCACTATCGACACTCGGCCGGTATCGCTACTGCCGAAGCCGAACGGGACGCTGTTCGCCGCGCTCGGCGTCCTGGGTTTCTCCCTGAGTTTCCCGGGCACCGTGTGGGCGCTGGACGGGTTCGGCCCCTGGAGCGCCACCGGAGTTCGCGGTGTGCTCGCCGCCGTCATAGCGGCCGTGGCTCTCCTGACGACGCGGGCACCCCTGCCGGGCCGCTCCGACTGGCCCGGTCTCGCCGTCGTCGCGGGGGGATGCGGACTCGGGTTCCCCCTGCTGACGACCCTCGCGCTGCAGACCGCGTCCACGGCGCACTCGGCGGTGGTCATCGGGGCGCTCCCGATGGCGACGGCGATGATCTCCGCCCTGCGAACACGCCGCCGCGAACCGACCACGTTCTGGGCCGCGGCCGGGGTCGGTGGTGCTACCGTCATCGTGTTCACGCTCCTGCAGAACCGGGGGCAGCCGACGGTCGCCGACCTCTACCTCTTCGGTGCCCTCCTCGTCTGCGCGGCCGGTTATGCCGAGGGAGGACGCCTGTCGGCGCACATGCCGGGCTGGCGCGTCATCGCCTGGGGAGTCGTGCTCGCCGCTCCGGTCAACATCGTGGTGTCCGCGTGGGCGCTGCCGTCCGAACCGGTGCACCTCACGGCGAAGGCTCTCGTCGGGCTGGCCTACATCGCCGCCGTGTCGCAGTTCGGGGCGTTCGTCGTCTGGTATCGAGGTATGGGCCTCATCGGTGTGACGAGGGCGAGCCAGCTCCAGCTCGCCCAGCCACTGCTGACACTCGTGTGGTCCGTACTCCTGCTCGGTGAACACTTCAGCGCGGCCGTACCACTGACCACAGTAATCGTGCTCACCTGCATTGTCGTCACGCAACGTGTCAAGAAATGACACCCTCGGTGTCGCGGGCGGTGATCCCGCTGGTCCCGCGGCGCGGGAACGGACGGAAGTTCCGGTTCGGCCTCCTCCGGGGTCGGCCGGAACACGGTGCCGTGGGTGTCGAACTCCGTGGTCGAGGAAGGTGTTGACGGGATATGCCGGGTCTTGTCGAACGTCTGGTACCCGACGAGCTCTGGGAACTGTTCCGGGAGGTCGTTCCCCCGAAGGTGGTGAGACGGCCGCAGGGCGGAGGACGACGTCGCGCCGATGACCGGGAAGTGCTGGCGGCGATCGTGTTCGCGGCCGTCACCGACTGCGCCTGGCGGCAGCTGCCCCCGGTTTTCGGCGCGTGCTGGCCCACCGTCTACCGGCGTTTCGTGGAGTGGAGCCAGGACCGCGTGTGGACGCGATTACACCGGGTGTGTCAGGAGCGGCTCGACGAGCGGGAGGACTCGGAGTGGTCGCGGCGAGCCCTCGACTCCATCAGGCGGCGTGGGACGAGGGCGGGCACCAGCCGGGCCGAAACCCTCTCCCGTTGAGAACCACCCCGGAAGTCGGGGAGGACTTCACCGGCGACAACGAACCGTTGTCGCCGGGCGAGGGCGTGGTGCCGGGAACTACCCGAGCGGGATGTCGACGCCGTACTCGTCCCCGGTTCGGGGACCGTGGATGCGCCGATCCGTTTCGGGGATGGCGACGTCGTTGATGCTCGCCTCGCGGCGCCGCATGAGGCCACGCTCGTCGAACTCCCACAGTTCGTTGCCGTAGCTGCGCCACCACTGGCCTTCCGTGTCGTGGCACTCGTACTGGAAACGGACGGCGATCCGATTCCCGTGGAAACTCCAGAGGCTCTTGCGCAGCGCGTAGTCCAGTTCGCGCTCCCACTTCCGCGTCAGGAAAGCGAGGATCTCCTCGCGGCCGCGGACGAACGTCTCCCGGTTTCGCCACGTCGAGTCCGGTGTGTAGGCCGGTGCCACCCGGTGCGGATCGCGGGTGTTCCATGCGTCCTCAGCCGTCTGGACCGCGAGGCCCTGCTCGACGCGGCGGAGAGGCTCTTCTACGAGCAAGGCGTCCAGGCGGTCGGCATGGACGAGGTTCGTGCGGCATCCGGTCTCCCGCTGAAGCGGATCTACCGGTTCTTCGCGGCGAAGGAGGACCTCGTGGTGGCGATGCTCGAACGTCGCGACCAGCGGTGGAGAGCAAGCCTGACCGCCCGCGTGGAGCCGATCGCGGATCCCCGTGAGCGTGTGCTCGCGATCTTCGACTGGCTTGCCGAGTGGTTCGCAGAACCTGGCTTCCGCGGATGTGCCTGGATCAACGTCAACGGTGAACTGGGCCCGTCGTCCGAGGCGGTGCTGGCCGAAGTCCGGTCACACAAGCAGGCATTCCACGACCAGATCGCGGCGTGGGTCCACGCCACCGGGATGCCGGTGGTCGAACCGGTTTTCCTGCTCGCCGAAGGAGCCATCGTGACGGCCGGCATCAGAGGTGACCCCGCCCCGGCCCGTCAGGCGCGCGCAGCCGTCGCGACACTGCTCGGAACACCCTGATCCCGGCCCCACGTCACCAGTCCCCCGCCCGCGACACCTGGGTGTGCAGACGTTCGAGCAGCGCCCGGGCGAACCGCAGCGCGCTGCCCTCGGCGAAGGGAAGGTTGAGCGAGGGTTCGCACAGCTCCAGTTCCAGAACCAGCGGCTTGCCGTCGTCCCCGCGGACCAGGTCGACACGCCCGTAGAGCGGCGGGTTCTCCAACTCCAGGTGCACCTGCGCGGCACGGAGCGCGGCTTCGGCCACGGCGAGTTCGTCCTCGTCGGCGTGCCGTGCCCCACGACTTTCGAACGTGGGCACGTTCACCGTACCGTCCGGCAGGAGCATGGCGCTCTTGCTGATGGCGTGACTGTGGACGCCCCCGAAACAGCTCAGGTTGGTTTCGCTGTTCCGGTCGACCGAGTCCATGTAGGGCTGCATCATGACGTGACCGCCGTTGCCGACCAACTGCTCGACGTGCGCGGCTGCCTCGACGACCTGCGAACGGGAAAAACGCCGCACGTTCTTCGAGTAGGCACCGATCGTGGGCTTCTCGACGATTTCCTCGGTGCCCGGATGCGCGGAGAAGAACTCCCGCACTGCCGACAGCGGGTCCACACCGGGGCCGACGAACTCGGTCGGCACGGTCGGTACCCCGCCGGCGGCGAGATCGGTCAGGTAGCGCTTGTCACAGTTCCAACGCACGACGGGCAGGGGGTTGTGCAGGTGCGTGACCTCGGTGACCCGTTCGCACCACGCCAGGAACTCGCGGGGGCGGTCCATGTAGGTCCAGGGGGAGCGCAGCAGGACGGCGTCGAAACAGGACCAGTCGGTGGAGGGATCTTTCCAGTCACACACCTCGGTTTTCACACCGATCTCCTGACACGCCTCCGACAACAGGGGCATGTCGTAATCGACCGGCAGACTCTCTTGGTCGGTGACCAGGGCGACACTTCTCATGGGCTGATCCAATCCTGGGCGAACAGTGGTTTCCGGGCGGAGAAGTCCGTGACGGAACGAGTCACCACGGCACGGTTTCTCCCATGTGCACGTAGCTGCCGGTCGGGCCGTCGCTGTCGAGCAGTGCCATGCGCACGCTCGTCGCGGCGCCGTCCGCGACGTCGAGGTCCCCGCCGCCCTCGTTCATGTCGGTCCTGGTGTAACCCGGATGCACGGAGTTGACCTTGATCGGCGTGTCGCGCAGCTCGAAGGCCACATGCACCGTCCAGGAGTTGACCGCACTCTTCGAGGCGCTGTAGGCGGGAAGCGACTTGAACGTGGAACTGTACGTGTAGGATTCGGTGTCGCTGTGCCTGGTCAACGAACCGAGCAAACTGGAGACGTTGACGATACGTCCCGCCTCGGACCGGCGGATCAGCGGCAGGAAGGACGAGGTGACCCCGACGAGACCGAACAGGTTGACCTCGAACGTCTCGCGCCACTGACGCAACGGCTGCTCCGAGGGGTTTCTGCCGTACTTCTCGACGCGGCTTCCCGCGTTGTTGACCAGGATGTCGAGGCGGCCGTGTTCGTCTTCGACGTCGGCGACGGCGGCGGAAACGCTGTCCGCGCTCGTCACGTCCAGCACGAGGGGCTCGACCTCCAGACCGGATTCCCGCAGTTTCCTCGCCGCTTCGACGGTCGGGTCGTGAGCGCGTCCGGAGAGGAGAACACGAACTCCCTTTTCCGCGAGCTGACGTGCGGTTTCGAATCCGATTCCTCGGGTGGCTCCGGTCACGAGAGCCGTCTTCGGGCCGTACTCGGACACGTCGTCCTCCGTTCGTTGGAGCAGAAGGCCTGTGAGGTGTTTTTTCGTCAGCCCACCGACAGGAATTTGGAGATCGGGGGGCCGAACCGGTCCGGGTCGGAGAGGAAGGCGTCGTGCCCCTGCGGGGAGTCGACGGGGAGGAACTGGACGTCGGTTCCCCCCGAACTCAGCCCCGCGGCGATGTCGTGCTGCTGGCGCAGGGGGAAGAGGATGTCGGTCTCCACACCGATGACCAGGGCTTTCTCCAGGTTCATCCCGGACAAAGCCTCACCGGTGGTGCTCCCGCACGACTCACCCAGGTCGAACTGGTCCATGCAGTAACTCAGGTAGAGGTAGCTGTTGGGGTCGAAACCACGCAGGAACCGGTGGGCGTGTGATTCCAGGAAACTCTCCACCTCGAAGTCCGGGGCGAACGGCTCGTCGGTGGTGCGCGGGTCCCGCTCGGTACGTGCCCGGCCGAAACGGCCCTCCCACTCCTGTGGGGAGCGATAGGTGATCATGCCGAGTTTCCGTGCCGTGAGCATGCCGTGTCGGGGATAGCTCTCCGCGTCGTAGTGACCCCGGTTCCAGTGTGGGTCACAGCGGATGGCCTCGCGTTGCAGGGACCGGAACGCGATCGAGAACGGAAGCGCGTGCACCGCTCCGGAGACGTTGATGTGGGTACGCGCGATACCGGGGTGTCGAGCCAGCAGGGACAGCGCACTCATCGCCCCCATGGAGGTTCCTATGACACAGGCGAGACGGTCGAATCCCAACGCGTGCACGGTGCTGGCCGCCGCGTCAGCGATGTCCTCGATGCGCAGGGACGGGAAGTCGAGCCGATAGCGCTCGCCCGTTCGTGGGTCGATCGAGGCCGGGCCGGTGGAACCCTTGCAGCTGCCCAACGAGTTGACGCAGACGACGTACCAGCTGTTCGTGTCGATGGGTTTTCCCGGACCCAGCATGGCCTCCCACCAGCCCGGGCTGGGATCGTCCGCGTGCGAAGCCGGGTGCGCGTCGGCCGAGAGCCCCGTGAGGATGAGGATGACGTTGTCCCGCGCCGCGTTCAGCCGTCCCAGAGCTTCGTAGGCGATCCGGGCGCCGTGCAGGGTTCCTCCCCGGCGCATCGCGAATCCCTCGGGGAGGTCGACGAAACGAGTGGCCGGAGGGACGAATTCCTTCATAAGCCTGTTCCCCCTCGGGGACGGGATCCGTGCGGTTCGGTGTCGAGAGAGGCCAACCACTCGTCGTCGGAGCCTTCGTTCGTTCCTTCGAACAGGAACGTGGAAAGATAGCGCTCGCCGGTGTCCGGCAGCATCGCGAGCAGGACCGCCCCCTCGGAGGCGCTCTCCGCGACACGCAGCGCTGTGGCGACGGTGGCACCCGCGGAGATGCCGGTGAAGATCCCCTCCTCCGCGGCGAGTCGGCGAGCGGTGTCGCGGGCCACCACTTCGTCGCAGGTCAGCAGTTCGTCGATGACGCTTGGGTCGAGCACCTCGGGTACGAAGTTCGGAGCGAGACCCTGGATCCTGTGCACGTTCCACTCGTTGCCGGCCAGCACCGCTGCGTTCTCCGGTTCGAAGGCGGTGACCCGCACATCGGGGCGAGCGCGTTTCAGCATCTGACCGACTCCGGTCACCGTTCCGCTGGTGCCGAAGCCGGTGACGAAGTGGTCCAACCGCTTTCCGGCGAAGTCACCGAGGATCTCCGAGGCCGTGGTCTCCCTGTGGTACGCCGGGTTCGCCGGGTTCTCGAACTGTCTGGGGCGGAACCAGCCGTGTTTCTCCGCCAGGGCGTCCGCCCTGCGATTGCCTCCCGCACTGCCCTCGGAGCCGGGGAACAGGATGACCCTGCCGCCGTAGGCACGGATGAGTTTGCGCCGTTCCGTCGAGTAGGTGTCGCCCATGACCGCCACGAACCGGTAACCGCGCGCGGCGGCCACCATCGCCAGGGCGATTCCCACGTTGCCGGAGGTGCACTCCACGATCGTGCCGTTGGGTTCCAGCTCGCCCCTGGCCTCGGCGTCGAGAACGACGGAGAGCGCCAGCCGGTCCTTCACCGAGCCACCGGGATTGAACGACTCGGCCTTCACATAGAGCGTGACGTGCTCGGGGGCGATCCTGTTGAGCCTGACCACGGGCGTGCGACCGACCGTGTCGAGAATGCTGTCATGGATAGGCATGAGGGAACCGTCCTTCGTAGACGAATGCCGCCGGGCCTGTCAGCAGGACCGGGGCGGCCGGGTCCGGCCAGTTGACGTGAAGTTCTCCTCCGGGCAGGGAGACGGAAACCGCGCCGTCGAGGAGTCCGCGTCGTATCAGCGCCGCCACTGCGGCACAGGCACCACTGCCGCACGAGCGGGTCTCACCCGCCCCGTACTCGTACACCCGCAGTCGGACGTGATCCCGTGTCACGACTTCGGCGAACCCGACGTTGACCGTGGGTGGGGACAGGGGTGATCTCTGCAGCGCCGATCCCGCTCCGGCGACCGGTGCGGTGTCGACGTCGGCGACTTCGACCACCGCGTGCGGGTTACCGAGGCGGACGGCGGTGAAACGCAGGCGCGGACCGTCGTCCAGGTCGACCTCGTGGGCCTCCCCGACACCCGGACCACGGCGGTGGTCCGCAACGAACCGTGGTGTGCCCATGTCGACGGTGAAGGTGTACTCGTCCAGCACCTCCACCGTGTGCGTACCCGACGGACTGTCGAGAGCGAAGCGGGGACCCGCTGCCAGTCCCTCCCGAAGAAGCCAGGCTGCGATGCAGCGTGCTCCGTTCCCGCACTGTCGCGAGGGCGCCCCCTCGGCCGTCCGGATGTCGAAGGAGGCGACGGCCTCGGCGCTCCGAGGAGCCTGGACACCGAGGATCATGTCGCAACCGACTCCCGTGTGACGGTCGGCCAACGCCCGGCACACCTCCGGCGACGGGGGGTCCGCGTTGCGCAGGTCGAGCAGCACGAAGTCGTTGCCCGCACCGTGCATCTTGCTGAAACGAAGTTCCGATGAGTTCCTGAGCGATTCCATGCGTGTGGAGTCCCGGGACGAGACGGATCGGATCCCCGGTGTCGGGACTGCCCCCGGTGCGCTCGCGCCACGGGTTCGGCGGGACGACGGTCAGTCCCGGACGCGGGGTTCCCGGTCAGGAGGGGCGGGTGGCCTCCAGCGCGGGGGAGACCATGTCGATGATGACGGACACCGCCTTTTCGGTGCTTTCCTCGTCGGTCGGTGCGTTGAACTCGGCGAGCTCGATTCCCAGCAGCTGTTCCGGGGGAACAGACTCGAAAATGTCGCGGATCTGTTCCGGCATCATGCCGCCCGGGACCTTGTAGTCGGCCGGGACCGGTGCGTTCGGGTCGAGCACGTCCCAGTCGATGTGGACCCACACTCGTGCTCCGTCGACGGCGTCGAGGACGTTCTTCCCGTTCGCCTCCTCCGGGGGAATGACCCGGACCCCCGCCGAGTCGACGAGCTCACGTTCCTTCTCGTCGATGTCGCGCGTTCCGACCAGCACGGCCTGCTCGGGCCGGAGCCCGGCGCCGTGACCGCTGTCCCAGAGTCCGCACGCCCCGGCGAGCACCATCCCACCGAGGTATCCGGTGTCCGTCGTTTCCGGGGTGTTGAAGTCGCCGTGCGCGTCGACGTAGAGCACCACGGCATCCGGGTACTGCCGCGCCACGACCGGAAGTGTGGCCAGACTGGCCGAGCAGGTGTTCGACGTCATGACCGTGAGGCCGTCGTTGCGGACGCTGTCGGCCATCGCTTTCCGCAACCCGTCGAGGGTGTCCTTGGCCTGCGGAAGGCTGACGCTCCAGTCGTCGTCAGCGGGCGGGGCGGGAGTGCCGACGTACTCGGCTCGAACCCCGTAACGACTTTCCAGTTCGCGCGCGGTGCGCGTCGCGCCCTCGAGCATCCGCGCTTCGCGGTCGGCTACGCGTCCCCGGGAGACGATGAGGTCGAACATCAGCAGTGAACCTCGTCCTTCACGTGGTGGTACAGATGTCTCGGTGTCGTGGGCGGGAGCTGTTCCCGCCGAGGGGTCGGGTCAGGGCCCCCGAAACCTGAAGGGGCACTTGTCCGTCCGTTCCGCGTTCTCCTCCAGCAGTCCGTACTGTTGCCATTCGAGGGATTCGGATCCGTAGGTGCCGAGTTGCCAGGAGTGGGGCAGTCCGTCGTACCGCTCCACCCGGTTACGAATGTTCGAACGGACGTTGCGTCCACTCGTGGTGTCCCCCGCGAAGATGTCGAAGCGTTCTCGCGGGTTTATGACGAGAGTGAAGTGTCTGCCGAGGTTGCGGCTGCGGCGCGCCCGGTGTCCGGGGTTGCTCATGTTGCAGAACAGGGGAATTCCGTTGAAACACATGGACCAGGTGCTGGATTCCGGGTCCTTTCCGACCTCCTCGGGCCAGGGTGCGGGATCGACCTCGTGAAGTTTTTGCAGAACCTCCCATCCGAATGCGTGGTACTCGGCGACTGAGTGCCTGTCCTCCAGGACCTCCGGAGAGAAGGCCACGATGAGGGGGTAAGACGTATCCAGGTTTCCGTCCCATTCCTCGGATATGTCGACGTACTCCGTGAGTCCTTCCGCCAGGTGTCGGATTCCGCTCTCCGTGAGGTCCTCCACGAAGACGAACTTCAGGATCCGCTTCCTGAAGGCGTTCCTGGAGAATATGCACGGAAAATCCCTGCTCGTCAACCGTGCCGCGATGTCGTTGAACGCGTCGCGGTGCCACCCTTCCGTGCCTGCGCTGACCTGGTCCTGGGAGATGAGTTTCCTGTGTCCGTTTTCCGCGTTCAACCGGTGACTCCTGCCTGGGACGGAGAATCGCAGTTCTTTGCACGTCGTCTTGATCCTTTTGTTCGTGACTGGAATTGGTGGATGGAACCACTTCGGGTGTTTTCTCTCGTGTTCTCCGGTAGGTACGAGCGTGTGTGTGCGAAACGGGTTCATCGCTCGAACGCATCGACGGAAAACGGGAGAACGTCAGTGGTGATCTGGCGTGATGAGCACGGTCGTGGTTCGCCGTGTGCTCGTTCCGGGCCGAAGACACGGCGGAACGAGAAGAAAATCATGTCCCCAGTGTTCGTTCTCCTTCCGTTGACCAGATTGTCTGATCGCTGAGAGAGACAGTGCGACTGTATCCGGGCGTTCGGTGACCTATCAAGCTTCACATGATCGTCCGGGTTCTGTTTTTTTTGGTGCTCGTGGTGCTCGGTGACCGGTGTTCGTCGGTTGTGGGGAGCGGCGGGAGCGGAGACCTGTGTGAGGGGAGCGTGACTCTGATCGGCTGGTCGGATGCTCCGTTCGGTGGGGAGTTTCGCTGACGGAGAGGTGAGAGCCCTCGGACGGGTGGTGGACGAACCGCTGGATCCGGCCCTCGGCGTCCGGTTGTCGTCACACCCGACCAAAGGAAACAGCGCACGGGAGCTCCGCTGAACCGGAGTGACGGGAGCCGATGCCCGTGTAGACCGGAGTGCCGGGGGTGTTTTCGCTGGTTGTCGGCAGGGGAATCGACAACTTGTCTGTTACTGGTTACCGGTTTTGGTCCGTTCGTGTGAAAAACTGGACTCGTTCCTCGAACGAGGGCATTCGGACCCGAACACGGCCCTCGACGTCTTCGCTTTCCCCTCTGCTCTGTTCGGAGCAATGTGTACGGCTGTTTCGTCCATTTTCATCGGAAAACGCCGCGGAGTCCGCTGTGGAGTCGTTACGTTGCCCGGAACGGAAGGTGCTGCTGACGAGGAGGCGGGTTGCCCGAGGACTTCGGCGCGGAGGTCGGAGCCGCGGAACGGATGGTCCGGCAGTGGCAGGAGCGCGCCACCGAGAAAGCCGAGAGGTTCGGCCGGATGCAAGCCGAGATCGAGGCCATCTCGGTGACCGAGGCCTCCGAGGACGGAGCGGTCCGGGTGACCGTGGGCTCGGACGGGACCCTGCGGGACCTGAACCTGGCCGAACACGCCGCCAACCGGTCGATGTCGAAGCTCTCCACCGAGATCATGCGCGTGCTGCGGTGCGCGCGGTCGAGGCTGCCGGAACTCATGCGACAGGCCGCCGCCGAGACGGTCGGCACCGAGGACCCGGCCGTCCAGCACGTCCTGAGCAAGGCCCGCGAGAGCTTTCCGGAACCTCCGGCGGAGGACGCGCCCGAGGGGCCGCCGACTCCCGGACCCGGCGTGCGGGAGATGCGCCTGGGCCCGGAGGACGAGGACGGAGCAGAGCCGACTCCGGAACGCTCCGCGCGCTCGCGGCCACAGCCGGAGGAGCCCGACGACGATGACGACGACTTCGAGAACCGGTCCTTCCTACGTTGATCCTTCCGCGTCGAGGGGAGTTCGCCGATGTCCGAGCAAGTACACGTCACCCCCGAGGAACTGCGCGCACACGCCTCCACAGTGGATGAAGTGGTGGATCGGCTGAACACGGCCGTGGACGCCTCGCAGCAGGTTTCCCTGGACAACGACGCCTACGGGATCCTGTGCCGTCCCTTCGCGTGGATGTTGGATCCGGTGGAGCAGCACGGGATCGACACCCTGAAGAAGGCAGTCGAGGGAATGCGGGAGACCGCCGAGAACCTCCGGGACGCGGCGGGGACCTACGAGTCCGTGGACAAGGACAACAGCGACATGCTCGGTGAGATCCGGACATGAACAATCCCCTCGTCGAGCAGGAACAACAGGCGCCCGACGGGCCGGGCCCGCTCACCGAAGGAACCGGGGAAGCGGGGTGGGGCACCGGCATCGGCATCGTCGAGTCCGTCAACGACGTCAGCAGCCTCAAGGACGGTTCGAGCTGGGTCGAGTCGGGGCTGGCCTACGGCGGGCTCGCGATGGAGGCGGCCAGTCTCGCGGTCGACCCGGTCGGCACGCTGATGTCGTACGGGCTGTCGTGGCTGATCGAGCACGTGGAGCCCCTCCAGGAGGCCCTGGACTGGTTCGCGGGCGACCCCGACGGGGTCCGAGCCTACGGGCAGACCTGGGCCAACGTCTCCGAGGAAGTCACCGCCGCGGCCCAACAGTACGGTCGGGCCGTCAAGACCGACATCACACAGTGGACCGGGGCCGCCGGGGACGCCTACCGCGACCACGCCGCGAAGCGAGGTGAGGCGCTGTCCGGCGCCGCCGAGCTGGCGAGCACCATCAGCTCGGTCGTGACGATCATGGGTGAGGTCGTCTCGTTCGTGCGCGAGTTGGTCCGCGACCTCGTCGCCGACTGCGTCTCACGGTTGATCACCTACGCGCTGGAGGCGATCGGCACCCTCGGTCTCGGCACGCCGGTCGTCGCCGCCCAGGCCACCGTCTTCGTCTCCAAGACCGTCACCAGGATCGCCGAGGTCGTCCAGAAGCTGGTCAAGACGATCAGCAACGTCTCGCCGAAGTTGACGAAGATGGTCGAGGTCTTCGGCGAGATCATGAGCTCGCTCGGCAGGCTCGGCAAGAAGGCGGCCGACGCGGTGAGCGGGCTCCCCGACAGGTTCGCCGCGAGCACCTGGAAGAAGTTCGACGAGACCTTCGGCACCGACGTCACCGGCGGGCACCGGTCCCGGTTCGGTGACTCCGGGCCGGGCAGCGGGCCGGACTCCGGCTCCTCCCCCGATTCCCCCGAGCCGCGGGCGACTCCGTCCTCCGGACCGGACGCCGGGTCCGAGCCGGACTTCACTCCCTCCGACCACACCCCCGAAGCCCCGAACTCCGCACCGGAGACCGCGCCACCCCGGACCACACCGACCTCCTCGCGGCCGGCGAGTCCCTCGGGGGCCGACCCCACCGTGGAGCCCCCCTCAGCTCCACGGCCCCCGGGCTCACCCGGTGGCCCGGACCGTGGTTTCTCCCCTTCTCCGGGGGGAACGGACTCACCCTCACCCGGCGGGGGGAATCCCGGCTCGGACTTCTCCCCGGACGGCGGCCCCTCGGCTCCCGTCGACCCCGAGCCGACACCGCCACGCCCCGGAAACACGGACGCGGGTGGATCCGGACCACCCCGCCCCGGTGACGGGGCAGCAGACGGCACCTCCACTCCGGGAGGGCCGTCGACTCCGGAGACTCCGGCGGCGACGTTCTCCGGCGACCTCTCCGACGGGACGGGCACGTCCGGTACCGGAGGGGGTGGGCCCGCCGGACCGATCCCGAACCCACCCGGTGGCACCGGCCCCACCCCCTCACCGGTGGGAACTCCGACCGGTGGCCCGACCCCGGACGTCGACCACGGGCCCTCGTTCGGGGAGAGCCCGAGTGCTCCCTCCGGCACCAGCCCGTCCGAGACCACCGCCCCGGCCACCTCCACCCCGAGTGCTCCCACGGCTCCCGGCGGCACACCGACGAGCCCCACGACGACTCCGCGTACCGACCAGCCTCCGAACTCGCCCCAGGGATCTGTGGCTCCGGGGGGCGCGCCGACGAGTGGGGGCCACAGCGGAACCGGGGGGACGAGCCCGAGCGGCGGAGGCCGACCCGGTTCCGGAGGAGGTTGGACCGGAACCCCCGGCACACCCGGAGCGGCCGGTCGCCCTCCCTCCACACAGGACGGACCTCGTGGGTTCCGGGACACCGCGGGCCGTCCGGACGGCTGGAGCCCGACGAACACGAGCACGTCCGGATCGTTGGGCACGAGTTCCCCCGGTGGCCACGGTCCCGGCCGTTCCCAGGGGCCCGCGGGGTCGGGACGACCCCCCGGCACCCCTGGCCGGGGACCCGAGGGTGCCCCGCCCCCACGGCCGGAGTCCGCCGGTCCGAGCGGCCCGCCACGCGGCCCGGAACGCGGATCCGGCGGGCCGGACATGGCGCGCCCGCCCGAGGCCTCACCCCGGTCTTCCCCCGAGCGGACGGAGACTCCGGGACGACAGCGCGACACCGAGGACGGCGCGCGGCGACCGAACACCGGGCAGGACGGGCCCGATCAGGGTCCGCAGCGACCGACGGAGTCCCCGACCACGAGGGAGGGCGACGGCGCGGACGCGCCGAGGGAGGAGCCCGACCGGCCGGAGCCGGGCACTCCGGACTACGAACACAAGATCGACGAGGCGGTCGAGCGGCTGCGCGGCAACCGCACCGACGCCGGGATCTCGGGTCACTCCGACCCGAACATGGCGGATCTCGCGCACCGCGTGCCCGACGACGGCCGACACTTCACGCTCGACGCCCATATGGGACCGGACGGACGTGTCCACATCGGCGACCGCGCTTACTCGCCCGAGGAACTGTCCGATGTTCTCCGCCGCCTGCCGGAGTGGGACGGTCAGCGACCGCTCCGGCTGATCGTCTGTGACTCCGCGGACTTCGCGGCGGACCTGGCCCGCCGACTCGACGTCCCGGTCACCGCCCCGCGCGGCCTGGCCTGGACCGACAGCAACGGCCGGGTGTTCGCCAGCGACATCGGCCCCGACGGGCGTCCCACCTGGCCCCCGGACGGCGGTTGGGACACCCACCACCCCGACGGGGGCAGTTCCCCGAACAGCGCGGACGGCTTCCACCCGTCCCGAGACGGAGCGGACCCCGGCGAAAGGCCGGAGGACGCCGAGGCGCGGGGAGGTGAGGAACTCACCGAACCACCTCTGGACAAAAATGGAAATATCAGATTCGATGGCAAAGGTTCGGTGCGAGTCAAGAACGACGATGGTACTTACACGTTGTACCTCAACGGAGATAAGTATCCGGAGTCGACTCGCCATATCTTGGATGCTCAAGAAGCTGGCCATCCAGAGGTGCTCACCATCGACAACTCGCAGACCAAGAAAGAGAACGCTGACTCGAGGAGAGACGAGGCGCTCTCTCGCTTTAATCAATTGCATGGGGAAGAAGCAGATAAAATCAAGGAACAACACCAAGGACCCCAACTCGATCGTGACGAATATCCTCCAGCGCGTACTTACGAAGGAGGGAGTCGCGGAGAGGGGCAGTACTCCAGCGTGCGGTTGATCACTGGACCCAAGGACAACCAGGCGTCCGGGTCCTCGTGGTGGAATCACGGCATCAGTGGATTGCCGGATGGTACCAGAGTCCGCGTTGTTCCAGTCAAGCCCGAAGGTGCCGATGAGAGTTGGGGGCTGCCTCCATACGAGAAGGATCAGCCATCATGAACCAATCCTGGTAGGCTGTTGAGAAACGACACTTCGGGAGAAATTTCCTATGCTTGGTTCCAAACTTCGTGAGCTGCTCGGCCGGGCGCGTGGCCCGCTCGGGCAGGCTGTGTCCGTGGACTTCGGCGACGAGCACACTCCTTTGAAAGAGCTTGCTGAACTGCTCTCCGAGATGAATGGTTTCTTCGCGTTCAATGCCGGTGTGCAGATTTTCCACGCTGGCGGCGATGGATTCGGTCCTGAACTGTCCTACTGGAACGCCCGTGAGACATGGAAGGAGGCGTTTGACGGCTTGGCTGACAAGTATTTCTGCTTCGGGCAGGATATTCTTGGGATGCAGTATGCGATTCAGGAAGGGACTGCGCTCGTCAGGTTCGATCCGGAGACTGCGCGTAGTAGCCATATTGGTTACTCGCTGGAGGATTGGGCTGCGTGGTTGCTCGACAATCCAGAAATTAACGGAACATCGATACTGGCGAAGGTCTGGCAGGACCAGAAAGGTCCGTTGGAACCCGGTCAGCGCCTCGTTCCGTTGAAGTTTTTCGAGTTCGGTGGCGAGGTTAGTTTCGATAATCTTGTGGTCAAGGATGCCGTTGAAGCTATGCGGGTCCGCGGGCCGATCGCTGTCCAGATTCATGACCTCCCTCCCGGATCGGAAATTCGTTTGCAATCGTAGTTCGTGAAGATGATTTTTTTGGATCGGTGTGGATTTTATTCCCAAGTTATATCGTTCTTGAACGATCTCGTCGCTGGTCCCGGGCGGCCGAGGTGAGTACCCGGTGGTACACGGTTCGAGTTATGTAGAACCCTCAGCGATCTTCGCCGCCGTCAGTACCGATAACGGATCGATGAGTTCCCGAGGCAAGTTCGGGTGCTGAGGTGTCGACTCGTGCGTCGGGGCCCGAGCGCTCAGTCGGTCGTTCCGCGCGGTTCCCCTGAGTCGAGGAGAGCGTACCTCTCTGTCCGAGCGGGGCTTCGTCCCAGTGAGGAGGGAGGGCGGGACAAGACACAGTGCCGGCGCGCACGCCGTGTTGGAGCGTGGTTCGGTGGTCGAGCTGGGTGAGCGGTCCCGGTGCGCGGTCGAACACCGGCCTGCCGCGTGGCACCGAACCGTCCACGACGGCCGGTGACTGCACGCCGACAACCGGGACCGCCCGGGGATCGTGTGGTTCCGGGCACGTCGTCACTCGACCGGTTCAACAACCGTCGCCGCGCTGTTAGGCTGTCCGCCGCCAGTCAACCCCACCGGGGGCCAGGGAATCCGGTGCGAATCCGGAGCTGACGCGCAGCGGTGTGAGGGACGGGCGGAGCAACGGCCACTGGGTACGTCCCGGGAAGGCGCTTCTCGTCCGGAGGATCTCGAGCCCGAAAACCTGCTGGCACCCGCCGAGACGGCGGTGGTGAACGCCCGCGAGGCTCCGCGCCCGAGCCTTCCGACGGAGAGGACCTTATGCGAAGACCGTTCCGGTCGCTGTCCCTGTGCTGTCTCACGCTGCTCACGTCCGGTCTGTTGACCGCCTGTGGCGGCGATGCCTCCCCTTCCTCCGGAGAGGAAGCCGCAGCCGGATACCCGCGCACCGTCGAGAACTGCGGCAGGGAGATCACCGTCGAGTCCCCACCGGAGCGGGTTGTCTCGCTCACCCAGGGGACCACCGAGATCCTGCTGTCCCTGGGGCTGGCCGACCGCATGGTGGGCACGGCCACCTGGACCGATCCGGTGCTGGAGCACCTGGAGGAGGCCAACTCCCGAGTCCCGCGCCTCGCCGACCACATCCCCTCCTACGAGAGGGTGCTGGCCGAGCAGCCCGACTTCGTCACCTCCTCCTTCGAGAGCGTCCTGCAGCGGGTTTCCTCGCGCGAGAAGTTCGCGCGGCTGGGAGTGCCCACCTATGTCTCCCCCTCCGAGTGCGCCAAGAACAACGAGGGCGACGGCGACGGGATCCGGGACGAACCGCTGACCATGGACCTCGTCTACGAGGAGATCCGTCAGCTGGCCGAGATCTTCGACGTGCGGCAACGCGGACAACGGTTGGTGGAGGAGCTGCGCGGCAGGATCGCCGAGGCCACCGAGGGCGTCGACGCCTCCGGAGTGAGCCTGCTGTACTGGTTCGCCAACAAGGAGTCGCCCTACATGGCGGGCTGTTGCGGGGCACCGGGCGTCATCACCGAGCGGGTGGGGGCGCGCAACGTCTTCGACGACACGCACAAGGAGTGGCCCCAGATCAACTGGGAGACGGTGGCGGCCCGCGATCCGGACGTGCTCGTGCTCGGGGATCTCACCCGGGAGCAGCAGACCGCGGAGGAAGCCGCGCAGAAGATCGGCTTCCTGGAGTCGAACCCGGTGACCAAGCACATGGAGGCCGTGCGCGAGCAGCGCTACGTCCGGCTCAGCGGTGCCGCGATGAACCCGTCGATCCGCACCGTCGACGGGATCGAGAAGGTGACCGCCAGGCTGCGTGAGTTCGGGCTCGTCGAATGAGCGTGTCCCGAACCCGTTCCGGCGGGGTGGGCACCACGTTGCTCTGGGTGTGCGGGCTGGTGCTGCTCACCCTGTCCGTGGCGTTCACCATCACGATCGGGCCCGCCGAGATCGCGGTGGGCAACGTCTGGGCGGTGGTGGGCGAGCACCTCGGTCTCGGCGACTCCGGGCTCTCCCTGATCCGCGAGGGGATCATCTGGAACCTGCGGCTGCCGCGCACGGTGCTGGCCGCCGTGTGTGGGGCCGGGCTCGGCCTGTGCGGAGTGGTGATGCAGGCCCTGCTGCGCAACCCGCTGGCCGATCCCTACGTACTCGGGATCTCCTCCGGGGCCTCCACCGGTGCGGTGGCGGTGGTGGTGCTGGGCGTGGGCAGCGGGGTGGCCACCCTCTCGCTGGGGGCCTTCCTCGGTTCGCTGTGCTCGTTCGTCCTCGTGCTGATGTTCGGCCACCTGGTGGGCAGCGCCCCGGACCGGATGATCCTGGCCGGAGTGGCCGCCATGCAGCTGTTCTCGGCGTTGACCTCCTTCATCGTGATGTCGGCCGCCGACGCGGAGCAGACCCGCAGTGTGCTGTTCTGGCTGCTCGGTTCGCTCGGCGGGACCGGCTGGGAGGAGGTGTGGCCCTGTCTGGTCGTGCTGCTGGTGGTGCTGGCGGTGTGCCTGCTCAAGGCCCCCGCCCTGGACGCGTTCACCTTCGGGCACGACGCGGCCGCCGCGCTGGGGGTGTCGGTGACCAGGACCAGGACGTCGCTGCTGATCGCCACGGCGTTGCTCACGGCGACCCTGGTGAGTGCGGCCGGGGCCATCGGTTTCGTGGGGTTGGTGCTGCCGCACGCGGCCCGGATGCTGGTGGGACCGGGCCACCGCAGGCTGCTGCCGACCACGGTGCTGGTGGGGGCGATCTTCCTGGTGTGGATCGACACCGTCGCCCGCACGATGCTCGATCCGCAGGAGATACCGGTGGGGGTGATGACCTCGTTGATCGGTGTTCCCGCCTTCGCGGTCGTCCTCTACCGCAGCCGCAAGACACGTCGATCCTGACAGGAGCGCCAACGTGGGACTGCGTGCCGAACGGGTCAGCTGGCGGGTGGGCGGTGAGCTCATCGTCGACGGGGTCAGTCTGGAGCCGGCACAGGGCGAGACCGTGGGGTTGCTCGGACCGAACGGCTCGGGCAAGTCGACCCTGCTGCGCCTGTTGTCCGGGGTCCGCCCCGCCTCGTCCGGGGTGGTCTCCCTCGACGACGTCCCCATCCAGCGGGTGGGGCGCAGGAACGTCGCCCGCCGGATCGGGGTCGTCGAGCAGCAGGCCGACACCGAGGTGGACATGACGGTCCACGAGGTGGTCGGCCTCGGACGGGTCCCGCACCGGCGCCCCTGGGCGGGGGAGACGGCCGAGGACGAACGCGCGGTGCGTTCCGCGCTGGAAAGCACCGGCCTGGCGGACAAGGAGGGTCGTTGCTGGCACACCCTCTCCGGAGGGGAGCGCCAGCGGGTCCAGATCGCGCGGGCGCTGGCCCAGCAACCCCGGGAGCTGCTGCTCGACGAGCCGACCAACCATCTGGACATCCGTCACCAGCTGGAGCTGCTGGGGCTGGTGGTCCGGCTTCCGGTCACCAGTGTGCTGGCCCTGCACGACCTGAACCTGGCCGCCATGTTCTGCGACAGGCTGCTGGTGCTGCGGCAGGGGCGTGCCGTGGTGGCGGGAACCCCCGGCGAGGTGCTCACCCCCGAACTGGTCGCCGAGGTCTACGGCGTGCGGGCCGAGGTGACCGCAGACGGCCCCGAGGGCCGTCCCTCGGTCCGTTTCCTGCCGGGGGAGCCGGTGGAGCAGGGCACCGCTTCCAGGGGGTGAACGTCCCCGTGGGCTCGTTCACACCGGGCCCGCGCTGTGGCCATCCGCCGTGGCGCTGCCCGCCTCGTCGACCGGCCTGCCGGTCTCGTCGAAGGCCTGGCTCGCGCCGGGGAAGCTGACCGTGTCCCGCACGGTCGTCGCGCGCATCCCGGCGAAGACCCGGCGCGGGTTCTGCACGGTGTGCAGACCGCCCGCCCGTCGTGATCGGACGTGGCCGTGGGATCCTGGCAGGCTGAGCCCTGTGGACGGGGGGCGGTTGTACAGGTGAGGCCCGGGAGCGCGCCGGGCGACTACCAGGAGTGAACGAGTGGCGGACTTCTTCGGCTTCATCCTCTACCCGGTGTCGATCATCCTGTGGTTCTGGCACGCGGTCTTCGGCACGCTGTTCGGGAAGGACCAGGGCATCAGCTGGGTGCTCGCCGTCTTCTTCCTGGTGTTCACGCTTCGTGTTCTGCTGATCAAGCCGGCACTGAGCCAGATCCGGGCGGGGCGCAAGATGCAGAAGTTCGCCCCGCAGATGCAGAAGATCCGCGAGAAGTACAAGAACGACCGCCAGAAGATGATGCAGGAGATGCAGAAGCTGCAGTCCGAGCAGGGGGTGAACCCGCTCGGCGGCTGCCTTCCGGCACTCGTGCAGATCCCGGTCTTTCTGAGCCTGTTCCACGTGCTGCGGAGCTTCAGCCCCGACTCGGACAGCAACTTCTTCTTCGACAAGGAGGGCGTCCAGTCCTTCATCAACGCCGACATCTTCGGGGCCAAGCTGTCCAACACGATCATCCAGCCCGAGAGCGTGCTGGAACGGTTCGGCACCAGCAGGCCGGACATGATCGCGGTCGGTATCCCGCTGATGATCGTCGCCTCGGTGGCCACCTTCTTCACCATGCGGATGTCGCTCAAGCGGCAGTCCGACGCGGCCATGGCCAACCCCCAGAGCGCGATGATGGGCAAGGTCATGATGTATCTCGCCCCGATCGGTGCGCTGGTCTCCGGGTGGTTCCTGCCGATCGCGGTGCTGTTCTACTGGCTGGCCAACAACGTCTGGACGCTGGGCCAGCAGCACTTCCTCACCAACAAGGTGGACCGGGAGGAACAGCGTCAGAAGGAACGCGAACTCGCGGCGAAGAAGGAGACTCCCCGTCCCAAACCGGGCCAGAAACCCGACCGGTCCGGCAGGGCCACGTCCGGTTCGCGGGGTGACGACGGCGAGGAGCAGTCCGCGAACGGCACCGCGACCTCCCTGGAGCAAGGAGAGCGGTCCGAGTCCTCCGGGGCGAAGTCCGCTCCCGACGGAAGGGCCAACGGCAAGACGTCCGCGGGCGGCAACAAACCCGCCGGTGGCTCCTCCGGGAAGAAACGTCCACAGCAGAAGAAGCGCTCCGGCAAGCAGGGGGCCAGCCAACGCGGCCAGAAGAAACGCCGTTGACGCGTGTGATGTTCGACACTTTCGCGTCGATCGGGTGGGACTGTGGGATCCTGTGGTCGAACGAGAGTAAAGTGCTTTTTACGTGAGTCGGGAACCGATCACGGATCCCGATCGTTGTGACGGGTGACGGCGTAGGCACGCCCGGGAGGATGAGTTGCGCACAAGCAGTAATCCCGCGTTCAAGAACCTGCCCAAGGGCGGGTACGCGGACTTCAACTACGGCCAGCCCCCCGGGGGCTCGTTCGGTGGCGGACAGGCGCCCACGGCCCCCACGCAGGCCGGACGTCCGCTGACCATCGACGATGTCGTGACCAAGACGGCCATCACGCTGGCGATCACGATCGGCACGGCCGCGGCCACCTACATCATCGGCGGCCCGCAGTCCATGGCGCTGGTGTTGCCCGCCGCGATCGTCGGGTTCGTGCTGGCGCTGGTCAACGTCTTCAAGAAGAAGGTCAGCCCCGCGCTGGTCATCGCCTACGCGGCGGTCGAGGGTGTCTTCCTCGGCGGGATCAGCTACATGTTCGCCGCGCTGGTGGGCAGCTCGGGCATCATCATGCAGGCCATCGCCGGCACCATGGGGGTGTTCGCCGCGATGCTGGTGGTCTACAAGACCGGGGCCATCCGGGTGACCCCCAAGCTGACCAAGTGGGTCATCGGAGCCGCGGCGGGTGCCTTCACGCTGATGCTGATCAACCTCGTCGCCGGTTTCTTCGTCGAGGGCGGCCTCGGCCTCCGCGACGGCGGGCTGCTGGCCATCGGCTTCAGCCTGCTGTGCATCGGCATCGCCGCCTTCGTCTTCCTGCTGGACTTCGACGAGGCCGACCGGGCCATCAAGAGCGGGGTGGACGCCCGGGTCTCCTGGTACATCGCCTTCAGCCTGATGGTGACGCTGATCTGGCTCTACCTGGAGATCCTGCGGCTGCTGTCCTACCTGCAGAACGACTGAGCCAAGCTCAGCCGTGGTCGTCGGGCGGCTGCCCCGAAGGAGCACCCCGGCGACGACCGGTTCCCGGGCGGGAACCTCCCGGACGGACGAGAACGGCGCCTGCCGACGTGTGTGAGACGTCGGCAGGCGCCGTCGTGTGTCACGGCCCGTGCCGGGCTCAGCCGAGGCGCTCCAGGACCATGGCCATGCCCTGGCCGCCGCCGACGCACATCGTCTCCAGACCGAACCGCTTGTCGTGGAAGCTCAGCGAGTTCAGCAGGGTGGTGGTGATCCGGGCCCCGGTCATCCCGAAGGGATGTCCCACGGCGATGGCCCCGCCGTTGACGTTGAGTTTCTCCAGCGGGATCCCCAGTTCCCGGTAGGAGGGGATCACCTGGGCGGCGAAGGCCTCGTTGATCTCCACCAGGTCGATGTCGTCGATGCCCATGCCCGCCCGGTGCAGGGCCTGCCGGGAGGCGTCCACGGGCCCGAGTCCCATGATCTCCGGGGACAGCGCCGAGACGCCGGTGGAGACGATGCGTGCCAGCGGGGTGAGCCCGAGCCGCTCGGCCTTGCGGTCGCTCATGATGACCAGCGCGGCGGCCCCGTCGTTGAGCGGGCAGGCGTTCGCCGCGGTCACCCGGCCGTCCGGACGGAACACCGGCTTGAGCCCGGCCACCGACTCCTTGGTCACACCGGCGCGCGGGCCGTCGTCGGCGCTGACGACCGTGCCCGAGGGGGTGGTCACCGGGGTGATCTCCCGCTCCCAGAAGCCGTTGGCGATGGCCTTCTCCGCGAGGTTCTGCGAACGCACCCCGAACTCGTCCATCTCCTCCCTGCTGATCCCCTTGGCCCGGGCCAGGTTCTCGGCGGTCTGCCCCATGGGGATGTAGACGTCCGGGAGCTTGTCGAACTCGCGGGGGTCGGTCCAGTGTTCGGCGCCCTGTTCCCCGGTTTCCCTGGTGCGCTGCTGGGCCTCGTCGAACAGCGGGTTGGTGGTCTCCGGCAGGGAGTCGGAGCTGCCCTTCTCGAACCGGGAGACCGTCTCCACACCGGCGCTGACGAACACGTCACCCTCGCCGGCCCGGATGGCGTGGAGGGCCATCCGGGTGGTCTGCAGGCTGGAGGAGCAGTAGCGGGTGACCGTGGTCCCGGGCAGGTGGTCGTAGCCGAGCAGCACCGCGACCACCCGTGCCATGTTGAATCCCTGTTCCCCACCGGGAAGCCCGCAGCCGAGCATCAGGTCGTCGATCTCGGCGGGGTCCAGTTCGGGCACCTTGTCCAGCGCGGCCCGCACCATCTGGGCGGTCAGGTCGTCCGGACGCATGTCCACCAGGGAGCCCTTGCCCGCGCGGCCGATGGGGGAACGCGCGGTCGCGACGATGACTGCTTCGGGCATGGGGTGACTCCTTCGCGTCGTGTTCGTGCTCTGGTGTGTCGTGTGGGCGAAAGGGCGGGGCCCACCCGGACGCTCGGAGGGCAGAGCGGCCAGGGCGAGCACCGTGCGGTCCCACACGGGGATGTGCTCACCCTAGGCGGTGATCCGCCGTTGTCACGGTGACCGCACTCACCCTACCCCCGTTGACCGACCGGATGGTACGCCAGCTCAAAGGTGCTTCGGTGGATCGTTCAGGAATCAGCCGGTTTCGTGCGCGATCCCCAGCGCAGGTTCAGCCGGGCAACGAGGCGACGGGTCGGCCGACGGGCCTCCACCGCCTCCGACCGGCGGGGGGCACTGGGCACCGGGGCGCCCTGCCAGGCCCCGATCGCGTCGCACAGGGTGGGCAGCAACAGCTCGGTGGCCATCTCGTATCCGGCCGCGGAGGGATGGAACCGATCCGGGCCGAACAGCTCCACCGGACGGGTGAGGAACTCGGGGGAGAGCAGGTCGGCGAGGGGGACAGCGTGTCCTCCGGCGCGCTCCACCGCCCGGCGTTGTTCCCTGGCCAGCAGAAGGCTGTAACGACGCGCCACGGAACGCAGCGGCTGGGGAATGGGGCGGATGGCCCCCAGGTCGGGACACGTGCCCACCACCACGGCCGTGCCCGCCCGCGTCATCTCGGTCACGGCCTCCTCCAGCAGGCGAACACTGGTGCCGATCGGCACCCTGGTGGTGACGTCGTTGACCCCGATCAGCACCAACGCCAGCCGGGGCGGCTCCCGCAGCACCGTCTCCACCTGCCGGGCCAGTTCTCTGCTGGTGGAGCCCACCACCGCGTGGGTGCGCAGCACCACCGGTCGTTCCAGCTCTTCGGCCAGGCCCTCGGCCAGACGAGCCCCGGGCAGTTCCCGGGGAAGTTCGACTCCCAGACCGGCGGCGGAGGAGTCCCCCAGCACGGCGAAATCCAGCGCGGGCTCCGAGGAGGCGTGCGCCCGTCCCGTCGCGTCGGTGGGCAGGTACGTTCCGTCGGCGTTCGGGGGTTCCGCCGTGGGCAGGCCGATGACACGGCGCGCGTGCCTGGACTGGCCACTGAGCAGACCGTAGAGAGCTCCGGACAGGCCGCCGACGGAGGCGGCGCCGATGGCGGCGACCCTCAACAGTCGCGCAGCGATCATCGTTGCCTCCCTGCGGTTCGTGCGGAAACCCCGCGAGCCGCTTCCCGGCATGGTCACTCCGCGCTGGTCGTTTCGCACGTGCTCGCAGCCGGGTCGCGGGGAGGAAGATCGTGCTCCCCGCTAGGAACATCGTTCGTTTCCCGCCTCCGGTTAACCCGCCGCCAGGGTGTTTCGGCAAGCCGGGCACGAGCACGGTCCGACCGTCGGGGGCACCCCGGCGCGAGCACGCGCGGGCCTATCGGGAGACTGCCAGGGAAGCAGCCGGTCCCTGTGGGGAACCGGTGACACCCAGCGCGAGGCGCCGAGTCTAGGAGGGACCGCCGTGGACTACGTCGAGCACGTGGCCGATCTCGTCGGCAACACACCGTTGGTGAGGTTGAACTCGCTGACGCGGGGGCTGAGCACGCCGGTGCTGGCCAAGGTCGAGTACTTCAACCCGGGCGGCAGCGTCAAGGACCGGATCGCCGAGCGCATGATCGAAGCCGCCGAGGCCTCCGGCGAGTTGCCTCCCGGCGGGACGATCGTGGAACCCACCTCGGGCAACACCGGGGTGGGACTGGCGATGATCGCCCAGCGCAAGGGCTACCGCTGTGTCTTCGTCTGCCCGGACAAGGTCAGCGAGGACAAGCGCAACGTGCTGGAGGCCTACGGAGCGGAGGTCGTGGTCTGCCCGACCGCGGTTCCCCCCGAGCACGAGGACTCCTACTACAGCGTGTCGGACCGGCTGGCCGCCCAGGAGGGCCACTGGAAGCCGAACCAGTACAACAACCTCTCCAACCCCGAGTCCCACTACCACTCCACGGGCCCGGAGATCTGGGAGCAGACCGAGGGGAGGGTGACGCACTTCGTCGCCGGTATCGGAACCGGCGGGACGATCTCGGGGGTCGGGCGCTACCTGAAGGAGGTCTCCGACGGCAGGGTCCGCATCGTCGGGGTGGACCCGGAGGGTTCGGTGTACTCGGGAGGCAGGGGACGCCCCTATCTGGTCGAGGGGGTGGGCGAGGACTTCTGGCCGACCACCTACGACCGGGAGATCTGCGACGAGATCGTGTCCGTGTCGGACGCGGACTCGTTCCGCACGACCCGGGAGTTGGCCCAGCGGGAGGCCCTGTTGGTCGGTGGCTCGTGCGGTATGGCCGCGCTCGGGGCGCTGCGCGTGGCGGAGCGGGCGAATCCGGACGACGTGATCGTGGTGCTGCTGCCCGACAGCGGGCGCGGATACCTCACCAAGGTGTTCAACGACTCGTGGATGGCCTCCTACGGCTTCCTCTCCCCGGACCACGGCGGCGGCTCCATCGGAGACGTGCTCAGGCGCAAGGACGGGACGCTGCCCGAACTGGTGCACGTCCATCCGAACGAGACGGTCGCCGAGGCGGTGGCCATTCTGCGCGAGTTCAGTGTTTCCCAGATGCCGGTGGTCAACGCCGAACCCCCGATCATGGCGGCCGAGGTCGCCGGCGCCGTCAACGAGCGGGACCTGCTGGACGAGTTGTTCGCCGGAAGAGCCAATCTCGCCGACCGCGTGGAGACGCACATGTCGGCTCCGCTGCCGAGCATCGGCGCGGGCGAGGACATCACCTCGGCCATGAAGGCACTGCGCAACGCCGACGGGGCGATGGTGCTCATGGACGGCAAACCCGCCGGGGTGGTTACCAGGCAGGACGTGCTCGCCTTTATCGCAGGGCGGTGAGATTCTGTTACACATCGCCCGTGACGCTTCGCGCGGTCGGTTAGCGTAGGCGTGTACACACCCAGGTTCGTGCCCCAGGGGATAGGAGAAACCCGATGAGCTCCCCGCAGCCACCCGAAGGTCAGCAGCCGGACGGCTCCGCGGAACAGCAGTCCGGCTCCGCCAACACCGAGGAGCCCACTCCCAACTCGACGCAGATGATCTCCTCGCGCATGGATCCGCACCAGTCGCAGGACCAGGACGCGGGGCAGCGCAACGACCACAGTTCCGGTTCGGACTCCACCCAGGTCGTCAATCCGGCCGAGGCCATGCGGCAGATGGAGCAGGACTCCCAGCCTTCACCGGCCGGTCAGGAGGGTGGCGGGGCGACCCAGGTCGTTCCGCCGTCGATGCAGCCGCCGCAGCCCATGTACGAGCAGCCCGGTCTGGGTGCTCAGCCCGGCGCGCAGGCCCAGCCGGGTATGACGAACCAGCCGTGGGGACAGGAACAACCCGGCATGGCGGGACAGCCCTGGGCGCAGGGCCAGCCCGGGATGCCGCCTCAACCGGGTATGGCGGGGCAGCCGGGAACCCCGAGCGGTGGTTTCCCCGCTCCCGGCCCGGGACAGCCCGGTGCTTACGGTGCACCCGCCCCACAGCCCGGCCAGTTTCCGGGCGGACCGCAGCAGTCCTCCTCCAGCAAGGGGCTGGCCCAGGGGGCGGCCTGGACCGGTATAGGGCTCGGCGGTTTGACCGCGATCCTCGTACTGATCGGGATTTTCGGCTTCCTCAGCATGGCCAACCAGGTCTCTCAGACCTCCCAACAGCTCAGTGAGCAGTACGGGGTCGAGATGCCGGATCTGCCGCCCACCGGACTGTTCGTCACCCTCGGCCTGCTGCAACTCGTCGGTTCCCTGGCGCTGGTCGTGGCCGGAATCCTCATCCTGCAGCGCAAGCAGTTCGCCCCGTTCGTCATGGTCGGCGGGTCCGGGGTTCTCGCGCTCGGTGTGGTGATCAATTGGTTCGTCTACACGTTCACCGCAATCGGGATAGTCTCCATCCTGTTCGCCGCGGTTCCCGCTGTGTTGGCCATGCTGCCTCCCACCAGGTCCTACCTGAGTGGTGCGGCGGTTCCCGCCGCTCCCGGTGGTTACGGCCAGCCTCCGATGCCGGGACAACCGATGCCGGGTCAGCCCGGTATGCCCGCCGGACAGCCCCCGGGGTATCCCGTGGCGGGGCAGCCGGGTCAGCCCATGCCCGGACAGCCCCAGGCTGGCCAGCCCATGCCCGGGCAGCAGCCGTTTCCCGGGCAACCCTACGGACAGCCCTACGGCCAGCCCTACGGGCAACCGCAGCCGCCCTACGGACAACCGGGTGGCTACCCGCAGCAGCCCGGTCAGCAGCCGCCGCAGTGGTGAGGGGCGGCGCGTCCGTTCGTGCCCGCACTGTGGTGGCGCCGTGACCGCGAAGCCCGTAGTCGGATCGGGCGGAGGAACGTGTGCCCACCACAACCCCAGGACGGACAGCACCGCGGATCGGCGGGCCACGCTGAGCGGCCAGTGGGGGAATCCCCCGGCGCGCCGACGTCCGGTGACGGAACGGGCGCAAACGCTCCTTCCGGCGGCCCACGGGTCTCCGGAAGGAGCGAAAGCGGGTGCGTTCGGACGAGCCTGTGACGAGTAGAGTTCCCGGCATGACCGACGGTTTCGCGACGCGCGCCATCCACGCAGGACAGCAGCCCGACAGCGCGACAGGGTCGGTGATTCCGCCGATCCACGCGACCTCCACCTACGCCCAGGACGGGGTGGGGAACCAGCGTGCCGGCTACGAGTACTCCCGGACGGGAAACCCGACCCGCACGGCGCTGGAGGAGTGCCTGGCCGCCCTGGAGTCCGGCGCTTACGGGCTCGCGTTCTCCTCGGGGATGGCGGCCACCGACGCGTTGCTGCGTTGCCTGGTGCGGCCCGGCGATCACCTGATCATTCCCGACGACGCCTACGGCGGGACGTTCCGGCTGATCGACAAGGTGCTGACCGAGTGGGGAGTGGAGTACACCCCGGCCCCCGTCTCGGATCCGGACGCCATCCGGGCGGCCGTCCGCCCGAACACCAGGGTGCTGTGGGTCGAGAGCCCCACCAACCCGCTGTTGAACATCGCCGACCTCTCCGGTCTGGCCCAGCTCGCCGCCGAGACCTCCACCAGGTTGGTCGTGGACAACACCTTCGCCTCGTCGTACCTGCAACAACCGCTGACCCTGGGTGCCGACGTGGTGGTGCACTCGACCACCAAGTACATGGGAGGACACTCCGATGTGGTCGGAGGGGCGGTGGTGACCTCCGACGAGCGGATCGCCACCGACGTGGCGTTCCTCCAGAACACCGCGGGTGCGGTTCCCGGCCCCTTCGACGCCTGGCTGACCCTGCGGGGGGTGAAGACGCTGGCGGCGCGGATGGAGCAGCACAGCGCCAACGCGGCCCGGATCGCGCAGGCGCTGCGGGAGCATCCGAAGGTGAGCAGGGTGTTCTACCCCGGCCTGCCCGACCATCCGGGTCACGAGATCGCCGCCGCGCAGATGCGTCGTTTCGGTGGCATCGTCTCGTTCCTCCACGCCGACGGGGAGGAGGCCGCCGTCGACGTGTGCGCGCGTACCCGGCTGTTCACCCTGGCCGAGTCCCTCGGTGGGGTGGAGTCGCTGATCGAGCACCCCGGCAGGATGACCCACGCCAGCGTCGCCGGTTCCCAGTTGCAGGTGCCCTCCGAGCTGGTGCGGGTGTCGGTGGGGATCGAGGACGTCGACGACCTGCTGGAGGACCTGTTCACGGCACTGGGGTGACCGTTCCGGACGAGGACGTCCCGGAAGGACTCGGACAGGGTCCGGGACCGCCGCCTCCGGTCGACCGGGCGGCCCCGGACACCGGATCCGGCGCGAAGCCGGATCACAGGTTCCCGCGCAGTGCCTGCTCCCGTTCGATGGCCTCGAAGAGCGCCTTGAAGTTGCCGATCCCGAACCCGAGGGAACCGTGCCGCTCGATGAGTTCGAAGAACATGGTCGGGCGGTCCCCGATGGGCTTGGTGAATATCTGCAGCAGGTAACCGTCCTCGTCGCGGTCCACGAGGATCCCGTGCTCCTTGAGGGTCTCGATGGGGAAGCGCACCTGCCCGATCCTGGCCCGCAGCTCGGGGTCGTCGTAGTAGGAGTCGGGGACGTCGAGGAACTCGACACCGGCGGCGCGCATCGCCGAGACACTGCTGATGATGTCGTTGGTGGCCAGGGCGATGTGCTGGCAGCCCGCCTGACCGTAGAACTCCAGGAACTCGTCGATCTGCGACTTCTTCTTGCCCACGGCGGGTTCGTTCAGCGGGAACTTGACCCGGTGGTTGCCGTTGGCCACCACCTTGCTCATCAGCGCCGAGTACTCGGTGGCGATGTCGTCGCCGACGAACTCCGTCATGTTCACGAAGCCCATGACCCTGTTGTAGAAGGCGACCCACTGGTCCATCTCGCCCATGGGCACGTTGCCCACGCAGTGGTCGATCGCCTGGAAGACCCGTTTCGGAGCTCCCTCGGGTTTGCGGTGTCCGCTGGTCTTGGGAACGTAACCGGGGAAGTAGGGGCCCGAGTAGCGCGAGCGGTCGACGAGACTGTGCCTGGTCTCGCCGTAGGTCGCGATGGCGGCCACCCGCACCGTCCCGTACTCGTCGGAGACGTCGTGCGGTTCCTCCAGGACGGTGGCCCCCTGCGTGCGCGCGTGTTCGACGCAGCGGTCCACATCGGCCACTTCGAGGGACAGGTCGGTCACCCCGTCGCCGTGGGCGCGGTGGTGGTCGGCCAGGGGGCTGTCCGGGTCGACGGCTCCCTTGAGCACGAACCGGGCCGATCCGGACTCCAGCACGTAGGCCCTGTGGTCGCGGACACCGGTCTCCGGACCCCGGTAGGCGACCAGTCGCATCCCGAGAGCGTTCTGGTAGAAGATCGCGCTCTGCGTGGCGTTACCCGCGACGAACTCCACCGCGTCCATGGACTTGACGGGGAAGGGGTCCTTGGTCGGGTCGTGCTGGACCAGCCCGACGAGCTGCTTCATCTGCTCGAAGGTCACGTCGTCGCGTTCGGCGGTGGTGCTCGGATTCGTGACGTCGGTCATGACGACCTCCCGGTCCGCGGAGACTTGGTGTCACCTCAGCGTGCGAGCACGGGGCATCCTGTGCAACAGGCGGTTTCACCGCTGTACAAAATGCTCAACTCGTGCTCTGCTTGCCCGGGAGTGACTGTTCATCCTGTATCGCCGGCGAGTGTGGGGAGTGTGTCATGTCAGCCACGGCGGGTGAGCAAGCTCTGGACGAGCTGGACGCCAGGCTGTTGCTTCTGCTGTCCGACGAGCCCCGGCTGGGGGTGTTGGAGTGCTCGCGCCGGTTGGGGGTGGCGCGCGGGACGGTCCAGGCGCGTATGGACCGCATGACGCGTCGGGGGATACTGCGCGGTTTCCCCCCGGAGTTGGACCTGGCTGCCGTCGGCTACGGACTGACCGCCTTCGCGGTGTTGGAGATCGCCCAGGGGCGGCGTGCCTCGGTCGCCGAGCAGCTGTCCGCCATCGACGAGGTCTGCGAGGTGCACGCCACCACCGGGCAGGGCGATTTGTTCGTGCGCATGGTGGCGCGCTCCAACGACGACCTACAGCGCGTCATAGACCGCGTGGTGGCCGTGGAGGGAGTGCGCCGCACCTCCACGGCCATAGCGCTGTCCACGCCGGTGCCACCCAGGGTGCGCCCGTTGCTGGAACGCATGGCCCAGGGTCAGTGACCCGCCTCGTCGGGCCGCCCTCCGGGGTTGTTCGCCGAACAACCCCGGACGGCCCTGTCGGAAACGCCGCGACGGGATCGGCAACCGCCACGTCGTCCCTCCGGGGAGGGAACACGTGCGGACGCGCGCGGAAAGCCGCCCGAACACACGAGTGCCCGTGGTCAACCGCGTTCCTGGGTCGGTCGTACGGAAAAGGAGCCCGGACCACCGGGCGAGAGCGGCCTCAGCCCTGGAACGGCTCGGCCTTGATCAGGGTCACCTGCATCATGCCGCCGTTGGGCAGCTCGTACTCACGAACCTCGCCCTCGCGGGCGTCCAGCAGGGCCTGTCCGAGGGGAGAGCTCGGCGAGTAGACCTCCAGGTCTCCGTGTGCCCCCTCCTCGCGGTTGGCGAGCAGGAACTTCTCCTCCTCGTTCTCGCCCTCGAAACGGACGGTCAGCACCGAGCCGGGGCGGGCCACGCCCGATTCGGTCGGCACATCACCGACCTTGGCGTTGCGCAGCAGTTCCTGTAGCTGGCGGATGCGTCCTTCCAGCTGCCCCTGCTCCTCACGGGCGGCGTGGTAGCCGCCGTTCTCCTTCAGGTCGCCCTCTTCACGAGCTTCGTTGATCTTCGCGGCGATCGCCGGGCGCTCGGCCACGAGCTCGTCCAGCTCCTTCTTGAGCCGGTCGTAAGCGTCTTGGGTAAGCCAGGTCGCCTGGGTATCGCTCACGGTCACCACTCCTCGTCGACTGCGGCTCCGCGCTCCGCGGGCCGATATCCTCCGCACCCCGAAGAGCTCGGAATGGAAAAACACGGCCCGTGCGGGGCCGTGCTGGTAGCGACAATAACACGAGACGGGGCGGGCTGTGGGAGATTTCGTCAGTCCGACAGGCGCGGGAAGGTCAACTTCACCCGGATGGCCGCCCCCGCGACTCCAAATAGCTCGGGATCTCGTAGGAGCAACCGAAGACCTCACCGGTGACCGGGGGAGCCGAGGTGGTCAGTTCGGTCCGATGGTAGGTGGTGGGCTGGCCCGGTGGTATGTAGACCTCGCCACGTCCGACCTCGCGCCCGGAGCGGGCCCGGGCGCGCACCACGCACTCCGCCGCCTTGGCCGGATCGTCCCTGCGCACCTCCAGAGTGATCCGTACCGAGTCCTGGCCGACCTCGAAGGAGGAGGCCTTGCCCTGGATGGGGGCGCTGCCGAGGTTCCGGTAGGCGATCACCGCGACCAGCACTCCCGCGAGCAGTACCAGCCCGGCCGACAACCGGACGGGCCAGCGCCGCTGAGCGCCGCCTCGGGAACCGTACCGGCCCTCGGGGGCTCTTCTGATCGTTTCGGGGGAATTCGTCACGGCCTCTCGCCTCCCGACGTCCTGACGGATCGCCCGGTGATCCCCGGACCTGCCTCCCGAGGGCTGCGTCGTTCGGGAACAATGGAGGAACACCTGCGGTTGAGTATCCCTGGGGTGTACCGCCCGTACTCGGTGGGGGCGGTACAGGTGTCGACGTCCACCAGACGGAAGGATTCCGGAGCCATGGCGGAGAAGCTTCGCCTGATGACCGTGCACGCTCATCCGGACGACGAGTCCAGCAAAGGGGCGGCCAGCACGGCGCGCTATGTCGCGGAGGGAAACGACGTGATGGTCGTCACCTGCACCGGAGGTGAGGCCGGCAGCATTCTGAACCCGGCCATGGACCGGCCGGGGGTGAGCGAGAACATGCCCGAGGTCCGGCGTGAGGAGATGGCCCGCGCGGCCGAGATCCTCGGGGTCCAGCACCGTTGGCTGGGTTTCGTGGACTCGGGTCTTCCCGAGGGCGACCCTCCGCCGCCGCTGCCGGAGGGGTGCTTCGCCCGGCAGCCGATCGAGGTGCCCACCGCGGAGCTGGTGCGGGTGATGCGGGAGTTCCGCCCGCACGTGGTGGTCACCTACGACGAGAACGGGGGCTATCCGCATCCGGACCACGTGCGGTGCCACGAGATCTCCATGGCCGCCTTCGACGCTTCCGGCGACCCCGACCGCTTCCCGGAGCAGGGGCAGCCGTGGCAGCCGCTGAAGCTGTACTATTGCCACGGTTTCTCCCGCAAGCGTATGCAGCTGTTCCACGACGCCCTGCTGGAGCGGGGACTGGAGTCCCCCTACGGGGAGTGGCTGAGAAAGTGGGACGAGTCACAACGTCCCGATCCGTACGAGCGGGTGACCACGCAGGTGGAGTGCGCGGACTACTTCGAGGTCCGTGACGAGGCGCTGCGGGCCCATGCGACGCAGATCGACCCGAACAGTCGCTGGTTCGCGGTGCCGTTGGACATCCAGCGTGCCGTCTGGCCCACGGAGGACTACGAGCTGGTGCGGTCGCTGGTGGACACGACGTTGCCGGAGGACGACCTGTTCTCCGGAGTGCAGGAGCGAGTGCACGCATGACGCTGTTTGGCTACCCGGCGGTGCTCGCGGGGGAGGTTCCGGTGGTCTCCGTGCTGGCCCAGGACTCCGGCCCCGGCGTGCAGAGTGAGGGCACCGGCAAGGCGACTCCGCTGGCGCTGTTCGTGATCCTGCTGCTGCTGATCGCCGTGGTGTTGTTGGGGCGTTCGTTGAGCCGCAGGATCGGCGGGCTGGGACAGCGTTTCGACGAGGAGCGCGCCGAGCGGGCGGCCCCGAAGCGCGTCCGACGTGCCGAGGCCGCCCGGGCGGCCTCGGCGGAGGCGGCGAGCACCGAGGGCGACGGCTCTCCCTCGGGGCAGAGCGCCGGTGGCGAGCAGCGGGACGATCCCGGGGACGGGGTCGAGACGGGCCGGTGAACGGGTGGCGGGCGTGCGCGGTACGTCGTTTCGTCACTCGGCAGGGGCGAGTTCCTCCGAGTGGGGGTGCCTCTGGTAACGCTGCCACGCCGCCACCGACTCCGTGGTGCACTCCGGGTAGCGCACCGCGCTCAACCAGCCCCCGAAGACGCATCCCGTGTCCAGGCACAGGGTTCGGTTCACCCATTCGAGCGAGGACACGGGAGTGTGTCCGTACAGCACGACGGCCCGCCCCCGATAGTCCCGTGCCCACGGGTGGCGCACCGGCAGCCCGGCCTCGTCCCTCTCCCCGGTGGGGGCTCCGTACAGCGCGAAGGAACGCACCCGCCCGGAGTCCCTGCCGTGGTAGTGCCGCGGAAGACCCGCGTGGGCCACGACCAGGTCACCCCCGGCCAGCACGTAGTGATGGGGCAGACCGGAGCAGAACTCCAGCACGCGGTGTTCGAACTCCTCCCCCCACGCGGAGAGCTCCTCCAGCGTCCGGGCCAGCCCGCCCGAGGGACGACCGCGTCCCCGCAGCGCCCTGACCAGTTTGTGCTCGTGGTTTCCCGGGACGGCCAGCGCGTTCCCGGACTCGACCATCCCCATGGCCAGACGGAGTGACCCCGCGCTGTCCGGCCCCCGGTCCACCAGGTCCCCGAGCAGCACGGCCCGCCGCCCCTCGGGGTGGTCGGCGTCGACGGCTCGTCCGGACCCGTCGTGGTGGAGTCGGTAGCCCAGCCGCCGCAGCAGTTCCTCCCACTCCCGACGGCAGCCGTGCACGTCCCCGATCACGTCGAAGGGGCCGTGGTCGTGCGCCCGGTCCACGGGTAGCCCGTGTGGCCGGACCGTCGCGGAGTCCACCTCCCCGGCGCCGCGCAGCACGTGGACCCGGCGGAACCGTTCGTTCTCCACTTTCCCCAGTGCCCTGTGCAGTTCCGCGTGCTGCTGGCGTGTCACCGCCGGATCCGGTTTGTCCTGCCTGCCCGCGTTGCGGGCCACGCACTCCTCGGCGGGGACGTCGAGAACCACGGCCGTGGCGGGCAGGTCGTGCTGTTTGGCCAGCCGCAACAGGCCCTGTCTGTCGTGCTCCCGCACGTTGGTGGCGTCGACCACGGTGAGCCGTTTGTTCCTCAGCCGGACGTCGACGAGGTGGTGCAGTACCGCGAACGCGTCACCGGTGGCCCGCTGGTCCGCCGGGTCGTCGGAGACCAGCGCGCGGCAGTGGTCGCTGGAGACCACCTGGGTGGGGGCGAAGTTCCGGGCGGCGAGGGTGGACTTGCCCGCCCCGGAGGGGCCGATGAGCATCACCAGGCCGGGGGAGGGCAGGTCGAGGGGCCGGTCGTTCATCGCGGCTTCCGCTCCGCGGCGAGGGAACGCGCCCGACCGGGACGGCATCCGCGAGGGCCGTACTTCCGGGACACACTCGGGTTCATGGTCACCAGGATGCCCGCCCACGGGGCCGCCACGCACGCGGGCTCCGCGCGGATCCCGAAGCCGCCCGGTCACGGACACACCCGGGACACCCCCGTGGAACGCCCGCCACCGGGATGACACGATTCCCGACAAAAGTCGTGAATCCGATTTTTCGTGTTGGTCCGACTGTGTCTCGGATGTCTCCTTTCCGAGGATGGGAAACGGAAGAAATCAGAGTGTTGCGCGGGGGATAATTTTTCTCGTACGTCGGGGAAAATCGGGTTGACGACGGGTCGGGATTCGGCAGCGCCCGTCTCGGGGTGTCCGAAACGGGGATGTTTTTCCTGTTCGAAGCGGGGACAGTGGCCGGAAAGGCGATGCTCCTGGGGTGTTCACTTTCCGTGTCCGAGCGCGCTCGTTGTGTTTTACGTCATTTTTGGAATTGTTGTGTGAACCGTCCGGATTTGCGAGAGTGCTTTCCGTCGAGGTCCTGGGGATGGACAGGCCGGTCACGAAGTCGGATGACGTGGATCCGCACGTCCTCCTCCGGTCGTCGAACATCCGTTTCGGAATCGGAGGAACTGTTGCCGAACACCGCCACGAGCACGGCCGAGCCGCCGGTCACCTCCGAGGAACGGCAGGTGTTGTGGCGTGGCGCGTTGGCCCTGGCCGCGGCGATGGGGGTCGGACGTTTCGCCTACACACCGATCCTGCCGCTGATGGAGCGACAGGCAGGGCTGGGTGCCGACACCGGCGCGCAGATCGCCACCGCCAACTATGTGGGCTACCTCGTGGGAGCGCTGCTGCTCAGCTTCCGTTCCTCCCTGACCGTGTCCCGCGCGTTCACCCGGGGTTGGTTCGTCGTGCTGGTCGGCACGACCGCCCTGATGCCCCTGACCACCAGCCCGCCGGTGTGGATGCTTCTGCGGCTGCTGACCGGGGTGGCCAGCGCGGTGATCTTCATCGTGTCGGCGCAGGCGGTGCTGCGGACCCTGCGGAGTAACCCGCATCTGTCCGGTTGGGCCTACGGTGGCGTCGGGCTGGGGATCGCCGTTTCCGGAGCCACGGTGCTGCTGCTGGGCACGACCGCCTCCTGGTCGATCTCCTGGTGGCTGTGCGCCGCCCTGGCCCTGCTGCTCGGTTTTCCCGTGTGGACGTTGCTGGACCGCGCGGCGTCGCCGCGGGAGCGGACCGGCCGGGAGGGAACCGGCGGTGAGGGCCGTGGAAGGGCGTTCGGGCTGCTGCTGGTCGGCTACTTCCTGGAGGGCGTCGGCTACATCATCGCGGCGACGTTCCTGGTGGCGGCCCTCAGCGGTGCCGAGCTGGCCTGGTTGGGGAACGGGGCCTGGGTACTGGTCGGTCTGGCCGCCGTGCCCTCCTGCGTGCTGTGGGCGCGTTTCTCGCGGGGAACCGCCGCGCCGAGCCTGCTGGTGGCGGCGCTGCTGCTGCAGGCCGTCGCCGTGGCCCTGCCGGGACTGACGAGCGCACCGACGTTGGTGGCCGTCTCGGCCGTGGCCTTCGGGGGCACCTTCATGGGGATCACGACGCTGGCACTGGCCAGCGGAGCGCAACTCGGCGTCCCCGGATCCGCCGCGGCACTGACCGCGGCCTACGGCCTCGGCCAGATCGTGGGGCCGCTGGTGGTGCAGCCGACCCTCGGGGCGGGATACCAGCCCGCACTGCTCGTCGGCGGGGCCGTGCTGCTGGTCGGTGCGGTGACGATGCTGCTGCTGCGTCTGACGGCGTGGCCCGAGCCGACCTCCTCACACACCGCGCGGACCGCCGACGGAGAGTCCCGGAACAACACCTCCTGACCCCGAAGACCACCAACCCCCGAACCCACACCACACGTCGACGAACCAACGACGCGTGTCGAACGTGTCGTGCCCGAGAAGAACCCGTTCACACGACCGATCGCACTGCCCACCCTGCGAGGGAGACAAGCGTGGTCAAGGACATCGACATCGCCATCGTCGGCCTCGGACCCCGAGGACTGTCCGTGTTGGAGAGAATCGTCGAGAACTCCCGCCTCCGGCCGAACCGGCGGGTCGCGGTGCACGCGATCGACTCCGCCTCCCCCGGAGCGGGCGCGGTCTGGCGTCCGAGCCAGTCCCGCCACCTGCTGATGAACACCGTCGCCTCCCAGGTCACCCTGTTCACCGACCCCAGCGTGCGGTGCGCCGGTCCCATCGTCGACGGGCCGAGCCTGTACGAGTGGATCCGACAGGGCGGAGCCGAGGAGATCGACGACACCGAACTCCGCTCGGAGGCCCGCTCGCTCGCCGCCGACGAGTACCCCAGCCGCGCGCTGTACGGCAGGTATCTGCACTGGGTGTTGGACCACATCCGGTCCCACCTGCCGGAGCACGTCGAGCTGCACGTCCACACCGACCGGGTCCAGGCCGTCACCGTCGTGGAGTCCGGACGCTATGCGGTGGTGCTGTCCCACCACCACAGGGCGATCAACGTGGACAGGGTCGTGCTCGCCCTCGGACACCTGCCCGCCGGTCTGGGGGAGCGGGAACGACGGCTGCGGGCGTTCGCGACCACCCACGGCCTGCACTACCTTCCCCCGGCCAACCCGGCCGACGTGTCCCTCGACGACGTGACCGGTGAGCACACCGTGCTGGTGAACGGTCTCGGGCTGAACTTCTTCGACTACCTGTGCCTGCTGACCAGCGCCCGCGGGGGACGTTTCGTGGAGACCGAGCGCGGGCTGACGTACCACCCCTCCGGGGCCGAGCCCAGGATCGTCGCCGGTTCCCGGCGCGGAGTGCCGTACCACGCCCGGGGGGCGAACCAGAAGGGCGTGACCGGACGGCACACACCCCGCTTCCTCGATCCCGACACCATCGAACGGCTGCGGACGCGGGCGCGGCGAAGCGGCGGACTCGACTTCCACGAGGACGTCTGGCCGCTGATCACCAACGAGGTCGCCTACGTCTACTACGGAGCCCTGGCGCGGCAGCGTGTCTCCGGCAACGAGCACGAGTCGTTCGTCGCCGAGCTGGAGACCGTCCTCCGGGCTCGCCCGGACCGATTACGCCCGCTGTTACGGGCGCACGGAATCGAGGCCGACGAGGAATGGGACTGGAACCGTATCGCGCGGCCGACCGGCGACCGCGAGTTCGCCTCGCCCGCCGAGTTCACCGACTGGCTGCTGGACTACCTGCGCCAGGACCTGCGCAACGCCTACGGCGGCAATGTGGACAATCCGCTCAAGGCCGCCCTGGACGCCATGCGCGACCTGCGTAACGAGGTTCGCCAGGTCGTCGACCACGGTCAGGTGGCGGCGGCCTCCTACCGCGAGCACGTCTCGCGGTTCTACACCCCGCTCAACGCTTTCGTCTCCATCGGACCGCCACCACGCCGGATCGCGGAACTGATCGCGCTCATCGAGGCGGGCGTGGTGACCATCGCCGGACCCGGTTTCACGGCGACGAGCGACCCGCGCGGCTGCTTCACCGGCGGCTCACCGTCGGTGGCCGGAGCCGAGTACACCGGCGAGGTCCTCGTCGACGCCCGGCTTCCGGATCCGGGTGTGGTGGGCTCCGACGACCTGCTCGTGCGCCATCTGCTGGCCACGGGAACGGGCCGCAGGCACACGTTGAGCACGGGCGGGACCGAGCACGTCACGGGGGCTCTGGAGGTCACCGACCGCCCCTACCGGCTGGTGGACGTCTCCGGGCGGGCCAATCCCGGGATACACGCCTTCGGCGTTCCCACCGAGGGGGTGCACTGGGCCACCGCCGCGGGCGTCCGCCCCGGCCTGGACTCGGTGACCCTCGGTGACGCCGACTCGATCGCCCGTTCCGTGCTCGGACTCGACGAGTCCCCGGACGAGCACGACACCAGGGCACCGGGCGACCAACCCCGTCCGGTGCTCGCCGCCGACTGACCGAGAGGGAGGAACAGCGATGACCGCACCGGACGAGGGGCACACCGGACAGGACCGCCACGCCACCGGGGACCGGATCCGCAGGCAGGTGCTCGGTGACCGGTACGTGAACACGATGCTGCGCGGTTGGGAGCCCGCCAAGCCCCTGCTCGAACTGATCACGGAGTTCTCCTGGGGAACCGTCTGGTCCCGCCAGGGGCTGGACATGAGGACCAGGAGCCTGCTCAACGTCGGTATGCTCGCCGCGCTCAACCGTCCGGCCGAACTGCGGCTGCACGTCGGCGGAGCACTGCGCAACGGGTGCACCGTGGAGGAACTGGCCGAGGTCGCCCTGCAGAGCGCGGTCTACGCCGGCGTGCCGGTGGGGATCGACACCATGAAGACGATCAAGGAGGTCGCCGACGCCGTCGAGGCCGAGGAGACCACCGAGGACGGGAACGGGGCCTGACCCCACCGTGGAGCCCGCACGAGAGCATCGACCCCGAAGGGAAGGCGGATGAGTCGGTTCGCACGTCTGGCGTTCACCGAGACGGTCCGACTGCTCCAGCAGGAGGAGGGAACGCGCCCGCGACAGTACCGGGACCTCGGTGAGGCGGTGGGGCGCCATCCCGATCCGCTCGGTGAGCGTGAGACCGAGTTCATCGCCAACCGGGACGGCTTCTACCTCGCCAGCGTCAGCGAGACCGGCTGGCCCTACGTGCAGTTCCGGGGCGGGCCGCCCGGTTTCGTGCACGTGCTCGACGAGCACACTCTCGGCTACGCCGACGTGCGCGGCAACCGCGAGTACATCACCAACGGCAACCTCCGGGCCGACGGGCGGGTGGCCCTGTTCTTCATGGACTACCCCCGTCGTACCCGGCTCAAGCTGTTCGGGCACGCCGCCACGCGCGGTCTGGAGGAGGATCCCGAGCTGGCCGAGACGCTGTCCGCCCCTCGCACCGACGGGCGGGTCGAACGGACGGTGCTCATCAGCGTGGAGGGCTACGACTGGAACTGCCCCAAGCACATCCCGCGCCGCTACGGCGAGGAGGAGCTGGCTCCGCTCCACGAGCGGCTGCGGCGGCTCGAAGCCGAGAACGCCGAACTCCGCGCCCGGCTCGGCGAGCCCCGGAGCTGAGCGGCTCCGGTCGCCCCGCGGGACGGTACGCACCCGTTCCCGACGAGCCCGGTCTCGGTGTGCGTACCGTCGTGGGTGGTTCCGGCTGTCGTGAAACACAATTCACTTCATGAGAGTCACAGCGTCCTCAACGAGTACGGAAGAGAGGGCAGAGTCCGCCCCCGAAGAAAACCGCCGCTCGTGGGGGAGGAGACTGCGAACGGCGCTCTACCTGTGCGGGCTGGCCGGGCTGGCCTCGGTGCTGTGGGCGGGCAGTCTCAGGATGGATCTGCTTAGCCCGTGGGCACAGTTGTCGGCGTTGCGACCCCAGTTGAACGTGCTGGTCCTCCTACTCGCCGTGGTGCCGCTGTGGCGGCGACGCCTCGTGCTCTCGGCACTGACACTGGTCACCGCCCTGGTTTCCACGGCCGGGATGCTGCCTCCGACCTGGGGGACGAGCGGTTCGGCCTCGTCCGGTTCCGGCTCGGTCGGGATAGCGGTGTTCAACGTTTCCGCCGACGGCGCCGATCTCGCCGAGATCGCCCGGCAGATCCGAAGCACCGATCCGGAGGTGGTCTCGCTGCCCGAGGCCTCCAGTGGCTATGCCGGAAAGCTGGTCGACAGGCTCGCCCGCACCGGCAACGAGTACGTGTCCGAGACGGATAACCCCCTGGTCGGCGACGTCGAGCACCCGACCCGCAGGAGCACCGGCCCGTACCCCACCTCGCTGCTGGTGAAAAAGGAACTCCGGCCGGAGTTCGACACCGAAAAAGTCGCGGGATCGCTGGGCACGCTCGATGCGAAGATCACGGGCTCGGCGGTGACCTGGCACGTGGCCGCCGTGCACCCCCCACCGCCGCTTCCGGGAGCGACCTCGGGATGGTGGGCCAGCCACAGCCTGCTCAAGGAGTACTGTGATTTCGAGCGGCCGTTCGTGCTCGCCGGGGACTTCAACTCCACGCTGAACCAGGGGCCGATACGACAACTGACCTCCGGCGGATGCACGGACGTCGGTCGCACCGCCGGTACCGGACTGAGCACGACCTGGCCGTCCTTTCTGCCGGAGTTCCTCGGGATCACGATCGACCACGTGCTCGTCGGCGGCAGCGAGGTCAGTGCCGCCGACTACCGCACGGTCGACATCAGTGGCACCGACCACAGGGGACTGATCACCGAGGTGGAGCTGCCGCGACTGAACTGATCCGGTTCCGGTGACGGCCCTCGCTCCGGAAAGGTGGGAGCGGCCCGCCGCCGTCGCGGTTCGCGCGTCGTTCCCGATGCGGCGAAACACCGACCGCGCTGACGGGAACCGGCCACCCGCACGAGTTCCGGCACGACGTCTCGCGGCGGGGCTTCTCGGTGCCGGAAGCCTCGGCGTGGGAGGCTGCGGGTATGGCACAGCGGCTAGCCCGAGCGACCAGTCCGTACCTGCTCCAGCACGCCGACAATCCGGTCGACTGGTGGCCGTGGTGTCCCGAGGCGTTCGAGGAGGCCCGCCGGCGGGACGTGCCCGTGCTGCTGTCGGTCGGTTACGCGGCCTGCCACTGGTGTCACGTGATGGCGCACGAGTCGTTCGAGGACCCGGACACCGCCGCGGTCATGAACGAGCACTTCGTCAACATCAAGGTGGACCGGGAGGAACGCCCGGACATCGACGCGGTCTACATCCAGGCGACCCAGGCGATGACCGGCCAGGCCGGCTGGCCGATGACCTGCTTTCTCACCCCCGAGGGGGAGCCGTTCCACTGCGGTACCTACTACCCGGCGTCCCCGATGCGGGGGATGCCGTCGTTCCGGCAGCTGCTCGACGCGGTGACCAGCGCCTGGAACGAGCGCACCGAGGAGATCCGGCAGAGCGCGAGCCGGGTGGTGGAACACCTGGAGAGCCAGCGTGCGGCGCTTCCCGAGTCCCCCGTGGACGACGAGGCGCTGTCCGGGGCGATGACCGGCCTGGCCGAGGAGTTCGACGCGGACAACGGCGGTTTCGGCGACGCCCCCAAGTTCCCCCCGTCCATGGTGCTGGAGTTCCTGCTGCGCCACCACGAACGACTCGGCGACGAGGGCACGGGGCACCGCGCCGGGGAGATGGCCGAGAGTGTCTGTTCGGCCATGGCCCGGGGCGGGATCCACGACCAGCTCGCCGGGGGGTTCTCCCGCTACAGCGTGGACGCCCACTGGACGGTGCCACACTTCGAGAAGATGCTCTACGACAACGCGCTGTTGCTGCGTGTCTACGCCCACCTCAGCCGGCGCGCCGCCGCCGGGGCGGAGGTGCGGGAACCCGAGCTCGCCGAACGCGTGACCGTGGAGACCGCCGAGTTCCTGCTGCGTGACCTCGGCACCGAGCAGGGAGGGTTCGCCGCCTCGCTGGACGCCGACACCGACGGGGAGGAAGGGGCCACCTACGTGTGGACCCCGGAGCAGCTGCGCGAGGTGCTCGGGGAGGAGGACGGCGCCTGGGCAGCCGAGGTCTTCGGGGTCACCGAGCAGGGGACCTTCGAACGCGGGACCTCCACCCTCCGCTTGCCCCATGATCCCGAGGACACCTCCCGGTGGAACCGGGTGCGGGCGGCACTGTTCGCGGCACGTCGCCAGCGCCGACAACCGGCCCGCGACGACAAGGTGGTCACCGCCTGGAACGGGCTTGCGATCACGGCCCTGGTGGAGGCCGCCACCGCGCTGGACCGTCCCGAGTGGCTGCGTGCGGCGGAGAGCGCCGCCCGGCTGCTGACCGAGGAGCACCTGCGCGGCGGCAGGCTGGTGCGCAACTCCCGGGCCGGGGTGGCGGGCACCGCCGAGGCGGTGCTGGAGGACTACGGCTGCCTCGCGGAGGGACTGCTCGCGGTGTACCAGGCCACGGCGCGGCCACACTGGCTGGAGCTGGCGTGCGGCCTGTTGGATACGGCGCTGGAGCTGTTCTCCGACGAGCAGCACCCCGGGGCCTTCCACGACACGGCCTCCGACGCCGAAAGGCTGGTCAACCGTCCGGCCGACCCCACGGACAACGCCAGCCCCTCGGGGGCCGCCGCGGTGACCTCGGCGCTGGTGACGGCCTCCGCGCTCACCGGTCCGGAGCGGTCACAGCGCTACCGTGCGGCCGCCGAGCGGGCGCTGAACCGGGCCGGGCTGCTCGCCCGGCGCGCGCCGAGGTTCGCCGGTCACTGGTTGTCGGCGGCCGAGGCGACGCGTCACGGGCCGTTGCAGGTGGCCGTGGTGGGACCGGAAGGTCCCCAGCGCGCGGAGCTGGCCGAGGTCGCGCGGGGGAACGCACCCGGCGGAGCCGTCACCGTGGTGGGAGAGCCCGGTGCCGCGGGAAACCCGCTGTTGGAGGACCGGGGAACCCTGGAGGGCTCTCCGGCGGTGTACGTCTGCCGGGGCTTCGTCTGTGAGCGTCCGGTGGGTACCTCCGAGGAGGTCCGTGCGGCGCTGCGGGGGTGACCGCCGTGCCGGGGCCGCCCGCGAGGGCGGGTGGCCCCGGCGCTCCACCGGGGGAGAGGTTGTTCAGGAGTACAGGGCCAGCCAGATGGCCACGTGGTGACAGAGCGCCGCGGCCGAGACCGCCGCGTGGAAGAACTCGTGGTAGCCGAACACCTCGGGCCACGGGTCGGGGCGACGGACGGCGTAGCAGACGGCCCCGCCGGTGTAGAGCACTCCGCCGACCACGAGCAGCACCAGCACGGCGAGTCCGGCGTTGCTGAGCAGCTCGGGCAGCACGAACAGCGCGACCCAGCCGAGAGCCACGTAGACCGGCACCCCCACCCAGCGGGGCGCGTGGGGCCACGCGAGTTTCAGCACCACTCCGCCGAGAGCCCCACCCCAGACCACGGCGAGCACCACGGTTCCGACGGTGGGGCGCAGCGCGAGCATCGCCAGCGGGGTGTAGGTGCCCGCGATGAACAGGAAGATCATGGAGTGGTCCAGGCGCCGCATCCAGGTTCTGGCGCCCAGCGTGCGCCAGGTTCGGCGGTGGTAGAGGGCGCTGACCCCGAACAGACCCAGTACCGTCACCACGTAGACCGTGGTTCCCAGCGCGGCCCGGGCGGAGACCGTCACGGAGGCCAGGACGACGAGTACGGCCCCGGAGGCCAGCGCGACCATCGTGGACCAGAGATGGATCCACCCGCGCAGCCGTGGTTTCACGGGCGGAGTGGGGTGTCCGGAGGAACTCGCGGTAGTCACGGTTCGAGCCTACGACACGGAGACCCCGGGTACGGGGGAGTAGGTGGGCGTGCTCACGGGGAGGAGGGCGCCCCGTCCGGTCACGGTGCGCGCCCTCGGCGCGGTGCCCGCGTGGTCACCTGACGAGGCGGTCCGTTGTCCGCGTAGGCTTTGGGGACGTGGCGCTCAAGGTTCGGCTACGGGAACTCATCTACGACCTCTACGAGTGGCGGTTGCGGCGTCAGCTGGAGGGAGCCCAGCGTCCCAGGCACGTCGGCGTGATCCTGGACGGCAACCGCCGTTGGGCCAGAGAAGCCGGTTTCGACGCGGACTACGGCCACCGGGCCGGGGCCCGTAAGATCTCGGACTTCCTCGGCTGGTGCCGGGAGAGCGGGGTGGAGGTCGTCACGCTGTGGTTGTTGTCCACCGACAACCTCAGACGCTCCAGCAGGGAGGTCGACTCGCTGCTGGAGATCATAGCCGGGGTCGTCGAGGAGATCACCCAGCCGGGAACACCGTGGCGGGTGCGCATCGTGGGAGCGATGGACCTGCTTCCCACCGAGGTCGCCGAGCGTGTCTCGGCGGCGGCCCGCCGTACCGAGGACCGCGCCGGGATGCAGGTCAACGTGGCCGTGGGCTACGGCGGCCGGCAGGAGATCGCCGACGCCGTGCGCAAGTTGTTACAGCAGCACGCCGAGGCCGGGACCACCATCGAGGAACTCGCCGAGGTCCTCGACGTGGACCACATCGCCGAGCACCTCTACACCTCGGGGCAGCCCGATCCCGAGCTGCTGATCAGGACCTCCGGGGAGCAACGGCTCTCCGGGTTCATGCTGTGGCAGTCGGCGCACTCGGAGTTCTGGTTCTGCGAAACCTACTGGCCGGCCTTCCGCCGGGTGGACTTCCTGCGGGCGCTGCGCAACTTCTCGGCCCGACAACGCCGCTTCGGCGGCTGATCCTCGCCTTCCGGGGAGCCGTTTCCCGTCGGGGTTTCCGGCTCCGAACACGACGAAGGGCGGGGCGGAACACTGTGTCCGACCCCGCCCCTGGTCCGGAGTCACCGGTACTTCGGCGCGACCGAAGGGTGGTTTCCGGTGCTCAGTGGGCCTTGGCGTGGTCGACGATCGGGGCGTTGACGCACTTGGCCTTCTCCGGGGAGAGCAGCTCGACGACCGCACCGAGCACGGCGACGTCGTTGTTGCACAGCTGGACCGGCAACACGCTCAGGTTGTTGTCGTTGAGGATGTTGATGCCGTCGTTGTCCTTGGAGTCGGCGCTGGCCATGGGGGCCATCGCGAGCATTCCGGCCGCGGCGACACCAACGGTGGCGGTTGCCTTCTTCAGCACTTGAGGTCACTCTCCTTCTACGTCGAACAAGTCGGTTTTCACGAATCACCGCATGCCGGATGGATCACTCGGAGCGGTGAAAGTACTGGTTTCCGAAACCGTTGGCCTTACCGTCGCTCGCCTGTGGGGCACAACGTTGCGTGATGTTCTCGCTCAACGGTTCGGGGAACTCGGAGCCGGACCTCCCCGTTCTCCGGGGGCCGGCTCCGACTGCTCTGGCCGTGGGACGGCTCGGACTCAGTAGGCCTTGGGGTGGTCAACGATCGGGGCGTTGACGCACTCGGCTCCGCTCGGGGAGAGGATCGGCACAACCGCACCGAGCACGGCGATGTCGTTGTTGCACAGCTGGATCGGCACCGCGCTGATGTTGTTGTCGTTGAGGAGGTTGATGCCGTCGTTGTCCTTGGAGTCGGCGCTGGCGATGGGAGCCATCGCGAGCATTCCGGCTGCGGTGATGCCCACGGCGGCAGTTGCCTTCTTCAGCACTTGTTCGCTCCTTGTCGGTACACGGATGATCCGAACACGACCACCACGGTGGAACCCCAGCAATTCCCCAGTGGCCGTGCACACGCAGAAAAGCTATCGAGTGTTCGATCACGAGGAAAGCTGCGTAACACTATTGTGTATAACTGATCTTTCTTCCCTAAAGTTCTCCAGGATCTGGTTGATCCATTTACGAGGAGATTTCGTATAAAGCGGGTTGGTTTTCTGCGGGGCGAGGTTCCGTCGCGCGGAGTCCGCCGGCTCGCCTACCCTTCCGATGTGGACGAGCGGACCACGGTGACCGAGTACCTCAGGCTCGGAGCGCGTTTCGGCAGGCTGGACCCCCGGATCCTGCACGGCTACACCGGGGACGGACGGTTGCTGTCCGAGGTGTACTCCGAACCACCGCCCGTCGCGCGCGAACTGGCCGCCCAGGCGCGGCGGCTGCGCGGTCTGGTGCGTTCCGGAGACCTGCCCACCCGGCGCGGGGAGTTCCTGCTCGGCCAGCTCACGGCCCTGGACTGCCTGGGCCGGATGATGGCCGGAGCACGACCGTCCTTCGGCGCTCGACTGCGAGCGTGCTTCCAGCTCGACGCGGCCGTGGGAGATCCGGAACCGTACGAGCGGGCACACGCCGAACTGGACGCGATCCTTCCCGGAACGGGCTCGCTGTCCCGACGCATGGCCGCCTTCCGGGAACGCGACCGTGTTCCCCGGCGGGTGCTTCCGGCGTGCGTGCGGGCCCTGTCAGCCGCCCTGCGGGAACGCAGCCGCGAAGTGCTGGGGCTGCCCGGAGGCGAGTCGGTGGACTACCGCTTCGTCCCGGACCCACGGGTCGGTGGACTGCACCGTTACCTCGGAGACGGGAGGTCGCGGGTGTCGGTCGGGCTCACCGCCCCACACCGGGCGGGAAACCTGCCCCGGCTGGTCGCGCACGAGAGCTATCCCGGTCACCACGTCCAGCACTGTCGACAGCGTTTCCCGCAGCGCGCACCGGAACGGGCCGTCGTCCTGGCACAGACCCCCGAGTGCGTCGTGGCGGAAGGACTGGCCGAACAGGGGTTGGACGCGGTGGTCGGTTCCGGCTGGGGCGGGTGGGCTCGACGGGTGTTGAGCGGGACCCTGCGGTTCCCGCACGCCGAGCTGGCCGAGCGGGTGGACCGGGCGTTGCGGAAGCTCTCGCGGGCGCGTGGGGACGCGGCCGTCATGCTGCACGAGCACGGACGTTCCCGTGAACGGGTGTGCGCCTATCTACGACACTGGCTGCTGTTGGACGAGACCAGGGCCACGGCGTTGGTGGAGCTGTTGTCGGATCCCACCGCGGGAGCGCACGCGGTGGTGTGTTCGGAAGGAGAGAGGCTGGTCGCCTCCCGGATCACCGGGGACGACGTGGTCGAGACCGCGCGTGACTACCTGCGGTTGCTGGAGGAACCGCACGTCCCGCGTACGGTGCGTGCCACTCACGCGGCCACCGCCGGGGATCACACTGTCGAGTGAAATCGTGCGGGTTTCGGCGGGCACGGCGGAACCGGCCGCGTCGCTGCGCACCGCCTTCGGCGTTGCGCCGCCCGGGTGTGTGGATTCTGGCTTTCGGGTGACGATCCGTTGAATCACCTGTGTGGCTGCCTGCCAACCCCCGTCCAGCCGGGGTAGCGTCCGCTGTGACGGGCCGTGTCAGTGCGGTCCGTCCGGGGAGGCCCTCCACCGTGGCGCAGGCCGCCAGCGGGCTCCACCCGGTTGGTGCCCGGGCCACTGCTTCGGTGCAGGGCGGCCCGGCCCGCCGACGAACGGGTGTGCGAAGACCGCACCCGTTAGGGAGTAGCCGTGATGACACGACGTTCCCAGCAAGCGGAGTCCCTGCCCGACTCCGGATCCGCGCAGTCCCCCTCGCCGAACCGGTCCACCCCGGGTGTGTCCGAGGGGGTGGAGGTGCGCAGCTACGTGCTGGACACCTCGGTACTGTTGTCGGACCCGTGGGCGATCACCAAGTTCGCCGAGCACAACGTCGTCCTCCCGCTGGTGGTGATCAGCGAGCTGGAGGGCAAGCGGTACCACCCCGAACTCGGATGGTTCGCGCGGGAGGCACTGCGGGGGCTCGACGACCTGCGCGTGCGGTACGGCCGGTTGGACGAGCCGGTCCCGGTGGGGGACTCGGGTGGTCACCTGCACGTGGAGCTGAACCACTCGGACCCGGAGGTGTTGCCGCCGGGCTTTCGCACCGACTCCAACGACGCCCGGATCCTCGCCTGCGCGCTCAACCTCGCCGCTGAGGGGAATCCGGTGACCCTGATCAGCAAGGACATGCCGTTGCGGGTCAAGGCGGCCTCGGTGGCGTTGGACGCGGACGAGTACCGGGCCCAGGACGTGGTCTCCACGGGCTGGTCCGGAATGGCCGACCTGGACGTGTCTCCGGGCACGGTGGACGCGTTGTTCAAGGAGGGCTCCGTCGAGGTGGCCGAGGCCGGGGAGATGCCGGCCAACACCGGACTCCGGCTGCTGGCGGGAACGAAGAACGCGCTGGGACGGGTCACCGAGGACAAGACGGTGCGTCTGGTGCGCGGGGAACGCGAGGCCTTCGGGCTGCACGGCCGTTCGGCCGAGCAGCGGGTCGCGCTGGACATCCTGCTGGATCCCGAGGTCGGTATCGTCTCGCTCGGCGGGCGAGCCGGAACCGGCAAGTCGGCGCTGGCGCTGTGCGCCGGGCTGGACGCGGTCATGGAGCAGCGGCGGCACCGCAAGGTGATGGTGTTCCGCCCGCTGTACGCGGTGGGCGGCCAGCAGCTCGGCTATCTGCCGGGCAGTGAGGGCGACAAGATGCAGCCCTGGGGCCAGGCGGTCTACGACACGCTCGGCGCGTTGGCGGGCCAGGACGTGATCGACGAGGTCATGGACCGTGACATGCTCGAAGTGCTGCCGTTGACCCACATCAGGGGGCGTTCGCTGCACGACTCCTTCGTCATCGTGGACGAGGCCCAGTCCTTGGAACGCAACGTGCTGCTGACCGTGCTGTCCCGGTTGGGCTCCAACTCGCGGGTGGTGCTCACCCACGACGTCGCCCAGCGGGACAACCTGCGGGTGGGCCGACACGACGGTGTGGCCGCCGTGATCGAGAAGCTCAAGGGGCATCCGCTGTTCGCCCACGTCACGCTGACCCGTTCCGAGCGTTCCCCGGTGGCCGCCCTGGTCACGGAGATGCTGGAGGGCGAGTTCGTGTCCTGACGCCGTATCCGCCGTGGTGGCCCGATTTTGCCTAAAATTGGGCCACCACGGGGTGGGCACTGTCCTCGTCAGCGTGCGCGTGTCCGGAGTTCGGTCACCTGCCGGTCGAGTGTGGTTCTGAGGTCGGCCGCCCCGAGCGGGGCGAGCACGAGTTCGGGTTCCGAACCGCGCTGTTGGCGACGCACCGTGTAACGCCCGTCGGGTGGCGGGGCGTCGAACCAGCCGAGTGGTCGGCAGCGATGTCTGTTTCCGAGTGAGTCCCGGAGGTTGACGGTGAACTGGCCGTCCCGGAAGTGCGGTGCCTCGACGAGGTCGCGGAACGCGCGCACGGCCTGCCCCCGCCCGGCGGCGTCGCCACTGACCTGCTCCAGCACGTGCGACCCCGAGTTCGCCTCGGTCCGGAGGAGCCGTGCGGGTACCACCACCCGGGGACGGTTCCCGGGAGGAGCGGGCGGCATACCGAACAGGGTGGCCGCGGTGAGGGAGTCCCGGTGTAGCGAGATGTCCACATCGCCGCCCTGCTCCTCGGAGTCACCGGCTTCCTGCACGGCCAGCACCGCTCCGTCCCGCGTGGCCACGCACATCAGACGCACCACCCCGGCGGAGCTGTCGTCCGGTGTCCATATCCCCTCGATCCACAGTCCCGGTCCGGCCAGGGCACCCAGCGCGCGGGACAGGGCGGGAACCAGGTGCCCGTCGTGCAGCAGTCCGGCCTCACTCAACTGCGCCCGGGCGCGCCGGTGCAGCACGGCTCGTTCTTCGAGGGTCTCCCCGCAGGAACCGAGTGCGAGCGCTTTCGGATGCTCGTCGAGCCCGGCGACGTCCCAACACAGATCGAGCCACCACGGTGGCAGCACCCACCGTTCGGCCATGATTTCCCCCCGAAGGTTTCCTCCGTCGAGAAGTGACGGGGCCACGGTCACTGACCTGCGGGCTCATCCTCCGATGACCGGCGGCGCGGTCCGGGGCATGTCGTTGAGCCACACGTCCTCGTTCTCGACCAGCCAGCTCGGACGCTCGTGCTCCTCGTCCTCGCTGTCCTGACCACGTCCGGATGCCCCGGCTCCCGCCAGGGGCGTCCGGACGCCACGCGTGGGGCTCTGTCCACCGGCCGCGTTCGGCGGGGGCGAGGGTGCCGCCGGGTTCGGGCCACCCACACCGGCTCGCAGCCCCTGACCGGGGAGCGGTCCGGGACGAGCGCCACCGCCCGGGGGGAGAGCGGAACCGGAGGCCCCACCTCCGACCAGCACCCCCGGTGTGGGGGCCGGTCCACTCACCGCGCCGTATCCGCCGATGCCCGGTTTGCCCGCACCCGGCGGTGTCGTGGATGTTCCGGAGCCCGTCGCGGGGGGCGTGTTCCAAGCGGAGACACTGTCCGCCGGGGAGTTGGGGACGTGCGGGGAGGTTCCGGCGTCGTTGCCTCCGGTGACACCGCCACCCGCGGTTCCGGCAGGGGCGTTCCCTCCGCCGTGTCCCGCCGAGGGCTGCCCGCCGAAGCCGCCGGAGCCCACCGAGCCGGAGATTCCGCCGCCGACCCCGACGGTGCCCGCGCTCGACCCGAACGTGGCGGGCGAGGAACTACCCGGGTCTGCGCCGGACGAACTCGGATTCAGCGGATCCCGGGGAGGCGGCAGTGCCGGAACGCTGTTGTCCACCTCGTCGTAGCCGGGGGTGTAGATGTTCTTGACCACCGCACGTGCCTGGCGGGCCGCCTCCCGGCGTTCCTGTTCACGTTGCTGTGCGTCGTCGTAGAGGCCGTTGCTGAGTATCGTGGCCGTGCCACCGAGGACTTTCCGTGTGGTGCTCGCTTCTGGGGGTGGAGGGATCGAGGCCTTGGTCTGTTCGGCGGTGCTGCCGAGTTCCTGGATCTTCAACCCGGTCATCCGCATGGCCTCACCGAAGCTCTCGCCCCACTCCCGCACCGGCCGCGCGGCGGCCACGGCTGCCTCGGCACTGGTGCCCTGCCAACCCTCCCCGACGGCAGCCCGGCAGCGGGACTCCAGGTCTCCGAAGAGTTCGGAGATCTCCTGGCCGAGGGACTCCACCGCCCGCCCCTTCTCGGACATCTCCTCGGTGTTGAGGGTGTCCCGGAAGGAGTGAAGCCGTTCGTGGGACCAGGTGTCCCAGTTGTCGTGACCCTCGATCGAGGGGCTGTCGTACTCGGTGACGTTCAGGGAGCGTTGTTGGGAGGCGAGTTGGGCCCGTTCGCGTTGTGCTTCCGCCTGGGCCTGGGCCGCCTGATGTTCGGCGCTTCGTTCGGCCAGCGTGTCGTCGCCGGTCATCCCCTGGTAGATGTCGTATCCGGCGCGGGCGACTTCTTCAGTGACGTGTTGTATCTGACTGATCGGGTTCCAGCCCACGGTCGCTCCCTCTCCGCTGCTGTGGCCAGTAGATCCGGGTCAGTTCTGGGGTTCGGGCAGGCGGGGTTCGATGGTTTCGGCGATTTCTTTGGCTTTGGTGCAGGGGTCGTTGCCCTGGATCTGGTCGGCGTCGTACTTGACGACAACGGAGACGCTGCCTTGGGCTGCTGCCATGATCTGGCGGCAGAGTCCTTGTCCTTGAGCGCCGTTCACGACCGCGCTTCGGCCTGCTCGGTCACCGACCCGGTTCCGCTCGTACTCCGCGAAGTTGTTCCTGCGACTGTCCCAGGTACTCATGTCTTCGCCAGAGTTTTTGTAAATGGTGAAAAGAAAATTCTCTGCGGGAAAGTCGCATCCCGATGAACCGTACTCGTTGTCGACTCTCTCTCCGGAGTCTTCAATACCGACTTGGTCCAGCTCTGTGGGGGTGAGTGCGGTGCAGGGGTCGAAGTTGGCCAGGGTTGGTTCGGAGGGTGGGGCGCTGGCGGTGGGGTGGGTTTCGGAGTCGGGTCCGCCGCCGCATCCGGCCAGCAGCATTCCGACGGCGGCCAGTGTGCCCAGCAGCGCGGTGTGCGTGGTTCGCATGGGGCGCATCGGATCACAGGTTCCGTTCGAGATCGCGGGCGTTGTCCTCGTCGGTGGCCCTGGTGGTGCGGGCGGCGTCGCGGATCGTGGTGGCCGTCTGCCGCATGATCTTCTCCATCTTCACCATCAGCGCGACCGCCCCGGCCTCGGGGTGTTCGATCTTGTCGGCCATCTTGGTGTCCATGGCCCGCCCGATACGGCAGTCGCCGTAGGCCCCACGAGCGATGTACTGGTCTACGTTAATTACTTTGGAACTGAGTTCGTCGGCTTTGTCTTCCCAGACCTTGGCGAGGCGTTCGGCGGCGTCCTCGTCCAGGACCATCCGGCCGGAGTCGACAGCAGCGCGTAGTCCCCGCTGTTGTCCCCGCAGCTCGTCGGCCTGGGGGGCCAGCCCTCGCATTCCGGTGTCCGACTGGGTGTCTCGTGCGGACGGCATCCCCAGCATCACCCTTCCGTGTTTCCCCATGGCGGTGAAGACCGATGCGGAGTGTACACAACAGGGCACGTATTCGGGGGTGGTTTGTTCGGTTGCGGGTCCCTTGCGAGGGGTGATCTTGGGCACGAAGAACCCGCCGGTGTCGGGGACCGGCGGGTGGGGAGGGGCTGGTTCCTTGCTAGTGGAGTGCCTCCGGCAGGTCTCCGGTTTTGAGTGCGGTCAGGAAGGAGCGCCACGTGCTGGTGGGGAAGGTGTGTACGGCTCCGGTGGGGTTCTTGGAGTCGCGGACTCCGACCTCGGTGCCGGTGAGCCGTACCTCCACACAGTTGTCGCTGGCTCCGGAGCTGCGACTGCTTTTGATCCAACCGGTGTCGGACATCAGACCTCCTTGAGCGTGTCTTCGAGGAAGGTTCGTGACTCTTCCGGAGGAAGAGCGAGTTCGCACATCCTCTCGAATAGTACGGAGAGTACGCGGGTGTCTTCGTCTCCGTCGAGATAGACGGACGGTCCGTAGAGTACTGAGGAGAAGGCTACGGAATCACCGTGGTCACCGAAACCGAACAGGGTGAACCCACCTCCGCAGGCGGGATTCGCGGGGACTCCCACCGGTAACACGTGCACAGTGAGATTGTCGTGTTTCTCCGTCAAGGAGAGCACATGCTTCACTTGTTCGTTTCGCAGCGCGGGATCGTTGGACAGGTCCCGGAGTGCGTGTTCGGTGAGAACGACACGAATCCGTGCGGAGTTTTCGCTGTTCAGCGTCCTGGTTTGGCGGTGTAGGCGGTAGTCGACGCGCTGTTCGATTTCCTCAAGGGTGAAATCCGGAAGGATTCCCTCCCATGCGCTGATGACCGAGCGCAGGTAGGAAGGTGACTGGAGCAGTCCGGGGACGATGCTCGGTTCGAACGCGCTGATCTCGGTGGCGCTGGCCTCCAGATCGGCGAAACGCTGGTAGGCGTCGGGCAGCGTGTCCACGTAGGCTCTGCGTTTCTGGCGTTTCCGGGCCGATGTCGCCAGGGCCAGGGTCGTCTCCCGCTGTTGCTCGTCCACCTCGTAGAGAGCGAGCAGACTCTCCAGGGTGTCCGACGGGGGAGTGCCCTCTCCGTCCTCCAGCTGTGCGAGGCGGGACCGGGCCTTGCCGATCGCTTCGGCGGCCGTTCGTTGTGAATAACCTGCCTGTTCCCGGAGCCGACGCAGAGTGAGCCCCAGTTGTCGTCGTTCGAACGTCTGGCGAGCTCGCCCCATGCGCCTTCTTCTCCAAGTACACCCGATCAGAGGACTATTCAAAGACTGACGGTCAGTCTTAGTTTGCGGGTGGCGGTCAGACCGTCACACACAGTTCATCGTATCCAGAGCGAAAGGAACCCTGATCATGAGTCTCCGTCGTGCGGGCGAGGTGTCGGTGGAGTCCTATGTGGAGATGGGACCGGGCGTGGCCGTCCGATGTGAGGTGGACCGGCTCAACGAGCAGGCGAGCCTGGCCTTCGGCGGTCGGGAGAGCTTCGTGCTCAGCCTGGACCGGACGACGCTGGAACAACTGGTCACGCTGGGAAGCCGTGCCGTGGCCGAGCTGGACACCGAGGGCACGGACCTGACCGTGCTGTGAGACCCCGTGACCCGTTTCGGCGAGCCGGGCCCGGCTCCTCCCGGCCGTGCCCGTGACCGGGAGGAGCCCGCGAACCGTCCGGTCACCAACCGGTGGGAAGCGGCCGTCCCTCGGCGAAACCGGCGGCGGACTGGATGCCCACCACGGCCCGTTCGTGGAACTCGGCCAGGTTCCGCGCTCCCGCGTAGGTGCAGGAGGAACGCAATCCGGAACTGATGCTGTCGAGCAGGTCCTCCACCCCCGGCGCGGCCGGATCCAGCCTCATGCGGGAACTGGAGATCCCCTCCTCGAACAGCGCCTTGCGTGCCTGGTCGAAACCACTGTCCGAGCGGGTCCGCGCGGTCACCGCGCGTTTGGAGGCCATCCCGAAGGACTCCTTGTAGGCGTTGCCGTGCTCGTCGCGTTGCAGGTCGCCCGGAGACTCGTAGGTCCCGGCGAACCAGGAACCCACCATCACCGAGGAGGCCCCGGCCGCCAGCGCCAACGCCACGTCCCGCGGGTGCCGGATCCCGCCGTCGGCCCAGATTCGTTTTCCGAGGCCACGCGCGGTCTCGGCACATTCGGCCACGGCGGAGAACTGAGGCCGTCCGACTCCGGTCATCATCCGGGTGGTGCACATTGCCCCGGGGCCGACCCCGACCTTGACCACGTCGGCACCGGCCTCGGCGAGGTCCCGCACACCCTCGGCGGTGACCACGTTGCCGGCCACGACCGGCACGGAGGGCTCGATCGAGCGGATCGCCCGCAACGCGGAGATCATCTTCTCCTGGTGTCCGTGGGCGGTGTCGGCCACCAGCAGGTCGACCCCGGACTCCAGCAGCGCCGAGGCCTTGCCCGCCACGTCGCCGCTGACTCCCACGGCGGCGGCCACCCGCAGCCTTCCGGAGGAGTCCACGGCCGGGGTGTAGATCTCGGAACGCAGCGCCCCGCGCCGCGTCATGATCCCGGCCAGCCCGCCGTCGGGGTCCGTGGCCAGGGCGACCTCCCTGCCCTGCTGGTGCAGCCTGTCGAACACCTCGCGCGGTTTGGTCTCCAGCGGCAGCACCACGGGTTCACGGTCGGCCACCTCTCCGAGGCGGGCGAACCGGTCCACACCGGTGCAGCACCGCTCGTCGACCGTTCCCAACGGTCGGTCCCGGTCGTCGACGACCACGACCGCGCCGTGCGCGCGCTTCGGCAGCAGGTTCAGCGCGTCGGCCACCGCGTCGCCCTCGTGCAGCACCAGCGGCGTGTCCCACGTGGTGTGGCGGGACTTCACCCAGGAGACGATCTCGGCCACGGCCTCGGGGGCCACGTCCTGCGGCAGCACCACGAGCCCGCCGCGACGGGCGACCGTCTCCGCCATCCGACGCCCCGCCACGGCGGTCATGTTGGCGACCACCAGCGGCAGCGTCGTCCCGGAGCCGTCGTCGGTGGCCAGGTCGACGTCGAAACGTGACTCCACCCCGGAACGGGCCGGGGCGAGGAACACGTCGTCGTAGGTCAGGTCAGTGGTGGGCTGTTGCCCGTTCAAGAACCGCACAACCCTCCAGCTTACCCGGCAGCCGGTTCCGCCCGAAACCGGCGAAAGGGGCGGAGGGGCCCTAGAGCTCCTCGCCACCGAGCGTCGGCTCGAAGGAGCTGTACTGCGTGTAGTTCCGGAAGAACCTGCTGTAGAGCTCGGAGCCGTCGTCGAAGGTGGCGTCCTCGATGCGCCGGACCTCCACGACGTGTTTGAGTTTCCAGCTGACCAGCTGCTGGTCCTCGTTGTGGTAGCTGACCTCCTGCTGCTTGCCGTACTCCCTGGCCTTCTCCGCGGCCTCCTCGTCGGAGGAGGCCGTCACCAGGACGAACGACTCCTCGTACAGCGGCCGGAAGTCCGCGGAGTCGGAGGTCGACTCCGTGACCAGCACCGCCACGTAGGGCTCCGGTTCCGCGTCGCCGAACACCGAGCCGCGCTCGGCGCCCACCGCCGCCGGACCCCCGATGCTGACCGAGCGGTTGTCCTCCTCGAGCAGTTCCTCGGGAAGCTCCACCGGAGGTGGCATGTCGCGGGTCCGGTCGGCTTCCGGTTCGCTGCCGCGGTTGCTCATGCTCCCAGTCTGGCACCGCCGTGTTGGTCCGGGCGGAGTAGGGCCGTCGAGCGGTGGCGGGAAGCTACACCGAACCGGCCAGTCGCCCCTTGCCGCTGAGCATCGCCTGGTCGGCGGCCTCCAGCGTCGCCGACAGCCGCAGCGGTTCGCTCAGCTCGGCCCAGCCGATGGTGATCGACACCGGTGTTCCCGTGACCAGCGCCTCCCAGTCCCCGTCGGCGACCGCCCGGGCCAACCGGTTCCCGATGTGCCGGGCCTCCTCCACGTCGGTGTGCGGCAGCACAGCGACGAACTCGTCCCCGCCGTAGCGCGCGACGAAGTCGCCCTTGCGCAGGGTGCGGGCGAGGATGGCCGCGACCCGTTGCAGCACCAGGTCGCCGGAGAGATGCCCGTAGACCGTGTTGACGGCCTTGAACCCGTCCAGGTCGATGACCCCCACGGCGGCGTGGATCCCGCTCTCGGAGAGGCGGGTGACGTACCTGTCGAAGTGTCTGCGGTTGGGCAGTCCGGTCAGGGAGTCGGTGAGCGCCTCGGAAGCGTACTGCTCCACCGTCCGGCGCAGCGCCTCGTGGTCGAGCTGGGCCCTGGTCCCGTCCACCAGTCCGTCCCTGAGCTGGCCCTGGTCCCGGGTGGCGATCCTGGTGGCCTCCCGGTCGGCCGCGTGGGCGGCGCGGTGGTCGTTCAGGGCGGCGTGGGCCAGCGCCCGGATGCGGGCGGACTCGGCCGCGCCGAGTGTGTACGGGTGGGGGGAGCGGTGTTCGATCCGTTTCAGCGCCTGCGCCGGGTCCCCCTCGGAGATGTCCCGGCACGCCGCCGCCAACAGCCGCAGGTCGGCGACCTCCCAGCCGTGTTCCTCGGCGGTGAACAGGATCGGGTCGAACTCGGCGGGCTCCCCCAGGGCCCGTAGCCGCACGGCCGCGTAGCCGTAGTAGTACTGCTCGGCGGGCCAGAACTCGTGCGGGTGGGCGCGCTCGGCCCAGGTCTCCAGCACCCGGCGCAGCATGGTGACACAGGAGTCGGTGTCGCCGTGGTGGTCCAGGGACACGGCCCAGCGGACCGCGACCTCGGGGAGCGCGTGGTCACCGCTGGGCAGCCCGAGGAGCTGCCCGTCCTGGTAGCAGCGTTCGGCGATGGGTACCGCCTGGGCGTGGAAGCCCACGTAGGAGTAGGTCACGGCCAGGTCGTGGTGGGCGATGACCGTCTCCTCGGTGGGGCCCTGTTCCAGGTCGATCTCGCGTCCCGCCTGCACCAGGTGGCGCACGCAGCGTTCCAGCGAGTCGGGAGCGGCGATGATTCCGGCCAGGGCGTGCAGGTGTCCCCGCAGCACGGGGGCGTGTCCACCCTCGACGCTCTCGAAGGCCCGGTCCAGCACAGGCGGGCATTCCTCGGTGCGGCCGAGGTTGAACAACCTGCCGAGTTTGAGCACCAGGGCTCGGCACGTGACGAGAGGATCCTCGGATTCGGCGACGACGCTGTCGGCCACCTCGATGGCCCCCGCGTTGTCCCCGGTGCGGCTCAGCTCACGGATCCGCTCGAAGCGGTCCGTGAAATCCGATGCGGAGTCGACGTCCGTTCCCGGAACCTGCATCACCTGTCCCCGCAGTGTTCAACCGGTGGCAACCGGCTGCTGTTGTCGCGTCACGATAGTGCCATGCGAATGTGAAGGCAGTCACCAGCAGCTGTGCGGTCCGCGCCGGTGTTCTTCCCCCGGTCCCCCTGGTGGTTACCTCGAAGGACGGAACGCCACACTCCCCACGGCCCGCCCGGGCGGACCGGGGCCGCGGATCCCGCGGGACGTACGACGGTGTCGCCGCCCGTGGGAGGGCGTGCTCCCGATCCGCCGTCGGGGAACCCGTCCGGGTGGTGACCTGGTCCGGGTCCGCCGCGAGGAGCTCTCAGCGCTCGGCGCGTGCCATGCTCAGCACGTCCAGGGCCGTGTCGAGCTGCTCCCTGGTCAGTTTGCCCGCTTCGACGTAGCCGCGTTCCAGCACCACGTCCCGGATGGTCTTGCGTTCCTTCAGCGCCTGCTTGGCCACGGAGGCGGCCTCCTCGTAGCCGATGTAGCGGTTGAGCGGGGTGACGATGGAGGGAGAGCCCTCGGCGTACTCCCGGGTGCGCTCGGTGTTGACCTCGACCCCGGCGAAGACCTTCTCCGCGAGCAGCCTGGAGACGGCCGCCAGCAACCGGGCGGATTCGAGCACGTTCCTGGCGATCACGGGCAGGTTCACGTTCAACTGGAAGTTGCCCTGGGCGCCGGCGAAGGAGACGGCCGCGTCGTTGCCGACCACCTGGGCGACGACCTGCAGGGTGGCCTCGGGGATCACCGGGTTGACCTTGCCCGGCATGATCGAGGAGCCGGGTTGCAGGTCGGGCAGGGCGAGTTCGGCCAGACCCGTGCGCGGACCGGAACCGAGCCAGCGCAGGTCGTTGGCGATCTTGTTGAGGCTCACGGCCACGGTGCGCAGGTTCCCGGAGGTCTCCACCACGCCGTCCTGGCTGGCCTGCGCCTCGAAGTGGTCGCGTGCCTCGGTCAGCGGCAGTTCGGTGACCCGGGCGAGCTCGGCCGAGACCGCAGCTCCGAACCCGACGGGGGCGTTGAGTCCAGAGCCCACGGCGGTGCCTCCGATGGGCAGTTCGCCGAGACGGTCGAGCCCGGAGCGCAGGCGTTCCACCCCGTAGCGCACCTGGGAGGCCCAGGCCCCGGCCTCCTGGCCGAGAGTGATCGGCACCGCGTCCATCAGGTGGGTGCGTCCCGACTTGACGGTCTCGCTCCACTCGGCGGCCCGACGCTCGATGGTCGCGGCCAACTGCTCCAGCGCGGGGATGGTGTCGGTGAGCACCGCCTCGGTGGCGGCCACGTGGATGGTGGTGGGGAAGGTGTCGTTGGAGGACTGGGAGGCGTTCACGTGGTCGTTCGGGTGAACCTCCCGTCCGAGGGAACGGGTGGCGAGGGTGGCGATGACCTCGTTGGCGTTCATGTTCGACGAGGTCCCGGAGCCGGTCTGGAACACGTCGATGGGGAAGTGGTCGTCGTGGTGACCGGCGGCCACCTCGTCGGCGGCGGTGGCGATGGCCTCGGCCATGTCCCGGTCCAGGACGCCGAACTCGCCGTTGACGCGGGCGGCGGCGGCCTTCAGCAGTCCCAGCGCCCGGATCTGGGCCCGCTCCAGCCCGTGGCCGGAGACGGGGAAGTTCTCCACGGCCCGCTGGGTCTGCGCGCGGTAGAGCGCTTCGGCGGGGACCCGGACCTCGCCCATCGTGTCGTGCTCGACGCGGTATTGCTGTTCACTCATGCTCAGAGTGTGAACCGTGCCGGTGGAGCAGGTCAGTATGGGTTCGGCCACGTCGTCTCCGGCTGGGCTCGCGGGCTCGCGGGAGGACACGCACCGAGCCGCGACGGGTCGCTGTGGACGGTTCCGCCCGGTGCGTGCCCCGTGGAACGGCCTCAGCTGTTCGTGTGTGACAGGATCCACTCGCGGTAGGAGGTGGCGTCGGTGTAGATCGAGGGCGCGGTCCCGCAGACGGGTAGGGGGCTGCCGAGCCTGCTGGTGACCCCGATCAGTTTCCAGTCACCGGGCTCTCCCCGTAGTTGCGGACCGCCCGAGTCCCCGAAGCACGCGTTGGACAGCATCTTCTCGCTGCCCGTGCACAACTCGGTGGAGCCGTCGATGAATCCGAGGGTGCACTGGAGATCACTGACCAGGTTGGTCTCCAGCTGTTGCAGCTGTTCCGGAGGTTGACCGCAGCCCCGGGTGCGGCAGGTGAGCCCCCAGCCGATGATGCGTGTGGAGGTTCCCGTGGCACCGGGCCGGTCGGCTATCTCGACCGGCTGCCGGTCGACGGCGCGGCCCAGACCGAGCAGTGCGATGTCGCCCTGGGGCGAGTCCGTGGCGTAGTCCGGGTGTTGTTCGACGCTGTCCACGCCGACGACGGTCCCGCCGCTGGTGTGGTCGGAACTGCCGACGCGTAACCGGAGTTCGTCGGCGGCGACCCCCTCGACGCAGTGGGCGGCGGTGAGGGCCCACCGCTCGTCCACGAGAGAGGCTCCGCAGCGGTGGTTGCCGTTCTGTTGCAGCGAGGCCATCCACTCGTAGGACTCGGTGGCCTGGTCACCACCCACGATCATCGTGTTCTGGTCGTCGGGCGGAGGATCGGCGGTGGCGGCCGGTGTCACGCCCAGGGCCATCGCCAGGGCGGCGAACCCACCCACCAGCATGGCGGTTTTTCGCACGGTGCTCTCCGTTTCGCTGCCGGTGATCGATTTCACGGCAACGTAGGATCATTGTTACTCGCGAGGTACCGCCGAACGCCGCATGGTATTAGCCCTTTCGGAGCAGTGTTGTTTCGGCGCACGGGGGATCACCTCGACGTGGTTACGCACCGTGGGGAAGCGGTATAGGGTGTGGGGAGATGTCCCTCGCGCCTCGTGGAGGGGTGTGGATGACTGCCGACACGGCAACGCAGGAACGGGACCCGGTCGAGGTCGACGTGCTGATCGTCGGGGCGGGCCCCACCGGCCTCTACGCCGCCTACTACGCCGGCTTCCGCGGGTTGTCCTCCGCCCTGGTGGACTCGCTGCCCGAACCGGGTGGTCAGGTGACGGCGATGTACCCGGAGAAGCGGATCTTCGACGTGGCCGGCTTTCCCGAGGTGCGTGGACGGGATCTGATCGCGGGGCTGGTGGAGCAGGCCGCCTACTACGAGCCGCGCTACCTGCTGGGGCGCTACGCCACCGGGTTGACCGAGCGGGAGGAAGGGCTGCTGGTCGAACTCGGGGACGCGACCACGGTGCACGCGGGGGCGATGCTGATCACGGCGGGGATCGGGGAGTTCACCCCGCGCCCGTTGCCCGCCGCCGACGGGTGGCTCGACCGGGGGGTGGTGCACTTCATCCCCGAACTGGATGACCACAGTGGACACGACGTGGTCGTGGTCGGCGGCGGTGACTCCGCCTTCGACTGGGCGCTCGCCCTGCATCCGGTGGCCAACAGCGTCACCCTGGTGCACCGCAGGGCGCGTTTCCGGGCCCAGGAGGGGCTCATCCGCGAGGTGGAACGGCTCGGTGTCCCGATGATCACCGAGGCCGAGGTGGCCGAGATCCGTGGTGACCAGTACCGGGTGCGGGAGGTGGACGTCGAGACGGCACGGGGCCGGAGGACACTACCGGCCCAGACCGTGGTGGCCGCGCTCGGTTTCACCGCCGACCTGGGGCCGATCGAGCACTGGGGACTCGAACTGGACAAGCGTTCGATCGTGGTGGACACCACGATGCGTACGGCGCGTGAGCGGGTCTACGCCGCCGGCGACATCGTCTCCTATCCGGGCAAGGTCAAACTCATCTCCACCGGCTTCGGCGAGGCGGCCACCGCCGTGAACAACATCGCGGTGGAACTGGATCCCCGGGCGAGGTTGTTCCCCGGACACTCCACGAACCTCGGTTGAGTGTCCCTTTTCGACGGGGTGCCCGGCGACTTTCGCGACAGACCGGTGTGGCCGCCGGAGACGGCGACCACACCGGTGGGAAGTGCGGGCTCGGGTCCTCACCAGGGCCAGGGCCAGCCGCCGCCTCCGTCGTCCCCGGAGGTCTGCTGCTCGATCCAGTCGGAGTGGGCGGTGACGTCGGTGTAGATGGAGGGTGCCGTGGCGCACAACGGGCTGTTGTTACCGGCACGGCTGGTCGCGCCGATCAGCTTCCAGTCCCCTCGGGAGCCCTTGATCTGCGGTCCTCCCGAGTCGCCGTAGCAGGCGCCGGAGTCGTTGCCGGGATTGTTCGTGCAGATCTCGTTGGCGCCGTCGATCCCGGAGCACTCCCGGTCGGGCACGATCGAGGTGTCCAGTTCCTGGAGCGTGCGCGGGGCACCGCAGCCGCCACGTTCGGGGCAGGTCTGTCCCCAGCCGATGATGCGGGTGCTGGTGCCCACCGCCCCGGCCTCGGAGGCGATGTCGATCGGCTGGGCGTTCACCTGCCTGCCGAGACGCAGCACGGCGAGGTCACTGCTCGGGTGGGGGATCACCTCGGTGACGGTGGCCTGTTCCCCACCGCTGGCGCGGTCGTTGCTGCCGATCCGCACCGAGTAGTTGCCGCCGCCCCGGACACAGTGAGCGGCGGTGACCACCCAGTCCGACTCGATCAGCGAGGCACCGCAGAGGTGGCTGCCGCCCGACTGTAAGGAGGTCATGAACGAGTACTGCTGGGTCGCGTCGTGGCCGCCGACGATCATCGGTTCCGGTTCGTCGGCGGCGTTCGCCGGCGCGGTCATGCCGAGCGCGGCGAAGAAGGCGGTGAACACACCCACCACACAGGAGCGTTTGCGCATGTCGTGGTCCCTTCCGTTCCTTCCGGTCTCGTGACCCGGTTGGGAGCGGAAGGTAGGGGTGGGTGAGCGGGGTCCGGTACCGGCGAACGGCGGGACACGGATCGAACGAAAGTATGTTTCACGTTTTTCCCGGGGGTGGCGGCCACGGGACCCCACGGACGCCGGGTGCGGGAGTCGACACCTCGCCGGCAACGGCGCGACCCGCCAGTCGGTCGCGGCGGGACACCCGACTCACGCACCCCGAACAGCCCGGTCCGCGCGGGACCGGGCACCCGAGCCGCCACGACACCCGGAAAGGTCCCTCAGGGCAGCAGACCGTACCGACTGGTCGGGGCGTCGCCCGTGAAGTCCAGATCCGCGTACTCGTTGAGCTTGCCCAGCTTGTGCGCTCCCTCGATGGAGCGAACCGTTCCCGACTTCGACCGCATCATCAGCGAGTGCGTGGTGCACCTGTTCGCCCGGTAGTGCACCCCGCGCAGCAGCGCCCCGTCGGTGATCCCCGTGGCACAGAAGAACACGTTCTCCCCGTTCACCAGATCCGAGGTCGTCAGCACCCGGTCCGGGTCGTGACCGGCTTCGCGGACCTTCTCCCGCTCGGCGTCGTCCTTCGGCCACAACCGGGCCTGCAACTCGCCGTCCATGCACTTCAGCGCGCAGGCGGTGATGATCCCCTCCGGGGTACCGCCGATCCCCATCAGCATGTCCACGCCACTGTCCGGCCTGGCCGCGGCGATCGCACCGGCCACGTCCCCGTCCGAGATGAACTGCACCCGGGCCCCGGCCCCCCGGATCTCGGAGACCAGCTGCTCGTGCCGGGAACGGTCCAGCACACAGACGGTGACGTCGGAGACCTCGACCTGCTTGGCCTTGGCCACACGACGGATGTTCTCCGCGACCGGAGCGGTGATGTCGACCATCCCGGCGGACTCCGGGCCCACGGCGAGCTTGTCCATGTAGAACACGGCCGACGGGTCGAACATGGCGTGGCGTTCGGCCACGGCCAACACCGCCAACGAGTTCGGCATCCCCTTGCTCAACAGCGTGGTTCCGTCGATCGGATCCACGGCGACGTCGCACTCGGGACCGTGGTGGTTACCGACCTCCTCGCCGTTGTACAGCATGGGGGCCTCGTCCTTCTCGCCCTCCCCGATCACGACCACACCGCGCATCGCCACGGTGCTGATCAGTTTGCGCATGGCCTCCACGGCGGCGGCGTCGCCGGAGTTCTTGTCCCCGCGCCCCACCCAGCGTCCGGCCGCCATGGCGGCGGCCTCGGTCACGCGCACCAGGTCCATCGCGAGGTTGCGGTCGGGAGCCTCGGGGCCGCGAGCGCCCTCGTGGATGTCGGTCTCGGATGCGTTCATGGTGCCTCCCGTAAGCGCGATACTGGCTCGCCGGCTCGTTCGTGTCCGAATGCTCCGGTCGTGGTGGGCGAGGACCCGGTACGGCACACAACCGCACACCACGTCCGTGACGTGCGGATCTTCGCAGATCCGAATCCTTTCGGTTTCCACGAAGTGGCGCAGCCCACTGGGGTGCGGACCGAACCGGGTGCGTCGTTCCTCTGCGGGGACAGGTGAGAGCATGCGAGGCGTGGCTGAACAGCGCAACCAGGGGGCGGCAGACGAGGGGGCGAACGGTTCCACCGGGGCGGCCCCGCGCAGTGTTCGGGCCATGCTGTTCGCGATGCTGCCGCTGGTGCTCGTCGTGCTCGGGATCGCGGGACTGACCGGTCGGTGCTCGCTCAGCCCGGTCGGCCCTCCGGTGAACGACCCGGAAACGGCTCCCACCGTGAACGTCTCCGTCGAACTCGACGCGGCTGCCGCCGACGTGGGGTTCCCCGTGGTACGACCCCGGCCACCGGAGGGATGGCGGGCCAACTCGGCCGAAGTCGCCCGAGTGACGGAACAGCACAGTGCCGTGCGCGTCGGATGGCTGACCCAGCGGACGCACTACCTCCGGCTGTCGCAGTCCGCCGCGGACGAGGCCGATCTGGTGGCCTTCGAGACCGAGCGGGAACCCCGCGCACGCGGCACGGTGCACGCGGCCGGAACGCGGTGGGTGGTCTACGACAGCATCCGCTCCGAGGTCGCCTGGGTGACCGACCACGACGGGGTCCGGATGCTGATCACCGGCAACGGCACCGAGCAGGAGTTCCGTGTGCTGGCCGAGGCCGCCCTGCGGGCGGAGCCGGTCCAGCCCGAGTGAGGCCCCTCGTCAGCGTGCGGCACCCGCCGGGCGGGGAGACCGCCGGTGGCCCCGTTCGCGGTGTCGGGAGGGCGGAGAAACGGCGGACTCACTCCCGCTCGGAGTCCTCCCGCTGCTCCACCGAGGCCAGCGCACGGTCCACTCGCTCACGCGCCCCCGCCAGCCTGCGTTCGCACACCGCGGCCAGTGCCTCACCCCGTTCCCAGAGCGCCAGCGACTCCTCCAACGAGAGACCGCCCGCCTCCAGTCTGCGCACCACCTCGGCCAGTTCGTCCCGGGCCCGCTCGTAGCCGAGGTCGGCGACGTCGGGGTGGTCCGCCTCGGGGTCGACGCCCCCCTCCGCTCCCGTTCCGGGGGTGCTGTCCTCGGGTTGTTCGCTGCTCACTGTCCGGCCGCCTTTATCGGGGAGAACTTTCCGGCTCGCGTCGTACGGACACCACGGCGGTGGCGACGGCCTGGTCGTAGCCGACGAACGCCTCGGCGAACTCCGCGCCGTCACCCTCCCGCACCGCGTCGTTGATCCGTAGCTGCGCCTCGGCAACCCTACGCCGGTATCCGTTTCCCCGTTCGGTCCACCAACCGTTGCCCACGTACCGCGCGGTCGCCTCGGCGAGGGCGCTGAGCTGTCTCGGCAGCGCGCGCCGTTCCGGAGGATGACACCCACCGAGCAGGGCGGCCCAGCACCCCGCCGCCGCCGTGTCGGCCTCCTCCGCCCTGCGACGTACCAGGCGGGCTCCGTCGTCGGAGGGCCCCGATCCGGTGCTCGCCGAGACGGTCACGGCGACGGTGAGCGGGAGAAAGGTGGGCTGTCGCCCGTGATTCAGCACCGCACACCTCCTTGGGAGCTCGATTCGCCCGGGCGCCGTCGCCGGTCGCGCCGCGCCACGACGTGACCCGTTCGTGCCCGCTGCCACGACGGGCGGGCCGCCGGGCGCGAACGGTGGGTTACTCGTCGTCGGTGACGACGGCGTGCACGGTTCCGTCCGTGAGGCGGATCCGCAGTCGCGTGCCCCGGGCGACCTGTTCCGTGGAACGCAGAACGGACGAACCGGAGTCCTCGACGCGTTGCACGATCGCGTAACCGCGAGACAGCGTGGCTGCCGGTCCCAGCGCCGTCAAGCGTGATCTCATCGTCGCGAGCTCGTGACGCTGCTCGGTCAGCACCGCGAGCACGGCCCTTCTGCACCGCTGGCCCAGCATCCCGACCTCCTCCGAACGCCGCCGCAGCGGAGTGTGCGGATCGGCCAACGCCGGCCTCGTGCGCAGCGAGTCCAGCAGTCCCTGCTCCCGGTCGACCCAACCCCGCAACGCGCGTCTGGCCCGCTGCCTGAGCTGGTCCACGTACTGGCTCTGCTCGACGACGTCGGGGACCACCCGTTTGCCCGCGGCGGTGGGTGTGGAGCTGCGCACATCGGCGACGTGGTCCAGCAGGGGGGAGTCCGGTTCGTGACCGATCGCACTCACCACGGGGGTCTCGCAGGCGGCGACCGCCCGGCACAGCGTCTCGTCCGAGAACGGAAGCAGGTCCTCCACGCTTCCCCCACCTCGGGCGATCACGATCACGTCGACGTTCGGGTCCCGGTCCAGCTCCTCCAACGCCTCCAGCAGCTGCGGCACGGCCGTGGACCCCTGGACGACCACGTTGCGCACCTCGAACCGCACGGCGGGCCAGCGCAGCCGGGCGTTGGTCAGCACGTCGTGCTCGGCGGCGGAGTCCCGTCCCGTGACCAACCCGATACGTTCGGGCAGGAACGGCAGCGGGCGTTTCCGCTCCGGTTCGAACAGCCCCTCGGCCCGGAGCAGCTTGCGGAGCCGTTCGATGCGTGCCAGCAGCTCGCCGATGCCCACCGTTCTGATCTCGTCGACCCGCAGGCTCAGCGTCCCCCGGCCGACGTAGAAGGAGGGCTTGCCGTGCACCACCACCCGGGTCCCGTCGGTCAGCTGGGGGTCGTTGTCCCGCAGCAGCTTCGCCGGGCAGGTCAACGTCAGTGACACGTCGGCCGAGGGGTCACGCAGCGTGAGAAAAGCGGTGGAGGCGCCCTGACGGGCGGAGATCTGGGTGAGCTGTCCCTCCACCCACACGGTGCCGAGCCGGTTGATCCAGTCGGCGATCTTGCGGGCGACCGTGCGCACCGGCCAGGGGGACTCGGCGGTCGTGGGGGGAGAACTCAGCGGACTCACTCCTTCGGGGCGGTCGCGGAACGTGTGGCGGGCCGGGACCGGTGTGTCGTGCGGCGAAGCCCCGGAGCCCGACCGCCCCGGCCGGACGGCTCACGCCGGAGGGCTCCGGAGAAGCGGACTCACTCGTCCGTGGTGGCCGAGGCGCCCAGGTTGTCGATCCTGTTGGACAGCATCTTCAGGAAGTCCGGGCGCCGCGCGTGCGCGCGCTCGTGGCGCAGCAGGCGATGCAGCTCCGGCAGACTCAGCCGCCGTAACCTGCCGCGCAGCTGCGGCAGGGTCATCTCCTCGTAGCCGGGCAGCAGATCCGAGACGTCGTCCTCCGGGGCGTCTCGTGAGGGCCGCTCGGAGGAGCCCGCGTGGACGGGGGGTTCCGAGGATCCGTGGGGAGGGCGTGTCGGGGGAGGCGGTTGTTCCTCGGCCGGCTCGTCCTCGTCGAACCTGGCCCACTCCGGCTGCTGTTCCGGCCGACTCAGCCCCGCCAGCAGGTCGTCGCCCTTGATGGCCAGTTCGGTGATCTGCTGCTGCATCCGCATGGACAGTTGCAGCGCCTGGCTGGTCATCGTCACGGGCAGCCCGATCAGACACTCCGGCAGTCGCCGGGTTCGTTCGACGGCCGTGCCCGCCAGTCCCGCGGCCACCCGGATCGGCAGAGGAAACGATCGCATACCGTCAAGCTTGCCCCACGTGTGTGTCCGCCGTCATCTCGGTGCGGCGTTCCCGTTCTCCCCCGGTGGGGCGATCCGTGACGGAGTTCCCGCCGGGGACGGGGAACAGGCGTGGGACGTCACCCGTCGGGGACGGTGTTGCCTGCTGACCGGTCCCGTCGAGGAACGTACCCTGGGCGGTATGAGCAGCTCGCCGCAGGCTTCCGAGTTCACCGAGAACGCAGCCGCCGACACCGCGCACAAGCGGGTCCTGTTGGCCAAACCCCGCGGATACTGCGCGGGTGTCGACCGCGCCGTGGACACGGTGGAGCGGGTGCTGGACAAGTACGGCCCTCCCGTGTACGTGCGCAAGGAGATCGTGCACAACCAGCACGTGGTGCGGAACCTGCGGGAGCGCGGGGTGGTCTTCGTCGAGGACACCGAGGAGGTCCCCGAGGGCTCACTGCTGGTGTTCTCCGCACACGGGGTGTCCCCCGCCGTGCGGGAGGCCGCCGAACGACGCAACCTGCGCACCATCGACGCCACCTGCCCCCTGGTGACCAAGGTGCACAAGGAGGTCAACCGCTTCGCCCGGCAGGACTACGACATCCTGCTGATCGGTCACGAGGGCCACGAGGAGGTGGAGGGAACCTCCGGAGAGGCCCCGGAGCGTGTTCAGCTGGTGGACAAGCCCGAGGACGTGGACGACGTCGAGGTGCGCGACCCGTCCAAGGTGGTCTGGCTGTCCCAGACCACGCTGAGCGTGGACGAGACGATGGAGCGGGTCGAACAGCTCCAGCAGCGTTTCCCCGACCTGCAGGCCCCGCCCAGCGACGACATCTGCTACGCGACCTCGAACCGCCAGGTCGCGGTCAAGGCCATGGCCGCCGAGTGCGACCTGGTGCTGGTGGTCGGCTCGCGGAACTCCTCGAACTCGAAACGACTGGTGGAGGTGGCGCTGCAGTCCGGAGCCGGGGCCGCCCACCTGATCGACTACGCCAGCGACATCGACGAGAACTGGCTCGACGGGGTGCGCACGGTGGGAGTGACCAGCGGTGCCTCCGTGCCCGACGTGTTGGTGTTCCAGGTGCTGGACCGGTTGCGGGAGTACGGCTGGGAGGACGTCGAGGAGGTCACCACCGCCAACGAGAAGGTCTCCTTCGCGCTGCCCAGAGAGCTGCGCAAGGACCTCGACGAGAACCACGGGCGCCCCCAGGGAGTGCGCTGAACCCGTAGCGGCCGCCGTGCCGCCCCACCACGTTCGGACGAGGCGGCCTGGTTGGGAGAGTCCGTTGCCACCCTGTCGTGGCCGTCAGCGGTCCCCGCGACGCGGTCGGCGCGGACGTCCGGGAGGTTCGGAACGTCCCGGCTGCTGTGTCGGTTTCCCCGCGGAGCCGGGGGCGGACCTTCCCGGGGGAGCCGCACGTTTCTCCCCCGGCCGCGCCCCGCGCGGTGCCTCCGGGGAGCCACGCCCGGAGGTGGGGGGCTGCGCGCCGGGTTCCTTGCGGCCACCGGCTGCCCCGGAGGTTCCGGTGCGGGGGCGCGGTGTGTCCTCTCCGGAGCGCGTGGCACCCCGCGTCGTTCCCCGGCCGGGGCGTGCCTTCCCGCCTTCGCCGGAGTCCCGCTTCGCGGCGCCGTCCGTGTTCCGCGCTGAGGTACCGTCGCGACCGGATCGCCGTTCGCCCGCCCGACCAGCGGCCGTGCCGCGTTTCCGCGTGCCCGTGGAGTCGCGCCGCTCGGAGGTTGTCGAGGCCCCCGCCGAACGCGTGCCCGTGGCCGTCGACGTGTTAGCACTGTCGGGTTCGAGCACCCGTATCCGCAGCACACCGACGACCAGCACCAGCACGGTGGTGGTGGCCATCACCGGGAAGCTGTTGATCAGCGGCGTGGCGACGGCGAGCAGGATGTTGCGTCTGCCGCCTCCCCAGTCGAAACCGGTTCCGGTCAGCAGCACCAGCAGCGGAAGGGTGACCGCGGCGATCAGCGGGGGCTGGACCATGGGACCGAAGAGGTTCCCTCGCCGGACCAGCACGACCGCCAGCAGGCAGCCGAGGAAGTAGCCCGCGACGAAGAACATGCCTGCCCCGGCCCCTCTCAGCAGGTCGACCAGGACGCAGACAGCCGTCAACACGAAGGGGAGTACGCCGGCTGCCCACCACGAGATGCCGCGTCTGGCGCCCAGGGCGGAGCGTTCCGACCAGCGGACCGGCTCCTGCCCGGGGGTGTGGATCTTGTGCTCGGATGTCGCGGTCACGGTCTTCACCGTAACTGCCCCGTGGGGGAGGGAACGACACATCCACAGCCGGAACCCCCCGGTGGGAGACGACGGGCGGGGCACGGTGACCGATCACGCCCGTCGTTTCCGGACGGGAGTCGTTTCCACCTCCGGAGGTGTGACACTCGACACCGACACCGGCCGGTTCCTTCCGCGCCGCCTCCGTCCGGGTGGAGATCGTCCCCGAACGGACGACGGCGATGTCGGTGCGCACTCCGTGGTCCGCGTAGGACAATCCTCGTCGTGGGACGCGGTCCGGTGGGTCGTGTCGGCAGCGTGGAGATCCTTCCCGGGAGGCGAGCACGATGGTGACGGGGTCGACGGTGACGGCACGTTCCCGTTCCCACCTCCGGAACAGGACCACGACGGCGTTGGCACTGGTCGTCGCCACGGTCGCCGCCACGGCGGCTGCCGTCGGCCCGCCCCCGCGCTCGGCGCGCGCCGCGACGCACTCCGACACCGCGACGTCGGTCGGGAAAGGACCGGTCGGGTGGCAGACCTACCGCCGACTGGACCGGCTGGGCGAACCGCGTCCGGCCCAGCACAGCGCCCAGTTCTCCAGTTTCTCCCGCAGCGGGAGCAACGACGACGGCTTCGAGGGCACCTACTCCTGCCTGCGCACCACCGAGCGGGGATGCGTCATCGCCGAGCACACCGGCCCCGGGGAGATCACCTCGCTCTGGTTCACCCGACAGCCGTGGGGCGACGTCAGCGCCACGGGAGACATCCGGATCGACCTCGACGGACGAACCGTGCTCGAGGCCCCGTTGTCCGATGTGGTCTCCGGAGAGCTCGGGGCGCCCTTCGTGTGGCCGCTGGTGGGGGATGCCCGGGACACCGCCGGGGGAGCGGTGATCAAGGTTCCCATGCCCTACCGCGAGTCCATGCGCGTCACGGTGGAGCACAACCCGCGCTTCTACCACGTGGGATACCGTTCCTTCGCCGACGCGCACGGGGTGCGCACCTTCGACCCCTCCGATCCGGCCCGGGACGTGATCCGTCGACTCCGGCGTTTCGGGGTGGCCGACCCGAAACCCGCCGCTGCCGAGCAGGAACGCAGACAGCGCACCTTCGCGTTGCGGCCGGGCGAGAGCGTTCGGTTGTCCCCCTTGCGCGGACCAGCCTCGATCGACGAGCTGCGGCTGCGGATTCCGCAGGTGACCGCCGCACCCCGGGTCATCGACGACGGAAGGGCCTTCGGCTCCGGCGGGGGCAGCTCGTTCACCGCGCGGATCTCCCCCGACAACGAGGGGGTGCGCATCACCCGCCGCTACGACGCCGGCGTGGGAGAGCAGGTCGCGGAACTGCTGGTGGACGGTACCCCGGTGGGCACGTGGCGCAGCGGTGCCGCCCGTCCGGGCGAGTGGGGACGGCAGAGTATCGAGGTGGACCAGACGCTGACCGCGGGACGGGAGCGGCTGCGGATCTCCAACCGGTTCCGCTCGGCCGCGGTGGACGTCAACGAGTTCCGCTACGAGGTCCACAGCAGAGTGGACGGACGGTGGACACGCACCGACGTGCTGGACCTGGGGCCCGCCCACCCCGGGGAGGAACGGGCCCACGACTACCGTGTCGACAACGAGGTGTTCACCCGGGACCGTCTGCTGGCCCGGTTCCCCGTGGACGAACGGGAGGTCACCGCCTCCGACGAGATCCTCGCCAACACCCGACTGCGCGTCAGCTTCGACGGCCGTACCACGGTGGACGCCCCGATCGGGGAGTTCTTCGGCACCGGCTTGGGGGAGTACGACGTACGCAGGCTGATGAGCTCGGTGGACGCCGGGCGCGGGTGGTACGTCTCCTGGTGGCCGATGCCGTTCCGCACCGAGGCGGAGATCGAACTGGTCAACAACGGATCGGTCCCCATCCGCACGGCCACGCTCGAAGCCACCACCTCCGCACGGGAGGCGGCGGGCACGGCGCGTGAGGGATACTTCCACGCCACGCACCGCGCCGGGCACACCCAACCCGGATCCGACTGGACGTTCCTCGACGTGGAGGGCAGTGGAACCTTCCACGGGGTCACCCACACCATGCGCGGGCGGATCCCACCCGGGACGCGGGCGCGGGCGGAACGACCCCGCTCGCTGCCGTCCCCCCGGGCGAACCAGCGCAACTATCTGGAGGGCGACGAGCGGTTCCACGTCGACGGCTCGGCCACCCCCTCGTGGCACGGCACGGGCACCGAGGACTTCTACGAGTCCGGCTGGTACTTCCGAGGCGGCACCACCTTCACCATGCCCCTGGCGGGCAGCCCGGCCTACGAACGTTCCGGGGACGGGTGCCGCTACGACTGCACCGGGGCCTACCGGCTGCTGTTGCCCGACGCCGTCCCGTTCCGCGAGCACCTGCTGGCGGGCATCGAGCACGGCCCGGCCAACAACGAGCCGGGAGTGTACAGCTCCACCGCGTACTGGTACGGCGACTCGGCCCCCAGCACGAGTGTCACCGACCGGGTGGAACCCGCCGACCGGCTCAACCGTCTGGTGCACCACTACCGGGCCGAGGGCGAGTCGGTGCGGAAGCTGACCGCCACCTTCGAGGGCGATGTGGATCCGGGTCCGCACCGCCACTCCACCACCTCGACCACCGGCGGGATCGAGTTCCGGGTCCGGATCGACCCGGAGAACACCGGAGTGCGGCTGCGTCGCCTCAGCGACCAGTTCCACAGTGGCCAGCGGGCCGTGGTGCGGGTCGACGGCCGGACGGTGGGGACCTGGTCCCAGCCGCTCGGCAACCGAAGCCACCGTTGGTTGCAGGACGTCTTCGACGTGCCCGCCGAGTTCACGGCGGGGAAGAGTTCGCTGCGTGTGAGGTTGACCCCGGCCGAGGACGCGCCGCCGTGGTCGGCCGCGCGGTACACGGTGTTCTCCCACGACACCGACTGACCGTCCCGCCGGGGTACGGATCAGCCGGGGTGGCTGCTGGCCCGGGCGATCAGCCGCGCGGAGAGGGTGGTGGTCGTGTTCCGGCGCCGGGAGTCCCCGATGCGGTCGAGCAGCAGCTGGGCGCCCACCGTTCCGATGTCGTAGGCGGGCTGGGCCACCACGGACAGCGGTGGGTCCAGCAACCCCGCCCAGGGGGCGTCGTCGAACGCCACCAACCCCACGTCCCCGCCCGCGCGCAGCCCCCGCTCCGCGAGTGTCTCCATCACCCCCAGGGCCATGACGTTGTTGGCGACCAGCAGCGAGTCCGGGGGCTGCTCGGTGTCCAGCAGCTCCTGCGCCGCCCGGCGCGCACCCGCCGCCCGGAACTCACACCTGCGCACCAGTCGCTCCGAGTCGTGTTGTCCCACGGCCCGCAGCCCGCGTAGGTAGCCGTCGAGGCGTTCCTCGGCGGTGGGCACTCCCCGTGGGCCAGTGATGCACCCGGGGCGGCGGTACCCACGTTCGACGAGGTGACGGGTGGCCTGCTCGGCGGCCGACCTGGTGTCCACCAGCACCGTGTCCCCGGTGGTGTCGGGAAGCGGACGGTCCAGTGCCACGAAGGGGATCCGGGAGCAGCTGAGCAACTCGGAGCCGGAGGTCCGTCCGGTGGGGGACAACAGGATCCCCGCCACTCTCTCCTGCAACGCCACGGACACGTAGGAGCGCTCCTTGTCCGGGTCGTCGTCGGAGTTGCACAGCACCACCGAGTAGCCGGCGGAGTGAGCCACGTCCTCCACGCCCCGGGAGATGGCGGTGAAGAACGGGTTCTCCACATCGGAGATGATCAGGGCCAGTACGGGCGTCTTCTGCCTCCGCAGGTTCCGCGCGGGTCCGTTGGGGCGGTAACCGAGTTCCTCGGCGGCGGTGAGCACCCGTGCGACCAGTTCGGAGTCCACCGTGTCCTTGCCGTTCAACACGCGGGAGACGGTTGCGGTGGACACCCCGGCCCGCTCGGCCACCTCGTTGATGGTCGTCACAGTCGTCGCTCCTTCCGCGAGCCGTGTTGACACCCGCCCGGAACGAGAATAACTTCCGAGAAAACGATTACCAGGACACGTGGGTCGTTCGGAAACGGAATCGTTTCGTGTCCCGAGGGTGAACGGCCGTCGTCTCCGACCGGGGTTTGGGGTTGCCGTGGCTCGTATCGGCGTGCTCAGCGTTTCGGACGGCAGGGATCACGTACACGCCAGGAACGCGGACTTCGTCCGGCGCAAGCAGGCCGAACTGGTCGCCTCCCTGCGCTCGGTCGGCCACGAGGTGGTCGATACGTCCGAGCCGCTGTCCTCCGGACCGGGGGCCACTGACGCGGCGCGGCGCGTGGCCTCCGCCGGGGTGGACCTCACCGTGCTGTACTACGCGGTGTGGGCCTTTCCCCGGTTCACCATGCTCGCGGCCGGGGAGCTGGAGACCCCGTTGGCGCTGGTGGCCAGCACCGACCCCACCGAACCCGGCCTGGTGGGGATGTTGGCGGCCGGAGGGGCGCTCGACCAGGTGGGGCGTGGGCACCACCGACTCTGGGGTGAACCGGACGACGCTGAGCTGGCGGCCGACATCGGGGCGCTGGCCACCGCCGCCTCCGCCGTGGCGGGATTGCGGGGGTGCACGTTCGGCCGTTTCGGTGGCCGCCCCATGGGCATGAACACGGCGGTGGCCAACACCGACCAGTGGCAGCGGCTGTTCGGGGTGGACGTGGAGGAGATCGACCAGTACGAGCTGGTGCTGCGGGCGCGGCACGCCGACCAGGGGGAGGTGGGCACGGCGCGGGAGTGGTTGGAGCGGCACGTGGGCGCGGTCCACTACGACGGGGACAAGCTCACCCCGGAACTGCTCGAACGCCAGATCCGCTCCTACCTGGCGGTGCGGGAGATCATCGCCGAGCGGGGCCTGGACTTCTCGGGGATCAAGGCCCAGCCGGAGCTGACCGAGAACTTCGCCACCATGGACGTCACCGAGGCCCTGCTCAACGACCCCTACGACTGGAACGGGCCGAAGACTCCGCACGTCTGCGCCACCGAGGCCGACATGGACGGGGCGCTGACCATGAAACTGTTCGGACACGTCTCCGGCACCCCGGTGCTGTTCGCCGACGTGCGGCACTACCACTCCGAGCGCGACCTCTGGGACCTGTGCAACTCGGGCCAGCACGCCACCTGGTTCGCGGCGCGCAGCGACGATCCCGCCGTCAACCTGGCCAGGGTCGAGCTGTTCCCCGAGGTGTTCTTCTTCCCAGCGGGCGGCGCCTCGGTGCGGCACGTGGCCGCCCCCGGCACGATGACCCTGGGCAGGCTCACCCGCAGCGACGGCGACTACCGGATGCAGCTGATGCTCGGCGAGTTCGTGGAGCCGGACGCGGAGACCACCGAGGAGCTGATGCGCCTGTCCACACCGGAGTGGCCGCACGCCTTCGCCAGACTCGACGTCACGGCCGACACCTTCCTGTCCCGGTTCGGGGCGAACCACATCCACGCGGTTCCCGGTGACCACCGGGCGGAGCTGCGGGCGGTGGCCGAGCAGCTCGACATCGAACTGGAGGAGTGGACCCGTGGGTGAGCGCCGAGCGGGAACCACGCACTGACCACCAGGGACGGAGAACGCGGATGGCCGACGTGACGCTGTTGGGCATCGACATCGGCACCTCCGGCTCGAAGGGGGTGTTGACCACCGCCAGCGGCAAGGTGCTCGCCCGGGCCGAACGCGGGCACGCCACGCGGTACCCCCGGCCGGGGTGGGTGGAACACGACCCGGAGGAGATCTGGTGGAACGACTTCACCGAGCTGATCGCCGAGCTGCTGCCCGCTGCCGGGGGAAGGTCCCTGGCCGGACTCGGCCTCAGCGGTATCGGACCGGTGCTGGTGCCCGCCGACGAGTGTGGTTCCCCGCTGCGCCCGGCGATCCTGTACGGGGTCGACACCAGGGCCACCACCGAGATCTCCGAGCTGGAGGAGGAACTGGGCGGCACGGAGATCCTGCGGCACGGGGGCTCCGCGCTGAGCAGTCAGGCGATCGGACCGAAGATCCGCTGGCTGGCCAAGAACGAACCCGAGGTGTACCGGAACACGTCCAAACTGCTGATGTGTGGCTCCTACCTGGTGCATCGGCTCACCGGCCGTTACGTGCTCGACCACCACTCGGCCAGCCAGTGTGACCCGATCTACGACCTGCGTGGCGGACGCTGGTTCCCCGATTGGGCCGAACGGGTCGCCCCCGGGGTCGAGCTGCCCGACCTCGCCTGGCCGACCGAGGTGGTGGGACACGTGGGTCGGCGGGCGGCGGCCGAGACCGGGCTGCCCGAGGGACTGCCGGTCACCGCGGGCACCGTGGACGCCTGGGCCGAGGCGGCCAGCGTCGGTGTGCGGGAGCCGGGCGATCTGATGCTGATGTACGGCACCACGATGTTCTTCGTGCAGGTGGTGCGTGAGCCGCTGGCCCACCCGGCGCTGTGGAGCACCCGGGGCGCCTACCCGGACACCTACACGCTGGCGGCCGGGATGGCGACCTCGGGGGCGGTGACCGACTGGATGCGGGGTCTGTTCGGCGGCGAGTTCGGGGAACTGCTGCGGGCCGCCGCCGAGGTTCCGCCGGGAAGCCGGGGACTGTTGCTGCTGCCCTACTTCGCGGGGGAGCGCACACCGGTGTTCGACCCGGACGCGCGGGGGACGGTGTGCGGGTTGACCACCGCGCACGGACGTGGCGAGCTGTACCGGGCCGCGTTGGAGGGCATCGCCTACGGGGTGCGGCACAACCTCGAGGTCATGGCCGACTCCGGGGCACCGGCCGAACGACTGGTCGCGGTGGGCGGCGGCACCACCGGCGGGCTGTGGACCCGCATCGTCTCCGACGTGACCGGCAGGCCGCAGTCGATCCCCGCGGAGACGGTCGGGGCCTGCTACGGCGACGCCCTGCTGGCCGGGGTGGCCACGAACACGGCGGTGGACCCGCGGAACTGGAACCCGGTGGTCGACACGGTCGAACCCGACGAGGCCGCCACCGCCCGCTACGCCGAGTTCTACCGGCACTACCGGAAGCTGTACGAGAGCACGGTGGACACCGCGCACTTCCTGGCCGCGCAGCAGCGCCGCGTCGGGTGATGGCCGGGAGCGGACCGAGTCCTAGTTGCCTTCGGCCCCGTCGACCGCGATGGACTCCGTGTCCCGCTTCACCCGGTCGGTCTCGGTCGCGTCGGAGAGCTCCACCAGCGGCTGGACCGCCCCACGGAAGTTCTCCAGCGCGTCCAGTTCCCTGCGCCGCGCCGAGACGAACCGTTGCAGGTGCGTGCTGGACAGGTTGACGGCCTCCACCGCCGAACCGGCCGCCCGTTGGGCGCGCACCGCCTGGGCGCGGACCTGTTCGATGTCCTCGCTCAGGGCGTGTTCCGTGGCGGCGAACACGGCGGCCGAGGCGAGCACGGCGAAACCGGTGGGTCCACAGAGGAATATCCTCCGCTCCAGCAACCACGGCAGCAGGTTCGGATCCGTGTCCAGGGCCGCCACCACGGCCGCGTCGGAGGGCACGAACATGACCGTCCCGTACACGGCGTCGGCCCACCGACGGTAGTCCTTGTTGGCCAGTTCGTTCGCCCGGGCACGGATGTTCCTGGCGTGCACCCGCAACGCCTCGTCGCGCTCCTCGGGGTCGTCGGTTTCCACCGCCTCGGTCCACACCGCCAGGCTGGCTTTCGCGTCCACCGGAACACGGCGACCTCCGCCCACGGTGAGCACCAGGTCGGGACGTGCGGCCCCTCCACCGGCTATGTCAGTCTGCTGGGTGAAGTGGATGCCCTCCCGCAGGCCCAGGGCGGTCGCGGTGCGCACCAGCGCCTGTTCACCGAGTTCGCCGCGCCCCTGTGTCGAGGAGAACGTGATCTCGTAGCGGCGCAGGGCCTCCTGGTGCTGGGCACTGCGGGAACGTTCGGCCTCCAGCATCCGGAGCGTCTCGTCGGCGCGGCGCGCGTTGTCGGTGTAGAGCCGCCACAGCATCACCAGCGCCCCGGCCAGCACCAGCACGGCCACGCCGAGCACGACTCCGAGAAATCCCGTTCCCACGAGTACTCCTTCCGGCTTTCGCCGATGGTGGTTGTCGGTCCTTCCGCCCGATTCTCGGTGCCGAGAACGTTTCGTGACGGTGTTCCGTCGATCCTGCCCGACGCTTTCGCCCTATGGGGTGAGTTCCGGGGATGCGTTCCACCGGGGTCTCCGGCCCCCGGGATCGGTCGATAACGTTTCCGCCATGCGCCTGCTGCACACCTCCGACTGGCACATCGGCCGCACCTTCCACGGACACGACCTGCTGGAGGAACAGTGGCGGGTGCTTTCCGAGGTGGCCGAGCTGGTCCGTTCCGAAGGCGTGGACGTGGTCGTGGTCGCCGGGGACCTCTACGACCGCTCGGTGCCCTCCGGCGAGGCGGTCCAGCTGTGCGTGGACGTGCTGGAACGCATCCGGAAGGCGGGGGCGCGGCTGGTGGTCACCCCGGGAAACCACGACTCGCCGCAGCGTGTCGGGGCGTTCGCCGAGTTCGCCGCGGCGGGCGGGCTGCACCTGCACACCAGGACCTCGCGGCTGCACGAGCCCACGGTGCTCACCGACGAGCACGGGCCGGTGGCCTTCTACGGGCTGCCCTACCTGGAACCGGATCCGGCGCGGCAGGTGCTGCGTACCACCCCGGCTCCCGGCGTGACCGAGGAGGAGATCGCCCGGGGGCACGAGGCCGTGCTGGGGGAGGCGATGAACCGGGTGCGCGGTGAGCTGGCCACCCGCCCGGGCACGAGGTCGGTGGTGCTGGCTCACGCGTTCGTCTCCGGGGCGCAGAGCAGCGACTCGGAACGCGACATCACCGTGGGCGGGGTGGACCGGGTCCCCGCCCACGTGTTCGAGGGAGTGGACTACGTGGCCCTGGGGCACCTGCACGGCCCGCAGCGCGTGTCCGAACGGGTGCGTTACTCGGGCAGCCCGCTGGCCTACTCCTTCTCCGAGGCACGGCAACGCAAGTCGGTGTGGCTGGTCGAACTGGACGAGCGAGGGTTGGGACCGGTGCGCCGCCACGAGCTTCCCGTGCCCCGGGAACTGGCCACCCTGGAGGGAGAGTTGGACAGCCTGCTCCAGGACCGGCGGTACGAGCCGTTCGTGGACTGCTATGTCTCCGCCGTGGTCACCGACGAGTCCCGGCCGTTGGACGGGATGCGCAGACTGCGACGACGCTTCCCCTACGCGGTGCACATGGAGTGGCGCCCCGCCGAGGGAAGGGCCCGGGCGCCGCTGCGCTACTCGGAGGCGGTGCGTGGACGGGACGAACGGCGGATCGTGCGGGACTTCGTGACCAACTGCCGGGGGACGGAACCGTCCGAGTCGGAGTGCGCGCTGCTGGACCGCGCCCTGGACGAGGTGGGGGCCTCGGAGGTGCGGCGGTGAGACTGCACCGGCTGGAGCTGTCGGCCTTCGGCCCGTTCCGGGACCGGCAGGCGGTCGACTTCGACGAACTGGGCGCGGACGGGCTGTTCCTGCTGCACGGGGACACCGGCGCGGGCAAGACCACCGTGCTGGACGCGATCGTGTTCGCCCTCTACGGCGAGGTGCCCGGGGCACGTAACCAGGCCAAGGCGCTGCGCTGCGACACGGCCGAACCCGGGGCGCGGACCTGGGTGGCCCTGGAGCTGAGCGTGCGGGGACACCGGCTGCGGCTGGAACGCAACCCCGAGTACCGCAGGCTGAAGAGGGACGGCTCCGGCCACACCGACGTGCAGCACAGTGTCTCGCTGTCCTGGCTGTCCCAACCCCCCGAGGGGGAACCCCGGGAAGGGTTGACCCGCGCGCGGGAGGTGGGGCAGACCGTGCGACGCCTGCTGGGGATGAGCGCCGAACAGTTCTGCCACGTGGCCCTGCTGCCCCAGGGCGACTTCGCCAGGTTCCTGCGGGCCGACGCCGGGCAGCGCGCCGACCTGCTGGAGCAGCTGTTCGGCACGGGCCGCTACTCCGAGGTGGAACGTTGGTTCAAGGAGACCCGGCAGCTGCGCGGCGGGGAACTGGAACGCGTCCGGGCCGAGGCCGACCGGCTGGTGGCGCGGATCACCCAGGTGGCGGGCGAGGAACCGGACGCCGACGCGGACCGGGTGCGGTGGCTGGACGAACTCGAGAAGGACCTCGTCCGACGTGGGGAGAACGCCCGCGCCGAGCACCGGCGGCTGGACCGGGAGCGTGAGGGGGCCGAGCGGACCCTGACGGCGCGACGGGAACTCGCGGACAAGGTGGACAGAGCCCGCAGGGCCACCGCCGAACTCACCGAACTCTCCGGGCAGGAGGACACCGTCCGGCGGTGCGAGGCGGAACTCGACGCGGCCCGCCGGGCGGTGGCTGTGGTCAACGCCGACCGGGAGTGGGAGACCGGTCTCCGGCGTCTGCGGGAGTGCGAACGACTGCTGCGCCAGGCCCGCACCGAGTGTCCCGACGTCGACGCCACGCGGGAGGCCGAGCCCGCGGAGACGCTGCGTGCGTGGGCCGTGGAGCTGCGGGAGGAGGCGGCCGTGCTCGCCGAGCGGGAGGCCGAGGCCGAGCAGCAGCACCACGACCAGCGCCGGGTCGCCGAGCTGGAGGAGGAGATCGCCGCCGACTCCGCCGCGGACGCGGAACTGGCCGAGCGGCAGGGCCACCTGCCCGAGGAGATCGAACGGGCCCGTGCCCGCTCGCGGGAGGCGGAACAGGCTCCACAACGGCTGGAGACACTCACCGCGCGGTGTGCTGAGCTGGAGGAGGCGCTACGTGCGGCGCGGGAGCTTCCCGAGGCGGACGCGCGGTGCGCCGAGGCCCGACTGCGGGCCCAGCGGGCGGTGGACGAGCACCAGACCGCGCGGGAACACCTCCAGGACGTGCGGGAACGCCGACTCGCCGGTATGGCGGCCGAGCTGGCCGGGGACCTGTGCGAGGGCACGGCCTGCCCCGTGTGCGGGGCCACCCGGCACCCGGACCCGGCCGATCCGGCGGAGCAGTCGGTCGGATCCGAGGACGAGCGGCGGGCCCGCGAGGCCGAGGCGCTCGCCCAGCGCCGCCGCGACGAGGAACGCGCGACGTTGGAGGAGGCCGAGCGGGAGTGCGCACGGCTGCGCGAACAGCTGTCCGACAGGACGGAGCCCCCGCTGCGGGAGGAGTACGAGCGGGTCAGCGCCGAACGGGCCGAGTTGGAGGAGTTGGTCGAGCAGCGCCACACCCGCGCCGAACGGCTCGCGGAGCTGGAGGCCGACGTCGAACGGGTGAACGGCGACCGGGTCGAACTCGCCAACAGGATCAGCGCCAACCGGTCCGCGCGGGACTCGCTGCTGGCCGCGATCGAACAACGGCGGCAGCGGTTGCGGGCGGCGCGGGGTGAGTTCGACACGGTCGCGGCGCGGCGGAACAGCCTGATCGACCGGGCCGAACACCTCGACCGGGTGGCCACCGCCCGCGACGAGCACGAACGGGCCCTGGAGCGGGAGGCCGAACAACGACGGGCCCGCGAGCGGGTGGCCGTCGAGAACGGGTTCGCCACCGCCGAGGAGGCCCTGGAGGCTGCCCGCGAGCGGCGGCGGATCGACGAGGTGGACGAGTGGCTGGCGCGGGTGCGGCGCCGGGAGGCAGCGGCCAGGGCCACGTTGGACGAACTCGCCGGGGTGGACCCCGAGGCCGAGGTGGACGTGGAGGAGGCCGCTGCGGAGGCCGAACGGGCTCGGCTGCGGGCCGAGGAGGCGGGCACCGTGGCCGCCGACCTGGAACGTCGCGCCACCGAGATCGCCGAGCTCGGCGGTGAACTGCGCCGGGTCCACGCGCGGCTCGAACCGGTCGAGGCGGAGTTCGCCGAACTGGACGCGCTGACCGACGTGATCAACGGGCGGGGGCAGAACGCGCGCCGCATGACCCTGCGTTCCTACGTGCTCGCGGCCCGGTTGGAGCAGGTCGCCGAGGCGGCCACCGTGCGCCTGCGGCACATGAGCGACGGGCGTTACTCCTTCGAGCACTCCGACGAGCAGGGCCCGCACGGCAAACGGGGCGGGCTGGACCTGCGGGTGCGCGACGACTACTCGGGGCGCAGCCGTTCGACGAGGACGTTGTCCGGGGGAGAGACCTTCCTGGCCTCGTTGTCCCTGGCGCTGGGGTTGGCGGACGTGGTCGGAGCCGAGGCGGGGGGAGCGATGTTGGACACGTTGTTCATCGACGAGGGTTTCGGAACCCTCGACGGGGATACACTCGATCTGGTGATGGACGCGTTGGACGAACTCCGCGCCGGGGGGCGGGTGGTGGGCCTGGTCTCGCACGTGGACGAGCTGCGGCAACGCATCCCGGTGCGGCTGCGGGTGCGCAAGTCCCGCAGCGGTTCGTCGTTGGGGATCGAGTCCTGAGCACGGTCGATCGGCAGCCGGAAGGCCCCGTGCACACGGCAGCGCCCCGGTTTCCCGCCCGTGCCGCGGTGAACGCCGCTCGCGCAGGAAACGAACGACGCGGACCCCGGTGGTGGGGTCGGAAAGGTCGAGACATGTCCGAGCTGTCCGCCATGCTGGAGATCCACGATCCGGACGCCCGTCGTCGGCGCATCGTCGACACCCTCGTCGGGACGTTCTCGGATCTGATGCGGAACAAACCGGCGGCCTTCCGCACCAAGTTCCGCAAGATGGCGGCCTCTCCGTTCGCCTTCTACCGGGGAACGGCGTGCCTGTTCTACTCCGACGTGGCTCGGATGAGCGACCCGTGGGCGGACGAGCGCACCGGGCGGGTGTGGATCCAGGGCGACCTGCACGCGGAGAACTTCGGCACCTACATGGACGGCGAGGGCGTGCTCATCTTCGACGTCAACGACTTCGACGAGGCGTATCTGGGCCACTTCACCTGGGACCTGCAACGCTTCGCCGCCAGTCTCGCACTGATCGGCTGGAGCAAGGCGCTGCCGGACGACGACATCGAGAGCTTCGTCACCGGAGCCACGCGTTCCTACGTCGACCAGGTGCGTCGTTTCGTCGAGGGCGGCAACGACGCGGCGTTCTCGCTGAACCTGCGCACCACCGACGGCCCGATCCGCGAGGTGCTGCGACAGGCGCGGTTGCGCAGCAGGTCGGGTCTGCTGGACCGGGAGACCGAGACCGAAGGGTTCGACCGCCGTTTCCGCGACGGCCCAGGCGTGCGCAGGCTCTCCGAGCAGGAGTACGAACGCGTCCTCGACGCCTACCGGCGCTATCTCACCACCATCCCGCAGGACAAGAAGATGAGTGAGATCGCCTACGGGGTCAAGGACATCGTGGGCCGCAGCGGTTTCGGGATCGGCAGTGCCGGGCTGCCCGCCTACAGCCTGCTGTTGGAGGGCGAGAACGAGGCGCTGGAGAACGACCTGATCCTGTCCATGAAGCAGGCCAACGTGGCCGCCCCCGCCGCCGTGGTCCCCGACGAGCGGATCCGGCGGTACTTCCGACACCACGGTGAGCGCACCGCCCTGTCCCAACGGGCGTTGCAGGCCCACGCCGACGCGTTGCTCGGCTACACCGACATCGACGGGGTGGGCTACGTGGTCTCCGAGGTCTCGCCGTACGTCTCCGACCTGGACTGGAGTGAGCTGACCGAGCCGGACGAGATCCGACCCGTGGTGGACTACCTGGGTCGGGCCGTGGCCAAGATCCACTGCGTCTCCGACTCGGACTCCGACCAGACCCTGGTTCCGTTCCAGACCGAGGACGCGATCCTGAAGGTACTGGACGGCCGTGAGGACGAGTTCGCCGAGTGGCTGTGCCGGTTCGCGATGGAGTACGCCGACGTGGTGCGCGACGACTACCGGCTGTTCGTGGACGCCTTCCGGCACGGCGAGATCGGCAACGTCTCCGCCACGCGCGAGTGAGTCGGAAGACGCCCCGTGCCTCCCGTGGGTGGGCACGCACGGGGGTGGGTCAGCGCCGTTCGTGGTCGAGCAGCCGCGCCTTGAGGTCGGTTCCCCAGCGGAAACCGCCGAGCGAACCGTCCCCGCGCAGCACCCGGTGGCAGGGCACGAACAGGGCGGCCGCGTTGTTCGCGCAGGCAGCGGCGGCGGCCCGTGCGGCTCGGGGGCTGCCTGCCAGTTCCGCGTAGCGCCCGTAGGTGACGGTGCTGCCCGCCGGGACGCGGCGCAGGATCTCCCAGGCGTGCTGGCGGAACGCTCCGGAGCGCTGGCGCACGGGGATCCCGTCGACGGCCTCCGGCTCTCCCGCGTGGTAGCGGGTCACGGCGCTGCTCACCTCGCCGAGGTCGGTGCTCCGCCGGAGTTCTGTGGGGCGCAGCGGCGCCGCGACCAGCGGGAGCAGTTCCTCCACCCCGGCGGTCCAGCCGGAGGCCAGCACGGCTCCCTGGTGGTCGACGAGGACGGTGAACGGGCCGAAGTCGGTGTCGTGGGTGGTCCAGTGGGCGATCATGTCGGTTTCCCTTCGCGAGGACGGTGTTCGTCGGGTGGGTTCGCGGTGTCCGCGCGGGAGGCGGGCGGCGTGCTCACCCCCGTGGCTTCGTCGGCGATCCGGCGCAGGTGTTCGGCGGCGTAGGAGCGCCACGGGGACCAGGCGTGGGAGTGCCGTTGCAGGCGGTCCGCCTCCGTCGGCAGTCCCGACCGCCTCGCCCCGCGCAGCACGGCGTCGGTGAGGACGAGGGTGTCGGGTTCCCCGAGCACCCGGGCGCTGATCCGTTCGGCCGTGCGGGCGGTGAGCCCGGGCACGTTCCGCAGCTCGGCACGCAGTTCCGTGCCGTCGCGTCCCGGATGGATGTGCAGCTGCCCTTCGGCGAGCCGCTCGGCCAGCTCGCGCGCAGGCTCGTCCTCTGCCGTGGGGAACAGGTGGGCCGCCTGCTCGACCAGCTGTCGGGGGGTGGGGAACAGCCTGGCCGTGCCGCCCTCCGTGGTAGCCACCGGTTCGCCGAGTTCGGCGGCCCACCAGCCCGCCCGCCGCCGGGCCTGCCGGGGGGACAGCTGTTGACGCAGTACCGCGCGCAGCGCTGCTTCCGCTCCGTCGACGCTGCCCAGCAGCCGTGCTCCGGGGGTGCCCGCCACGGCCTCCGCCAGGAACGGGTCGCGACCGAGGGTCTCGTCCACGGCCACCGGATCGCAGTCCAGGTCCAGCAGACGTCGCAGCCTGTTCACCGCGCTGCCGAGGTCCCGCAGGTCGGTCAGGTGCAGCGTGGTGGAGACGTGAGTGGGAGCCGGGGTCAGCTCGACGCTCCCGGTGCCGTGGGGCAGCCGCAGGGTGCGCCCGTAGTGGCCGGCCGATCCCCACTCCACTCCGGGCACGGCCCGGGCGGCGAGTCGCCGTAGGGTTCCGGGGCCGTCGAAGGGCAGGCGTGCGGGCAGTCGCAGCCGCAGGGTTCCGGCGGCAACCCCTGCCGTGGAGGGGCGTTTCGTCGCGCGGCGCAGTTCGGTGGGTGTGGCGGCGAAGACCTCCCGGACGGTGTCGTTGAACTGCCGCAGGCTGGCGAAACCGGCGGCGTGGGCGATGTCGCCGAAGGCGAGTCCGCTCCGTTCGATCAACAGCCGCGCGGTGTGGGCCCGGTGCGCGCGGGCCAGGGCGAGTGGTCCCGCTCCCAGCTCCGCGGTGAGCACCCGGTTGAGGTGTCTGGGGGAGTAGCCGAGTCGGGCGGCGAGCCCGCCCACTCCCTCCCGGTCCACGGTGCCGTCGTCGATCAGGCGCACGGCCCTGCCGGCCAGGTCGGCCCGCAGGTTCCACTCGGGTGAGCCGGGCACGGCGTCGGGCAGGCAGCGCTTGCAGGCCCGGTATCCGGCCTGTTGGGCGGCTGCCGTGGTGGGGAAGAACACGATGTTGTCGGCTTTGGGGGTGCGTGCCGGGCACGAGGGTCGACAGTAGATGCCGGTGCTGCGCACGGCGGTGACGAAGCAGCCGTCGAACCGGGGGTCGCGAGAGGTGACGGCCCGGTAGGCCTGTTCGGTGGTGACCAGCACGTCTCCGATCGTGCCACCGTCGGAGGGGAAGTACTGGCGGGAATCGGACACGCTGGTGTTGGTGGGGCCGCCCTCGGCGCGGCACCGAGGACGGCGTGGTTCACGGGTGGGTAGCCGGTGGTTGCGGGATCGTGCTCAGCGGATCAGCACAGGATGATCCGGTCCAGATAGGGGCTGACTCCTCGGGAGACGTTCTTGCGTGTCTGGCCCGGGCGGATGGAGAAGCACCTGCTGTCGGCGCCCCGGGCCATGATGAGTTTGATCCGGTGGTAGCGCTTGCACTCGTTGGTGACCCAGACCGTGGTGTATACCTTTCCCTTGTCCTGTCGGTCCGTGATGCACTTGGGGGCGGTGGTCTCCTTCGCGGAAACGGCCGTTTCGGCGGAGTGCGCGGACGGTGCGGCCGTCGCCGCGGGGAGGACTCCCAGCGCGGTGATTCCGGAGAGGGCGAGTGCGGCCAGCGTGGCGGAGAAACGGGGAGCGGACACGGGAACCTCCTGGAAAGCTCGGATGATCGTGATTCGCCGACGGATTCCCGCCGGGCGGAGCGGAACTTCCGGGATGATTCTGTTCCGTTCTTTCTCACTGGGGGAGAGCGATTTCCGGAAATCACCCGAAGGGGAATGACCGGAATTGCTTTCGAGGGAAGAAGCTGTCCGCGCGGGTGAGTTCTCGGAGATCCGCTTGACAGGGGCGAAAACGCCGTCGCCGGCGGGAGTCGGGAGCTGGTCGGGGCCGTGCCGGACTGCGAGCCGGGCCGGAAGGTCGTACCGTTTCGACCATGACCAGGGGGATGTACGTCAGACGCGTGGTGGGGGCCGTTGCGGCGACCGTGGCGCTGCTGCTCGGCGCGGCCTGCGACGACACCGGTGGTGGTGGTGAACAGCAGGAGCAGGAACAGGAGGACGGCGAGCAGGACGACGGGGGTTACTGAGCTCCGCCGGGGTTTCGCGTGTGGGCCCCGGCCGCCGGTGTTGGCCCGACCGTCTGACCGTGATCGCGGGCGGGCTCCTAGACTTGGACAGCTGTGAGCCTCACTCTCGGAATCGTCGGCCTGCCCAACGTGGGCAAGTCCACCCTGTTCAACGCGCTGACCCGCAACGAAGCCGTCGCGGCGAACTACCCGTTCGCCACCATCGAACCCAACGTCGGTGTGGTCCCGCTGCCGGACCAGCGGTTGGACAAGCTCGCCGAGATGTTCGAGTCCGCCCGCACCGTGCCGGCCACGGTCTCGTTCGTGGACATCGCCGGGATCGTGCAGGGAGCCTCGGAGGGGCAGGGGCTGGGCAACCAGTTCCTGGCCAACATCCGGGAGGCGGACGCGATCTGCCAGGTCATCCGCGTGTTCGACGACTCAAACGTGGTTCACGTCGACGGGCAGGTCAACCCGTCCAGTGACATCGAGACGATCAACACCGAGCTGATCCTCGCCGACCTGCAAACCCTGGAGAAGGCGCTGCCCCGGCTGGAGAAGGAGGCGCGCACCAAGAAGGAGCGCAGGCCCGCCGTGGAGGCCGTGCAGGCGGCCAAGGAGGTCCTGGAGGAGGGACGCACCCTGTTCTCCGCCGGCAAGGGCCGTGAGGTTCCCGAGCTGGCCGAGCTGAACCTGCTGACCACCAAACCCTTCCTGTACGTGTTCAACTGCGACGAGGGAGTGCTGGCGGACAAGGACCGGATCGCCGAACTGCGCGAGCTGGTCGCCCCGGGCGACGCGGTGTTCCTGGACGCCAAGGTCGAGTCGGAGCTGGTGGAGCTCGACGAGGAGTCGGCCCGCGAGCTGCTGGAGTCGGTGGGGCAGGAGGAGCCGGGGCTGCACGCCCTGGCCAGGGCCGGTTTCCACACCCTCGGTTTGCAGACCTTCCTCACCGCCGGGCCGAAGGAGGCCCGCGCCTGGACGATCCGGCAGGGTGCGACCGCGCCGGAGGCGGCCGGGGCCATCCACACCGACTTCCAGCGCGGCTTCATCAAGGCAGAGATCATCTCGTACGAGGAGCTGGTGGAGGCGGGCTCGATGAACGCCGCCCGCTCGGCGGGCAAGGTCCGCCTCGAAGGCAAGGAGTACGTGATGCGGGACGGCGACGTGGTGGAGTTTCGGTTCAACGTCTGAGGCAGTAGTCCCGGGGCTTGTGTCGCTTCCGCTCGGGGGCGTCGGACTTGCTGGTCAGCGATGGTGCGAAACCGTCTGGCGAGCCGGTTTGTCGCTCCGGTTCCCCGCTGTTGCTCGCTCCCGTGCTGACTTGGTGCTGACCGAACATCGGAGAGACGACGTCCTTTCCGGCAGAAGACTCAATGAGGAGTGCTTTTTCGTTCAATGCGCCAGTGACCAGCGATTATCACTGTTCGGTGTGTCGAGCCACACCGTGTGTGTACCGTCTGGCGCCACCGTCAATCCGTATCGGTCCGGTGTAGGGCTGTCCGCATGAAGCCACCATGAGTAGGCCGCGTCCACTTCATCCCACAGTCGGCGAGGGCCGAGTTGGCGAACCCCGAACGAGTCGGCACCACGAACCATCGCGACCTGAGCCCATGAGCCCGAACGCACGTCGTGCAGTTCGATCATTCTGTGATCGTCGTCCAGCTCCTCGGTAGTGAGGTAGCAGTGCGGTACCCGGAGCCCGATCGTGAACGCAGCGCGGGGAAAAGCGGTCATGTCGAACAGCTCCGCGCCACTGCGTACGGTCGTTGTCCTGTCCGCTTGGAGCTGCTCTATCTCGTCCGGATCAAGGAAGTACCGACGTTGCTGGCGCACACGCATGAAAGCGACGTTCATCCCGCATCGGCCGGACGCCGAACCGTTCTCATGGACTTCCAGTCGAATAAGAGCACCGTTGCAGTAATCCGTTCCCCATGGGGCCACTATCAGCCCACACGGGCGTGTCTGTTCGATCCACGCTCGTGGAACCGTGTGGATGGACGCGGTGGCAATCACGCGATCATAGGGAGCTTCCGGCGGATACCCCTCGGTTCCATCCGCTGTCACTACCAACGGGGTGTATCCAGCATTTTTCAAGGCGTGGCGCGCGGAATCAGCCAGGTGTGGATCGACTTCTACCGAGACGACTCGTTCAGCTTGACCGGCACGATCACTCAGCAGGGCCGCGTTCCAGCCGGTTCCGGTGCCGATCTCCAGTACCCGGTGTCCTTGGCGTACGTCGAGTGCGTCGAGCATATTCGCCACAAGCGATGGCTGACTGCATGAACTGGACGGTTGTAGCCCCACGTCGCCGGATGTGGTTCTTCCATCGTCCACCTGCGTGATGATTGGCTCATCCGCGTTGACCAGCTCACGCCACCGAGAGCCCTCGGTTTCGCGAGACACGGCGGCGAATCCACCGGTAGCGGGATCATCGACCCACACCACAGGCGGGATGAACGGCTCACGTGGCACGGACAGCCGTTCGTGCCATTCAGTCATGATCATAGACGCCTCATTTCTCGTCGTCCTCGTGTTTGTTGCCGTCGTCCTTACTGCCCCAGTTCTCCCATTTCTCCGGCTGCGGGTTGCCCTGTCCATCCCGGTCCGAGTCTCGCTTCCCCATTTCAATCCTCCTGTTTTGGAATCGGTCCCTTTCAGACTGCCGGAAGCAGGACTGTCACGGAACGCACTGAGTCCGACGGAGTTATGCGAGATCGTGACTAAGCCTTGTCGTGATCGCATCGGTGTTCGAACCTGTATCCATGAAACTTCGGAGGGTGTCCGGCTGTGAGAACGGCACGTGCCCGGCCGTGTACGTCTCGGACCGGCAAACAGCGGTGGTGCAGGGCGGCCATGTGCCCACGGCGGACGGGCTGACGCTGGGGGAGGGGGAGACGGCCGTGGAGCTTCCCCCTGACATCGTTCTCGGTGCAGTGACCGCGTTCGCCGAGTCCGGCAGCGTGGAGACGGTCCAGCGGCTCAGGGAGGCTCTGAAATGCTCCTAGACGGTGAACAGTTCGGTCAGTACCTCACCGACTACAAGCGGACGGCGTGGCGGTTCGAGACGCAACCGACCTATGCCATGCCGAACGAGCAAGACAACCTCAACCGGTGGTGCGCTGGGGAGCCGAAGCCGGAGGGGCATAACGCCACCTGGCACGAAACCGTGCGGAAGGCCGTCAACGCCGGGAAGACCATCGGCCGTGTCCGTACCGTCCGGCAGCCGCTCACGGAGTACCAGCGGTTCCAACTGGATTGGGCCATTCCCGGCAACATCGAAGCCGGGGAAGACATCCGTATCCTTGACCTGACGGACCTTGAGCTTTCCCTTCCGTCGCAGGATTTTTGGGTCTTCGATGATGAGACGGTGGTTGATCTCAACTTCCGTCCGGATGGGACCTTGATCAACGTGGACAAGTTGGAAGACCCGGACCTGGACCAGTACCTGAAGTGGCGAGACATCGCACTCGCGCACGCCGTGTCACTGAAGTGATCTCAGCGAGGTCGTAGCGGACGCTTGAGATCGGTGGCATGGATGCGCTGGGATGAGGCGGAGAGCCCCTGGTAGGACTGGTCTCACCACAAGATCAAGTCCCCATACCCAAAGGCTCTCCGTGATTGCGCATCCTGCCATCCTCGATGTATCCCGTGAGCTGGCCCGCTAGGTGGCGTGGCTGCTGCAGCTCGAGCGCCGCAGGCGCGGTACCCGTGCCGGAACGCGGGCGTTGACCTGTTTTTGGCAGGCTGTGCTCGGTTTGCGTTGGTTTCGCGACCGCACCGACCCGGCGAGACTGGCCCGCGATCATGGGGTCGCTCGGGCGACGGCGTATCGCTACCTCGACGAGGTCATCACGGTGCTCGCCGACCAGGCCCCGGACCTGCATCAGGCGCTGCGGCAGGCCCACGAGCAGGACATGACCTACGTGATCCTCGACGGCACAGTCATCACCAGCGACCGACTGGCGGAGAAAACCACCAGTGTGCAAGGAAAAACCATCGATCTGTGGTACTCCGGAAAGACCGGCGAGCACGGCGGCACCATCCAAGCACTGTCCGCGCCAAGCGGGTTCCCGCTGTGGGCCTCCGACGTCGAACCCGGCAGTGTCCACGATCTCACCGCAGCGCGGGAGCACGTGCTGCCAGCGCTGTACGCTGCCGCCTCGCGTGGTCTGCCCACCCTGGCCGACGGTGGCTACGACGGTAGCGGCATCGGGGTGCACACCCCGGTCAAGCAGCCTGCCGGTACCCAGATCCTCGACGTTGACAACCGTGCCTACAACGCACTGCTGCGTGGGTTACGCAGCCTCGGCGAACGCGGATTCGCCCTGCTCACCGGCCGCTGGCGCACCCTGAGCCGCATCACCGCCAGCCCCAGAAAAATCAGCAGCATCATGCAAGCCGCACTCGTGCTCACCCACCTCGAACACCAACAGACTTGAAAGTCGCTGAGATCACCTCAGTGCACCCCCGTGCCAGCACAACGAGCTTGAGTGCTTCGGCCTTATTCGCACCCGACGCGGTGATCTCGCAGAACCAGTCGGAGGAGCAGGTGACTTCGAATGTTGTCGGCAGTCGGGAACGCAGCGTTCGGAGGTATTCGGTCGCACACCCGGGAAGTTGGACGATCAGCTTGGCCAGCTCTGGCACGTCGAGTATTGCCTCGAGACGCTGCGCTGTTTCCGTTGGCGGCTCCGCCGACTCCGGTAACAGGAACCCGTCTTCCAAGAAGAGCTGGGGGTTCAGCTCTCCTCCGAGTCGTACCTCAGGTGTGATTCGGCGCAGGTCGTCGATTACCTCCTTCACTTTCCGAACCGTCATGTAGTTCCGATGTAGATCGAAATCGGAAGATCGGTCGTGGATCAGTGTGCCGTTGCCGCATGCGACGAGGGCACCTTCCGGGAGACCATAGAGTCCCACGACGTCTCGGAGCGGGCGGGCGGTCATTATGACTACGGTGAATCCGGCCTCGTTCAGGGCCGCGAGAACACCGCGACTGTACGGGGACACCGTTCCATGTGAGTTCAGCAGAGTACCGTCGAGATCGGTCGCCACCACCGTCACTTCGTCAGCGCACAACTTTGTACTCACCGCTCTGCCGCCGTTGCATCGCACTGCGTGCGGTCGACAGCCCCGTAAACACGAGGAATCCGCACAGCGCACTCGTCGGTAGCGCCCAGAAGGAGGCGTGCAGCCCGAGGTGCTGCAGCAAAGTTCCGGCGAGGGTCGAACCGGACGCGTTGCCCGCCATGAAAATGGTGACCAGCCACGCGAACGCCTCGGTACTCGTTCCCGCAGGAACACTGCTGCCGACCACGGCGAATGCGCTCGCCAACGCCGGCGCCAGCGAAATACCACTGAGGACCGCACACGGGATCAGCACTACCGGCGGTGGGGCGAACGCGAGCGGTACATATCCAACCGCGAGCGTGAACATCAGGAACTGGAAGTGCCGATAGGAACTGCCGGGCCAACTGCGACCACCGTAAACGAGCCCACCGATCAGTGCCCCGAAGGCGTTAGTCGCGAGGATGATCCCCGAGAGTTCATTCGTGTGATTGGCTTCGCTGTAGGCGATGACCGAAATGTTCAGCAGTCCGATCGTCGCTCCCGCGAATATCAGGCTCATCAGGATCTGACGCAGCGTCGCCGAACGCAACGGTCCCGCCCAGTCCGCTCGGCGTGGTTCTGCCTGCCATCGCCGCACCGGAGGGGTGGTGATGAACGTGATGGCTCCCAGCAAACCGAGCAGCCCAGTAGCGACCAAGGCACCGGCGGGTCCCGTCGCCTCCACCGCCACGACGACCAGTAGCGGCCCCGAAACGAAAATGAGCTCCTGCAGGGTTGCATCGAGGGCGTAGGCGGTCTTGATGATGCGTTCTCCCGTAAGCACCCGCGGCCACAGGCTTCTCAGACATGGTTCGAGCGGCGGGGTGAACAGCCCGGCCGCGACGATACTCGTACCGGCGAGCAAAACCTGGTCCGAGGGGGTGGTCGAGAGGGTCAGAAACCCGGCCGTGGAAGCCAGCATGCACACAGTGAGCACTCGCGCCTGGCCGTAGAGATCGACGCATCGTCCCAGGATCGGTGTGCCCACGGCGGCGGAAATCCCGTACAACGCGGCGAGCACGCCGACCAGACTGTACTCGAATCCCTGATCGCGTAGGAACAGAGCGACGACGAGCGGGCCCATACCCTCCGGGAGCCGCCCGACAACATTACTGGGCAGCAGCCTTTTGACGTACTGTTGCCGAAACAGATCAACGTAGGATCTCACTTCGTGTTCCTTTTGGCCCGGTTGAGTATAGGAAAAGGTCGAACACTTCGACGTGAAGCGGTTTTCTGATGTTTTTCTGTCGAAAACACCCATGTGCGGAGTTGTTGGATCCCGGATCTGAAGGTGGGGAGTGAGGTATATGAGACAAGGGAGCTTCCCGGGAGGGCTGTGGAATTTTTCCGTTTTTTCCTTTTCCTGTCTGTGGGATGATTTCGGCGCCTTTCAGTGTTCGCGACGAAACTAGTGATTCGGGGAATATGGAGTCAATGAACTCGCTGACCGCTCGCACGAAGAGACGAGTCGCATCGTGCGTCCTCCACGTGACGGCGGCCCCAGGAGAGGGCGAGCGCCTCCGGTGGCACGAGAAAATATGTGATATTCATCACTGATGTGCGGTGTCGTGGTGGTCCCTCGGGTACGAGTGACTGTCCAACCACGTCTTGTGCTGCTCCACATTGATCAATTAGCTTGTCTGACCGGGTGACGGTTGATCGCCTGATCGGTCGATCGACTGTGGTTACCCTCCGAGCTGATCACGATCACGTTCGAAGCCGTACTGGGGCGAGTTCGTTGGGGCGAGTTCCAAACGCGGGTGTCTGACTGGTCTGACTGCGCGGGCAGGAATGTGTGACATGCGGCTAATTGGTGGTGTGTGGTGACGAGTACGGAGTCGGTTCCCGGTCCGATGGACGGTGCCGAGCAGTCGCCGTTGAGCCTGGGCACGGCGGCGGCGCGGAACCTGTCGACGACGACGAAGACCCCGCCGCAGATGCAGTCGATCACCTCGCGGTGGTTGCTGCGCCTGCTGCCGTGGGTGCAGGCCTCGGGCGGGGCCTACCGGGTGAACCGACGGTTGACCTACCAGCTGGGCGACGGGCTGGTGACGTTTTCCAACACCGGCGCGACGGTGCGGGTGATCCCCGGCGAACTGCGGGAACTGCCCGCACTGCGCGGCTTCGACGACACCACGGTGCTGGAGGGCCTGGCCGAGCGTTTCGTGCAGCGCGAGTACGCGGCGGGTGAGGTCATCGCCGAGGAGGGCAGCCCGTCCGAGGAGATCGTGCTCATCGCGCACGGCAAGGTGAACAAACTGGGCACCGGTCCCTACGGAGACCAGACGGTACTGGGAGTACTGGCCGGAGGACAGCACTTCGGCGGCCACGTGCTGGCCGAGGACGGCGGCACCTGGGGGTTCACCGCCAAGGCCGTGACACCGTGCACGGTGTTAACCCTGCCGCGTCAGTCCGCCCGCGAGGTGGTGGACCGCTCCGAGACGCTGCGTACCCACCTGGAGCGGGTCCAGGCCGAACCTCGGGGCGCGCACAACGACGACGGCGAGGCCGCCGTCTCCGTGGCCTCCGGCCACGCCGGTGAACCGGAACTGCCGGGCACGTTCGTCGACTACGAGCTCAAGCCCCGCGAGTACGAGCTCAGCGTGGCCCAGACGGTGCTGCGGGTGCACACCCGGGTGGCGGACCTGTACAACGAGCCGATGGACCAGGTGGAGCAGCAGCTGCGGCTGACCATCCAGGAACTGCGCGAGGAGCAGGAGAAGGAGCTGGTCACCAACCGCGAGTTCGGCCTGCTGCACAACGCCGACCTGCGCCAGCGCATCCACACCCGCACCGGTCCGCCCACCCCGGACGACATGGACGAGCTGCTGTCGCTGGTCTGGAAGGACCCCGGTTTCTTCCTGGCACACCCGAGGGCCATCGCCGCGTTCGGTCGCGAGTGCAGCCGTCGCGGGTTGTACCCGTCCAGTGTGGAGATCGGTGGACACCACGTGCCCGCCTGGCGCGGTGTACCGCTGTTCCCCTGCAACAAGCTGCCGATGAGCAGCCAGCGCACCACCTCGATCATGCTGATGCGTACCGGCGAGGCCAACCAGGGCGTGGTCGGGCTGCACCAGACCGGGCTGCCCGACGAGTACGAGCCGGGCCTGTCGGTGCGGTTCATGGGCATCAACGAGAAGGCGTTGATCTCGTATCTGGTGTCCACCTACTACTCCGCCGCGGTGCTGGTGCCCGACGCGCTGGCGGTGCTGGACGACGTCGAGACCGGCAGGGAAGACTGACCCGTGGCCGGCCAACCGTTCGAGCTTCCGGAGTTCTACCTGCCCTGGCCCGCCCGGCTGAACCCGCATCTGCAGCGGACGCGTGAGCACTCCACGGAGTGGGCCCGTCGGATGGAGATGGTCACCCCGGGCGGGGCACCGGGCAGCAGCGGGGAGTTCGCCTGGGACGAGTCCACCTTCGACTCGGCCGACTACCCGCTGCTGTGCGCCTACACCCACCCGGACGCCACCGCGACCGACCTGGACCTGATCACCGACTGGTACGTGTGGGTGTTCTACTTCGACGACCACTTCCTGGAGCACTACAAACACACCGGCGACCTCGCCGGGGCCCGGCGGTACCTGGCCGGGCTGTCGGCGTTCATGCCGACCGACCCGAGCGAGCACGTCCCGGAGCCGAGGAACCCCGTGGAGTGGGGACTGGTCGACCTGTGGTCCCGCACGGCCCCGAGCATGTCGACCGACTGGCGGAACAGGTTCGCCGAGGCCACCCGCAACCTGCTCGAGGACTGCGTGTGGGAGCTGACCAACATCACCCAGGGGCAGGTGCCCAACCCGGTCGACTACGTCGAGATGCGCCGCAAGGTCGGCGGAGCGCCCTGGTCGGCCGGGCTCGTCGAACTCGCCGCCCGGGCCGAGATCCCGGCGCGGATCGCCGCGAGCCGACCGATGCGGGTGCTCACCGACACCTTCGCCGACGGGGTGCACCTGCGTAACGACCTGTTCTCCTACCAGCGCGAGACTCAGCAGGAGGGCGAGCTCAACAACGGGGTGCTGGTCATGGAGACCTTCTTCGCCACCAGCACGCAGCGGGCCGCCGAACTGACCAACGATCTGTTGACCTCCCGTCTGGAGCAGTTCGACAACACGGCCCTGACCGAGGTTCCCGCGCTGTGCGACGAGCACGGCCTCGACCCGGACGAGCGGGCCAGGGTGCTGGCCTACGTCAAGGGATTGCAGGACTGGCAGGCCGGTGGCCACGAGTGGCACACCCAGTCCAGCCGGTACATGAACGAACACGTCACCGCGACGTCCGGTGCCCCCGTCCCGCACGGCCCCACCGGCCTGGGCACCTCGGCGGCCCGGGCGTTCTCCCGGCTGCGTCCCGGCGTTCGGCGCCGGACGCGACAGCAGTCCCACCGGCCGTTCCAGGAGGTGGGGCACCTGACGCTGCCGGAGTTCTTCATGCCCTATCCCGTGCGGATGAGCCCGCACGTGGACACCGCCCGCGAGCACGGTGTCGACTGGGCACGGCGGATGGGCATGTTCGACTCCGTGCCCGGGGTGGAACTCGGCGGGGTGTGGGACGAGCGCCGGTTCGTCGGTTTCGACTTCGCCCACTGCGCGGCGATGATCCACGCCGACGCGAACCCGGAGGCACTCGACCTCTCCTCGGACTGGCTGGCCTGGGGCACCTACGGCGACGACTACTTTCCCGCCGTGTTCGGCGCCTCCCGTGACCTCGCGGCGGCCAAGGTCTGCAACGATCGGCTGTCGGCGTTCATGCCCCTGCACGGTGAGTCCACTCCGGAGCCGACCAACCCGATCGAACGGGGTTTGGCCGACCTGTGGCGACGCACCGCCGGGCCCATGGGCACCGAGGCGCGGCGCCAGTTCCGTACCGCCGTGGAGGAGATGACCGCCAGCTGGCTGTGGGAACTGGCCAACCAGATCCAGCACCGGGTGCCGGACCCGGTCGACTATCTGGAGATGCGGCGTAAGACGTTCGGCTCGGACATGACGATGAGCCTGTCCCGGCTGGCCCATCTCGACACGGTGCCCGCCGAGGTGTACCGCAGCACGGTGGTCCGGGAGATGGAAACCGCCGCGCAGGACTACGCGTGCCTGACCAACGACCTGTTCTCCTACCAGAAGGAGATCCAGTTCGAGGGTGAGGTCCACAACCTCGTACTGGTCACCCAGTACTTCCTCGACGTCGACCGGTGGCGGGCCCGCGACGTCGTGGCGGAGGTGATGACCGCCCGGATGCGGCAGTTCCGGCAGATCCTCGGCGAGCGCCTGCCCCGGATGTTCGACGAGTTCGGTCTCGACGACTCCGCCCGCCGGGTGCTCGTCAACCACGCCGAGTCCCTCAAGGACTGGATGTCGGGGATCCTGGAGTGGCACCGCAAGTGCGTGCGCTACACCGAGGCCGAACTGCGGCGCCACCACACACCGTGGGCCGCCGGGACGGGAACACCACCCTCCCCGTCTCTCGGGGCCGCGCGGCCGGAGGGAGCGCTCACGCCGCGCCGGCGCCTGGCCGGACCCACCGGCCTGGGCGCGGCGGCCCGGATCGCCGCGCCCACGGAGGCCACGGGCCGCCGCCCGCCCGGGACCGGGTGAGCCGTCGGCGACTACCTCCTTTCCGACCCCACACGCGACGAGTGAGACACATGACCGAGATCGCACCGAACGCGGCGGCCACCCCGGAACCCGAGGGCCGGGAGCGGCTCAGCCTGGGCACGGCCGCGGCCCGCAACCTGGCCACCACCACGAAAACCCCACCGCAGATGCGCTCGATCAGTCCACGGTGGCTGCTGCGCATGCTGCCGTGGGTCGAGACCACCAGCGGCTCCTACCGGGTCAACCGACGGTTGACCTACCAGCTCGGCGACGGACGCCTGACGTTCTCCAACACCGGCGACCGGGTTCGCGTGCTGCCCCCGGAGTTGCGCGAAATCCCGTGCCTGCGGGAGCTCGACGACGAGACGGTGCTCGCCGCGCTGGCCGAACGGTTCACCCAGCACCACTACGCCCCGGGCGAGAACATCACCACCGTGGGCGCGCCCGCCGAGGAGCTGGTGCTGCTGGCCCACGGCAAGGTCAACACCCGCACCCCCGGCCCCTACGGGGGAGAAACCTCGCGGGACGTGCTCGCCGACGGTGACTACCTCGGAGAACACGTCCTCACCGGCGGCCGGGACACCTGGCCCGTCACGGCCACCGCGCTGACGCCGTGCATCGTGCTGACCCTGTCCCGTCGCGCCGTGGAGGAGCTCACCGAGCGCTCCGAGGTGCTGCGCACCCACCTCGACCGGGTGCGCGACCACACCCCACCCGCGCACAACAAGCACGGCGAAGCAGCCATGTGGCTGGCCTCCGGCCACGACGGCGAGCCCGAGCTGCCCGGCACGTTCGTCGACTACGAGCTCACCCCCCGCGAGTACGAGCTCAGCGTGGCCCAGACTGTGCTGCGGGTGCACACCCGGGTCAGTGACCTGTACAACCAGCCGATGAACCAGCTCGACCAACAGCTGCGACTCACGGTCGAGGAGCTGCGGGAGCGGCAGGAGGCGGACCTGGTCACCAACCGCGAGTTCGGGCTGCTGCACAACGCCGACCTGCGCCAGCGCATCCAGACCACCGGCGGTCCGCCCACTCCGGGTGATCTCGACGAGCTGCTGTCCCGGCGCCGCAAGTCCGAGTTCTTCCTCGCCCACCCCCGGACCATCGCCGCGTTCGGCCGCGAGTGCACCCGCCGGGGCGTCTACCCGGACAGCGTCGAGGTGCACGGCACCCGCATGACCGCCTGGCGCGGCGTTCCGCTGCTGCCCTGCGACAAGATCCCCGTCAGCGACACCGGAACCAGCTCGGTACTGGTACTGCGCACCGGGGAGAAACACCAAGGGGTGGTCGGGTTGCACCAGACCGGCATCCCCGACGAGTACGCCCCCGGTCTCAACGTGCGGTTCATGGGCATCAACAGCCAGGCCGTCACGTCGTACCTGGTCAGCGCATACTACTCCGCTGCCGTGCTCACTCCCGACGCGCTCGGCGTGTTGGAGAACGTCGAGATCGCCCGGTGAAAGGAACGCTCCCATGGCCACCCCCGAGGTGTTCCCGCACGCCGCCCCGGCCCGGCGGGCCTACCAGGCCCTGAGCGACGCGCGCGACCGGGTCGACCCGGCGCTGCGCTCGGCCGTCGACACGCTGCCCGAGGACATGCGCCACATCGCCCGGTACCAGTTCGGCTGGATCGACGAACACGGTGGGCTCAGCGAGACCTCCGGCGGCAAGGCACTGCGTCCCGCGCTGGTTCTGCTCGCCGCCGAGGCCGTCGGTGGCACCGTCGAGCAGGCCCTGCCCGCGGCGGTCGCCGTCGAACTCGTACACAACTTCTCGCTGATCCACGACGACGTCATCGACACCGACGCCACGCGCCGCCACCGCCCCACGGCCTGGAGCGTGTTCGGGGCCAGCGCGGCGATCCTGGCCGGTGACTCCCTGCTCTCGCTGGCCTCCGGGGTACTCGCCGACAGTGAGCACCCGGCCGCCCTGTCCGGCATCCGCCTGCTCAACACCACTGTCCAGGAACTCGTTCAGGGGCAGGTCACGGATCTGGCCTTCGAGCAGCGTGATGATGTCGACGTCGCCGAGTGCCAGCGCATGGCCGAAGCCAAGACCGCCGCGCTGCTGGCGAGCGCCTGTGAACTCGGGGCCCGGTACGCCGGTGCCGACCCACGGCGAACCGAACACCTGCGCCGCTTCGGCCACGACCTCGGGCTGGCCTTCCAGCACGTCGACGACCTGCTCGGCATCTGGGGTGACCCCGACACCACCGGCAAACCCGCCTACTCCGACCTGCACGCCCGCAAGAAGACCCTGCCCGTGGTGTTCGCGCTGAACTCGGAGACCCCCGCCGGGCGGCGACTCGCCGCGCACTACCACCATCCTCCGAACGCGGAAACCGACCTGACCGCCACCGCCGAGCTCGTCGACATCGCGGGAGGGCGCTCCTGGAGTCACACCCAGGCCGACCGGCTGCTCACCAGTGCCCTGGGCCACCTCGACGCGGCCGGTCCCACAGCCCGGGCCGAGGAACTGACCGCGCTCGCCCATCTCGTCACCCAGCGCGACCACTAGGCGCTCTCCGGCCCGTTGTTCGTGCCGAGCCGTCTCGCGAGGTTGGTTTCACTGCGCTGAGTCCGACTGGATTGCGATCTGAACGGACATACTTCGGATTCCCGCACCCCAGAAGCCTTCATTCCGCTGCGGCCTGGCACACCGCTGACCTTCGACCGTGTGGGGTACTTCGTATGGTCGAAGGCCAGCGGTGGACGTTCTCGGCCTCGTCAGTGTAGTGATCTACCGCTGGTTCAGCGATCAACGTTCCTGACGAATAATGACTGCCTCTACCCGTAGCCCAGTACCGATGATGGTTAGTACAAGGGCGAGCATGTTTGCCCATTGAGCAGTGGTTCCGGCTGCGATGACTTGCGAGAAGATGATGAGAAACGCGGTGAGCAGGGCCACGAAACCGAGAGTGGCCCTGCTGCCTGCTGTGTCGGATGGCTTGAACTTGTCAGTCAGGTTGGCGATTATGGGGTCCTTGCAGAATGGGTGTGTTGGCATGCTGGGTGTGGGACGAGGTGCTGCTGGCCCGGCTGCGGGCGGCGGATCGGTTGGATGTCTCCCGGGCGGTGGTGGACTCGTCCTCCGTTCCGGCCAAGCGGGGACGTGCTAGCCCACAAGTGGGGCCGAGCCCGGTTGACCGAGGCCGACCGGGCTCGAAACACCATGTGCTCACCGAGGCGGTCGGCACACCGGGGGCAGTGCGCTCCCCCGGGCCGGTCGGCACGATCTGACACAGCTGCCCGGGATGGTGCAGACCCTGTCGGCTGTGGTGGCCACACCGGACGAACTGCTCGGTGACACGGCCTACGACTCCCACACCTGCCGTGACGCCCTGACCAGTCAGGGCATCACACCCCGGCTCGGGAACCGCACACGTGTCCACGGGTCCGGACTCGGCAGGCTGCGCCGGGTCGTCGAAGCCGCCCTCGCCTGACTCCACGGAGCCCGCACACTCCACATCCAGTGGGAGACCCGCGACGACATGCACAAGGCCCTGCTCCCACTCGACCACTGCATGATCCTCGCCCGCAAACACCCCGCAGTCTGAAAGCACCCCTTAGGCAAAATTGGCCGCCCCTGTCGTGAGGGCCGCTCCCCCGACCGAAACGGGCACGAACTGTCGGGCGGCCGTGGTGGCGAACCCCTAGTTTCGAGTGCGGAAGGGAGGCCACCATGCTCGACCGGCTCAACGAGGCCATGGATCACCTCGAACGGCACATCGCCGCCGAGGTCGACATCGACGTGCTGGCCAGGATCGCCCGCACCTCGCCGCACCACTTCCGCCGGATGTTCTCCGCCCTGGCCGGGATCCCGCTGTCGGAGTACGTGCGCAGGCGCAGGCTGACCCTGGCGGCGGGTGAGGTGCTGGCCGGGCAGCGCTGCCTGCTCGACATCGCCGTCACCTACGGCTACGGGTCCAACGAGGCCTTCGCGCGGGCGTTCCGCGCCGTGCACGGTGTCGGCCCGGCCGAGGCACGCCGGTCCGGAACGGCACTGACCTCCCAACCACGGATGACGTTTCACCTCACCGTCGAAGGGAGCACACCGATGGAGTACCGGATCGTCGACAAGCCGGAGTTCCGGCTGCTCGGCTACCGCACCGAGGTGCCGATCGTGCACGAGGGACACAACCAGGCCATCGCCGAGTTCATCGCGAGTGTCGGCGTCGAACGGTTGGCGCGGTTGAAGCCGCTGTCGGACCAGGAACCGCGCGGCGTCGTCTCCGCCGTGGAACCGCTCGACGCCTCGTCCCGCGCCGAGGGCAGCCTGGTCGACTACATGCAGGGGGTGGTGTCCTCGGCCTCCGCCCCGGAGGGGGTGGAGGAGCGCGTCGTGCCCGCCGGGAAGTGGGCCGTGTTCCACACGGTGGGCAAGGCCCCCGAGGCCGCGCAGTACCTGTGGCGGGACGTGTTCACCCAGTGGTTCCCGTCCAACCCCTACCGCAGCGTCGCCGGACCGGAGATCCTGCGCACCGAGTTCTCCGCGGACGAGACTGACACCTCCTGCGAACTCTGGCTGCCCGTGGAGCACGACGGCTAGCGTCGCACCAGCGTGGCTCCCCGGTACCCACACGGGCGCCGGGAGCCGCCGAGGTCGCCCGAATTCGTGGTGGTGGGCGTCACCGCTGTCTCCGTAGGATGATCACCGAACGCTTGCTTACCCACCACGAAGCGAGGAAAGGCGCCCGTCGAATGGACGCGGAGATAACACTGCGGGTGGACGGGCAGCGGCGAACGCTGTCGGTGGACACCCGAACCACCCTGTTGGACGCGCTGCGCGAGAGACTTGGGGTGATCTCGCCGAAGAAGGGCTGCGACCACGGCCAGTGCGGTGCCTGCACCGTGCTGCTCGACGGCCGTCGGGTCACCAGCTGCCTGACCCTGGCCGTCGCCCAGGACGGCGCGGAGGTGACCACGGCCGAAGGACTGTCCGAAGGGGATCGTCCGCATCCGGTGCAACAGGCCTTTCTGGAGCACGACGGCTTCCAGTGCGGCTACTGCACGCCGGGGCAGGTCTGCTCGGCGGTCGGGATGCTCGACGAGGTCAAGGCCGGCTGGCCCAGCCACGTCACCGAGAACCTCGAAGAGGAGCCAGACCTCGACGACGAGGAGATCCGGGAACGGATGAGCGGCAACCTCTGCCGCTGCGGCGCCTACACCAACATCGTCTCAGCCATCCGAGAGGCCGCGGAGTGAAACCCTTCGACTACGAACGCGCGGACGACACCGACGGTGCTATCGCCACCGTCAGCGACGACCCCACAGCGACGTACCTCGGCGGTGGGACCAACCTCGTCGACCACATGAAACTGGGGGTGGCCGAACCCGGCAAGCTCGTCGACATCACCAAGCTGCCCTACGACTTCGTCGAGACACTGCCGGACGGGCGGGTCTCCGTCGGTGCCACGGTCCGCAACAGCGAGCTGGCCGCCTCCCACGTGATCCGGCAGAGCTATCCGGTGCTGGCCCAGGCCCTGCTGGCCGGGGCCTCCGGGCAGCTGCGCAACCTGGCCACCACCGGCGGCAACCTGGTGCAGCGCACCCGCTGCGCCTACTTCCAGGACCCCAGCACGCCGTGTAACAAACGCGAACCCGGATCCGGCTGCTCCGCCCTGGAGGGCTGGAACCGCCATCACGCGATCCTCGGCGCCTCCGAGCACTGCGTGGCCACCCATCCCTCCGACATGGCGGTCGCCCTGGCCGCGCTCGACGCCACCGTGGTGGTGCGCGGCAGCAACGGGCAACGTCGGATCCCGGTCACCGAGCTGCACCGGCTTCCCGGTGACGAGCCCGAACGCGACACCGTGCTCGAACACGGCGAGCTGATCACCTCCGTGGAACTGCCCGCACCCTCGGTCAGTGCCCGTTCCACCTACCGCAAGGTCCGGGAACGGGCCTCCTACGCCTTCGCCCTGGTCTCCGTGGCCGCGGTCATGGAGGTGGACGAGGGCACCGTCCGCGACGCCCGCATCGCCCTGGGCGGGGTGGCGCACAAACCCTGGCGGGCCGAGGCCGCCGAGCGGGAACTGCGCGGAACCCCCGCCACCGAGGAGAACTTCCGGCGGGCGGCCGAGGCGGAACTGGAGCAGGCCGAGTCCCTGCGGGACAACGCCTTCAAGATCCCCATGACCCGTAACACCCTGTGCGCGGTGCTGCGCGAGCTCACCAGGGAGGACAGAGCATGACCGACGTGCTGACCGAGGACCCCGGGAGGGCCCCGCAGCGTCTCGACGGTCCGGACAAGGTGGCGGGAACGGCGCGTTACGCCTTCGAACAGCCCGTGGACGGCCCGCGCTATCTGCACCTGGTGCAGGCCGGGATAGCCCGGGGACGCGTGACCGGCACGGACACCAGCGCGGCGGAGGCACTGCCCGGGGTGCACACCGTGCTGACCCACGAGAACGCGGAGAAAGTGAACGCCGGTGGGGAACTCGCCGTGTTGCAGTCCCCGGAGGTCGCCTTCCGCGGCCAGGTGATCGGGGCTGTGCTGGCCGAGACCCCGGAGATCGCGGCCCAGGCGGCCGGTCTCGTGGAGGTCACCTACGAACGCCACCCCCACGAGTCCACGTTCGGCGTCGACGACCACCGGGCCCAGTCGCCGGACACCTCCTCCCCGATGGTCACCGAGGACCTGGATCAGGGGGACGTGGACGCGGCGCTGGAGGCCGCCGAGTACACGGTGGACGTCACCTACGCCACCCCTCCGGAACACAACAACCCGATGGAGCCGCACGCCACCGTGGCGGTGTGGGAGGACGGGGAACTCACCCTCTACGACTCCAACCAGGGACCGTACGTGGTGCGGGACGTGCTGGTTCCGATCTTCGGTCTCGACCCGGAACGGGTGCACGTGGTCTCACCCCACGTGGGCGGGGGTTTCGGTTCCAAGGGGATGCCCCACGCGCACGTGGTGGCCACGGTCATGGCCGCGCGGTTGACCCCCGGAAGGCCGGTCAAGTGCGCGTTGACCCGGGCGCAGATGTTCCCGCTGGTGGGTTACCGCCCGCCGGGTTTCCAGCGGGTCCGGCTGGGGACCGACGCCACGGGGCGGCTGGTCGCCACCGAGCACTCCGCGCTCGAACAGAGCTCGCGGCTGGCGGAGTACGCCGAGCAGAGTGCCGGGGCCTCCCGTGACATGTACGTCTCGCCGAACCGCCGGATCACCAACCGGGTGGTGGCGCTGGACGTGCCCGTGCCCACCTGGATGCGGGCTCCGGGGGAGGCCGGCGGGATGTACGCGCTGGAAAGCGCGGTGGACGAGATGGCCCAGGCCTGCGGCATGGACCCGATCGAGTTCCGCGTCCACAACGAGCCCGACACCGCCCCCACCTCGGGGCGGCCGTTCTCCAGCCGCAACCTGGTCACCTGCCTGCGCCGGGGGGCCGAGCGGTTCGGCTGGGCCGAACGCGACCCCAGGCCGGGGGTTCGGCGCGAGGGCGACTGGCTGGTCGGAACCGGGGTGGCCGCCGCGAGCTTCCCCAGTTTCACCATCCCCGGCTCGGTGGCCACCGTCGGCTACGCCGACGGGTACTACCGGGTGGAGATCGCGGCCTCCGACATCGGCACCGGGGCCCGCACCGCGTTGACCCAGATCGCGGCCGAGGCACTGGAGGTTCCGCTGTCGGCCGTGCGGCTGCACCTGGGTAGCACCGCCCAGCCCAAGGCCAGCCTCGCCGGTGGCTCCTCGGGGACGGCCTCGTGGGGGACTGCGATCGTCCAGGCGGCGCGGGCCTTCCGCGCCGAACACGGCGAGCATCCCCCGGAAGGGGCCGAGACCACCACGAAGTCCGAGCCCGACCCGGAGGCGGGCAAGTACGCGATGAACGCCTACGGCGCCCAGTTCGCCGAGGTCCGGGTGCACGCCGACACCGGCGAGGTGCGGGTGCCGCGCCTGCTCGGTGTCTTCGCCGCCGGGCGCATCGTCAACGCCCGGACCGCGCGTTCGCAGTTCGCGGGCGGGATGACCATGGGGCTGTCCATGGCCCTGCACGAGCACGGCGTGGTCGACGGGCGGTTCGGTCACGTGGTCAACAACGACTTCGCCGGCTACCACATAGCCGCCCACGCGGACGTGGGGTCGGTGGAGGTGGACTGGATCGACGAGCACGATCCGCACGTCAACCCGATGGGGACCAAGGGCATCGGCGAGGTGGGCATCGTCGGGGTGGCCGCCGCCATCGGCAACGCCGCCCACCACGCCACCGGTGTCCGGGTTCGTGAGCTGCCGCTCACGCCGGAGAAGTTCCTGACCGACGGGTGAGCGGTGGACCCCTGTCACGCGCCTGCGCTGTCCCCGGAAACGGTCAGCGTTTCCGGGGGCGGGAGTCCCGGGAGACGGGTCTGCTCCCCCAGGTGCGGTACCAGCGCCAGTTGATCGTGGCGTCGGCCAGCAGCACCACCACGCCCAGGGCCACCAGTCCCAACCCCACCGTCAGCGAGACCGCCAGAGTGGTGAACACCGCCACCAGCAACAGCGGGATCACCATGATCCAGCAGAACGGGTCGATGCTGCCGAAAAACGAGGGGTTGGGGCGGGAACTCCCCTGGTCACGCGCCACCGGGATGCTCACTTTCCGTCGATGCCTGGTCCGGGAGGGATTATCGGGCACGCGGTGGCCCCCCGACGGGCGGGGTTGGCTCCGGCGGTCCCGGAAGTCCCGGACACGGGCGCCGCCCCTTACCGACGGTCGTGGGAGGAGCGGGAGGACCTTCCACGGAAGGTGGTGCCGTCCGGGAAACCGAACGTCCAGTCGTCGGGGCCGAACCGCCAGCGTCGGGGGGTGAGACGCCAGTGCGGGGAGGGCGTCGGCGGAGTGGAGAACTCCGGTATCCGGCGGAGCGTGGCGAATCCCGTGGCAGAGGCCGCGAGGAAGGCGGGCAGAGCCACGCTCAGGGGAGCGTCGAGTAGGTTCAGCGCCGCCAGCGTCAGGTTCGGTGCCGTCAGTGCGGTGACGAACAGTGTCCTGCGTCGCCGGGACATCGCCTTCCAGACCGGGGAGAGGGGGAGTCCGCCGGATGGACCTCTCCGGGAATTGCGGTCGTCTCCGGGTGGGTGGGACATGTGTGTCACTCCGGTGTCGGTTCCGTCGTGTGCGGGACGGGAATCAACTCAGCCTCGGTAGAGTCGGGTCGCGTAGGAGTCCCCGTAGTAGTGCTCCAGTTCCTCCAACGGGGTGTCCGCGCGCCTCCGTGTCCACGAGGAACGGGGCCTCGCGCACGAGACGGGCTCTTCCGTTGACGCGGAAGAGTGTCCCCGCGTCCCGGAATCATGTGGAGCAGTCCCACATGCGGGTTGCGCAGGATGGTGTGGAAACCGCCGGCGCGGCGGTCGCCGGGGCGTTCGGGCAGCGCGATCGTGCGCTGGTCGAGGACCAGGGTGAAACCGGCCGGATCCCCCTTGGGGAGACGTCGTGGTTCCCCAGTTCGTCAGAGGTGGCCACCAGGCAGAACGGGGAGTGGGCCAGCCACGTCCTGTCCGGTTCGTGTGGGACGGACCGTTCCTTGTCCAGGGTGCGGGGTGAGGGGGTTCCGATCAGTTCTCGTAGATCTTGTTCGTCGGTGACCTCGGTGTGGTTCGTGCCCGGGTGGTCGGGATGGTGCTCCGCTGTCATGCGTCCGCCTCTTCGTGGGAATCGGTGCGGACGACGATATTCGGGTACGGAGCCGTGATCAGTGATTCGGGTCACCGTGAGGGTGGTTGTGGTCCGAACCCGGGGGAGGGGCGCCGTACCGGGATGGACGGCGTGGTGGGGAGGGGACGGGCGGGTCGTGGGAGGCGGCGGCGATCGCCGCCTCCCACGCCGCGAGGGGCCGTCCGTGGTGTCCCGGGCGCGGAAACGGCGGTACCCGTCCCACCGGGTCGGGAGGTAGAGTGACGTTCGACCCCGCTCAGCTTCCCGCGGCGACCAGCAGTGATCCGGGAGTGTGGTCGTCGGGGAGTGCGAGCAGGCGGTCGATCACCTCGTAGACGGTGCCGCTGGTTCGCCACAGGATCGTGTTCGGCCGGTAGATGTTCTCCTCCGAGCTGGGCATCCTGGTGGCGACCACGTGGTCCTCCGACTCCAGCTGGATCACGTCGATGACATTGTCGTGTCCGCGGACTCCGACGATCGCCTCGGGCTCTCCCGCGGCGTCGGAGGACTGTACGAACTGGAAACCACGCGCGACGAGCCGCAGTAAGCGCGCCTCGTAGCCGCCTTCGGGCTCACCGGAGGAAGTCATCGAACTCACCGTCCTTGGCTCCTGCCACGAACGCGGCCATCTCGGCGCGGGTGTAGAGGAGGGCGGGGCCCTGGGGGTCCCGCGAGTTGCGCACGGCGACCTCGCCCTCGTCGAGGGCGGCGACCTCCACGCAGTTGCCGATCGCTCCGCTGTGCCTGCTCCTGCGCCACTGTGCGTCGGTGAGCAGCGCCGCCGAGGTGCTGGTGCGAGGTTCTTCGTGCATAAGGCCACCTTTCCGGTCTCTGTGCATGTGCACGTGCACGTGATCTTGCCAAGGGGGTGGGGCGTTGACAATGCATGTGCACGTGCATCTGCACAAAGCCACCCGATCGTGCGAGTTTGTTTCCCTCTCGTTCCTCCGGAGTTCACTCAGCGAGGTGGTCGTGTCGGCGCGAACTAGCCACGTTCGGGGGATGAAGGAGATTCCGAGTACGCCGCGTGCCGAGTCGGGAGGTCCGTCTCGAACTCCGGGACTCCCGAACGGGAGGTGACCGGCTCCGGCGGGGAACTCACCCGATACTCTCCCGCACCCGCCGCAACATTTTCCGGGAGTTCTCCGGCGTCTCCGCGTCCACGGTCAACCGGTCGAAGACCCTTCCGTACTTCTCGATCTCGATCGGTTTGTCCAGGTGCAACGCTCCGGCCAGATGTTCCACGTACACCAGGTTCGGCAGTTCCGGCTCGGCGAAGCGCAGCATGGTGAACGAACCCTCCGCCGCGTAACCGCTGAGCCGGTAGGGCACCACCTGCAGGATGATCGTGGAACGTTTGGTCATCTCCAGCAGGTGGTCGAGCTGTGCCCGCATCACCTCCAGCCCTCCGATGGGGCGGTGCAGCACCGACTCGTCGATGACCGCCCAGAGCCGGGGCGCGTCCGGGGTGTTGAGCAGTTTCTGTCGTCGCATCCGCAGCGCCACCCGCCGGTGCACCTGTTCGTCGGCGAGCTCGGGCCTGCCGCGACTGGCTATGGCCCTGGCGTAGTCCTCGGTCTGTAACAGTCCCGGAACGAACTGGAGCTCGAAAGTCTGGATCCGGGAGGCGGACTCCTCCAGGCCGACGTAGTCCTGGAACCAGTCGGGCATGAGATCGCTGTAGCGGTTCCACCAACCCGGCTGGTTGGACTCGCGCACCATCTCCAGGAAGGGCTGCTGGTGCTGCGGTTCGACACCGTAGCGGCGCAACAGGTCGACCACGTCGCGTTCCTTGACGGTGACCTTGGCCAACTCGATACGGCTGATCTTCGACGCGGAACCGCGTATGGACTCGGCGGCTTCCTCCCTGGTGATGTCGGCCGCCTCCCGCAGACGACGCAACTGGGTTCCGAGCACGATCCTGCGCGCGGTCGGTTTCGGGCCATCCTCGACCCCGTCGTGCTGGTCACCGGAATCGACAGTGCTCATCCTCGTTCTCGTCCCCTCGATGTGGACAGCAGGGTCTCGTGTGCTCACGGAGTGGATCCGGCGGCCCCGTACGTGTCCCGTGTTCGTCCCGCGTTCGGCCGATCCGAATCCCGCTGAACGGTTTCGTGAGGTTACCTCCCTGTGCTTGTATTTACCGAACGAGTCCGTCCTCCCACGGCGCGTGCTCGATTCTTCCGCAGAAGTCCGCCGGGATCACGTGAGGTTGTGATGACCGAAGTCAGCCACTTGCAGGAAAGCGCCACCCCGATCCACCTCGACACGAGCAAGGCGAGCGTCGCCAGGGTCTACGACGCCTTCCTGGGCGGCAAGGACAACTACGAGATCGACAGGCAGGTGTTCGAGGACGTCAAACGTGTCGCTCCGGAGGCGGCCGACCTCGCCTGGGACAACCGCGAGTTCCTCATCCGGGTCACCCGCTTCGTGGCGGGCCAGACCGGGGTGCGGCAGTTCCTGGACTGCGGATCCGGACTGCCGACCGCGGAGAACACCCACCAGGTGGCCCAGCGGATCGCCCCGGAGTCCACGGTGGTCTATGTGGACAACGATCCGGTGGTGCTGGCCCACGGGCGCGCCTTACTGGAGGAGAACGAACAGACCCACTTCAGCGCGGCCGACATCTTCGACCCCCGCGAACTGCTCTCCGACCCGGTGGTCAACCGCCACCTCGACTTCTCCGAACCGATCGCGTTCTTCCAGCTCGGCACCCTGCACCACCACGTGGAGGGGGCGGACCCCGCCGAGATCATGGAGGAGTTCGTGCGGGCGCTGCCCTCCGGCTCCCTGGTGGCCGTGAGCCACTTCTTCGACCCGGAGGACGACGGGTACTACAGCGACCTGGCCCGTCGCATGGAGCAGGTCTTCCTGCACAGTCCCATGGGCTCCGGGGCCTTCCGCACCCGGGCGCAGATCGAGGCCATGTTCCCCGGCCTGGAGATGATCGATCCGGGTGTGGTGCTGTGCTGCGAATGGTGGCCCGACGGTCCCCGGCTGCGCAAGCAGCCCGAGGTCTCGAACTGCATCGTCGGAGGGGTGGGACGCAAACCCTGAGTCCACCGGGACTCGCCGCGAGCAGGGGCCGGGCCGTCGAGACCTCGTCGGGTGGGCTCACCCGCCCGCCGGGGCGGCGAACTCCGGTGCCGTCTCGGCGATCACGCGGGCCACCCGCCGAACCTCGTCGTCCTCCAGGTCCGCCCGTGCCGTCAGTCGCAGCCGGGAGTCCGCGTCGGGAACCGACGGGGGACGGAAGCAGCCCACCCGCACCCCGCGTTCGAGACACCGGCTCGCCCAGGCGACCGCGGCCTCCGGGGCACCGACGGGAACCCCCAGCACCGCGGCCCCCGGTTCTCCGACGCCGATCCCGTGGTCGAGCAGTTCCTCGCGCAGCTGCCGCGTCACGGCCCGCACCCGCGTGGGCAGGTGTGACCGCCCGCGCAGCAACCGGATCCCGGCCAGGGCCGCCGCCGCGGCGGCGGGAGCCAACGCCGTGTCGAACACGAAGGGACGGGCCGTCTGGGCGATGTGCTCGACGACCCGACGCGGCCCCAGCACGGCTCCCCCCTGGGCGCCCAGGGCCTTGGACAGGGTCACGGTGGCCACGGCGTCGGCGGGTGCCCCCAGCCCGAACGCGGAGAACGCCCCGGCTCCCTCACCCAGCACGCCGAGCCCGTGGGCGTCGTCGACCAGCAATCCGCTGCCGTGCTCGCGGCAGACCGTCAGCAGCCGGTCCAGCGCGGCCACGTCACCGTCCACGGAGAACACCGACTCGGTCAGCACCACCGCCGGGCGTGGACTCTCCCGCAGCACGGCGCGCACCGCGTCCGGATCGGAGTGCGCGACCACCCGCACCTCGGCCCGGCAGAGCCGGCAGCCGTCGATGAGGGAAGCGTGGTTGTTCCGGTCGGAGACGATCAGGGAACCCTCGTCGGTCAGTGCCGTGACCAGCGCCAGGTTGGCGGCGTAACCGGAGGAGAACACCAGCGCGGCCTCCGTGCCGTACCAGGCCGCCAGCTCCTCCTCCAGGGTGGCGTGCAGCTCGGTGGTGCCGGTGACCAGCCGGGAACCGGTGGAACCCGCTCCCCAGGTCCGCACCGCTTCGGCGGCGGCCTCGGTGATGACCGGGTGCCGGGACAACCCGAGGTAGTCGTTGCCGGCCAGGTCGAGCACGCCCTCGGTGGCCGCACGCGGCCGCAGGACCCGGTGCAGTCCGTTCTCCCGCCGCAGACGGTCCCGGTGCTCGACCCAGGCGAAGACGGTCTCCGGGTGCGCGGTGCTGGGGGCGGGGGGTTTCTCCGGAGTCATGGATCCATGCTGAGTGGATCCGCCCGCACGACGGCAGTGTTCGACACGCACAACCGCGCCAGCCTCGTTTTGTCCGCTCCGCGACTGTGACCGTGAACCGGCGGGGGAGGATCATCCCGACGTGTTCTCCCTCGACGCCCCATTGACCCCGCGCGAACTGTCCCAACTGGACCGCGCGCGGGTCTGGCATCCCTACACCACCTCCCCCACCGACTCCGAACACCCGGTGGTCGACTCGGCCGAGGGGGTCCGACTGCGGTTGGCCGAACCGGTGCACGGGGTCGACGAGCTCATCGACGGCATGTCCTCGTGGTGGGCCGCCATCCACGGCTACGCCCACCCCGAACTGGACGCGGCCGCCCACGCGCAAATAGACCGGATGAGCCACGTGATGTTCGGCGGGCTCACCCACGAGAACGCCGTGCGACTGGCCGCGACGCTCACCGAGATAACCCCGGCCTCGCTGGACCACGTGTTCCTGGCCGACTCTGGTTCGGTGTCGGTGGAGGTCGCGCTCAAGATGTGCCTGCAGTACTGGCGTGGGCTCGGCAGACCCGAGAAACGGCGGGTGCTCACCTGGCGTGGTGGCTACCACGGCGACACCTGGCACCCGATGAGCGTGTGCGACCCGGAGGGCGGTATGCACCACCTGTGGCGGGGCGCGCTGCCCGAGCAGGTGTTCGCCGAGGCACCGCCGGCGGGCTTCTCCGCCGAGGCCGACGCGGACTACCTCCACCACCTGGAGGGGCTGCTGCGGCGGCACTCCGGGGAACTGGCCGCGATCATCGTCGAGCCGGTGGTGCAGGGGGCCGGGGGGATGCGTTTCCACTCCCCGGAGTACCCGCGCAGGCTGCGGGAACTGGCCGACAGGCACGGGGTGCTGCTCGTCTTCGACGAGATAGCCACCGGTTTCGGACGTACCGGCGAGCTGTTCGCCGCCGACCACGCCGGGGTGGCCCCCGACGTGCTGTGCCTGGGCAAGGCACTCACCGGCGGCTACCTCACCATGGCGGCCACCGTGGCCTCCGGGAGGGTGGCCGAGGGCATCGCCGGCGGCGAGGTTCCCGTGCTCGCCCACGGCCCCACGTTCATGGGAAACCCGCTGGCCTCGGCGGTGGCCCGCGCCTCGCTGCGGGTGCTGCTGCGGGACGACTGGCGGGCGCGGGTGCGCCGGATCGAGTCGGGACTGGCGAGCGGGCTGGCTCCCGCCGCCGAACTGCCGGGAGTGCGGGACGTGCGGGTCCTCGGAGCGATCGGGGTGATCCAGCTCGACCGTCCGGTGGACACGGCCGCTGCCGCCGCGGCTGCCGTGGAGCGCGGCGTCTGGCTGCGCCCCTTCCGGGACCTGATCTACACGATGCCGCCCTACGTCATCGACGAGGAGGACCTCGCGCGCGTGACGGAGGCGGCCGTCGCCGCGGCACGGGTGGGGTGAGTCATGTCCACTGCTGCGCTGTTCGTCACCGGCACCGGTACCGACGTCGGCAAGACCGTGGTCACCGCCGCCGTGGCGGCCCTGGCGTCGCGGCCGGTCGCTGTGGTCAAACCGATCCAGACCGGCACCGACGAGCACGACGGGGACACCGCCGAACTCGCGCGGCTGGTGCCCGGGGTGGACACCTTCGAGTTCGCGCGCTACCCCGAGCCGCTGGCCCCCGCCACCGCGGCGCGCCGGGCCGGAACTCCCCCGCCCACTCCGGACAGTGTTTCCCGGAGGCTGGCGGAACTGTCCACCGAGTACTCCACCGTGCTGGTCGAAGGGGCCGGGGGAGTGCTGGTTCCCTTCGACGAGCACGGCAACACCCTGCTGGACGTGGCCGCGCGGTTGTCCGCGCCGGTGCTCGTGGTCTGCTCGCCCGGGTTGGGGACGCTGAACGTCACCGCGCTGACGGTGCGGGAGGTGCTGCGGCGGGGACTGCACTGCCCCGGCACGGTGTTCGGGAGCTGGCCGCGCGAGCCGGGCACGGTGGAGAACTGCAACACCACCGACCTGCCGTGGGTGACCGGTGTCCCGCTGCTGGGGGCGGTCGAGGAGGGGGCTGGTGCCTGCTCCCGTGAGGAGTTCGCGGCCCGGGCCCGGCACTGGCTGGCCCCCGACCTGGGGGGAGTCCGTCCGGTCACCGCGCCACCCGACTGAGTGCGGCGGTGCCGGGATGGGCGGGTTCGCCGCCCGCGGCCGTTCCCACCGGACGGGTGGGATTTTTCGGGCGGTGTTGCTACCGTCGGCTCGGTGAGTGATCGGTCGCGTTCCGTGCTGGTGCTTGGGGCGGGAGTGCAGGGGCTGAGCACAGGTGTCGTGCTGGCCGAGTCGGGATGCCGGGTGCGCATCAGAACCGCCGAGCACCCGCAGGAGACGACCTCGGCGGTGGCCGGAGCGATCTGGGGCCCGACCTCGTTGCACCCGGTGGAGCGGGCGAGACGCTGGGCGGCCCGGACCCACGCCGTCTTCCTCGACCTGGCCGCCCAGCCGGACACCGGGGTGCACTCGACGCTGGGGACGGTGGCGAGCCGGACCGGTTTCCCCGAGTCCCCACCGGGCTCGCTGGGACTGCTCGACGGTGTCCGCCCGTGCGGGGCCGGGGAGTTGCCCTCGGGATTCGTGGTGGGCCTGCGGGCCACGGTTCCGCTGGTGGACATGCCGCGCTACCTGGAGTACCTGACCGACCGTTTCCTGGAGGCGGGCGGGGACCTCGTGCTCGGGCCGGTCTCCGGTCTGGCCGAGGCGGCCGAGGAGAGCCCGCTGGTGGTGAACTGCACCGGGGTGGCGGCGCGGGAACTGGTGGGCGACCCGGGGGTACGCCCGGTTTCCGGTCATCACGTGGTCGTGGACAACCCCGGTATCGAGGAGTACTTCGTCGAGCTCGGCGACACCGGCGAGTGGGCGAGCTACATGCCGCACGGGCGGCGACTCGTGCTCGGCGGAACCGCCGTGGAACACGACTGGAGTCGGACTCCGGACTCCCGGGCCGCCGAGGGGATCCTGCGCCGGTGCGGCGCGATCCAACCGCTGCTGCACGACGTGCGGATACGCGGCACGATCGTCGGTCTGCGGCCGACCAGCGACGCGGTGCGGCTGCACACCGAGCACTTCGCGGGGGCCCGCGTGGTGCACAACTACGGGCACGGGGGCAGCGGGGTGATGGTCTCCTGGGGCTGTGCCCAGGAGGCGGCGGAATTGGCGCTGGCGGAGTCGGGGTGATCCGCTCCGAGCGGACTCGGAGTCCGGGGGGGAGCGCCGGGGACACAGTCTGCCGGGGCAGCACGGTGGTCGAGTACACTGACCAGCCGCCACGGGAGTCCAGCGCGCTGGGCTGAGAGGAGGGCACGGGGTCCTCGACCGTTCACCTGAACCGGGTCACGCCGGCGCAGGGAGGCACGTGATCGGCTCGGCGTCACGCTGCTCGTGGTGTGGCTTCGGGAGGATCATTGAAACGACACACCGCACGTTGGACGCGTGCCGCGGTGGCGCTGGCCGGAGTGCTCTCGGTCGCGGGCTGCTCGCTCATCGGAACCGACGGTGGTTCCGCGGACTCCGGAACAGTGACCCTGGTCACCCACGACTCCTTCGCCATCAGCGACGAGGCCCGCGAGAGTTTCGAACGCGAGTCCGGCTACGAGCTGCGCGTCAGGAAGACGGGCGACGCGGGTGCGCTGACCAACGAGCTCGTGCTGACCAAGGACGCCCCGATCGGCGACGTCGCCTTCGGAGTGGACTCCACGTTCTACTCCCGGGCGCTCGACGCGGACGTGTTCGTCCCCTACCGCCCGCGGGGCTCCGCCTCCATCCCGGTGAAGTACGCGGTGGCCGACACCAGACTGACCCCGATCGACGCCGGGGACGTGTGCGTCAACATCGACAAACGCTGGTTCGCCGAGCACGACGTGGAACCGCCCCGGAACCTGCGGGACCTGACCGAACCCCGCTACCGGGGCCTGTTCGCCGTGCCCAGCCCGGAGACCTCCTCACCGGGGCTGGCGTTCCTACTGAACACCGTGGCGACCTTCGGCCCCGACCAGGGGTGGAAGAACTACTGGAGCCGGCTGGTCGACAACGACGTCCGTGTCTCGTCGAGCTGGCAGGAGGCCTACAACCAGGACTTCTCCGGCTCCTCCGGATCCGGGCAGCGGCCGATCGTGCTGTCCTACGCCTCCTCGCCCGCCGCCGAGGTGGACGATCAGGGGCGGGCGCGCACCGAGGCCCTGCTGGACACCTGCTACCGGCAGGTGGAGTACGCGGGGGTGCTGCGGGGAGCCGAGCATCCGAAGGCCGCGCGCGAGTTGATGGACTTCCTGCTCTCGTGGACCTTCCAGAGCCAGGTCCCCGAGCAGATGTACGTCTACCCGACCGTGCTCGGGGTGGAGCTTCCCGAGAACTGGGAGCGGGTGGCGCCCCGGCCGGAGGACTCCACCGAACTGGATCCGCGGCGGGTGGAGGACAACCGCGCCGAGTGGATCAGCCAGTGGCGTGAGCTGACCCGCCGATGACGGTGGACCTCTCCCCGCGGGGCTCCCCGTCGGCCGGGCGGCGGGACGTCGGCACCGACAACGGGGTTCTGCTGCGCCGGGTGGGCTGGTCGGCCTGTGCCCTGCTGGTGCTCGGGTTCCTCGGTGTCTTCTTCGCCTGGCCGGTGCTGGCCATCCTGCACCGGGGACTGTCCACCCCGGATCCCGGGCTGCTGGCCGAACCGCAGACCTGGAGGCTGGTCGCCTTCACGGTGGGACAGGCGGCGGCCTCCACCGCCCTGGCGCTGGTGGCGGGTCTGCCGCTGGCCTTCCTGTTCGCGCGGGTGCGGATCCCGGGCAAGGTGCTGCTGCGCGCGCTGGTCACCGTGCCGTTCGTGCTGCCCACGCTGGTGGTGGGGATGGCGTTCCGGGCGCTGCTCGGCACGGACGAGCCGAACGCGTTCGCGATCGTGCTGGCCAACGCGTTCTTCAACGTGGCCGTGGTGGCCCGCACCGTCGGGGGACTGTGGGCGCGGTTGGACCGCCGCGCCGAGGACGCCGCCCGCAGCCTGGGGGCGGGGCCGCTGCGGACCTTCCGCACCGTCACCCTGCCGGCGCTGCGTCCCGCCGTGTTCTCGGCCGTGGCGGTGGTGTTTTTGTTCTGCTCCACCAGCTTCGGGGTGGTGCTGGTGCTGGGGGGCGGCCGTTACCGCACCCTGGAAACCGAGATCTACCTGCGCACCGTCCGGCTGCTCGACCTGTCGGGCGCGGCGACGCTCTCGCTGGTGCAGCTGGCCGCCGTGCTCGCCGCCCTGACGGTCGCCGCGTTCGCCCGGCGTCGGGGCGGAGCCGCCGGGGTGAGCGGTTCGGAGGTTCCGACACGACGACCCCGCGGCGCGGAGTGGGCGCCGGTGGCCGCGGCCGGGGCCGTGCTGCTGGCGCTGGTGGTGCCGATCGCGGCGCTGGTGGTGCGTTCGCTGCGCAGCCGGGACGGGTGGAGCCTGGACGGCTATCGTGCCCTGTCCGGAACCGGGCAGGGCGCTCTGGAGGTGTCCGGCTGGCAGGCCGCGTGGAACTCGGCGCACACGGCGTTCGACGCCACGTGGATGGCGTTGCTGCTGGGACTGCTGGCCTGCGCGGTGCTGGTGACCTCGCGCAGACGCTGGGCTGCGGAACTGATGGACGCGGCCCTGATGCTGCCGCTGGGGGTCTCGGCGGTGACCGTGGGCTTCGGGTACCTGATCACGTTGCACCTGCTTCCCGGGGACCTGCGGACCTCGCCGTTGTTGGTGCCGCTGGCCCAGGCCCTGGTGATCACCCCACTGGTGATCCGGGTGGTCCTGCCGGTGTTGCGTTCGGTCGACGACCGGCTGCGGGCCGCCGCGGCCACGCTCGGGGCCGGGCCGCTGCGCACGCGGCGTGAGGTGGATCTGCCGCTGGCGGCGCGGGCGGTGGTCACGGCCGCCGGGTTCGGTTTCGTCGTGGCGCTCGGGGAGTTCGGGGCCACCGGGTTCCTGGCCCGCCCGGAGAGTCCGACCCTGCCCGTGGCCGTCAGTGAGTTGATCGCCCGACCGGGAGAGCTCACCACGCAGATGGCCTATGCGGTCTGCGCCCTGCTGATGGTGGTCACGGTCGTGGCGGTGCTGGTGATCGAGACCCTGCGTACGGACTCACCGGGGGAGTTCTGATGGGTGTGGCGCGATCCGGTGCCGTTCGGGGGACCGAACCGTCCGACACGGACGACGGGTTGCGGATGAACGCGGTGACGGTGCGCTACGGCGGCACGACCGTTTTATCCGAAGTGGACTTGGAGGTGCCGCGCGGCGAGGTGTTGGCCGTGCTGGGGCCCTCAGGATGCGGGAAGTCGACCCTGCTGCGCACCATCGCCGGGCTGGAGAGCCTCGCCGCGGGGGAGGTCCGTTTCGACGGGCGGGACCTGTCCGGGGTGCCGGTGCACCGTCGCGGCTTCGGCATGGTCTTCCAGGACGGGCAGCTGTTCGGGCACCGGGACGTGGCGGGCAACGTGGAGTTCGCGCTGCGGATGCGCGGCGTCGGCCGGAAGGAACGGCGCGCCGAGGCCGACCGGCTGCTGGAGCTGGTGGGACTGGCCGGCTACCAGCGCCGTCGGGTGCGGCAGCTCTCCGGCGGGCAGGCCCAACGGGTCGCGCTGGCCCGCGCGCTGGCGGCCGAACCCCGGATGCTGTTGCTGGACGAGCCGCTGTCCGGCCTGGACCGGGCTCTGCGCGACAGGCTCACCGTGGACCTGGCCAGGTTGCTCTCCGCCGAGGACAGCCCAACGGCCGTGATGGTGACCCACGACCTCGACGAGGCCTTCGCCCTGGCCGACCGGGTGGCCGTGCTGCACGAGGGCCGGGTGTTGCAGACGGACGAGCCGCGTCGGCTGTGGCGCGCTCCGCGCGACGAACGGGTGGCGCGGTTCCTCGGGTGCACCACCTTCCTGGACGCGCACGTCACGGACGGTCTGGCCTCCGGGCCGCTGGGCACGGTGTCGACGCCGGAGCAGCCGGACGGGCCGGTGCGGCTCGGGCTGCGTCCGGTCGGCGTGCGAGCCAGGGCGGGACGGTGCCCGGGCGGAGCGGAGACCACCGGCAGGGTGGTGGAGCGGATGCACCGGCACGACCACGTGCGGCTGCTCGTCGACGCGGGAGAGGGACAGGTGAACCGGGTCGAGGCCGTCGCCGAGGGGGCGGAGATCCCGGAGCAGGGCGAGGAGGTCGCCCTGCGTCTCGACCCGGTCGGCGTGGCGGTGCTCAGCGGGGCTTCGCGGCAGCGGCGAACTCGGACAGCAGCGAGTCCGCCCTCCGGCCGTCCAGGGACTCCCGAATGATGTCGGCGTGCCCGGCGTGCCGGGCGGTTTCCTCGATCAGATGCAGCAGAACCCAGCGTGTGGTGAACGGCTCCAGATCGGTACGGCCCCGCATCTCCGGAGGCAGCGGGAGTTCGGCGTCAAGGTCGGCCACCTCGGCGACCGTGCTTTCAGTCTCGGCGGTGACCTCGGCGTAGGCGGCGAGGTTGTCGGCCAGTGACTCGTCCTGTTCCAGGGTGAACTCCCTCTCGAAGTCGGTGATGGGCCACAGGCCGGGAAGTTCCCGCCCGCCGATCTGGACGTTGACCCAGCGCCGCTCGACGCGTAGCACGTGTTTGACCAGCACGGTGATGCTCAGTCCGCTGGCGGTGGGGCGCTGCGCGGCACGCTGTTCGTCCAGTCCGTGCGCGGCGGCGCGCAGGGCGTCGCGCTGGTGTTCGAGGAAGGCCAGCAGTCCGTCGCGGTCGTCGGTGACACGGCGGGGCAGCAGTGATGTCACGGTGCGACTCCTGGTTCGGTGACCGCCGCCTCCGGTGCGGCGGTGTTCGCCACGAGCCTGCCACCGACCCCCGACACGCACCCGGCCAGCGGGCCGCGTGGTGTCGGGGAGACAACGGTCAGGTGTCCTTGGTGGCCATCCGCGCCGTGGCGGCGGAGAATCCGATGAGGATGTAGCAGCAGGCCCGCCACAGGCCGGTGAGCAGGTCCTGCGAACGGATCGGATCGCTGAGCACGTCGCTGATCGAGTACCAGTCCGTGGTGAGCATCACCGGTTTCAGCCACTCCAGGTTCGGAAAGGCCTCCAGCACCCCGAAGACGATCAGTCCCCCAACCGTCACGGCCATGACCAGCAGCGGGTGTTCGGTGGCCGCGGAGACGGCCAGGGCCACCGCGCCCACGGCGGCCATCTGCACCGCGCACCACCCGGCGGCCAGGGCCACCCTCCCCAGGGCGGGACCGAGCGGCAGGGTGGTTCCGGACAGGGTCACCAGCCCGTCGCCGCCCACCACCGTCAGTCCGGTCAGCACCCCACTGAGAGTGATCACCCCGACGGCGAGCACGATCATGCTCGCCACGCCGATCGCCTTCACCGTCACCAGCCGCACCCGCCCCACCGGGGCGAGCAGCAGTCCGCGCAGCGTGCCGTGGGCGGACTCCCCCGCCAGCGCGTCGGCGGCCACCATGGCGGTTACCAGCGGAAGCAGCAGGTTCTGCGTCATCATCAGGCTGAACACGGGCAGGACCAGCCCGTTGCCCGCCATGGCGGCGAACAACGACGGACCGGAACCGGCCGAGTCGGTCAGGGTCAGCACCGTCCCGATGAGCACGGGCAGCATCGCCAGGCCGAACAGCGCCAGCAGATTGCGCGGCCTGCGCAGCACCCATCCCAGTTCGGACCGCACCACCCTCCAGAAGGGGGCTGGCCCGTTCCGGCGCACACCGGAGGGCGGTTCGACGCGCGATACCATCCCGTTCACGTTTCCCCCTCGGTGAGTCGGGCGAAGATGTCCTCCAGCCCGGCGCGTTCCCGTCTGGCCTCGTGGACCTCCACCCCGGCACGGACCAGGGCCGCGATCACCTCCGGCGCCCGGTTGTCGGACAGGTCCACACGCAGGTCCCCGTTCTCCTGGCTCACGGGCAGGTCCGCCTCCCGCAACGCGCGCAGTCCCTCCTCGGTGTCGGCGACGGTCACGAGCAGGCTGGGACCCGTGGACTCCAGTAGCGTGTCCAGCGCCCCCTGGGCGATCAGTGTGCCCTCACGCAGCACCGCGGCGTGGGTGCAGGTGTTCTCCACCTCGGACAGCAGGTGGGAGGACAGGATCACCGTGGTCCCGTCGGCGTGCAGGTCGGCGATGACCCGGCGGATCTCCCTGGTGCCCGCCGGATCCAGGCCGTTGGTGGGTTCGTCGAGCACCACGAGTTCCCGAGGGACCAGCAGTGCCGCGGCCAGCCCGAGGCGTTGTTTCATGCCCAGCGAGTAGGAGCGGTACCTGCGCTCGGCTGCCTCCGAGAGTCCGACCCGTTCCAGGGCCTGCTCCACGGCGGTGTCCGTGTCGGAGCCGAACAGCCCGGGCTCGACGGCGGCACACCGTCGCAGGTTGCGTCTGCCGGACAGGAAGGGGTGGAAACCGGGCCCCTCCACCAGGGACCCCACCAGGGGGAGGGCGCGTCCGGTGTGTTCGGGGATCCGGTGTCCGAGCAGTTCCACGGAACCGGAGGTGGGTTCGGTCAGGCCGAGCAGCATCCGGATGGTGGTGGTCTTGCCCGAGCCGTTCGGCCCGAGCATCCCCAACACCGCTCCCCGGGGCACGGTCAGGTTCACATCGGACACGGCGACCGTGCGTCCGTAGGTCTTGCGCAGCGATCTGGTGCGCAGTGCCGGTTCCGTCTCCCGCGCGGAGGCGGGGGCCTCGTGGGCCCCCGCCCGAGCCGTGTCGACGGCTTCGCCCATCACGAGTTCCTCAGTGCCTCGGTCAGTACCTGCCGGGGGACGGCCCCGGCGGCCACGCGCCCGTCGGTGGTGATCACGGCCGTTCCTGCGGCGGTGTCCACCACCCTGCCGTGGCCCCACGAGCCGCTGATCGGTTCGCCGATCGTGTCGAGGATGCCACGCGGGTTCTCGGGGGAGCCGGCGTGCTCGCGCTCCGCCGTGTCCTCCTGCCGCGTCGCCTGCCGGGGAAGCTCGCTCACCACGACCGTGTCCCAGCCGTCCCCGACGAGTCGGCTGGTGGAGTTCGCCCGCTGTCGTTGCTCCCCCTCCGGGTGGTTGCCCTCCTCGGGGTCGGCCGTGCGCACCCGTGCGTTCTCCGGCGGGGTGAACTGGAACAGTTCGGGATCCTGACGGCCGAAGTCGAGTCGGGTGAAGCCCGCGCTCAGCGCCGGTTCCCCGGAGCCGTTGGTGTTGACCTCCACCCGCAGGGGGATGCGGTGCTCGGCGCCCACAGCGACACGGACCTCGCGCAGTTTGGTGCGCTCGCCGGGATCGGGGGTGAGCACCAGCTCGTAGGCGTCCTCGCCGGCCACCCTCGTGGTCCCGTCGACGGTCACCTCGCTGCTGTCCCGCAGTTTCCCGACCAGCCCGCGGGCGAGTTCGGCAGGGTTCTCGGCCGGGGTGTCGTCCCGCCGTGTCCCCGGCTCGCCCTCGCCGGTGTGGTGTTTGACGACGGTCCTCTCCGAGGAGGTCCACTTCCACACCGTGTTGCCGTCGTCGACCACGGTGACCTCGCCCTGGGAGGTGGGAACCGACATCCGGTAGCCCCGTTCCCCGTCGGACCACACCCGCAGGGACTTCTGACCGCCGGAGAGGAACTCGCCCGCCTCCTCCGTACCGGGCAGGGCGGGCAGGCCGAGCCGGTTGTGCACCGTCACCGTGCCCGCCATCGCCGGGGCCCGCCCGGACTCCAGCACGGAGGCGACCAGCTCCTGGGGAGTGGTGGTGGGCAGGCGCGGATTCTGCGCGCCCGCGGGTAAGGCCAGTGAGGTCAGCCCGAGGGCTCCGGCCGCGATCCCGGCCGAAGCGGTCAGCGCGATGCTCCTGCGTCTCATCCGTTTCCCTTCGGTTCTGCGGTTTCCGCCCCTGCCTGGTGTCGTGGGCCACGACAGGTCCGGATGCCGGCGGGACATCCGGGCGGTGTTCGCCCCGGAGGTCCCCACACCGACATCCTCGCGGACGTCACCTCTCAGGTTGCACCCCCCGAACTGAGATCGCGCTGAGAGCGAGTGGGTGGCCGTGCGCCCAGGACACGTGAGTCGCGGTCTCCGGGAGACTGGGGACTCTCCCCGATGTGGTCGGCCCCGAGGACGGGCATGCTGGTGGCCGTGAACGAGGACGGTGCGGTGACCCGGGTGCTGGTGGTCGACGACGAGACGGGGATGCGTTCGGCGCTGTGCCGCGGTCTGTCGGCGGAGGGGATGGAGGTCACCGGCTGCGCGGAGGGCACCGAGGCGCTGCGGCTCGGCTCCACCGGCGCCTTCGACGTGATCCTGCTGGACGTGCTGCTTCCGGGACTGTCCGGCTACCGGGTCCTGGAACTGCTGCGGGAACGCGGCGTGCGCACGCCGGTGCTGATGGTCTCGGCCAAGGACGGCGAGTTCGACCAGGCCGACGGGTTCGACCTGGGAGCCGACGGCTACGTGGTGAAACCGTTCTCCTTCGTGGTGCTGGCTGCCCAGGTGCGTGCGCTGGCCCGCCGAGGCGGGACCGGCACGGAGCCGGACGTGCTCACGTTGGGGGACCTGGAGATCGACCGTTCCGGACGTCGGGTCCGGTGGGCGGGCCAGCCGGTGGCCCTGTCCCCGAGGGAGTACAAGCTGCTGGTGGCGCTGGCGGCGCGGCCCGGGACGGTGCTGACCAAGGAGGAGCTGCTGAGCGAGGTCTGGGGCGGTGCCCAGGACGTCACCCGTAACGTGGTGGAGGTCTACATCGGCTACCTCCGGCGGAAGTTCGACGCGGTCGGGGCGGGTGAGGTGGTGCGCACGGTGCGCGGGCACGGCTACACGGTGGAGCGGCCGTGAGTCCGGGGCGTCGCCGGCGGCGCCCGGTGGTCCGGACGGTACGGGGCTGGTGGGACCGACGCACCGTGCAGGCCCGCGTCACCCTCGTGGCCGCGCTGGCCGCCCTGGTCGGTGTGACCGTGCTGGTGGTCATCAGCGGGACGTTGTTGGGGTGGCTGTCCCTGGAGTCGATCGACACCAGACTGCGTACCGAGGCCCGGCGGGCCGCCTCCGCGCTGTCCACGGGCACCGCTGCTCGGGAGGTGGCCACACCCGGTGGTGTTCGTGTGCTGAACACCGCCGGGGAGCCCGTGGACGGACTGGGGCCCACCGGCCTGCGTCCCTGGGAGATCAACACGTTGAAGACCGGTGAGGGGGTCACCGGCCGGGGCGTTCCCGGCGGGGACGCCTCCCGGGTCCGCTGGCGGGGGACGGTGGTGCCCGACCCCTCGGGCAGGCCGCTGCTCGTGCTGGCGCGCAGCGAGCTGGCCGTCTATCACGACGTGCGCTCGACGGCGGACCACGTGCTGGTGTCGGGAGCGCTGTGCGGCGTGCTGTTCGTCGCGGTGGCCACCTGGGCCGCGGTGCGGGCCGCCCTGCGCCCGGTGCGCCGGATGCGGCTGGCCGCCGCGGAACTGCCTGCGGGCCGGCGGTTGCCGGTGCCGGAGGCCGACGACGAGCTGCGCGGGCTCGCCCTGGCCACCAACGAGATGCTGGACCGGCGGGACGCCGACACCGAGCGGCTGCGCCGTTTCACCGGAGACGCCGCCCACGAGCTACGCAATCCGGTCGGTGCGATCCGCACTCAGGCCGAGGTGGCGGTGCTGCACCCCGACCCGGAGCTGGCCCAACAGACACTGCGTGAGATCTCCGAGGAGGCGCTGCGGCTGTCCGAGCTGGTGGACGGGTTGCTCGCGGTGGCCCGCGCCGAGGCGGGGGCCCGGCCTGTGGGGGAACCGGTGGATTTGGTCGCGGCGGCGTGGTCGGCCGTGGAACGGGCGCGTTCCGGGCGGGAGGGGGTCCGCATCGGGTTGGTCACTCCGTTCCTCACGGCCCCGGTGCTGGCGACTCCCTCCGAGGTGTCCACCGTGCTGGACAATCTGCTGGCCAACGCGACGCGCTTCGCGCGGGCGCTGGTTCGGGTGAGCGTGTTGCCGGCGGCGGACGTGGTGCGGGTGGTGGTCGACGACGACGGACCCGGCATCCCCCCGGAGCACCGGCAGAAGGTGTTCGACCGGTTCCACCGGGTGGATCCCTCCCGGGCCGGTGAGCACGGCGGTGCCGGGTTGGGACTGGCCCTGGTCGCCGGAACGGTGCGGGGACGGGGTGGGGCGGTGCGTGCCGACTCCGCACCCGAGGGAGGGGCCCGCATCGAGGTGCGCTGGCCCTCGGCGGGCTCGGCCGAGTGAGCCGCCGCCCCGTCTCCGGGGATCCGGCCGGGGCGGGCACGATGGTGGTTCGTGACGGTTCACGGTGTTCGTGTGACGGCCGCTCCGCGTACGGCGGCCGCCGCGGTGCGGCACACCCGCAGCGTGTTGGAGGCCTTCCGGGGACGTCCCGTGACGGCGGTGGGGGAGTTGCTGGTCGTCGGGGACCGGCTGGTTCTGGAGGAGTTCCCCGCCTCCGATCCGGTGCGGGAGGTCTCGGTCCGGGCGGCCGACGAGACGGGGTTGTCCCTGACGGTGGTGGGGGCGCCGGAGGGGGCCGAGGAACTCGGGGTCGTGGTGGAGTCGGAATCCTCGGGTGCCGGGGTGACCGTGCGCTGTCGGGGACGGGAGGGCCCCTCCCCGTTCCGGCCGTGGTGGGAGACGTACCTGGAGCGGGTCGGAGCTCTGGCCGAGGCGTGGGCGGACCGTCCCCGGGTGGTGGGCGCGGCCGTCGTGGAGGAGGGGGTGCTGCTCGCCCAGCAGCGGTGCTATCCGGCCCGGCACGCCGGGCGGTGGGAACTGCCCGGTGGTCGCGTGGAACCGGGCGAGGACGAGGCGGCGGCCGTGGTGCGGGAGTGCCGCGAGGAACTGGGCGTCGACGTGCGGGTCGCGGGGAGGTTCGGCACCGACGTGCCGATCCCGGGCGAGCCGGGGATGCTGCTGCACGGTTACCTGGCCACCCTGGCGGATCCCCACGCCGTTCCGTGGCCGGTGGAGCACCGCGCGGTGCGCTGGCTCGATGCCGAGGGGTTGACCGAGGTGGACTGGTTGGCCACGGACCGGTTGCTGCTCGACGCGATGCGTGGGGTGGTGGAGGAGGACCAGCGCCGGGCCCTGTCGGAGTGATCCCCGTGGGGGCCGGAAGGTGCGCGGATTTTCCGGACATTTCGCGAAAAAGGGTCGCGATCATTTTTCGTATTTGCCGGAAAAGCGTTCCCTCGTTGCTCGGATGGTGTGTTCCGCGGCTCCATCGGCTCGTCACGGATCTTCGACGGGGATATCATCGAAGAATGTACGTGGTTCTGGTTCATTACACCGCACCTCTGGCAGAGGTGGACGCGTTGCTGGCCGATCACTCCGACTGGTTGGCGCATCATCAGGATTCCGGCGAGTTCATCGCCTCCGGTCGGCGGCACCCCCGTACCGGAGGGGTGATCATCGCGCGTTCGATGTCCCGGGGGCAGTTGGACGCGGTGCTGGCCACCGATCCCTTCGTGGTGCACAGGGTGGCCAAGCACGAGGTGATCGAGTTCCAGGCGCTGCGGACCATCCCGGAGCTGGCCGATTACGCGGATCACCTGACTCCGGCGGAGTGAGGAACGGGTCGCTCCGGTGGGTGGCTTCGGGATCCGGAGTCCCGCTCCGGAGTTATCCGAAAATATTTCGAAAATTGGCCGTTCCCGACGGTGGCGGTTCGGAGTTCTCCCGGAAGAAGTCCGGACCGTCGCCGTTTTTTCGCCTTTCATCCGGTTCGCGACGTTCCCGGCTCTCCTTTCCCGGATGAGCTTCCGAACGGGAACGTGGAATACCTCGTTCCACGCCGGTGTTGCACACCGGTGAGGAGCCCCGGCCGACGGGCCCGTGCCGGACGGGTGACGACATCCCGGACAGGACGGGCGTCACACGGAGGTCTCCGGCGTGGTGGCGAGCCACACGACACCGCGCGGGAGACGGTGCACTACCCTGGTGAGGGATATCCGGCCGTCGGAGATGGGCACGCCGGGCGTGCCACGCACGTGTTCGATTCCCACGACGGCCGCGGCCCACCGGTTCCAGCCGCACGAATCACGGGCCGCTCCTCGAACGACGCCGTTTTGCACCCGACCCGTACGAAGCCAGGAGTTCCCGCGTGTCCGCCACCAGTGTCGCCAGCCCGAACCAGCGCACCCGCACCGATCTGCGCAACATCGCGCTCGTCGCGCACGTCGATCACGGCAAGACCACCCTGGTGGATGCCATGCTCCGGCAGTCCGGAGCGTTCTCCGAGCGCACCGAACCCGTCGACCGCGTGATGGACTCCAACGACCTGGAGCGGGAAAAGGGCATCACGATCCTGTCCAAGAACACGGCGATCCACCGGATGACCGAACAGGGGCCGGTCACCATCAACGTCGTCGACACCCCGGGCCACGCCGACTTCGGCGGTGAGGTCGAACGCGGGCTGTCCATGGTCGACGGCGTGATGCTGCTGGTCGACGCCAGTGAGGGGCCACTGCCGCAGACCAGGTTCGTGCTGCGCAAGACGTTGGCCGCCGAACTGCCGGTGATCCTGGTCGTGAACAAGGTCGACCGCCCGGACTCCCGGGTGGCCGAGGTCGTCGAGGAGACCCACGAGCTGCTGCTCGAACTGGCCGCCGACGTCGGCGCCGACGAGTCGGTGCTGGACATCCCCGTCGTCTACGCCTCGGCCCGGGACGGACGCTGTTCCCTCGAAGCCCCGGAGACGGGCGAGGTCCCGCAGAGTGACCTGACCCCGCTGTTCGACACCCTGCTCGAGCACGTCCCCGCCCCGGAAGGCGACCCGCGGGCCCCACTGCGTGCCCTGGTCACCAACCTCGACGCCTCCTCCTTCCTGGGACGCATCGGCCTGTGCCGGATCCACGCCGGACAACTCCGCAAGGGACAGACCGTGGGACTGTGCCGGGAGGACGGCAGCGTGGAGAAGGTGCGGCTGACCGAGCTGATGGTCACCGAGAACCTGGACAGGGTCAACGCCGAGTCGGCCTCGGCGGGGGACCTGGTGGCCGTCGCCGGGATCCCCGACATCAACATCGGGGACACCATCGCCGATCCGGAGAACCCGGAACCGCTGCCCCGTATCACCGTGGACGCCCCGGCGATCTCGCTGACCATCGGGACCAACACCTCCCCCACGGCGGGACGCAACGGCGGGAGCAAGGTCACCGCGCGCCTGGTCAAGAACCGGCTGGACGCCGAACTCGTCGGCAACGTCAGCCTCCGGGTGGTCGACACCGAACGCCCGGACACCTGGGAGGTCCAGGGACGTGGGGAACTGGCCCTGGCCGTGCTGGTGGAGACCATGCGCCGGGAGGGCTTCGAACTCACCGTGGGCAAGCCGGAGGTGGTCACCAAGACCGTCGACGGCAAGCTGTGCGAACCGTTCGAACGGCTCTGGCTGGACATCCCCGAGGAGCACCTGGGGGCCGTCACCCAGTTGCTGGCCTCCCGCAAGGGACGGATGGAGACCATGGACGGGCACGGCACCGGGCGGATCAAACTGGAGTACGTGATCCCGGCCCGGGGGCTGATCGGTTTCCGCACCGAGTTCCTCACCGAGACCAGGGGCGCCGGTATCGCCAACCACGTCTTCGAGGACTACTCCCCCTGGGCGGGGGAGATCCGCAGCCGCAACAGCGGTTCGCTGGTGGCCGACCGCGCCGGACAGGTGACCACCTACGCGCTGATGCAGCTGTCCGACAGGGGAACCTTCTTCGTCGAACCCGGTGACGAGGTCTACGAGGGCATGGTCGTGGGGGAGAACCCGCGCGCCGAGGACCTCGACCTCAACATCACCAAGGAGAAGAAGCTGACCAACATGCGTTCGGCCGGGGCCGAGGAGCTTGAACGGCTCGCCCGCCCCCGCAAACTCGGCCTGGAGGAGGCCCTGGAGTTCTGCTCGGCCGACGAGTGCGTGGAGGTCGGGCCGAAGGCCCTGCGGGTACGCAAGGTGACCCTGGACGGTGCCCAGCGCGGCAGGCAGCGTTCCCGCGCCAAGTCGCGGGACGCGCAGAGCTGACCGCCGGGGCGGTGAGGCTGCTCCGGGAGGGCGAGCCGGGTGTGGGATGGTCGTGGGGATTCACTGCCGTTTCCGGCCCCGCGGTCGCTTCGCCCGGGGTATGCGGCCGGATCCGCAACGGAGGTTCGACCAGCGTGTACCGAAGCCGGTTTCGTCCGTTCCCCGCCGCGACACTGGTGCTGGTGTTTCTGAGCGTGCTGGGCGGGTGCACGAACGCGCCACCGCCGCCGCTGGTCAGCTCGACCACTCCGCAGCCGACCTCCGAACCCCCCACCGAGCCGCCCCAGCCCCGGGTGGTCGTGGCGGGGGTCGAGAAACTCGAAGGCGGCTTCAACCCGCACGCGCTGGCGGACCAGTCGCAGCTCACCGACGCGTTGTCCGAACTCATGCTGCCTTCGGTGTTCGTGCCCGGCCCCGACGGGGAACAGGTGCTCAACACCACGCTGATGACCTCGGCCGAGGTGGTGCCGGACACCGACAGGTTCACGGTGCGCTACCGCATCCGCACCGACGCGGGATGGTCGGACGGGGCGCCGATAGCCGCCGAGGACTTCGTGTACCTCTGGGAACAGATGCGCAGCCAGGACGGGGTGGTCAACCCGGTCGGCTACCGCATGATCTCCGACGTGCGCTCCCAGCAGGGCGGCAAGACCGTGCTGGTCACCTTCGACCGTCCCTACCCGGGGTGGAAGTCGTTGTTCGACCACCTGCTGCCCGCCCACCTGGTCAAGGACGCCCCCGGCGGGTGGGAGGACACCCTCGACGACGGCTATCCCGCCTCGGGAGGTCCGTTCGCGATACGTCAGTTCGACCTGGACCGGGGCCAGATCGTGCTGATGCGCAACGAGCGTTACTGGGCGGAGCCGGCCAAGTCGGACCGTATCGTGGTGCGTGCCGCCGACCGACAGGCGAACCTGAACGCGCTGAGCAGCGGCAACGTGCAGCTGGGGATGTTCGATCCGGACGCGGAGACCATGCGCGCCCTGCGGGGACTGGGCGAGGACGTCCGGTTGATCACGCTGCCCCGGCCGCTCGTCAGTACCCTGTTTTTGCGGCGCAGCAGTCCGCAGCTCAACGACGTCCGGGTCCGCCGTGCCGTGCTCGCCGCACTGGACCGCAACGCCCTGGTGAGCACGGGAACCGGTGGGGGCCCGGACGAGGAGCGGCGTGCCCACGCGCAGGTGCTGGCCCCCTCCCAGCCCGGATACTCAGCCACCGAACCCGCCGGCGAGTTCTCCGACTCACCGGACCCGCAGCGGGTCCGGACGCTGCTCCGCGAGGCGGGCTACGAGCACACCGACGGAAGTTGGGTGCGGGACGGGACCCCGCTGAATCTCGTGATCGCCGCCCAGTTCGAGGAGGAGTCCTACGAGGCCGTGGCCAACACCGTGGCCGACCAGCTCGCCGCCCAGGACATCGGGGCCACGGTGATCACCCCCGAGGGAGACGAGCTCTACCGCACGATGCTGCCCACGGATCCGCGGCGCATGGACCCTCCCGAGTCCGCTGGGATCGACCTGGCCGTGGCGCCGCGTCCGGTGAGCGCCGATCCCGCCTCCACCCTGGCCGCCCAGTGGGGATGCCCCTCGGTCGACCCGGACACGGGGAGTACGGCCACGTTCAACCCCACCGGCTTCTGCGACCGGATGCTGCAACCCACCATCGAGGCGGCCACGACGGGACGGATCCCCTTCGCCCGGGCGTCCGGGCGCGTCGAGCCCGTGGTGTGGTCCAGTGCGCTGGCGTTGCCGCTCTACCAGGAGACCCGGGTGTTGGCCGTCCGCCGCGAACTGCGTGGGGTCGAGGACGGTCCCGGTTTCGCCACCCCGTTCAGCACGGTGGGAGAGTGGATCGGGACCCCAGGGGAGAGCTACGACTGGTGATCCCGCGGACACCCGCCGTGTCACGGCGGCCGGAAAACGATGGCCTCCGGTGTGGGAAGTGGTGCATTGTTGTGCGGACACCACACCGGTCCGGAAGGGAGCCCCGCCCATGTCGTCCACAGTGACCGAATCGGATGAGCCCGGGCTCGGCACCGGCGGGTACACGTGGCCGCGTGGGCTGCGCTGCGTCCGTTGCGGAGCCCGCACCGAACCGCGTTACGACACGGAGGGCTGCCTCGACTGCCGCGCTCGGGGGATTCCCTCGGCGCTGCTGGCCGAGTACGACCTGTCCGGCCTGGACGGTGCCTCACTACGACGTCGATGGAGAGCGCGTGGGGAAGGGATGTGGTCCTACCGCGAGCTGCTGCCGATCCCTCCCGAACACGTGGTCACCATGCGGGAGGGGGCGACTCCCCTGGTCGAGCTGCCCGGTGAGGGGGCACACCGGTCCGAGCGGGTGTTGGTCAAGGACGAGCGCCGCAACCCCACCGGCAGTTTCAAGGACCGTTTCTACAGCACGGCGGTCTCCTGGGCCGCCTGGTACGGCTACGAGACGGTGGCGCTGGCCTCCAGCGGCAACGCCGGGGTCTCGGCGGCCGCCTACGGAGCGCTGGCCGGGCTGGAGTGTGTGGTGGTCGCCACCCCGGACATCGGGGAGGTCTGGCGCGGGCTCGTCGAACTGCACGGCGGGAGGATGCTGTTCGCCTCCGACGCGGCCGAGCGGTGGGAGATCCTGCGCGGCCGGGCCGAGGAGCAGGGGTGGGCGGTGCTGACGAACACCTCGGCGGTTCCGGTGAGCAGCCTGTGGGTCGGGATCGAGGGCTACAAGACCATGGCCTACGAGATCGTCGAGGACCTCGGCACCGCCCCCGAGGCGGTGACCGTGCCGGTCTCCCGCGGCGACGGCTTCGCCGGACTGTGGGCGGGGTTCCGCCAACTGCACGATCTCGGCGTGATCGACCGGCTGCCCCGCATGATCGCCGCGGAACGCTACCCCTCGTTGTCGGTGGCGCTGCGGGACGGGCTGGAGCTTCCGCCGGAGCAGGAGGTCGACCCGGACAGTCTGGCCGTCTCCATCGGCAACCCGCAGGCGACGGTGATGTCCTTGCGCGTGTTGCGCGAGTCGGGGGGCACCGCCGTGGTCTGCTCGGAGGAGGAGCTCCGGTCGGCCACCGCGCAGCTGGGCAGGTCCGGGTTCGCGGCCGAACTCAGCTCGGCCGCCTCCCTGGTGGCCGCCCGGCGGCTGCGTCGGAACGGCACGGGGGACGTGGTGGCCCTGTTGACCTCGCGTGCCTCGCACCAACCCGCCGCGTTCCGCTGAGCCTCCGCGCTGTCTCGACCCCCGAGGGGTTCGTGCCGTTCCCGCCGGGTGGGAGGAGGACGCACGGACTCCGACGGGACCGTCCTAGGCTGGGAGCGTGACGTTGACGACCGCACCGCGTCTACTGCTGGTACACGCGCATCCGGACGACGAGACCCTCTGGACCGGCGGCACCATAGCCCGTTACGCGGCGGCCGGAGTGCAGGTGACCCTGGTCACCTGCACGCTCGGCGAGGAAGGGGAGGTCATCCCCCCGGAACTGCGCGGGCTCGACTCCGCCGGGGCCGACCAGCTCGGCGGCTACCGGGTCGGGGAACTGAACGCGGCCTGCGCCGCCCTGGGGATTTCCGACCAGCGTTTCCTCGGGGGCATGGGGCGTTGGCGTGACTCGGGGATGGCCTGGCAGCGATACGGCAGGACCGCCGGGGCCACCGCCGACACCCACCCCAGGGCCCTGGTGGCGGACGAGCTCGGCCGGCAGGCCGCCCTGCTGGAGAGGATCCTGCGTGAGGTGCGTCCCCAGGTGGTGGTCACCTACGCCTCGGACGGGGGATACGGGCATCCGGACCACGTTCGGGCCCACGAGATCACCCTCGCGGCCGTCGAACGGGTCCCCGACGTGGAGAGGGTGTTCTACGCCGCTCCCGCCGCCTCCGCGGTGCGGGAGGGGCTGCGGAAACTGGCCGCCGTCGAGGGAGTGCCGTTCACCCTGGCCGGTGAGGACGATCTGCCCACCGTGGACGACGCGACCGTGGACACGGTGATCGACATCACTCCCGTGCTGGAGGCCAAGCTCGACGCCCTGCGTGCGCACCGCACCCAGGTGAGCCTCTGGACCGACGAGGGTTCCGGCGCCGCGGCCTACGCGCTGTCCAACGGCATCGGTCAACCGGTGCTGGGCGGCGAGTACTACGTGCTCGGCAGCGGATCGGGGGCACCCCGGACCGACCTGTTCGAGGGGCTCGACGTCGCGGGCGGGCCCCCGTTGGAGCGGCGATGAGCGGGCTACGGACGTGGGCCGACCGGGTGACGCTGGCGGTGCTGGTGCTGGACGCGGTGCTGTTGGCGGTGCTCGAACTGTTCTTCCTGCCCTCCTACCTCGGCAGTGTGCAGTTTCCCGTGACCGTGGCGGTGGCCGTGGTCACCAATCCGATGCTGGTCTCGCTCGCGGCGCGGTTCTCCACCGGCGGACTGGCGGCCGCCGCCCCGCTGGTGGCGTGGTTCGCAACCGTCTTCGTGCTGGGCACGCTCGGCCCCGGTGGGGACATGCTGTTGCCCGCCGAGGACTGGCGGAGCTATCTGCTCATCGGCGGCGGAACCCTCCCGGCGGCGGCGATGCTGGGGATCGTGCGCGGCAGACACTCGTATCCGGGCTGAGCACGGGCTCTTCGGGAGAGGGTGTGGCGAACGGCACGTCCTCGGTGGCGGGGTCGCTCCGGATCGGACCCGCGGTCACCGGCGGAGCCGGCCGGAACGGGCACGGAGCTGGCCCCGTTGCTCCCGGCATCGCCGATCACCTGGGAGAACGTTCCCGTCCGTGCCGTGGTCGCCCCTCGATCGGCGGCCGGTCGACCCGCAGGGCGGGATGTCAACCCGGTGGGCGATCCCGCCGGGGCCCGGCCGGGAGGTGCCGTTTACCTCCGCACCCACGGCCGCGTACCCTCGATCACGCTCCCGTGCTGTGGAACCGACTGTGTGCGCGGGGCGCCTCCGAGGGATACTGGGCGGCAGCCGCGCGGATCCGGCGCGGGAGGAGAAAACGTACCGAGCAGGAGAGCTACCGTGACCTACGTGATCGCCGAGCCCTGCGTCGACGTGCTCGACAAGGGATGCATCGAGGAGTGCCCCGTCGACTGCATCTACGAGGGCGGGCGGATGCTCTACATTCATCCGGACGAGTGCGTCGACTGCGGGGCCTGTGAACCGGTTTGCCCGGTCGAAGCCATCTACTACGAGGACGACGTGCCCGAGGAGTGGGCCGCCTACACGCAGGCCAATGTGGACTTCTTCGAGGATCTCGGTTCGCCGGGTGGGGCCGCCAAGGTCGGCAAGGTGAACAAGGACGTCGAGCCCATCGCCAGCCTTCCCCCACAGGGCGAATGAGTCCCGAGGGTTCGTCGGAGGGTACGGCGAACACCGGTGGCAGGGCGTACGGATCCCGCCACCGGGGGATGCCGCGGTTTCCGTGGGACTCGCTGGCGACGGCCGGGGAGACGGCCCGTGCGCACCCGGACGGAATCGTCGACCTGTCGGTGGGCACGCCCGTCGACCCGGTCCCGGACGTGGTGCGCGCGGCGCTCCGCGCCGCCGACGACTCCCCCGGCTACCCGGCCACGCACGGCCCCCCACAGCTCCGTGCCGCCGCCGCGGCGGCCCTGGCACGGCGTCACGGGGTGCACGGTGTCGACCCGGAGGACGTGCTGCCCACGATCGGTTCCAAGGAGTTCGTGGCCTGGCTGCCGAGCCTGTTGGGCACCCGCCCGGGTGACACGGTGGTGATCCCGGAACTGGCCTATCCCACCTACGAGGCGGGAGCCCGACTGGCCGGGGCCGAGATCGTCCGGACGGACGCCACGCACTCCCTGGGTCCCGCTGGCCCGGCCGTGCTGTGGCTGAACTCCCCCTCCAACCCGACGGGCAGGGTCCTTCCGGCCGAACACCTGCGCAAGGTCGTGGACTGGGCCAGGGAACGCGGAACCGTGGTGGTCTCCGACGAGTGCTACCTGGCCCTGGGCTGGGAGGCCGAACCGGTCTCGGTGCTCGACCCGGAGGTGTGCGGCGGCTCCTTCGAGGGGCTGCTCGCGGTGCACTCGCTGTCCAAGACCTCGAACTTCGCGGGCTACCGGGGTGGGTTCGTCACCGGCGACCCCGCGCTCGTGGGGGAACTGCTGGAACTGCGCAAGCACGCGGGCATGATCGTCCCGCGCCCGGTGCAGGACGCCATGACCGCCGCCCTCTCCGACGACGAGCACCTGCGTGAGCAGCGTGCGCGCTACGCGGCCAGGCGCGAACGGCTGCGTCCCGCGCTGGAGGAGGCGGGCTTCCGGGTGGACCACTCGGTCGCCGGTCTCTACCTGTGGGCGAGCCGCGAGGAGGACGCCTGGCAGACGGTGCGGTGGTTGGCCGAACGCGGGGTCCTGGTGGCCCCCGGCACGTTCTACGGCCCCGAGGGGCAGCGGCACGTGCGGATCGCGCTGACCGCCTCCGACGAACGGATCGAGGCGGCCGTACGGCGCCTGCGGGGCTGAAAACGGCCCTCGGCCCGTCGAGAGAGGTGCCGCCCGCCCGGATAGTCGGCGTTGCGGCGGCCACCGGAACCACACAGCGCGGAATCCGAGGTGTCGGGACTCCGGAACGGCGAGCCGGTCACTGCCGACGGGCGTGCTCGGACCACGCGGCGGCCGTGTCCACCAGCTCACGCCAGTGCTCCGCCCATCCCGTCCGCAGCCGCTCCCGTCGGAGACGACACCGCCGCACCACTTCCTCGGCGAGCAGCACGGACTCGGGGCCGAGCCGTCGGGACCGCCCCGGCGCGGTTCCCTCCCCGACCAGCCGCCGCATCCACTGTTCGGTGACCACCGCGTCCTGGTGCTGCCCGAGCACGTCCTGCAACCGCTCGGCGGCGGTCATCACCCGTCGAGGGGGCTCCTCCTCCAGCACCGGCACGGCCAGTTCGGCGCAGTAGCGCAGCCGTTTGACTGCGATGCGCAGTCCGTGCAACCGGGAGTCCTCCGGTGCGGCCGGCATGTCCCGGCCCTTCTCGTGCACCGCGCGCAGCTGCTCGCCCAGTTTCCGCCGCAGGACCCGCGCCCCGGGTTCCGCGGCACCGGTCGCCGGGACCCCGTCCCGCACGGCCGTGGCGAGCGAGACGAGCAGTGCCCGGTAGCGCTCAGTACGCAGGGCCTCCAGCAGCTCGGAACGGGCGTGCTCGCGGTGTTCGCCCAGCGCGGCGCGAAGCTGTTCCAGTGCCGGGATCCGGGCCTGCTCCAGTTCTGTGCGCAGGCGGTCCAGCTCGGCCAGCTGCACGTCCAGGTCCCGCACCGGCCCGAGTTCCCGGCCGAGCCATCCGAGCTCGGCGCGCAACCCGGAACACCACGTGCGGTCGAGCGAGTCCCGGCCGGTGCGGAGCACCGCGCGCATCCGCCGCACGGCCACCCGTCCCCGGTGCAGGTCCTCGGGATCCCGCCCCCGGAGGATCCCCGCCTCGCGAGCGGCCAGCAGGCGGGTCCACCGGTCCAGCGCGGCCCGAACGTGCTCGGCGAACGGCCGGTCCCCGCTCGCCCGTACCGGGTCGGTGGGCAGTCCGGCTCCGGTGAGGACGGTCGCGGCGTCCTTCCACTCCGACGGACCGTCGTTTCGAGCGCCGGGCGAGGACACACGGTGAGAATAGCTCGCCCGGCCGGACTTCCGCCGCCCTCGACGGGACGTTCTCGGTGTCACCCCGGAAGCCACGGAGGGGCACCGTGCGGGGCGCGCTGGCGCGACGCCCCTGGTGGAGGATCAGTCGTTGGCGTGCAGCGCCGCGTTCAGCTCGACCTTGCCGCCGGTGCGCCCGACGGCCTCCACCGCTCCTGTGGTGGAGTTGCGGCGGAACAGCAGTCCCTCGGATCCGGAGAGCTCGGCCGCCTTGGTCAGGGTGCCGTCCTCCAGGGTGACCTTGGTGCCCGCCGTGAGGTAGAGCCCGGCCTCCACGACGCAGTCGTCTCCGAGCGAGATGCCGCACCCCGCGTTGGCACCGATCAGGCAGCGTTCCCCGACGGAGATCACCTCACGACCCCCGCCGGACAGCGTGCCCATGATCGAGGCTCCGCCGCCGACGTCCGAACCGTCGCCGACGACCACACCCGCCGAGACACGCCCCTCCACCATGGAGGCCCCCAGCGTGCCCGCGTTGAAGTTGACGAAGCCCTCGTGCATGACCGTGGTGCCGCTGGCCAGGTGCGCGCCGAGCCGGACCCGGTCGGCGTCGCCGATGCGTACCCCGGACGGGATCACGTAGTCGACCATGCGGGGGAACTTGTCGATGCTGTAGACCGTGACCTCCCCGCGCGCCCGCAGGCGCAGCCTGGTGGACTCGAACCCCTCCACCGGGCACGGGCCGTGGTTGGTCCACACGGCGTTGGACAGCAGACCGAACACCCCGTCCAGGCTCTGGCCGTGGGGTCGCACCATGCGGTGGGACAGCAGGTGCAGCCGCAGGTACACGTCGTGGGTGTCGGCGGGGGTGTCGGCGAGCCGGGCGATACCGGTGCGCACCGCGACGACCTCGACGCCGCGGGCCTCGTCGCGCCCGAGCAGTTCCGCCCCGGTCGTCCCCAGTGCCTCGACGGCCTCCTCGGAGGTCAGCCGCCTGCTGCCGACCTGTTCCGGTTCCCCGAGACGGACCGTGGGAAACCAGGTGTCGAGCACGGTCCCGTCGTCGGTGACGGTCGCGATTCCCACACCGTGGGCACCGGTGTGCTGCGGATCGGGAGTGGTTGGGGTGCTCATGGTGCAAACGGTAGTCGGAACCCGTCCATCCTCTCCCAGGGGGTGGCGGCCCGACGGAGGATGTCGGCGGATCCCGGCACGGAGTATCGTCCCCGCCGTGACGCCGCGATTGGATCTCACCGCCGACCCAGTGGAACTCACGGCCGCCCTGGTCGACATCCCCAGCGTCTCCGGCTCCGAGGAGCGCCTCGCCGACGCCGTGGAGCGGGCGCTGCGGGAGCGGGCCGGTGGGCTGGAGATCGCCCGCAGCGGCAACGCGGTACTGGCGCGCACCAACCTGGGCAGGCCCTCGCGTGTCGTACTGGCGGGCCACCTCGACACGGTTCCGGTCAACGACAACCTCCCGCTGAGCCGCACCGGCAGCGGGGAGGACGAGGTACTGCACGGTTGCGGGACCGTGGACATGAAAGGCGGCGACGCGGTGATGCTGCACCTGGCGGCCACCCTGGAGGAGCCCCGCCACGATCTGACGTTCGTGTTCTACGACTGCGAGGAGGTCTCGGCCGACCGCAACGGGCTCAACCGCATCGAACGCGACCTGCCCGACTGGATGGACGGCGGGCTGGCCGTGGTGTGCGAGCCCTCCGACGCCTCCGTGCAGGCGGGCTGTCAGGGCACCCTGCGGGTGGAGGTGCGCACCGAGGGGCGGCGGGCCCACTCCGCGCGCGCCTGGATGGGCTCGAACGCGATCCACGCCGCCGAACCGATCCTGCGCCGCCTGTCCGAGTACGAGCCGCGCAGTCCCGAAGTGGACGGGCTGCGTTTCCACGAGGGGCTACAGGCCGTGGGGATCAGTGGCGGGGTGGCGGGAAACGTCGTGCCCGACGAGTGCGTGGTGACGGTCAACCACCGTTTCGCCCCGGACACCTCGCTGGAGGAGGCACAGCGGCGGGTACGCGAGATCTTCCACGACTTCGAGGTGACCGTGGTGGACGCGGCCAGGTCCGCACATCCGGGACTGAGCCAGCCGGCCACGGCCGAACTCGTCGAGGCCTCCGGGACGGAGCCGGTGGCGAAACTGGGATGGACCGACGTGGCCCGGTTCGCCGCCAGGGGGATGCCCGCGGTCAACTTCGGGCCCGGTTCGCCGACGCTGGCCCACACCAGGGAGGAGCACGTGGCGGCGAGCCAGATCCGCCACTGCGCCGGGGTGCTGCGCCGCGCCCTGGGATCCGGCTGAGGCGAGCCCCGGAGTTTCTTCCACGATCACCCCGGCAGGCCGTTCCGACGGAGCTCGGACGAAACCGGCCCCGTCAGGTCGGGCTCATCCGCAGCTTCTCCTCGTCCTCCTCGACGGTGCGTTGTTCGGGTGTTCGCTGGGTGAGGGCCTCACGCAGCCGTTCGGCGATCTCGGCGTGGGTCTGCTCGCCCGTGGGGGACTCGGAACGTTCCCGCGGGGACGGTTCGGTCCCGTCGCCCCGCGTGGCGGACTCGGACGACGTGTGTTCCCCGCCGCCCGTGTGCTGGACGAAACGCAGCAGCTCCACGGGGAAGGGCAGCACCAGCGTGGAGTTCCGCTCCGCGGCCACCTCCACGACCGTCTCCAGCAGCCGCAGCTGCAACGCCGCCGGGGCGTCGGACATCACCGAGGCGGCCTCGGAGAGCTTGCGGGAGGCCTGGTACTCGCCGTCGGCGGAGATGATCCGCGAACGGCGCTCCCGCTCGGCCTCGGCCTGTCGCGCTATCGAGCGCTTCATCGCCTCGGGCAGCGAGACGTCCTTGATCTCCACCCGGTCGATGTGCACTCCCCAGTTGAGGGCGGGGTTGTCGATCATCACCTCCAGGCCCTGATTGAGCTTCTCCCGGTCGGACAGCAGGTCGTCGAGGTCGCTCTTGCCGATGATGGAACGCAGCGAGGCCTGGGCCACCTGGCCCATGGCGAACAGGTAGTCCTCCACGTTGATGACCGCCCGGGTGGGGTCGGTGACGTTGAAGTAGACGACGGCGTCCACGCGGACGGTGACGTTGTCCCTGGTGATGCCCTCCTGGGCGGGCACCGGCATGGTGACGATCTGCATGTTCACCTTCCGCAGCCGGTCGACGCCGGGCACGATCGCCGTCAGGCCCGGTGTTCTGATCCGGTGCTGAAGGCGCCCGAAACGCAGTACGACGCCGCGTTCGTACTGTCTGATGACTCGAACGCTCGCGGCCGTGCCCACCGCCACGAACAGCAGGACCGCGACGAGTATGTCGATGATCATGTCGGCCTCCGGACACAGGGTTCCGGCTGGACGACCGCGCGGAGACCGCACGACGGTCCCCGGTACGTGCGGTCGTGCCAGGAATGCTACTCCGAAAGCACGCCTCGTGGTGCTCCCCGCGCGAGAGGCCACCCGCGAACCACCCCGGCGACCGCTTCCCGTGACGGGGACGTCGCCCCGGGCTCACGCCGGGTGCCTAGGCTCTGGGGCATGAGTATCGACGGACGGCGGCAGCAGGGCCCGGACGGTGACCGGACCGACCCGAACGTTCTCCCCGCGGAGGGTTTCGCGGACGAGCACCCCGACGAGCGGAGACAGGGGCCGGTGGTGCTGCGCCGTTCCCGCATGGGGGAGTCCAGCACCACGGACCAGCGACTGCTCGACTCCCGGGGGCCGACCGACTGGGTGCACACCGACCCGTGGCGGGTGCTGCGGATCCAGGCGGAGTTCGTGGAGGGCTTCGGGGCGTTGGCCGAGGTCCCCCACGCCACCACCGTGTTCGGTTCCGCCCGCACACCCCGGGACCACGAGGAGTACTCCCAGGGGATGCGGTTGGGATCCGCGTTGGCCGGTACCGGCTGCGCCGTGATCACCGGAGGTGGTCCCGGCACCATGGAGGCGGTCAACCGGGGCGCCTCCGAGGCCGGGGGACTCTCCATCGGGTTGGGGATCGAGCTGCCCTTCGAACAGGGGCTGAACCCCTGGGTGGATCTGGGCGTGAACTTCCGCTACTTCTTCACCCGCAAGACGATGTTCGTCAAGTACGCCCAGGCTTTCGTCTGCCTGCCCGGCGGCTTCGGCACCATGGACGAGCTGTTCGAGTCGCTGACCCTGGTGCAGACGAAGAAGGTGACCAAGTTCCCGGTGGTGATGTTCGGCCGCTCCTACTGGCAGGGACTCTACGACTGGATCAGGGACACCATGCACGCCAGTGGCAAGATAGGTGATCAGGAACTCGGGCTGCTGCATCTCACCGACGACGTGGACGACGCGGTGCGGGTCGTCCAGGAGGCCTACGCCGCGTGGGACGCCACGCACTAGCCGAAGGGACCGGAACCCGCTCCGTCCGTCCCCGTGGAGCGTTCTCGGCGGGCCGCGCCCGCCGAGCGCCGCGCGTCGGTGGTTCCACCGCCCGGGACAGTCCCGCCCGGTCGTTTCCGCCGGGCCGTCGCCGACGAGCACTGAAGGAGGTTCCGTGACGGAGCAGGAGGGGACGTCGCCGAGGGAGGGACGAGTGACGGTCTGCGTCTACTGCGCTTCCCGGCCGGTGCCCGAGCGCTACGTACGCCTGGCTGGTGAGGTGGGCGGCGAACTGGCCGCGCGCGGGTGGAGCCTGGTCTCCGGCGGAGGCCGGGTGTCCATGATGGGAGAGGTCGCCCGCCGCGCCCGGGCGGGCGGGGCCCGCACGGTTGGGGTCATCCCCCGGGACCTCGTCGAACGGGAGGTGGCCGACACCGAGGTGGACGAACTGCTCGTGGTGGACACGATGCGGGAGCGCAAGGGGCTGATGGACGCCCACGCCACCGCCTTCCTCGCCTTACCCGGTGGGATCGGTACCTGTGAGGAGCTGTTCGAGATCTGGACCTCCCGCTACCTGGGGATGCACACCAAACCGGTGGTGCTGCTCGACCCGGACGGGCACTACAGCGGGCTGCTCGACTGGCTGCGGGGACTGGTCGAGGCCGGGTTCGCCTCCCCCGAGTCCCTGGACGCGCTGAGGGTGACCTCCGACGTGGCCACCGCCCTGGACGCCTGCGCCGCGTGACGAGACGGCCCGGCGGGAGGTGCCGTTGTGTCAGGATGGTGGCGTGCAGCCTCTCCGCTTCGGCGACAAACACATGGCCGAGGACCGTCCCCTGGTGATGGCCATCATCAACCGCACCCGTGACTCCTTCTTCGACGGCGGACGTACCTTCGAGCGGAGCCCGGCCAGCCGGGCGGTGGAGCAGGCCGTGTCCGAGGGGGCCGACATCGTCGACATCGGCGGGGTGCGCGCCGGAGCAGAGGGGGAGCGGGTCGACGCGGACGAGGAGATCCGTCGCGTGGCTCCCTTCGTCGCCGAACTGCGGGCCAGGTACCCGCGGCTGGTCATCAGCGTGGACACCTGGCGGCACGAGGTGGCTCGGGAGGTCTGCGAGCGGGGTGCCGACCTCATCAACGACAGCTGGGCCGGGGCCGACCCGAGGGTGGCCGAGGTGGCCGCCGAGTTCGGGGCCGGGGTGGTGTGCTCCCACACCGGTGGTCTGCCGCCGCGCACCGACCCGCACCGGGTGCGCTACTCCGACGTGGTCGCGGAGGTGAGCCAGGAGCTGGTTGGCCGGGCCGAACGCATGAGGGAACTGGGCGTACCCGCCGAGAGCATCCTGATCGACCCCACCCACGACTTCGGGAAGAACACCTGGCACGGGCTGGAGCTGCTGCGCCGGGTGGACGAGCTGGTCGCCACCGGCTGGCCCGTGCTGATGGCGTTGTCCAACAAGGACTTCGTCGGCGAGACGCTCGGTGTCGGGGTGCACGAACGACTGGAGGGAACCCTGGCCGCCACGGCGGTGAGCGCCCGGGCCGGGGCCAGGGTGTTCCGTGCCCATCACGTGGCCCAGACCCGGCGCGTGCTCGACATGGTCGCCAGCATCTCCGGGACCAGACCCCCGGCCGAGGTGCTGCGCGCACTGGCCTGAGCTGCGATGTTCAGAACAGGCTGCTGATCAGGCCCGCGATGGAGGCCACCGATCCCGTGTGTCCGAGGGTGTCCAGCAGTGGCCGCAGCCTGGACCAGCGTTTCCGCACGCCGTCGGAGTCGGGGGTGTGCTGCCGCAGCAGTTCCTCCAGTTCGGTGGCCTGGTCGTGGGCCCGGGCGCTGTCCACGTCGGTTCTGCTGTGCTGTTCCAACAGCCCCACCAGTTCCGTGACCAGCCGACGCAACTCCTCCAGTTCGCCTCCGCCGGAGTCGCCGACGAACACCTGGTCCACCCGGGCCGTGCCGCCGGTGGCGAAGTTCTGGGCGCCGGTGAAGTTGGCCCCGCTGAAGTCGAATTCGGATTTCCGTTCGTTCATGGTCACTCCCTGGTTGTTCGTCCGGGGGGATGGGGCAGGACGGCGGCCTGGGCGGTGCCCTGATCGCCGAAGTTCTGGGCTCCCAGGAACTGGGAGTTGTGGAAGCTGTTGCTGGTGTTGTTGATGACTTGGGTGGTGTGTTGCTCCAGGTCCTCGGTGCGAAAGCCCCGTTCGGCGAGGTGGTTGCGCACTGCGGAGAGCGTGCGTTCCTCCAGCAGGGTGATGTGGCGCTGTCCGTCCAAGTCCTGGAACTCGCTGGCGCACTCCTCGCTCGCGGCCGTCTCCCGGATGCTGCGTACCTCACCGTGGACGGGTCGGAGTCGTTCCCGTGGCAGCAGCCCGCCCAGTGTCCGCCAGCGCCAGGCGATGCTTCCGAGCAGCTGGAGGAATTCGAGCAAGGCGGCGGGGAAGGCGTCACCGAAAGTGCTCGCCACGGAGCCGTGCAGTCGGTAGTCGGGGGATATCGGGAAGAGGCAGTAGGCGTTCCACTCCAGGTAGAGCGTGCGGTTGTCACAACCGATGTTGAACAGGGTCGTGACGGACAGTTCGGTGTCCCAGCTCGGTACGCTGCTCTGTTGGAAGTGCCTCGCCCATTCGGTGTTCTCGTCGATGAGCAGGTCCATCGTCTCGGTGTCCACCGAGTTCACACCGGGCTCGTTTCCCTCCGGAAGCAGTGCCCGGGCGATAGGGGAGAACCGGTTGCGGTGCAGCTGGGTGGTGTTGACCACCACCACCGGGCTCACGGCCAGTTCCCGCAGTCTCCGACCGGGGGCGAGCCGGTCGGAGTCCAGCATCGAGTGGAGCTCCTCGGTGACGGCGCTGTAGAGCTCCTTGGGTCGCAGCACGGGAGGTTCGGTGTCCCGGTCCTTGGCGCGCAGCACCAGGGGGAAGGTCCAGGCGTTGAGTCGGCGTCCGTAGCCGGGGAAGGCGTGCCACCCCACGTGGGACAGGACCGTCTTCCCGTCGCTTCGCCGGGCGACCGCGTCCAACAGGTCCACGTGGCGGCGGGTGACCGCCGTGGTGAGCATTGTGGCCACTGTGGGCACAAGGAGTCCGGACGGTGCCGCGACCGCGGTCCCCGACGCGGCGATCAGGTAACGAGTCACCCACTTGTCCAGCAACAGCACCACGAGGATCACGGCGAAGGTCAGCAGGAACAGCAGCACCGGCACCAGCGGCAGGTACGACCACGTCGAGGTCGACTCCCCTTGGGGTTCTTCCAGGGAGTAACCGCCGGAGGTCAGGGAGGCGAACCAGTTCTTGGTGCGGACGTAGAGAAAGGCGTAGGGAAACCACCCCACGAAGAAGGCCACCGTGGTGACCAGACCCACCGTGGTGATCTCCTCCTCGTCGGTGCGGGAACTGCTTCTCGTCCCCCACACCGCGTTCCTGCCGAAGGTCAGCGACCAGAACAGCCACACCACGGCCCAACCGACCAGGAAGAACAGGCTGTATGGGAGGGAGAACACCCCGGCCAGCGCGAGCAGCCCGAGAACCAGGAAGTCGCGGAGGTGCCGTCTGCGGCGGGCGACCAGGGCCTGGGTGAGCACGCGGACGGCGTCGACGCCCTGGGGAGGGGGTAGCGCTTCGTGGGGTGTGTGCAGGTAGTTGGCGATGATCCGGTCGGCCAGCTCGGGTTTGAGGTGCACGGCGGCCACCAGGTGGCGGTCCGTCTCGGTCGGAGGACGGGTTCCGGATCCGTGCTGTTGGGGATCCTGGGTACTCGTTCGCATGATGGTTCCGGAGTCGGGGGGCTCGGTCACGGTCGCCCGCCGATCATGCTGTTCCGCGCTCCGTGGTGGGGCGGAACCGGCGAGATTCACCCGGAACGAGCAGTGCCGCCGTTCCGCGCTCCGCCGCGGACTTCCGGGACGGCCTCGGGGGAAAACCAGGGACCTAAGTCTCTTGTGTCAAAGACGGTGACAGCTCTCGTGGCGGAACGTAGAGTTGCTACTCGTGAAAGCTGATGTCCTTCGTGGTCACTTGGACGGACTGCTGCTGGCCACCCTGGATGGCAGAAGACTGCACGGCTACGCGATCATCGAGGCATTGCAGCGGCGCAGCGGAGGGGCGGTGTCCCTGCCGACCGGAACCGTCTATCCGGCGTTGCGCAGACTGGAGAAGTCGGGCCACGTCCGCAGCGAGTGGAGTACGGTCGGCGGAAGACAGCGGCGCACCTACAGCCTCACCCCTTCGGGTAAACGTGCCCTGGAGGAGGAACGGCGGGCGTGGCGGGAGTTCACCGCCGCCATCGAAGGGGTGCTCGGCACCACCGCCGCGGCCGTGTGAGCGGGCGGTGCGGACACGCTCCACCGGTCGTGGGGTGGCCGGTACCGCCCGGTCGGAGGCTCCGGTGCGCGGGACGGTGTGCGGTGCACGCCCGGAGCACCGCACGTGCCAGGATCTGGTGCTGTGGCAAGTGCGCTGATCTACGTCGTGGTCGTGATCGCGGTGGCCGCGGTGGTGTATCTGCTGGCCGCGCTGGTCTTCGGCCGTGGCGAGGAGCTGGAGCCGTTGCGTCCCGGTACCACCCCCACCCGGTTGCCTCCCTCGCCGTTGACGGGCAACGACGTGCGTTCGTTGCGTTTCCAGACGGTCTTTCGCGGGTACAAGTGTTCCGAAGTGGACTGGGTTCTCGAACGGATGGCCGAGGAGCTGGACGACAACCGGCGGCGGCTGGCCCTGTTGGAACGCGAGCTGCGGGCCCGGCCCGGGCGGCGGGAACCGGGAAACGGCTCGGAAGGGGACGAGGACCGGGATGAGACACGGGAGTAGCGGGGAGGACGAACCCACCGTCGGCGCGGCGGACGGGCCGCGGGGGAAGGTCTGCCGGTCGTTCTCGGCGCGCTGGCGTGCCCGGGGCGTGTTCGGCACGACCGTGGGGGAGGTGCGCTCCCGGGTGAGCGTGCCGTGCTCCCCGCACACCGTCTGGGAGACGGCCACCGACTGGGCGGGTCAACAGCGGTGGATGCTCGGCACGTTCGTGCGGGTCACCGGAGGGGACGGACAAGGGCCCGGTTCGGAGCTCATGGCGTTCACCGGCTTCGGTGACATCGGTGTGGTGGACACCATGCGGATCACACAGTGGCAGCCCCCGGTGTGCTGCGTGGTGCGGCACGAGGGGAAACTGATCCGGGGCAGCGGGGGGTTCACGGTCGTCGGCGGCGAGACCGAGAGCGGTTTCGAGTGGTGGGAGCGTTTCGAGCTGCCTACCGTGCTCCTGCCGCTGTGGTGGCTGCTGAAGCCGTTCGTCGTGTGGGGGCTCGACCGCTCGTTGCTGCGGTTCCGGGACCGCTGTGTGTTCGTAGGAAGGACGAAGGTATGAGGGCGGTGCTCGGCGCGGACGGCCTGGGACGGTGCCCGTGGGGTGCGGAACCCGCTGACTACCGCGCCTACCACGACGAGGAGTGGGGGCATCCGGTGCACGGCTGCCGGGCCCTGTTCGAACGGCTGTGTCTGGAATCCTTCCAGGCCGGTCTTTCCTGGCTGACCATCCTGCGCAAACGCCCGGCCTTCCGGGAGGCCTTCGCGGGGTTCGAACCGGAGCGGGTCGCGCGGTTCGGTCCCCGGCAGCGGCAACGGCTGCTGGCCGACCGTTCGATCGTCCGCAACGGCACCAAGATCGACGCGGTGGTCACGAACGCGCGCGCCGTGTTGGAACTGGACACTCCGCTGGACGAACTGCTGTGGTCGTTCGCTCCCCGGCGGGACGCGCGTCCGCGTCCCGCCACCACGGACGAGGTCCCCGCGAGCACCCTCGAGTCCGCCGCGATGGCGGCGGAGCTGCGCCGAAGCGGTTTCCGGTTCGTCGGTCCCGTCACCTGTTACGCGTTGATGCAGGCCACCGGGATGGTCGACGACCATCTCAGCGGGTGCTGGCGGGCGGGGTGACCCCGAAAACCTCCCTGAGCCGGGTCAGGTGCCGGTGAACTCGGGGTTGCGCTTGGCGACGAAGGCGGAGACGGCTTCGTGGTGGTCGTGGGTCCCGCCGCACTGGTTCTGCGCCCCGGCTTCCACGGCGAGTGCCTCGTCGAGCCCTTCGGAGGCGGCGGCCAGCATCGTCTCCTTGATGCGGGCGTAGGCGCTGGTGGGGCCGGAGGCCAGTCGTTCGGCGAGTTCGGTGGCGGCCGTCGCCGCCTGCCCGGAGGGGACCACGCGGTTGACCATGCCGATGCGCAGCGCCTCCTGTGCCTCCACCGGCTCACCGAGCAGGAAGAGTTCCATGGCCCGCCCGTAGCCGATCAGCCGTGGCAGGGTCCAGGAGGCACCGGAGTCGGTGGACAGCCCCACACCGGCGAAGGACATCACGAACTTGGCGTCCTCGGCGGCCACCCGTAGGTCGCAGGCGTAGGACAGGGAGGCTCCCGCTCCGGCGGCGACGCCGTTGACGGCGGCGATGATCGGTTTGGGCAGGGTGGTCACCGCGCGGATCAGTGGATTGTAGTGCTCCTCGACGGTGCGCAGCGGCGTCGGGTCGGAGGCTTCCAGCTGGGCCACGTGCTCCTTGAGGTCCTGACCGGCGCAGAAGGCCTTACCGGCCCCGGTGAGCACCACGGCACGCACCGAGTCGGTGGTGGCGGCCTCCCGCAACGCCTCGATCAGTCGTTGTTTGAGTTCGACCGTGAGTGAGTTGTAGGCGTCCGGCCTGTTCAGTGTGATTCCGCGCACGCCGTTCGCGTCCTCGATCGACAGTACCTCGGTCACGGAACTCCCTTCGTCCGGCGGAACGATCCGACCGTTCGCCGTGTCGGGTGAGGCGGGCCACGTTCGTGGGAGACGTGCTCTCCACGATAGACCCTCTCGTCGGGTGGGCTGGGCTGAGCGTGCCAGCCGAGGGGATGCTTGTCGAAAGTCTCCCCGGGATTCTGGGGGAGAGGTGAGCGTGTTCACGAAGAACTCGACCGAGGGATGGTTCGTTGTCCGGGTGCGCCGGAACGTTCCCACGGAGTGCACTCAACGTGTCGGCACGCTTGCTCAACGGAGGAACGGCGGAGTGAGAATCACCCGGCGGCGGGATTCGACCAGCGCAGAACGGACGGAAGTTGATCGGTTCGGTTTCGCTGGTGCGTCCGGATGGGGGAGAATGTACGACAAAGGCTGGTCTGGTGACCAGTCGGTGGGATGAGTTCACGGAGGGAGCACGCTATGGCGGCCATGAAGCCCCGGACCGGTGACGGTCCCCTCGAGGTGACCAAGGAGGGACGCGGAGTCGTGATGCGCATCCCGCTCGAGGGTGGGGGGCGTCTCGTCGTCGAGATGACGATGGAAGAGGCCACGAATCTGAGTGAGGCCCTGAACTCGGTCACCGGTTGAGGCCGCCGCGAGGTGATCGACGGGCATCCCGGCCCGACGCGACGAGCGGACCCCGGCATCCTCGGACGGTGCCGGGGTTACGGTTCACGGGGCGGCGTGTCCGCGTGGGTCCCTCGTTCGTGAACGGGTCCGCGGTTGTCCCCCGCCGGGACCCCGGGGCGGCTCGGGTCCCGCACACCAGCCGAACTGAAGTGAGCAGGAAGGTGCCGTAGTGTCCGGTTCCGCAACTCCGACGTCGAACGCAGACGCGATCCTCCCCGTGATTCCGAGTGCCCTGGTCGAAGTCGACGTCGTGGCACGATGGCGTGACGGGTTGCCCGCCGCCGTGCCGGTACCCGACGGTGACGGTGAACCGGAACTGGGTTCCTGCCTGGAGACCTTCGGAGTGGACGCGGCGGTGTTGCGCGCGCTCGACGTGAGTTCCGAGCTCGGACAGGTGCGCACGGTACCGCTCTCCGGCGGGCGTTTCGGGTGGGCGATCGGCAGTGGCGACGGTACCTCGGGACGGTGGCGCACGGTGGGCGCCGCACTGGCCAGAACGGCCCGGTCCCGGTTGGAGGACTCCGACGAGGGAGGCAACACCCCCGAGGACCTCGGTGAGGCGCTGGACGTGGAGTACCTCCAGTTCCGGCTGCCCACCGACGTCGACGAGGAGGTCGTGAGCGGGCTGACCCTGGGGGTGACCCTCGGCGATTACCGCTTCCGGGTGACACAGCGGGCCGCGCCGCCCCGGCTGCGCAAGGTGCTGCTCGTCGCCGAGACGGAGGAGAGCGCACAGCGGCTGCGCCCGGTCGCGCGGAAGGCACGCGAATGGGCCGCGGCCACCGCGCTGGCCCGCGATCTGGCCAACACTCCCTCCAACATCAAGGACCCAGCCTGGTTGGCCACGACCGCCGCGAAGACGGCCGAACACGTCCCCGGCCTGCGGGCCACGGTGCGCGAGGAGAAGTGGCTGGCCGATCACGGCTTCGGCGGGGTTCTCGCGGTCGGAGGCGGCTCCTCCCGTCCTCCGCGTCTGCTGGAACTGCACTGGGACGGCGGGGAGAGCGGCGCGCCCCACCTGCTGTTCGTCGGCAAGGGCATCACCTTCGACACCGGGGGGATCTCCCTGAAGCCCGCCGAGGGTATGGAGATGATGCGCACCGACATGGCCGGGGGCGGAGCCGTGATCGGTGCCATGGCCTCCATCGCCCGACTGGGGTTGCCACTGCGGGTGACGGCGCTGGTGCCGATGGCCGAGAACCACGTCTCCGGCTCGGCCTACCGTCCCGGCGACGTGGTCCGGCACTACGACGGGACCACCACCGAGGTGGCCAACACCGACGCGGAGGGGCGCATGGTGATGGCCGACGCCCTCGGGTACGCGGTGCGGGAACACCACCCGGACATGCTGGTGGACGTCGCGACCCTCACCGGAGCCATGAAGGTGGCGTTGGGTCTGCGTACCGGCGGCGTGTTCAGCAGCGAGCAGTCCCTGGCCGAGCGGGTGCGGCAGGCCGGGGAACGCGTCGGCGAGAGCTGGTGGCCCATGCCGCTGCCCGAGGACCACGTCGCCGACGTCCGCGGGACGAACGCCGACGTCCGTCAGGCTCCCGAGGGGCCGGGGGCCGTGATGGCCGCCCTGTTCCTGCGCGAGTTCACCGGGGGACTTCCCTGGGCCCACCTGGACATCGCAGGCCCCGCCCGAGCGGAGAAGAACTACGACGAGGTGGTGGCCGGAGCCACCGGTTTCGCCGCGCGCACCCTGGTGCAACTGGCCGAGGGACTGGCCGACTGAGCGGCGCGAGGTGGCGGCCCGGGCCGCCACCTCGCGGAGTGCGCGTGGCGTCGCTGTTTGTCAGGTGGCGTCCGAGTCGAACGGAGGGCGTTCTCCGTTCTCCAGCGGACGGTGGTCCCGTGAGCGGGCGGAGGGGGGGCGAGCGTCGGAGGGGGAACGACCACCGCCGCCGTTGAGGTCCTCCAGGGGGTTCTCCCCGTCGAACAGGTGCTTGCGTACCGCGCGCCGCGGATCGAAGTTACGTACCTCGCGCAGGTCCTGCAGGGGCTTGCGCAGATCGTCGAACTCGGGGCCCAGTTCCGAACGGATCTGCTCCCGAGCCCCCGTCGCGTAGTCACGGACCTGGCGGACCGTCCTGCCGAGCCAGGCCGCCGCGGAAGGCAGCCGCTCGGGTCCGAGGATGAACAGACCGGCGACGATGAGAACGAGAATCTCACCCCAGCCGATGGTATCGAACACCTCGACTCCTTCCGGGGGCGACGTCCTTACCCGGGAGCGGCATCCTCGTCCGGTGCCGTCCCCGGTCAGCGTATACGAGTTCGCCCGTCAGTGGAGAGTGACGTCCAGGACGAGTTCGCGACCCCGGCGTACGACGGTGACGGGAATCCGCTCGCCGACCTCGTGGTCGTTCACGGCGACCTCCAGCTCGTCGGCTCCTCCCACCTCGCGGTCGCCGACCTCGATGATCACGTCTCCCTCGGAGATCCCGGCCCGCTGGGCGGCGCTTCCTTCGCGCACGTTCTGCACCCGGGCCCCGTCCGCCGTCCCGTCGGTGACGGACTTGACGTCGACCCCGAGCTCGGGATGCCGGACCTCGCCGGTCCGGATGAGCTGCTGGGCGATCCGCCGGACCTCGTCGATCGGGATGGCGAAGCCGAGACCGATCGAACCGCCTTCCCCACCCGTGCCGAGCGTTCGGATGGCGGTGTTGATCCCCACGACCGCACCGTTCTCGTCCACCAGCGCCCCTCCGGAGTTGCCGGGGTTCACGGCCGCGTCGGTCTGGATCGCGTCGATCACCGCGTTCGTGTCGGTGCCCTCACCGGCCAACCGCACCGGGCGGTGGACGGAACTGATGATGCCGCTGGTGACGGTGCTCTCCAGTCCCAACGGGGAACCGATGGCCACGACCCTGTCACCCACCCGGAGGTCCTCGGAGGAGCCGAGTTGGGCGACGGTGGGATTGGCCACCTCGACCTTGAGTACCGCCAGGTCGGTCTCGGGATCGCGCCCCACGATCCGCGCGGGGACACGGCTGCCGTCGGAGAAGACCGTGGAGATCTCGGCGTCGGGGGTGTCGGCGGCCATCGAGACCACGTGGTTGTTGGTGACCACATAACCGTTGCCGTCTATCACCACCCCCGAGCCGGTTCCGCCCTGGGAGCCCACCCGGACCTCGACGGAGACGACGGCGGGAACCACCCGGGAGGCCACTCCGGCCACGGACCCGGCCGGGCGGTCGTTGTTCGGTTCGACGGCGGCCAACGTCACGTCGGGATCGGTCAGCGGATTGCCCTCCTCCGCCGTCAGGCGTCCCAGGAACCCTCCGGCGGCCCCGATGAGCAGTGCCACGATTCCGAGGGCGGCCAGTGAGCGGGGACGCACCCGGCGGCCGAACAGTACTTCCCTGGCGCTGAGCAACGGGGCGTGTTCCGCCCGCGAGCGTTCGGTGCCGTGCGGTTCGGTGAGTGCCGGACCTCCCAGCACGGCCCCGGTGGTGGGGTCCCGCCACGGGTCCTGTTCGTTCCCCTCCCAGAACACCGGCTCCTCCTCGGAGGTGTCACCGGTGGGCACGGAGTCGGCGGGGGAGCGCTGCAACGACTCGGAAGCCCCCGGAGGGCGTCCGAAGGCCTTGGCGAGTGATTCCGGTGTGGGAGGAGCCTGCTCCACCCGTGGGGCTGGTCCGGGAGGGTCGTGGCGGTCGAAGCTGCCGACCACTCCCGGGGGTCTGCCGAACACGGCGGCTTCGGCGGGATTGACCTCCGGAACCCGGAGGGGCGGGCCGTCCGGTCGAGCGCCCCGCGCCGGTGTGGTGTCCGAGCCGGAGGTGTCCCGGTCGGACCGAGGGTCGTGGTCGGTGTTCGCAGCGGGCGTATCCGTGTTCGGATCCCGTGGTGTTCCCTGCTCCGCGGATGTCCTCGGCTGCTCGTTCATTGCTCCCCGGCTGTGTGCACGTGTCGGTTCGGCCGATACTTCCGTGAGTGCATCACACGAAGAGGACTTCGTGCCCGCCGGTACCTGAATCCGTGCCCGAGTCGCCCGTCGCGTCGTCGTTGCGGGGGCGGTGTGGTCGGCCCGGGATCCCGCCTCGACGAGGAGAGGAGGGGGCCTCAGCGGCGTGCGGTCCTTCTCAGTGGGCTTCGGCCGAGGTGGGCAGGGGCGCCTCCTCCCGCCGTGCGGACTCGGAGGGGAGGCTGGTGCTGGTGCTCGTGGGGGTGGCGGAGGCGGTGTCGTCACGGGCGGAGGAGGGATCGGTGGGGATGCTGGCCTCCTCCACGGATCCGCCTCGGGGGGCCTGGTCCGGCACGGTGGTCACCGGCCCGCGTGTTCCGTCAGCGGGGGGGTGCATGAACGCGAGCGCCCCCAGTACGAGCCCGGAGAACACCACCCCGGCGCCCTGTTTGGCACGGCGTCCCCCGAGACGCGAGTGCTGGTTCCCGGTGGTGAGCGGGGTGTGCTGGGAGGCATCCGGACTCCCGCGCCCCTCACCAAGCGGTGTGATGGTTCCTCCGGGTGGGGAGGAGCCCGCCCGTTCACCTGGCCTGTTCGTGGTGACCAGTCGTCCGTCCTCGCTCAGTGCGAGGTTGTCCGGCTGCTCGGGAAGTTCCGCGGTGCTCGGGATCGACCGGAGGGAACGCAGCAGCTGCGGGGAGATCGACGGGGCGGCGGCGGTGCGGATGGCGGAGCGGGCCTGACGCTGGGACTCCGCCTCGGCGGCACAACTCGGGCACGTGGCGAGATGGGCGGCGGCGCGGTCGCAGGCGCTGGGGCTCAGTTCGCCGTCCACGAAGGCGACCAACGCGTCCAGTGCCAGATGCTGTTCCGACATCCCCCGACCTCGAAGACCGGTCATGCGTTTTCCTCCCGAGCGAGCTCCCGTCGAGCTTCCAGCGCCGATTTGAGCAGCTGGCGGCCCCGGTGGATACGGCTGCGCACCGTTCCGAGCTTGACGTCGAGTGTAGCGCCGATTTCCTCGTAGGAGAGACCTTCGACGTCGCACAGCACGATGGCCGCCCGGAACTCGGGGGGAAGTTCCTCCAGCGCGGCCTGCAGGTCCGGGTCCAGGTGCGTCTCCTGGTAGACCTGTTCCGGGCTCGGCCCGCTGCCGGGGATGCGGTCGGTGTCCTCCGGCAGGCCCTCCATACGCACCCTGGAACGACGCCGGGCCATGTCGAGGAAGAGGTTGGTGGTGATGCGGTGCAGCCACCCCTCGAACGTTCCGGGACGGTACGAGGCCAGGGAGCGGAACACCCGGATGAAGGTCTCCTGGGTCAGGTCCTCGGCGTCGTGCTTGTTCCCGGAGAGTCGGAAAGCCAGCCGGTACACCCGGTCGGCGTGCTCCCGGACCACTTCCTCCCAGGAGGGTGGCACCCAGGAGGACCCGGTGGCTTCGGAGGGAGACGTGACCTTCGGCTCCTCGGCCGTGGTCACCCCCGCCGAGCGGACGCTTCTCGGGGCGTCCGCGCCGGTGGCGGCGGTGCGCGGCGAAACCGAGTCGGGGGCTGCCGTGTGTGTGGCCATGTGACGAGAAGGCACCTCCTGCGGGCGGCTTGCGCCCCGTAGAACGATCGCTTCGGTCGGTTTGTTCCCGCTTCCGGTAGGAGCCGGGACCGGATCACCGGGCATGACGCGTCCACTGTCCCCTCTGCGGGTGAGCTGACCGTGATAGGAGCCTGAGAACCTTCTGAGAACTCCGACGGCCCGAGCCGTGCCGGCGGCGGAGTGTTACGGAGTGTGGCGCGAGGTGTTTCGAAATCGTTGTGACCCACCTCGCCGGTCTGGGGGCGGTGCGACGCTAACCTGTTCAACCGTGCAACCCGAAATTTCCTCCCCCGCGCCGGGGGGCGGTGCCACCCCGTCGTCCCGGAACACCGTTGGGGGCAAGTCCGGTCGTGTTCGAACCCCAGGGCGTGGCCCCGTGGAGCTGGTCGACAGCGGTCACGGCACGGAGCGGAGCGAGACCGAGCGGTTCGGTTCCTCCGAGGCGGTGTTGCGCTTTCTGGCCTCGGTGCTCCGGGCCAAGTCCGTGGTCGCGGTCGACGGTTCCGCCTCCAGCGCGCTGGCCCTCTGCGGGGGGATGATCCCGGAGGGCACCCTGACCTGCATCACCCTGGACGTCAGAGTGCAGCGCGCCATCCGTGGCGCCGTGGCCGAGGCCGAACTCCCCACCCACCGGCTGCGCATGATCACTGAGTTGGGTTCGGAGGTGCTGCCCAAGCTGGCCGAGGGAGCCTACGACCTGGTGCACATCGTCTCCGGAGGCTGCGACTCGGCCGCGTTGCTCGACAAGGCGGCACCGCTGCTGCGGCCGGGAGGAACCCTGGTACTGGAGGGCGCGTTCGAACGTTCCGGTGAGCACGGGTGTTTCGGGAGCCAGGAGGGCCCGCGCATGTCGCGTGAGGTGCTGCACGCCATCCACGCGGACCCCTCGCTGGTTCCGGTGGCGCTGCCGATCGACAGCGGCCTGCTCGCCGTGGCCCGCGACTGATCCCTCAGGCCGGGGAGACCGAGAGCAGCTGACCCGCCAGTCCGCGTGCACGGGTGGAGAGTTTCCTGGCCACGTCGGACAGCACGGTGCTCGCCGGCGACTCCGGGTCCTCCAGGACCAGCGGCGAACCACTGTCACCGGTCTCCCGGAGCCTCGGGTCGAGCGGAACCTGTCCGAGCAGGGGGACCTCCGAACCGACCGAGCGGGTCAGGGAGTCCGAGACGAGCTGGCCGCCCCCGGATCCGAAGACCTCGACCCGCTGTCCGTCGGGAAGTTCCATCCAGGACATGTTCTCCACCACCCCGGCGATGCGCTGGCGCGTCTGCATGGCGATCGCACCGGCGCGCTCGGCCACCTCCGCTGCGGCCTGCTGGGGCGTGGTGACCACGAGGATCTCCGCGTTGGGGATCAGCTGTGCGGTGGACAGGGCGACGTCACCGGTGCCCGGCGGCAGGTCCAGCAGCAACACGTCGAGGTCGCCCCAGAACACGTCGGAGAGGAACTGTTGCAGGGCCCGGTGCAGCATCGGGCCGCGCCACACGACCGGGGTGTTGCCGGGGGTGAACATGCCGATGGAGATCAGCTTCACCCCGTGGGCCTGCGGCGGCATGATCATGTTCTCGACCTGGGTGGGCTTGCCCTCGGTGCCCAGCATGCGCGGCACCGAGTGCCCGTAGATGTCCGCGTCGACCACACCGACCGACAGGCCGCGTTCGGCCATGGAGACGGCCAGGTTCACCGTCACGCTGGACTTGCCGACGCCGCCCTTGCCGGAGGCGACGCAGTAGACCCTGGTCAGCGATCCGGGTTCGGCGAAGGGGATGCGCGGCTCCTCGGAGTCGCCGCGCAGCTGCTTGCGGAGCTCGGTGCGCTGCTCGTCACTCATCACGTCGAGCTCGACGTCCACGGAGGAGACCCCGCTCACCTCGGAGACCGCGGAGCTGACCCGCTGGGTGATGGTCTCCTTCATGGGACAGCCCTGCACGGTCAGGTAGACACCGACCTTGACGTCCCCCTCGGAGCCGATGGTCACGTCCTTGACCATGCCGAGTTCGGTGATCGGCTTGTGGATCTCGGGGTCCTCCACCTTGGCGAGTGCCTGCCGCACCGCGTCCTCGGTGGGGGTGGGCTGCGTTGTGGTCACGGCTACGCGACACCGACCTTTCCTGAGCTGGTGTGCCACCACACATGTTACGGGTGAGTACGACGGGAGCACAGCCCGACCGGGTCTCCGTCCGCCCCGTGGTCCGGCACGGGCCCGAGGTGGTCCCCACGGGACCCGTACCGTACGCCGGGGTGCCTCGCACGGTATCCGCTCACCCGTCCGACGGGCGTCCTCCGGAGACGCGGGTCACCGCCGTCTCCCCGGCGGGTGGGCCGGTTCGGCGGGAGCGCGGCGGGCCCCGGAGGTTCTCCGGACGGGTGTGTCCACCACGTGGGACTCCGTGGCTTCCGATGGTCCGGCGGTGTCCCGCTTCACCGGAGTCGCTCACCGGTCGTGGGCATATACTGCCGCGCGGATCGCTTCCGCGACGGTTTTCGTCCCGCGAAAAGGAGTGCCCGAGGTGGTCGACACCCAACGCTGCCGCCGCAGTTGTCTCGCCGTGCCGGGCTCGGAGCCCAGAATGATCGACAAGGCCAGGGGGCTGGAGGTCGACCAGTTCTTCCTGGACCTGGAGGACGCGGTCGCCCCGCTGGCCAAGGCCCAGGCCCGGCGGACCGTGGTCGCGGCGTTGAACGAGGGTGGCTGGGGGGACAGGGTCCGCACCGTCCGCGTCAACGCCCTGGACACCGCCTGGACCTACCGGGACGTCGTGGACGTGGTGGAGGGCGCCGGGCAGTGTCTGGACACCGTGATGCTGCCGAAGGTGTCCGGTCCCGACCAGGTCCGATGGCTGGATCTGACCCTGGGCCAGCTGGAGCGGGCTCTCGGGCTGGCCGAGTCCTCGATCGGGATCGAGGTGCAGATCGAGGACGCCAAGGGGTTGGCCGACGTGGACGCGATAGCGGCCTCCTCGGCGCGGCTGGAGGCGTTGATCTTCGGCCCGGCCGACTTCATGGCCTCGATCAACATGCCCTCCCTGGTGGTCGGGGAGCAGCCGCCCGGCTACGACGTGGGGGACGCCTACCACTACGTGCTCATGCGGATGCTGACCGCGGCGCGCGCCCACGGTCTGCAGGCGGTGGACGGGCCGTATCTCCAGATCGGCGACACCGAGGGGCTGCGGCGGGTGGCGCGGCGTTCCGCCGCTCTGGGGCTGGACGGTAAGTGGGTGCTGCACCCTTCCCAGGTGGACACGGTCAACGAGGTCTTCTCGCCGAGCCAGCGCGACTACGACCGGGCGGAGAACATTCTCGACGCCTACGCCTGGTACACCTCCGAGGAGGGCGGCAGGCGCGGTGCGGCCATGCTCGGGGACGAGATGATCGACGAGGCCTCCCGCAAGATGGCGCTGGTGGTGGCGGCGAAAGGACGCGCCGCCGGGCTGAGCCGGACCGAGCGCTGGCAGCCGCCGCGTTGACGGGGCACCGCCCGGCCGGGGTTCCGGCGGTCGGACGCCCACGCCGCGCCTGCCGGTGACGGTTTCCGGGACGGTTTTTCGGTGCGGGTCACGCGGTGTTGGCCGTTCGTTCAATCCGACTGAGTAGCTTTCCGGCCCGTCGGGAGGGACACGGACGTGTTTCGTTCGCCGGGACCGGGAGAGCGCGGTGTTGGCCGAGTCGGATCGTGCTGTGGTGCTGGGCTGGGACGGGGTGCTCGTGTGCCGGGGCGGCGAGGGCGTGCGACCCGTCGCCGGTGTGACCGAGGCGCTGCGGGGAGCCCGGCGGGCGGGGATCCCGGTGATCGTGCTGACCGAGCTCCCCGTCGGGGACGTGGCCGCTGAGGCACGCAGGTTGGACATCGTCGACGGTCTGGCCGTGGTGATCGCCGACGCGGTGGATCAGACGGCGGAGCTGCGGAGACTGGCGCGGGAGTACCCTCGGCTGGCCCGGGTGGGCGGCACGGAGGAGGAGATCCGGTGCGCCCGGTGCGCGGGGGTGCTGGCGTTCGGTTTCTCGGGGGCGGGGGGCAGTGGCCCCCGCCTGCGGGCCGCCGGGGCGGAGGCTGTTTTCTCCCGAATGGACCGCGCGTTGGCGCTGCGGGTGACGGCGAGTCGGTTGTTCGCGACTTCCTGAATGACTTTCTCCTCTCGGAAAGGGATTTTCGTGCTCGCAAACCCTTCCGGGCGAGACGTGTTTCTTGTGATTACTGTGGGTGTTTGATTGGAATCGGTGTGTTCGTTCGTTTCCGGTTTCCTTTCTCACGGTTCGCGCGCCGGATGTGAGCACGTGATTCGTGAGTTTTCCGTTGCGTGCCCCGCTCGCTGGCGCGCCGTGGCGAACGTTTTTCGTGGTTTTTTATTTCATTGTTGTTCATCTTCCTTGATTCGCCGCTTCACCTTTTCGGTTTAACGTCATTACCGCCAGTGCAGAACTCGGCCGGTGACCTCCGGTCGCAGCAGCGTGAAAAGGGGCTACCTGTGCAGCACAGTACTGTCAGACGTGCTGCCGCCGGTACGGCGGCAGCGGCGCTGACCCTGGTTCTCGGAGCGTGCGGTGCCGCCAACGAGCAGAACTCGGCCGGTGACGGATCCGGACTGTCCGGAACCCTCGACGGTGCCGGTGCCAGCTCCCAGGAGGCCGCACAGCAGGCCTGGCGTGCGGCTTTCTCCGACAAGCACCCGGATCTGACGATCAACTACGCGCCGATCGGATCCGGCGGTGGCCGGGAACGTTTCGTCTCCGGCGCCACCGACTTCGGGGGCACCGACGCGGCACTGGAGGGCGAGGAACTCTCCGGCGCCAAGGAGCGCTGCGGCGGTCTCGTCGAGCTGCCGGTGTACGTCTCCCCGGTCGCCGTGGCCTTCAACCTCGACGGAGTCGACGAACTGAAGCTGCGCCCCGCCACCATCGCCAAGATCTTCGACCAGAAGATCACCCAGTGGAACGATCCCGAGATCGTCGAGACGAACCCGGACGTCGAGCTGCCGGACACCCAGATCACGCCGGTGAACCGCTCCGACGAGTCCGGGACCACGGAGAACTTCGTCGACTACCTGTCCACCGCGGCTCCCGAGGCGTGGCCGCACGAGGTCAGCGGCAACTGGCCGGTCCCCGGCGGAGAGGCCGCCAAGGGAACCTCCGGAGTCAAGAACGCCATCGACGCCGGTCAGGGCACCATCGGTTACCTCGACGCCAGCCAGGTCGGCGAGCTGGGCACGGTGGCCGTCGGAGTGGGCGAGGAGTTCGTCTCCTACTCCCCCGAGGCCGCGGCCAAGGTGCTCGATGTCTCCGAGCGGAAGGAGAACCAGGGCGAGCACGTGTTCGCCTACGACCTGGCCCGGGACACCCAGTCTTCCGGAACCTACCCCATCGTGCTGGTCTCCTACGGCATGGCCTGCACCGACTACGACGACTCCGAGACGGGGAAACTGGTCCGTTCCTACTTCGAGTACCTCCTGAGCGAGGAGGGCCAGCAGAAGGCCGCCGAGGCGGCCGGATCCGCCCCGATCTCCCAGGGGCTGCGGCAGAAGCTGCGTCCGGCGGTGGAGGCCATCGGATCGGGCGGCTGACCGAGGACCACGTGCCCGGGCCGGAGCTTCGGCCCGGGCACGACGTCCACCAGAGAGATCGGTTCGAAGGTGGGCCGTCGGCAGCGTCGCCGCCCCACCCGGAAACCCGGAGGGACCGTTCGTGACCAAGACAGGGCAGAACACCGTGCAAGGCCCCAGTACGTACAAACGTCCCGCCGACCGGATATTCCGCGGGATCACCACCGGTGCCGGTGTGCTGATCCTGCTGGTGCTGGCCGGAGTCGCGGTGTTCCTGTTGGCCGAGGCCTGGCCTGCCTTCACGGCACCGGCCTCGGAGATCCCCGGCGAGGGAGGGCTCGTCGTCTACATCTGGCCGCTGGTGTTCGGCACCCTGCTGGCCGCGACGCTGGCCCTGGTGGTGGCCGCCCCCCTGGCCGTGTTGATCGCGCTGTTCATCACCCACTACGCACCACGCAGGATCGCCCAGTTCCTGGGGTACGTGATCGACCTGCTCGCGGCCGTGCCGAGCATCATCTACGGACTGTGGGGGTTCACGGTGCTGGCCCCGGCGACCCTGGCCCCCACCGGCTGGTTGGCGGACAACCTCGGTTTCGTCCCCCTGTTCGCGGGACCCGCCTCCACCACGGGACGCACCATGTTCACCACCGTGCTGGTGCTGGCCGTGATGATCCTGCCGATCATCACCGCCGTCATCCGCGAGGCCTTCCTGCAGACCCCCAAGCTGTACGAGGAGGCCTCGCTGGCGCTGGGGGCCACCCGACTGGAGATGATCAGGATGGCCGTGCTGCCCTTCGGCAGGTCCAGCATCCTGAGCGGATCCATGCTCGGCCTCGGACGCGCGCTGGGCGAGACCATGGCCGTCGCGATCGTGCTCTCCGCCTCGGGCGGAGTCACGTTCAACCTGATCAGTTCCGGCAACCCCGCCACGATCGCGGCCAACATCGCGCTCGAGTTCCCCGAGTCCTCGGGTGTGGCCATCGACACCCTGATCGCGTCCGGCCTGGTGCTGTTCGCCATCACGCTGATCGTCAACATGATCGCCCGCGCGGTCATCAACCGTCGCACCGACCTTTCCGGAGCCAGTTGATGAGCACCCCTACCGAAACCCGGCCCACTTCCGCGGACACGGAGCCACCGAGGGACAGGACACGCCTGGTTCGTGGCTCGCTGCCGCGCTGGGCGCCGTGGGCGACCCTGGCAGGGGCCGCCCTCCTCGCCGCCGTGCCGACGGTCGTGGCCACGGGCTTCTCCCTGATCTTCTTCGCCCTCTGCCTGGCCCTGTGCTACGTGGCCGGGATCTTCCTGTGGTCCCGCTCGGTCGAGGGCACCCGCAAGGCGGCGGACCGCGCGTTCACCGCCGTGGTCACCTCGGCCTTCGCCCTCGCCCTGACTCCGCTGGTCTCGGTGGTGATCACCGTGGTTTCCAAGGGAGTCCAGCGGTTCGACACCGAGTTCTTCACCCACTCGATGCGCGGGGTGGTCGGTGCCGGCGGAGGTGCCTACCACGCGATCGTCGGCACACTGATCACGAGCGGGCTCGCGACGCTGATGTCGGTGCCGATCGGACTGTGCACCGCGATCTACCTGGTCGAGTACGGGCGGGGCAGACTGGCGCGGGGCATCACGTTCTTCGTGGACGTGATGACCGGCATTCCCTCCATCGTGGCCGGGCTGTTCGCCTACGCGCTGTTCACGCTCGTGTTCGGCCCGGGCACGGTCAACGGTTTCTCCGGGGCGATCGCGCTGAGCGTGCTGATGATCCCCATCGTGGTGCGCTCCAGCGAGGAGATGATCAAGATCGTTCCCGACGATCTGCGCGAGGCGGCCTTCGCCCTGGGTACGCCGAAGTGGAAGGTCATCCTGCGGGTGGTGCTGCCCACCGCGGTCGCCGGCATCAGCACCGGGGTCACCCTGGCCGTGGCCCGCGTGGTCGGGGAGACCGCCCCGTTGCTCATCGCGGCCGGTACCACGGCGAGCACGAACTTCAACCCGTTCTCCGGGCAGATGGCCACCCTGTCGGTGTTCTCCTACTACGAGTACGCGAGCCCGGGAGTGCCGCCGGAACCCTATCTGGAGCGGGCATGGACCGCCGCGCTGACGCTCATGGCCATCGTGATGGTGCTCAACCTGCTGGCGCGGTCGTTCTCCCTGCTGTTCGCCCCGAAAACCCGTAGCTGAACCCTCTGACCGGATCAGGAGCCGAGCATGGCCAAACACATCGAAGTCCGGGACCTCAACATCTACTACGGTTCCTTCCGGGCGGTGCGGGACGTGTCCATGACCATCCACCCGTGCGCCATCACCGCGCTGATCGGACCTTCCGGCTGCGGCAAGTCCACCTATCTGCGGGCGCTCAACCGCATGCACGAGCTGGTTCCCGCCGCCCGTGTGGAGGGGGAGGTCGTCATGGACGACCAGGACCTGTACGCGCCGGGAATGGACCCCGTCGAGGTGCGCAAACACGTGGGCATGGTCTTCCAGCGCCCCAACCCCTTCCCGACCATGTCCGTCTACGACAACGTCGCCGCGGGGCTGCGGCTGAACCACGGGCGGATGCGCAAGTCCGAGATGGACGGCATTGTGGAGGAGTCCCTGCGGGGGGCGAACCTCTGGGAGGAGGTCAAGGACCGGCTGGACAAGCCGGGTTCCGGGCTCTCCGGCGGGCAGCAGCAGCGCCTCTGCATCGCCAGGGCGATCGCGGTCAAACCCGACGTGCTGCTGATGGACGAGCCGTGCTCGGCCCTGGACCCCATATCGACCCACGCCATCGAGGACCTCATGGCCGAGCTCAAGGAGAACTACACGATCGTCATCGTCACCCACAACATGCAGCAGGCCGCCCGGGTCAGCAACTACACCGGCTTCTTCAACATCGGCGGCACCGGAGAGCCCGGGGAGCTCGTGGAGATCGACGAGACCCCGAAGATCTTCTCGACCCCCGCACACACCTCCACCGAGGAGTATATCTCCGGCCGCTTCGGCTAGTTCGGCTCGTCGCCGGTTCGCGTGACCGCACGGAGCGGAAGGCGACGTCGCCCGGTCGGCAGTTCCCGTGCGCCGCTGTGGCGGGGTAGGTTGCACACACGACCGGGCAAGTCGACCGAGGGGCGAGTCCGAAGTGTCCAGCGACGAAGCGAGCGAACCCTCCCCAGTGTCCTCTCCCCACGGGCAGCTGCGACTGGCGCTGGCGCTGCGTGGCGGGGCCAGCATGGCCGTGTGGACCGGCGGCGCGGTGGCCGAGGTGGACCGGCTGCGCCGCTGGACACGTCCGGAACGGGAGACCGACGACGGGCAGCGCCATCCCTGGGCGGAACTGGCCGAGCTGGCCGGATACGACTCGGTGGAGGTGGACGTGCTCGCGGGAACCTCGGCCGGGGGACTCAACGCGACCCTGCTGTCGGCCTCCCTGGTGTACGGAATGCCCTTCGGCAGGATGCGTCGGGCGTGGATACGACTGGCCGATCTGGAGGCGATGGCCCGTCCCGTCCCCCGACCGTGGCAGGCTCGCCCCCCATCCCTGCTGGAGGGGGACGGGTACTTCCGGCGCGAACTGGCCGCCCTGCTCGCCGACGGGATCGCCGAGGGCTCCGCCGAGTCCACCGCCTCCCGGGTGGAGCTGCTGCTCACGGCGACCCTGCTGGATCCGCTCACCGAACGACGCTTCGACGCCGCCGGAGTGGAGTTCAGCCAGGCACGCCGTCGGACCGTGTTCCGCTTCAGCCACCGAGGGCGGCCGGGCGACCCGCTCAGCGACTTCGGAGACCCCGCGCATCCCCGGAACACGGCACGGTCGTTGGCCCAGGCGGCCCGCACCACCTCCTCGTTCCCCTTCGCCTTCGAACCGGCCGCCTTCCGGTCCGTGCCCCCCACGGAACGGGGCGGGGGATCCGGAGCCGGGACGGCCCCGCCGAACATGTACGGGTTGTTCTCCGAGACGGCCACCGACCACGACCGGGTTTTCCGGGCCGTGGACGGCGGGGTGCTGGACAACATTCCGGTGACGGCCGCGCTCGACACGATCCAGCGTCTGGAGGCGCGCGGCCCCACGGAACGCAGGCTGCTCTACCTCAACCCCGAACCGGATCCTCCCGAGCCGTCGCAGCGCACGGCCGGACTCGCCCGGGCCGTGACCGCCACGGCCCTGCGGGCGAAACTGGGCCAGGAGAGCCTGCTCACCGACATCGAGGCGATCGAGGAGCACAACCACCGCGTCCGGCAGTCCTCCGGCAGGCGGGACTCCGTGTTCGCCGAACTGGCCACGACGCCCCGGGCCGAGCGCTGGCAGTGGCTGAGTTCCCGGATCCGGGCGGTGTACACCGAGCACGCCGAACAGTTCGCCCGGATGCGCGCCGAAAGGGTGCACACGCTGCTGACCTCGCCCGAGGACGTCGTGACGCCCCCCTTGGCGGCTCCGCTGGCCGGTCAGGCCGTCGAGGGGTGGTCCGCCACCGCCTGCGCCGCGCTGCGCGAACGCCTGGTGCGTCGTCACCGGCAGGCGGCGGTCCATCGTCCGGCCGAGTCCTTCGACGACGTGGAGACCCTGCTGTCCGCTGTGGACGAGTGCGTGCGCTGGGTCCGCTGTCTACAGGCGCGCTGCCCGTCCCGGGTGGAACGCTTCGGCCCCTCCAAGAGCGGGCTGTACCGGCTGCGCATGGTCGTGGAGACGCTGCGGGGAAACCTCGACCGCTGTTGGTTCCACGCCGCCCGCGAGGAGCCCGTGTTCACCGCCACGGACCTGGACGAGTGGATCGAGCGGGTCCGGACCCGTGTCCACCGACTGCAACACGCCCTTCCCGCCCCCGTCGAGTCCGAACTGCGGCCGTTGTTGGACGGGGTCCTCGGAACGGAGGAGGGGGTGGACGCCCTCTTCCAGCGGCAGCTGTCCGAGTTCACCGACGAACTCGCCTCCACCGTGGAGTCCTCCGCCGAGGGGACGTCCGCTTCCGGAACGGACTCGCTGTCCGAGATGTGGGCCGTGCTGGACCGGATCGCGGCGCGACTGCTCGACGTCGTCGAGGAGACGGACCTGCGTGAGCTGGACGGGGTGACACGTGCCCTGCTGGAAACGGCCTCCGACGGGGACACGGCGCGGCTGCTGCGGACGGTGGTGGTTCTCGGCGTTCCGCTGGGGGTGTCCGGCGACGAGGGAAAGCAGGTCCTCCTCCACCGGGTGGCCGGGGACCGGCAGAGTCCGCTGCCGTTCGACTCCCTGCGGGATCCGACGGGTCGGATCCCCGTGCCGGACAAGGTGCGGGGGTCGGGGATGGGCAACTTCGCCGCCTTCCTGTCGGCCAAGTGGCGGGCGAACGACTGGATGTGGGGACGACTCGACGCCGTGGGCGGACTCGTGGACCTGCTGCTGGCCCCCGAGCGGTTGCTCCGTCAGGCCGACTCCCTCGGTGCGACCGGAGTGGGGGACAGGCTGCAGGCGATCCTCAGTCGTCCCACCGGCGCGGAACTCGGGGAGCTGGACGAGTCCACCGCCCGACAGTGGCGTGAGTTCCTCGCCCGACGTTGGGCCGAACGTGCCGGTGCCGTGCGGGCGGAACTGGACGCCCTGTTCGCGAACCCGCACGAGGGACACGCGCTGAACGAGACCAGAGCGGCCGTCACGGAACGTCTGCAATGGACCGTGGTGGCCGAGGAACTGCCGTTCGTGGAGGCGGTGCGTTCCGGTGCCGATCCGTTCGCGGACGAGGTCGCCCCCACACGGGATCCGGGTCGGCTGGAAACCGCCGTACGAAACTACGACGTGGGCCGACAGCGCCGCGAGGATCTCGCCGAGGACCGGATGGCCTCGGTGGCCCTGCGCTTCACGTTGGTGGCGCACCGAGCCCTGTTTCCGCCGTGGAACGGGTTCCGCACCGCGCTCGCCGCGCTCGGTGCCACGGTGGCGAAACCGTTGATCCTGCTGGTCGCCTTCGGCATGGCCGCGCCCCGGCGGGCCGCCGTCTGCGTCGGTTCCGGGGCCGCGGCCGTGGCCCTGGGTGGCTTCGGGACACCCGGGGCGGGGGACGGCGGAGCGGGTTTCTGGGACTGGATGCGGATCTACGAGATCTCCGGGACCCCGCCCGGTGTCCTCGGTGTGCTGGCCGTCCCACTGGCGTTGCTCGCGGCCGTGCGGTGGGGATGGTTGCGGATCCCGCGAGCCAGCGGACGGGGGACCCGCTGGCTGGGAGGGCTGGCGGCGGGTGGGCTGCTCGCCGCGCTCGGACTCTGGCTGCTCGGCTCCGGGGTACGGTTGGGGCCCCTCGGGGTGTTCCTGACGGCGGTGTGGATCACGTGGTACGGCGGGTTCGCCCTGCGCCGGGGTGGACGTGTCGCCGCCACGGTACTCACCGCGGTGGTGTGCGGAGCCGTGCTCGCAGCGGCCGTGGCCGCCGGATGGTCCCCTTCGGACTGGCTGCTGTGGTCGGGTCTCGGCACCGCGGTGGGACAGACTCTGCTGCTGAGCACGGTCGACGTGCTGCCTGCCCGACCGCGCCCTGGCGACACGGACCGGCGTGTTCCTTCCTCCGGTGCCGTGGCCGGGTCCGAACGGGAGGCCACGGAAGACTTCCGGGTCCCGACGGGATGAGCCGGACGCCACGCTTCCGAGTGAGTCGGCTTCCGTCCTTACTGGGTGGGTGTGTTCCGGCGGGTGGTTCTACGATTCCGGTGTGTCGGATCCGTACAGTCCCACCGGGCCCGCTCCGGGCGCCCGGCCCGAACCGTCCACCTCCGTTCCCGGAAGCGGTGTGGTCCCCCCGGAGCCGGGGACACCGTTCGACATGCTCGCGCGCACCCCGGCGCACCGTTGGTGGCGGCCCGCCCTGACGGTGCCGGTCTTCGCGGCCACGGCGGCGGTCTCGCTGGTGGTCGTGACGGTGCTGTTCGCGGGGACGGTGCTGGCCGCCATGCCGGTTCGGGTCCTTCGTGTGTTGATGGACCCGGATCTGGGACCGCAGCGCCTGCTGGATCCGCTGTGGGTGCTGTTCTTCGGCTTCGTGGTGCTGGTCGCGTTGTTGCCTCCGGCGGTGCTGGCCGCGCGCTGGCCCCAGCGCAGAAGTCCCATGGGACTGTTCAGCGTAGCCGGAGCTCCCCGGATGCGCTGGTTCGGCGCCGCACTGTGGCGGGGGCTGCTCGTGTTCGGTGTGACCTTCGGGCTGGGGCTGCTGCTGGGTGTGTTGGCGGGGGCCCCTCCCGCTGGGGACTTTCCGGGCTGGTGGGCGTACTCCTCGATCGTGCTGATCGCCGTGCTCGTGGTGCCGTTGCAGAGCGCCACCGAGGAGGTGGTCTTCCGGGGGCTGTTGCTGCAGACGGTGAACGCGTGGCTGCGGGTGCCGTGGCCGGGGATCGTGCTCTCCTCGTTGGTCTTCCTGTCCGGACACGGCTACACCGACCCGCTGGTGTGGGGCCAGCTGTTGTTGATGGCGGTGGTCATGTGCTGGCTCAGCATCCGCACCGGAGGCTTGGAGGCGGCGATCGCGCTGCACGTCAGCAACAACGCGCTGAGCCTGGTCGTGGGAGGACTCTACGGCGTTCCCGGCCTGGAGCAGAGCGGCAACTATCCTCTCGTGCAGGTGCTGCCCCTGGCGGTGGCCGTGCTGGTGTACGCGTGGCTGGTCGACCGGGAGGCCACGCGGAGACGAGTGGCTACCGTGGTCGGCGGCAGGGCACCGATCCATCCGCTCACCCTGCGCCCCTCGCGGGCCTCACGGGCTGAAGCCCCGCTGTCCTGAGGGGTAAACTGGGTGCGACAGGACATTCGGCAGGTTTCGGGCCGAGCGATGGTGATGCCCCGGTGACATGCTCGGCCGAGGCGGGCCACGACGGGGGTGGTGTCGACGGGGCCGGGATCCCCATCGGGCCGTGCCGGGCCGGTGGTGCAGCGTGAACGACGTGTCTCGGCCGAGAACGTCGGTGGTAACGGAGGTGTCTACGGTGAGCAGCCCGTTCTACGGTGGTGCCCGGTCGAATCCGGGACTTCCCAGTCTGCCCACCCCGCCGAGTGGTTGGCCGGTCGGCTCCTACAGCACGTACGAGGAGGCGCAGCGCGCCGTCGATCACCTCGCGGACAACGACTTCCCCGTGCAGGAGGTGACCATCGTCGGGGTGGACCTGATGCTGGTCGAGCGGGTGACCGGAAGGCTCAGCTGGGCCCGGGTGCTCGGAGGCGGGGCCGCCTCGGGGGCCTGGTTCGGTCTGTTCGTCGGGCTGATCATGGGCATCTTCTCGGCCCAGGACGCCTGGTTGGGACCGGTGCTGGTGGGACTGGGTACCGGTGTCGTCTTCGGTCTCGTGTTCGCCGCGGTCACCTATGCCTCCACCAGGGGACGCCGGGACTTCTCCTCGTCGAGTCAGATCGTGGCGGGACGCTACGACGTGTTGAGCCAGCCCGGTCACGCCGAACAGGCCCGGGACATGCTCGCCCGGCTCGCCATGGGAGGTCCGGCCACGCAGCAGTGACGGCCCCGTGTCCGCGTGGAGGTGTCCGTCCGGAACGGGACCGCCCGTTCGACTCGGTGCTCCTCCGGTCAGGGGATGCTGCGGCCGAACATCTGGGTCCAGTAGTGCTTCCACTCGCTGTCGGGGTTCGTGGAGTGTCCGACGCCGATGTCGGTGAACGCGCAGTTGAGAATGTTTCGCCGGTGCGCGGGGCTGTTGATCCACTGTTCGAAGGTCTTCTCCGCGGTGATGTTGCCCGCAGCGACGTTCTCCCCCACGTACCGGGAGGGATAGCCCCCCGCGCGGGCACGGGTCGCGGCCCGGTGGCCCCGGCTGCCGACGTGTCCGAGGTACCCGTTGTCGGCCATGTCGGCGCTGTGCAGGCGGGCGGTTCTGGTCAGCCGTGGATTCGGGTGGACCTTCGGGCATCCGACCTGCTGCCGTGCCCGGTTGGTCAGTTCCACGATGCGGTGTGTGCGGTCGGTCGGCTCGTGGCGTTCCTGGGTGGCGGCGGGACCCTGGAACGGAAGCAGAGCGCTGATCAGGGTGGGAAGCAGAATCAGTCCCGGTTTCGTGTTCATCCGCGTTCCTTCGCTCGCCCGTACACGACGTCCGGGAGTGTTTGTACCGCAGCCGGAAACGAAACCGTGCCGCGCGACCTCCACCGAGGGACGCGCGACACGGGAAGAACACTCGTTCGGGTGGAAAAACCGCGACTCAGATCTGATGGGCGATGATCAGGAACACCACCAGGATCCATCCGTTGATCAGTGTGCACAGCACGGCGAGTTTGTTGGGCACGAGACGGGACATGCTTCCTCCAGGTGCGGCTCGAAACGTGTTGCTCGGATGCGCTGGACACGTTTGTTCGGGCGTGGATTCCGCAGCACGATGTGGCCCGTGTGCTCTCCCGGAGTCAGCGCGCCTGTCCGGCGGCGCGGGGGCTCACGGAAGCCACGTACCACACCGCGCCGGGTTTTCGTTGATGCCTGGAGTCGCGGGAGGTCCGCCGCGGAAACAGCGGGTTTCGGTCCCGTCGTGCGACCGTCGCCGAGGCCCGTGCCGGAAGGCGGTCCAGGAGGATCCGCGGCCCCGGCAGTAGAGGCTTCCGCATTCTTCCCTCCCAACAGCGGTCGTCGTCTCGGTGGTTCGTCCGACGGTTTCCGGAGGCTCCGCCGGACCCGTTCTTTCGGCCCTGTCCGGAACATCGTTCCGGAGGCGCGCGGTGTTACTTCCGCGATCACAACCAGTTGTTCCTGCGGAAGATCTTGAACAGGGTGACGCAGGCGAGCATCATCACCAACAGCGTCACCGGATAGCTGAACGCCCATTCGAGTTCCGGCATGATTCGGAAATTCATGCCGTAGATCCCGGCTATCATGGTGGGGGTGGAGATGATCGCCACCCAGGCCGAGATCTTGCGCATGTCGGTGTTCTGTTGCAGGGTGATCTTCGCCAGCGTGGCGTCCACCAGGGTGGTCAGCAGTTCGTCGAAGGAGGCCACGCGTTCGGACACCGTGACGAGGTGGTCCTCCACGTCCCGGAAGTAGGAACGCACCTGGTCCGGAACATGGGCCGTGTATCCCCCCGCGAGTCTTTGTAAGGGCTGGGAGAGCGGCATGACCGCCCTGCGCAGTTGCATGACCTCGCGTTTCATCAGGTAGATCTGTTCGGCGTCGATGTTGGTGCGTGGGGCGAACACCTCCGTCTCGATGGTGTCTATGTCGTCCTGCACGGACTCGGTGACCTCCAGGTAGCTGTCGACCACGTGGTCGGCGATGCCGTGCACCACCGCGGAGGGGCCCAGGGCCAGGTGTTCCGGGGACTGCTCCAGCTCGTTGCGTACCCTGGTCAGCTCCGCCTGACGTCCGTGACGGACGGTGATCACGAAGTCCCGACCGAGGAAGATCATGAGTTCGCCGCTCTCCACGATCTCGCTGTTGGTGGCCCTGGCTCGGTCCGGGACGTAGTGCACCGTCTTGAGCACCATGAACAGGGTGTCGTCGTAGCGTTCGAGTTTGGGGCGTTGGTGCGCGTGTACGGCGTCCTCGACGGCGAGCTCGTGGAGTCCGAAGGTCTCGGCCACGCCGTTGATCTGCCGCTGGTCCGGTTCGTGCAGTCCGATCCAGACGAAACCGTTGCGCCGGGAACGCACTTCGGACATCGCCTGCTCGTGCGTCCACTCCCCGGGTAGTCGTACGCCGTCCACGTACACGGCGCAGTCCACGACGGAGGCGGATCCCCGTGGGGAGGAGGACACGGAAGAACGACGCCGGTTCCCGGCGCGGGGCGACCTGTTGCGCAGGCCGAGCGTGGGGATGCTGAACACGATGACCTCCGGGACGGGACGCGTCGTGTGAGGGGGCGTCACATGCGCATCCCGGCCGGATCGTCAGCGATCAACGGTCGGCGGGTTCGTGGATCAGGGTCGCGGGTGGGGCCTACCGGTCTTCGCGCGGCTGATCACACCGGCGGGGATGCGGCCGGTACTGCACGGCGAGGCACTGTCCGCGCCGCTGGCGCCTTCCGTGGAACTCGGCACGTACCCTCACCTCCAATCAGCTCGGCTGCGGGGCGGCGGCCCTTGTGGACCACTCATTCATCCTACTCGTCCGGTCCCGGAGGTCGTGGGGTGGTGCTTCCCGAACGAGAATCCGGGCGTGTGGACTGTGTGACTATTGGTTCCTTCGGGTGAAATTCATGGGTGGCGCGGAGGTGGCGCCGCCGAGGCGTGATCAGTAACATCCTTCGATGTCAACGACATGTAGGTGAAATCCTGTGTGTCATCACTCGAAAGGAGGGTTTCTTCCTTCTGACGGGATGTCAGCGGGGGAGCTGTCCCCACTCGCGCAGCAGCTCGGGCAGGTCCTCGGTCAGCGCTCCGGAGTCGGACAGTGTGGTGAATGTCGCACCGTCGGCCCATATCGCCGCGTCGGCGTCGTCACCTGCGAGGAGCTCCTCCTCCGAGGTGTGGCAGGCGTAGTCCACTATGTGGTAGACACCGTGTGATCCGGATCGCGTGATCCGGCCGACCACCCCGCCCACCACGACGTCGAGTCCCGTTTCCTCGGCGACCTCGCGACGCAGTGCGGCGTGATCGTCCTCGCCGGGTTCGACCCGCCCTCCCGGCAGGGACCACATGCCCTGCCCAGGTGCGTTGGCTCTCCTGACCAACAACAGCCGTCCCCGTCGGTCGTGGACGACGGCGCCGACGCAGTGGATCACCGGAGCCTCGGACTCTCTCATGGACACACAGGGTAGTGATTCGGGCACCGGTGTCACGACACTGACCCGAGTGCGCTAAAAACCTGCCGTACAGGCACTGAGTGCGGTACAACGGATCAGCAGGTTCCAGCACCAGTACAGGTTCAGTCCAGACGGGGTGGGTAACAGTGAACATCAAGAAGATCCTCACATGGGCCGGGATCGCGTTCCTCCTGTTCTTTCTCATCTCGGCGCCGTCCCAGGCGAGTGAAGTGGTCAACGGGATTCTCGACAGTCTGCGTCAGGCGGCGGAGGCGGTGATCACCTTCATGCAGAACCTCTTCCAGTAGGTGGGAGCGCCTGCGTCCGTGGTCGTGATCCCGTCCGAATCGGACAGGTCCGGCCCGACCACGTCCGGCTCACCGAGGCGAGCCCGGTTCCGGGGCCGGTGTCGACACCGTCATCGGCCCCGCGAGAGCAAGACACCGAGCCACGAGGGTGGTTTCCATGTTCGCACCGCGAGATCCGGGTGAGTACCTGCTCGACACCGAACGGCGTGTGATTCGGGTTCGTAGACACTGGGCGTGCCTCGTGTGGGACATCTTCGAGGCGTCCGGCCTGCTGCTCGGGATCATGATGATCTCCGTGCTGCTCCCCGAAGGGAACTGGCTGCTGCAGAACATCCTCTGGTACGGAGGGTTGTTCGTCCTGCTGCGCTTCATCTACCAGGTGTTGGACTGGTACGTGGAGCGGATCGTGGTCACGGACAAGAGGTTCATGATCACCGAGGGGATCTTCACCACCTCCGTGCAGATGATGCCCGTCACCAAGGTCACCGACCTGACCTACTCGCGCAGCGTGCCGGGAAGGATGCTGGGCTACGGCACGTTGATCGTCGAGTCGGCCGGGCAGATCCAGGCCCTCAACCGGATCGAGTACCTGCCCAACCCGGAGGAGGTCTTCGACGCCATCTCCTCCCTGGTCTTCGGGGAGAAGAAGGCCCAACAGGACCGCTTCTCGATGCTCAAGGCACGGCGTGCCGCCGTGGGGCGCGGCAAGACCAAGATAGCCGAATGAACGCGAAGGGTTCCGCGGAGACGGCTCCCGAGCAGCGGGAACATGAGTCACACTGTCGGGTGTGCGAATAGATCTGCATGTGCATTCCACCGAGTCCGACGGGACGGAGACTCCCACGGAACTCGTCCGGACGGCCGTCGACGCCGGTCTGGACGTCATCGCGTTGACCGACCACGACACCACCGCGGGCTGGGCGGAGGTCGAGCGGGCCGTGCGGGAACACGGTCACCGCTCCTTCCGTGTCGTTCCCGGCGCGGAGCTCTCCTGCAGCAGCGCCGACGGGCGCGGGGGCAGCACGACGGTCCACCTGCTCGCCTACCTCTTCGACCCCTCCTCGCGGGCGCTGGTGGAGGAGCAGGTCAGGCTGCGTTCCGAACGACGCGGGCGACTGGAACAGATGGCCCGCCGCATGGCCGCCGACGGCTTCCCCGTGGACCCGGACGGGTTGATGGCGGCGCTGCCTCCGGACTCCCCCGGAGGACGTCCGCACCTGGCCAGAGCCCTCGTCGAGGGCGGCACCGTGGAAACCGTCACCGAGGCCTTCGACAGGTACCTGGGCACCGGCGGCCCCTACTACCTCCCGCGCACCGACACGCCGGTGGAGAAGGCCATCGAGATGATCACCGAGGCCGGGGGGATCACGGTGCTGGCGCACCCCTTCGCAGCCTCCCGGGGCACCACCGTGACCGCGGAGGTCATCGCGGAACTGGCCGGTCACGGACTGCGTGGTGTGGAGGTCGACCATCCCGACCACGGTGAACGGGCGCGACGCGAACTGCGGGGGCTGGCCTCCGAACTGGGGCTGCTCGTCACCGGCGGAAGCGACTACCACGGCACGAACAAGAGCATCGAGATCGGTAGTCGGGGAGCCGATCCCGAGGTGTTGGACCGGCTCAACGCCGAGTGCACGGGAAGCAAGATCATCGGCTGAAGCCGTACCCGTTCCCGGGCGTTCCGGGCGCGGTGGCCGGTCCGACGGCGGAAGGTGCCGAACTGCGTAGTGTGGGAGCCGTGCGGTTCCAGCTCGCCTTCGACGGTATGCCGGAGGGGCTGGTGCGGGTGACCCCGGCCAGGCTCGCCGCGTGGTCGGCGTGCCCGCGCCGTTACCGTTTCGGTTATGTGGACCGGCCCCGTCCGCCCCGGGGACCGGCCCTGGCTCACACCACGCTCGGGGCGGTCCTGCACAACGCGCTGCGTGCCTTCTACGAGGAACCACCCGAACGGCGTACCGGAGAGCGGGTCCGCGAGCTGGTGCGCGGGCACTGGAGGGACGACGGCTTCGCCGACCGGCGGCACTCGGCGGAGTTCCTGCTCCGGGCCCAGGACTGGCTGTCCGAGTACGTGGAACGGGTGGCGGCGACCGCGAAACCGGTCGGTGTCGAAAAATGGGTCAGCGCCACCACGGGTAGGATCATCGTGCAGGGGCGTGTGGATCGCGTCGACGAGCGCGACGGTGAGTTCGTGATCGTCGACTACAAGGCGGGTAAACGGGCTCCGGACGAGGAGGAAGCGCGGAACTCCCTGGCCCTGGCGCTGTACGCACTGGCGTTGCGGGGCATGTCGCACGTGCGGTGTCGCCAGGTCGAGCTGCACCACCTGCGCACCGCCGAAGTGGTGCGGTGGCGGCACACCACCGACTCCCTCGCGGAACACCGCGAGCGGGCCGAACGACTGGCCCGGCAGTCCCGGGAGGCGACCGCCGCCCTCGGGCGGGGAGACTCCCCGGACCGGGTTTTCCCACCCCGCCCCGGCGGACAGTGCGCGGGGTGCGAGTTCCGGAGACACTGCCCGGAGGGGCAGCGTGCGGTTCCCGTGGTCGATCCCCGGGCCCTGCTGGGGGAGTGAAGCGTGCAACCGAGCGAGACCGGTGAGGACGGAGTAATGCGGGCATCATCCGCTCGACGTGCCGACGGAACGGCGGAGGAGGCCGGAGAGCACCTCGACAGTGAGGAAACCCTCCCACTCGGTCCTCGTCCGCGGGAGACTCCCGCGGAGACCACGCGGCCGTCTCCCGGCGGAGAGGGAAGGATGGGCAGAGCACTTCGTGGGCTGAGCGGTGGGCTGACCGCGGGGCTGCTGGTGCTCACCGTGGTGCTCTGCGGCGTACAGCTCTGGGGGCTCGGACGGGGAAACATCGGCCCGGGCTGGAGCACACTGGCCGGGCACGCCCTCGGGAGTGCGGTGGCACTGTTCGCGCAGCTCCGCTCCGACCGCTCCCACCGCAGGGGCGCGGTGGTGGGGTACTCCCTCGGGGCGCTCGGAGTCGTACTGGCGGTACTGGTCCAGTGGTGGTGGTCCTGACGGCGCGAGCCCGTTCCGTCGTGTTCGTGGAGGAACCACAACGGGCGGAGGTTCACCGGTAGGCGACGAGTTCGGAGCCCTGCTGCTCCAGAACCGTCCTTCCCACCACCGTGTCGAACACCGGCCCGTCGTGGCCCCGTCGGTCCAGGGGGATGACCCGTGTCCGCTCGCCGGTGTCGGGGGAGTGCACCGCCAGTCCAGCCGGTACCGGGACCAGCCGTTTACCCCCCATGGCCGTCGCCGGGCCCAAGGTGTCCCGAACAGTCCACAGTGGACGTAGAGTGCGTCGGTCGAGGGTGACGGTGTCCCTGCCGGTGTACCAGGAGACGTCCCCGGCCCGCTGGGTCGCCTCGATCAGCACGTTGGCCCCGGAGTCCGGGGGCGGGCCGAGACGTACCCGGTGTTCCTCCAGGAGGGCACCGGACATGTCGTAGATCACCAGTCGTTGTTCGCCGCGAAGCGCCACGGCGACCCTGTCCCGGTTCACCGCCACCACACTGGCCCGTCCGCCGCGCAGCACGGTGCTCATCACCTCTTCGGGCTGCTCGTTGTCCTCGGGGTTGGCCTTGAGCACCGTCACCCTGTCCCGCCGTGTGCCGGGGCACTCCGCGATGACGCCGACCCGGCGGTCCCCCACGGCCAATCCGGAGTACTCGCACTCCGGGCGGCGCAGGTTGTTGTCCGGGATCTTGACGTCGACGGGGACACCGTACTGCTGGGTCCGCACGAGATCGGAACGCCACGTCTCGAAGAGAGCCCGGCCGGTGGCCGTGACGTAGTTCCCGTCGGACAGCAGCCTGGTTGCCGGCCCCACGTCACTGTTGCGCTGCGGCTGGCGGGCGCCGTCGGAGCCGTTCAGGGAGGTCACGGCACTGCAGTAGTCTCCCGTCCGGTGGACGGCTATCGCACGTCGCCACTCGGAACCGACGGTGCACAGCGGCCTGTCCCTGTGGTAACTCCAGTGGACCCTTCCGTCGACCGGGTCACGCCCGGAGACCGTGCCGCCCTCGCCGGTGACCACGGCCGGACCGGCCACCACGGGACGGGGGGTGGCGCTGCTCGGGGTGTGCCACACCCGTTCCAGCGCGTCGGGAACCCGTCGAGCCGGTTCCACGGGGGAGAGCGGTTCGTCCGCCGTGTCCAGCTCGGTCGCCCGGGCGGCGCTGAACCACCAGAGGGTGGCGCCGCCACTGAGCACGGCGACGGTCAGCACCAGCGCCGCGAGGATGTCGCCCTTCGTCCGCCGCTCCGGCCGTACCACTCTCACCCCGGTCGTCGCTCAGTCACTCGTCGGAAGGATTCCCCACGAGCCTAGCCGCTGCCACCGGAGGCCCCGCGGTACGGGCGTGACCCCCGGTCGCGGAACGGTTCGCCGAGCGTTCACTGTCCGGCCGTGCTCGCCGTCTCCTCGGAGCGTTGCTCTCCGGCACCGCCGCGGCGCCTGCGGGTCCTCCTACGCCGTGTGGTGGATGTTCCGCCCTGGTCGTGCTCGCCGGAACCGGTGGTCGAGGGGGAGTGCTGGGTCTGTTCGACCGGCTTCCCGCCCCGGGTGCGCCGGCGTTTCCTGCGTCCGTTCGGCCTGCTGCCCGCGTCCTCGGTGTGGGAGGAACGCCCACTCGGGCCGTCCCCACGGGGGTTCTTCTTACGGGGCCGGTGCCGGCGTTCGCGCGAGGAGTCCGCGTCTTCCTCCTGCTCGCTTTCCAGGCCCGTGCGCTTGCGTCGGGACAGCGGCAGCCTGCCACCGGCGTCGGCTGGGATGTCGAGGTCGCTGAACAGGTGCGCCGAGGTCGAATAGGTTTCGACGGGTTCGTCCAGGCCGAGGGAGAGTTCCTTGCTGATCACCTTCCAGCGGGTTTCCTCGTCCCAGTCGACCAGGGTGACCGCCACGCCGGTCCGCCCCGCCCGTCCGGTGCGCCCGATGCGGTGCACGTAGGTCTTCTCGTCCTCGGGGCACTGGAGGTTGATCACGTGGGTGACTCCTTCGACGTCGATGCCGCGTGCGGCGACGTCGGTGGCCACCAGTACGTCGATCTTGCCGGTGCGGAAGGCCCGCAGGGCCCGTTCGCGGGCGCTCTGGCCCAGGTCGCCGTGCACGGCTCCGGCGGCGAAGCCCCGCTCGGTCAGCTCGTCGGCGAGTTTCTGCGCCGAGCGTTTGGTGCGGCTGAAGATCATGGTCAGCCCGCGCCCGTTCGCCTGCAGCACACGGGCCAACAGCTCGGGCTTGTCCATGGCGTGGGCCCGGTAGACGAACTGGTGGGTGCGTTCGTGCACCGCGCTCTCGTCGGCCTGCTCGGCCCGGATCTGCGTCGGATGGTTCAGGAAGTCCCGGGCGAGTTTGACGATCGCGTCCGGCATCGTCGCCGAGAACAGCATGGTCTGGCGCTGTTCGGGAACCATGCCGAGGATCCGCTCGATGTCCGGCAGGAACCCGAGGTCGAGCATCTCGTCGGCCTCGTCGAGCACCAGGGTGCTGAGTTTGCCGAGCACCAGGTGCCGCTGGTCGGCGAGGTCGAGCAGCCTGCCCGGGGTCCCGATCACCACGTCGACTCCGGCACGCAGCCCCTCGATCTGGGGTTCGTACGGGCGTCCGCCGTAGACGGAGAGGATGCGCACCCCGAGGTAACGGGCCGCGTTCTCCAGGTCCTTGGTCACCTGCAGGCACAGTTCCCTGGTCGGCACCACGACCAGGGCCTGCGGGGTTCCGTCACCGGGAAGACTCATCCGCTGCAACAGCGGCACCCCGAAACCGAGGGTCTTGCCCATGCCGGTGCGTGCCTGCCCGATCAGGTCGAGCCCCCGCAGGGCCAGCGGCAGGGTCATCTCCTGGATGGTGAAAGTGTGTTCGATCCCCGATTCCCGCAGGGCGCGGACGATCTCCTCGGAGGCTCCGAGCTCGGCGAAGGTGGGGGAGGACTCGCCCTCCGCCGGGGAGGCGCCGGGAGCGGCGTCCGGTCGCTGCCGGGTGCTCTGGTCGGTCTCCTCGACGCCGGTGTGGTCGGGACCGTGGTTGTCGTTGTTCGTCAGAATCATCGCCTCTTTTCTGATCGCGCGCACGACGTCGTGCTCGGGGCGGGGCCCGTGGCCGCGCGGCGATGTCGGTTTGTGCTCGCGTGCCGAAAGCGGGATCGGCGCGACGCGCGGCAGCGATCGGCCGAGTCCGCGTTCCACCGTCCTGCGGTGGCGCTCGATTCCGCTGTGCCGCGTCCGCTGCGACGAAGTCCGTTCGGTCGCGGCGTACTTCTCCGAGGAAGGGCGTCTCGTACCGCTCGTCCCCGTGAGACGGCGCTCGCTGTGGGAAGGTCCGAAGGGGCGACCGTTTCCCGTGGGCGGGCAACGACCGCGAGCGGCTTCCCCAACCGGGGAGGGAGGGTCCCGTCTCGTTTCGCCGGATGCTCCGGCCCGTCCCCCTTCCCCGGACCGTGGGTCCGGTGTGACCGGGAGGCCGAGCGCATCCGCCACGGGCACGTTAACTCCCGCCGAGTGGCCCTCGCACGCGAAACGCCGCTCGCCGGGGCCCGGTTCCCTCCGTCGGGGGAACGGCGCAGCGGGTACTTCTCCGACGCCAACAAACCTCCCTTGCGGGCAGCCTACCCGTGACCTCTCCCGTTGTGGGGGCCGGATGGCGAACACCACCCGGAAAAGGAAGACCGAAGGCGTGGAGCTCGTGGTGTCGTTGCCGTGCGCGATGGTCGGCGAGCAGCACGGAACGACCTCCCCGCTGTGGCTGGCGGTAGGCTCGCGGCATGACCGAGGCTGACCAGAGTGCCGCTGCTTCCGGAGTGCGGGACACCGCCGAGTCGGGCGAAGCACCTTCCTACCCCGGTTACGAGGACGGGGTCACGGACCTGCTCGCCGCGCTGGCCTACGGGGAGCTCTCCGCGTTCGACCGTCTGGCTGAGGACGCGCGCGCGGCGCCCACTCTCACCGGCAGGGCGGCTTTGGCGAGCATGGCCGCCGCCGAGATGGGACATTTCCGGCTGTTGCAGGACAAGCTCTCCGAGCGCGGGATCGCCGTGGAGGAGGCGATGCGGCCCTTCGTGACCCCCTTCGACACCTTCAACGCGGCCACCGCTCCGCACTCCTGGCTGGAGTCGTTGGTCAAGGCCTATGTGGGCGACGGTCTGGCGGCCGACTTCTACCGGGAGGTCGCCAACTGGTTGGACCCGGAAACCCGGGATCTCGTGCTCACCGTGCTCTCCGACACCGGGCACTCCGCCTTCGCCGAACGCGAGGTCTCCGCCGCCTGCGCCGAGGACGAGTCGCTGCGTGACCGGCTGACCCTGTGGGGACGCAGGCTGCTGGGGGAGGCGGTCACCCAGGCCCAGTGGGTGGTGGCCGAACGTGACGCGCTGTCCGAGCTGATCATCCGTGGTTCCGGGGACCTGGCCGGAATCGGAGCCCTGATGCGCAAACTCCAGAACAACCAGAACAAGCGGATGGCGCGGTTGGGACTCGGATGAGCCCGTGGCGTTCTCCGTGAGTGCTCGTGCGCGGGCTCCGGTTCGGCCGCACCGGCCCGGAACCCGGCGGGAGGATAGCCTGTAGCGCGGAGGCTTCACCCGGCGATATTCACGGAGGTAAGCGGTGGAGGTCAAGATAGGAGTCGCGGAGGGCAACCGCGAGCTCACGCTGAGCAGCGCCCAGAGTCAGGACGAGGTCGAGAAGCTGGTCGCGGACGCGCTGGCCGGGACCACCGGTCAGCTGCGGATCGACGACGAGAAGGGCAGGCGTTACATCGTGCCCGCCGGCAAGGTGGCCTACGTCGAGATCGGCGCTCCCGAGGCCCACCGCGTCGGGTTCGGGGTCGGCTGACCCGAGTGCCGCCCGGTCGGGCCCGGCGTGGGGCTGCCCGTACGGCGGGCCCGGAACGGATCCCACGAGGTGGGGTCGCCGAAGGCCCCACCCACCACGGGGGTTCGTCGGCGGCTCCGCCCGGGGACGGCGGGCCGCCGCTGCCCTCAGGGGCTCTCGGGGGCGGCCGGCTCGGCGTCCAGCGGGAACGGCGGTCTCCCCAGTCCGGTGACGCGGTACCTGTGCCACGGATCCGGGTCCGAGAGGGTGGCCACCGCCTCTCCGTGGGGGGTACGGAGCACGACCTCGGCCCTGCCTCCCGCCGTCAGCTCCTCCAGATCCGGACTCGGTTCGACCCGCCCGTACCAGTGGAACCTTCCGTCTATGGGTTGGAAGTTCCCGCGCAGCACCACACTCACGTGCGCCTGGTGCTCGGCGGTGAAAACCACGGCCGGACCGTGGTAGTCGTGCTCCTCGTGCTCGTGCTCGGTGGTCGCGGTTCGTTCGTGCACGGTCTCGCCTCCCGGAGGGTGCGCGGTGTCGTGTTCTGAGGTCCCGGTGTGCGGCTCGTCCCCGAAGTGCGGGTGCGTGTCCGGTTCCGTTCCCCGAGGTGGCCGCACCACCCGCCGGGGATTCGGTGCCTACGGCGCGGTGCCTCGGCCACGTTCCCGACCACGTCCTCAGCGGGGGCCTTCGCCCTCGACGAGTTCGAGGTCGGGCGGGAACTCCAGCGGTTCGTCCGGGTCGAGTACGACCCCTCCGGAGCGCAGGACCCCGTCGATGGCGAACCAGATGATCTTCGTCAGGTAGTCGGTGAGGTCGTCCCTGCTCATGGAGTGACGTTCCAGCCACCAGTCGCCGCTGGCCTGGACCATGCCCACCAGGCCGTGACTCCAGGCCTCGACTCCGCCGGAGTCCAGGTCGAGGCTGCGCAGGTACTCGCCGAGCAGTCGGGACAACGAGTTGGCGATGATCGTCTTCTCCGTGCTGACCGGGTCGGTGTGCACGGGGCGGTCGGCGAAGTTGCGTCGCACCACGAAGCGGTACAGCTCCGGGTACTCCTCGATCACGCTCAGGTAGGTGCTCACGATCCGCCGGATCCGCTCGCGTGCGCTGCCACCCTCCTCCAGGGCGGGTTTGATCCGCTCCATCAGCAGCTTGGTGCCCCATTCGCCCACGGCGAGGTAGAGGTCGCTCTTGTCGCTGAAGTGGCGGTAGAGCACCGGCTTGCTCACACCGGCTTCGGCCGCGATGTCGTCCATGCCGACCTCGGCGCCGTAGGTGCCGATCGCGCGCACGGCCGCCTCGACGAACTCGGCCCGGCGTGCCTGCCGGTGGCCGCGCCAGCGTTCCCGTCGGGCGTCGGCGTTCTCCTGGTTGCGTATGGCCTTGACAGGTCGGGAGATGTGGCTCACGCTACTCAAGGTAGCTGTTACTTCTGGTAACACGCAACGCTCGGCACGGGTCCCCGGGAGGGTGATCGCTGATCATGACTAGGACGGTCCAGGTCAATGACCGGGAGAAAACCGCTTCACGCCTGTTGAGTTCCTCGGCCAAGAACAGTTACGACCCCGAGGTCGACATCGACTGGCAAGCGCCACTGGCCGAGGACAAACCCTACCTGCCGCTGCACCGCAGCACGCTGTACGGCACTCCGCTGTGGGAGCGGCTCACCGAGGAGCAGCGCATCGAGCTGACCAAGCACGAGTTCGCCAGCATCGCCTCGAACGGTCTCTGGTTCGAGGTGCTGCTCATGCAGATGCTGCTCAAGGACTTCTACCACCGGGACCCGCGTACCCAACACGCCCAGTACGCGTTGACCGAGGTCGCCGACGAGTGCAGGCACTCGACGATGTTCGCCAAGGCCTGCGACCGGATCGGAGCCCCCGCCTACGGACCGTTCCGGATCCTGCACGAGGGCGGCCGGATCCTGCCCGCCGTGCTGAAGGGGCCCTCGGCCTACGCCTCCATCCTCGTGGCGGAGGAGATCCTCGACCGGATCCAGCGCGACCAGATGTTCGACGAACAGGTCCAGCCGCTGGTGCGCATGGTCAACCGCATCCACGTCATGGAGGAGGCCCGGCACGTCACCTTCGCCCGGGAGGAGGTGGTCCGCGGGATGCGGGAGTGCAACCCCGCACAACGCGCCTATCACCAGTTCATGACCTCGCTGGTCGGGTACTGCATCATCAAGGCGCTGATCAACCCGGACGTCTACAAGGCGGTGGGGCTGCGGCCCGCCACGGCCTACCGGACGGCCATGGAGAACCCCCACTGGTGGGAGACCATCCGATGGAGCGGTGAGAAGATCATGGCCTTCCTGGACGAAGTCGGACTGGTCGGCAAACCGGGGATGCCGCTGTGGCGGAAGGCGGGACTGATCGGATGAAGCTCGGAGGACGGGAGGAAGCCCTGTACACACTGACCACATCGGACGGTGTCGGACTCGCGGTGGAGGAGAGCGGATCGCCGGACGCCGCCGTGACGGTGGTCCTGATCCACGGCTGGACACTGACCAGACACACGTGGGACCGGGTGGCCGAACGGCTGCCCGGCTCGGTCGACGGGTCGGTGCGCATCGTGCGCTTCGACCACCGTGGGCACGGCGACTCGGACGCGGCCCCGACCGGCACGGCGGAGATCGCACGGTGCGCCGACGACCTGGCCGAGCTGATCACCGAACACGTGCCCACGGGGCCGATCGTGCTCGCCGGACACTCCATGGGCGGGATGACGATCATGGCCCTGGCCGAGCGTCACCCCCGGCTGATGGCCGAGCGGGTGCACGGGGTGGCCCTGGTGGCGACCTCCAGCGGTGATCTCGTGGCCCCGGACCTCGGCCTGCCGAAGTCGGTCGCCTCCGTGTTCAACGCGGGCGAACGCGCGCTGCGCTCGGCGTTGGCCCGTTCCACACGGCGCAGGGTCGGTTCCCGCTCCGCCTGGATGCGTCCGGGGCTGCGCTGGCTGTTGTTCGGCAGCGGTGCGGACAGGGCCGATGTGGCCGCCAGCGCCGAATGGGTGGCCCGCTGCCATCCGGCCAGTTTCGCCGGGTTCCGCGAGTCGCTGGCCGCGCACGAACGCGCGCACGTGCTGGCGGAGTTCCCCCGGGTTCCCACGGTCGTGCTGGTCGGGCTGAGCGACCGGTTGTGTCCGTTCCCCCACGCGCGGGTGATGTCCGAACGGCTGCCCCACGCGGATCTCTTCGTCTACGCGGGAGCCGGGCACATGCTGCCGCTGGAGAGGGACGACGAGGTCACCGGCCGGATAGCCGATGTCACACGCTCGGTGTTGGAGTCCTCCGTGGGCGGAACCGTCTCCGTCTGATCCCGCGGTGCCGTGGTGTGCTCCCGGTCTTTCGGGGCCCCGGGGCGTTCGTCCGGGTGAATCACGTGTCCGGTGCCGTTCGTGAGCCCGGCGAAGGCCGGTCGTTCGGTACCGTGGCCGATAGGCGGCACCGGACGGTTCGCCGGGTCGGCTCCGGTCGGGCGAACCGTCGGGGGAGCGGAACCATCCGGACGAAAGGACCTCCGTGGGACAGCACACCAACGGCATTCATCACCACGGCTATGTCGAGGACACTCCGCTGAACCAGGCCCTTCCCGCGCACGAGCGCCTGACCAAGCTCGACGCGGTGGAGATCCTGCACAGTCCCGACGAGGTGGCCCAGTGGCTGGCGAGCACGCTGCGGGCGGCGATGGGCAGGTCCGAGGAGGAGGTCTCCTTCGACGACGAGTGGGACCAGTGGGTCAAGTTCGCCCAGTCGGGGGAGACGATCACGACGGGACTGTCCCACGGTCCGACCATCAGCGCCGTCGTCGTTCCGGAGGCGGAGTGCCGGTGCACCTCCACCCCGTTGGTTCCGGTCGGGGGCAAGAAGCGCGGCCGCTGAGCCCGTCCCGCTGAGAGAGTTCGTCCCGCTGTCGGCAGGGCCGTCTTCGCCGGTTCGTGGCGGGGAACCACCGAAAAGCACCCCGGCCGGGATGCTTTTCGGCCCCGAAGACGGTGCCCCCGGCACCCGGGTCGGCCCTCCGCCTCTCCGGCTGGTTCCCCGGTCGTCGCGCGTGTGCTCCCGGCACCTCAGCCGTGCTGGAGCGGGAAGCCGGACAGTCCCTTCCACGCCAGGGTGGACATGAGGTGCACGGCCTCCTCCCGGGATATGGAGTTCCGCGTGTCCAACCAGTCCCGGGCGGTGACCTGGCTCAGCCCGACGAGCCCCACGGCGAGCAGCCGGGCCCGTTCGTGGTCCAGTCCCGCGTCGGCCGTGACCGCCTCGGCCACGGCGTCGATGCAGCCGGAGGAAGCGCGTTCCACGGCCTGTTCGACGGCTGGTTCCCCCCGCAGGTCCGACTCGAACACCAGTCGGAACGCCTGGTCCTCCCGGTCCACGAACTCGTAGAGCGCCCCCACGGCCGCCCGTACGCGCTGTTTGTTGTCGGGGTTGGACTCGATGGCCTCGCGCACCCGGTTGACCAGTTCGGTGCCGTGGGTCTCCAACAGGGCGAGGTACAGCTCCAGTTTTCCCGGAAAATGCTGGTAGAGTACGGGTTTGCTCACACCCGCCCGTTCGGCGATGTCGTCCATCGCCGCGGCGTGGTATCCGTTGGTCACGAACACTTCCTGAGCCGCGGAGAGCAGTTGCGCCCTTCGTTCGTCGCGCGGAAGCCGTACTCCGCGGTTGGGCTGGTCCGTGCTCTGCTGCGCGGTCTCGGTCATCTCAAAGCCTCCACCGAAAGATGCTGGTCCCGGTCTGTTGCGGGCCGGGCTACCCAACTTTACTTCCGGGTAAAGCCTGTGCGCTGTTCACCTGTTCACCCGGGCGGTGGTCTGTCCGTCGAACGGGAGTGTGCGGAGCGGTGGAGGGCGAGGGGCCGGGCCGTCCGCGTCTTCCGACTACATAGCGTGCCCGTCTTCGTCGATCAAATCGCGTACTGTGGCAGGCTGGGAGAGAATGGGGCGTTCGGCTCGGGCGGACCGGGCCCGGCCGGTGTGACGAGTCGACAGGACACTTCGAGGTGAACCGCGTGAGATCCGGGGACGGTGGCCGCCACCGGGGTGACGAGCCGCTCGCGGCCTCCTGGTACCCCAGTTCCGAGCGGGAGGACCGCGCGGGAGGCGGCACCGGTGGCAGGCGCCGTGCCAGGAGGGTGCGGCGCTACGGGTGGGGAATCTATGCGATCCCCGCCCTGTTGGTGCTCACCGTGTTCGCCGTCGTGGGAATGCCGAGGGATGCTCCCGGCACGCGGAGCGGTTCGGTCGACGGCGCCGGGCAGACGTCCCGGAACGACACCGCCCCCGTGGTCACGGAGGGGCCGAAGGACGGCGAGTACGACTCCGGGTTGAAGCCGCCCGAACTGCCGCCCGGAGCGCCGATCCCCCGTTCGGGCTCGGGCACGTTCGAGGTACTGCCCGGACGGACCGAGGCGGTGGGCTCGGGACGGCTGTACGAGTACACCGTCGAGGTGGAGAGCGGTGTACGCCTGCTGGAGGGCAACGACTCCTTCGCCAGGCTGACCGAGCAGACCCTCAGCGATCCGCGCAGCTGGACCAACCCCGAGGCCGGGGGGATATCCCTGCGCAGGGTCGGGGCCAACGGTCCCGCCCCCGACTTCCGCGTCACCCTGGTCAGCCAGCACACCGCCCGTGAAGTGTGCGGGTACGACGAGGGGCTGCCCTACGACTCCTCCTGCCGGATCGGGGAACGCGTCTACATCAACGCCGCCCGCTGGGTGCGGGGAGCCACCTCCTTCGACGGGGACATCGGCACCTACCGGCGCTATGTCGTCAATCACGAAGTCGGCCACTTCTTCGGCAACGGCCATGTGGGCTGTCCGGAACAGGGGCAACTCGCCCCGGTGATGATGCAGCAGACCTTCAGCCTGTCCAACGACGTGCTGCACCGGCTGAACGAGCGGGTCTCCCAGGGTACGGAGATCCCGGAGAACGGCTTCGTGTGCAAACCCAACGCCTGGCCCTTCCCGCTGGGGGAGGCGGGGAAGTGACCTCCCGGGAGTTGTCCCACCCCGTGGGAGTGTCTTGGGAGGTGGAAGACCATCGGCCAGGCTTGCGTTACACGATGCGATGGCGCGCGGTGGGCAGGCTGGGTGGCCCTACCGGCCGGCAAGCCGTGGCCGCCGAACGTCAACCGCACATCCAGGTAACGCAGGAGGAGCTGGGAGATGACCGGCAACACGTCCCCCCAGGGAGCGGCCGGTAACGGCACGGCGCTCCCGCCGCTGGTGGAGCCCGCCGCGGAACTGACCAAGGACGAGGTCGCGCGCTACAGCAGGCACCTGATCATCCCGGACGTCGGGATGGAGGGGCAGAAACGTCTGAAGAACGCCAGGGTGCTGGTCATCGGAGCGGGCGGGCTGGGCAGCCCGGCGCTGCTCTACCTGGCCGCCGCCGGTGTGGGCACACTCGGCATCGTCGAGTTCGACGAGGTCGACGAGTCCAACCTGCACCGTCAGATCATCCACGGGCAGTCCGACCTCGGACGTTCCAAGGCCGAGTCCGCCCGCGACTCGATCGCCGAGGTCAACCCGTTCGTGCGGGTCAACCTGCACCAGACGCATCTGACCTCGGACAACGCGCTCGACATCTTCGCCGACTACGACCTGATCCTGGACGGCACGGACAACTTCGCGACGCGCTATCTGGTCAACGACGCCGCCGTCCTGCAGGGCAAGCCCTACGTGTGGGGCTCCATCTTCCGGTTCGAGGGCCAGGCGAGCGTCTTCTGGGACACCTACGGTCCGAACTACCGCGACCTCTACCCCGAGCCCCCGCCGCCGGGAATGGTGCCCTCGTGCGCCGAGGGCGGCGTGCTCGGTGTACTCTGCGCCTCGATCGGATCGATCATGGTCAACGAGGCGATCAAGCTCATCACCGGCATCGGCGAGACCCTGCTCGGCAGGTTGATGATCTACGACGCGCTGGAGATGAGCTACCGCACCGTCCGGATCCGCAAGGATCCGAACGCGGACAAGGTCACCGAGCTCATCGACTACGAGAGCTTCTGCGGCGTGGTCTCCGACGACGCCCAACAGGCCGCCGCCGACAGCACCATCACCCCGCTGGAGCTGAAGAGCAAGTTCGACTCGGGCGAGAAGTTCGAACTGATCGACGTCCGGGAACCGCACGAGTACGACATCGTGCACATCGAGGGGTCGAAGCTGATCCCCAAGGACCGGATCCTGTCCGGCGAGGCGCTGGCCGAACTGCCCCAGGACCGGCAGATCGTGCTGCACTGCAAGTCGGGAGGCCGTTCGGCCGAGGCGCTCTCGGCGCTGCACAAGGCCGGGTTCTCGGACGCGGTGCACCTCGGGGGTGGTGTGCTCGGCTGGGCGAACCAGGTGGACACGAGCCTGCCGACCTACTGAGCGGAACGGGGGTCTCCCGGGCGGTGGGCACACCCGCGCCGGGAGGCCGTACCACCGCCGAGTGGACCCGGAACGGTGTCGGCGTGTCGTCTTGATCGCTTGAGTTCGTGCTGTCCCGGAGCGCCTCCACCGGGATCGTTCGGGTTGCGGGTAGCGTCTGGCGCGTGAGTGCTACGGCCGAGCCACCTCCCACCCACGTGCGTGCCGCGTTCGGTGCCCGTGGGGAGGAGGTCGAACTTCTGGAGGGCGGACTCGCCTGGCGGTGCGGCGGGGACGAGGGTGTGCTGCTCAAGCTGGCGGCGAACACCGCGGAGGCCGCCTGGGTGGCCCGGGTGCTGGACACGCTCGATCCCGAGGAGATGCGCTTGGCGCGTCCGCTGCGTTCCACCGACGGAAGGTGGGTGGTTTCCGGATGGTCGGCACGGCGGGACCTCGTCGGCCGTCCCGAACCCCGGCACGACGAGGTCGTCGCCATGTCCCTGCGGTTGCACTCCGCCACCGGCGGCTTGGAGAAGCCGCGTTTCCTGGACGCCCGCCGGGACATCTACGCCCTCGCCGACCGCGTGGCCTGGGGAGAGGAGGACGTGGTGCTTCCCGAGGACAACGGCGGCAGGCTGTTCGACGTGCTGGCCGGTTCGCGTCGCCCCGTCACCCTGCGTTCCCAGGTGGTGCACGGCGACCTCTTCGGGAACGTGCTGTTCTCCGGAAACGCCCCTCCCGGACTGATCGACTTCGTTCCGTTCTGGCGACCGGCGGAGTGGGCCGCGGCGGTCGTGGTGATCGACGCGCTGGCGTGGGGAGGATCGGATCCGGCCATCGTGGAGCGGTGGTCGCATCTGGCCGAATGGCCCCAGGTGCTGTTGCGGGCCCTGCTGTTCCGGTTGGCGTTGCACGCGCTGCACCCGCGTGCGGGGGAGAGCTCGCTGGCCGGTCTGGAGCACGCCTCGCAGACCGTGCTGGAACTGTTGTAGTGCGCCCTGCCGCCGGGGAAACCTCCGGGACTCTGCGTCCGGTACGGGGCTGCCGGCGTCCCCACGCGGTCTCGCGGCCACACTCGGGCGGGGGCACTGCGTCGACCGACGGAAGGTGAACTGTGGGTGACACGGACGAACCGTTACGGGGCTACACGGTCGGGGTGACGGCCGAGCGCAAGGCCGAGGAGCTGGCTTCGCTGCTGGAACGACGGGGAGCCGGCGTGCTGCGCGCGCCCGCGATGCACACGATCCCGTTGCCGGCGGACGGGGAACTGGCCGAGTCCACCGCACGGGTGCTCGCGGCCGAGGTGGACTACGTGGTCGTGACCACCGGCATGGGGTTTCGCGGGTGGATGGAGGCCGCCGACGCCTCCGGTGACGGTGCGGCGCTGCGCGCGCGGCTGTCGCGGGCCGCTCTGCTGGCCCGAGGGGCCAAGGCCCGGGGTGCCGTCCGCGGCGCCGGACTCCGGGAGACCTGGAGCGCTCCCTCGGAGGAGACGCGGGAGGTGCTGGACTACCTGCTCGCCCGGGATCTGCGGGGCAGGCGCGTGGTCGTGCAGGTGCACGGCGAACCGATGCCGTGGTTCCGGCAACGTCTCGCCGAGGTGGGTGCCGAGGTGCTCGCCGTGACGGTCTACCGCTGGACCGACCCGCTGGAGCCGGAGAAGCTGGACGAGCTCGTCGACGAGGTGATCGCGGGGCGGGTGCACGCCCTGACGTTCACCAGCGCCCCCGCCGCGCGGAACCTGCTGGGGCGGGCCGAGCGCACCGGCCGTCTCGACCGCTTGCGTGCCGCCTTGCACGACGGTGTGCTGCTCGGCTGCGTGGGACCGGTCACGGCCGCGCCGCTGCGCGAGGCGGGACTGTCCTGTGTGCTGCCGGAGCGTGCGCGCAACACCTCGTTGGTGCGGACGCTGGCGGAGCGGCTGCCGTCCGCGTCCTGAGCGTGCTCGGAGGCCTCCGGGGCGTCGTTCAGGGGGTGGGTGACCAACGGTGGCGGGCCATGTCCACCCGACCGCCGTCGGCGAGCACGCCCTCGGCCCGGAGTCGTTCCAGCTGGTGGTGACGCAGCTGCTCGGCCACCGTGCCGTCCGAACGCAACACTCTGTGCCAGGGGAGGTCCGCTCCGTCCTCGGCGAGGATCCGTCCGACCAGCCGGGCCGAACGAATCCCGGCGTGCCGGGCCACGTCGCCGTAGCCGAGCACCTTTCCCTGCGGGATCGAGGCCACCACGTCCCGCACTCGTTCCCAGGTCCGTTCGTCCACCGGCGAAGTCTCGCACACCGGGCGTGGCGCGGGCGACACGCCTGTCACCAGGTGTTCGGGAGGCACCGGAGGGCATGATTCCATCGGAGGAGTGTCGACCTTCTCCGCCCCGTTCCTCGTACGTCCCGGTGAACGGACCCCGCCACGACTGCACTGGTCCGAAGCGGAGCGTCGCGTCATCGACGGGAACACCGGCTTCCTGCGGGTGCTCGGAGGCCCCGGGACGGGAAAGACCACCCTGCTGGCCGAGGCGGTGGCCGCGCGGCTGATCGACGGCAGGGCCACGGCCGACGACACGTTGGTGCTGACGGCCAACCGGACGACGGCGGCGTTGATGCGCGATGTCATCAACAGCAGGCTGTCGGCGGGGGAGGCCACGATGAGCACGGGACGTGCCCCGCTGGTGCGTACCGTGCACTCCTACGCCTTCGGGGTGCTGCGGCTGCGGGCCGTCCGGCAGGGCGAAGCGCCCCCGAGGCTGCTGAACGGCCCCGAGCAGGACGCGTTCGTCCGAAGTCTGCTCGACGGGGACCTGGAAGACGGTGCCGAGTACTGGCCGGAGTCGCTGCGCTCCGCACTGCACACCGACGGTTTCGTGAGCGAGCTGCGGGACCTGCTGATGCGTGCGGCCGAACGGGGGATCGGCCCGGAGGAGCTGAGGGAACTCGGGCGGCGGCACGACCGTCCGGAGTGGGTGGCCGCCGGCACCTTCGGGGTGCAGTACGAGCGGGTCACCCGGTTGAGCAGTTCCTTCGGTGGGGCGGCGCCGCTGTTGGACGCGGCCGGACTGGTCTCCACCGCGCTGCGGGCGCTGGACTCCGATCCCGAGCTGCTGCGTGCCGAACGCCGCCGGGTGCGTCATCTGCTGGTCGACGACGCCCAGAACCTGGACCCCCAGCAGTACCGGCTCTGTTGTCGGGTGGGTGGGACCGCCGAGGAGTTCCTGCTGTGCGGGGATCCCGACCAGGCCGTCTTCTCGTTCCGCGGGGCCGATCCGCGGTGTCTGACCGAAGCGGACTCCGGAGCGCGAACGGTGGTGCTCGACACCGGCCGTCGCATGTCCGGGCGGGTGTGGCGTGCGGTGCGCCGGCTGTCCGAACGACTTCCCGGGGCCGGTGAACAGCGTCGGGTCCGGGAAGGACCTCCGGAAAGTACCGAGCCCGGGGCGGGTGAACCGGACGGTGCCGACGGTGGGCGTGGGAGCGTGCGGGTGCGCCTGCTGGCCTCGCAGGCCCAGCAGGCGAGTTGGATCGCGGACCGGCTGCGCCGGGCGCATCTACTACACGGGGTGCCCTGGTCGGACATGGCCGTGATCGTCAAGTCGACGGGGTTGTCCCTGCCCGTGCTGCGCAGGGCGTTGCTCGCCGCCGGGGTGCCGCTGGTGCTGACGGACGAGGAGGTGCCGCTGGCCCGGCGTTCGGTGGTGCGTCCACTGTTGACCCTGTTGCGCTGTGCGACCCGTCAGGACGAGTTGGACTCGGAGACCGCCGAGTACCTGCTCGGTTCCCAGCTGGGCGGTGCCGATTCGCTCGCGCTGCGCCGCCTGCGTCGCGGTCTCCGGAGGCTGGAGCTGGCCGCGGGGCGGGACCGTCCGAGCGGAGAGGCCCTGGTCGAGGCGTTGTGGGACGTCGACAGGCTCGCCGCGCTCGGGGAGGAGACGAGCGCTGCCGCCCTCCGGATCGCCGGGTTGCTGGACACGGCGGCGCGTTCCCACGAGCGGGGCGACAGCGTGGAGGAGGTGCTGTGGCGGGTCTGGAAGTCCAGTGGCCTGGAGTCGGAACTCGCGGAGCGTTCCCGCCGGGGCGGGGTCGGCGGCGCGCGGGCCGACCGGGACCTGGACGCCGTGGTGGCGTTGTTCGACGAGGCCGCGCGGTACGTGGACCTGCTGCCGGGAACGGACCCCGCCTCCTTCGCCCGGTATCTGGAGCAGCAGCACATCTCGGGGGACACGCTGGCTCCGCGCGCCCCCGACGGGGAGGCCGTTTCCGTGCTGACCGCGCACGCCGCGGTGGGACGTGAGTGGGAGGTCGTGGCCGTTCCCGACGTTCAGGAGGGGATCTGGCCCGATCTCCGGTTGCGGGGGTCGCTGCTCGGCGTCGAGCGGCTGGTGGACGTGCTGTCCGGGATGGAGGATCCCGACGTGCTCTCGGCCTCGGCTCCACTGTTGGCCGAGGAACGACGACTGATGATGGTGGCCGCGAGCAGGGCGCGGAGCACGCTGCTGGTGACGGCGGTGCGCGGGGAGGAGGAGCAGCCCTCCAGGTTCCTGGACGAACTGGACGGCACCGACGAGTTCCCGGAGCAGCCGCGTCCGCTGTCCCGCCCCGAACGGGGACTCAGCCTGCCCGAACTGGTGGGCGAGCTCAGGCGGGTGGTCACCGAGGCGGACACCTCGCCGCGGCGACGTCGCCGTGCCGCCGAACAGCTGGCCAGGATGGCCGCGGCCGGGGTTCCCGGCGCCCATCCGGACAGCTGGTACGGACTCGCCGAGCCCTCCACCTCGGACCCGTTGGTCTCCGAGGGCGGCGAGGTGCGGGTCAGCCCCTCCACGGTGGAGGTGCTGTCGACCTGTCCACTGCGGTGGATGATCGAGCGCCACGGAGGTCGGGACGCGGCCGAACTGGCTTCGGTGGCCGGGACCGTCGTACACGCGCTCGTGCAGGCCGCCGCCGAGGGGGCCGACCGAACCCGCCTGGAGGAGGCCCTGGAGCGGGCTTGGGAGTCCGTGGACGCGGGGGCACCGTGGTACTCGCGTCGGGAGCGGGAGCGGGTGCGCGGGATGCTGGAGTCCTTCCTTCGGTGGCTGCACTCCTCCCGTTCCGAACTCGAACAGGTCGCCGTGGAGCGGGAGCTGGACCTGCGGGTGCCCGCCCGTGAGGGAGGGCCGTGGCTGCGGCTGCGCGGCAGGGTGGACCGTCTGGAGTCCGACGGGGACGGCAGACCCGTGGTGGTGGACGTGAAAACCTCCAAGGAACCGGTGAGCAGGGACCAGGCCCGGCACCATCCCCAGTTGGCGGTGTACCAACTCGCCGCGGCGTTGGGAGCGTTCGGCGAGGGGGACGAGGTCCGTCCGGGCGGTGCCCGGCTGGTCTACGTGGCCAAACCCGAGGCCCGCAGCGGGGCGGCGACCGAGCGGGTGCAGGAGGCTCTCGACGAGGAGTCGGTCCGGGTGTGGCTCGACGTGGTCCACGAGGCCGCGGCCGCCAGCACCGGCCCCGGGTTCCTCGCGGTGGAGAACGCCGACTGCCCGCGCTGCCCGGCCCGCACCAGCTGCCCCGCGCACTCCTCCGGAAGGCAGGTCGGACAGTGATCACACCACAACGCCTCGCCCAGGCGCTCGGGCTGCCCGAGCCCACACGGGAGCAGGCCGAGGTCGTCGGAGCCCCGGCGGAACCGACTCTGGTGATCGCCGGGGCCGGTGCGGGGAAGACGGAGACGATGGCGGCACGGGTGGTCTGGCTGGTGGCCAACGGGCTGGTCACCCCCGAGCGGGTGCTCGGGCTGACGTTCACCCGTAAGGCGGCCCGTCAGCTGTCCGACCGGGTGCGTGCCCGGTTGCGGAGGCTGGCCGGTTCGGGGCTGCTGGAGGAGGTGGATCCCTCGGGGGCGCTGCGCGCGCGGGTGCTCGCCGAGGAACCCACCGTGCTGACCTACCACGCCTACGCGGGTCGGCTGGTGGCCGAACACGGCCTGCGCGTGCCGGTGGAGCCGGGAGCGCGGCTGCTTCCGGAGACGGCTTCGTGGCAGCTGGCCCACCGTGTCGTGTCGGGGTGGACTGCCGATCTGGACACCGACAAGGTCCCCGCGACGGTGACCGAGCACGTGCTCTCGCTGGCGGGGGAACTGGCCGAGCACCTGGTCGAGCCGAGATGGGTGCGCGAGCACGCCGAACGGGTGGCGGCGTTGGTGGAGAACGCCCCTCCGGAGAAGCGCCAACCCGCCAAACCGTCCCAGCACTTGCAGAGGATGGTGGCCGCCCAGCGGCTGCGCGCCGCACTGCTGCCCCTGGTCGAGGCCTACACCGCGCGGAAACGCGAGAACGCGGCCATGGACTTCGCCGACCAGATGTCGCTGGCCGCCCGGCTGGCGCGGGATCACCCCGAGGTGGTCGACGGGGAGCGGTCCCGCTTCGGGGCGGTGTTGTTGGACGAGTACCAGGACACGGGCCATGCCCAGCGTGTGCTGCTACGGGCGCTGTTCGGCTCCGCCGAGCGGGCCCCACTGCCGGTGACCGCCGTGGGGGACCCGGCGCAGGCGATCTACGGCTGGCGGGGTGCCAGCGCCGCGAACCTGCCCCGCTTCGCCACGGACTTCCCCCGCGCCGAGGGTGGGCGGGCCGTCGCCGCGCGGCGCTACGGTCTGCTCACCAGTTTCCGCAACCCGCGGGGAGTGCTCGCCCTGGCCAACACCGTCGCGGAGCCGTTGCGGGACGGTGGGGTGGAGGTCGAGCGGCTGCGTGCCCGACCGGACGCTCCCGAGGCCGACGTGCGCCTCGCCCTGCTGGAGGACGTGCGTGCCGAGCGGACCTGGGTGGCCGAGCGGATGGCCCACCGCTGGCACGCCGTCGTGGAAGCCGAGGGGAGGCCGCCGACGGCGGCCGTGTTGGTGCGGCGGCGTGCGGACATGACGCCCGTGGCGGAGGCGCTGCGTGAGCAGGGACTGCCCGTGGAGGTGGTCGGGCTCGGCGGGCTGCTGGACGAACCGGAGGTCCGAGACCTGGTCAGCGCGCTGCGCGTGCTGGTCGACCCCCTGGCCGGCAGCGCGGCGATGCGGCTGCTCACCGGCTCCCGGTGGCGTCTCGGAGCCGCCGACCTGGCCGCCCTGTCCGCCCGGGCGTCCGAACTCGGAACCACCGGTGGTGACCAGACCCCGGAGGAAGTGGAGGACGCGTTGTCCGCCTCGCTGCCCGGGGAGCAGTCCGAGCGGGCCGGGCTGGTCGACGCGATCGACGATCCCGGTGACCGGCAACACTACTCCGAGGAGGGATACCGCCGGATCCGCAGGCTCGGCGGGGAACTGGCCGCGCTGCGGAGGCGGCTGGACCAGCCGCTGCCCGAGTTGGTGGCCGACGTGGAGCGCACCCTGCTGCTGGACATCGAGAGCATGGCCCGGCCCGACGGGGTGGGCAGGACCCATCTGGACGCGCTGTCCGAGGTGGTCACGGAGTTCGCCACGACCAGCCCGACGGCCACGCTGTCCGCGCTGCTGGACTACCTGTCCACCGCCGAACACGCCGAGGACGGTCTCGAACCCGGGGAGGTGGAGGTCTCCGAGGACAGGGTGCAGGTGCTCACGGTGCACGCGGCCAAGGGGCTGGAGTGGCGACTGGTGGCGGTCCCCCACCTGGTGACGGGGGTGTTCCCGGGTAGGAGGAAGTCCTCCTGCTGGCTGCGCTCCGCCCCGGAGCTGCCCCCGGACCTGCGCGGGGACGGTCCCGACCTGCCGCGTCTGGATCTCGACCGGCTGGAGGGAGCCGGTCGTAAGCAGGTGCAGCGGGAGCTGGACGAGCACGACGACGAGTTCGAGCGGCGGCGTTTGGCCGAGGAGCGTCGGCTCTGCTACGTGGCGCTCACCCGTGCCGAACACACCCTGCTGCTTTCCGGCCACCGTTGGGGGGAGAGCGGGAACAGCCCCAAGGCGCCCTCCGCCTTTCTGGAGGAGGCCGCCGAGGTGCTGCGGCAGCACGACTCCGTCGGGGCGCTCGAACACTGGGCCCCGGAGCCGGACGAGGGGGCGGAGAATCCGCTGGGCCGACGGCAGCACAGCGTGCGCTGGCCCGCCGACCCGCTGGGGGAGCGCAGGCGGGCCGTGTCCGAGGGGGCCGAGCTGGTGCGGGCGGCCCTGGAGGAAAGCGGGGAGGTCGTCGACCCCGCGGAGGCCGAGCCCGACGAGGAGCTCGACGAGGAGGTGCGCCGCTGGAGCCGGGATGTGGACGTGCTGCTGGCCGAACGCGACGGAGCCCGGGACGAGGAACGGGTGCGGCTGCCCGACCAGCTCTCGGTGAGCCAGCTCGTCGACCTGGCCGAGGACCCCGAGCGTTTCGCGCGTGAACTGCGCCGCCCCATGCCGAGCCCACCCAATCCGGTCGCGCGTCGGGGCACCGCCTTCCACGCGTGGCTGGAGCGGCGGTTCACCTCGGAGGCGTTGTTCGAGTTGGACGAGCTGCCCGGGGCCTCCGACGAGACCGCGACGCGGGACGAGCGGTTCGAACAGCTGCGCGAGGCCTTCCTCGCCGGGGAGTGGGCCGATCGGACGCCGTACCGCACCGAGGTTCCCTTCGAGACCCGGATCGCGGGGGTCGTGGTGCGCGGCAGGATGGACGCCGTCTTCTCCGACGCGGACGGGGGGTGGACGGTGGTCGACTGGAAGACGGGGGCGGTTCCGGACGAACGGCGCATGTCCGCCACGACGGTGCAGCTGGCCGCCTACCGGCTGGCCTGGTCCGAGATCTCCGGGACGCCCTTGGAGCGGGTGCGGGCCGCGGTGCACTACGTGCGGCACAACCGGACGCTGCACCCCACGGACCCGTTGGACGCCGAGGGGCTGCGCAAGCTGATTCTCTCGGTCCCCTCGGAGGAGTAAGCCCGTGGTCGCGTTCACCGGAACGGGGTGGGGAGTTCCCGAGCAAGGCCGGGTGTCGTCCCGTCCTGGGCGGGAAGGCGACGCCGAAAACCACACGTTCGTGTGGTGTAGCTTGTATTCGGGTGTGTCCACACAGGAACATGCCCGCGATGTCGCAGATTACGGAAACCAAACTCGACGCCTCGTCACGAACCGAGGTGTCCGTGGACGAGGATGTGCTCGCGTTGCGGTCGCCGCTCGTTCAGGTACGGCGGGACGAACAGGGCTCGTGGTTCTTCGAGGGGCCCGGTGGGAGCTCGGACTCCACGGTGCGGACGGTGCTCGGTGCCGTGGTGAACGCCTGGCCCCACGTGGCCGCCCTGGGGGACCTGGAGCCGGGCAGGTCGGCGATCTGGTCCTGGCACGACCACGGCTGGACCAGTGAGTTCGAGTGCACCTGCGGTGAGTGCGAACAGCCCGCTCCGGTGGATCTGGACCGCCGCAGCTGGCCCGCCGATCTGGACCCGGAAGCGCTGGTGAGTGTGGAGGAGACCGCCCTGTCCGGGCAGGTCGTGCTCTCCGACATCCTGTACACCTCCGGAAGGATCGCGTTGCTCGGCGTCGGTGAGCAGAACCGTTCGAGCGAGGAGATGACCTCGGTGGCCATGGCCAACGTCATCCGGCGCTGGCCGCACACCATGCGCGCCCTGCGGTCGGTGCGGTCCGGCTATCTGCTGAGGTGGAACCCGGAGAGCCTGAACTGGCACGAGTACGAGACGGTCTGACCGGCACCCCGGAGCGTCCGGCTCGCGGGGAAGGCCGCTCCGTCGCCCAGAGCACCCGTGCGGCGCGGGGCGGCCACCGCGCTCAGTCGGAACGGGCGGCCGCGTTGCCGTCCACGATCACGCCCGCGTTGCCGGTGTTCTCCGGGTGGTGCCGCAGCAGCCGTTCGTAGAGCAGCTCCCACAGCCACCTCTCGAACAGGGACGTGCCGAACTCGGTTCTGCGGTCCTCCGGGGCGAGAACCAGTTCGGCAGGCCCTCCCCGGTGTGCGGTGACCGCTCCGATGCCGTAGTAGTCCAGCTCGGTCAGTGCCCAGGGGCGATAGGGGTGGTTGCCGGGAAGCACCGCCGCGCACGGGGCCACCGTGATCAGAGTTCCGCACGCCCGCGGGGCCTTCCGTGCCTTCGAGACGCGTACCAGCAGCCCGACCAGTTCCACGGCGGGCACGGGCACCCGGTCGTGGGTGTCCTCCTCGGCCCAGGAACGGATCCGTGCCGGATCGGACTCGGGCGGCCATCCGTGTGCGGTGCGCCACTGGTGCACGTCGAAGAGCAGTCGGGCCACGGCGGTGAACCTGGAGCCGAGGACCTCCAGGTCGGACACGAGATGCCCGTTCCAGTCGAGGGCGCGAGCCGCGTGCTCAAGCTGCTGCACCGAGGAATGGTAAGCAGAACAGCTCACGATCAAACAACTCCGCACGCGTTCGACAGTCAAAGTGTTACCGAGTGGTGTCCCGGCATATGCCGGACGGGCTCGCCGGTCCAGGGTAGCCGACGGGCACCTGGCTCGGCGGTTCGTGTCCGAGCGTGTCGCGACGACGGACCGTGTGGGAGCGCGGGAGCCGTGGTGTGAACGTGGTCCACCGACGGGCGGGTACGGAGTCCGGGCCGTGCCGGGAACGTTACGGTGCTCGCCTGTGGACAAGCACGTTCGCCGAACCACCCGCTTCGGACGTTCCCTGTCCGGAGGCCGCACGGAGTCAACCCTGACCGACAGGCTCACGGACCGGCCGGATCACGCGCTGGTCGGGGTGGTCCGGATGCCCACGACGGCCGTGGGACCAGTGCGGTCGATCATCCGCCGGATCATCGGTGCCTGCCTCGCGCTCGCGGTCACCGTGCTGCTGGTGTACCTGGACCGGGACGGCTACAGCGACACCGACGGAACCCCCTTGAGCGTGCTGGACGCCCTCTACTACGCCACCGTGTCGCTGTCGACCACCGGATACGGCGACATCGCGCCGGTGTCCCCCTCCGCGCGGCTGGTGAACGTGCTGGTGATCACTCCGTTGCGGGTACTGTTTCTGATCGTGCTGGTGGGCACCACGCTGGAGGTGCTCACCGAGCGGTCCCGTCAGGCATGGAAGATCCAACGCTGGAGGTCCAGGGTGCGCGACCACGTGGTCGTCATCGGCTACGGAACCAAGGGCAGGTCGGCGGTGACGGCACTGCTCGGGGACGGGCTGGAAGCCGGCAACATCGTCGTGGTGGACACCGATCCCACCGCGCTGGAGGCCGCCTCCTCGCTCGGGCTCGTCACCGTCAACGGTTCCGGTACCCGTTCGGACGTGCTCCGGGTGGCGGGAATCCCGCGCGCCCGGGCCGTGGTGGTCGCCCCACCCCGCGACGACACCGCCGTGCTGGTCACGCTCACCGCGCGGGAACTCGCCCCCAAGGCCCAGATCGTCGCCGCCGTGCGGGAGGCCGAGAACGTGCACCTGCTCCGTCAGTCCGGAGCCGACTCGGTGGTCATCTCCAGTGAGACCTCCGGGCGGCTGCTCGGGATGGCGACCTCGACCCCCTCGGTGGTGGAGATGTTCGAGGACCTGCTCAGCCCGGATCTCGGACTGGCCATCGCCGAGCGCGAGGTGGACCGCACCGAGGTCGGGGGTTCGCCGCGGCACCTCTCCGACATCGTGTTGGGACTGGTGCGGGACGGGCAGCTCTACCGGGTGGACGCTCCCGAGGCGGACGCGATCGAGGAGGGGGACCGGCTGTTGTACGTGAAGAAGGTGAGCGAGCCTTCCTGAACGGGTACCACCGTTCCTGACGCCCCGCCGGGGTGGTCCCGGTTCCGCCGTGGCCGGTGTTCGACGGCTTCCGGCATCCGTCCGGAGGACCGAGTCAACACCGTCGTGATCTCGGGGTCCACGCGGTGCCGTGCCGATGGGGGAGGAAAGGGCACACGGACCCCGGCGGAACGGTACCGCCGGGCGGATCGCGAGATCGGACGAGGTGACAACGGTGACCACGCACTCGGTGGAACGGACCCGTGTTTTCTGGGTGACTCCGGAGGACGACGTCCGGCAGCACGCGACGCTGTGCGAGCCGCCCGAGGAGGGAGGTCCGGTGGAGGTGTTGGGAGGGCACCAGCCGGTGCACGCTCCCGCCAGGAAGGAACCCGGGCAGTACCAGATGTGGCACACCCGCCCGTTCTGCGAGCGGTGCTTCACCGCCTACCTGAGCCTGCCGGTGACCCCGCCGGAGGCCGCGGGCTGATCCGGGCCCGCCGAGGGTCCTCCTCCGCCGTGCACGCCCCCGGGACTTCGCGGCGGCGACCCGCCGGGGATCTGGGAGTATCACCCCGTGGGGCGAACGGGTGGTTCGACGTCGGTGCTGCTGGCACTGCTCGCTCTCGGGGTGCTCGGGGCCACGGCGCTCGTGTTCGTCCGGTGGCCGCTGGGCGAGTTCGGCGGTTTCTCCGGGGGCCGGACTGTGCCGGCCACGGTGGTGCGCAGCGCCGACTGCGGGGGCGACAACGCCCACGACCTGGTGCGGCTGCGGCTCGACGGCGTGGCGACCCGGGTGCCGTTCGACGGGTGCGGACATCCCGAGGGGCAGCGGCTGCGGGTGCGTGTTCCGGACCGGCCGGGCGGTGAGTTCCTCGCGCACCCGGCCGGAAGCAGCGCGGCCGAGCGGGCCGACTCCGACTTCGAGCGGCGCCTGGAGTGGGTGCTCGGGGTACTCGCCGCCGTCGCGGGCGGGGGCTATGCGCTGATGCTGGTGGACAAGAGCGGGCGTCTGCCGGGTTGAGCAGCGTCGAGGCGGTGTGCCGGCGGCGACGAACCGTCGGAGCGTGGACACACCGGGTGGTCGCGAGGGTGCTCACCGCGAGGACGGAGGACGCACGTAGGCTGAAGGACATGGTCGAACCGCAACCGCATCGCCTCACCCTGCCCAACGGGCTGCGCGTGGTGCTGGCGCCGGATGCCGAACCCGGAGCGGACGCGCCCGGCGGGCCCCCGGTGGTCGGTATCAGCGTGCACTACGACGTGGGATTCCGTTCCGAGCCGCAGGGACGGACAGGTTTCGCGCACCTGTTCGAGCATCTGATGTTCCAGGGCAGCGAGAGCCTGGAGAAGCTGGCCCATTTCCGCCACGTACAGGGCTCCGGCGGTATCTTCAACGGTTCGACGCACCAGGACTACACGGACTACTTCCAGGTGCTGCCGTCCAACGCCCTGGAACGCGGACTGTTCCTGGAGGCCGACCGGATGCGCGCCCCCAGGATCACCGAGGAGAACCTGCGCAACCAGGTGGACGTGGTCAAGGAGGAGATCCGGCTCAACGTGCTCAACCGCCCCTACGGCGGTTTCCCGTGGATCCTGTTGCCTCCGGTGCTGTACTCGACCTTCGCCAACGCGCACAACGGTTACGGGGACTTCACCGATCTCGAACAGGCGACGGTGGAGGACTGCGCCGCCTTCTTCGACACCTACTACGCACCGGGCAACGCGGTACTCACCGTCGCGGGTGACATTGACGTCGACCACGCCGCCGAACTGGTGCACAAGCACTTCGGTGACGTGCCCGCCCGGCCGGTCCCGGAACGCCCGTCCTTCGACGAGCCCTACCCGGAGACCCAGCAGTGGGGCCGTCACCGGGATCCGCACGCCCCGCTGCCCGCCGTGGCGCTGGGGTACCGTCTGCCCGATCCCGTCGAGGAGCTCGACAGCTATCTGGCCAACGTGGTGCTGGGCGAGATCCTCACCGACGGGGACGCCTCGCGGCTGCAACAGCGGCTGGTCTACCGGGACTCGCTGGTCGTCGACATCCACGCCGGTGCCGGGCTCATGGGGGCTCCGCTGGACGCGCGGAACCCGGACACGTTCACCATCACGGCGGCGCACAGCCCCGGAGTCTCCACCGAGCGCGTGATGGAGGCCGTCGACTCCGAACTGGACCGCCTGGCCACCGAGGGGCCGACCTCCGAGGAGCTCTCCCGGGTGGCCGCGCGGTGGTCGGCCGAGCTCTACCGGGACCACGACCGACTCATCTCGCGCACGCTGGACCTGGGAAGCACCGAGTTGCTGCACGGCAGGGCCGAGCTGGTCGGGGAACTGCCCGAACGGGTCGGCGCGGTCACCGCCGAGGACGTGGCCGCCGCCGCGAAGGCGCTACGTCCGGAGACGCGGGCCGTCCTCGAAATCGAACCGACCAACGACTCCGAGGGAGGTGCGGCATGACCGGCGCGACCCACCGCAGTGCCGAAGAGATCGGACGTACCGAGCGGGGACCGAGGCCGCTGCCGGAGCTGGGCGAGCCGCGCCCCGGACGCCAGCCGGAGGTGGTGGACACCGTCCTGGACAACGGTCTGCGGGTGCTCGCGGCCCGGCACGGCTCGGTGCCCATGGTGGAACTGCGACTGCGCATCCCCTTCGCCGGGGACGACCCGAGTCATCCCGCCCGCGCCGAGGTGCTCGCCGAGACGCTGCTCACCGGAACCGAACGGCGCGACCGGGTCCGGATGGACACCGACCTGGCCGCCGTCGGCGGCACCTTGCAGGCCAGCGTGGACCCGGAGCGGCTCAGCGTCACCGGTGACGCGCTCGCCAGCGGCATGGACACCCTGCTGGACGTGCTCAACGACGCGCTCACCGGGGCCACCTACCCCGAGCACGAGGTGAACGGGGAACGGGAGCGACTCGTCGAGCGGATCACCGTGGCCCGGTCGCAGCCCCGTGTCATCGCCCGGGAGGAGTTGCAGCGGCACCGCTACGGGGGCCACCCGTTCGCCCGGGAGGTCCCCCAGGCCGCCGACGTGGCCGAGGTGACCACCGAGCAGGTGCGTGAGCTGCACAGGCGGGCGGTGCTGCCGCGCGGCTCCACGCTGGTGCTGGTCGGCGACGTGGATCCGCACGAGGCCGTGGACGCGGTGAGCAGGGCCTTCTCCGGCTGGCAGTCGACGGGCAGCGCCCGCGAGCTGCCGGAGCTGCCTCCGGTCGAGGGAGGAGACGTGCGACTGGTGCACCGGGAGGGCGCGGTGCAGTCCCAGTTGCGTTTCTCCGCCCAGGCGGTCCCCCGCACCGACGAGCGCTACCCGGCCCTGCAGATCGCCAACCTGGTGTTCGGCGGGTACTTCTCCTCCCGGTTGGTCGAGAACATCCGCGAGGACAAGGGCTACACCTACGGAGCCCACTCGACGTTCGAGTTCACTCCCGGGAACGGAACGATCCTGGTCGACGCGGACACGGCCAGCGAGGTCACGGCCGCGGCGCTGCTGGAGATCCGTTACGAGTTCGGCCGGTTGGCCCTGAACCCGCCGACGACCGCCGAGGTCGAGTCGGCGCGTCAGTACGCCATCGGTGGTCTGCTCACCTCCACCTCCTCGCAGGCGGGGCTGGCCTCCACCCTGATGAACCTGGCCGCGCTCGGCCTGGGACAGGAGTGGCTGGCTTCCCACCCGGACCGACTGCGGGCGGTCACGGTGGACGAGGTGGCCGAGGCGGCGCGGTGGTACGTCCCGACCGCGTTCACCGGGGTCGTCGTCGGCGACGCCGACCAGCTCGGCGGGCAGCTCCGCGGACTCGGTGGTGTGACGCTGCCGTGACGAGCCGTACGGACCGGTCCGTGAGCGGACCCGCGGGTGGCGGGGGAGACTTCCAACTGGACAGTTCACCGCTGTTGTCCCGTTCCCCGGTCGAACTCGCGGACGCGCCGCGGGACGATCCCGCGGCCGCCGCGGAACTGTGGCGTCACGGCAGAGTGCTGCTGGTGGACGAACGGGGCCGTACGCCCGCGGGTCCCTCCGGCGCGTTGCGGTGGTGGGACTCCGCCGAACTCGGGAACCGTCCGGACGCGGTGCTGCTGGGCGTTCACGAGGGGCTCGCGCGCTGGGCGGTGCGTACCCCCGCGCGTGACTCCGGTTCGGAGTGGAGGGACCTGCGTCTGCTCGGGGACTGGCTCGGTGACGCCGAGGCCGGGTTGCTCACCACGGCGGTGGGGCTGCTGGCCTGGCACGACCGGGCGCGGTACTGCGCGGTGTGCGGCGCGGGCACCGAACGGGTCCGCAACGGGTGGGCCCGGCGCTGCGGAGGATGCCTGCACGAGGAGTACCCGCGTACCGACCCCTCGATGATCTGCCTGGTCCACGACGGCGCCGACCGGGTGCTGCTCGCCCGGAAGGCGGGGTGGCCGAGTGAGCGCTTCTCGGTGCTGGCTGGCTTCGTGGAGGTCGGCGAGTCCCTGGAGGGCTGTGTGCGTCGGGAGGTCCGCGAGGAGGTGGGGGTGCGGGTCTCTGGCATCCGGTACCTGGGCAGCCAGCCGTGGCCGTTCCCCCGGTCGCTGATGGTGGGTTTCGCCGCCGAGGCCGATCCGGACGAGCCGTTGTGTCCCGCCGACGGGGAGATCGCCGAAGCACACTGGGTGCACCGCGATCTGGTTCGGCGGGCCCTGGAGGAGTCCGGGCCGGTGCGCGGCATCCGATTACCCCCGGGGATATCCATCGCGCACCGCATGTTGCGTGGCTGGGTACTGCGACGGGACTGAGAGCACCTTCCCGGTTCGGCGGCCGGACACGCGCCCTCGGGGTCGGGGTGTGGCCCCGGTCAAGTCGACCTCTCTGCGAGGATGCGCGACATGACCGATCGGGCGCGACTGTTGGAGGGACTCGATCCGCAGCAGCGCGCGGCGGTGACCGCCCCGCGCGGTCCGGTGTGCGTGCTGGCCGGGGCCGGTACCGGCAAGACCCGGACGATCACGCACCGCATCGCCCATCTCGTGCAGCGGGGACTCGTGGTCCCGCAGCAGGTGCTGGCCGTCACCTTCACCGCCCGTGCGGCCGGGGAGATGCGGACGAGGCTGCGCGGGCTGGGGGCCGACGGCGTGCAGGCCCAGACCTTCCACGCGGCGGCGTTCCGGCAGCTGCGGTACTTCTGGCCCCGCGTGCTGGGGGAGGAACTGTGGTCCCTGGTCGAGCACAAGTTCCGTCTCGTGGCGCAGGCGGCCGGTCGACTCGGCCTGTCCACCGACTCCGACGCCGTCCGGGACCTGGCTTCCGAGATCGAGTGGGCCAAGGCGAGCCTGCTCACTCCGGAGCGCTATCCGGACGCCGCCGCACGGCGCGGGCGCGACTGTCCCGTGCCCCCCGAGAGTTTCGTGCGGCTCTTCGAGGGCTACGAGCGGGCCAAGAACGCGGCGAAGGTGCTCGACTTCGACGACCTGCTGTTGCACACCGCCGCGTTGCTGGAGGACTCCCCGGAGGTCGCCGAGGAGTTCCGGGCCCGGTATCGCACTTTCGTGGTCGACGAGTACCAGGACGTCACCCCGTTGCAGCAGCGCGTGCTGGACGTGTGGTTGGGCGGACGGGACGACCTCACCGTGGTCGGCGACGCCAACCAGACCATCTACTCCTTCGCCGGAGCCGAGCCGCGGTGGTTGGTCGAGTTCCCCCGCAGGTACCCGAAGGCCGAGGTCGTCCGTCTGGAACGGGACTACCGCTCCACTCCTCAGGTGGTCGGTCTCGCGAACAGGGTCATCGCCGCGGGTGGGGCGGCCGACACCTCGACCGGGCTCACCCTGGTCGGACAGCGTCCGGACGGCCCGGCGCCCGGCTTCGAGGAGTACGACAACGAGGCGGCCGAGGCGGCGGGTCTCGCCCGGGCGGTGGCCCGGCTGGCGGGCGAGGGGGTGCCGCTGTCCGAGATGGCCGTGCTCTACCGGATCAACGCCCAGTCCGAGGTCTACGAGCAGGCGCTGGCCGAGGCAGAGATCCCCTACCAGATCCGGGGTGGGGAGCGTTTCTTCGCCCGTACCGAGGTGCGGCGGGCGATGTCGGCGCTGCGCGTGGCGGCGAACGGTGCCCGGCGTGAGGAGGAACTGCCGAGCAGGGTACGTGAGGTGCTGGCCGAGGTGGGGCTGACCGGGACCGCCCCCACCGGTGGGACGGCGCGGGAGCGGTGGCAGTCGCTGAACGCGCTCGCCGAGCTGGCAGACGAGCTCTTCGCGACCGATCCGGAGGCCGATCTGCCGCGTTACGTGGCCGAACTGGACACGCGGGCCGCTGCCCAGCACCCTCCGACCATGGAGGGGGTCACGCTGGCCTCGTTGCACGCGGCCAAGGGGCTGGAGTGGGACGCGGTGTTCCTGGTGGGTCTGGTGGAGGGGGCGCTTCCGATCCAGCACGCCCAGGGGGACGAGACCTCCGTGGCCGAGGAGCGGCGTCTGTTCTACGTCGGGGTGACCCGGGCCAGGAGGCACCTGCGGGTCTCCTGGGCGCTGTCCCGGGGCCAGGGGGGTGGCCGCAGGCGCAGACCCAGCAGGTTCCTGGCCGGTCTGGCCTCCGGGGCGGCGGGCCACGGACGGGGCGGGAACCGTGCGGGTTCCGGAACGCGACGCCGTTCCGCGGCGGCCCGGTGCCGTCTCTGCTCGGCGGAGCTGACCTCGGAGGCCGAGACCCGGACCGGGCGTTGCGCGGACTGTCCCTCGGACGCGGACGAGGAACTGTTGACGAGACTGCGCAGCTGGCGCAGGGAACGCGCCAGGCAGCTGCGGGTTCCCGCCTACGTGGTGTTCCCGGACTCGACCCTGTTGGCGATCGCGGAGCGGCGTCCGACCGACACCGAGGCGCTGGCGGACATATCCGGGGTCGGTGCCACCAAACTGGAGAGGTTCGGTGCCGACGTGCTGTCGTTGGTCAACGGGTCGGCGTAGCGGTGAGTTGTTCGGCGTGGAATCTTTTCGCTGGTCATGGTGATGTGAAAAATCGGTTGCGCGGCGTGGGTTCCGCGGAATAATCTCCGTCGGGACAGGCCGGTGCGACCTTCTCGCATCCGGCGCGGACTCGGGAAAGGTGGTGGCTCGCGATGTCGAGGATGGGTGCTCGCGTGTCGTCGGGCTACCACGTCGTTGTGACATCCCTCGCGTGGATTTGTGGCAAGGGCGTGCTCGGTGCGAAACGACACGTCCGTCGTGCTGCCCAGCAATGGATGTTCCACGGGTGGTCCGTGCCGGAACGAAGTGGTTGAGCTGCCTGTCGAGTAGCCTCGTTCTTTCGGCCGCGGACCCCGGTGGGGTCCGCGGCTTTTTTGATGCGTTCCCACGAGGAGTAACTCTGTCCATAGTGGATTCACATGTGAACGGGGAAGAGAACGGATCCGAAGACTCAGGAGGAGAATCCATGCCGACCGGCGGTGCCCCGGTGGTGACCGGGGACGAGACCGGCAGCCCCAAGGAGACCGTTTCCGCCCTGCTCGGTGCCGTACCCAGCACCGACGAGTACCTGCCCTGTCGAAGGGATCCGGACCTGTGGTTCGCCGAGAAACCGTCCGATCTGGAGAGGGCCAAGCGGTTGTGCGGTGACTGCCCGATCAGGACCGAGTGCCTGGCCGGAGCGCTTTCCCGCGGGGAACCCTGGGGAGTCTGGGGCGGCGAGATCGTCGAACAGGGAACGGTGGTCAGTCGGAAGCGGCCGCGTGGCAGGCCGCGTAAGTATCCGAGAACCGACACCCCCGTGGGGAGGAATGCCACCAGCGCCGAAAAGGTGGCTTGATTCCTCTGAACGGGTGAATTTCGCGGAACGAGTGTAGGAGGACGAGAACGAATGTTTCCCGAGGAGACGGCCCGACTACGGGCCGCCGAATTACGCGCGGAGGCCGAACGGGAACGGTCGGCGCACGGCCCGCCCGCCGTCCGTTCCCGTGCCGGGCGCGCCTTTTCCGCGATGATCAGGGCGGTGGCCCGGAAATGCTTCCGGCGCTGACCGAGGGATCTCCGGAGCGGGGCCGGAAAGAACGCGCGGGTCGGTCCGTGGGCACGGGGGAACGGACCGTGTTCGGCAGCACGTCGTCGGGAGCGGCCCCACCGGCTGGCGGGGTAGGCTCGCCGCCATGCACGGCCATTCCTACGACGACATCGACTGGGACACCCGACTACGACAACTGAGGGAAAACGACGAACTGACCGCCGCCGAGATCGGGCGGCTCGCGGCGGCTCTGGTTTCACAGGGGGAACACTGCCGGTCGGTGGTCGACATCGGTTCCGGAGCGGGAGGAGCGGCGGCCGCCTTCGCCTCCGCTCTCCCCAGCGGAGAACTCACCCTGGTGGACTCCGCACCGGAACTGCTGGCCGAGGCACACCGCCACGCGAGCGAGGCGGCCGGTGACCGGGTACGGGTGCGCAGCGTGCGGGCCGACGTGGCCGCGGACGACCTGTCCGCCGTGGTCGACCAGGCGGACCTGGTGTACGCCTCCCTGGTGGTCCACCATCTGCCGGACCAGCTCGCCGGGCTGCGCAGACTGTCCGAACTGGTACGCCCCGGAGGGCGACTGGTGGTCGTGGAGACGGGTCTGTGGCCCCGCGTGCTTCCCTGGGACGTGGGGGTCGGGCGGCCCGGTCTGGAGGACCGTCTGCTGGCGGCCCGGCAGGCGGAGTTCCGCGAGATGCGGGAGGGGATGCCGGAGGCCGCGCGGCTGCCCATGGGCTGGACCTCGGCGCTGAAGGAGATCGGCCTGCGCGAGGTCACCTCGTGGAGCTACCTGGTGGACTGGCCCGCCCCGGCCACCGGCCACGTGCTCAACGTGGTGCTGCGTCGACTGGAGTCGCTGCGTACGGTGGCCTGGACCGGCTGTTCGGCCGCCGACTTCGACGCGCTCGAACAACTGCTGGACGAACAGGGGCCGCACTACGCCGGCAACCGTGACGACCTCTACTACCTCTCCGCGGACACCGTCTGCGTGGGAACCAGGCCGGTCTGACCTCGTCTCGCGCCGGACCCGCCACGAGGTCTCCCCGGGGAAGGGTTCACTCCAGGAACCCCGGCTGCCAGGTGGCGACGATCTCCCTGGCGGCGACCTCGGCGTCGAGTTGGCAGAGGATCCCGGTAGCCCCCAGGGTCACCCGGTGGATCAGCAGGTAGTCCGGGGGAAGATTCAGCGACCGTCCGGTTCGGAACTCGGGACTGCGCAGGTCACCCACGCGATCAGCCTGGTGCTGTAACCACGAACGAGTGAAGTGGAAGGTCTCGGTGCGGACCGGGTCGACGAACGGGCCGAGATAGGCCTGCACGTCCTCGGCCCGCAGGGTGGAATCGGTGTGCACGAAGCGATCGGCCCGCAGCAGCTCCATGAGCTCCTCGGCCCGGTCCTCCAGGGCCAGCCGTACCATCCTCCCCAGCGTGCGAGGCAGCCCCTCCGGCAGGCGGGCCACGGCACCGAAGTCGATCACGGTCAACCTTCCGTCCGGCAGCAGCCGGAAGTTGCCCGGGTGCGGATCGGCGTGCAGCAGTCCCACTCGGGCCGGGGAGGAGAAGTGGAACTCGCTGAGCAGCCTGCCCGCGCGGTCGCGCTGCTCCCTGCTGCCGTGGTCGATGATGTCCGCGAAGGGCTCGCCCGCGACCCACTCGCTGACCATGACCTTGGGGGAACTCGCCACCACCCTGGGCACGTGCACCGACTCGTCGTCGGCGAAGGCCGCGGCGAAGGCCCGCTGGTGGTCGGCCTCCAGCCGGTAGTCGAGTTCCTCGACCATGCGGTCCTGAAGCTCGTTGAGCAGCGGTTTGACTTCAGCCCCGGGCAGCAGGGACTGGAACAGCCGGGAGAAACGCATCAGCTGACGCAGGTCGGCCCGCAGCGCCTCGTCGGCTCCCGGATACTGGATCTTGACCGCGACCGGGCGGCCGTCGTGCCAAAGCGCCCGGTGCACCTGGCCGATGCTCGCCGCCGCGGCCGGGCTCTCCTCGAACTCGGCGAAGCGCCGACGCCAGTCACTGCCGAGCTGTTCGTCCAGTGTGCGCCGCACACTCGTCTCCGACATCGGCGGGGCCGTGGCCTGCAGTTTGGACAGTGCCTGGCGATACGGTTCGGCCAGTTCGTCGGGAACCGCCGCCTCGAACACACTCAAAGCCTGGCCGAACTTCATCGCCCCGCCCTTGAGCTGTCCGAGTACCTCGAACAACTGCTCGGCGGTGCGGGCGGAGAAGTCCGCCTGGACCGTCGCCGCGTCCTGACCGGTGAGCCGCCTTCCCCACCCTGCGGCCATCCTTCCCGCGGCACCCAGCGGCAGGCTGGCCAGTTTGGCGGTACGCTGCGCCGCTCGGCGGGGAACGTCGGTCACGGTAACTCCCTTCGGTCGGCAGGTGACGAGAGTGGCAACCACCCTCGGACACACGCCTACGGGTTCACCGCCATGTTAGAGGTATTCGCACAACCGTGTACAAGATCGTCACGGGCGAATTCTCTTCTGTCGGTGCGATGGGAGTCCGCCGCGTCGTACGGAGGTCTCGGCCGGCAGCGCCGACCTCGCGGGCGTTCGTCGGCGGCCGTGCCCGATTTTTCCGGTGTCGAGGACGAGGGCCGACCGAAAGGGGTCAGCGTTGGCCGTCCTGGGCCTTTCCGAGAATGCGTGTCATTTTCGTTCCGCACACCGGGCAGGTTCCCTTGGCCATTCTCCTGCCGTTGGTTTCGGAGATCTCACCGGTGAAGTCCCGTTTGGCACGGCATTTCACGCAGTATCCGTTGTAGGTCTCGGCCACGGTCGCCTCCTTCGAACCGGACTCCGGATCCCGGGACACCGGTCGGTGTCGATCCGGACTACGCTGGGCAAAAGGTACCCGTGGGCGGGACGGCGCGCATGGGCGTGCCGTATCGCGAGTTCGTGTGAAACTACGGGGCCGTCTCGGTCACTGCCGGTGTTGGTGCGAGGTGGCGCACACCCGTCCCGGAACGAAAACCCCGGAAAGTCGATCTGCGTCCGGGATCACAGCCCCGCACCGTGAACACGAAAGACTCGCTAAGCTCCCGGGGCGTGTCCGAGGAACCGCGGGTGGAGGTGCGCCGCAGCAAGCGCAGGCACAGAACGGTCAGCGCCTATCGCGACGGGGACCGGGTGGTCGTGCTGCTCCCGGCACGGATGAGCCGCAGCGAGGAGCGAAGCTGGGTCGAGGAGATGCTCAGCAGGCTCCGACGCAACGAGACCAGGAAGAAGTCCCCCGCCCGGGAGTCGGACGCCGCCCTGCTGAGGCGGTGCGGCGAACTCTCGGAGCAGTACCTGGACGGACGGGCCGTTCCCCAGGGGATCCGGTGGGTGGCACCCATGCGCACCAGATGGGCCTCCTGCACCCCCGGTGAGGGCACCATCCGGGTCAGCCGCAGGCTCCGGCAGGTTCCGGGCTGGGTGCTCGACTACGTGCTGGTGCACGAACTGACCCACCTGCTGGTACCCGGGCACGGGCCGGACTTCTGGGCCTGGGTGAACCGCTACCCGCGCACGGAGCGGGCCATCGGCTACCTGGAGGGGCTGGTCGCCGCCGGGCAGCTCGAACTCGACGACGTCGACTCGTGACAGCGGCCGCGGGGCGGACCCGCCCGTCCCGAGGACCCCGTGTCACCGGTCGAGCGGGGCCAACACCGGCCCCGGGCGGGGCCGGTGGTCAGACTCCACGGGACCTCCTGGGCGGAACACGGACGGGCCGCCGGGACCGCGGCCGGGAACCGGGCCGCTCGCGCGCTCAGCGACCGTTGTCGGAGGAACCGGAGTCCTCGTCGTCGTCACCGCGGCCCGCGTCCTCCTCACCGGAGTCGGAGCCGTCCCCGTGGCCACTCTCCTCGGCCTCGGCACGCCGGATGGCCGCGATGGGGTCGTCGAGGTCCTCGTTGCCGCCACCCCAGCGTTCGGCGAAGTCCAGCGGCTCGTCGAGATCGGAGGCGTCGGGCAACAGGTCGGGGTGGTCCCAGACCCGGTCGCGGCTGGTGACCCCGTGCCGCTCGGTCAGGATCCGCCACAGCGAGGCCGCCGCGCGCAGCCTGCGCGGACGTAGCTGCAACCCCACCAGCGTCGCGAAGGTCTGTTCGGCCGGACCGCCACTGGCCCGCCTGCGCCGGATGGTCTCCCCCAGCGCCTCGGCACCGGGAAGCCGGTCCCCCACGGCATCGGCCACGACCACGTCCACCCAGCCCTCCACGAGCGCGAGCAGGTTCTCCAGTCGTCCGAGCGCGGCCTGCTGGCTCTCGGTCGTACGGGGTTCGAGCATCCCGGAGTTCATCAGCTCCTGCATCGAACTCGGGTCGCTCGGGTCGACCTTGCTCGCCAGGTCCTCCAACGAGGAAGTGTCGATCTGGATGCCCCGGGCGTACTCCTCCACCGCGGCCAGCAGCTGCTGACGGAGCCAGGAGACGTGGCTGAACAGACGGTGGTGGGCGGCTTCCCGTGCCGCGAGGAAGACGGTGATCTCACTGGCGGGACGGTCCAGCCCGGAGCCGAAGCTCTCGACGTTGGCGGGCAGCAGCGCGGCCGTTCCGTCCGGGCCGAGTGGCAGTCCGACGTCGGTCGAGGTGAGCACCTCGCCGGCCAGTTGCCCCAGTCCGTTCCCCAGCTGGGAACCGAAGGTCAGCCCGCCCATCTGGCCGAGCATGGACACGAGGGGGCCCGCGGCCTGCTTGGCCTCCTGCGGCAGCGCCTCCAACCACGCCTCGGAGACCCGCTGGGCGACCGGGTCGCACAGGCGTTGCCAGACGGGCAGGGTCTTGTTCACCCAGTCCCCCGGGGACCAGACCTGCACGGTGTGCGTTCCGGTGGGGAAGGAGGTGTTCGGGTCCAGCCAGAGCTCGGCCAGCCGGACCCCGTCCTCGACGGCGGTGGTCTGCTGCTGCGTCGGTCGTTCGTCGCTGCGCAGCTGTTGGTGCGCCAGTTGTTTGGCCAGGTCGTAGTTGACCGGTCCCGTGGTGCCGCTCGAGGACTGGCTGAGAGCCTGCCCGAGCTGGGTCAGCATCTGGCCGAGCGCGCCGATGTCGAAGTTCGGCGTAGCACCCGAGCCCGGAATGCCCCCGGGGCCGGGCATCCCGCCGAAGCCGGGGAAGAAACCCGCTCCTCCGGAGAATCCGGTGCCGCCCCCGGAGTTCTCGCCCGATGACCCACCCTTGTCGCGGTCGTCGGGCTCCTCGTTGTTGGGATCCTGGGGGCCGAACCCGAAGGGCACATCACTCATGGTTCCAGCGTACGCGGAACCGGCGGTGGACTGTAGGAGCGCCGGGGCGCCCTCGCGCTCCGAGGCGGGCCCACCGGAACCCCACCGGGTCCGCGTGGAGTGGCCGGCAGCGGGGTGCACGCCGCGACGCCGCTGTGTCCTGGTGCTCTCCGTTCCGTCCCCCGGTGGAGCGGAAAGCTGTTCGCTCTGCTCGAACAGCGCTGCCACCGATCCTCCTTTCGAGGAAAGGCGGGGTGGAACGTACGGAACCGACATCCCGGGCGGGGCGGCAGGTCGCCCTCCGGATCGGGGCGTGCCAACCCGTAGGGTGTCCTGTTGTGAGTCGCCGAAGCTGGACCCTGCTGACGAGTGCCTTCCTGGTCATGGTCTTCGGGCTGGTCGGAGCTTTCGTTCCCGTGCCCTACGTGGCGCTGGGCCCCGGCCCGACCCACGACACCCTCGGAACGTACGAGGGCAGGGAAGTGGTGCGCATCGAGGGCACCGAGACCTTCCCCACCGGAGGGCACCTGAACATGACCACCGTCTCGGTCACCGACCGACTGTCCGTGTTCAACGCCCTGGGTTTCTGGATGAGCGGCAACCACGCGCTGGCCCCCCGCGAGCTGTACTTCCCCCCGGACAAGACCGAGGAACAGGTGGAACGGACCAACACCCGTGCCTTCCGCAGCTCCCAGACCGCGGCGGAGACCGCAGCGCTGAGGCAGCTCGACTACCCCACGAAACTCGTGGCCGGGAAGGTGTTGTCCGGATCCCCGGCCGACGGGGTCATCGCCCCGGGCGACGAACTCATCTCCGCGCGGGGCGAGTCACTCAGCGACCCCGACTCGCTGGTGCGGGCGCTCTCCGACACCGAACCGGGGCAGACGGTGACCGTGGAGTTCCGCCACGAGGACGAGCCGCCGCGGCGGACCGAGTTCGAGCTCGCCGACCACCCCGACAAGCCGGAGCGGGGCTTCCTCGGGGTCCAGCCGACCCTGCGACCGGACGTGGACTTCGACATCGACATCCGCCTGCCCGACGTGGGAGGCCCGTCGGCGGGGTTGATGTTCTCCCTCGCCGTGGTCGACAAACTCACCCCCGGTGAGCTGAACGGGGGGAAGTTCGTGGCCGGCACCGGTGAGATCTCCCCCACCGGGCAGGTGGGACGCATCGGCGGCATCGGCTTCAAGATGATCCGCGCTCACCAGGCGGGTGCCCGGTACTTCCTCACTCCGGCGGGCAACTGCGCGACGGCCGAGTCCCAGGCCCCGGAAGGACTGCGGCTCGTGAAGGTGAGCACCCTGCGGGACGCGGTCGAGGCGCTGGAGGCGATCGCGGCGGGCGAGACCCCGCCGGGCTGCTGACCACTCCGCACCGGGCCCCGCGGCCACCGAGAACGGGCGGGACTCGCCCGGACCTCCGGCACGGGGCACCGGGGAGCGGAACCCTCAGTCCTCGAAGGTGGCGTGCAGGGCGTTGAGCAGGTTCGGAGCCAGCGCGCTGTCCTCCACCAGCTCTCCCTCCTCGGCGTCCGGGTCGCCGTCGAAACCCTCCGCGGTGGGATCCGTCGGCGAGTTCTGCCGTAGTCGCAGCACACAGGTCTGGGTTCCGCTGCGCAGTACGGCGGCCACCAGCCGTGCCTCGCGGCGCTCGGGGTGCTCGGCGGCCGTGGCCCGTGCCGCCGAGTCCTCGGCGGGCAGTTCCTGCTCCGCCTGGGGCGGCAGTACCAGGATCTCCTGCACCAGGGCGCAGCCGAGCACCCGCTCCGGCCAACTGATCCCGGCGAGCGCTTCGCTCAGGTCCTGGCTGGGCAGCTCGTCCTGGGCCACGGGGGTGAGGGGGGAGCTCTGGTTGAGTCGCTCGGCCAGGCTCGGTTCGGCTTCGAGCAGTTCCGCCGTGTCGACCAGCGCGAACATGCGGGCGGGTCGGTCCCAGCCCTCCGAGGCGGCGAACTGTTCGATCTCCCGCGTGACCGCGGGCAACGCCGTGATCATTTCGTCGGTGATAGCGGAGGCCATTGGTCCATCCTCGCACCGTTTCCGGGATCTCTCGTACGGCAGGGGAGCGCCCTCCCACCGGGCGGGCCGTCGAGTGGCGAGGGCGATGTCCGTTTCGGGCGAATTGATGGGTACCGTCCCCACACGGTGAACAAGGTCGTAGAGTTGACCGCACGGGAGTCCGGGACACTTGCCGTGACCCGTTCCCGTTGACCGCGGATCGTCACCAGGAGAGTGCGCTGTGGCCACAAGGCCGGTAGGAGTACCCAAACTGTCCCGGCGCAGCCGGATCCTTCTGATCCTGGGCGCGGTGGTGCTGGTAGCGCTGATCGTCGGATCACGGCTGATCGGGACCTATGTCAATTGGTTGTGGTTCGGCGGTGTGGGCTACCGGGGGATCTTCACCACGATCGTGCTGACCCGGATCACGCTGTTCGTCTGCGCGGGGGTTTTCCTCGGAGGCGTGCTGGCGCTGAACCTCTGGCTCGCGTACAGGACGCGTCCGGTGTTCGTGCCGCTCAGCGGCCAGGACGACCCACTGGCCCGCTACCGGACCGTGATCACCCAGCGTTCCAAGTGGTTCGGCATCGGGATCCCGGTCGCGGTGGGCGCGATCGGAGGACTGGCCGCCACCGGCGACTGGCGGATGGTGCAGCTGTTCCTGAACAGGCAGCCCTTCGGCACCGAGGACCCGGTGTTCGGCCACGACATCGGTCTCTACGTCTTCCAGCTGCCGTTCTTCCGGTGGCTGCTGGCCTGGGCGTTCGTCGCGGTCACGCTGTCCTTCTTCGCGGCGCTGGCCACGCACTACGTCTTCGGCGGCATCAAGCTCGCCGGGCGCTCGGGGCAGATCTCGCAGGCGGCCCGGATCCAGCTGGCCGTACTGGCCGGGATCTTCGTGCTGCTCAAGGCGGTCGACTTCTTCTTCGACCGCTGGGACCTGCTGTTGTCCCAGCGCAGCGAGCTGTTCACCGGTGCCAGCTACACCGACCTCAACGCCGTGATGCCGGCGAAGGTCATCCTGCTGTGCATCTCGGTGATCTGCGCCCTGGCCTTCTTCGCGGTGATCTTCCTGCGCAACCTGCAGATTCCCGCGCTGGCCACGGTGCTGTTGGTGCTGTCCAGCCTCGTCATCGGGGCCCTGTGGCCGGCTCTGCTGCAGCAGTTCTCGGTGGAGCCGAACGCCAACGAGCGCGAGTCCACCTCGATCGAGCGGAACATGGCCGCCACCAAGCAGGCCTTCGGCATCACCGACGACAAGATCAACGTCCAGGAGAACTTCGGCAGCGGGGAGGAGGTCACCCCCGAGGAGGTCGCCCAGGACACCGGAACGATCTCCAACGTGCGGTTGCTCGACCCGAGTCTTTTGTCCGAGACCTTCACCCAGTTGGAACAGCAGTTCAACTTCTACGGGTTCCCGAAGGAGTTGGACATCGACCGCTACCGTGACGAGAACGGGAATCTGCAGGACTACCTGGTGGCCGTGCGCGGCATCAACACCGACGGGCTCGCGGACAACCAGCGGTCCTGGATCAACCGCCACATGGTCTACACCCACGGCAACGGTTTCGTCACCGCCCCGGCCGACCGGGTGAACACCGTTCCTGGTGAGGGAGACGAAACCGGCGCCTACCCGGTCTTTTCCATGAGCGACGTGGCCAACGACGGCCAGGGTGAGATCCCGGTCGAGCAGCCCCGCGTCTACTACGGTGAGCTCAACCGCGACTACGCCATCGTCGGCGCCGAGCCGGGGGAGCAGCCGAGGGAGTACGACACGCAGAACTCCCGGTACACCTATCAGGGTGACGGCGGGGTCGCCATCGGCAACTGGTTCAACAGGGCCGTGTTCGCGGCGCACTACGGACAGCGCAACATCCTGTTCAACCAGAACATCGGATCCAACTCGAAGATCATGTTCGACCGCAACCCGCGCGAGCGGGTGCAGAAGGTCGCACCGTGGCTGAAACTGGACGGCGATCCCTACCCGGCCGTGGTCGACGGGCGGATCACCTGGATCGTGGACGGCTACACCACGCTGGACAACTACCCGTACTCCACGTTGACCTCCTTCGGTGGAGCCACCAGCGACTCCACCAGTGATCCCGCCCAGCCGAACCAGCAGATCAACTACATCCGCAACTCGGTCAAGGCCACCGTGGACGCCTACACCGGCGAGGTGACGCTGTACGAGTTCGGGGAGAAGGACCCGGTGCTGGAGGCGTGGAAGGGCGTCTTCCCCGGCGTGGTCAAACCGAAGAGCGAGATCAGCGACGAACTGCGCCAGCACTTCCGCTATCCGGCCGACCTGTTCAAGGTCCAACGCCAGCTGCTGGCGCGCTACCACGTGGACAATCCGGGTGACTTCTACGCCACCCGTGGTTTCTGGGAGGTTCCCAACGACCCGAACGAGAGCCAACGCGGCGGTCCGGGTGAGAAGCAGCCCCCGTTCTACGTGATCGCGCAGGCCCCCACGCAGGACGAGCCGACCTTCCAGCTGACCAGCGCGATGACCCCGCTGGAGCGGCAGAACCTCTCCGCGTGGATCTCGGCCTCCTCCGACCCGGAGAACTACGGTGAGCTGACGGTGCTGGAGCTGCCCACGGACAACCAGACGCTGGGTCCGGGTCAGGTACAGCGGAAGATGGAGTCCACTCCGAAGGTCACCGAGGACCGGACGTTGTTCGACAACCCCGGTGTGCGGGCGATGTTCGGTAACCTGCTGACCCTGCCGGTCAAGGGCGGGATGCTCTACGTGGAGCCGATCTACATCCGGCCGAACAGCGAGGACTCCTACCCGCAGCTCGCCCGGGTGCTGACCTCCTACGGCGACAGGGTCGGCTACGCCGACACGTTGCAGGAGTCGCTGGAGCAGATCTTCGGTGAGGGAGCGGGCAGGAACGCCCAGACCGCCGAGGACGAGGGCGACCAGCAGGGTGACGGTCAGCAGCAGGGCGGTGACCAGGGCGGTCAGGACCAGCAGCAGGGCGACGGACAACAGGACGAGGGCCAACAGGGTGGCGACCAGCAGGGTGGCCAGAGTCCCGAGGTCGATCAGGCCGTGCGGGAACTGCAGGCCGCTCTCGAACAGGTCCGTTCTGCCCAACAGTCGGGGAACCTGGGTGAGCTCGGTTCGGCCTTCCAACGCCTGGAGGAGGCCATGAACCGCTACGAGCGGGTGACCGGCGGAAACTGATCCGTCACCGCGGGCGCGGGCTCGTCCCCGCGCCCGCGGTCCGGCGGTGCCCACCCCCCCCTTGTGGGTGGGGGTGCGGGGCGGTGCTACGGTATAGCCACAACGGAAAACGACGCGGGGTGGAGCAGTTCGGTAGCTCGCTGGGCTCATAACCCAGAGGTCACAGGTTCGAATCCTGTCCCCGCTACCACACGACCCCCTCCAGGACTGCCTGGAGGGGGTTTTCGTTGCCGGGCTCCGCCGCCGGAGGCTCTCCGGGGGTGCCGTGGGATCGGGGCGTCGTTCGGGCCCGGCGGGGATCACTCCGGTCGAGGGGCCGCCTCGGACGGGTGCCCACCCCCCTTGTGGGTGGGGGTGCGGGGCGGTGCTACGGTATAGCCACAACGGAAAACGACGCGGGGTGGAGCAGTTCGGTAGCTCGCTGGGCTCATAACCCAGAGGTCACAGGTTCGAATCCTGTCCCCGCTACCAGGACGGGCCCCGGGAGTACTCCCGGGGCCCGCTTCTCGTTCGGCCGAGTCCGTGGTGTCCCGGCCGTACCGGGGCGAGGTCCTACCCGGCCCGACAGCGGGGAGGGATCGGGCCGGGAAATCCTTTTCCGGAACGCTCGGACGAAAGCGGAACTCAGCTGTCGGCCCACTTGCGTGCGCAGTTCGGAGAGCAGACCCGTCCGTCACCGCCTCCGCCGCGCCATGACCGCATCTTGCGGCCACACACGATGCAGTTGTGCGGGGAGTCCACCTGGATCGGCACCAGTGATTTCGCACGCTGGGTGACGCGGTTGGTCACCTTGCTCCGGCTCTCGGCGAGTTTGGTCCGCAACAGACTGCGATGCACGGTGCTACCTCCCTTTCCCGGCGGGTTGGTGGGCACGAACCCGTCCTGGTGTCCGGCCGCGCTTGGCGGGCGGCCACTGTGAAGGGTGCCCTTAATACAAGGATCTCCACAGTGTTCTGCCAAGAATTCCCTCTTTTGGGGGAGAAATCATCCCTGTTCGGCGGACGGTGAGTGTACGAACCGACTCTTTTCCGGAGGTGACCTCGCGGTGGAGACGAATCGTGCTCGACTTGTCTGTCCGATGCCACCTCGTGGATGCGCTGTGTGTTCGAAACGACCCCTTCCGACCCCGCAGCTCACGGACACGCCATACGGCCAATGTGGACACCATATGCGCATCGTGGCACCGTAGGGGCCGTGACCGACCTGAATGCAACTTCCGCGGCCTTGTTGGGGCTCCTTCACGAAGGGCCGATGACCGGTGGACAACTGGTGGCCGCAGCCACCGAACGGTTCAGCGGTTTCTTCAGTGTCACCAGGAGCCAGGTGTACCGGGAACTGCCCGCCTTGGCCGAGGCGGGGATGCTGCGTCTCGGGAAACAGGGCCCGCGCTCCAGCCAGCAGTACATCATCACGGCGGCCGGCAAACGGGCCTTCAAGTCGTGGCTGAACACCGAACCCGGCCCGGACAACGTGCGGAGTCCACTGCTGCTGCGGCTGCGCTACGCGGGCATGCTCACCTCCAAGCAGCGTGCCCATCTGGTAGCCTCGGCCCGCGAGCAGTACGTTGAGAAGCTCAACGAGGCCAAGAGCGCGGCCAAGGTGGCCGAGGACCCGTACGAGAAGGCCGCCGCCGATTTCTCGGTCGCGCACAACCGCGCGGTCATCAAGATGTTGGACGCCATCCCCGAGTGACCCGCGGGTTGGGGCGGGACCGGTCCACGTCGGCGGCCGTGAGCGTGTGAAGTAGGCTGGGTAACCGTGAACCCCGACGTCGCCGCCGAACTCAAGGACCTGTCCGAAACCCTGGAGGGCATCGAGCGTGTGATGGACCTCGATGCGTTGCGGGCCAGGATCGCCGAGCTGGAAGAGGAAGCGGCCCGGCCCGACCTGTGGGACGACGTCGAGTACGCCCAGCGGATCAACAGCCAGCTCGTCCACAAGCAGAGCGACCTGCGCAAGATCACCGGCCTGCGGCAGCGCCTCGAGGACCTGGAGGTGTTGTACCAGCTCGGGGAGGACGAGGACGACAAGGCCAGCGTCGCCGAGGCCGAGCAGGAGCGCACCCAGCTCAAGCGGGACCTGGCCGACCTGGAGATCCGCACCCTGCTCTCCGGTGAGTACGACGAGCGCTCAGCCATGGTGACGATCCGCGCCGAGGCCGGCGGGGTCGACGCGGCGGACTTCGCCGAGATGCTCATGCGGATGTACCTGCGGTGGGCGGAGCGGCACGAGTACCCCGTGGAGGTCTACGACATCTCCTACGCGGAGGAGGCCGGGATCAAGTCGGCCACTTTCCGCGTGGACACCCCCTTCGCGTACGGGACGTTGTCCGTGGAACAGGGCACGCACCGGTTGGTGCGCATCTCCCCCTTCGACAACCAGGGGCGCAGGCAGACCTCGTTCGCCGGGGTCGAGGTGTTGCCGGTGGTCGAGGAGACCGACCACGTGGAGGTCCCGGAGAAGGACATCCGGGTGGACGTGTTCCGCTCCTCCGGGCCGGGAGGCCAGAGCGTGAACACCACCGACTCGGCGGTACGGATCACCCACCAGCCGACCGGCATCGTGGTCTCCTGCCAGAACGAGAAGTCCCAGCTGCAGAACAAGGCCGCCGCCATGCGCGTGCTGCAGGCCAAGCTGCTGGCACGCAAGCGCGAACAGGAGCGTGCCGAGCTGGACGCGCTCCGGGACAGCAGCGGCTCGGGCTGGGGCAACCAGATCCGCTCCTACGTGCTGCATCCCTACCAGATGGTCAAGGACCTGCGCAGCGGCTACGAGATGGGCAATCCCGAGAGCGTGCTGGAGGGGCAGATCGACGCTCTGCTGGAGTCCGGGATCCGCTGGCGCAGGCAGCAGCAGGACCAGCAACAGCAGAGCTGACATCTGTTCACTCGTCCCGGTAGTCGCCCGGTCACGGTGCAGCACCGCGTCGGTTCCGGCGGCTGGTACGGGTGAGTGACACTTCCGCTGAGGGGTCCAGGTAAGCTCACCGACCGTGATCCGGCTCGAACACGTGTCAAAGACGTACAAGACGTTGGCGCGGCCCGCCCTCGACGACGTGTCGGTCTCCGTGGACAAGGGCGAGTTCGTGTTCCTCATCGGGCCGTCCGGGTCGGGGAAGTCGACCTTCCTCCAGCTGCTGCTCCGCGAGGAGGTCCCCACCCGCGGACGGGTCATCGTCGCCGACTGGAACGTGGCGAAGCTGCCGAGGAGACGCGTCCCGAAGCTGCGGCAGCGCGTGGGGTGCGTGTTCCAGGACTTCCGCCTGTTGAACAACAAGACCGTCTTCGAGAACGTCGCGTTCGCGCTCGAGGTCATCGGCAAGCCGCGTCACACCATCCGCAAGGTGGTCCCGGAGGTGCTGCAACTCGTCGGGCTCGACGGCAAGGCCGACCGGATGCCGGCGGAGCTCTCCGGTGGGGAGCAGCAGCGTGTGGCGATAGCCCGGGCCTTCGTCAACCGCCCGCTGGTGCTGATGTGTGACGAGCCCACGGGGAACCTGGATCCGGACACCAGTCAGGACATCATGCTCCTGCTGGAACGCATCAACCGCACCGGTACCACGCTGATCATGGCCACCCACGACCACTCGATCGTCGACTCCATGCGCAGACGGGTCGTCGAACTCAGTGAAGGCAGGGTCATCCGCGACGACGCCCGGGGCGTGTACGGCGTGGGCCGCTGAGGGCCCGTGGTCCGGTGACCGGCCCGCAAGCCTTTCCCGACTTCCTCCCACTCCCAGATCGCACCGAAAGCTGACTCAAGATGCGCGCGAGCTTCGTATCCACCGAGGTCGTCAACGGCCTTCGCCGCAACGTGTCGATGACGATCGCGATGATCCTGACCACGGCGATCTCGCTCACGCTGCTGGGCAGCGGCCTGGTCGTGGTCCGCAAGGTCGACCAGGCCCAGGACTCGCTGCGTCAGGCGGCCGACGTCGTGGTGTATCTGAACGACCAGGTCAGTGCCGAGGACTCCGCGTGCCAGCAACAGACCTGCTCCGGCTTGCGTGCCGAGTTGGAGCGGGCCTCCGGTGTGCGCTCGGTGAAGTACCTGAGCCGTCAGCAGGTGTACGAGCGGGCGATCGAGAAGTTCGACAACCGCCCGGAACTGCGTGAGATCGCTCGTCCGGAGGCGCTGCCCGCGGCCATGTGGGTCGAGCTCAGCGACACGGTCGATCCGGCTGCCATCCAGCGGCAGTTCGGGGACAGCCCCGGGGTCGCCAATATCGACAACCAGTCCGACTTCGTGCGGAGCCTGGTCGGCAAGCTCAACGACGTCCGGGACGGGACCTTCCTGATCGCCGCGTTGCAGGCCTTCGCCGCCCTGCTGCTTATCTCGAACACTATTCAGCTTTCCGCGTTCAACCGGCGCACGGAAACGGGGATCATGCGACTGGTGGGTGCCTCGCGCTGGTACACCCAGCTGCCCTTCCTGCTGGAGGCGATGGTCTCGGGCATCATCGGCTCCCTGGTCGCGGTGGGTCTGCTCGTGGTGATCAAGGAGGCCTTCCTCGACGGGCTCATGAAACCCCTGTCCGGCACGGGCCTGCTCACGCCGGTCAGCTACGCCGACATCGCCTTCGTCTCCCCGATCCTGGTGCTGGTCGCGGCGGTGGTCTCCGGGTTGACCGGGTACCTGACGCTGAGGTTGTACGTCCGTATCTGACCTCGCGCGGCGGTTCCGCGGCCACCGGCGGGCAGGTCGGAAACGAGGCGGGCACGGGCGCTCGGGTGCCCGCCCGTCGGTACGGAACCGTGTCGTTTCCCCCGCCGCCTCGGAGCTATGCTCGGCGGTATGCCGAAGGAACGTGGCCACAGCCTGATCGCACGCAATCGCAAGGCGCGGCACGACTGGACGGTGCTGGACACCTACGAGGGGGGACTCGTGTTGACCGGTACCGAGGTGAAGAGTCTGCGTCAGGGGCGTGCTTCGCTGGTCGACGCGTTCGCCACGATCGACGACGGCGAGGTGTGGCTGCGGAACATGCACATCCCGGAGTACACCGAGGGGACCTGGACGAACCACTCTCCGCGTCGTTCCCGGAAGGTGCTGCTGCATCGGGACGAGATCGAGCGGTTGATGGGCAAGACGAAGGAGAGCGGGCTGAGTCTGGTGCCGCTCTCGTTGTACTTCTCGGACGGCAAGGCCAAGGTCGAACTGGCCCTGGCCCGGGGGAAGAAGGCACACGACAAGCGCCGGGACATGGCCAAACGCGACGCCGAACGCGAGATGGCCCGTGCGATCGGGCAGTACCGTAAGGGGATGCGCTGAGGCAGCCGGAACAGACACCGCCCTCGGCGTGTTGACGGGGATGACGGTTCGTCCGCACGTTCCGAGTCCGGATCGTGACCGGATCCGGGAATGATCCCCGGCGTCCGGGACGTTATGATGGACGAGGGCGTAGCAACGGACGCCGTGCTGTTGGAAAACGGAACAAGGGGGTGAACGGTTTCGACTCTGGCCGTTGAGCCAAGGGAAGCGTGCCGGTGCAGGCGGGAGACCACCGAAAGCGTCGCCGTGAACCAACAAGCGCCGACAACAAGAGTCAGCGCGAGTTCGCTCTCGCCGCATGAGCGAGTAGCGACTCTGTCGGACCGGGTGCGTCTCCGACCCGGACCCCGGCATCAGCGAGGAGACTCACCGCTGAATCCGGTCGCGGGGTTCAGCGGGACATCCCACAGCGACTGGGCTTGTCACACCGGCTTGTCCGCGTGACCGGTGAAGCCGAGTAGAGACACAGCGGACTGCGCACGGAGAAGCCTTGGTGAGGCGACAGAGGACCCGGGTTCGAATCCCGGCACCTCCACCGATGTGATCGCACTACGAACCGTTTCGGGGTCGCTTCCGCCGCCAGGCGGGAGCGACCCTTTTTCGTGGCCAGCCCTTCGGTAGCGCCCAGCCCCGCCTCGTCCCCCGGACTTCCGTGCGTCGGTCCCCGGCGGATGAGCGCCGCACCCGCCCCACACGTGATCCGCTCCCGCCGACTGTCGCCGCTGTCCTGTTGTTGCGACGTCGTCGCGGGCACCTGTGGGCACCTACAATGCCGAGCGCTCGCAACACCGCGTGTGCTGGAGGGATCGGCCATGGGCGTGTTCGGTTCCCGACACGGTCACCGACACCCGCACCGTTCTGGACGGAACACCGGACCGAGGGGGCTGCCGCGTTCGCTGGTGCACTCGTTCGTTCCGCACGAGCACGACGCGGCCGAGCGCGTCGACCGGGTGCTGGAGGACAGCCGGTCGGGGATCCGGGCACTGTGGATCTCACTGCTGGTGCTCGGTGCCACGGCGCTCGGGCAGGCAGCCGTGCTGTCCCTGGCCGGTTCGGTGGCGCTGCTCTCGGACACTCTGCACAACACGGTGGACGCGTTGACCGCCGTTCCGCTGGGGCTGGCTTTCCTGCTGGACCGGCGCCCGGCCACGAAGCGGTTCCCCTACGGCTACGGCCGGGCCGAGGATCTGGCCGGGCTGGTCGTGGTGCTCGTCATGGTGGCCTCGGTGGTGGTGGCCCTGGCCTCCTCGGTGGAGGCGTTGTTCGTCCCCCACTCCGTGGACAGTCCGCTGGTCGTGGCCGCGGCCGGGGTGGTGGGGTTCCTCGGCAACGAGGTGGCCGCGCGGGTGCGGATCCACACCGGACGGAGGATCGGTTCCGCCGCCCTGGTGGCGGACGGGATGCACGCCCGTACCGATTCGTTGACGTCGTTGGGAGTGGTGCTCGCCGCCGGGGGAGCCGCGCTGGGGTGGTCGGCGCTCGATCCGCTGGCGGGCCTGGCGATCGCCGCGGCGATCGTGCTGGTGACGTACTCGGCCGCCGCGCGGGTGGTGGCCAGGCTGATGGACTCGGTCTCCCCCGAGCTGATGGACCGGGCGCGCCGGACCTTGTGCTCCCATCCCGAGGTGCGCGGCGTGGACGGGTTACGACTGCGCTGGAGCGGGCACCGGTTGTACGCCGAGGTGACTCTCGCAGTGTCCGCCGGCAGCACCCTGGCCCGGGCCCACGAGGTGGCCCACGAGGCCGAGGAGAGGCTGCGCACGGAACTCCCCCGGTTGTCCGGCGCGACGGTGCACACGCATCCTGCCGAGAGTCTCCACGTGCGGTGACAGTTATCACTCTTACGAGGGATCGGGGGTGTTGCGTGCGGTGATCCTCTCCGTGCCCGTGAGTCATCATTCCCGGGCAGGGAGGCACAAACGTGTGGTGCGGGGGCAGCTTCCGCTCCGCGCTATGCGGGGAAGGTGGTGGAGGGATGATTAAAATCGGGCAAATGGTGTGCCGGGAAGGCTGGTCGGCGACGGGGACGTGATGATCCGAACAGAGGTTGTTGATGGCTGCTGACCGGCAACGCACACAGAGGCGTCGATTGTTCGCTCCGACACCGAACCAGGAGAGCCGCACACTCGCCGACATTCTCCGCACGGAGACCGTCGGCGGGGTGCTCGTGCTCGTGGCCGCCGTCATCGCGTTGCTCTGGGCGAACTCGCCCTGGGCAGACTCCTACACGGCGGTGTCCGAGTACGTGCCGTGGCCTCAGGGGGACTTCCTCGGACTGGACCTCAACCTCGCCCACTGGGCCTCCGACGGCCTGCTGGCCATCTTCTTCTTCGTGGTGGGCCTGGAGCTCAAACGGGAGTTCGTGGCCGGTGACCTGCGCAATCCACGCAGGGCGGTGCTGCCCGTGGTGGCCGCGGTCTGCGGGATGATCGTTCCGGCCCTGTTCTACCTCGTCATCGCCGCCGGAGCCGGTGGCGACGCCCTGAGGGGGTGGGCCATCCCCACCGCCACCGACATCGCCTTCGCGCTGGCCGTGCTCGCCATCATCGGCAAGCACCTGCCGAGCGCGCTGCGGGCCTTCCTGCTGACGCTGGCCGTGGTGGACGACCTGCTCGCCATCACCGTGATCGCGGTGTTCTACACCGACGACTTCCACGCGGTGCCGTTGCTCGCGGCGGTCCTGCCGGTGCTGGCCTTCGGGGCGCTCGTCCAGCTGCGCAGGTTCTGGTGGTGGGCGCTGTTGCCCCTGGGGGCGATCACCTGGGTGCTGGTGCACGAGTCCGGGGTGCACGCCACGATCGCCGGGGTACTCCTCGGCTTCACCGTGCCCGTGTTCGGCCGTGGCGGGGAGCACTCGGGCCCGGCCGAGCAGATGGAACACCGGTGGCGCCCCGTGTCGGCGGGGCTCGCCGTTCCGGTTTTCGCGCTGTTCGCGGCGGGGGTCTCCCTCCGGGACGGCGGCATCGGAGCCGCGCTCTCCGATCCCGTGGTGCCCGCCGTGATGGCCGGGCTCGTGCTCGGCAAGGTGGTCGGTATCTTCGGGTCGACCTTCGTGATGGCCAAGTTCACCCGGGCGCAGCTCGACTCGGATCTGTCCTGGTGGGATCTTGTGGGGGTCTCCCTGCTGGCGGGCATCGGATTCACGGTCTCGCTGCTGATCGGTGAGCTCGCGTTCGGCACCTCCGGGGAACGTGCCGAGTACGTCAAGGTGGCCGTGCTCATGGGATCGTTGCTCGCGGCACTGTGTGCCTCGGTGGTGCTGGCACTGCGCAACCGCGCCCATCGCCGTGCCGGACACGAACGACGGGCCGGGTGACCGGACTCTCATTCGGTTTCCGTGCGCTAACGTGCTCCGTACCGGAGGCGATCGAACCGGGGCGTAAGCGGTGCAGTCGAGACAACGGGAGTGGATAGCCGTGGTAACCCCCAGCCAGGGGAGCCGTCGCAAGATCAGTTGGGATCTGGTTCGGGCGGGATGCGTCACGCTGGTGATGCTGTACCACTCGACCACGGTCAGCGTGGAGTTCCACCCCGAGATCGAACCGCGAACGTTCTACTTCCCCTACCAGGTCGGTGCCAGTCTGCTGCTGGCGATCTCGGCGTACTTCGCCTGCGTGACGATCGGGCGGGGGACCGTGTTCCGGTACTGGTGGGGACGCTTGGCGCGGCTGCTGCCCGCCTTCGTGGCTGGTTCCGTGATCATCTTTCTGCTCACCAGGGCCTACTACATCGAGGGCTGGTACTGGCCGACCACCCGTGACCTCGTCGAGCACCTGCTGATGCTGTGGCACTGGGCGCCGCAGCGGTTCGAGTTCATCGACGTCGCCCACTGGACCGTCCCGTTGCAGCTCATGGGATTCACCGCCGCCGCGCTGCTGTACCGCGGCAGATGGGGGCACGGCAACCGGATCGTGTGGGTGCTGTGGCTGGCCGTGCTGCTGCCGATACTGCAGTGGCCCATCCGGGTCTCGGACCCGGAGCCGCTGTACCGGATCCTGGTGGACGGTTTCGGGCTGCACCGCTGGCACATGTTCGTGGCCGGGGTCGCCATCTGGCTCTGGGCGATCAAACGGCGGCTCAGCGACGCGCACTTCGCGGTGTTGCTGGCGACCTGCATGTTCGCCCAGTGGCTGCACACCTTCGCTCCCAACGCCGAGGGCGTGCTCGTCCCGGACGTGGGATCCTCCGTGGGGGTCAGCCTCGGACTGTGCGTGATCGCGTTCGTGGCGCGCGGTCCCGACTGGGACGCGGTAGTGCCGCAGGCGCTGCGCAGGCCGATCCAGTGGTACGCCGGTATTTCCTACGGGGTCTATCTCATGCACCAGTCGCTCGGGCACATGGTGGTGCGGCGGTTGCAGGACCTGGGAGCCCCCACCCTCGTGCAGACCCTGGGGATGCTCGTCACCGGCGTGCTGCTCGGCTGGATGCTCACCCGGATGGTGGAACAGCCCGCCTACCGGTATCTGATGGAGCTGCACGACCGTTTCCTGCCCGTACGCAAGCCCGCCGTCACCGCGGCCTGAGTCGCACCGGTCCGGAGGCGGGCGGGCTTTCGGGGGCTACGAGAATACGGGTGTGGACCCGCTGCACGATCCCGACGACGAGGAACTGCTCACTCCCGAACAGGCCCGGGAGGTGGCCACGCTGGTCGAACGCGCCCAACTGGCCTCCGGGGCGGTTCGGGACGGGCACGTCGGCAGGGTGGGCGTCGCCGATGTGGTGCTCAACACCGCGAACCCGCTCGCGTTGGCCAACCGGGCCTGCGGGCTGTGGGGAACCTCCGCCGAGGTGGCCACCACGCTGCTGCGCCTGGAACGCGTGTTCGCGGAGGCCGGCCGCCCGGAGGCGGTGGTACACGCCTCCCCCACCACGGTGGCCGACATCGAGGGCATCGCCGACGACTCGGGTTGGCACGCCGTCGCGGAGAACGTGGCCCTGCTGCATCCGCTCGGGGAGCGGTTGGCGCGACGTCCGTCCGTGCCGGGTTTCCCGGTTCGTCCCGCCGAGGAGGGGGACCTGGACGCGGTGGCCGAGCTGTTGTCCGACGAACTGGACCTCTCCGCCGGTGCGGAGCGCAGGCTGCCGCGCGGACTGGCCCAACGGCTGGACGACCCGCGTTGCCTGCTCTACGTCGTCGACGATCCCGAGGTGCCGCGTCCGGCCGGTTTCGTGCTGGGGTTCCTGGAGGCCCAGGTGGGGTTGGTCGAGCACGTCGCGGTGCGACCGGGCAGGCGTGGCCGGGGGATGGGTGGTTCCCTCATGGCCGGGGTGGTGGAAACAGCGGCGCGGACGGGGATGCGGTTCGTGGTCACCCACGCCGAGGACGGAGGACGGGCGCAGCGCTTCGCGGAGGCGTGCGGTTTCGACACCGTCTACCCGGTGACGGTCTACACCCGAGGGGTGGAGGAACTGTTCGACTGAGCTCCGAAGGAAGTGGCTCGCCGGAGCGGGGCGGCCGGAGGGGCGGTCGTTGAATCGGCCACAGCGCCTCCCACGACAGTGGGAATATTTCACCCCCGCGTGGACTTGTGCCTTCCGGACGAGAAGGAGGCACAGTGCCGGAGAGTCAACCGACGACAGCCGAGGCCCCGCAGGGCCGTTCCGGAGGCGGGCGGGGCTCGCTTTCCGAACTGCCCCGCGAGATCTGGGTGCTGATCACCGGAGGGTTCATCGTCGCGGTGGGGATGGGGATCGTCTCGCCAGCCCTGCCGACCTTCGCCACCAGCTTCGGGGTGGGGGTGACCGCGGCCGCCTTCATCGTGAGTTCCTTCGCGCTGATGCGGTTGGTGTTCGCCCCGGCGAGCGGTCGGATGGTCTCCTTCTTCGGGGAGCGGCCGATCTACGTGCTCGGCATCGTCATCGTCGGGGTGAGTTCGACCGCCTGTGCCTTCGCGCAGAACTACTGGCAGCTGCTGGTGTTCCGCGGACTGGGCGGAACCGGATCGACCATGTTCACCGTCTCCGCGCTGGCACTGCTGGTGCGGCTGTCCCCGGCACATCTGCGGGGCAGGGCCTCGGGACTGTGGGCCACGAGCTTTCTGCTCGGCAGTATCTCGGGGCCGCTGTTCGGCGGAGTGCTGATAGGCATCTCGCTGCGGATGCCGTTCCTGATCTACGGAATCGCCCTGTACCTGGCCGCCTTCGTCGGGTGGTTCATGCTGCGTGGTTCGTCGCTGGCCGACCCTCAGCAGCGGTCGCAGGAGGACACGCTCCGGATCGGCACCGCCCTGCGGGACCGCAGCTATCTGGCCTGTCTGTTCGCGAACTTCAGCAAGGGCTGGACCGCCCAGGGGGTGCGCATCGCCCTGGTGCCGTTGTTCGTGGTGGAGGCGCTGCGGCTGCCGGACGCGATGACCGGTGTGGCGCTTTCCGTGTTCGCCGTGGGCAACGCGATCGTGCTGCTGCCGGCGGGGCGGCTGGCCGACTCACGGGGCCGCAAACCACTGGTGCTGGGTGGTCTGGCCGTGGCCGCCGTGGGCAGTGTCGCCCTGGGCCTCAGCGAGTCGGTGGGTTGGCTGTTGGCCTCCTCACTGATCGGTGGCGTCGGCATGGGGCTGATGACCCCGGCACAGAGTGCGGCCGTAGCCGATGTGGTCGGCCCCAAGACCAAGGGCGGCCCGGTGCTGGCGACCTTCCAGATGTCGGCCGACGTGGGGGCGATCCTCGGGCCGCTGGTGGCGGGAGCGCTGGCCGACGCGCTGTCCTTCACGGCTGCCTTCCTGCTCACGGGCAGCGTCGCCCTCGTGGCCCTGGTGATGTGGCTGGCGGCTCCCGAAACCCTCGGGCGCAACGCTCGGAACGAGACCGTCGCCCCAGCGGGGACGGTTCCCGCGGACTGAACGGTGGGGGTGTCGTTCTCCCGGCGCGTGGGTACCCCGGCGGGGACCCGGTGGGAGGAGGACGTGATGGAGACCGGCATCGAGGCCACCGAGCTGTCCGAGGAGGCGCTGCGCCGGGAGCTGCGCCATCTGCACGAGACGCGCAACGAGACCTTCCTGCACGGTGCGCCCGACGCCCTGGAGGAGCACACCCGCAGGACGTTCGAGCTGGAGCAGGAGTATCTGCGCAGGCATCCCGAACGGGAGGTGGATCCGCGTCGTACCCGACAGGGGGCCCGCCGGGAGCGCCACGGTGTCTGAAGCCGACCGTTCCTCCGCGCGATCCGGTTCCCTTCCGTGCGGGCCGGGAGAGCAACGGGTCCCGGCGTCACGGGCCGGTGGGGCCGGTGCGCGATGATACCGAGAGAATCTGCCTTTGAGCAGGAAAAACACCACAAGGCACCCCCCGTGCGAAAGGGGGTTCGTGCCTGTTGTAAAGTATAGACACAACGGACGGCGGGGCCGAGAGGAAACGCCGGAAGGACAAGGAAAAAGGGGCTGTGGCGCAGCTGGTAGCGCACCTGACTGGCAGTCAGGGGGTCACGGGTTCGAGTCCCGTCAGCTCCACCAAATTAGTCATTCACGAACACCTCCCTTCGAGGCCCTGGCTGGCGTGTTTTCGCTGGTCAGGGTTTCGTGTGTGTCTGCTGCTGTCTCGGCTGTCCCGTCGGTGTGGGGTTGGGTGATGCGAAAGACGGGGATGAGGGTGCCGGGTCCGGTGATCTTGATTTTGGCGATGAGGGTTTCGATCAAGGCTTTGCGGGTCTGATCGGTGCCGGAGTCGATGATCTCGGTGATGTGGTCGGCGACCTCGGCCAGCGTGCAGGCGTCGGGCGCGGTGGCCAACTCGTCGCGGTGGGCGGCGAGTTGCTTGCTGGTGGCGCGGAGTTCGGCGAGGCGTTGGCCGACTAGTTCCTCTTCGATCGTGCCGTTCTCGAACGCGGTGAGGTAGCGGTCGATCTTGCCTCCTGTCTCGGCGATCTTGGCCTCGACCGAGGCGAGTTCGGCTTGCTGGGTGTGGTGTCCGGCGTGGTGCTGGCGCTGTGCCTCGGCCACGGCGTCAGCGGGGTGTGGTGGTCACGGTAGAACCCGGCCAGCGCGTCCAACACAGCGGTTTCCGCCGCGTTGGCGTTGAGCCGGTGCCCGTCGCACTTGGCGGTGTCGTAGCGGGACCGAGTGAGGCAGGTGTAGTGGCGGTAGACCTTGTTCGTGCTGGTCGCGTGGGTGTCGATCATGGCCTTGCCGCACTTCGGGCAGCGCATGAGCCCGGTAAGTTGGTAGTCTGCCCCGGTGGCGTGGCGGTGCGCGTGGTCCTCCCCGCGCTCGGCGAGTAGCCGCTGTGCTTCCTCGAACGTCTCGGTGTCCACGAGCGGGGTGTGGCAGTCGTCCACGGTGATCTCCCGGAACGTGAGTTCTCCGATGTAGATCCGATTCGAGAGCACGCGGAGGACTTGGTAGGCGGACCAGGTGCCGCCGGTGGTGGTGCGGTGGCCTCGGCCGTTGATCATGCGGTCGATGATGGTGTCGCGTTCGAACTGGGCGAACATGCCCAGCATCTGGACCAGCATCCGGCTCATCGGGGTGGAGGTGTCGAATGGCTCGGTGGTGGAGCGGAACGCCACTCCGCACTGGTCGAGTTCGTCGAGCAGGGTCACCATGTCCCGCAGGTTCCGGGAGAAGCGAGCATCCTGGTAGACCAGCAGCACATTCATCATCCCCGTCCGCGCCGCGTTGAGTGCGCGTTGTAGGTCGTCGCGGTCGCTGGTGGCGCCGGAGGCGTCATCGGTGAACCGAGGCGCCACTTCCCAACCGGATTGGGACTCCACCAAGGACTCCAACCGGTCGTCTTGGGTCTCGATGGAGTAGGGCTGGTGTTCGTCGTCAGTGGAGCGGCGCATGTAGATCCCGACCCGTACCGTGTCGAGATCATCCAACCTGGCCGAGGCTGGCACGCTCATCCCCCTCGCTACGGCGCTTGACCTGCGAAAAGACCGCCGCACGGGGTAACAACTCTGACGAGAATATGAACAGGAATATCGACGGGAAGATGAGTAAGCGTATGAGTGGGAACCCCGGATCACGCCACTGTTCCGCCGCCGTCGCTGGCCGCCACGGACTCCTCAGCCCGTGTGCCGCTGTGCCTGCCCCAGCGGTTCGGACGTCGTCGCTTCCGCGAAAGGCCATGCTCACCACCTTCCTCGTCCGGACCTTGTAACGCCCCTGAAGTCCGGAAAACACCCCCGTTTTCGGCCGTGATCATGAAAAATGTGACTACCGATACGTCGTCGGGTGGCTGGTGATGCCCGTCGTCGGACGGTGAGCGTGATCAACGGGCCTCCTCGGTGTGCCAGGAACCCTCGCACTCCACGAAGCCCGAAAATCGGGTCGATTTTGGACAACAAACCGCCATGTTCACACGGACGGAGTAGTCCAGGGCAAAAAGCGCGCCGTCGTGGCACGGACGTCGCGCTGATCGCCCGCTCTCAGCGCCTCGGACCGTAGGGGGAAATCATCCCTAGGAAGTCGGAGCACGAGCCGAATTCGCCCATAGTGCCGTGACCAGGGATGTTGTTCTCACGCTGGCGGCAACTGGGCGGTCAACTCGCGAGTTGACCGCCCAGTTGCCGTGGGTCCGCAGGGCTTCGACGGCTTGCGGCCATCTGGGGGACTGATCTTGCGCGGCGTGCTCGGGGCGGGCAGGGTCGCATGCGGGTGAATGCGCGCGGGAAGGAAAGTCCGCGATGGATGGCGAGATCGTGGAGTACCCGCGTGATGATGGTTTCGAGGGCACGCCACTGCGGTACGAGACGCCCGTGCTGGAAGAGGTTGGCGACGTGGCCATGCTGACCAACGGCACGTCGTTCGATGACACCGCTGACCGCAAGCGCTGGTACTACTGAGGGACGGCATGTGGTGGATGCTCGGCTCACACGAGCATTCCCTGCCTGAGTGTGACCGGCCGTGCCTGACCATCGCCAGGCGATGGCGACTGTGGCACGGCCGGGTCGCACCCGGTCACGGAGTACGACGTGTGAGCGTTGCTGGATGTGACTTGGTGGTTCTCGGCTGCACTCCGGCAGACGATGCCAAGCTGCGCCGGGTAGCTCGTGAGATTGCCGCTGGTCAGGTGGACGCCGTGCAGCGTGTCGACGGCAGTCGCGTCGTACTCGCGGCGCGAAGCGATGAGCTGCTGATCGCGGCCGATTTGGCTGGTCAGCGCCCGGTGTACTACCCGCGTGTGTCCCACGATGGTCTCGTGGCGGGCTCGCACGCGCGCCCGCTGGCTGGGAGTGCTGGGCTGGACTGGGACTGGTTGGTGGCGCACTTGCTTGTGCCGGGGGCAGCGGACGTGTGGTGGACGGGGACGCCATGGCAGGGCGTGAATGCGCTACGGCCAGGCTGGACGATGCGGATCGCCAGCGACGGCACAACCACGCAGGCGTGCCGGACGGTGCTGCCCACGCCATCGGGAACCATCGAAGACAGCGCCCCCGCCTTGTCCGAGGCGCTGGACAACGCCGTGCGCTGCCGCGTCAGTACCGCGGGCCATCCTACCGCGGACTTCTCCGGCGGCTTGGACTCGTCCACGCTCGCGGTCTTGGCTTCGTGCCTGGTCAATGAGTTGCCCGCGTTGACGGTCGTCACCGAGGGTGTGGACGACGCCGACGTGGCGGCCCGAGCCGCACAGGAGGTGCCCAGCCTCCGGCATCACGTCGTCGCCGAGCCTCCGGCGTTGCTGCCGTATGCGGAGCTGGACCGTGTTCCGTGCACCGACGAACCGTGGCTCGGCGCTGCGACCAGCGCGCGGGAACGCTGGTGGATACAGCAAGTCCACGCCGAGGGCTCCGATCTGCACCTGTCCGGCGACGGTGGGGACGGTGTGTTGCTGGCGACCCCAGCCTACCTCGCCGACTTGGTCTCTCCCCGACAGGGAAGGGAGTTGTGGCGACACGCCGTCGGCTGGGCGCGGCTGCGCCACCAAGCGCCGCATGCTCTGCTCCGCGCGGCCGTGGCGTTGCGTGGCACCAGCTACGGGCAGGCGTGCCGTGTCGCCGCTGACCAGCTCGTCGCCGGTACACGAGCGGGGCGTGGATGGGCTGGGCTGGTCTCCTGGTTCCAGATCGGCGCGACGGCCGAGTGGGCAACCCGTAAGGGACGCGCCGTCGTAGCGCGCATGTTGCGCGAGCACGCCGACGCCTACCCGCACGCGAGCGTCCCGGGGCAGATGGGCCTCGGGGATTCGTCGGCTTTCCTCGCACTGAACGCTTTCGCACGACAGCAACGCTTGGACGCCGACATGGCCGCACAGTGGTCGGTCAACCATCACGCCCCGTACCTGGATGACGGCGTAGTCCGGGCGTGCTGGGCGGTGCCCGCGTGGCGACGGACCACGCCCGAGCAGGCCAAGCCGCTGCTTCGGCACGCGATGTACGGCACCGTCCCGGCAAGCGTGCTCGAGCGACGGACGAAAGGCGACTACACTACGTCGGCGTATCAGGGATTGCGTGCCAACGCCGACACGTTGCGCGAGCTGATCCACAATTCACGACTCGCCGAGGTCGGGATTCTCGATCGAAACACAATGAGGTCCGCGCTGGACCGTGGGATCAATGGACACAGCATTCGACTCGCCGCTTTCGATGCGGTAATCGGCACAGAATTATGGCTGCGCGCTAACGAAGATGGCGACAGGGAAAGGTCGTGACATGCGAATTATCACCGAATCTGGCGTGCATACAACCACACTCGATGACGGTTCCCTCCTGGTGGTCTCGCGTACGGGAAAAGTGTTCCGCGCGAATCCGACAGCGGCGGCAATGTGGAACGCGATCGTGGAATCGGACGGTGATGCGGATCAGGTAGCCGAGGCCATCGCGAACCGATACGACATTCCCGGCGAGCGTGCCCGGTCTGACCTGGCCATGTTGGCGGGCGCGCTGCGCCACGCCCAGCTCATCCGGTGGCAGTCATGAGTACGCCGATGGCTTCACCGCAGACAGCGATCCGGCCCGGACACGCCCGCACCCTCGCCGCCGCTCTCGTGGTCACGGTGGTGCGCGCCGCTGTGACCACGCTGCCGTTCGGCTGGGTCACCGCGTTGATCCGCCACGTCAACGGCGGGCGACAAGCCACGCGAGGCGAGGCCGAGCGAGCGCTGCACGCGGTCGACGCGGCAGCGGTCTGGCTGCCCTTTCGCATCGCGTGCTTGGAACGTTCACTCGCTGGGTTGATCCTGCTCGCGGGACGTCGCCACCGGGTGACCTGGTGCCTGGGCGTGCGGCAGACTCCCCCGATCGCCATGCATGCCTGGCTTGCTGACACGGCCGGAGTCCCGATCGCTGAGAGTGACACTATGCCCACCTACCGCACGATTCTGACCGTACCGTCCGCCCAGACAGGAGAAATCACGCAGTGACCGCCGCGATTGACTACGAATACTGGACCACCGACGCCCACACCGGTGAGACCATTCCCCAAAGCAGTAGCCCGGCCAGGATCGCGGACATGGTCGCGCTGGCTGATATTGATCCGGGAATGCGGGTGCTGGAGATCGGAACCGGTACCGGATACACCGCAGCCGTGCTCGCGGAAAAAGTCGGAACCTCGGGCCATGTGGTATCGGTGGACGTGGATCAAGAATTGGTTACCCGCGCCGCTGAACTGCACCAGCACGCCGGAAATACGCACGTCGAGATTCACCACGCCGACGGCACCACGGGATGGGAAAACGGGGCTCCCTACGATCGGATCATCGGCTGGACCACCCCGCATGTCCTGCCGGAACACTGGATACAGCAATCCGCTCACGGCACGGTCATCGTGAGTCCGGTCAAGGTCGCCGATATCGCCAACGCGCACGCGGTCATCCGGTGCCGGATCGAGCGCGGCAAGCCCGTCGACGCCACCGCGCAGCCTGGCAGCTTCATCGAGATGACCCCGGAGCCGGTCACCGACTTCGGGCAGCCGCTGCGCTACGTGGACAGCATCGTGGCCACCGAGGCGGGCGAGCGCGCGTGGATCAGCATCAGCGGTCACAGCGTGCCGCCCGAGCAGGCGAACGCGATCACGCGCCAACTCGCCGCCGCCGAACCGCAGCCAGAATGGATCGACCCCGCCTGCTGGCGGGAGTTCACCGCCTACATGTTGGGCACCCTCGGCGACGGCACGCCGATTAGCGCCAGTACCGGTACCGGCACCGGCTTCGGCTTCATCAGCTCGGACAGCGCCGTGCTCGTGCTGCGCGACGGATCGGTGGTCTCGTGCGGCGCAGCGGCAGCGATGGCCACCCTGCGCGGCATTCGCGATGCCTGGGAGCAGGCGGGACAGCCCGGACACGACGCCGCCACCGTGGCGTTCACCGCAGCCGACGACGGATGGCGTCCGTCCTTGCGTTACTAGGCGGAGACCGCAGTACGGAAGGGGCGGGGAAGAAGGACTTCCCCGCCCCTTGTGAACCGAGTGGCGGTGGGTGAATGCGCGCATCGTTGCGGGCAAGTGCCACTCGGAGCCTTGGATGCGGACGGCGTGCTGGTTAGTGACCGTCCGCGTCATCCGTGGGTCAACCAGGAGGCGCGGCGACGTAGGGCCGGCGCCACGAGCTGGCGTGGGGGTTGCTGGTGGACAGCAGCCAGTCCAGGGCGTTGACCGCGTAGCCGGATCGGTGCTCCACGATGCGGCCGCGCTCGGTGGGGTGGTGGTAGTCGAACCGCGCTTCAGCGTGTACGGCGTGAGCCAAGCCGTGGAGACGCAACGCCAGGTACTCGACGTATGCGGCACGCACCCGCCAGAGTCGGGTACCGCTCAACGTGCCGTCGTCGGCGTCGGGGAGCGGCTGGAAGCCCTCGGCGTGCAGGCGTCGGCCCAAGTCTTCGGCAGTATGCGGGGATAGCGGACTCATGGCTACTTTCACCGGGCACCAGGCACCCAGAGGGAGCTGGAGGCTGGCCGGGCCAGTGTCGGCGCGCTGGGCGTGCCGTGGGCAGGCAGTTCCAGGAGCGCGGTGATGACCTCGGCGACCGTGCCGGTCGTTTCCCACAGCGGGTCTCCCTCTGGGTAGTCTTCGGCGTGGAACCGGGCCGCGATTGCTTCGGTCATTCCCCGCAGCGTGTAGATCTCCACCGCATCGCCATCGGGGGTAGGTTCACGAACTGGAACCCGGCATTCATGCTGGGCTCGATCGCGGCGATGTGGGGCGTTTCCTCGCTGGTCACTGTTGGTGTCATCCATCTGTCGCTTCCTGGTGGAAGGCGGAGGTCCTGTCAAAGGTCGGGGTCGGCGACAGGGCCTCCGCCGTTGGTACTCGGCCGGGCCGTTCAGGGGTGCGCCCCGGTCGAGCGGGTTCATCAGTGGCGCGGGAACGGCAGTACCCGTGCGTGCCGTCGCGTCTCGATCGTTCGGGCCTGCTCGTCCAGGTGACTCGCCAGCTCGCGAGCGGCGGCGGAAGTCAGCAGCGCGGCTTCGCCGGGCGGGGCCAGCAGCACCACGCACTCTCCCCACGCTCGGTGTGGAGGGATACCGTCCTGGGACGCTTGGAGCCGTCGGTGCAGCCAATATTCCGCCTGGTAGGCAGCCGTGTACTGGGCTGGCTTCCTGTGGTCATCGCGCCCTCCGTATTTGTGATCTTTCGGTGTACGGTGGTGACGCTATGGGTACGTCCCTGCGCAAAGTGACAAAGAGGTGACAAGATCCGAGATCACGGCCAACGGTGGTGAACTGACTCCGTAGCATCGTGTGCAGGACACGACCGAGGGATGGAGGTCGCGCGCATGGACCAGCCGGAAGGCGGTGTAGCACAGCGGGTTGCCGAGGCGCGCAAGCTCGCTGGGCTGACGCAGAACCAGCTTTCCCAGCGGGCGAACGTGTCCGCCTCGCTCGTGCGCAAGGTCGAACAGGGGCGCGCTCCTGCCTCGCCCGCGTTCGTCTCCGCCGTCGCGCGGGCGCTCAACACTGGGGTTGCCGACCTTCTGGGGCAGCCATTCGAGCACCGCAGCAGTCGCGCCGAACACCGGATACACGCCACGATCCCGCCGCTGCGCCGCGAGCTGGCCGCCTATTCCATTCCGCCCGACGAGGTCATTCGTCCGCGTTCGATGGATGAGCTGACCGCCGCTGTCGGTCAGGCGTCCAAACACCGGCATGCCGTGAACCTGGATGCCCTCGGCGCGGAACTGCCCGGCCTGCTGGCCGAGCTGCGCGCGAAGGTCTGGAGCTGCACCGACGCCGACCAGGAGCGCGCGTACTGGCTGCTGGCCGAGGCCTACTACGCGGCGAGTCAGGCCGCCTACAAGCTCGGTTACATCGACCTAGCCTCGCTGGCCGTGGACCGCTACGAGTGGGCCGCCGAACAAAGCGGCGACGAGCTAGCCGTGCTGGTCGGGCACTACCAGCGCGCGGGTGAAATGATCGGCGCGGCCGACTGGAACAGTGCCCTGCGCCTGCTCGACCAAAGCCGAACACGCATCGCCGACCGCATTCGCGGCAGCGACGCCCCGGCCATCGCTGTGTGGGGCAACCTGCACCTCAAGTCCGGACTCGCAGCCGCCCGAGCCGGCGATCTGGCTACCGCAGACGACCACTGGAACGAAGCCCACGAGGCAGCCCAGCGCCTCGGCAGTGACCGCGACGACTACCGCCTGTGCTTCGGACCGACCAACGTCAACATCTGGTCGGTCGGCCTCGCCGTCGAGGCGATGAACGGCACCGAGGCCGTCAAGCGCGCCGAACGGTTCGACATTCCGCCGCACACCCAGCGCGAGCGCGCCGGACACCACTGGATCGACGTAGCGCGCGGCTTCCTGCTGCACGGCGACCACGAGAAAGCCACCCGCAGCCTGTACCAAGCCAAGGAAACCGCGCCACAGCAGGCGAAATACCACCCAATGGTCCACGAGACCATCCGCACCCTCGCCCGCGCCCGCCGCCGAGCCGATCCGGTCGTACGCCTGGCAACCTGGGCAGGCGTGCAGAACGCCTAACCCAGCGGAATCGCATCTCGGAGGCGCTGGAGAGGCACCCTCACGCGCCTACCGCAAGCGCAGGGACCGACCGGGAGTCCTCAACGGCCCCCATGTGTGCACTCCCGCCCGGCGGACCAGGGGAGTGTGCTGCGGACCGTGCTTCTCGTCGACCTCGTGGTCCTGGTTTTCCTCGGTCTGCTGACCGTCTTGCTGTCGTGGTAGATGAGCTCGGCACGCCGAAAACGCCGGTGATCCCGAGCTGAGCACCATGCTCGTGTCCCTCGTTCGGAGGTTGTTCCGGCTCGTCGTCGCTACGTACCGTTCGTGCGCCATCCACAAGTCAATAGGTGCTGTTGAGGAGAGTTCCGGTGCATACTGTCGAGCAGAAGAGTATGACCGCGGATACTCGGTACAAGCGGGGTTACACGGCACCCGAATCAGCTCGTTCGGCGATCAAGGCGGCTCACCGCACTTCTCCGTGGATCAGCGCGGCGACGGCGGGACTCGACATCGTGGTCGTCGTGGCGAGCACGATCGGGTGCGGAATCCTCGGTTCGCATATTCCTTTCTGGGGAGTTCCGTTTCTCGTCGTGGTCGGGGCACTGATCGTGGCCCGGTTCTGTCGGGGGCTGGAGAACCTCGTCCACGAAGGATCACACTTCAACTGGAGCAGACACGACCGCCGTCTCAACGACGCGCTCGTCCTCGCCGCCGCCGTCCCGGTCGGAGCCGGTATCGGTGCGTACCGCCTGGGGCATCTGAGGCATCACGGGAAGTTCGGCACCTCGGCCGATCCCGACCTGGCACGCTACGTCGAGTTGGACCTGGAGGGCATAGAGCGGTCGAGCAGGGCGGCCTATCTGCGGGGACTCGTCGCGCGTTTCGGCCGTTACCAGCTCGGTTGGTTGCGGGAGGTGTCCTCGGGGCCTTATGTGGTCGTGGCCCCGTTCTGTTGGGCCCTGCTGCTGATCGTGCTTCCCTCCGCTGTGCTGGGAGGGCTCGGCGCGGCCTGGCTCTCGGGTCTGACCTGGGCGCTCGGTTTCCTCGTCCTCCTGCCGTTCCTGCGCATGATCGCCGAGTCGAGTGAACACGTTTATTCGGACGCCGATACGGTGTTCGACGCGACCGTCAGCAATATCGGATTTCTCCAGCGAGCTGTGCTTCATCCGCACAACGACGGCTACCACACCCTGCATCACATGTGGCCGGGAGTTCCTCATCACCGGATCGCTCGTCTGCACAGGTTTCTCGTGCGCAACGACCCGGCGGGATACGGGGCCACATTGCGGTACAGGACGGGCGTACGACAGAATCCGGTGAGATCATCCGGTGTGGGAGGACACGAAATACGTGAAAAAAATTCAACTATCTGACGACGTGGTGTCCGACCACCCTGATCTCGAAATCAGGGTGGTCATCGTCAGCGGCCTGCGCAACACGTACGCATGGCCGGAGGTCGAAACCCGTCTCACGGAGTTGGAGACACGGGCACGTGAGGGGCTCCTGCGACCACTGAGCGAGCAGGACCCCAGACTCGCCTCGTGGCAACGGGCGTACCGGGCCTTCGGGACGAACCCGCGCCGTCAACGTCCCAGCGTCGACGCCCTCTGCCGCCGGATCGCCAAGAAGGGCCAGCTGCCCCGCATCAATCCGGCCGTCGACGCCTACAACGCCGTCTCGGTCCGGCACGGTGTTCCGGCGGGTGCCTTCGACCTGGAACAGCTCGGTTCGTGCGTCACGCTCCGCAAAGCCGTGTCGGGGGACAAGTTCGTCCCCCTCGGATCCCCCGAGGAGGTCGAGGAGCCTCCCCCGGGAGAGGTCGTCTACGCCGACTCGGAAAGGGTTCTGACGCGCCACTGGAACCACCGCGACGCCCATCCCACCCGTGTGGACGAGAGCACGGAGTCCGCGGTGTTCATGCTGGAACGGGCCGACTCCTCCGTGCCGTCCTCCGCGCTGCGGGAGGCCGTCGAGGAGCTGTGCGAACTCCTCGAACCGCACTGTTCGACCGTGGGCCAGCACGTCCTGAACGCACACGAACGCGACCTGGTTGTCGAACACGACACATGACTGTCCTGTTGAGCGGATTCGCGCTCGGTCTGGCACTGATCCTGCCCATCGGAGCCCAGAACGTCTTCGTGATCAACCAGGCCATCGCCGTGGGCATCCCGAGGGTGTTCGTCGCGGTGGTGGCGGCGGGGGTCTGCGACACGATCCTGATACTCGCCGGTGCGTTCGGGGCCTCCACCCTGCTCGAAACGATCCCGGGGCTGCGTCCGGTCCTGCTGGTCGGCGGGTCGGTCTTCCTGGTGTTTTTGGCCGTCCAGTCGTTCCGGGCGCGGGAGTCGGAACTTCAGGACGTGGGCTCGCCGGTGAGTTCGGTGGGGGCCGTGGCCACGAAGACCGCGACGGTCTCGCTGCTGAACCCGCACGCCATCCTGGACACCGTGGGGGTGTTGGGCGCGGCGATCGCGGCCCAGGCAGCGGCGGAGCGACCCCTGTTCGCCCTGGGCACGGTGAGTGCCTCGTGGGTGTGGTTCTGCGTGCTCGCCGTGGCCGGCGCGGCGGTGCGTCACGCGCTGACACCCGGGCGGCGGGTGTGGGTGGAACGCGTGTCCGGGATGATCCTGCTGGCCTTCGCGGTCTTCCTGTTCTCGGAGTTCCTCACCGCCGTGCGCTGAGACGCCGGCTGCCGCCCGGGCGGACTCGCGACCGCGCCCCTCACCGGCTCGGAAGCCGCCTCGGGAGAACGACGGTCCCGAGGAGGCCGGGGGACGGTGCGGCCACGCCACCGGTGGGGATGGATGCTACCCGTCGAGCAGTCCCAGCCCGGTCAGCGCGGCACGCACCTGCGCGGTTTCCTCGACGTCGGCTTCCACCAAAGGCAGCCGGGGGCGCCCGACCGGGTGGCCCAGCAGGTTCAGCGCCGCCTTCACCGGGATCGGGTTGGTGGTGGCCGCGAGCGCGGCGTAGAGGGGACGTAGCGTCTCGTCCAGTTCACCGCGGCGGGCCGGTTCCTCCACCATGCGCCGCATCCACGGGCCGACGAGGTGACTGGCGACCAGGATGCCGCCGCATCCGCCCATGTCGAGCGTGGCCGCGAAGACGTCGTCGTTGCCCGCGTACACGCCGAGACCGTCCACCGGGGCGAGGTTCGCGTTGTTGGCCTGCTTGACGTAGTCGACCCGTTCGATCTGGGCCAGTTCGGCCAGCATCTCGTTGGTCAGGTCGTAGCCCGTGCGCTTCGGCACGTTGTACAGCACCACCGGCCTGTCGGTGGCTCGGGAGATCTCCGAGTAGTGCCGGAGCAGTCCCCGGCGGTTCGGCCGGTTGTAGTAGGGGTTCACCGACAGCACCGCGTCGGCGCCGAGTTCGGTGGCGCGTTCGGTCATGGCGCAGGCCTGCCTGGTGTTGTTCGAGCCCGTGGAGGCGATCACCGTGGACCCCGGGGGCCGTTCGGCACAGGCCAGCTCGATCAGCCGCAGGTGTTCCTCGTTGCTCAGGGTCGGGGCCTCGCCCGTGGTGGCGCACACGACGACGCCGTCCGAACCCTGTTCGACCACGTGGTGTTGCAGTGCCGTGAAGGCCGACTCGTCGACGGAGGCGTCCGCTCCGAAGGGGGTGACCATCGCGGTCAGGATCGTTCCGAGAGCGGTCTCCGACATGGTTCTTCCCTCCGGCGTTCCGGCGGCGTGCTCGGGCACAAGCCTGGGCCAGCAGGACCTCGGAGGCAAGTGTGACCTTCCGGCGATTCCGGAAGGCCCCGGCACGACGTTCCGGGTGACTGGTCCTTCCGCGGCCACCCGGGGAGGGCACCACGCCGAGGGTCACCCCACCGGTGCCCGGGTGGTGTGCTCGTGGCCGTCCGGTGTTCCGGCGGCTTCCGTGGTGGTGTCGCTGCCGGAGTCCGCGGCGAACTCCAGGAAGCGCGAGAGTCCCCCCCGATGGGTGAGGTGGAGTTCGTGCATGGCCCTGGTGCAGGCGATGTAGAGCATGCACTTGTCCATCTCGCCGGAGTAGTTCGCCTCGTCCACGTGCGGGACGATCACGGTGTCGAACTCCAGCCCCTTGGCGATGTGTGCCGAGGTGATGACGATGCCGCTCGCGAACGCCGTGCTGTCGTAGTCGAGCAGGGTCAGCTCCACACCGGCCTCCGCCAGGGCGTGGTGGAGCTTTTCCGCCTGGGGAAGGGTCTTGCAGATGATGCCGAGGGAGCGGTACTCGCTGTCACCGTGTCGTTCGATGACCTCCAGGACGCGTGCCAGCTCGTCCTCCTCGTCCGCACAGGCGAGAACCCGAGGGGGAGGTCCGTGGCGTTCGATCGGGACGAGCCTGTCGTTGCGGGAGATGTTCTGGGCGAACTCGGTGATCTCGGTGGTGGAGCGGTAGCTCTTGCACAGTTCCAGACAGTCGGCTTCCGGGAAGATGCTGTGGATCGTCGACAGCGAGGAGGAGCTGAACGGATTGACCGACTGGTTGGAGTCGCCCAGGATCGTCATGGTGCAGGAGAACAGCTCGCGCAGCACCGCGTACTGCACGGGAGTGTAGTCCTGCATCTCGTCGACCAGGAGATGACGGATGTGGCCGTACTTCTCCTGCCGGGCCGTTCTGATCATGGTGTAGATCAGCGGGAAGACGTCGGCGTACTCGATCTTCTTCCGGCCGAGCGGCTTGAACATCCTCCGACGCTCCGGATCCCGATAGAACGCCTTGTACAGCGCGAAGGCGTCCTTGTGGGGGAACATGGCACGAACCTGCCTGCGAACGGAGGAGGCGTCGCTGGAGGTCCACTTGCCGCCTCTGTCGCGAACCCGCTGCTTGAGCAGGTAGACGGCGCGGTTGGCCAGGTGATCGAGTCGGTCGAACAGGGGCAGGTTCGCCGCTTCGGCGAAGGTCTCCGCCACCCATTCGGCCGAGAGCCGGTTGTACTTCTGCTTGATCTCCTGGGGGGTGAACTCCTCGTCCGCGCGCGAGGCGATCCACTCGTCGAGGCGGGTGACGAACTCGGGGGTGGCCTTGTAGCGCATGCGCTCGGCCGCGGCTTCGTCGACGTGGTCGATCAGCGTGACCACCTGTTCGCTGAACGTTTCGTAGTCGGTGACCTTGGCGAGGAACGAGCGGGCGATCCTGTCGACGTCGATCTCGGAGACCTGTTCCTCGCCCAGTTCGGGGAGCACGTCGGCGATGTAGTCGCCGAACACCCGGTTGGGGGAGAGGATCATGACGTTGTCGGAGGAGAGGGTGTCCTTGAAGCGGTAGAGCAGGAACGCGATCCGGTGCAGGGCGATCGAGGTCTTGCCGGAACCGGCCACACCCTGCAGGATCAGCACCCGTGCCGTCTCGTTGCGGATCACGGCGTTCTGTTCCCGCTGGATGGTCGCCACGATGTTCTTCATCCGGTCGTCGGCAGACTGGCTCAGTTCCCGCTGTAAGACGTCGTCGCCGATGTTCAACGAGCTTTCGAGCATGTACTCCAGGCTCCCGTCGCGGATCTTGTACTGCCGCTTGCCCGTGATCTCGCCGTGGACGGTGCCCTCGGGGGACTCGTAGTGGGCCTGCCCCTCCTCGAAGTCGTAGAAGAGGCTGGACACCGGCGCCCGCCAGTCGTGGATCAGGATCTCCTGGGTCTCGGGGTCGGCGAAGTTGTGCACGCCGATGTAGTGCGCACCGGAGCCCACCTCGTCCCGAGGGTGGAAGTCGACCCTCCCGAAGTAGGGGGTCTGTAGCAGTCGTTCGACGCGCTGTCGCCTCCGCTCCGTGTGCTCACCCTGGGCCACGGACATGTCCACGTCGACGCGGAACTTGGCCTTCTCGGAGCTGTCCATGTCCCGCCAGTGCTCCCACAGGTGTTTCTTCTGCGCTTCGATGAAGCTGGCGGACTTCTCGACGGAGTCGGTGAGGCGCTCCAGTTCCGTGTTCAGCAGTCGCATCGTCTCGGCCAGGTGCCGGTGCTCGTGCTCTTCCTCCGGGGTCCGCGTCTGCGTCACTGTTCTCTCCGGTTCGCTCCGTGGGGAGAAATCTACCGTTACGTCAGGGTAGAGCAGTCGGGCGGAGCCGCTGGTGACCGGTGCGTGGCGGGCCGGGCGCGGGAGGCCTTCGGAGGTGTGGGAGAGGCCGGTGGCGGAAACACCGGCGTGGAACGACGTCACGGAAAGGGGGAGCGATCGTGACGGCGGGAAACGTGGCGAAACAGCGGGAACGGCCGGGTGGTGACCTCGCGGTCGAGGTGATCGAGACGTCCTCGTTGGGCGACCGCAGCTACCTGGCCACTGACGGCGGGGTGGCCGTGGTGGTGGATCCGCAGCGGGACGTGGACCGGATGATCGCGGCCGCCGGGAGGCTGGGCGTGCGCATCGTCCTGGCGCTGGACACGCACGTGCACAACGACTACGTCTCCGGCGGGCTGGAACTGGCCCGGTTGACCGGTGCCGAGTACGGCCTGGCCGCCGCCGACGAGGTGCCGTTCGAGCGCCGCCCACTCTCCGACGGGGAGGTGGTGGAGCTCTCACCGCGGATGCGGGTACGCGCGGTGGCCACACCCGGGCACACCTTCCACCACCTGTCCTACGTCCTGGAGGGGGAGTCCGGACCGGTGGGCGTGTTCACCGGGGGGTCGCTGCTGTTCGGCACGACCGGCCGCACCGACCTGCTGGGCGAGCAGCACAGTCGGCGGCTGGCCCGTCACCAGTACGCCTCCGCGCGGAAACTGGCGGCGATCCTTCCCGACGGGGCACGGGTCTGGCCCACCCACGGCTTCGGCAGCTTCTGCTCGGCCGCACCGGCCTCGGGCGAGGCGGCCACGGTCGGGGAGCAGAAGCGGATCAACCCGGCGTTGACCTTGGCCGAACGTGACTTCGTCGAGCGGACCCTGGCGGGGTTGGACGTCTACCCGGCGTACTACGCGCACATGGGCGTGCGCAACACCGCCGGGCCGGAGCCGGTCGACCTGCGCGAACCGAGCCGGGCCAGCCCCGAGGAGCTGCGGAGGCGTCTGGAGCACGGGGAGTGGGTGGTCGACCTGCGTTCGCGCAGGGCCTATGTGCTCTCCCACCTGGCCGGCACGGTCAGTCTGGGACTGGACGGGCCGATGGTGACCTGGCTGGGATGGATGATCGACTGGGGCGCTCCCCTCACGCTGCTGGGCGAGTCCCGCGAGCAGGTCGGTGCGGCCCAGCGTGAGCTGAGCCGGATCGGCATCGACACGTTCGCCGGCGCGGCAGCGGGAAGCCCGGAGGAACTGGCCGCCGACGTCGAGCAGTTGCGCGACACCCCGACCGCGACCTTCGCCGAGCTGGCCACGGCCCTGGCCGACGACCTCGACGGGCTGCCCGCCCCGGAGGTCGTGTTGGACGTGCGCACCAACAACGAGTTCACCGCCTCCCACGTCACCGGGGCGGTGCACGTTCCGCTCTACGAACTTCTTCGGCGTATCGACGAGATCCCGTTCGGGGTGGTGTGGGTGCACTGCGGCAGTGGCTACCGGGCGGCAGCGGCGGCTTCGTTGCTGGAATCGGCCGGACGCACGGTCGTGCTCGTCGACGACCTGTTCGGCAACGCCGCCGAGTCCGGTGTTCCGCTGGCCGGGGCGAGCTGAGCTGGCCCTCGGGACTTCCACACCCCCCGTCGGGCCTTCGCTCCTGGGCTTCGGCGAGCGGGCCGAACGACGCGGGGGCGCTCGGCCGGAAAAAGAAGTTGCCGAGTCTCCCCTGGGGTGCGCACACTCTCGCCCGTGGAGACGACGGTGCGGGTCGACGAGAACTGTCGGCTGTGGGTGCAGTCCCGGGGCGACGAACACGCCGTTCCGGTGCTGCTGGTCATGGGGGCGAACACGAGCGGGTTGGGCTGGCCCGAACGCTTCGTGGACGACCTCGCCGAGCGGTACCGCGTCATCCGCTACGACCACCGCGACACCGGGCGTTCCAGCCGGGTGTTCGACGAACATCCCTACGCGATCCGGGATCTGGCCACCGACGCGGTGGCGGTGCTGGACGCGCTGGATGTCGAGCGGGCGCACGTGGTCGGGATGTCCATGGGCGGGGTGCTGGTGCAGCTGTTGCTGCTCGACCACCCGCACCGACTCCGCGGCGCCACGCTCTTCGGCAGCGCCGCGCTGGGAGTGCAGCTCGCCGGAGGCCCGCAGGAGGGGGACGGACTTCCCGGAGTGGATCCCCGACTGCTGACCATGTGGGAGCGGATCTTCGAGCAGCGGTCTCCGGAGGAGGAACTCGCCTGGCGGGTGGAGCACTGGCGGTTGCTCAACGGGGACGTGCTGGAGTTCGACCCGGACTGGTTCCGCGAGCTCGAAAGGCGGATCATGGCCCACTCCGGTACCCACCGCCAGAGCTGGGCTCATGCCTCGGCGGATCCCGGCGGGTTGGATCGCGGTGACGAGCTGCTCGGGGTCACCACCCCCACACTGGTGATCGAGGCCCCCGAGGATCCGGTGGCTCCGCCGCCGCACGCCGAGTACCTGGCCAAAGCCCTCGGTGGGGCCAAGCGCGTCGAGATCCCCGGGATGGGGCACGCGTTGAGCGAGCCGGTGCTCGGTCCGCTGGTGTCCACCATCCGGCGACACGTGGAGGAGGTGGAGGCCGAACGTCGGGGCTGAAGCCGCGCGCCTCTCGGAACGCGTCCGTGGGAAGACCTTACCCCTTACTGGTGTTCAGGGCCTCCTGCAGTGTTCGGTTCAGGTCTTTCGAGGGCTCTATGCCGAAGTCCTTGATCATGCACGTGCGGACACTGCGGAACAGGTCGGCGGCTTCGACTTTGCGGCCCTGTCGTCCGAGGGCCGTGATGAGCTGTTCGACGAATCGCTCGCGGTGCGGGTATCGCGTGGTCAGCTCCCGCAGTGTCACGATGACGTACTCGTCGTGTCCGCATTCGAGATGGAGGTCGATGTATTTTTCGAGTTCGAGGACGTAGCGTTCCTCGATCTGCAGGGCGTGGGCGCGCAGTCGTTGGCTCAGTTCGCTGACGCCCGCCAGGGCGGGGCCTTTCCAGAGGTCGAAGGCGTGCTCCATCAGCGCGATGGATTCCTCGGGGTTCGAACATGCGAGTCGGTGGGCCTTCGTCAGCAGCGAGTTGGCCACGTCGAGGTCGAGCTCCTCCTTGTCCAGGTGGATGGAGTAGCCGATCCGGTTGGTGGCGATGAGTTGGTGGCCCGAGCGGTTCGTGCCCACCCGCTCCAGATCACGCCGCAGCCGCGCCACGTGTGCCTCGAGCGCGTTGACATAACAGCTCGGCACTCTGTCCGGCCACAGTTCGTTGGCCAGCTGTTCGTGCGGTACGACCTGGCCTCTGTTCACCAGCAGCAACGCCAACAGTGTCCTGCGGAGCGTGCCGCGTACCTCGAAGCTCTCCCCCGTGTCATCACAGAGGTACACTCCTCCGAGAATGCGGAAGTGGATCATGTCATTCTCCCGTATGACCGCACGAAGTCGGGCCCACGAACCTGGGACAGTCGGTGGTCAGTGGTAGACCAGCGAAAACACTCTTTTTCTTGCGTGAAAATTTCTTCTGGGTGAGAATTTTGCTGCATTGCGTTCCTTCCTTTCGGCCTGTGAGTATCCGGGAGGTCGTTGGACTTCTTTTCGAGGGTTCCGTGTGGATTTCCCTGTCTCCAGAGTACGTGATCCTTTGTTTTTCGTGTGAAAAATCATGAGCACACTCGTTGGGGATGGTCCGTTTTCGTCGAGGCGCGTCGAACATGAATATTTTCGCTTTTGGTTCGTCGCGGCGCTGTCGCCCTTGGAGGGTTTCCGGTCCTTCAGGACGGCGGTGTGGAGCTCGCATGACCGTGAGCGGACTTCCGGATACGGGGTGGAGACACGGCCGATCCCGGATTGTTCGGCGGAGCGTGGCCTGCCGTACACACCGTCCGGTGTCCCCGGTGTCGAGTTACCGTATCGATTATACGGTTTCGCGCTGCTCGCGGGCGAGCAGGCGGCCCTGGATCTCGCCCAACGGCACGTGTCCGTCGTGCAGCATCCTGTTGGCGAGCACGTACGTCGCGTTGCCCTCCGAAAGGCCGCGGCACAGGTGGGACACCGAGCCCGCACCTCCGGATGCGATGACGGGAACCCCCGTTCTCTCGGCCACCAGCCGTGTGAGCGCGTGGTCGTATCCCAGGCCGGTGCCTTCGCGGTCCACGCTGTTGGCCAGGATCAGCCGGATGCCCAGATCCACCAGATAACGTCCGAACTCGGAAACCTCACGTCCGGTCGCCACACGTCCCCCGTGGATATAGGCCTTCTTACCCGTTATTTCGGTCCGCGAGTTGATGACGCCCATCATGTGGTTCTCGCCGACGGCCTTGGCCGTGTCGACGACGAGGTCGACGGATTCGACCACCCCGGTGCTGACCGAGATCGCCCGGGCTCCTTCCGCCACCAACCGAGCCGCTTCGGAAGGGCTCCGTAGTCTTCCGTTGGCCATGGACACGAGTGCCTCGACGTTCCACTCGCGCAGCGTCCGCACTGTCGGAACGATGGAGTCGATGTCGCTCCAGTCGTCGGAAACGTCGAAGAAAACCCGCCTGATCCCGATATCGGCGTAGGCGCGAACGATTTCCGTGGGATCCCACGGGTCGTTGAGTCCGGGGATCCGCGCCGGGGTTGTCGCCCTGCCGTTCTCGATGTCGACACACGGAATCAGGAAGTCGGTCAGTTTGAGGATGTCGTTCATGAGAATCACCTTCTCGGTGGCAGAACCGGATCGGCCCGTGCGGTGTGTGGTCGTACTGGACCGCTCAGCGGGATCCGATTACTTCGTTGTTGTCACTCCCGTTCGTGGAGCGATTCCTTTCACGAAGTATCAATCCGCGATGACGTCACGCTGACAATGTGCTGACACATGGCTTCTGTTGTGGCCGGTGCTGGTTTCTCCCACCACGGGTCAGCACATTGTCAGCGCGTTGTCAGAAAGCTCTGCTAGTTTCCGAGGAGTTGTCGATCGTGCCGGAACGCACCACGCGGATCCCGCGCGGGATCCGACCGGCAGCTCGGAGGAGGATGCCGTGCGTGTGGTGGTGTTCCGCCGACACGGTCCGGCGGAGGACGTGCTCGAGCTCGTCGACGTGCCCGTGCCCGTACTCGGTCCGGGACAGGTGCGGATTCGGTTGCGGGCTCGCCCGGTCGGTCCGTCGGACCTGTGCTATGTCGCGGGAACGCACCGACGTCCGGTCGAGGTGTTTCCCACCGTGCCGGGGTTCGGGGGCTGTGGGGTCGTCGACGCCGTGTGGGAAGAGGTCACGCTGGAGTGCGGAACGCGGGTCGCGACCCCGGTGACGGGCACCTGGCAGGAGTACGTGGCCGTCGACGTCGCGGATCTGGTCGTGCTCGCTGACCCGGTGCCGGATTCGGTGGCCTGTCGCATCGGCACCGGAACGAGCTCGCTCTCCGTGTCGTCGCCGTGGGTGGGGGAGGGGAGTGAGGGGGAGACCGTGCGCGGAGGCGTCGCGGAGTTCGATCTCTCGAACGTCCGGGAGGCCGTACGCAGGGTGCGCCGGGACCGTGGCGGCGACGTCGTGCTGACGGGATGACACGCACCGACAACGCGTGAACGCGCCGTGTCGGCGTTTCTCTCCTTTTCGGTCGGTTTCGACGCTCCCTCTTTCCATATCTGTCCGAATTGAACGGGCTACACCAACACCTTCTCCTACGATGACGAGGGCCGGCTCAGCTCCAGCACCACCGCCGCGGGGAAGACGGTGTTCGGCTACGACGCGGCGGGCAGGCTGGCCGTGGCCGAGGATCCGCTGACCGGCATCACCGCCTCCTACGGCTACGACGAGGCCGGTCGACGCAGCAGCGTGGACTACGGTGAGCGGGGCACCCGCCGCGAGTACGGCTACGACGAGCTGGGCCGGTTGTCCTCGGACGTCGTCCGCGGGGTGGACGGTTCGGTCACCGCGGAGCTGTCCTACAGCTACGACGTCGAGGACCGGCTGGTCAGCCGCAAGAGTTCGACCCAGTCGGGCACGACGAGCTCGCACTACACCTACGACAGGGCGGGCAGGATCACCTCCTGGGACAACGGTGCCGAACTCACCGAGTACTCCTGGGACGACGCCGGGAACCTGGTCTCGGCCGGTGACGAGCGGGCGGTGTTCAACGAGCGCAACCGGCTGCTGTCCCGGGGCGGCACCGAGTTCGAGTACTCCCCACGTGGGACGGTGACCGCCCGCACCACGGGCGGGACCACCACCGACGTGCGGTTCAACGCCTACGGGGAAATGACCGCCGACGGCGACAAGTCCTACGAGTACGACGCGTTGAACCGCCTGGTCACCGCCGGGCAGCGTTCGCTGTCCTACGCGGGTGACTCGCTGAAGGTGACCTCGGACGGGCGGAGCGAGTACTCCTACACCCCCGGTGGGGGTGCTCTCGGGGTGGCCGAGGGTGACTCGGCGGGGATCGCGGTGACCAACCAACACACCGACCTGGTGGGCACGGTCTCGCCGACCGACGGCTCGGTGACCGGGTGGCGTTCCTTCTCACCGTTCGGCGAGGTGAGCCAGCGGCAGGGTGAGCAGCCCGATCTGGGCTTTCAGGGGCAGTTCACCGACGCCGACAGCGGCAAGGTGAACATGGGGGCTCGCTGGTACCGGCCGAGTACCGGCACGTTCACCTCGCGGGACGCGGCGGAGCTGGATCCGACGAGCACCACCGACGCCAACCGGTACGCCTACGCGGGCGGCAACCCGCTGACCAGGGTGGATCCGCAGGGCTACTTCTGGAACAAGGTGGTGAACGCCGCCAAGGAGCTGTCCGGGTACAACGACGCCAAGCGGTGCGCCAACGGATCCTGGGCGGGGTGTGCCTGGACAGTGGCGAACTTCACGCCGTTCGGCAAGATCGCCAAGGGGTTCAAGGCCGGTTACAAGGGCTACAAGACCTGGCGTCGAGGGAGAAAGACCAGTAAGGCCGCCGACGACGTGCCCTCGCGGTCGAAGGTCTCCCGCGGAGGCGGGAAGAAGTCGAAGGGCGGCGGTAAGTCGCGGACACGTGGGAAACCACGTCGTGGTGTCGGCAAGGGCGTGGTGCGCACCGGTGGCCGGGTGGCCGTGGTCAATGCCGGTTCGTCCGTCGGAGGGGCTGTTTCGCGGGCGGCGATCAACCGGGCACGCCAGGCGGCTCGGGAGGCGGCACGCCGTGCCGCGCGTCGTCAGCGTGTGCGCGACGACGCGATGACGCGGCACACGCGTCCGGATCCGTCCAAGACTATTTCGGACAGTGTGCGGCGTCGTCTGGACGAGTTGGACGCCCAGGATCCGGTGGATCTGGGTGTGCTGGCCGCCGACGCGGCTTCCGGGGACTCCTCCGGCGAGGAAGCCGGGTTCGTGCCGGACGTGTTGGGGGCCGTGGGCGGACTGAGCCGACGTGGCGGTGCTTCCCGGCCGGGTTCGACGCCGGACCTGCCCGATCGTGGTTCGTCTCCGTTACCGGGCTCGTCCGGTTCCGGTGGCACGTGCACTCCGAACAGTTTCGTGCCGGGCACCGAGGTGGTGTTGGCCGACGGGTCGCGGAAGGCGATCGAGGAGGTCGAGCTCGGGGACCGGGTGTTGGCCACGGACCCGGAGACCGGGGAGACCGCGGCCAAGCGGGTGACGGCCACGATCACCGGCGAGGGCGAGAAGCACCTGGTCGAGGTGACCGTGGATGTCGATGGTGACCGGGGTGATGCGACCGAGTCGGTGACCGCGACCGGGGAGCACCCGTTCTGGGTGCCGGACCGGGACGAGTGGGTGCAGGCCCAGGATCTTCAGGTCGGGGATCGGGTACGCACCGCTGAGGGTGAGCAGCGGCTGGTCACCAGCATCCGTACCTGGACCGCGCTGCAGCGGGTCCACAACCTCACCGTCGACGACACCCACACCTACTACGTCGCCCTCGACGGCCAGGACGAATCCCTCGTCCACAACAGCAACACACAGTGCTGGGACGACGGGGGATGGGTCCAGTACGGCGAGCTCGACGACCAAGGCCGCGCCACCGGCATGACCGCTAAAGTCACCAAGAGTATGATCAATACCGGAAGTAGAGCTCGGAAAACTCCTGTAGGGTTTGTGAGCGGAAAATCACCTTACGGGCACGCACGTGGACACTTGTTGGCTAAGGTGCTGGGTGGCAGCGGGAAAGACTTGAGGAATTTGACTACTATTTATCACGATCCTGTTAACTTCCCCCGCATGTTCGATCAGGAACGGAAAGTAATTCGGGCTGTCGAACGAGGTGATGGGCCCGTGCGCTACAATGTGACCCCGAAGTATAGTGGAAGAAACAATTTACCGGATTCCATCCGGATGGAGGCGTGGGATGTTTATGGAAGCAAGTTCGTTGACAGTGATCTCATAAACGCGAGGTAAGGTTTTGGTGGGATACTGGTTGTGGAGGTGAGTCATGTCGCGGTATGTGGAACGGTTGAAGAGTCTCGTCGCTCTGCCTGAGGTGTCTCTGCCGGAGGTGAACTGGGCGGAGGTGGAACGTTTCCTGGGAGTGACCCTGCCTAGTGACTACAAAGAGTTCATGGAAACATACGGGCCAGGAGCTTTCGATGATGAAATCATCCTAGTTGATCCGCGTTCGGCCTCGGAGGATTCACATCTATTGGATCTCTGGAAGAGGGAAGTAGACGCTTTTCTTTTTTTGAAAGGAAAAGTGTCGACTCCCTTTTGGATTTCTGATCCCGAGAGGACTCTGCTGCCGTGGGCGTATACTCCTAATTCTGATGCTTTCTTTTGGCTTATGGATCCGGTGGAGGATCCGGATCAGTGGCCTGTCGTGCTGCGTGATGAGGAGTTTGAATGGTTTTATTTTCCTGGTAGTATGACGCGTTTTCTGGTGTCGGTTCTGTCCGGTGATATTTATTCGGAGCTGGACGAGATTGATCCGGAGTTCTTTGTCAACTTGTCTCCGGTCGGTCAGTCCTATTTCTCTCCCGGGGACACGGTGTAGAGAGGGGAGCTTTCGCGGAAGACTTTAGATGCTGATGTTGTTTGTCGGGGCGGGGACACATCCCGCCGAGGGGGCGGTTGGTCACCAGCATCCGTACCGGGGCCGCGCTATCCTTACCGTCAACGATACCCACACCTACTGTGCCGCCCTCTGCGGTCGAGGTCAGGTTTTGCCCGTGACAGTGATCTCATAAACGCGAGGTAAGATTTTGGTGGGATGCTAGTTGTGGAGGTGAGTTCGGGAAGATGTGACTTCCTCGTGTGAGCATGGGGTGGTGTTGCGGGTGGTGTGGTTATGTCTGGTTTTCGTGCTATGCTAGAAGCAGCATCCTTCGCCCTGTAGGTATGCGGATACTCTGTCGAGGCGGGCGTGTTTCGCCGTCATGTGCAGTTGTGTCATGCTCGATCCGAACGTGCAACGAAGACCTCCGTGTGTCTCGGTGAGATGCAGATCCACTATCACGCGGGTGTCCCACCCTCGGAGAAGGTGGGAAGAAGTCAAGTTTCAACCGGACGGAGTCGGCGCCTTTCTGGGCCCATTTTTTCGGCATTGTCTCCGGAAGTTCCGGCAGGTCGAACGTGAGTATGGTGGATGAGCGCTCGTGATCAATGACCACCTCGCGCAGTGTTATGCCGTCCAGCGTGGGAACGTGATCGCCGTATATCGCTCTGATGCCTTCTGTGTGGAGCACGAGATCGGGCCAGCTCATCGTTGCCTACTTCCTGGAATGGCGAGTCACGGGCTTCCGGAACCCTTCCGGTTCCGGGGCTGACCACGGCAGCCACGTTGCAGTGCGGTCCTCGGCTGCCGGTGCTCTGCTCACTCTCCTGATCACCGGCCGGATCCTAGTGCCCCGTCAGGGAGTCAGCCACGGATTTTTGCTGTTGGTTACTGGGGTGGTGCCGGGATTTCACCTCCGCCGCGTTGACGGACATTTCGTTCACGCGTCTGTGCCGCATGTCATTCGCGCCGCTGTTGCGCGCCCGCCGCTGCTTTGTGACCGTGGATCTTGCCGGTCCGTTGGACGTGTTCCGTCGCGGGCCGGGACACGATCATCCTCGAGGACCAGGAGCGCACGCGGTGTTCGCTTTCTCCGAGCTGCGGATCCCTCTCGTCGCCGCGCCGATGGCGGGCGGCCCCTCCACCCCCGAGCTGGTGGCCGCCGTGGCCGAGGCGGGCGGCACCGGTTTCCTGGCGGCGGGCTACAAGACCCCGGAAGCCCTGCGGGAGCAGATCGAACGGCTGCGCGCGGCGACCCGGGTGTTCGGGGTGAACCTGTTCGTTCCCGGCGCCCCGGCGGAGCGGGCGGAGGAGGTCGCCGCCTACCGGGCGGAGCTGTCCGGCGAGGCCGAACGCTACGCGGTCACCCTGCCCGGAACCGACCCGTCCGACCGGGACCGCTTCGAGGAGAAACTGGACCTGCTGGAACAGGAACCGGTGCCGATCGTCTCCTTCACCTTCGGGCCGCCGCCGGTGGAGGCCGTGCGGCGGCTGCACGAGGTCGGCACGCACGTGGTGGCGACCGTGACCACGGTGGAGGAGGCGCTGCGGGCCGAACGCGACGGCGCCGACACCCTCACGGTGCAGGGCTCCGACGCGGGCGGGCACCGCGCGACCTTCGACGTCGATACCCCCGACGACGGGGTGAACACCCTCGACCTGCTCGGCCGGGTACGCGCGGCCACGGACCTGCCGCTGGTGGCGGCGGGCGGCATCACCGAGGGCCCCGGCATCGCCGAGGCGCTGCGTGCCGGGGCGGTGGCGGTGCAGCTGGGCACCGCCTACCTGCGCTGCCCCGAGTCCGGGGCCTCCCAGCCCCATAAGGACGCGCTGGCCGACCCCAGGTTCACCGAGACCCGGGTGACCCGGGCGTTCTCCGGCAGGAACGCACGCGGCCTGCGCAACCGGTTCATCGACGAGCATGACGCCACCGCCCCGGCCGCCTACCCCGAGGTCAACCAGCTCACCAAGCCCCTGCGGACCGCGGCGGCGGGCCAGGCCGACCAGGAGGGGCTGGCACTGTGGGCGGGCACCGGTTACCGCGCCGCCAGTGCGGAACCGGCGGCGCGGATCACCGCCCGTCTCTGGGAGGAGGCCGGAAGTCCGGTGCCCGGCGAGTTCACCCGAAACTGACCGCGTCCCCGGGCCCAGTGGGCGCCGGGGACGCCGTGCCGGGAACCTTCAGTCGAAGCGGTTGGTTTTGAGGGCGGTGAGGAAGGCCGTCCACTGGGCGTGGGTGGTGGTGAGATGGCCCGCCGCCCGGTTCTTGGTGTCACGCACGGCCGTCCCGTCTGCTAACCACCCCACCTCGACGCAGTTCGAGGTGTTCGTACTACGACTGGACTTGCGCCAGTTGCGCGGTGTCGTCATGGCGTGTTCTCCATCCTGTTGGCTATGTCGCTGATGAGTGCGAGAGAATCCTCCGGACTCATAGCGACCTCGCCTCCCCTATACTCGTTCAGGGGCGGGACTCATTGGCGAGGAAGCACTTAGAACTCGTTTGGGTCCAGAGGAGTCGGGAATGCCTCAGGGTTGGATCCACCCACTCTCCATCGCAGGGTACGAAGGCCCTCACCCTTGATATGTGCGTTCCACGCCTTGATGTACAGCGCCAGGATATGAGCTTGTGAATAGTTTCGTTTCGACGAGGGCGTGCTGATGAGCCACTCGCGCAAGCGGCGTATCGGGTTGTCTTGTGTCAGGTCACTCCCGTCCGCCAAGCGGTCGAAGAACGAGTCGGCTTCCTCTTCATCCAGCGTAGAGAACAGGAAGTGAGAGACAGCGGCGACTGCTGGAGACATGCGAAATTTTTTGATTGGTTGTGACTGCTGTACAGACTTCCGCAGACCAGGACAGTCCTCCAGAAGTGTCAACAGCTCCTCATAGGTGGGCTCGATTTTGAAGTACCGTAGTGTTCCCTGCTCGTATCGCCAGTACAACCGCAGTGCAGCAGCCAACTCGGTCACCAGCGATTCGTTTCGCAGTCGTAGCACGTCAGCCAGGCTACGTTTCGCGCCGGTATCCATGGTGACCTGCGCATCCCTGGAGATACCCCACGCCACGAACGACTGCACTGAGCACCCGGAACGATAGATGGCCAACAGCCGGTGTTGACCATCCCGCAACCTGTCATTCTCATCGAACCGTACAGTGTCCCCGTTTATCTGCCACTCGCCTCGTTGTATCGCTCCTACGATCTTCTCCACCAGACGTTCGCGTACGTTGCGGTTGCTGTCGTTGGTCTCCAGCCACTGACCAGCCATTTCCGGGGTTATAGTCATCAGCTGGACAGTTGGATTGAGGTTGTTCTCACGGTGCGTACGAGATACCTGGGAGCTATGGTTATCCATGATTGTCCTTCCTGAGGACATGCAAGAGGGAGGATGACCGTGTCAGCGGTGTTGGTTGGCGCCGCTCGCTGACACGGCATCCTTCACTCGGGGTGATCGTTTACTCTCACTAGAGTAGGCGATCACTCGCTCTATGAGCTAGCCCCCCCGGTGTCGTGGTAGCGCTGCTTCGAAGTTAGCTCTCTATGATCAAAGTTTGATGTCTCTGCTGTGCTCTCCGCGTTGCCGGAGTTCAGCTCATTTCCGCATGTAGACAAGTTGCTCAGTCGAAGCGGTTGGTTTTGAGGGCGGTGAGGAAGGCCGTCCACTGGGTGCGGGTGGTGGCGAGGTGGCCCGCCGCGCGGTTCTTGGTGTCGCGCACGGCCACGCCTTCGGGGAATCCGCCGACCTCGACGCAGGCGTTGCCGGTGGAGCTGCGGCTGGACTTGCGCCAGTTCATGGGTTGCTCAGGTGTCATTGGATGCTCCTTCTGTGTCAGCGAGTGTGGCGATGAGCTCGGCTGATCGTTCGGGACTCATCGCCGTGTTCCGTAGGGTGGTGAGTGCGTTTTCGAAGGCCTGTACTTCTTTCGGGGTATGCAGCAGTGTCAACGAGCTGAAGTGTTCGATGTAGATGATAGGTGCTGCCTTGTCGAAGCCGAAGTAGATGAAACTTCCCGCATGAGTCGGGTTCCATTGACCAGTGAGGCTGGGGACGACCATGATCTCGACGTTGGGTAGTTCACCCATCTTCAACAGGTGCCGTAGTTGCTCTGTGTGCACCTCGGTCCCGCCGATGGGGTCTCGAAGAGCGTTTTCGGTGATGATCGCCGTGAACTCGGGTGCGTCCCGCTTGGTCAGCATGTCGCGACGTCCGAGACGAATGGCTGTGCGTATGTCAGCATCTCGAGGTGACCAGGTCGCGATGATCGCCCGCGCGTAGTCGTGGGTTTGTAGGACACCGGGAATCACCGTAGTGGCTACTTCGGCGATGGTGCTTGCGGTGCGTTCGTACTCGATGAGAGTGGTCATATCGCGGTGCGAAGAGTCACCGACGGCCACCCAATTGGCGTCTTCGGCGGCGCGGGCGAGTTCGACAACCCGTTTGCGCTCGGCATCGGTGGCGCCGAGCGCGGTCAAGATCGCCGCGACCGTTTCTGGTTCTGGGCGTTTGGCACCGCTCTCGTAACGGGCGAGCACGCTATGGTGTTTGTGGACTCTTTCCGCCAGTTTTCGTGTGGATAGCCCTGCTTTCTCACGTGCTTCTCGCAGTTCAGCGCCCAGTGTTCGTGTCTTGGGCAATCCTCGGCTGTTGCCGCCCATGCGCCAACGATAACCCGCGCCTCATGGTGCTTACTTCATTCTATCAGGTGATTGCAGGGAGTGTTGCTAGCAACACATAATGATGCTGGCAACGATAAGCGTTGTTGGCATAAGGAGGGAATCATGCCGCATCCGTTCGTGTGGGTGCCGGGTGGTGGGGCTCGGCACGCGAGCGAGGACAGGGTTCCACCGCCCAGTGTGGAGTTCCCGGAGGGCACGGTGGTGTCCACACTGTGCGGCGCGGAGGTGTCCGCCGAGGTGGACGAGGTGTCGTGGCTGTGGCGCACCTGCCGGGAGTGCGACGAGCGGACACGGGAGATCGTCGGTCTGGAGCCGCTGTCCGAGATCGAGCGGCGGGTGGGGAGGCTGGACCGTGACCAGTGACCAGGCACGATTGGCGCTGCTGCTCACGCACGAGCAGTGGATGGTGGACCAGGTGGCCTACGACCTGGCCGGAGGTCGGGCCACGGCGCGGCAGTGCGCCGAGACGGCCGGGGTGCTGGAGCGGGCCGCGCGACAGCTGCGGGAGCACGGCGCGGCGCTGTCCTTTGGCGGCGGCCTCACCGGTGGGGTCATCGACGCCGGAGTCATCGACACCGGGGCGCTGGGCGAGCGGGACGGTGATCCGTGGTGACCCCGAGCCCGAGCTGGATACTGGGCACCCTCGTGGTGCTGTTCGGAGCTGCCGTCGTGGCCGAGATCCGCTCCCGACGCGGGACGTCCCCCCGTCACGCCGGGGGATCCGGACCGGCGGCGTGGCGGTTGGCCGCCGTGCGGTGGCAGCCGCCCGCCCACCCGGACCCGCCGACGGTGGAGCTGATCCGCTGGCCGCTGTGCGACCCCGACCGAGACCCCCGACTGTTCGAGACCGCCGCGCCGGAACCGGTGACGCAGCGCGGCACCGACACCACCCCCGAGCGGGAGCATCCGGAGCTGGCACTGATGCGCCGCGTGCTCGCCGGGCTGCACCGGCTGCCCCGGAACTGAGCGGCACCGCCGGGCGGGAGTCGCCGGTCGCGTCGCCGACGACTCCCCGGACGCGGAACACCCCGGGCGGGGTCGGAGGTCCTCAACCCGTGGCCACGGACTCGTCCGAGCCAGCCCGTTCCGACACCGCGCCCTCGGGTGAGTCCTCGACGTCCTGCGGACGTGCGGCGGTGCCCACGGCCAGCGCGGCCAGCGCCCCGATCGCACCGAACACGTAGAAACCCCACGGGTAGGCGATACCGGCCGTGAGCAGCGCGCCCCCGATCAGCGGCCCGCTGATGGCGCCGATCCGCCCCACACCGGTGGTCCAGCCGAGACCGGTCGCCCTGCTGTCCACCGGGTAACTGCGCCCCACGAAGGCGTAGACCAGCACCTGGGCGCTGAACACGAAGAAGCCGGCGAAAAACACCGCCGTGTACAACCCGAAGGCGGGCAGTTTGACGCTGAGCAGCGCCAGCATCACCGCCGCCGCGCCGAACCAGGACACCGTGGAGCCCTTCACCCCGGCGCGGTCGGCCACGTTGCCCGCCACGACCAACCCGGCCACGGCACCGGCGTTGAGCGTCAACAACAGCCCCAGCGACTCGCCGAGCGGGTACCCGGCGGTGCGCATGATCTCCGGCAGCCAGGTGTTGAGCCCGTAGACCAGGATCAACCCCAGGAAGGAGGCCACCCAGAAGGCCACCGTGGACACCGCCATGCCGTTACGGAACAGCAGCGAGATGCTCTCGCGGACCGAGGCGCCGCCGGACTGCTGCCGGGTGCGCTCCTCCCTCCTGCGGAACACCTCGGACTCCGGCAGGTACCGCACCATCAACGGCACCAGCACCAGAGCCGGAGCCGCCCCCGCGACGAACATCGCCTGCCAACCGAAACTCGGTATCAGCCCGATACCGAGCAACGCCGTGAGCACCGCGCCGACGTGGTAGCCGGTCATGATCGTGGTGGTGGCGGTCCCGCTCCGGTTACCACGGGCGTACTCGGTGGACAGGGTGATCGCGGTGGGCAGACAGCCCCCCAGACCCAGGCCCGCCAGGAAACGCAGCAACCCGAACACGAAGGCGGACGGCGCCACCGCACACAACAGCGTGAACACCGAGAAGGTGGTCACCGCCACCAGCAGCACCCGGCGGCGCCCGATGAGATCGGTGATCACCCCGATGGTCAGCGCCCCCACCATCATCCCGATCAGGCCCACGGTGGAGACGACCGAGGCGCTCGCCGGGTCGAGCCCCCACAGCTCGTTGTCGAGCATGACCGGCAACACCGTTCCCAGCACCACGAGGTCGAAGCCGTCGAGAAGCACCGCCGCCCAACACAGCGGCAGCACCCATCCGGCGCCCGCGCGGCCCGTCGTTCCAACACCCGACACAGCTCTCTCCTCGATGTGAACGTGGCTCGAAGTGGCCGACGGCCGCGACGATCCTCAACCGCCGACCGGGGCGTGTCCCGTGCACGGCACCACCCCGTGTGCTCGTGGTGCGTCGCACTCGCGGCCGTCGGCCAGTCAGCGTGACTTTGACCCACGTCATATGTCCAATACCATCTCGTGGCGGTACTCATATCCGTGACATATGGCCTGATGCTGCGCAGTGACAGGGGCGGACCGTGGAACTACGCCATTTGCGTTACTTCGTGACCATCGCCGAGGAGCAGAGCCTCACCCGGGCCGCGACCCGGCTGCACATGGCCCAACCGCCGCTCAGCGCGCAGCTGCGCAAACTCGAAAGCGAGGTCGGCACCGCCCTGTTCCACCGCACCACCCGGGGAGCGCAGCTCACCGAGGCGGGGAAAGTGCTGCTGGACGAGGCACGGCGGATCCTGCACGAGGTCGAGCAGGCCACGCGGATGACCCGTGAGGTCGGCAGCGGGCTGGTCGGCAGACTCGCCCTCGGGTTCATCCCTTCGGCCTCCAACGCGGTGCTGCCACCCATCCTGCGTCGGTTCAAGGCCGAGTACCCCGAGGTCACCCTGCACCTGCAGGAGATGCGCCCCGACGAGATCGTCGAGCGGCTGCACGACCGCAGGATCGACGCCGGGCTGTTCTACCTGCCCTTCGAGGACCCCGCCCTGCACGTGCGCCCGGTGGCCGAGGAGTCGCTCGTGCTGGCCGTACCCTCGACCCACCCCCTGGCCGACCGGGAGCGGGTGGAGCTGTCCGACGTGGTCACCGAACCGTTCATCCTGCCCGCACGGCACGGCAGCATGCCCGGGCTGTACGCGATCGTGGTCGAAGCCTGCGAACGGGCCGGGTTCACCCCACACGTGGTGCAACGCGACGTCTGGCTGATCCAGACCATCGTGGGGCTGGTGGCCGGAGGCATGGGGGTCTCGGTGGTGCCCGCCTCGGTGCGCAGACTGCAACGCCCCGGTGTCGCCTTCCTCGCGCTGGACGACGTCACCGAACAGGCCCAGACCGCCATCGCCTGGCGCAGCGGTGCCCCGCATCCGGTGCTGCGTTCCTTCCTGGACCTCGTCGTGCCCGGAGAGACTCGGTCCTGAGTCGGGAGACCGCGGACCTCCACTGGGCCGATCGGATTGCCTTGCCCGGCGCGGTGTGGACCGGTCCGCGCGGAAGCGGGTAGAAGACGAGACATGGACGCTGACTGGCGCATCCGGTTTCCCGGGCGGATGCTGCTGCTCGGCTGCGGAGCCGTGTCCCGATGTCTCCAGCCGCTGCTGCTGCGGCACGTCGACCTGGACCCGCGACGGCTCACGGTCATGGACTTCGTCGAACCACCGGCGGGGGTGGAACAAGCCCTCGCCGCCGGAGCGCGCTACGTGCGGCACCGCCTCACCAGGGAGAACTTCGCCGGAACGCTGGGGGCCGAACTCGGGGCCGGTGACGTGCTGATCAACCTCACCTGGGACGTCGACTCCTGCGCGCTGGTCGAGTGGTGCCACCGGAACGGGGTGCACTACCTGGACACCTCGATCGAGACGTGGAACTCCGACGGAGACCCGGAGACCACTCCCGCCGACCGGACCACCTACCGCAGACACGCCACCCTCCGCGCCCTCGGCGAGAACCTCGACCACCACGGCCCCACGGCCGTGGTCGAACACGGCGCCAACCCGGGGCTGGTCAGCCACCTCACCAAACGGGCGCTGCGCGAGGTGGCCCGCGCCCTGCTCGACGAGCGGGGAAGGCGGATCGAGCCCGCGCGGCGCGCACGCCTGGAAGGGGCACTGTCCGACGACGACCACGCGCGGCTGGCCCTGTGGACCGGGACCAGGTCCGTTCACATCGCCGAACGGGACACCCAACGCGGAGACCGCCCGAAGGAGGTGGACGAGTTCGTCAACACCTGGTCGGTCAAAGGCTGCCACGAGGAGGGAACCGCCCCGGCCGAGCTGGGCTGGGGAACGCACGAACGGGAGCTTCCGCCGCTGGCGGTCACCCACGCCACCGGTCCAGGCAACCAGATCTATCTCGCGCGCACGGGAATGAGCACCTGGGTTCGCTCCTGGGTTCCCTCCACCGGGCCGATGCTGGGCATGATGATCAGCCACGGCGAGACCTACACGATCAGCGAACACCTCACCGTCCACGACGGATCGGGCGGGGTGGTGTACCGGCCCACCGTGCACTTCGCGTACCTGCCCAGCGACGCGGGACTGGCCTCGCTGCACGAGTGCCGGATGCGGGGATACCGGATGCAGTCCGCCCAGCGGGTCATGAGCTCCGAGATCGTCGCCGGGATGGACGAACTCGGGGTGTTGCTGCTGGGGCACGACCTCAACGGTTGGTGGACGGGGAGCCAACTGGACATAACCCGGGCCAGAGCACTGGTGCCCGGTCAGAACGCCACGACCGTGCAGGTGGCCGCCTCGGCACTGGGGGCGCTGCGGTGGATGCTCGCACATCCCGAGCGGGGACTGTGCGTGCCGGACGACCTCGACGACGAGGAGGTGCTCGCCGCCGCCGAACCGTATCTCGGCGAGTGCCCCTCCGTACGCACCGACTGGACCCCGGCCAGCGGTTCCTGGGATCTGTTCGGAGCCGCTGCCGCGGCCACGGCGCGGGACGATCCCTGGCAGTTCACGAACATTCTGGTCACGTGAGGACGATGAGAACACGGACGGATCAGGAAAGGGCGGGACCACACGCTCGCGCACGGTGATCCGTGGCGGGAAAACAACGGCACCACCGTGATCGCGCACTCACTCCAATGGTGGTGTGGCCACCACCCCGCGTGTGGACAGCGCCGGGATGAATTCCGCCGTTAGCGCCCGTCGGGGTGATCGGGCCACCGCGCCCGGAGCGAACGGTGTGTCCGCGTTCCCTCGTGTCCCCGGCATTCGGACGAGCATCGTGGAAGGTGCTCGCGGCCCAGCGCCGGATCTCATCCGGCGGGAGGGGCTGGATTCCGCCGCGAGTGCCACGCCAACCAGGTCGAGGACGAGCACCGTATCCGGAGGGGCGCGGTCATCATGAACACGACATCTGTCCATTCCTCCGAGCTCGCCGACGAGCTGTGCTCGGCGGCGTTCTCGGCACTGCGCAGAAGCGACCAGAGACGACGGGGCCACCAGTACGTGCACGGACTGTTGTCCACCCGGGGGCGACGTTCGATCCGCAACATCGCCGGAGTTCTCGGCGGGGCCGCCGCGGCCCAGAGCCTGCACCACTTCGTGCACAGCTCCACGTGGGACTGGATGACGGTGCGGGACCTGCTGGTGCGCGCCCTGCGCGAGCGGGTGCGTCCGGTGGGCTGGGTGGTGCGTCCCCTGTCCATCCCGAAAACCGGGGGACACTCGGTGGGAGTGAGCACGAACTCCAACAGCCAGTACGCCTTCGGACTCTGGATGGTCACCCCGGGATTCAGTGTGCCCGTCAACTGGAGGTTGTTCCTCGCCCCCGAGTGGGTGACCGACGAGGACAGACGCCACCAGGCGGGCATCCCCACCGAGGTGCGTCCGGAGAGTCCGGCCCAGTGCGCGACCAGCGTGCTGCTCGAAGCGGTCCGCCGCTGGGGTCCACTGGGGGCGCCGGTGATCTTCGACGGTGTGGGCTCCGCCGAAGCGGTCTCCGGCGGGGAACTGGCTGGGGCCGAGTTCCCCTTCCTGATGGGGACGACACCCTCCCTGCGCTGCACGGTGGCCGAGGCGAGGCTTCCCGGCTACGGCTGTGGTCCCGTCTCCGCCGGGTACCTGCTCGACTCGGTGCGGGGGCTGCGCCGACCCGTCGAGTGGACCGATCCAGACACCGGCGCCACGGTGGCCAGCTCGGCGGTGTCGGCGAAGATCCTGGTGGCCGGGCACCACCACGGCACGGGTGGGGGCGCGGACCGGCGGGTCCCGTTCCGGTTGGTCGGCGAGTGGGAGGACCCGCAGCGGCCCCCGCGACGACTGTGGCTGACCAACGCCCACACCCCGCCGGTGGAGACCCTGGTGCGCAGCACCAGGCTGACCGCGCGGGTGGCCGCCGACGCCTGCGAGATCGGCGACGCCGTGGGAATGCGCGACTTCGAGGGACGCTCCTTCCCCGGCTGGCACCGCCACGTCACCCTCGCCTCGATCGCGCACGCAGCGCGGGCCCTCGCCCGTGCCGAGGAGGGGCGGAGCGCTCAGCGGACCCCGCTGCCCGCGTGACCGGTCAACGAGGTCGGCTGTTCGGGACCGCGCAGTGTGTGCCTGGTGCGTTGCAGGCGCAGCGCCAGCTGGATCTCCAGCGAGCGTTCCGGATGCTGCCAGTTCGGCCCCAGCAGTGTGGTGACGCGCTCCAACCTGCGGGAAACGGTGTTGGGATGCACGTGCAGCGCCTCCGCCGCGTTGGTGGGGCTGGACCCCGACTCGAAGTAGGCCCGTAACGTGCGGACCAGTTCGGTGGACTGCGCCGAGTCGTAGTCCAGCACCGGCCCGATCGTGGTGCGGATGAAACCGTCCACGTCGTGGTTGTCGGACAGCAGCATCCCCACGAAACCCAGCTCACCGGCAGCGGCGGCGTGCCCCGTGTTGCCCAGCGCGGTGAGGGCGTCCAGACAGCGCATCGCCTCCTGGTAGGTGTCCGGCAGGCGGGCCGGTTCGGAGAACGGTCCGGCCGCCCCCACCGTCACCGGGTGACCGAGCAGCTCGGACAGCTCCCTGGAGACGGACCTGGCCACCGCGCCCGCTTCCGCACCGGGCAGCAGCAACACCACGTTGTCCCCGCGAACACTCTTCAGGCCGGACCACCGCGCCGCGTAGGAGGACGCCCACCCGGCAGCGCGGCCGTGTCCCTTCCCCTCCGGGCGGGCCACCACGATCACGTGCGGTTCGTTCAGGTTGATCGACAGCCGTCGGGCCCGCTCGGCGTGTTGTTGGGGGGACAGCCACGGGGAACTGAGCAGGTCCTCGAAGAGCTCCTCGCGCAACTGTCCTTCGGCCACGGCGGTGCTGCGTTGGATGAGCAGCAGCATCGCGACGGTCTGCGCGACCAGCCGCAGCAGCCGCAGCTCGTGTTCGTCCGGCGTCTCGTTCGGCCGTAGCACCAGCGTGCCGAACTGTTCGGAGCCGGCGGCCACGGGACAGGACCAGACTCCGGTGATCGGCTGACAGGGGTGGTGCTGCTCGGAGACGTCGGTGGAGATCCAGTGGTGCTCGAAGTCGGCGATCTCCGGGATGTCGCCGGTGGAGGCCAACACGTTGCCCACCGTGTCCGAGACCAGCAGGGTTCCCCCCAGCTTCTCCGCCGCCTCCGTGACCAGGCTGTGCACGCTCTCACCGCGCAGCACCAGGTCCAACAGCGCGCTGTGCGTCTCGTAGATCCTGCGCATCGCCTGGGAGGTGTGCACCGCTTCGGTGGTGTCCGTTCTCAGCTCGGAGACCTCGGCCCGGGTGCGGTCGAGGGCGCGGGTTTTCTCGATGGCCACCGTGGCCAGCTCACCGAGCGAGGAGAGCAGGGTGATCTCGTCGGTGGAGAAACTCCTGCTCTCCCGGCTGGCCACGTAGAGCGAGCCCAGCGAGGTGCTGACGTCCTGAAGCGGGACGGCCAGGATGGAGCACAGCTTCTCGGCGCGCACCACCTCGTCGATGACCCCGGAGTGCGGAAACCTGTCGTCGGAGAGGTAGTTCGAGGACCAGAAGGGGGCACAGTGGCGGGTGGCCTCGTTGCCCACACCTCCGTCGGAGGGAACCCGGAATCCCACGGTGATGGTGGAGGCGTGGCCGTCGGCGGCCCGGACGTAGGAGCAGTCCTCGTCCTCGGAGTGGAGACTGATCCACGACATGTCGAGGTTCAACAGCAGTCGGGCCCGCTTGGTGATCAGCTTCAACAGGGTGCCCAGCTCGTGGGGAAGCGCCAGTTCCCGGGCGATGTCGACCAGGGCCGCCATGCCGGCGGCCCGCTGCTGGGGGCGCGCCGCCGAGCCACGTATCCGAAGCGCCAGATTCCTGGCCCGGTCGACGTGTTCGAGGATCCCCACGGAAGTGTGTTCGCGGCGCAGCCGTTGCGCCCAGCGCTCCAGCAGGGTCGGTGAAGCCTCTTCCGCCAACAGTTCCAGGAGTTCGAGCAGTTCGTCGCCCGGAACGGCGTCTTGCGTGGTCACCGGTGTCGTTCCCCCTAGTCTCGTTCCTTGCGGAACTCCAAGATTAGCAACCGAATCGGACGAACAGGACTCCTTCGGCCCCACGACCTGACAGAGAATACGGCGTTCACCGAAAACACGGGTGTCGGACCACCGCCGTTCTGTGGACGGAATGTAGTCGGATCACCTTCCCGCACGTCGTGTGCTGCGAAATCCTGTCGAGGAGTCGTTGAGCGAGGACTACTCCACAGTCGTGAGGAACGGGATGACCGAAGTCAAAAGCTATGTCCGTTCACTGGAACGCAGCAGGATTTCCATGACGCGGAAGGACCGGCCCCGGGTGTTCACCATGCGCGGATTCGAGTGGGATCTGCTCGACGGGGTGTTCGCTCCGGTCTACTCACCTTCCACGGAAGTGGGACTGGACTTTTTGGAGCAGTATCGTGTTCCTTTCGGCGGATCTCTGCTCGAAATGGGATGCGGTGCGGGACTGGCGGCCGTGTTGGCTGCGAAATACGGGTGTGCGAATGTGGTCGCCTCCGACATCAATCCGAACGCGGTACTCAACACCGCGCTGAACGCGGAACGCCACGGTGTCGCGGACCGGCTGCGGGCCGTCCACAGCGACGTCTTCCTCGGCTTGGACCCCGAGCAGCGCTTCGACACGATATTCTGGAGTTCCAACTACGTGTACGGCCCGGAGGACTACGAGTACGGCTCCCTGCACGAACGGGCCTATGTGGACGCCGGTTACCGCGCCCACCGGGACTTCCTCGAACAGGCTCCGTCCTGGTTGACCGAGAACGGGACCGCCCTGCTGCACTTCAGCAGCCGGGGGGACCTGGGCGAACTCGAACGGCTGGCCGGCTCCCTCGGCCGCCGCCTGCGGACGGTGGCCGACAGGGACGTGATCGAGGACGAGTACGGCTTCGACTCCGTGCGTCACCTGCTGCTGGAGGTGCGCCGCGCGGACTGAGGACCACGGTGGAATATCCCCCGCGCGGCCCGCGCCGCCCCGGCGGTCACGCCGGTGAGCCGTCGGTGAGGCCCCGCTCCTCGGGACTCTCCGAGGTGCGGAAACAACGGTTCTCGAGATCGTCGAACACGGCTCGCAGGTCGACGCCGAGCTCACACAGCTCCTCCAGGGTGTGCTGGGCCCGTGTGTGCGTCTCCAGCATGGTGTCGCCCTGCGGGGGGTGGTGGCGGGCGGCGCTCTCCAACACGGAGGGGGACAGGGCCTGGGCGGTGTTCCACCCGATGAGCCGGGAGACGTGTCGGGCGCGCAGCGTCGTCCACAACAGACGGGGTGGCCGTGCTCCCGCGGCGCGGAGCACGCGCCACCACCACCCGTCGAGCCGGGTCTCCCGAACGCGGTAGGCGAGCCGGGCCAGCGCGGTGCCGGCCCGGTCCCGCAGCTGTGTGGACCTCTCCGTGCGCAGCGCGTCCAGCCGTCTGTTGACCTCCGCGTCGACCAGCCCGACGGGCAGCGAGGCGACCGCGGTGATCCTGTGTAAACGTGTACTCGCCGCCATCGCCTGCTCCGAGCCCACGACGTGGGCCTCCAGCACGCGCCGGTAACGCTCCGGGGAAAGCACGCAGGTGCTGTGCACCCCTATCCCCCGGGCCAGACACTTCCGGTAGGCGTGGATACCGGCCTCGGTGGCCGGTATGCGGACCAGCAGGTTCGGCCGGTCCACCGTGGCGTGTAACCACGCGGCCGTGTCGACCAGCGCCTCCGTCTCGTGGGCGTGGCACGGAAGCACGGCCGCGGAGACGTATCCGTCGCGGCCCGCACTGGCCTCGTGGACGTGGCGCAGCGCGTCGCACACCTCGCGGACCGTGGTGTGGGAGGTGGCGTCCGTGCGGAGCAGGGCTCCGAGCCAGGAGTGTCGGCTCAGCGTCGTTCGGATGCCCTCCGGGACACGGGAGGTCCCACGAACGTCTCCGACCAGCCAGGGGGTCACCCCTTCGGCCGTGAGACGGTCGAGAAGGTCGTTCTCCGGGCCGATGATCATGCCCTCCGATGGTAGGTGGACAGGCGTGTCCGCGTTGAGGCGCACGGTCTTCTTCGTCAGGTTTTCCCTGAATTCGGATTCTACCGATTCCCTCCTCGGGGGCGGATGCGCTGAAAGAGTGTCACGAAAGACACTTCCGCGCGCTCTGGAGCGGGGATCCGGGTTCCGCTGCCGCGACGAGGACGGCGTGGTCGGTTGGCCGCTCGGCGTGGGGCGCTCGGAGAAGCATTCCCCGGGCCGGAGGCTTTTTCCCTCGGACCGGCCGGCGTCACCGTCTCCTCCGGCCCGGCACGCCTGCTTCACCGAATTCCCGTTCCGGGTACTCCTGACGCTCCGTTCCGTGGAAGTCCGTGGGAGTAATTCGGTCAGGTTCCTCCCATGTTCGCGGCGAAGTGACGAAGTGAAACCGTCCGGTTGCCGGAACGCGAGCGGTCTCCGCACGATGTGAATCGTCCCCGACGGGATTCCGGGAAAGGAATTATTCGCTCCGGAAAGGGCGATGATCGGGTCGGTGCGGCCGGGCTTTCGGTTTGTTCCGTTCCCGTGTCGGATCTTTCCCGCTCTCCTCCCGGAAGGGATTCGGGGAGTTCTTTTTCGGAAGTACGGAGGTTTGTCATGCCTTCCAGACGGCTGTTGGAGGAGTTCGGCCGGTGGGTCGAGCGCTCCCCGGACAGTCCGGCCGTGATCGGGTCGGGCGGCACCTGTTCGTACGGTGAGCTGGACCGGCTGGCGCACCGCGCGCGGGAGACGGTGCGTGGGGTGCCGAGCGGGCCGGTGTGTGTGCCCGCCTCGAAGTCGGTCGAGACCCTGGCGCTGTTGTTGGGTTGCTGGGCCGAGGACCGCGGCGTTCTGTTGCCTTCTGAGGACCTCGGCGGCACCGTGCTCGGGTCGTTGGCCGCCCGGGCGGGGTGTTCGGTGTTGTTGACACCGGCGGTGACCCCCGACGAACGCTTCACCGTGGCGGTGCGCCGTCTCCCCGGAGAACGGGAGGAAGCGCCCGCCACCCCGGGCACCGACGCACTGCTGTTGCTGACCACCTCGGGCTCGACCGGTCTGCCGAAGACGGTGCCGCTGTCGGACACCGGGGTGCTGGAGTTCCACCGGTGGGCCAGCGACCGGTTCTCGCTGGGACCCGGCAGGAGGGTGCTCAGCTACGCACCCCTGAACTTCGATCTGAGCCTGCTCGACGTGTGGAGCGCGCTGGCTTCGGGAGCCACCACCGTGCTCGTCGACCCCCGCCGGGCCACCGAGGGGCGGTACCTGCGGGACCTGATCGTCGAGCACGAGGTCGGCCTCGTGCAGTCCGTTCCGATGCTGTTCGGGATGCTCACCGACCACGTCGGCGAAAGCGGACTCCCCGCGGTCACCGACGTGCTGATCACCGGCGACACCGTGCGGAAGTCACTGGTGGCGGAAATCGGCGCGATGGCGCCGAACGCGCGGTTGTTCAACGTCTACGGCTGCACCGAGACGAACGACAGCCTGGTCCACGAGTTCGACACCTCGGAGCTCGGCGACTCCGGCAGGGTGCCCCTCGGGTTTCCGGCTGCCGGGGTCTCCACCCGGATCGTGGACAGCGCCTCGCGTGTGGTTCGTGGCGAGGGCACGGGGGAGTTGTACGTCTCCACCCCCTTCCAGGCTGAGGGATACCTGGACCCGGAGGCCACGGCGGAGAAGTTCGTTCCCGATCCGGCCGGGCAGACAGAGGATATCTATTTCAGAACCGGGGACATAGTCACCCGTTCGGAAGAGGGAACCATATTTCTGGAGGGCAGGGACGACTATCACGTCAAGGTGCGTGGTGTGCGTACCAATCTCGCGGAGATAGAACACGTCATCAACGAGCACCCGCAGATCCGGGAAGCGGCGGTCGTGGCTGTTCCCGACGAGTGGGCGGGAAAGCGGATATGCGCCTATGTGTCCCCGTTGGAGGGTGCGGCGCGCGCCGAACTCACCACCCTGGGGATCCGCAAGTACTGCGGGCAGCGACTGGCACGGACCTCCATTCCGGGGAAAGTGCGGATCGTGCAGCGCCCGCTTCCGAGAACGTCGACCGGAAAGATAGACCGCAAAGCCATACAACAGGAGGAGGAGAGGGGTTTTTCCGATGTCGCTGGCTGAGGAGATCGCCGAGCACGTGGTGGAGGAGTTCGCCTCCGACGTCTCCGTGGACGAACTCGAGTACGACATGGACCTGCTGGACAGCGGAGTGGTGGACAGCCTGGGGCTGGTTCGGCTGGTCTCGTGGATCGGGAAGCGCTACGAGATCGACGTCGATCTGGTCGACGTCTCCCCGGACAACTTCAGGTCCGTGAACTCCATGTGTTCGTTCGTGCGTGGTTTCGAGAAAGAGTGACTTTTTCCGTTTCGAGGAGGAACGATGTTCGTGCGCAGCAGTTACGAGGTCCCGGGAGTCGAGTGGGGAAACGGGAACAGCTACCGGCTCCTCGTGGAGTCGGACGGGATGGGATTCGCCGTCGCCCACACCGTGGTCGAGGCGGGAACCGAGTCGCGGATGCAGTACACCAGGCATCTGGAAGCCTGCTACTGCATTTCGGGAAAGGGTGAGATCCGTTCCGCCGACGAGGACCTCGCTTTTTCGCTCGAACCCGGTGTGCTGTACGTGCTCGACCGACACGACCGCCATGTGCTGATCGCCGGTGACGAGGCGGACATGCATCTGCTCAGCGTGTTCAACCCGCCGATCGACGGCACCGAGAGACACGTGCTCAGTCCCGACGGATTCTCCAGCTACTGAGGGAGGTAATCGTGGACACCGACCACCTTTCCGAACAACAGCGGGAGTGGTACGAGAAACTGGCCGGACTGGGCGAGGAACTCAGCGCCGATCACCTGGTCGACGACGCCACCGAGGAGTTCTGCCCACGGAAGTGGAGAACCCTCGCCGACACGGGGCTCTTCGAGTTACCGATACGGGAGGGGGAGAAGCCCGACGGGCGGTTACTGACGACGCTGGCGGCCCTGGAGGGGCTCGGTTACGGCTGCCGGGACAGCGGGCTGAGCTTCTCCGCGGCCACGCACATGGCCAGCACCGGACTGCCCGTGTTCCGCTTCGGCTCCGCCGCGCTGCGTGAACGCTACCTGCCGGGAGTCCGCACGGGTGAGTCCATAGGGGCGCACGCGATCACCGAGGCCGAAGCCGGTTCCGACGCCCTGGCCATGGGGGCCACGGCCGAGCCGGACGGGGACGAGTACGTGCTCAACGGGCACAAGGTGTTCATCAGCAACGCTCCGATCGCCGACCAGGTGGTGGTCTACGCGCGCACCGGCCCGGCGGGCACCGCGGCCAGCGTCACCGCCTTCGTGGTCGACGCGGACACCGCCGGACTGACCCTCGGGGAGCCGGTCAGCACGATGGGGCTGCGCACCTCGCCCCTGGGGGAGGTGCGCCTGGAGGACGTGCGGGTCCCACGGGAGCGGATGCTCGGCCACCCCGGAGGTGGGTTCCTGATCCTGGGGCACGTGATGTCCAGGGAGATCCTGTGCGTCTCCGCGATCCAGATCGGGGAGATGCGCTATCGCCTGGAACGCTGTCTGGAGTACGCGACCGAGCGACACCAGTTCGGCCGTCCCATCGGTTCCTACCAGGCCGTCTCGCACTCCCTGGTGGAGATGAGACTGGGACTGGAGACGGCGTGCAGGTGGCTCCACGACACGGCACGGCGGATGGTGGACCGAAAGGACACCACGTTCGAGGTGGCGGCCACGAAGCTGGCCACCAGCGAGGCCAACTCGGCGAGCGCGCGGAAGGCCATGCAGATTTTCGGCGGTCGTGGCTATCTCACGGAGAGCGGAATAGAACGCATGGTCCGGGACTCCCTTTCCGGAACCGTGTACTCGGGAACCTCGGAGACACAACGAAATCGTATAGCCGCCCTCATGGGACTTCCCGGGCAGTGAAAGGACGTGGTTTTCGTGGAAAGAAACGACCAGGATGGAAGCGTGGAACCAACCGAGTTCCTCGACCATGACTCCGGTCCGGTGCGGGATTTCGTCCACTGTGCCGTGGAGGGAGCCGAGTCCTCCAGGGAGAAGGCCGTCCGGCTGTACTACGCCGTGCGGGACGGGGTGGACTACGAGGTCTACGGAAGCGACATGTCCCGCCACGGCCTGCGGGCCAGCACCATCGTCGAGAACGGTCGCGGTTTCTGCGTGCACAAGTCCGTGCTGTACGCGGCGGCCGTGCGGGCGGTGGGGATTCCGAGCAGGATCGTGGTGACCAAGGTCCGGAACCACCTCGCCTCGGACCGCTTGAGGAGCCTGGTGGGAGGGGACACTTTCGTCCACTGGTTGACCAGCGTTCGGATCGACGGTCGTTGGCTGCGGGCGACGCCGGTTTTCAACAGGCTGCTCTGTCGCCTGTACGGGATGTCCCCTCTGGAGTTCGACGGAACGTCCGAGAGTCTGTATCACCCCTTTGATTCGCGGGGAGGGGAGCGGATGGAATTCCTGGCGAGTTACGGGGAGTACGACGACGTCGACTACGAGGGCCTGATGGCGCTCATGAGACGGGAGCACCCCGCGATGTTCGGCTCCGAGGTCCGGATCGCCGGCGAGGGGAGCCTGCTCGACGAGGCCCCGGTACAGCGAGCGTGATCGGAGTGCGGGGATGGGCTTGACACCCATCCCCGTGCTTACTAAATTCATGCACATACATTGAATGGAGGTTTGGTGATGGCCGCAGTGGACGTCTACTTCGACTACGTGTGCCCCTTCTGCCTGCTCGCGGAGAACGACATCGTCGAGGTCGCCGCGGAGTACGAGGCGGACGTGGCGTGGCATCCCTTCGAACTGCGTCCCTATCCGGAGAGGACGCTGCGCCCGGAGGACGAGTACCTGCCCGCCATCTGGCAGCGGGCCGTGTACCCCATGGCCCGCCGCAAGAACGTGGACATAACCCTGCCCACGATCTCCCCGCAGCCCTACAGCGGCACCGCCTTCGAGGGCTACCAGTACGCCCTGGAGCGGGGAGTCGGCCAGCTCTACAACGACCGGGTGCTGCGGGCCTTCTTCCAACGGGACCTGGACATCGGCGACGTCGAGGTGCTCACCGGCCTCGCCGAGGAAGTGGGCCTGGACGGGGCGGAATTCCGGCGGGCCCTGGACGAACGTCGCCACGCCGCCACCCACCGCGCCGCCCTGGAACACGCCCGCCAGCTGCGGATCACGAGCGTGCCGACGATGATCATCGGTGAACACCGCATCGAGGGCGTGCCCGACCGACAACGACTCCGGGCGGCACTGTCCGAGACACGGAGCCTGACGGGATGAGCCGGTCCGTTCACGGACCGGACGTCGACACCGAAAAACCGAAACGCGGAAAGGAACGAAAATGGCCTGGATCTATCTGGGAATCGCGATCCTCTTCGAGATCGCCTTCGCGCTGGGAACCAACGCCACCAAGGGATTCACCCGCCTGTGGCCCTCGGTGTTCACCCTGCTCGCCGCGGCGGGAGGGATCTTCACCCTGAGTCTGGCGCTGCGCACCCTCGACGTCGGGGTCGGTTACACGATATGGACCGGAGTGGGATCGATCGGGATCGTGCTCATGGGAGCTCTCATCTTCGGAGAGAAGATCAACGCGAAGAAGGTGCTCGGTTTCGCCGCGATCATCGCGGGAGCCGTCGGACTGCGTCTGACGGGAGCCGCCTGAACGCGGAGGAACGAGTTCTCCGTTCTCCCCACCGAATCATTCCCGACACCGCTTTTTCTCGACAGCACTGTTCTCTTTTTCGGAACGTGTGATCCGCGCGGTCCCGCCACGTCCGCACCGACCGTTCCGTGACACGTTCTCCTCGGAGAAGAAACCTTCGAACACTCCGCGTGGATTCCTCATGCGGACAGTGCGAACCCTCATTCTGATAGGAAAGCGAAAATGACCATCGAACAGCAGGCGCCCGTGGAGTCGCCCGCCGCCGGCGGCGTGACGGAGAAAACCCAGTCCCACGGCCGCGCGTGGACCTTCCTGCTCATAGCCGCCGTCTTCGAGATCGTCTTCGCGCTCGGAACGAAAGGCAGCGAGGGATTCACCCAGCTGGTTCCCTCCCTGATCACGGCCGGCGCGGCCGGAATGGGGATCTTCACCCTGAGCCTGGCGCTGCGCACCCTCGACGTCGGGATCGGCTACGCGGTCTGGACCGGTATCGGATCGGTGGGCACGGTCATCGTCGGGTCCTTCCTCTACGACGAGCCCATCACACCGGTCAAGGTTCTCTGCTTCGCGGCCATCATCGGCGGCGTGCTCGGCCTGAAGATCGTCTCCAGGGAGCCCGCCCCCGAGGCCACCGCCGGCGCGCCCGGGGCGTGACCCGCACTCCCCGCTCCAGGCTGTCCCCGGCCCCTGTGACGGGCCGGGGACAGCCGCAAGACCCGACCGTCTTCCCCACGGAGGGACGAACACATGGCATCGGCCCTGTTCGACAAGGAACACATCGACGAATACGTGAACCAGGCGGTGGAACTGTCGCTGCGCAACGTCGCCGAGGGAGGGGTGCCGTTCTCCGCCCTCGTCGTCGACCCCGAACGCGGCGTGGTGGGCACCGGCGTGAACCGGGTGCTGGCCGACCGGGATCCCCTGGCACACGCCGAGGTGGTGGCGTTGCGCGCGGCCACCGGCGACCCGCTGGGGCTGCGTACCACCGGACGCCTGCTGATCGCCTCCGGCGAGCCCTGCGCCCTGTGTTACGTCAACGCGCTCTACTCCAACGTCACCGACGTGATCTCGGCGGTGGACCGCTACGAAGTGGCCCGCCTGGGGTTCAACTATCTCGACTCCTACCGGCTGTTCGCGGCGCCACCGGAGAAGTGGGCCGGCATGACGGTACGCACCTGGCCGGTGGAATCCTCCCACGACCCCTTCACGGCGTGGCGCGAACGGCAGCTGGAAAGGAACACGAGATGAACACCGACACCCGGTTCAACAACGACGGATGGGACGTGCGGGCCCGTCTCGGGGTGGTCGTCCCCCACGCCGACGTGGGCCCGGAGTCCGAACTCAACGCCATGGCCCCCGCGGGCCTGTCCGTGCACGCCAGTCGCCTGCACTTCTCAGCCATGCGTGCCGGAGGGGAGATGGACCCGACGATTCCGCACGATCCCGTGCGCGCTTTCGTGGAACCCCCGGGGGTGGACGAGTGCGTGGAGGCGCTGGCCGCTGCTCCCCTGGACGTGCTCGCCTGTGCCTTCACCAGTTCGGCGTACAAGCACGGTGTGGAGGGTGAGCGGGAGTTCCTGGCCAGGCTGGACAAGAGCTCCAGGGGGATACCGGTGATATCGACCGCCCTGGCGGCGGTGGACGCCCTGCGGGCCTGTGGGGTCGAACGGCTGGCGCTGGTCAACCCCCCGTGGTTCGACACCGAGCTGGACGAGCTGGGCGCGCGGTACTTCTCCGAGCAGGGGTTCCGGGTGGTGCATCACGCGCCCTGCGGAATCCCCAGCGGCCAGCGGCACGCCACTCCTCCCGTGATGTTCGACTGGGTTCGCGGCCTCCCCCGCGAGGTGGACGGGGTGTTCATCGCCGGTAACGGCCTGCGCGCGGTCGGAACCATAGCCCCGCTGGAGGAGGAACTGGGCGTTCCGGTGCTCAGCGCCAACCAGGTACTGCTGTGGCGTGCGCTGACGACGGTGGGGCTGGACCCCGCCGAGGTCCGTGGCTACGGGCGGTTGTTCGCACGCGAATAACCGAATACATGTTTGTGTCATGTACTGTGAAAGCACTGAGTGTGCTGTGCCGAACAGGCACTTCTGGACGGGAGGGGCGTCGCGCCCCTCCCAGCCCGCCCCGTGAGGAGGAGCACATGGCACATCCGGAAACGAGCACCGCCACCACGGAGCCCCTGGCGGGGATCTCGGCGACCGGCAGACAGTGGACCCGCCTGGTCGCGCTGCACGCCCAGGTGGACGGGGTGGTGGAGAAGGCGCTGCACCGCCGTTGTCGGATCGGGCTCTCCGAGTTCCTGGCCCTGGCCGCCTGCGCCTCCGCCGAGGACGGCGAGATGCGGATGCAGGAACTCACCGAGGCGGTCAACCTGAACCAGAGTTCCGTCAGCAGGCTGGTGGGCAGACTGGAGCGTTCCGGACTCACCGAACGCAGGATGTGCGAGTTCGACCGCCGGGGGATCTACACCGGCATCACCGAGCACGGACTGGCCACCCTGCGGGCGGCCGTTCCCGTCTACGAGGAGGCGTTGGGCGAGGCACTGGCCCACGCCGAACTGGACCCGCGACTGGCGCCGTTGCTGGCCGCGATCCGGCGGAGTTCCGAGGAAACCGAGGAGGCCGAAACCGCCTGATCCGTTCCGGGTGACCCGCAGGGCCGGTTCGCCGCGGATTCCGGCCCCGTGAACAGGGTTTCCCGTGGCGGTCTCCTGCTCCTTCTCGCGCACGGAAAGGTGCCGGGAGAGCAGGACGGCAGCTCCCCCGGCACCGGGATCCCGCGGCGAATCCGGTGTTATCCCGGAATCAACTGACGTTGCACTCCGACTCCCAGCTGATGCGGAGTGCCTTCACGCTTCCTTTGGTCCAACCATCCTGGTTGGGCGGGATGCAGAACACGTCTCCGCCACTGGTGAGGAAGTAGACGACATCGTCGTTGCGTGTGTTCTTGAACAGGTAGTCGTCCTCGGTGATGTACTGCCAGCCGCTGGTCACGTCCTGGAACTGGCCCACCCGGTTCCCGGAGTCCGGGTCGTACAGGCACAGGTACGGGTAGGGGCAGGACAACGCCTGGGCGGGTGCTGCCGAGACCAGGGGAGCTCCCAGCAGGACACTGAACGCGGCTGCCGCACAGCCGACGATCTTGTTGATACGACGCATCTTTCCTCCTTCTGTCTGGGGCGGAACAGGTGGTGTCCGGTTTTTTCGGACAGGACGCCGCGGGGTCGGATCAGGGGAGTGCTCGCGTCCCGCCCCTGGCGGACCGTCGGATTCCGGGGGAAGCGTTCACCGCGGCTTGCCGGCACCGGTGCCGGCAAGCTCCTCCCGGTGTCGGATCGTCGCCGCCAGGGCGGGCAGCCGTGGGTCACCGGGAGGGACGTCGATCGAGAACAGGGCCTCGTAGGGGTGGTTCTCGTCTCCGCCCCAGCGGACGACACCGTCACACTCCTCAGTGATTTTCCGGACCGCCGCGAGTTGGTTGGGGAAATACCCTCCCCGGGCCCCCGGCGGATAGGAGCCGGGCAGGATCGCGACGGCGGTACCGGACGCCTGGTTGTTCTCCGGAGTCGCCGCCGGGACGGTGGACGGGGAACGCCAACCGATCACATCGCCCTCCGCGAGGGCACGGACTTCGTAGTGGAACCGGCGGATCACGTGCACCAGCACCGTGGCCACCGCTCCGACCCGCATCGGCACCTCGCAACCGGTGCCGACCACCGGCTGGGTCCAGACCGGTCCGCCGGAGTCGACGGAGGTCACCGTTTCCCAGCCGTTCACGCTGGTTCTTCGGCGCTTTTCCGAGCCCGCCGTGCCCTGTGTCGTCTCGGTGGCGGGGCTGGCCGCGGCGGCCGGGGCGAGGACGGTGCTCGCTCCCACCACCGCCAGGGCGGTGGTTCCGGCGCCGGCGGCGGCGCGCCGCAACAAGCCGCGCCGGGATATCTCCTGTGTCATGCGGTCACCTTTCCCGCGCTGTTCGGATCCTGGAGTGAGTCGTGACGGTCAGGCGCGCTGTATGCTGTAGTACTTCTCGAAGACCTTGTAGACACCGAGCACATCACAGCCGTACTGTTGGGCGTTGTCTCCTGTCCCGTTGTAGCGGGCCAGTATCTTCTTGGTGTCGCAGTCACTGGTCGTCAGCGTGGGGCGGTCTAGGTTCTTCAGATGGGCGCTGTGAAACAGCACGTATGCGGCGAACCTGATGTTGTACCGTTCGTCGGTACGAAGCTTAGTCCATACGCCTTTGAGGTCTTTCTCCTTGCTGAGTTTGCTGCCGTTGACGATTCCCGCGTCGACGCAGTAGTTCCACGCCTCGATGGCTGTCTTGCCGAATATCTGCCCGAGCCCCGTGGAACTGTCGTCACTGACACCGTTGATGACGGCCTCGTCCTTCGCCTTGTCCGTGGGGTTCCACTGGCGGATCTCCCACAGCACGGGGGCCTGGACGAGTGCTTTACGAATGTTGAGCGTCCGGGCCAGACTGGTGAACAGCTCGTCGTGTTCCAGAACCTTGTTGAAGGAGTCGGTGTTGCTGTTGCTTCCGAGAGTCGCCCAGTCATCATCCCATCCTTCTCCGCCGGTCTCCGGAACACCGATGGATTCCAGATAGGCCCTCATGTCCTTGAGCATGGCCGTCTTGTCGGCGAAGTCGAAGGGAACATCGGGCTTTCCGTCGGGGTAGCTCGGATCGAAACTTCCCTGTCCTTCGTCCCGGCCGGAGGCGATGTTGTTGTCGATCTCGATCTCGCCCTCGCCGGATCCGATCGTCACCGTGGCGATCTGGTCGAACGACCAGTCCCTGGGAAGGGGATAGCCGAGGTTGCCGGAAAACGCCGTGGACATTCCGGAGACGAAGCTCGCCGTGCTCAGCCCTTCGGCGGAAACCCGGGAACAGACGTTACGAGGTCCATAGATTCCTACTTTGTACCCCGAGTTCCGCCAGATCACTTCGTTGATACCCCGGAAATGGGGGATGATGTTCGACGTCACCTCGTGGTCCAGGACGTCGAAGTCGACCGCGAAGTAGATCCGGGTGCCGGGCTTGAAGCCGTGGTGGCGTGCCCAGTAAACGGCGGAGTACGCGTCCTCTTGTCCTCGCGCTCGGTCGAAGTAGACCGCTCCTCTTCCGTAGGTCTGGTATATGGGGAAGCAACGCAGTCCGTACCGCGCGATGGTGTCCAGTTCGCCGGGTTGTATCTGCTTCTCCGGCAACGACGTGGTGCTGGGGTTGTACAGATAGCGTCCGATGTACTCGTATCCCGCGTCCTTCAGCGCCCGGGCCCGTTCGGGAGTGATCTCGGTGACGCCGTCGCAGGCCGACCCCCTGCGGTCGGGATCCCCGGTGGAAACGAGTAGCGAGGCCCACGTCCGGTAGTTTCCGGTACCGGTGACACTGAGTTTCACGAACTCCTGGAAGTTACGGGTGATTTTCGACTCGCGTGAGCCGAAGGTGTCCGTGAAAACCGCCCCGCCGCGTTGGTTGCAGATCAGCAACGCGGTGAACAGGCGTACCCATGGCCCCGTCGATCCCGTACTCAGCTCGTGCTTTTTGAGTTCGTCCCGCGTCGTCGGTCCGTACAAGCCGTCGACCTTCTCGTCGGGCAGGCCGCTCTCGTACTGGATCGCGACCATCATGGCTATCGCGGTGTCCCGCGTGTACCTTCCGTCGCAGGGGGAGATGAAGAATCCGGCGCGCCTGGTGTAGCGGCCGTTGAGCCACCGTTGGATTTCCCGGACCTCGGCCGTTCCGCCGTTGACCGTGACGTAGGCGTCCATGTTGAGGATGCCCTTGAACACCTTCGGCATGACCGCGTCGCCGGGGTAAACACTCGCCACCCCCATGTCGGACTTGATGTCGGTGACCGAGGACGAAACGCGGTCGTTGAATTTCCCGTCTATCCCGCCACCGTCGTAGCCCTTGCAGTACAGTCCGGACTGGAGGATACGTATCACGTTCGCCGGAACTGTTACGTCCGCGTCGATACTGGGGTACTTCTGTTCCAGACTCGCGAGTGTCACGGGATTGAACTCATCGGCAAGATGGGTCATACCGACCTCGTGTTGAAGCGCGCGCGTCAGCGCGTTCATGGTGTTCCAGCCCGTGATTCCGTCTTCCGTGAGATTCGGAACGCCGGACACGCCGCCGTAGGTGCGATTCACGAATCGTTGTGCTCTGCGGACCATTTCGTCGGCCACAAGAAGTCTCCTCTCCTGGTGTTCTCGGCTTGACGTCGCAGAAAATCCACGGAGAACCGTGCTGTCCGGAAGGGGGATACTCCGGACAATGCGGAATGGTCGGCGTGACCGAACGGGAGCTCACGACACAGAACGGTAGGGAAATCGCCGTTCCAGGAATACTGTCCGGAACCAGTGTCCTCGTCGGACTACCCGATTCCCACGCGAAAAAAGGATTCCTGACGTCGGTCGTCGACGACGCTTCTACGTTTTCCGGGCACCGTCCACATGCTCGCAGGACCGAGATTCCTCCGAGTCATCTGTTCGAAGCCCAGTGAAAGATGTCTGATCTAGATTAAGATTCTGTCGTTGCTCCATCGGGTGTTAGGTTGGACATCGATTCTGGCCCCTTGTGGGGCCAAAAGGACCGTAGTAACTCCCCCAGTCTTCTCGTCGTGGTGTCGACGTCGTGCTGATCTTAGCAAAAGGGCACTAGATTGCAATAGCTTTCATGTTTTTGGTGTGGATCACACACTGTGGGAAACGTGTTCCACACAGCGCGTTATTTCTCGTGCTCGCCGCTCGTGCGTCGCGTGCCGGGACCGGTCACGCTCGGAGGAGTGTGCCGTGTGAAAGGGGGCGTGCCGGTCATGAACGAGTGCGACGGGACCGGACAGCCGTGGCGGAACGAGGACGAGGAACCGGCCGTGACGGCCGTGGGACGGATGACCGAGGCGTTGGAGAAGATCGAACGGGCCAGGGGAGCGCTCTACGAGTGGCACCAGCTCGTCGGGGCCGCCGACGCCGGAGTCGGGAAGGCCATCCGACTACTGCGCTCCTGCGACCGTCCCGACCTCGCCGACCGGCTGGAGCGGGAGCTGTTCGGCAGGAACGTGCTGCCCGGCAGGTGGACCTTCCAGACCCTGGAGGAGTTCGACGACGGGTACTGGTCCCGGTTCCGGGAACTGGAACGCTGGCTGCGCACGGAACTGCTCGACGGGGCCAGACACGTCCACGAGGCCCGTATGAAGGCACGGGAACGCAGCGAGGACGTCGCGGGAGACCCCCTGCCCGGTTTCGAGACCACCCCGGAGGAGCTGCCGTGAGCCACGGGCGGACGCAAGACGTTCAGTCGCTCCCGACGAGAGGGGATGGATAGGGCTCCGCGTCCGGGCATCCGGCGGGCTCGCGTCCCGGCTCGAACACCCACGACCACTCGCCGGGTTCGTCCGTTCCCGCGTGCCGGAACCCCGCCGACCGCAGGGTGCGGGTGATGGGGGTGTTGTCCAGCTGGGTCAGCGCGGTGACGGTGTCCAGCCCACGCTGTCGGGCGTGTTCCAGCAGCGCGTCCCGCAGCACCGATCCGACCCCGTGTCCCTGCCAGTCGTCGCGGACCAGCAGGGCGAGTTCCCCCTCGTCGGCGGTGTAGCCGAGGTTTCCCATGCCGATGACCTCGCCCGTGACGGAGAAGGCCAGCAGCGATCTGCCGAGTTCCGGGGTGAGCAGCAGTCTCAGCCCGCGCTCCGTGGGGGTTCCCGCCCCGAAGTAACGGCGGTGCATACCGGCCCCCGAACACCACCCGTGCAGGGCACGCACCAGGTCGAGATCGCACGTGTCGGCGGTGCGCAGCAGGACCGGCCTGCCGTGCTTGGTGCGCAGGCTCCGCACGGGCCTGCCGAGCAACCTCCGCCGGGTGCTCACCAGCGTCAGCAGGGCACCGGCCCTGGCGAACTCGGCGGGGGTGAACTCCCCGTGGGGGCGCCGTACCGTGAGCAGGCCACCGTCGGGATCGGTCAGCCGCATGACGGTCCCCTCGACCCCCTCGATTCCGGCCTCTCCCGGATGGCGCGCGCTGCGCGACGTCACCTCTCCGAGCAGGGCACGCAGCGCGCGTTCCGGCTCGACGGTGCCGGTCACGAGTTCGTTGGCCAGGCGCAGTGCCCGGGTGGGCATGTCGTCCAGTTCGCGCGGGTCGGTGCGTTCCGCGGTGACCCCGCCGGCACCGGCTCCCGCCACGGCAGCGACCAGCTCGGAGTGCGTGGTGGCCACGGGCAGGTCCAGCAGGAACTCGTCGACCGCAGCGTCGGCGACCGGGTGCACCCGCACCGTCCTGATGTCAGCGTCCAACCGGGACAGTTCACTCGCCACCGCGGCCAGCGCACCGGGAGTGTCGTCCACAGAGGCCCGCACCCGCCACAGTTGCCGGGACGGGGTCAGCGCCGAGGCGACCGTGCTCGACTCGGCGGGACGTGTTCCTCCCGCCCGCGGGGAAGAGTTCTCTCCGGTGTGCCGCACCGCCGTGCGGCACACGCCGAGCAGCAGCAGGACACCTCCGACGGACACGAGGGCGGGGGTGAACACTCCCCCCGCGTCCCAGTAGGCCAGTGCCCGGTGGGCCACACCGAGCAGGACGACGAGGACACCGATCCCGACCAGGGATGTCGGTCGGAATCGGCGGGCCGCGTGCTCACGGGGGACGAACTCCGAGTCGCTCATGGCGACATCCTGGGAGCGGGATGTTACCGGCGGAGCAAGGTCCGTTTAGCGGAGTGTTTCCGTCTCCCCGTGTCTCGGGCAATCCTTCGGGTGCGACGTCCCGCGCCTCCGGGGCCGCGCCGGGAAGCCCGCTCGGACCAGGGCGCCGGACGTCGTCCCACGACCGTCAGGTCGGCTGCACGGTGCGACGGTCCCGAACCGAACCGTCTATCCCGTGGATGAGGATCTCTCCTCCGTCGGAGTTCTCCAGCTGCCTGCGTGCCTCGTCGATCGCGTCCGCCTGGGTGTTGGTCTTCGACTGGGCGGAGTCGGTGGTCGCGTCGACCACTTTCCAGCCTCCTCCGCCGCCACCGGGAACGACGTGTCGCTGGGTCATGACTGCCTCTCCGGAAGGGGAAACGTTCTGTACCGGCGTACCCGCGTCGGAGCCCTTCCACACCCGCGGGCACCGGAACGAGCCGATCAACTTCCCCTGCCCCTCGTCAACACCGCCGCCCACCGAGCCGGGGCGTGTCGGGCGTGGCGGCGGGACAGCGCGGGAGGTTCCGGAGCACACTCGGAGACGGTGCCGCCCCGGTTCGGGGAGGGGCGGGGCGGCACCACGCGACCCACTCACACGTAGACGCTGCGCATCCGCTGCTCGTCGTAGCGTTCACCGGAGGCGACGCCGAGGGGAGCCACTCGTTCTATGGCGTCGAGGTCCTCCTCGGTGAGGGTGACCTCGGAGGCACCCGCGTTCTCCTCCAGGTAAGGCCGCCGTTTGGTCCCGGGGATGGCCACGATGTCCTCGCCCTGGGCGAGGACCCAGGCGATGGCCAGTTGGGAGGCCGTGACCCCCTTGTTCGCGGCCAGCTCGTGCACCCGTTCGACCACGTCCAGGTTCCGGCGGAAGTTCTCCCCCTGGAAACGCGGGGCACCGCGTCGGTAGTCGTCGGGGTCCAGGTCCTCGACCGAGCGGATCCTGCCGGAGAGGAACCCCCGCCCCAACGGCGAGTAGGCCACGAAGCCGATGCCGAGTTCGCGGCAGGTGGCCAGCACCCCGTTGTCCTCGGGATCCCTGCTGAACAGCGAGTATTCGGTCTGCACCGCCGTCACGGGGTGGGTGGAGTGTGCCCGCCGGATGGAGGACGGCGCGGCCTCGGAGATCCCGAGGAAGCGCACCTTGCCCTCCCGCACCAGTTCGGACAGTGCTCCCCAGGTCTCCTCCACCGGAACGTCCGGGTCCACCCGGTGCTGGTAGTACAGGTCCACGTGGTCGACTCCCAGTCGGCGCAGGGAGCCGTCGATCGCCGCCCGCAGGTACTCGGGTCGCCCGTTGACCCTGCCCGCCAGGTTCCCGTCGTCGTCGACCTCGTTGCCGAACTTCGTGGCCAGCACCACCTCGTCCCTGCGACCGGACAGCGCGCGTCCCAGCAACCTCTCGTTGCTCCACGGGCCGTACATGTCCGCCGTGTCGAAGAAGTCGATGCCGAGGTCGAGGGCTCTGTGGACGGTGGCCACGGACTCCTCGTCGTCCCTGCCCGCGTAGGCGAAGCTCATCCCCATGCATCCGAGTCCCTGCTCGCTCACCCGCAGCCCTTGGCTGCCCAGTCGGCGTTGCCGCATTCGAGGCCTCCGTGTCGGTGTTTCTCGCTCGCTCGTCCAGACTACGTAGCCGTGGGGCGTCCTTCGCGAGCGTTTTCCCGCGACCGCCCGCGGCGACGGGGTGGTGTGGTCTAGCCTTGTCGCACGATCGGTGCAGGCCCGGCATGGCCGCTCCCTCCACGGGGCGGATCGTGCGATGGTGGCCTGCGGTGTGCGGTCGTTCGAGACACGGAGGCCTGGCTTGGACCGCAGAAGTGTGCTCGTTCTGGTGGCGTGTGCCGTGCTCGCCGTGGGGTATCTGGTGGTGCGGGACCCGGTGGGCTCCGCCGGCCTCGTCCGCCAGGGGGCGACGATGCTGTTCGACAGCGTGGTGTTCGTCCTCCAGTCGCTGGTGACCTTCGTGCGTCACCTGTTCGCCGGGTGAGCGGCCCTCTTTCAGGGGCTTTTCCGAGAATTCCAGCGTGTTGTGGATGACACGTGTTCTTCGTCACTTATACTTGTCCGTGCAGGGTTGTGATGTTCACGGGCCGGAAACACGGAAGAGGTGGCGGAGATGTCCTCGACGGCCGAACTGGGGGACGTGCTGCGTGCCCTCGCCCAGCTGCGCACCGGCGTGGACGAGCTCTACGCGCGTTACGGGGACACCCCCGTGGTGCGGCGTGTGGAGAACGACCTGCAACGACTGGAGATCGACGTTTCCGAGCTGTCGACGGCCGCTCCCGGTCCACCGTCCCAACGCTCCCACGGCGGCCGGGACACCTCCCGGGGCGGGGGCGTCGCGGGAAGGCCCTCCGGGGGGCAGGAGATCGTCGAGGTCCCGGACACCCCGTACGACCCCTCCTGGTGGCGGGGAGTGGACGACGAGGGGGTGGGGGGCCAGTCGGCTCACCAGGACTGAGCACGGACCAGCCATCGTCAGGACATCCGCGACCCCAGAGGTAGAGCAGAGCATGGCCGCTCCCACGACCACGTCCGGTCCGCGACGCACCCGCACCCTGCGCACCGATCGGTGGTGGTTGCCCCCCTTGGGCACCGCCCTGGGCCTGTCCGCCTTCGTGGTCTACGGGCTGGTGCGCACCTTCATGAACACGTGGTACTGGGCACCGGAACAGCACTATCTCGCCCCGTTCTTCTCCCCCTGCCTCAGCGAGGCGTGTGTGCCGGGGGCCAGCCACCTCGGAACCCCCTTCCCCGACCTGGCCCCGTGGGTTCCCCCTCCGGTGTTCGTGCTGCCCTTCGTGTTCGGGTTCCGGCTGACCTGTTACTACTACCGCAAGGCCTACTACAGGGCGTTCTGGTTGTCCCCACCCGCGTGCGCGGTGACCGAGCCACACCGCCGGTACACCGGCGAGTCCCGTCTTCCGCTGCTCCTGCAGAACGCGCACCGCTACTTCTTCTACGCCGCCGTGCTGGTGGCTGCCGTGCTGACCTACGACACCGTGCTGGCCTTCCACGGTGTGAACGGCGGCGTGGGGGTCGGGCTCGGCACGCTGCTCATGGTCGTCAACGTGGTGCTGCTGTGGGGATACACGCTTTCGTGTCATTCCTGCCGGCACCTGGTGGGAGGACGGATCAACCACTTCTCCCGGCATCCGGTGCGCTACCGCCTGTGGACCTGGGTCAGTCGGCTCAACGGCAGGCACATGTCGCTGGCCTGGGCCTCGCTGTTCTCGGTGGCGCTGGTGGACCTGTACGTGATGCTCGTGGCCTCCGGGGCGTTCCCCGACCCCCGCTTGATCAACTGACCCGGATTTCCTCGGGAGGAGTCGGACAGTCATGGCCGAAACGGAACGGCACGACTACGACGTGGTCGTGGTCGGGGCGGGCGGGGCGGGGCTCCGCGCCGCGATCGAGGCCCGGGAGCGCGGGATGCGCACGGCGGTGTTGTGCAAGTCGCTGTTCGGCAAGGCACACACCGTCATGGCCGAGGGCGGGATCGCCGCGGCCATGGGCAACGTCAACGCGGGGGACGACTGGAGGGTGCACTTCCGCGACACGATGCGCGGGGGCAAGTTCCTCAACAACTGGAGGATGGCCGAGCTGCACGCCCTGGAGGCCCCCCAGCGGGTGTGGGAGCTGGAGACCTACGGCGCACTGTTCGACCGCACTCCGGACGGGCGAGTGAGCCAGCGTAACTTCGGCGGCCACGAGTACCCCCGGCTGGCGCACGTGGGGGACCGTACCGGGCTGGAACTGATCCGCACCCTGCAACAGCGGATCGTCTCGCTGCAACAGCGGGACCACGCCGAACACGGGGACTACGAGGCGGGGCTGCGGGTCTTCGCCGAGTTCACGGTCACCGACCTGCTCCGGGAGGGGGACCGGATGGCCGGGGTGGTCGGGTACTGGCGGGAGAGCGGCAGGTTCGCGGTGCTGCGGGCCCCCGCGGTCGTGTTGGCCACCGGAGGGATCGGCAAGTCCTTCAAGGTCACCTCCAACTCCTGGGAGTACACCGGGGACGGACACGCCCTGGCGCTGCGCGCCGGGGCACGACTGATCAACATGGAGTTCGTCCAGTTCCACCCGACCGGGATGGTGTGGCCGCCCAGTGTGAAGGGAATCCTGGTCACCGAATCGGTGCGCGGCGACGGGGGTGTGCTGCGCGACGCGCACGGGCGGCGGTTCATGTTCGACTACGTCCCCGAGGTCTTCAAGGAGTCCTACGCGGACTCCCCGGAGGAGGCCGACCGCTGGTACACGGATCCGGACCGTAACCGCAGGCCCCCCGAACTGCTGCCCCGCGACGAGGTCGCCCGCGCGATCAACAACGAGGTGAAGGAGGGCAGGGGCAGCCCGCACGGAGGGGTTTACCTGGACGTGGCCAGCAGACTCTCCACGGAGGAGATACTGCGCAGGCTGCCCTCGATGCACCACCAGTTCAAGGAACTGGCCGATGTGGACATCACGGCCCAGAGTATGGAGGTGGGCCCCACCTGCCACTACGTGATGGGCGGGGTCGAGGTGGATCCCGACTCGGCCGCCTCGGCCGTGCCCGGCCTGTTCGCCGCCGGTGAGGTGGCCGGGGGGATGCACGGTTCGAACCGGTTGGGTGGGAACTCGCTGTCGGATCTGCTGGTCTTCGGCAGAAGAGCCGGGATCGGGGCGGCCGAGTACGTCGTGGGGCTGGTACGACGCCCCGAGGTCTCCGCCGGGGAGGTGGACGAGGCCGTGCACACCGCCCTGGAACCCTTCGACGCGGCGGGGGTCCGGGGCGGGGAGAACCCCTACGCCCTGCACGCGGAGTTGCAGCAGGTGATGAACCGGCTGGTCGGCATCATCCGGGACGGCGGCGAGATGTGCTCGGCCCTGGAGCAGCTGACCGAGATCCGGCAGCGCGCTGTCCGGATGACCGTCCCCGAGGGGAACCGACAGTTCAATCCCGGCTGGCACCTGGCCCTGGACGTGCGCAACATGCTGCTGGTCAGCGAGTGTGTCGCCGCGGCGGCCCTGCGGCGCACCGAGAGCCGGGGCGGGCACACCAGGGAGGACCACCCCCGGATGGACCCCAACTGGCGCAACCGACTGTTGAGCTGCGTGTTGCGCGGGGGTGAGCTGGAGCTCTCCGAGCAGCCGCAGGAACCGATGCGTCCGGACCTGATGCGTCTGTTCTCCCGGGAGGAACTGGAGAAGTACTTCACCGCCGAGGAGCTGGGCGTGCTCGGGGAACCGTCCCGAAAGCGATGACAGCCACGGTCGGGAACGTGGAGCCGCTGCGTGGAAGGAACGGTGCGATGGGACAACGGGTGCGGCTGCGGGTGTGGCGCGGCAGCGGAGACGAGGGAGAACTGCGGGACTACGAGGTGGAGGCCGAGGAGGGGGAGGTGGTGTTGGACCTGCTGCACCGTCTGCAGGCCACCCACTGCCCCGATCTCGCGGTGCGGTGGAACTGCAAGGCGGGCAAGTGCGGTTCGTGTTCGGCGGAGGTCAACGGCAGGCCCCGGCTGACCTGTATGACGAGGATGTCGCTGTTCGACCCGGAGGAGACCGTCACCGTCACTCCGATGCGGACCTTCCCGGTGATCAAGGACCTCGTCTGCGACGTCTCCTACAACTACGTGAAGGCCCGCGAGGTTCCGGGTTTCACCCCTCCGGCGGGGGTGGAACCCGGCCAGTACCGGATGTGGCAGCGGGACGTGGAGCGTTCCCAGGAGTTCCGCAAGTGCATCGAGTGCTTCCTGTGCCAGGACACCTGTCACGTGATCCGGGATCACGAGGAGAACAAGGAGGCCTTCTCCGGTCCCCGTTTCCTGATGCGGGTGGCCGAGCTGGAGATGCACCCACTGGACGACTACGACGGGGACCGTGCGGAGGAGGCCCGTGGTGAGCACGGCCTGGGGCTGTGCAACATCACGAAGTGCTGCACCGAGGTGTGCCCGGAACACATCCGAATCACCGACAACGCGCTGATCCCGCTCAAGGAGCGCCTGGCCGACAGGCGTTACGACCCGATCCCGTGGTTGTTCCGGCGCCGTGGATAGGGCCCTCCCCGCTGGGAGGGCCCGCAGGGCGCGGTGACCCGACTCCCGCCGGAGTCAGTCTCCGGACTGGAGTTTCTGGTTGCGTGCGCTGAAGCCCCGCCCCAGCCGGGCCACTTCCTGTTCCATCTGCGGAAGCAGCCTGCGCACCACCGGCTTCATCAGCAGTTCGACCAGGCGGGAGGAGGGCAGGTTGCGCAGCCAGTGCATCAGCATGACCGAGCGGGGGACGTAGATCCGACGAGCCCGCCGTTCGATTCCGGCGGTGATCGCACGGGCGCAGTCCTCGACCGTGGTGGTCGAGTGCATCGGCCACGGCAGCTTCGCCCGCATCGCGCGGAAGCTCGGCAGGTCCGCCGAGGCGTCGCGCACCAGGTCGGTGTCGATCCAGGAGGGATGGGCGCTTCCCACCGCGACCCCCAGGTGCGAGGTCTCGGAGCTGAGCGCGCTGGCCAGGGCCTCCGAGCCGGCCTTGCTGGCCGTGTAGGCGGCCATGCCCCCGATGGGGGTGAAGGCGGACAGGGAGGAGATCACCAGCAGGTAGCCGTGGCGTTCGACCAGGTGGGGCATGGCCGCCTGGGCGGTGTGGAACACCCCGTTGAGGTTCACGTCGATGGTCTTGGTGAAGGCCTTCGGGTCGTGGTGGCGGACCGTGCCGAAGGGGGCGATTCCGGCGTTGGCGACCACCACGTCGATGCCGCCCAACTGTTGTGCGGTCTTCTCGATCGCGGTGCCGATGGACTCCGGGTCGGTGACGTCGGCCTCGAACCACACGTGTCCGTCGCCGAGTTCGGCGGCCACGGCGGCGAGTTCGTCCGGTTCCAGGCCGATGAGCGCCAGTCGCGCTCCGCGGCGGGCGAGTTGCCGGGCGGTCTGGGCGCCGATCCCCCGGGCTGCGCCCGTGATGGCAACGACTCTGCCGGACATCGACATGGGCATGGGCTCTCCCTGAACTCGGTGAGCTGGCTACGGCGGTGGCCGGACCGGATACGGACCGGCTGGGTTACCCATAGTAGGTTACTGGCTCGTAAAGTAAAGGGGTGTGCCGGTGGTCACTTCGCGTGACACCGAACGGGCCCAGCCTGGGCGGGGCCGGAGGTCGACACCGTTTCCGCCGTGTCGGGCCCGGCGGCGGCAGCCGAGAGCCCGGAAACCGAGCCGAGTCCGGCAGCTCTCCTAGAAGTGCTCGCCGAGCTCGGCGAAACGCTCGACCACCCGGAACCCGTCCCGCCGCTCGGGAAGCTCACGCCGCTCCAGCGACCAGGTCTGCGGATGCGGCACGAGCACCGCGTTCAGCCCCGCGTCCAGCGCGGGCCACACGTCCGAGCCCGGGGAGTTGCCGATCATCCAGGTGACCGTGGGGTCCAGATCGTGCTCGACGACGAAGTGCTTGTAGGTCTCCGGTTCCTTCTCGGCGACGATTCCGACGCCGGTGAACAGCTCCCGCAGCCCGGAGGACTCGATCTTTCCGCTCTGCTCCGCGTGGTTTCCCTTGGTGAGCAGGTACAGGTCGTGACGGGTGGCCAGCTCCCGCAGGGTCTCGGCGACCCCGTCGATCAGCTCGACCCGCCGCTGTCGGATGGGGGCACAGGCCCTGCTCAGCTCGGCGCGGTCGAACTCGGTGACCCCCTGTCCGTCCCGCAGCCGCGCCAGACACTCGATGAGACTGCGTTCGAAACTGTCCACCCCGTAACCGTGGATCCGGCAGTTCACCCGTTCCACCTCGTCCAACCGGGAACGCACCTGCTCGCGGGAGAGGGTCGGGTGGGCGAGGTGGTCGATGAAGGCTTCGACGGCACGTTCGAACAGGACGTTGTTCTCCCACAGCGTGTCGTCGGCGTCGAACACGAGACTCCGGCGCATCACCGCACATCCCATCCGGTTCGGGGACACGACCGCACGGAACCTACCGAGGAGCGTGGGGAGAGGGAAAGCCTCTCCGGGCGACTCTCGCCCGGAAGGCGGCACGCCCGGAGTGCGGAGGATCCGGACCGCGAAAAACCGGCGGCGCCGTTCACCGTGGAACGAACGCCGCCGGGTTCCGTCCGAGTTCCGTAGCGGAACTCACAGTTGCTCGCGCAGCTGCTTGAGCTCGTCCAGCTCCTGTTGCCTGGAGTCGCGGATCTGTCGGGCGATCGACCGCAGTTGCTGGTCGGAGCCCCGTTCGATCTCGGTGTCGGTCATCTCGAGCACGGCGTCGTGGTGGTCGATCATGGCCTTGACCCAGAGCGTGGCGAACTCCCCGCGCGGGGCCTCCTCCAGCTCGGTGATCTCACCGGCCACGTCGGTCTCCGGCATCCAGGTGTGCTGCTCCCCGGAGTCCGCGCCGCCCTCCTGCCGCTCGGCGAGCCACTCGTCGATCCGCTCGAGGTACTGCCCGTGCTGTTCGAGTTGCTCGGCGAACTCGGTGACACGCTGCTGAGCGGAGTTGTTCAGCGCGATCTCCACGAGCTGTTCCTCGGCGCGGTGGTAGGCCTTCATCTGCCGGGCGAACTCCAGGTCGATGTTGGCCTCGGCCTTCTCCTCACCCTTCGCGGGGACGATCGCGCTCGGCGGCGGGGGAGTTCCCGGAGCTGGAGACTGCTCGCTGGCTTCTTCGTAGTTCGGCGAGCAGCCGGTCAGTGCCAGGACCGCGGCCCCCAGGACGCCGATGATCGTGCTTGTGCGCACCGTTGCTTCGCCTCCGGACATGCTGATCCTCCCCCGGGCAGGTCGAGTGCCGGACACGTCGACACGCCTGCGGAGCCCTTCGTACCGCTGTTGCGTGCCACCGTCACGGGTGGTCCCAGTCAGCTTAAGGGGTCGCCTCGACAGCGCCTGCCCGGGTGGTCGGGTGTCGGATGGATCTCAACGGGATGCTCGGCGAGTTCGTGATGAATAGGGTGACTACGGCCCGGACGTAGCGGAGCTGAACGACAGAGCTAATATCCGCAGATGGCAGTGGCTCAGTGGTGGGACGGCGAACCCCGCCGACACCGTTGTGCTCCTGCCAACCAGGGTTAGCCGGCCCGGGAGGGGCCGGGCGGTCCCGTGATCGGGGCCGACAACGTCTTCGAGGCAGTGCAGGAGGCACCGTGACGGCCGTCGCGCCAGAGCCGATCACTTCGCGCCCCTATCCGGTGCGAAAGACGTCCAAGGGATCCACACTGCTGGGACTGCTGCGCACCACCGATCCCAAGCAGCTCGGCATTCTCTATCTGACCACCTCGATAGGCTTCTTCCTGGTCGGCGGTCTGATGGCCATGCTGATCCGCGGCGAGCTCGCGGTGCCGGGCATGCAGTTCCTGTCGCAGGAGCAGTACAACCAGCTGTTCACCATGCACGGCACGATCATGCTGCTGCTGTACGCGACACCCGTGCTGTTCGGCTTCGCCAACTACATCCTGCCGCTGCAGATCGGCGCCCCCGACGTGGCCTTCCCCCGGCTGAACTCGTTCTCCTACTGGCTGTACCTCTTCGGCGGGCTGATCGTGGTCAGCGGGTTCCTCGCCCCCAACGGGGCCGCCGACTTCGGGTGGTTCGCCTACACCCCGCTGTCCAACCCGGTCCACTCGCCGGGCATCGGGGCGGATCTGTGGATCACCGGGCTGCTCGTCTCCGGGCTCGGCACCATCCTCGGCGGGGTCAACATGGTGACCACCGTGGTGTGCATGCGCGCCCCGGGCATGACCATGTGGCGGATGCCGATCTTCACCTGGAACATCCTGGTCACCAGTGTGCTGATCCTGATGGCCTTCCCGATCCTCACGGCCGCCCTGATGGGGCTGCTGGCCGACCGGCACATGGGCGCGCACGTGTTCGATCCCGCCAACGGCGGCGTGATCCTGTGGCAGCACCTGTTCTGGTTCTTCGGCCACCCCGAGGTCTACATCGTCGCGCTGCCCTTCTTCGGCATCGTCACCGAGATCTTCCCGGTGTTCTCCCGCAAGCCGCTGTTCGGCTACACCGGACTGGTCTACGCGACCCTCGGCATCGCCGCGCTGTCGGTCGTGGTCTGGGCGCACCACATGTACGCCACCGGTGCGGTGCTGCTGCCGTTCTTCGCCTTCACCACCTTCCTGATCGCGGTGCCCACCGGCATCAAGTTCTTCAACTGGATCGGCACCATGTGGAAGGGTCAGATCACCTTCGAGACCCCGATGATCTTCAGTGTCGGGTTCCTGGTGACCTTCCTGTTCGGCGGGCTGACCGGCGTGCTGCTGGCCTCGCCTCCCATCGACTTCCACGTCTCGGACACCTACTTCGTGGTGGCCCACTTCCACTACGTGCTCTACGGCACGATCGTGTTCGCGACCTTCGCCGGCATCTACTTCTGGTTCCCGAAGATGACCGGCCGGATGATGGACGAGCGGCTGGGCAAACTGCACTTCTGGCTGACCTTCATCGGCTTCCACGCCACGTTCCTGGTGCAGCACTGGCTCGGCAACGAGGGGATGCCCCGCCGCTACGCCGACTACCTGCCCGGTGACGGCTTCACCACGTTGAACACCATCTCCACGGCGGGAGCGTTCCTGCTCGGCGCGTCGATGCTGCCGTTCCTGTACAACGTGTTCAAGAGCTACCGCTACGGAGAAGTCGCCGAGGTCGACGACCCGTGGGGTCACGGCAACTCGCTGGAGTGGGCCACCTCCTGCCCGCCGCCGCGGCACAACTTCACCGAGCTGCCGCGCATCCGTTCCGAGCGGCCCGCCTTCGAGCTGCACTACCCGCACATGAGCGAGCGGATGAGGCTGGAGAGCCACGTGGGCCTGTCCGGCAAGCCGCTGGCGCACGCCGGCGCCGGCAACCCCTCCGAGGTGGAAGGCTCCTCGGCGGGACACAACAGCGACGGGAAGTGACGTTCGACCTAACGACATCCTTCACGGGTGTGTCACGGTGAACCCGCTCGACGGGGAGCCCCGGCCGGTCGGCCGCCGACCGGTCCGGGGCTCTGTGTCGTTCGGGACGGTTTCCCGAACCCCGTAGGGTGGACCGTAGAGCCGAATATCGAGGGAGTGTCGTCAGTCGTGACCACGTCGAATCCCACCACCGTGCTGATGACCGTGACCGGCCAGGACCGGCCGGGCGTGACGTCGGTGCTGTTCGCGGCGCTGACCAGGCACGGGGTGGACGTGCTCGATGTCGAGCAGGTCGTGATCCGCGGACGACTGGTCCTCGGAGTACTCGTTTCCACCGAGCAGGATCCCGAGCAGCTCCAGGAGTCCATCGAGCAGGCGATGGCGACCGTGGGGATGGCTGTCGAGGTGGAGATCGACGCCGAGGACGGTCAGGCCGACAAACTCGGTTCGACCCACGTCGTCACGGTGCTCGGTCAGCCGGTCACCGCGCGCAGCTTCTCGGAAGTGGCCCGCAAACTGGCCGAGATCAACGTCAACATAGACTCCATCCAGCGGGTGGCCGACTACCCGGTCACCGGACTACAGCTGCACGTGACCTCGGAGGAGACGGGAGAACGGGCCGACGAGCGGCTCACCTCCGAGATGTCCGACCTGTCCGAGGACATCGGTGTCGACGTCGCCGTGGAACGCACCGGCCTGTCCCGCCGCGCCAAGCGACTCGTGGTGTTCGACGTCGACTCGACCCTGGTCCAGGGCGAGGTCATCGAGATGCTGGCCGCCAAGGCCGGGCGCGAGGAGGAGGTCCGCAGGGTCACCGAGCAGGCCATGCGTGGCGAGGTGGACTTCGCCGAGTCCCTGCGGCGCAGGGTGGCGGTGCTGGAGGGCCTGCCCGCCTCGGTGCTGGACGAGGTCGGCAAGGAGCTCCGCCTGACCCCCGGTGCGCGGACCACGGTGCGCACCCTGCGCAGGCTCGGATACCACACCGGTGTGGTATCCGGCGGTTTCACCAGGATCATTGACTACCTCGTCGACGATCTCGGTCTCGACTTCAGCGCGGCCAACGACCTGGAGATCGTCGACGGTAAACTCACGGGCCGTGTCGTCGGCGAGATCGTCGACCGCGGAGGCAAGGCTCGTGCGTTGCGACGTTTCGCCGAGTCCTACAACGTGCCGCTCTCGCAGTGCGTGGCGGTCGGTGACGGTGCCAACGACATGGACATGCTCGCCACGGCCGGACTGGGCGTGGCGTTCAACGCCAAGCCCGCGCTGCGGGAGATCGCGGACACCGCGCTGTCCCATCCCTTCCTCGACGCGGTGCTGTTCGTGCTCGGGGTGACCAGAGCCGAGGTGGAGGCCGCCGACGCGGAGGACGGGTTCGTGGCGCGTGTGCCGCTGGAAACGTGACGTGAGGTGACCGGTACATGATGTCCAGCGGGGGCTGGTTCGTGCGCCTGGCGCGGGTGCTGCTCGGGGCCTTGGCGATCGTCGCCGTGGGCAGACAGTTCCTCGTCGAGGTCTGGCTGCCCGGTTTCTCGCCGGTGAACTTCTTCAGCTACTTCACGATTCTCAGCAACATCGCAGCCGGGCTGCTGCTGGTGCGGCTCGGAGTCGCGCCGGGCCTGGGCAACCGGGTCTGGCTGGAGTGGCTGCGTGGAGGAATGACCGTCTACATGGCGACCACCGGGATCGTGTTCGCCCTGCTGCTGGACGACGGGGACCTCGGGCTGACGTTGCCGTGGGTCAACACCGTGATGCACCGGGTGGTTCCCGTGGTGATGTTCCTGGACTGGCTGGTGGTCCGGCCGCGTGCGCGGGTGGGTTACGGCCGGGCGCTGTCCTGGTTGTTCGTTCCCCTGGCCTACGTGACCTACGCGCTGGTGCGGGGCGCGGTGACCGGATGGTTCCCGTACCCCTTCCTGCGTCCGGAGGCGGTCGGCGGTATCGACGGGGTGCTGCTGCACCTGCTGTTCATGGCCCTGGGCATCGCCGCGGCTGCGGTGCTGGTGGCCTGGCTCGGCAACGTGCGCGTGGGCGAGCGCAGCGAGGAACGCGTGCCGGTCTGAGCGGCGGTGCGGGTTCCCGCCGGCGCTGCCGGTGCGGAACCCGCGGGCGGCCCGGCGGTCTCGGTCGCGGGTGGTGTCGGACAATGGGGGCGTGAGTGATCCCGCCGCTGTGCTGCACCCGCTGACCGAGCGCTACGCCTCCTGGTTGGCGTTGCCGGACCACCTCACGGCCGACACCTCGGACGAGGACCCCGAGGACGTGGTGCTGATGCCGGTGGTGCTGCGCATCGAACGCGGCGCCCCTCCGGCGCGTACCGCCTTGCTGGAGGCCGCCGCCGTCTGCGCGCTGTCCGTCTGCCTGGACGAGCGCAGCGCGCCGGCGGGCCCGTGGCACGCAGCCGTCTCCGAGTGGGTCGGTGGGCGGATCCGCAAGGTCACCCGCCGGGCCCGCGGGTCACACTGGCGGGCGGTGGAGGAGCTCGCCGGCATCACGGTCTCCGTCGGTGGAGCCGAGGCGCGTGCGCTGCTGCCCACCAGACTCTCCGAGATGCCCCGCGAGTTGACCAGACTACAGATCTCGGGCAGCGAGCTGCCGCACGACGACCCCGGGGAACCGCCCGCCGGTGTTCCGGTGCTGTGGCTGAACCCCGAGGTCGACATGAGCGCGGGCAAGGCCGCCGCCCAGGTGGGACACGCGACGATGATCCTGGCCGCCCTGCTGCACGGCGACGCGTGCGCCGGAGGGCAACGGTCCGCCCGGGCCGAACAGGAACTGCGCGGATGGGTCGAGGACGGCTTCCGCTGTGCGGTCCGCACCCCCTCGCCGGAACAGTGGAAGGAACTCTCCCCTACGGAGGACCCGGCGACGGCGTGGCGGCGGCGAGGCATCGCCGCCGTGCGCGACGCGGGGTTCACCGAGATCGACCCCGGCACGGTCACCGTGCTCGCCCAGTGGCCTCGGTAGGGACGGCTCCCGCGTGGTCAGTGCAGCACCTGTCCCACCTCGGGATGGGGGATGTCGTGACGGTAGGGGGAGGTGGACTTGCCGCCGTCGACCACCAGCGTGGTTCCGGTGATCCACTGGGCCTCGTCCGAGGCGAGGAAGGCCGCGGCACGCGCGACGTCCTCGGGGGTGGCCTCACGTCCCAGGGGATAGGAGGAGTCGATCCGTTCCCGGGGGATACGTTGCAGGTTCGTGGCGAACTCGGTGTCCACGAACGCGGGGGCCACGCTGTTGACCCGCACTCCGGGGGCGAGCTGGTCGGCCAGGCTGCGACACAGCACTTCCAGGGCGGCTTTGGTCATCGAGTAGGCGGGCACCCGGACATTGGCCGAACCCGCCACGGAGCTGAGCAGTATCACCGAGCCGCCGTGTTCTTCCATGCTCGCCCGGTAGGCCAGCTTCACGTACTCCAGGGCGGAGAGCACGTTCAGGTCGTACTCCTTGAGCATGGCTTCGGGATCGAGGTCCAGAACCGGGGCGTTCTTCGAGACGTTGGTGGCGGTGTTGTGGACCAACAGGTCCAGTCTGCCGAACTCGGCAACGGTCCGTTCTACCGTGGCCTCCCGCTGCTCGGGCCTTCTGGCGTGTCCGGGTACAGCGAGTATCTTCGCCCCGGTCCGCTCGCCGATCGTGCGGGCGGCCTGTTCCAGGGCACTCTCGCCGCGTGCGGTGATCGCCACGTTGGCTCCCTCCCGGGCGAGCTGTTCGGCGATGGCGTAGCCGATCCCCCGCGACCCCCCCACCACCAACGCGGTCTTGTCCGTGAAGCGTCCGGTCACCGTTTCTCCCCCGTTCTTTCCGTTCGGGTCGGTTCAGGGTCGGAAACTAGGTGACGGAACTGACACCGTGCTGACACGGGACTGACGCCGTGCCGTGGTGGGCGGTTCAGCCGGTTCCCGACAGCAGCAGGTGGCGGAACTCGGTGACCAGGGGGCGGAGGTCGATGTGGTGCCACGCCGCCCACAGCCGCACCGGTGAGGGGTGCCAGGCGATCTCGCGCAGCCTCACCTCGGGAGGAGCGCTGTCCCGCATACTGCGCTGGATCAGTGCCAGGCCCAGGCCGGAGGCGACCAGCCCCAGCGCGGCGAGCGGTTCCGGGGCGGTGGTGCGGATGCGGGGGGTGAACCCGGCCGCCGCGCAGGAGGACAGGAAACCCTCGGAGCCACCGGGCGGATCGCCGTCGGCCACGGTGATCCAGGACTGCCCGTCCACGTCCTCGGGGCGGATGTCGGTGTGCTCGGCCAGCGGATGCCGGTCCGGAACGGCCAGCATGAGCGGGTCCTCCAGTACCAGCGCGGATTCGAGCAGCGGATCGTCGTTCTCCGGGGGCGTGTCCACCAGAGCGATGTCCAGACCGCGCCGCCGCAGCCCCTCCAGCTGTTCGGCCGGGGGCTGGTTGTACAGCGCCACGTGCACCTCCGGGCGCTGCTGGCGCAGGGAACGCAGTGCACGGGGCAGTACCCCGGCGTGCAGGGCGTGGCCCACGTAGCCCAGGCACAGTCCTCCGGTCTCACCGCGCCCCAGACGTTGTCCGAGGGACTCCAGCCTCTCGGCGTGCCGCAGCAGTGCCTGTGCCTCGGTGCGGAACACCCGACCGTCGGCGGTGAGACGGAGACGTTGTCGGTCGCGTTCGAACAGGGTGCAGCCCAGCTGTTTCTCCAGGTCCGCGATCCGGCGACTCAGCGGGGACTGGGAGACGTGCAGTGCCTCGGCCGCCCGGCCCACGTGTTCGGTCTCGGCCACGGCCACGAAGTAGTGGAGTTGACGCAGATCCAGCATGTTCAGACCTTCGCGGAAACAAGTTTCGCCCAGCGAGTCTTAGACAGTCTCACGAACTCACCCTAACGTCGTAGTGGACGACGTGGAGAGGAGTACACATGAGCATCCGCTCGTTAGTGGCCGAGCACACTCTCGGTTTCGGCGCGGCCCCCCTGGGCAACATGTTCCGCGCCGTGCCGGAGGAGGACGCGCTGGCCACGGTCGAGACCGCCTGGAAGGAGGGCATCCGCTACTACGACACGGCACCGATCTACGGGGCCGGGCTGTCCGAGGACAGGCTGGGGCGGGTGCTGTCGCAGTACCCCCGCTCCGACTACGTGCTCAGCACGAAGGTCGGCCGGGTGATCGAGGAGGAGACCGGAGGACCGGCCGAGCCGAACCCGGAGGGGGACGGCCTGTTCGCGCACGGACTCCCGAACAGGGTAGTCGACGACTACACCTACGACGGGACCCTGCGCGCGGTCGAACAGTCCCTGCGGCGGCTGCGCACCGACCACATCGACATCGCCTGGGTACACGACGTCTCCCCGGACTTCCACGGCGACGACTGGATCGACGCCTTCGCCGCGGCCCGCACCGGGGCGTTCCGCGCGTTGGAGAGCCTGCGTGAGCAGGGGGTCGTCCGGGCATGGGGCCTGGGCGTGAACACGGTCGAGCCCTGCGAACTGGTGCTGGGGCTGGAGGAACCGCGCCCCGACGCGTTCCTGCTGGCCGGACGCTACACCCTGTTCGACCATGCCCACGCCGCCCAACGGCTGCTTCCCACCTGCGAGGAGCGCGGCGTCGACCTGGTGGTGGGCGGCCCCTTCAACTCCGGTGTGCTGGCCGGGGGAGAGCACTTCGAGTACCGGCCGGCCTCCGCGGAGGTGCTGGACCGGGTGCGGCGGCTGCGGGACGTCGCCGAGAACCACGGGGTGGACCTGAAGGCGGCGGCCCTGCGGTTCCCGACGGCCCACCCGGCGGTGGCCGCCACGATCCCGGGTATGTCACGGCCCGAGCGCGTGAGCGAGAACCTGGAGTTGTCCCGCACCCCGATTCCCGAGGGGTTCTGGCGTCAACTGCGGGAGGAACGACTGGTCTCCGCCGAGGTGCCGCTGCCGGGCGGGGACTGAGGATCCGAGTGGGGCCGGGGCGCAGTCCCGGTCCTGCTCAGTTCCGGGGAGATTCCGAGCGTTCCTCCCGTGCGTCGCCGACGCCGCGCGCGGCCAGGGCCTCGCCCAGTTCGTCGGCGTGACGCAGGGTGCGTATCAGGAAGGGGACGGCGAAGGCGGACACGGAACGGCTCGCGTCGCGGGCCCGCTGGGCCTCGCGGGTCTGTGCGGCGATGGTCGCCAACACTCCCACCGCCTGCACGGTCAGTCCCACCAGCAGCCCGAAGGTCTCGGGACGCAGTCCCAGCCGGCGGGCGGGGGCCAGCCCGCGTTCCACCGCCGAGACCAGGTCGTCGATCCTGGTGGTGAGGGTGAACAGGTTGGCCGCGCTGATCGCGGTGAGCAGTCGCAGGCACACCACGGCCGCGCTTTTCGGATCCAGCAGCCACGACTGCAACGCGAAGATCGCGCCCAGCACCACCAGCAGCGTTCCCGTCATCCGCAGCACCCGGTCGGGGCGGATGCGGGCCGTGACGAACCCGGCCAACACCGCCCCGGCCGCGACCGCGAGGGGGACCGGCTCGTCGAACAGCATCACCACGGTGGCGAAGACGAGCAGGCCGAGGAGTTTCCCCCCGGCCGGGGCGCGGTGCAGGGGGCTGTTGCCGGGCTGGTACAGGCCGAGGGGGCGACTCATGTCACGAGCTCCCGATAGTGGCGCAGTGCCGCGTGGGGCTCGTCGTCGGCGACGACCCGCCCCTGGTCGAGCACCACGACGCGGTCGAAGTTCTCCAGCAGTTCCAGGTCGTGGGTGACCAGCACCACCTGTTGTTCGAGGCGTTGCAGCCTTTCCACGAAGAGTCGTTTGTTGCGCAGGTCGAGCAGGGTGGTGGGTTCGTCACAGACCAGCACGTCCGGTTCGAGCACCAGCATGGCGCACAGCGCGAGCAGTTGTTTCTGCCCTCCGGAGAGCTGCTGCGCCGGGTGCTGGGCGTAGCCCTGCAGTCCGTGTTCGGCCAGCGCGGCCTCGGCGAGGCGCTGTCTTTCCTGTTTGGATAGACCTTTTCCGCGCAGGGAGAAGGCCACGTCCTCACCGGCGGTGGGCATGACGATCTGGGAGTCGGGGTTGGTGAACACGAAGCCGACCCGGGAGCGGACGCGCCTGCCGTCGCGGACCGCGTCGAGCCCGTCCACCAGCACCCGCCCCCGGGCCGGGCGCACCAGCCCGTTGATCGTTCTGGCCAGGGTGGACTTCCCGGATCCGTTGGCGCCGACGAACGCCACCCGTTTCTCCTCCAGGCGCAGGTCGATGCGGTCGAGCACGGTGTGCTCGCCGTAGGAGTGGCCCACTCCGTCGAACTCGATCAACCGTCTTCCTTCCACGACGACGTGCGCGAGACTGTTCCTCCGGGAGCGCGGAGCCGGCGCCTCCCGGTGGGGTCAGTCGACCAGTTCCCACACGGTGGCGACACCGAGCCCCCCTCCCGAGGACAACGCGGCCATCCCCACCCGGTGCCCGTGCCGGGTCATCCGGTGGAACAACCGCACGAGCAGTATCGCCCCGGAGGCCCCCCACGGGTGACCGAGGGCGATGGCTCCCCCGTCCGGACTGACCGTCCCCTCGTCGATCCCGGAGGCGTCCGTGCAGGCCAGCACCTGCCCGGCGAACGCCTCGGTGAACTCGACCACCTCGGGAACACGTCCGGTCTCCTCCAGCACGGCACGCATCGCCGGCACCGCCGCCGTGCCCGGCCGGTTGGGGTCGGTGCCGCTGGTGTACCGGGCCGACAACCGGATCCCCGGCAGGCCCAGCCGAGCCCGACGACGTTCGCTGGTGACGGCGAGCACGGCCGCCCCGTCGGCGATGCCGCAGGAGTTGGCTGCGGTCGCGGTGCCCCGCGGAGTGAACGCGGGAGGGAACCGTGCCATGCGCCGTTCGTCGAGACCGGCCCGGGGGCGCTCGTCGGTACCCACCCCGTTGACCGTGACGAGTTCGGGGGTGAACTCCCCGGTCTCACGCGCCCGAACCGCCCGACGGTGGCTGCGGGCGGCGAACCGGTCCTGGCGCCGGCGGCTGATTCCCGCCTCGGCGGCGACCAGATCCGCGGCGGGGCCCATGTCGGGATCACCGATCTCGGGCGGGGCGAAGGGCGCGCGCTCGCGGAAGACGGGCGGTTCGGTGGGGACGCGTGGGCGGTGGGCCCGCCAGGGGGCGGTGGAGGCGCTCTCCGCCCCACCCGCGAGGTAGTACTCCCCGGCCCCGGCGGTGACCAGGTCGGCGGCGAGCACGACAGCGCTCAGTCCGCTCGCGCACTGCCGGTCCACCGTGGTTCCCGGCACGGCGTGACCGAACCCGGCCCGCAGCGCGGCCACCCTGGCCGGATTGCCCCCAGGACCCCGGGTGTTGCCGAGCAGCACGTCGTCGACGTGGCCGAAACCACTGTCCGCCAGCACCGCGTGCAGCACGGGGGCGGTCAGCCGGTCGAGCTCGATGTCGCGCAGCGCTCCGCCCGCCGTGCCCACGGGAGTGCGCCGGGCGGCGGTGATCACGGGAGTGTTCGGGGGTGCTTCGGTCATCGCAGTGGTTCGGCGGCCAGGGTCCCGGCGGTGAGCCGTTCGGTGATCAGCCCGCGCGCGGGTTTGCCCGTGGAGGTGCGGGGAAGGGCCTCGGTGGTCAACCACCGGCGCGGACGCCGGTTGCCGTTCAGCTCCCGTCTGGCGACGCGGCGCAGCTCGGCCGCGTCGGGCGGATGCCTGGGATCGGTTTCGATCACCGCCGTGACCAGGGAGCCGAACCTGGGGTGCGGGGTGGCCGCGACCACCACGTCGCGAACCCCGGCAACCGGGCGCAGCACGTGCTCCACGCTTTCGGCGGGCACGAGCTCCGCCCCGCTGTCGATGGTGCCGGAGCCGCGTCCCAGCACGGTGAACCCCCCGCCGTCCCGGCGGACGGCGAGGTCGCCGACGGTGTGGAAGCCTTCGGGCAGCGGAACCAGCCGTCCGGCCTCCAGGCGGCCGGAGCAGGCCAGCGGCGAGCGTACCCACAGGGTTCCGGTCTCGCCCGTGGCCACGGAACCCTCCCCGCCACGGATGTCCGTCTCCACGGCACGGGCGGGGTGCAGCACACCGTCGTTGCCGCGCAGCGCGACCAGGGAGTGCTCGGCCGAGCCGTAGTACTCCACGAGTTCGCTGCCGGGCAGGATCCGCTCCAGTTCCGCCCGCAGCCCGTCGTCCACGGCGGCGCCGCCGCAGACGAAACGCCGGACGCGGCACTCCTTACGCAGCCGCGGCTGCCGGGCGAGCACCGCCAGCAGTGCGGACAGCATCGACGGCACCATGTGGACCACGGTGGCCTCCCGGCAGGCCCGCGCGGCGGCGTGGGCCGACCATCGCGGCAACAGCCGGAGCCCGGCACCGAGGTGCATGGCGTGCAGGGTCCCGAACAGGAACAGCGAGGAGCTGACCGGACCGGGAACCAGCACCGTGTCCTGCCCGGTGACTCCGACCTCGAAGGCCTCGAAGCTGTGCCACCAGGAGGAGCGGGTGCGGGCGAGCACCCGGGGCCGGGAGGTACTGCCCGATGTGGTGGGCAGGTAGAACAGGGAGGTTCCGTCGGCTTCCGGAAGGTCCGGGCGCGGGTGGCCGGACCGGATCCGGCCTCCGACCACCACATGGGGGGCCGCGTCGGCGAGGGTCCCGGCGCGCTCGGTGGTGTTCCAGTCGGGGTCGACGAACAGGGTGGCCGCTCCGAGCAGGTCGGCACCGAGCATCCGGGCCAGTCGGGTGGCCGGCTCGGTGTCGGCTTCCACGGCGACCCGGCTGCCGGGCCCCACCCCGGCCGCGGCGAGCTCCGCCGCCGCGGAGTGCGCGTGGCGCAGCAGCTCCGCGCCGTCGAGCCAGCGGGTCCCGTCGTGGAGGTTCCGGGGGAGTCCATCGGCCAGGACCGGGGGAACGCGCGGACGGGAGGCCGTGCTCATCGCCGGGACCCTTTCCGGGGAACCGTGTTCGGGAAGGCCCGGAGCACGGCGGCGGCCACCAGGGAGACCAACACGACCTTGGCGAGGTCGCCGGGGACGAAGCCCAGTGAGAGGATCACCGCACTGCGCACGTCCTCGAGGATCCAGGCCATGAAGGGAACGCCGAACAGGTAGTCCACGGCGACCCCGGCGAGGTTGGCCAGCAGCAGCACCGGCAGGGTGGGTCTGCGCACCGCGGAGACGATCAGCCCCACCACCAGGGCCGAGAACACCCATCCGACCAGAAAGCCACCGCTCTGCCCGAAGAACTGTCCTATTCCGCCGCGCCCACCGGACAGCAGCGGCAGTCCCAGGGCGACCAGCGCCAGGAACAACAGCATCGAGGCGGCTCCGCGCCGGGCACCGAGCACGCTGCCCGCCAGCAGCGGTCCCATGTTCTGCAGCACGATCGGCACTGCCGCCCCCGCGAGGTAGATGCCGGGGAAGGTGCCGAGCACTGCGGTGAACGCGGCGAAGACCACGATGCGGGCCAGATCCGCCGCCGGCTGCGCGGAACCGGAGTTCCTCTCCGGAGACTGCACGGGGTCGGTCACGCTGTTCTCCTGAGTACCTGAGTAACGGTCGGGGGAAGCCACCCGAGCGGGTGAGCTCACCCGGTCTCGGGACGTCGCTCGGCTGTCCGGCCGGAGCGCCGCGCACAACCTAACCGTGATCGCGCCGGATACAGAAAAAAGCGGACACGGTTGTGGAGATCCCACAACACGGGAGGTGCTCGTTCCGCGACTCGCCGTCCCGAGGGGACTCGGCGGCCGGGACGCGGGCGGTCGTCGCCCGGAGGGCAGCACCGACGCGTGCCACCCGGTCGGTGGAACGTTTCCGCGGTCACCACTGTGCACGAGAGGAAATCGTGCCGAAACTGTGGGTGATGAACGAACAACGAGGTCCCGAGTGGACGGCGATGCGCAGCGGACACGAACTCGCCAGGGAGGTCCTGGCGCGCGGTGGCCGGACGGAGCTCGGTGAGGACACCGAACACGCCGAGATCTTCTGGATCAGAGCCGAGGGCGACTCCCGTCAACACGCCAGTACGGTTCCCCCGCCCCCGGAGGGCGGGCCGGTCCCGAGCCTCGGCGGACACGGGGAGGTGCTGGTCTCCCCGAGCGAAGAGACGGACTCCCCTTCGGGGGAGAAGTCCGGGGGTTTCTGCGAGGAGTGCTTCGCCGCCTACGTGGCCGTACCCGTCGCACGTCCCCGGTGGAGCAGGTGATCCCCGTTCGCGGGGGCGGTGCCGCCTCCCCGGCGTGGGAATCGTCCGGGAGGCCCCGGCCGCCCGGACGGTTCCGCTCGTCGCGGTACGGACGGACGGGAGTCGGGTGGTCGGTCCCTTCCGGGTTTATCGGGAACCGTGTGGGAAATCCTCGGGGAGACCGTGAGAAACGCCGGACCCTCTCGGGCGGCGACGTGATCGGAAAGGGTGTGGGTCCATGCTGTCGTTGCTGCGCAAATACGGAATGGATTCGGACAAGATGTTCGGGGCGGGGATGGCCTCGATCCTGTTCTCGGTGGTCTCCTGGGCGGCCTCCCGAGGGTTGCAGGGGGAGAGTCTGGCCCGCGCGGACCGCTGGGGCATCTTCATCGGAGAGTGGGCTCCCACCTTCTTCGTCCTCGGTGTGGCTCTGCGGCTGGAGGAACAGACGCGCCCGGACATGCCGGAGCAGTCGGCCCGCCGTCACGAGAGCGACCGGGCCGCCTCCGGCGTCGGACAGTGACCGGCCCCGAGGTCCCGTTCCCCTCGGAACCTCGGGGGAGTGGGGCCCGGCCTGCCACATCGCTCGGGAGCTCTCAACGCTCGGAGGCCGCCGCGTCCAGTCGGCGCAGCGCCCCGCGCACCACCTCGGGATCGTAGGTGTTCCAGAAGGGGGGCAGCGAGGCACGCAGGAAACCGGCGTAGCGCGCGGTGGCCAGGCGCGGGTCGAGCACGGCCACCACCCCCCGGTCGGCGGAGGAACGCAGCAGTCGCCCCGCGCCCTGGGCCAGCAGCAGGGCGGCGTGGGTACCGGCCACGGTGATGAAACCGTTGCCGCCACGCGCCGAGATCGCCCGCTGTCGGGCCGAAGCCAACGGATCGTCCGGGCGGGGGAACGGGATGCGGTCCATCACCACCAGTTGCAGCGACTCCCCCGGCACGTCGACTCCCTGCCACAGCGACAGGGTGCCGAACAGGCTGGTGCGCGGATCGGCGGCGAAGGACTCGACCAACTGCGAGGTGCTGTCCTCGCCCTGGCACAACACCGGCGTGGACAGTCGCCGCCGCAGTTCGTCACAGGCCTGCCGGGCCGCGCGCATCGAGGAGAACAGTCCCAGAGTGCGGCCGCCCGCGGCCGTGACCAGCTCGGCCAGCTCGTCCAGATAGGACTCCGGGAGTCCGTCCCGTCCCGGCGGGGGCAGGTGGCGTGCCACGTAGAGAATGCCGCTGCGCGGGTAGTCGAACGGGGAACCCACGTCGACCCCCACCCAGCTCGGCGCGGCGCCCTCGGAGGGCGGCTCCGCGCCGGTGGCGGTGTCGGGAGCCGGATCGGCCGAACGCCGCGGCGGAAGTCCCCACTGCCCGGCCAAGGTGTCGAAGGAGCCTCCCAGGGCCAGCGTCGCCGAGGTCAACACGGTGGTGCGCTGCTCGAACAACCGCTGACGCAATAGTCCGCCCACCCCCAGCGGAGCCACCTTCAGCGAAGGCGCCCGTCCGCCGTCCGTGCCGATCCAGACCACGTCGCGCCGCTCGCCCTCCGGCTCGTCGAAGGCGTCGAGCAGCCGTACCGCCGTGTCGTGGACCTCCTGGGTGGGGGCCAGCGCGAGTTTGCGGACGCTGCCCGTCTCCGCGTCCTCCCGGTGTTCCGGGCCCAGCGCGGTCACGCAGGCCGCGGCCGCGTCGCGCACCCCGGCCAGGGCCGCGGAGAGCTCGGCGGAGAGTTCGTCCACCTTACCCACCGGGGACTCGCCGAGCACGAACTCCAGACCCTCCCCGGCCTCGTTCAACCGGTCGGCCACGTCCTCGTCCACGGCACGACCGCATCGCCGGGCCGCCTGCTTCACCGCCGAGGCGGACAGCTCCCCACCGGCGGCCGAGGTCACCCGGTCCACCAGGTCGTGGGCCTCGTCGATCACCACCACGTCGTGCTCCGGCAGCACCGGCCGGTCGTCCAACGCGTCGATGGCCAGCAACGCGTGGTTGGTGACCACGACGTCCGCCCGTCCCGCCTCGCCACGGGCCCGTTCGGCGAAACAGTCCGAGCCCACCGGACAGCGGTGTGCCCCCAGACACTCGTTGGCGCTCACCGACAGCTGGCGCCACGCGCGTTCCGACACGCCGGGTGCCAGCTCGTCCCGGTCACCGGTGTCGGTCTCCGAGGCCCACTCGCGCAGCCGCCGCACCTCGCGTTCCAGGGCGGAGGCGGCCGAACGGTCGAACAGCGCCTCCTCCGGCTCCTCGGGGGCGTTGCCGTGCACCCGGTTCAGACACAGGTAGTTGCGCCGTCCCTTGAGAATGGCGAAAGTGGGCCTGCGGCCCAGTGCCTCGGTCAGCGCCGTGGCCAACCGGGGCAGGTCACGGTTGACCAGCTGCTGTTGCAGGGCGATGGTGGCGGTGGAGACGACCACGGTGGTGTGGGCGGCCACCGCGTGCCGCAGCGCGGGAACCAGGTAGGCCAGGGACTTGCCGGTGCCGGTGCCGGCCTGTACGGCGAGGTGCTCGCCGGTCTCGATGGCGTTGCCGACCGCCTCGGCCATCGCCCGCTGCCCGTCGCGTTCCGCGCCACCCACGGCCCGCACGGCCACCGCCAACAGGGTGGCCAGATCAGCCGGCTCCGCCTCCTGCCGCGTCCGCTCGGCCGTTCCGCTCGCCACGGGAGCCGCCCGCGGTTCCCGGTCGGCCTCGGCGGCCAGTTCCGGGGGCAGCGACTCGGAACCGTCGGGTTCGAACACGTCGGGAGTGGACCAGTGGGGAGCGGAAGCCGACACGTCCGCCGACGTTACCGCAGCGCCCGCGCGCCCCGGGTGGTGTCCTCCCGGGACGGAGATCGCCCCGCCGGACTCATCCCGACCGGACCACCGGCTGTCCGGACAGGCTCACCCCGGCGGTGCGCAGCTCCTCCAGCGCACGTTCCACCGTCGCGCTCGACACCCCTGCCGTGAGATCCAGCAGAACCCGGGTGTCGAAACCGGCCGCCGCCGCGTCCAACGCCGTGGCCCGCACACAGTGGTCGGTGGCCAGCCCCACCACGTCCACCGAACGCACGTTCCCGGCCGACAGCCACTCGGCCAGCCCGTTGCCCTCGAAACCCGAGTAGCCGTGGCTGTACTGGCCCTTGGAGAACACCGCCTGGATCGGTGCCACGTCCAGCTCGGGGTGGAAGGCCGCCCCGGCGCTGCCGGCCACGCAGTGCACCGGCCAGGAGGTCACGAAGTCCGGGTGCTCGGAGAAGTGCTCACCGGGATCGATGTGGTAGTCCCGCGTGGCCACCACGTGGTCGTAGTCGGTGGAGGTGAGATACCGCGAGATCTGCGAGGCGATCTCCGCCCCACCCTCCACGGCCAGCGCGCCGCCTTCGCAGAAGTCGTTCTGCACGTCCACGACGATCAGGGCCTCGGCCATCGCCACACACCTCCCGTGGGATCCCGTCGACTCGCGGCTGCCGTCGCGCTCGGTCACCCGCCCCGTCGAACCGGCTCGTCCTCAGTGGTTCTCGAACACCGTGGGCACGGCCGGTTCGCCGGCGGACAGCTTGAGCCCCTCCCAGGGCAGGCTCACCAGCGCGTGCCGGAGTCGCTGCCGATTGTCCTCCAGACCGGGAAGATCCTCGACCCGTTCACCGTCGCGGATCAGCGGGATCTGCACGAACCTGTCGTGTGGTCCCGCCGGTGGCGGCTCGCAGCCGGGGCCGTTGCGGAAGACCACTTCCTCCAGGGCGGTGCCCGTCGACTTGTGCCTGCGCAGCGCCGCCTTACTCCCGCCGCGAGACTCCTTGTGCGAGCTGCGCTTGGCCACCGGCCTGCCGTCGACCTCGGCCAGCTTGTACACCATCCCCGCCGTGGGGGCGCCCGATCCCACCACCAGGGAGGTGCCCACCCCGTACACGTCCACCGGCTCGGCCCGCAGCCCCGCTATGGCGAACTCGTCGAGATCGCCGGAGACCACGATCCGCGTGCCCGTCGCACCGAGCGCGTCGAGCTGTTCCCGCGCCTGCCGGGCCAGCACCCCCACGTCCCCGGAGTCGATGCGCACCGCGCCGAGCTCGGTGCCCGCCACGTCCACGGCGGTGCGGATCCCCTCGGTGATGTCGTAGGTGTCCACCAGCAGCGTGGTGTTGGCCCCGAGCGTGCCCACCTGGGCCTCGAAGGCCTCCCGCTCGCTGTCGTGCAGCAGGGTGAACGAGTGCGCCGAGGTTCCGGCCGTGGGAATCCCGTAGCGCGCCCCCGCCTCCAGGTTCGAGGTGGCGGTGAACCCGGCGAGGTAGGCGATGCGGGCGCAGGCCACCGCCGACTCCTCGTGGGTGCGCCGCGAGCCCATCTCGATGATCCGCCTGCCGTTGGCGGCCGAGGACATCCGCGCCGCCGCGGCCGCCACGGCGCTGTCGTGGTTGAGGATCGACAGCACCACCGTCTCCAGCAGCACCGCCTCGGCGAAACTCCCCCGCACGGTGAGTACCGGAGAACCTGGGAAGTACAGCTCCCCCTCCGGGTAGCCGTCGACGTCGCCGGTGAACCGGAAGTTCCGCAGCCACTCCAGGGTGCGTTCGTCGCAGACCCGCTCGCGTTCCAGGGCCTCCAGCGTCGGCTCGTCGAAACGGAAGTTCTCCACGGCCTCCAGGACCCGTTCGACGCCGCCGACCACCCCGTAGCGGCGGCCGTCCGGCAGTCGCCTGGTGAAGACCTCGAACACGCACTCGCGTTCGGCGGTGCCGTCGCGCAGTGCGCCGCTCAGCATGGTCAGCTCGTAGTGGTCGGTGCGCAGCGCGGTACTGGCTGGATCGCTCATAGGGCGAGACTACGTGTCCGAGGGGGACGTGTGGACACCAACGGGCGGTGGCGGCGTGTGAGAATGGAGGCATGACCACCCCCGCCGAAGTGGAGAACACCCAGGTCGAACCGGAGGAGACCGCCGCGTCCGAGCGCCCGTGGGTGACCATCGTGTGGAACGACCCGGTCAACCTGATGTCGTACGTGACCTACGTGTTGCAGAAGATCTTCGGTTACAGCCAGGAGCACGCCACCAAGCTCATGCTGGACGTGCACCACAAGGGCAGGGCGGTGGTCTCCTCGGGCTCCAGGGAGAAAGTGGAGGGCGACGTGGCGAAACTGCACGCCGCGGGCCTCTGGGCGACCATGCAGCACGACTCGTGAACGGACAGCGAACCCAGTGCAGGATTGGACACGCGACAACGGTCGGCTGGTGAGCGAACTCGAACCGAACGAGGCCGCCGTGATCCGCGGACTCGTCGGGGAGATCAGGGACATGCTCGCCGGCCGGGCACAACAGGCTCCCCAGGACGAGCTGGCGGAACTCACCGGGATGCGCACCGGGCCGAGCACGCCGCCGGAGGAGGGCGTGCTGGCCAGGCTGCTTCCGGACTTCATCCGCTCCGACAGGGACACGTTCGAGCCGGAGACCGGCGAGGCCGACACCGCTGGGGCACTGCGTTCGCTGCACGAGCCCGAGCTGATCGACCACAAGAGCGGAGTGGCGACCACCGTGCTGGAGACCTGTCCCGAGCGGGGCGGGACGGTGTCGCTGACCGAGGACCAGGCCGACAGTTGGCTCACCGCGATCAACGACGTACGACTCGCGCTCGGCACGGCCCTGGGGATCTCCGAGGACTTCCCGGACGAGCCCCCGCGGGACGAGTTGCAGCGCGAGCACTACTACGTGTACCAGTGGCTCACCTGGGTGCAGGACAGCATGATCCAGGCCCTGACCTCCTGAACAGCTCCGGAGACCGGCGGACCCGGAGACCACGAGAGCCCGATGGGGTGGCAGTCATGGCCGATTCACCCCCGCCCGGTGCGGGACCGCACAACGCCATCACCGACGTGCCCGGGGTGACGGTGGGCCACCGCCACCGTCTCGACGAGCGCTGGGCCACCGGAAGCACGGTGGTGCTCACTCCCGAGGGGGCGGCGGCGGGGGTCGACGTCCGGGGAGCCGGGCCCGGAACGCGGGAGACCGACGTGCTCGACCCGGACCACCTGGTCCAGCGGGTCCACGGGGTCCTGCTCGGCGGAGGCAGCGCCTACGGGCTCTCCGCCGCCGACGGGGTGATGCGTTGGCTGGCCGAGCGGGGACACGGGCTGCGGGTGGGCACCACACCGCACGAGGTGGTGCCGATCGTGCCCGCGGCCGTGCTGTTCGACCTGCCCATGGGTGACTGGGGACGACGGCCGGACGCCACCTTCGGATACGCCGCCTGCCGGGCGCGAACCTCGGAGGAACTTGCGGAGGGCAACGTCGGTGCCGGTGCCGGTGCGGTGGCGGGAGCCCTCAAGGGCGGACTGGGAACCGCCAGTGTCGTGCTCGCCGACGGGACCAGGGTGGCGGCGCTGACCGCCGTGAACTCCTCCGGAAGCACGGTCTGTCCGGACACCGGTCTGCCGTGGGCGCTGTCCAGTGGTCTGCCCGGCGAGTTCGACCTGCCCGCACCCCCGACGGAGCGAATCGAGGCGGCGCGGGGACAGGACGTCCGCACCGACAGGTCCGGCGCCGGCGTCCGTCCGTTGAACACGACGATCGGTGTGGTGGCCACCGACGCGGGGTTCGGCAAACCCGAGTGCCGCCGGATCGCCGTGGCCGCCCACGACGGGGTGGCCCGGGCGGTGCGTCCGGCCCACGGCATGACCGACGGGGACACCGTGTTCGCCCTGGACACCGGGCAGAACACCGGAACGCCGGCGGCGGGTGAGGCCGGTTGGGTGGAGAAACTGGACGCGGTGTGCACGGCCGCCGCCGAGGTCACCGCCCGTTCCGTCGTGCACGCGGTGCTGGCGGCGGAGTCGGTGGCGGCGGTGCCCTGTTACAGGCGCCTTTACCATCCCGAACGGGAATGAATCACGGTCGAGGGACGTTTCGACCCGTGAAAGGACCGCTCACCGGGTTCACATGATGGGACCACGGTGACTCACCCCGTAGGATGGTGGCTGTGCTGGTGATCCGACGCGACCTCGTGGATGCGATGGTTGCGCATGCTCGACGGGACCACCCGGACGAAGCGTGTGGTGTGGTGGCGGGCCCCGAGGGGTCAGATCGCCCCGAACGGGTGATCGAGATGACCAACGCCGAACGTTCGCCGACGTTCTACCGTTTCGACTCCACCGAGCAACTGCGGGTCTGGCGGGCGATGGACGCCGCCGACGAGGAGCCGGTGGTGATCTACCACTCCCACACCGCCACGGAGGCGTACCCCTCGCGGACCGACGTCTCCTACGCCTCCGAACCCAACGCGCACTACGTGCTCCTGTCCACCAGGGACCCGCACGAATACGAGCTGCGTTCCTACCGCATCGTCGACGGCGTCGTCACCGAGGAGCCGGTGGAGGTCGTCGAGTCCTACATGTTCGCCCACACCGGCAGCGACGACGTCCCCGACCGAGGCTGAACTCCCACGTCGCGCTGAAGGGCGCGCGGTCGTGGTCGTCGGGTGGATGTCGCGAAATCAGTGTGGTTCACAGGAGGTTGCGCCATGGCAGTCAGTGTTTCGATTCCGACTATTCTGCGTAGTCACACCGGGGGGCAGAAGTCGGTGGAGGCCGACGGCAACACCGTGGCCGAGGTCATCAACGACCTCGACTCCAGGCACTCGGGACTCAAGGACCGGCTGGTCAAGGACGGCGGTCTGCACCGCTTCGTGAACGTCTACGTCAACGACGAGGACGTTCGTTTCGTCGGGGGGCTCGACGCCACGGTCTCCGACGGGGACAACCTGACCATCCTGCCCGCCGTCGCGGGCGGTACGCGCTGAACAGTTCCGTCCGGGGACGCCCGTGCGGGCGCCGGTGCCGTGGCGGTCCCAGGGAGGCCACCACCGGGGCTCCGCCCGGGCGTTTCCGATGGAGTTCGCACGAACCCGTATCTCGCGGGAGAGGGGATCGACGTGGCCCGCTACGACTCGCTGCTGGACACCCTCGGTGACACACCGTTGGTCGGCCTGCCCCGGTTGTCGCCGTCGTCCGACGTGCGGTTGTGGGCGAAACTGGAGGACCGCAACCCGACCGGCTCGGTCAAGGACCGCCCGGCACTGGCCATGATCGAGGCGGCGGAGAAGGAGGGCACCCTCACCCAGGGGTGCACGATCCTCGAACCCACTTCGGGCAACACCGGCATCTCCCTGGCCATGGCCGCCTCGCTGAAGGGGTACGGGCTGGTGTGCGTGATGCCGGAGAACACCTCCGAGGAACGCAGACAGATCCTGCAGGCCTACGGGGCCCGCATCATCTCCTCCCCGGCCGAGGGCGGTTCCAACCAGGCCGTGGCCGTGGCCAAACAGCTCGCCGAGGAGAACCCGGACTGGGTGATGCTGTACCAGTACGGGAACTCGGCCAACATCGACGCACACTACCGGGGGACCGGCCCGGAGATCCTGCGTGACCTGCCCGGGGTGACGCACTTCGTCGCCGGACTCGGCACCACGGGAACACTGGTGGGGGTGGGGCGTCGGCTGCGCGAGCACAATCCCGACACCCAGATCGTCGCCGCCGAACCCCGCTACGGCGAGCTCGTCTACGGGCTGCGCAACCTCGACGAGGGCTTCGTTCCCGAGCTCTACGACCCCGACGTGCTCAGCAGGCGGTTCTCCGTGGGGTCCTACGACGCCCTGCGGCGCACCCGTCAGTTGCTGGAGCAGGAGGGCATCTTCGCCGGTATCTCCACCGGGGCGGTGCTGCACGCCGCACTGACGGTGGGCGAGCGGGCCGTGGCCGCCGGGGAGTCGGCCGAGATCGTGTTCCTGGTGGCCGACGCGGGGTGGAAGTACCTGTCCACCGGAGCCTACGGCGGCACGCTCGACGAGGCCGCACAGCGGCTGGACGGCCAGCTCTGGGCCTGACCTCCGACCGTGAACCGTGACGTGATCGACCGCTCCCCGATGCTTCCCGATCTGGTCGCCGTTTCGGCGCCCGGCGTAGGCTCGGCGGTGTGAGTTCGGCCTCCGCGCATCCCGCTCCGCGACGGAAACCCCGCGTGATTCCGCCGCGCCCCGGCAGGGCTGCCCTGGTGGTGTGTTCCTTCGTGGCCCTGCTGTACCTGCTGGAGCTGGTCGACCAGCTGTTCTTCCAGGTGGGCCCGCCCACGCCACGGGTGAACGGACTGGACGCCAACGGCATCCAACCCCGCGACGTGGACGGGCTGGACGGCATCCTCTGGGCTCCGCTGTTGCACGCGGGCTGGGGACACCTGATCGGCAACACGCTGCCGCTGCTGGTGCTGGGCTGGTTGTGCATGGCCGGGGGGACGCGCCAGTTCGTGGCGGTCACCGCGGTGGTCTGGCTGGTCGGCGGACTCGGAACCTGGTTGTTCGGCGGGGAGACCACCACGCACCTGGGTGCCTCCGGCATCGCCTTCGGATGGCTGATGTTTTTGCTGGTGCGCGGTTTCTTCACCGGCAGTCCGGGCCAGATCCTGGTGGCGGTGGTGCTGTTCTTCTACTGGGGCGGCATGCTCTGGGGAGTGCTTCCCGGCCAGCAGGGGATCTCCTGGCAGGCGCACCTTTTCGGGGTGCTCGGAGGGATGCTGGCCGCCTGGCTGGTGGCCCGTGGTGACCGTCGACACACCGCCGGTGTGGAGCGTCCCGGGAACCCACCCGGCAGACTGGGAACGTGACCCAAGCACCGATCGGGATCTTCGACTCCGGCGTGGGGGGTCTGACCGTGGCCCGCGCGATCATGGACCAACTGCCCGCCGAACGGGTGCGCTACGTGGGCGACACCGCCCACGGTCCCTACGGGCCGCTGCCGATCGACCAGGTGCGGCGACACGCCCTCGCGGTGGCCGACTCCCTCGTGGAGGAGGGGGTGAAGATGCTGGTCGTCGCCTGCAACACGGCCTCGGCGGCCTGCCTGCGGGACGCGCGGGAGCGCTACGACATCCCCGTGGTGGAGGTGGTGCTGCCCGCCGCCCGCCGCGCCGCCGCCACCACCCGCAACGGGAACGTGGGGGTGATCGGCACGAGTGCCACCGTGCGCTCCCGTGCCTACGAGGACGCCCTCGCCGCGGTTCCGGGGGTGCGGCCGCACACCGTGGCCTGCCCGCGGTTCGTGGACTTCGTGGAGCGCGGAACCACCTCGGGGCGCCAGATCCTCGGGTTGGTGCAGGCCTACCTGGATCCGTTGCAGCGCGCCGACGTCGACACCCTGGTGCTGGGCTGCACCCACTACCCCCTGCTGAGCGGAGTGTTGCAGATCGTCATGGGCGAGCAGGTGACGCTGGTCTCCAGCGCCGAGGAGACCGCCAAGGACGTGGTGCGCGTGCTCACCGAGCGGGACCTGCTGGCCGAACCCGACTCCGCCGAGCCGCCGAGACACGAGTTCCGGGCCACCGGGTCGGCCGAGCCCTTCGCCCGACTCGCCCGGCGTTTTCTCGGGCCGTCCGTCACATCCGATGTTGCGTTGCCGGCGGACGTGTCACGCTCGGCTGTGTGAAGCTGACGATCCTCGGTTGTTCCGGCAGCATCCCGGGCCCCACCACCCCCGCCTCGGGGTACCTGGTGGAGTCCGGTGACACCGGTGTGCTGCTGGACCTGGGCAACGGCACGCTGGGGACGCTGCAGCGGTTCGTCGACCCCTTCCGGCCGGAGGCGCTGCTGCTGTCCCACCTGCACCCCGACCACTGTGCGGACTTCGGCGCGCTGACCGTGCTGCGCCGCTACCATCCCGTCCCGCCGTACGATCCGCGTGAGCGACGACTTCCCGTGTTCGCTCCCCCGGAGGCCCCGGACCGGCTGGCCGCCCTGTACGCGTCGAACGCGGCCGAACGAGCCACCACCGACCTCTCGGACGTGTTCGACTTCCGAGCGGTGCCGGAAGTCCCCGTTCGGGTGGGGCCGTTCGAGATCACGGCGTTCCCGCTGGAGCACGTCTGCCCCAGCTGGGGGTTCCGGGTGACCGCCGAGGGCAGGGTGCTGGCCTACACCGCCGACACCGGCCCCTGCGGGAGGCTCGACGAGCTGGCCGACGGCGCGGACGTGCTGTTGGCCGAGGCTTCCTGGCCGGACTCCCCGGAACACCCGGACGGGCTGCACCTGTCCGGCAGGCAGGCCGCCGAGGTGGCCGAGAAGGGCGCGGTGGGGAGGCTGCTGCTGACCCACCTGCAACCCTGGTCGGACGGGGAGGCGATCCACGCCGAGGCTCGGGAGCACACCTCGGTGCCGGTCGACGTGGTGGCGGCGGGCGAGACGTACCGGGTGTGAGCCCCCGCCACCGGCACCCGTGGCCGCGCCGACGGAGTTCGCCGGGTGCGACACTTGTCCTCCCGCCGCGGGCGGTGCGAGGACAGTGACGATCCGAGGGATCCTGGTGGGGGCGTGATGACGATCACGGCGGTGTGGCCGATCGACTCTCCGGACGACCCGAACGACGGTGACGGTCTGACCCTGACCGAGCCGGAGGAGGTGGACGGGCTGGTCTCCCGGTTGGCCGAGCCCGCCGCGGGAGCGGCCACGGTGTGGCACGAGCGGAGGGAGCCCGTCGAGGAGGGCAGCGAGATGCTCGACCACGACGTGTGCGTGCTCGTCCGCGAGGGGTACGGCTATCTGAGTTACATCGACGTGGAACACGACCTGGCCGTGCCCGTCGGTGAACCGGAGTCCCCGGCCGTGTCCGAGTCGGACGTGGCCTTTCCCGCCGGAAGCGGGCTACGGCCGGAGGCGCTGGCCGAGGCACTGCGGGAGTTCCTGACCACGGGACGACGCCCTTCCTCGCTCGAATGGGTGGTGGTGGAGGAGTGAACCGGACCCTCCGCCGGTGTCCGGCGTGACCGGGCCACGTTCTAGGGTGGGGCGCGTGGCTAGAGCTGACGGCAGGAGCGACGACGAACTCAGGGACGTGCGCATCACCCGGGGATACCAGGAGTGGCCCGCCGGGTCGGTACTGGTGGAGTTCGGCCGCACGCGGGTGCTGTGTGCGGCCAGTGTGCAGGAGGGAGTGCCGCGCTGGCGCGCCGGCTCCGGTCTGGGCTGGGTGACGGCCGAGTACGCGATGCTGCCTTCCGCGACGAACACGCGTGGGGTGCGCGAGTCGGTCCAGGGAAAGATCGGGGGACGCACACACGAGATCAGCAGGTTGATCGGGCGTTCGCTGCGCAGCTGCATCGACATGAGCGCGCTGGGGGAGAACACCGTCACGCTGGACTGCGACGTGATCCAGGCCGACGGGGGAACGCGCACGGCCGCGATCACCGGGGCCTATGTGGCGCTGGCCGACGCGGTCACCTGGTTGCGGGCCGCCAAACGACTGTCCGACCCGAAACCGCTGTCCTGCGCGGTCTCGGCCGTCAGCGTGGGGGTCGTCGACGGTCGGGTGCGGCTGGACCTGCCCTACGAGGAGGACTCCCGGGCTGAGGTGGACATGAACGTGGTGGCCACCGATCACGGAACCTTCGTGGAGGTGCAGGGCACCGGCGAGGGGGCGACCTTCCCGCGTTCCACGCTGGACCGGATGCTGGACGTGGCGCTGGCCGGTTCCACGCGGTTGTGCGAGTTGCAGACCGAGGCGCTGGCCGAGCCGTACCCGGGACGGTTGCCGGGGAGTGCCGCATGAGCAGGTTGTTGCTGGCCACCCGCAACGCGAAGAAGCTGGTCGAGCTGCGCCGCATCCTCGACGACGCCGGGGTGGGCGGCGTCGAGGTGGTCGGCCTCGACGCCGTGCCGGAGTTCCCGGAGGCCCCCGAGACCGGGGCCACCTTCGAGGAGAACGCGCTGGCCAAGGCCACCGACGCGGTCCGGGCCACCGGACTGCCCGCCGTGGCCGACGACTCGGGGCTGAGCGTGGACGCGCTCAACGGGATGCCCGGGGTGCTCTCGGCCCGCTGGGCGGGCGGACACGGTGACGACCAGGCCAACCTGGAGCTGGTGCTGGGGCAGCTGCGGGACGTGCCCGACGAGCGGCGCGGCGCGGCCTTCGTGGCCGCCGCCGCCCTGGTCACCCCGGAGGGCTCGGAGACCGTGGTGCGTGGCACCTGGCCGGGTCGTATCGTGCGCGAGCCCCGCGGAACCAACGGTTTCGGCTACGATCCGATCTTCGTGCCCGAGGGGGAGAGCCGTACCTCGGCCGAGTTGTCCTCGGCGGAGAAGGACGCGGACTCGCACCGGGGGCGCGCGCTGCGTGAGCTGCTGCCGCACCTGCGTGTCTTGGCGGGGTGAGCGCGGAGACGTCCCCGTAGGGCGCGCGTCAGAGGGGCTCGTGCCGGGTGGTTGTGACAATTCCCTCCCCGAGGTGGGAAGCCCCCGAGCGGATCGCTAGGTTTCCGCCGTGCTGGGTGAATGGCTGGAACTGGGACTGCTCGCGCTCGCCGGGTTCGTGTCCGGCTGTGTCAACGCCGTCGCCGGTGGCGGCTCACTGCTGGTGTTCCCGGCGCTGCTCGGCACGGGGCTGCCTCCGCTGGCGGCGAACGTGACCAACGCGGTGGCCCAGTTCCCCGGGTTCGTGGGTGCCGTGTTCAGTCAGCGGGGGGATCTGCGCGCCAACGGGCGTCGACTGGTTCCGATCTCCGTGGCGGCCCTGCTCGGTTCCCTCGGAGGGTGCGCCCTGCTGCTCAGCCTTCCCGGCGCGGTGTTCGACGCCGTGGTTCCCGCGCTCGTGGGACTGTCGGCCGTGTTGATGGCCTTCCAGGGCCGTATCCGCCGGTGGATCGGCAACCCCGACCAACACGGCCCGGACAGGAGCGTGCTGCTCACCGCCGGGATCTTCCTCGCCTCGGTGTACGGCGGGTACTTCGGCGGGGCACGCAGCATCATCCTCGTGGTCGTCCTGGTGCTGACCGCCAACGCCGCCCTGAGCACGCTCAACGCGGCCAAGAACCTGTTGGGACTGCTCGGCAGCCTGGTCACCGTCGTGGTCTACGCGTTGCTCGCTCCGGTGGACTGGGCCGCCGTCGCTGCTTTGGTGCCCACCACGTTGCTCGGGGGAATGGTCGGGGGCAGGCTCGCCCGGCGTCTTCCCGCCGCGGCCCTGCGCTGGACGGTGGTGGTGATCGCGGCGGCTGTGGCGCTCTACATGGCGTTGGACTAGTCGTCGTCCGGGGCCGGTGCCCGTCCGGTCCGGAGCGGCGAGGAGGGGAGGCCGCGTGAGGCCGCTGGGCGGGCTGTTCGGGAAACCCGGTCACCGTGCCGGGTGAGGGAGGAACCGAGTGCGTGTCGGGCCCGCGCCGGGAACGGGCCCCGCTGCGAAACCGGAGGTCGAACGATTCGTTCAGACCCCGATCTCACGACGCAACCGGTCGACGTGGCCGGTCGCCTTGACGTTGTACATCGCCTGCTGGACACGGCCTTCGGCGTCGACCACGAACGTCGAGCGGATCACGCCCTGCACGATCTTGCCGTAGTTGTTCTTCTCGCCGTAGGCTCCCCAGCGGGTCATGACCGTGTGGTCCGGATCGGACAGCAGGGGGAAGGTGAGCCCCTCGGAGTCGCGGAACTCGGCGAGCTTGGCCGGTTTGTCCGGCGAGACACCGAGCACCGCGAAACCGGCCCCCTCCAGGTCGGCCAGACTGTCCCGGAAGTCGCAGGCCTCCGTGGTGCAACCGGGGGTTCCGGCGGCAGGGTAGAAGTACACGACCACCGGACTACCCCGGTAGCTGGACAGGGTCACGGGGTTGTCGTCGGCGTCGGACAGGGTGAAGTCCGGGGCGAGGTCGCCCGGGGAGAGTTTTTCCGTCATGTCCCGACGCTAGCCCATGACCCTGTGGTCACGGTGTGGGTCCCCGCACCTCGGAGACCACCGCCGCTTCGGGAGCTGGCTCGGAACCGGCACGTTCCGCGTCGAAATCGGTGGTGGCGAGAACGGCTCCGAACCACAACCCCGCGGCGGCGGAGAGCGTCACCGCTATGGCGGACAACGTGTAAACGCGGACGTTCACCGCAGGTCCCTTCGCATGATCGTTTTTCGTCTTTCGAGGACAAGATCGTCGAACGGTTCGGAATCGTTACCGTTCATCCCTCGATAGGAGGAATGGTGGGAGCGGGCTCGCCGCGAGGTCCTTCTCGAGTTGCGCCCCCGCGCCGCTGCGGCGACGGTCACCAACCGGAGCCTTCGTCGAACGCCTCGACAGGCCCCGCCATCCGAGCACCAACAGGACCCTCGTCGTGGGAGCAGCGATGCCGACAGTGGCCGACCAGTTCATCGAGATACTCGTCGAAGCAGGGGTGCGGCGGATCTACGGCATCGTGGGGGACAGCCTCAACCCCGTCGTGGACGCGGTCAGACGCACCGACGGCATCGAGTGGGTGCACGTGCGCCACGAGGAGGCCGCGGCCTTCGCCGCCGCGGCGGAGGCCCAGATCACCGGAAGGCTGGCCGTGTGCGCGGGAAGTTGCGGCCCGGGCAACCTGCACCTGATCAACGGACTGTTCGACGCGCACCGCAGCGGCGCGCCCGTGCTGGCACTGGCCTCGCAGATCCCCTCGGCCCAGATAGGAACCGGCTTCTTCCAGGAAACCCATCCGGAACGGATGTTCAACGAGTGCAGCCATCTGTGCGAGGTGCTCTCCCACCCGGAGCAGATGCCGCGCCTGCTGCGCAGCGCGCTACAGACCGCGGCGGGCAGGCGCGGGGTGTCGGTGCTGGTCATGCCGGGGGACGTGGCGGAACGCTCCACGGCGAACCCCACCGGAGAGGGAAGGGTCCACTGTGAGCCTCCGAGCGTGGTGCCGCCGGAGTCACAGGTGCTGCAACTGGCCCAGGCACTGAACTCCGCCGACCGGGTGATGTTGTTCTGCGGGGCGGGGGCGGGCAGGGCCCACGACGAGGTGATGCGGCTGGCCGAGACCCTCAAGGCCCCGGTGGGGCACGCGCTGCGTGGCAAGGAGTGGATCCAGTACGACAACCCGTTCGACGTGGGCATGAGCGGCCTGCTCGGCTACGGCGCGTGTCACGAGGCCATGCACCGGGCCGACCTGCTCGTGCTGCTCGGAACGGACTTCCCCTACGACAACTTCCTGCCCCAGGCCAACACTGTTCAGGTGGACATCGAACCGGCGCACCTGGCGCGGCGCACCGTGCTGGACTTCGCGGTGCAGGGTGACGTGGCCGAGACCGTGCGTGCCGTGCTGCCGCACCTGAACACCAAGACCGACCGGGAGTTCCTGGACAGGATGCTGCGCGAACACGCCGAGATCCTCGAACGGGTGGTGGAGGCCTACACCAGGGACGTGGAGACCCAGGTTCCCATCCATCCGGAGTACGTGGCCGACGTCCTCGACGACGTGGCGGCCGAGGACGCGGTGTTCACCGTGGACACCGGGATGTGCAACGTCTGGTCCGCGCGCTATGTCACCCCGAACGGTCGGCGCAGGATGATCGGCTCGTTCATCCACGGTTCGATGGCCAACGCCCTGCCCCACGCCGTCGGGGCGCAGTTCGCCGACCGCGACCGGCAGGTGGTGGCCATGGCCGGCGACGGCGGACTGGCCATGCTGCTCGGCGAGTTGCTGACCCTGCGTACGCACGAGCTGCCGGTCAAGGTGGTGCTGTTCAACAACGCCTCGCTGGGCATGGTGAAGCTGGAGATGCTGGTGGACGGGATGCCCGACCACGGCACCGACCACGAACCGGTGGACTTCGCCGCCCTAGCCGGGGCGTTGGGGCTGTACTCGGTGCGGGTCCGCCGTCCGGACGAGGTGCGGGTGGCCCTGCACGACGCCTTCTCCCATCCGGGACCGGCGGTGGTGGACGTGGTGACCGATCCGAACGCCCTGTCCCTGCCGCCGCACATCACCGGAGCCCAGGTCAAGGGCTTCGCGTTGGCCGTGAGCAGGACGGTGCTCTCCGGTGGGGTGGGCAAGATGATCCGTCTGGCACGCAGCAACCTGCGCAACATTCCCGGACGCTGAGGTCCCCGGGGTTCTTGCCCCTCGATGGTTCCCCCCGGCAGTGCCGGTTTCGTCCTGTTCGACCGGTAACAGTGTGGTGACGTTGTGCTGCTCACATGAGCAGACTGGGGACATGACAGGGAGCCCGACAGTCCGGCGCCGCAGACTCGCGGCGGAGTTGAGAAAACTGCGTACCTCGCGGGGGGTCACCCAGCAGCAGGCAGCCGAACACCTGGGATGCACCCAGGCCAAGATCGGACGGTTCGAGACGGCGAAACGGTCCCCGACGGTCGACGACGTGACCAGACTGCTGGATTTCTACGAGGTGGAGGAGCACGTCAAACCGGAGTTGCTCGAACTGGCGCGGGACGCGCGGAAACGAGGTTGGTGGCAGTCCTACAGCGACATCCTCCCCGAATGGTACGAGACCTATGTGGGACTGGAGGCCGAGGCCTCGGCGCTGTACACCTACGAGTTGGAGGCGGTTCCCGGTCTGCTGCAAACCGAGGAATACGCCTACTCGATCACGAAGGAAACCCTGATCGACGCCTCGGAGGACGAGATTCGTCGCAGGGCGGAACTGCGGATACGGCGGCAGCACAGAATCACCGGAACCGAGCCGCTCGAACTGTGGGCCGTGGTCGGAGAGACCGCCCTACGAAGGAGGGTGGGAGGTGCGTCGGTGCTGCGTTCCCAGCTGCACCACGTGCTGGAGCTGGCCGAGTACCCGAACATCACCGTCCAGGTCATGCCGTTGGAGGCGGGGGCCCATCCCGCCCAGATAGGACCTTTCGTCATTCTGCGTTACCCCGAGAGTGTGGACCCGGACATCGTCTACCTCGAAACACACGCGGGAGGTCTGTACCTCGAAAGTGAGAAGGATCTGTCGAACTACAACGCCATGATGGATCATTTACGCAAACACGCCTTCGACCCGCGGGAGTCGCTGGACGTGATCAGAGGAAGACTAGGAGAACTGTAAATGTTCGAATTCTTTTCATGGCGTCGTAGCAGTCGCACTCAGGGGCAGGGACAGTGCGTCGAAGTGGGATTCTCGGAGAGTCGGATAGGCCTCCGGGACAGCAAGAACCGTCCCGCCGGTCAACTGACCGTGGATCGCCCCCAGTGGAAAGCGTTTCTGGACATGGTCAAAGGAATTCCCGGACGTGTCGGAAGGAACCAGCCTTCCCGCCGGGGGTGAGATCCTCCACTCGGGTGTGGGACGGGTGGCGTTCCGTCCCACACGGGCGGTCATTCCCCCGAAGGGGCGGTCCTCTCGCCCCCGGTGGGTGTCGTGTCCTCGGAGTCCCGCCTCTCCAGGAACGGGGCGAGCAGCCCGGGCACGGCCCGTTCGGCGAACTCCACCCCGCGGGCGCCGTCCACATCGCGGATCGCGTAGCAGCCGTTGCCGGCCGCCGTGGTGGCGGCAAGCGTCAACACCCCGGAGAGTCGTTGCAGCGGCGACTGTCGGAGGCGCCACCCGATGATCGCGTCACGTTGCAACAGCACCGTCCTGCGCACCCCGGTACCCCAGCGTGTGACCAGGAACTCTCCACACAGCGCGTGTCCGAGACTCCGGTAGGCGTCCCGGGCGAACAACACGGCCGGCACGGCCACGAGGGCTGCCGTCACCGGTGGGAACCACCACGGCAGTGGGCCGAGGAGAGGTGCCGTGGTTCCCGCCGCCAGTACCCCGCCCACCACGAGCCCCGCCCGTGCCATCCTCCGGCGCAACGCCGCCCGGGGGTGTCCCCGCAGCCGTTCCCCGGGCGGAAACCCCACCCTGCCGTCGAGCACCTCGGCACCGATCCGGGTCGCCACCCGGCGCGGAGCGGGCGGCAGCAGCGCCTTGTTGTCCCCGCTGGCCGAAGCCCCCGATTCGAGGCCGGTGGCCACCGCGCCGAGTCTGCCCCCACGGGCGGCCCGGAGCAGCAACGGCTCGGCCAGCTCCACTCCACGGAGCCTGCGTTTCTCCAGCGACACCGCCCGTGTGGTCAGCAGTCCCCGCCGGACCCGCAGCGTGTGTTCGTTCTCCAGGGTGAGCCGGAATCCCCACCACATCTCCACCGAGATCACCAGGGCTCCGAGCCATCCGCCGAGCAGCAGCACCCCCAGCAGCACGAGCACCCCCACCCACAGCGCGCCCCCGGAGAGTGCCTGCTCCGTCGTGTGGGGCAACCGTTCGAGCACCCACGAGGTGGCTCCGAACGCCCGCAACAGGTCACTCAGACTGCTCAGCGCCGAGGCGAGGGCGGTCCAGGTGACCAGCAGCAGCGAGGCGGTCAGGGTGCTGTAGCCGTACCAGCTGGGCCGCATCGCGGCCAGTTCGACACCGCTTCGCGTCTCCGTACGGGGGGCCGCTCCCCTGCCCTCCGTGTCGGAGGTGGCCGGTTCTTTCCGCAGCAGCAGTTCACGCAGCAGCTCGGCCCGCGGGGTGGACAGAGCGTCCAGGCGGAGCTCGGAGTCCCCCTCGGACCGTTGTCCGGTACCGATGCGCACCACGGACAGTCCCAGCACTCGGTGCAACACCGGGGCGGTCAGGTCGACACTGCGGATGCGTTCCCGGGGAATCGACCGGAAACTGCGGGCCACATTGCCCTGACGCAGTTCGAAACGCTGCTCGGTGACCCGGAAACGGGTGAAGAACCACCGCCACCAGGCGGAGGCCACCACCAGAACCGCCACTGCCAGCAGGCCGGCGGCCTCGAACAGCCCGCGCGTCGGATCCTCGGAGGTGGACACCCGTAACACGAGCGCGGTCAGCAGCGGCACCGCCAACATCCCGGACGAGGCGAGCACGCTTCGCGGGGACAGCCGCTGCCAACAGGAGAGGTCCTGCCGGCCGGGGTGCTCCTCGTGTTCGACACGGTCGGTCTCGGACCCGCTCACGTGGCGTCCCCCGGAGTGGCCTGGGTGGTTCTGGTCAGCAACTCGGCCAGTTCGGCGGCCACCCGGTGATCGAGCCCGTCGATGCTCAGCGGCCCGGCTGCCGAGGCGGTCGTGACGGTCACACTGGACAGCCCGAAAACGCGCTGCAAGGGTCCGCGTGCGGTGTCCACGGTCTGGATCCTGGACATCGGGGCCACCCGCCATTCACGGCTGATCCACCCGCTGGCGGTGTACACGGCGGACTCGGTGGTCTCCCACCGGTGCACCCGGTAGCGCCACCAGGGCATGACCACCACATAGCAGCATCCGAGGACGGCGACCACCAACAGCGGGAGGAACAGCTCCCTCCACAGCGAGAACCACCACGCGGCCAGCAGCATCCCGGCCAACACGACCAGTACCTCTCCCACGGCGCGACAGCCCCACCAGGGGAGAGCGCGTCGGCTGACCCGGTGGCGGGGCGGCCGCAGCCGCACCGCACCGCCGGTGCTGCCAGTGTCGATCATCGTCCCTCCGAACCCGCTGTGTCGCGGCCACATTCTGGCAGGAGCTCACCGACGGGATCCCGGTGTCCCCTCCCGGACGGGCCGGACCGTCACTCCTGTTCGTCGATGGGAACGGTGTCCAGGAACTCGGCCGTCCTGCGCACTGCCGAGGGGTTGCGTGGCCCCTCCACGAGCGCCGCGTAGGGCAGGGTGAGGAACCGGTTCTCGCGGACCGCCTCGATCTTGGAGAAGGTGGGATGGTTACGCAGGAACTCGATCTTCTCCCGGGACGTCCTGTCCCCGTAGTCGTTGATCAGGATGGCGTCCGGGTCGGCGCGCAGCACCGTTTCCCAACTGACCGTGGTCCAGCTGTCGTCGAGATCGTGGAAGACGTTCCTGCCGCCGGCCTTCTCGATGATCTGGTCGGCCGCGCCGCCGTTGCCCGAGGTGACCGGTTCGCTGCGCCCCGAGTCGTACAGGAAGACGGTGGGGCGTTCACCCGTGTCCCGCTGGGCCCGCTCGACCGTGGTCTCGTACTCGGAGACGAGCTTCTCCGCCCGCTGCCGCACCCCGAACAGCTCACCCAGGTTGCGGATGTCGGTGTACAACGCCTCCAGCGGGGGCATGATGCCGCGTTTGTCCCCGGAACCGGTGCGACAGGACTCGCTGAGCACGTAGGCGTCGATCCCCTCTCCGCTCAACCTCTCCGGAGTGAAACGTGCCGTCTCCCCGAACCCGTAGTTCCAGCCGGCGAAGACCATGTCCGCGTTCGCCGCGCGGACTCCCTCCATGTCGATCTCCTCGCCCAGGTGCGGGACCTTCTCGAAACTCTCCGACCACGGCGAGCTCCGCACCCCGGAGCGCTGGCCGTCGCGCAGGAAGTAACCGGCCATGCGGTCCTGTAGCCCCAGGGCGAACATGATCTCGGTGATCCCGATGTCGTTGGTGACCACCTTCTCCGGGGGCCGTTGGTAGGTGCGTTCGTGTCCGCAGTTGGTCAGTGTGACGGGGAAGCGTTCCGGCACCTCTCCCGAGGAACGTTCGGCCACGCGGGCCCCACACCCCCCGAGCAGCGTTCCCGCCATCAGCAGACAGACTCCCCGTACCAGGGAGTTCCGGAGTACGGTCATGGTCTCTGGTGTCCTTTCGACGGATCCGTCCCCGACTCGACGGGGGAGAACAGCAGCTGGGGAGCACGTGTCTCCGGGTGGTCGACCACGTGCACCCGGACCCCGAAGACCTCGCCGATGATCTCCGGGGTGAGCACCTCGGTGGGTGGGCCGCCCGTCACCACGCGCCCCTGGCAGAGCACGTAGACGTGGTCGCACCAGGCCGCGGCCAGATTCAGGTCGTGCAGTGCGGTCAGGGTGGTCAGGCGCAGTCTGCGCACCAGGGAGAGCATCTCCAGCTGGTGACGGACGTCCAGGTGGTTCGTCGGTTCGTCCAGTACCAGCAGTTCCGGTCGCTGCACCAGCGCCCGGGCGATGAGCACCCGCTGTTTCTCGCCGCCGGACAACGAGAGCACACTGCGCTGCTCCAGATGCGCGCATCCCACGGCCCGCAGCGCCGCGCTGCGCCCGCGTGCCCGGTCGGACCTTTCGGAAACACGGTGGGGGGTGTTTCCCATGTCGACGACCTCGCCGACGGTGAAGTCGAACTCCGACTGGGACTCCTGGGTGAGCGCGGCGATGCGGCGGGCGCTCTCCCGCAGTGACATCGCGGTCACGTTCTCCCCTCCGAGCCGCACCTCACCCCGCTCGGGGCTCAGGGAGCGGTACACACACCGCAGGGTGGTGGACTTGCCGCTGCCGTTGGGGCCGACCAGACCGACGAGGTTTCCCGCACCGACGTGCACGTCCACGTCGTCTACGAGCCGTTTACCCGCCACCGACACGCCGACACCCGCCAGTTCCAGTTCCATCAGCGACCTCCCAACGTGGCCTTGCGGCGGTGCATCAGCAGCAGGAAACAGGGCACGCCGATCGCCGCGGTGATCACACCGAGGGGGAGTTGTTCGGGAGCGGCCACCGTCCTGGCGAGCAGGTCCGTCCACACCAGGAACACCGCTCCGGCCAGCGGGGCCAGCAGCAGGACCCGGCGATGGTCGGCTCCCACCATCAGCCGTGCCAGGTGGGGCAGCATCAGGCCGACGAAGCCGACCGCCCCGCTGACGGCGACCAGCACCCCCGTGACCGCCGCGGCCAGTACGAACAGTTCACGCCGGAACCGCCCCGGATCCACCCCCAGAGTCGTGGCCGTCTCGTCTCCCATGGCCAGCGCGTTGAGACGTTCGGCCGACAGCAGCAGGTAGCACAGTCCACAGGCGAGAACCACCGTGGCCACGGGCAACGAGTTCCAGGTGACCCCGCCGAGACTGCCGAGCAGCCAGAACATCGTGGACTTGGCCGCGTTGCCGTTCGGTGCCTGGAACACCAGCAGGGTGGTGACGGCCGAGAACCCGTAGGACATCGCCGTTCCGGTCAGGATCAGCCGCAGTGGGGTGAGTCCCTCGGCGGTGCGGGCGATCAGATAGACCAGCACGGTGGCCGCCAGGGCCCCGAGGAAGGCGGCCGTGGACAGTGCGTACAGTCCCAGCGCCCCCAGCACTCCGTACAGTGCCACGGCACTGGCGCCCACCGAGGCTCCCGAGGAGATTCCCAGCACGAAGGGGTCCGCCAGGGCGTTGCGCACCATCGCCTGGGTGGCCACGCCCACGGCGCTGAGTCCGGCTCCGACCACGGCGGCCAGCAGCACCCTGGGCAGCCGCACGTCCCAGACGATGTAGTACACGCCCGCGTCCTCGGCCGGGATCACACCTCCACGCAGCGCCTGCCAGAGCAGCTCGACCGTTTTGCCGAGCGGGACGCTCGTCGGACCGAGGGCCACGCCGCAGACCACCGAGGCCAGCAGCAGTACCGTCAGCAGAGAGCACAGCAGCGGCAGCCGTGTCCGTTCCCGGTCTTCCCCGGTCCCCGGCCGTGGCGGGTCCTCGGCGGGTGTTTCCCGCTCTGTCGGGTTCCCGGCCTCCGTCGGAGCGGTGAGGACACTCAGCGGTGTCCGGTCCGCCGTGTCCTCCGGCGAGTCGGATTCCGCCGTGGACGGAGGAGCGGACGAGTCGGAGTGGTGTCGCACAACGCCGGTGCCTTTCTGCGCTGGTCGGACCGCGTTGAGGTGCCCAGCACGCGTGCTCCGGCGCACTCACGGGCGTCGTGCTCGGGCTCCCTGCCGCGGTCCTCGACGGTCGTGGAGCTTGCCGCGACAGCGCCGGGTTCTCGGGCTCGCTCACAGGAGCTCACCGTTGCGGGTCAGCGCCGGATTCGCACCGGACTTCCCCCGTACGCTGTCGTTTGGTTCTTTCGAGCGATTTTCTGCAAAAAGGTTGCGATTGTCCACACCCTGTGGGTGTACCCACAGGGGCGCTCTGTCCTGTTCCGGCGTGATCCCGCCGGGGAGTGGGCACGGATATCGGTCGCATGTTCACTGAACGTGTTTGATCTTCGCGGAAGGCGACGCGTCGTGCTCACTTCGCGAAAGTAGGCCCTTCCGCGGTCCGGCCATCGCCCGGGGCCGGTCGGGAGGGTCACGGAGTGAGGGGGCTCCCCGCGGGAGCGGACGAAAGGTTTCTCGTTTCTGGTCCGCATATGGTTCGAGAGGTTCTCGTTTCGCCGTTCGGGTGTTTCGTGAGAATTTTTTAATAATTTGCGGAGCTGTCGACGAGTGCTTAATTTGAGAGGGGTCTGCTTCGTCGGGAAACATTATTCGGATTTTCGGGGGTGTGTGGTCATGCCGTCGTCTCGCCGACTCCTCGTTCGGGTCGCGGCTCTTCTCGGAATCACTGTCGTCTGGTGTGCCGGTATCACGGCGACCGGCTACTCCGTTCCGCGGGACAAGGAGGATGTGGGTCCCATGACGTATTTGGTCAACGCGAGTACGAAAAAATGTCCTCCCAAGAAATACTGTATCTTCCGCAGTATTAACTTCAATGAACATCCCGGTGCTGACAGGGAGTCTCATCGGGCGTGGTCCTACGGAAAGGCGTGGAAGGACTTTAGGTTCGATCCGGCCACTGGTATTAGTTATTCTCCGAACCCCACCGATGTGGTCGAATCCGTCATCAACAACGGAGTAGGGCGCACCATCTACTTCATGGAGTGGAACTTCGTTCCCGCCGCCCCTTCCACCAAGGTGTGTCTGGGAGTGCGTAGCGGCCACGCTGTTCGGAACGTCCGTGCTTACACGGGAGGTGACGCCGGATACGGGTCCGTGTCTTTCAGTAAACCGGAAGAATGTACGGTCAAGTACTCTGCGGGGAAAGACTGAGTTCGTGACATGAACGAGAGACCCTGTTTCCGCTCGTTCGAGATCTCCTCCATCCTGGGTGTGTCCGTCGGGAAAGAATATCAAGAAAAGAATCATGTCGTGGGGTGACGTGTTGATACTGAAAAGGATGGTGGCCGTCGCACTCGGAATCGCCGCTCTGGCGGCGTCCCCAGGTGTCGTGTCGGCCGCTCAGTACCAGAACCAGAAAACCACCATCGTGCACGCGGACACGGGGCGTTTCGTGTTCAAGGGGAAGAAGGACTCCGATGACTCGGATGATTCCGACGACTCCGACGACGGGTGGTGGCGCCGCCCTCAGCGGGAACAGTTCGACAAGGCCAAACTGACCCGTGACGACCAGAGATCCGGAACCAACTGGAAGTTCATCCACCAGAAAGACTATCCTGGTTACTACCAGATCCAGAACGAGAACAACGGTTGTCTCGGCGTGGAGGAGACGAAAGGCGTCTCCTACGTCGTGTTGAAGGGATGTCAGCGCACGGACAACAGCCAGCTGTGGACCCGCAGACAGTCGGGAACGGCGAACAACCGGTGGTTGCTCGAAAACGATTCGACACCGGGCGTGCTGGAGCCGAAACACAACTCGGATCTGTTGGTGGTGCGGACCCTTTCCGATGCCAACGGGCAACAGTGGATGTTGCCGGGTTGGGAGGGGACGTGACCTCCGTGGTGGGGTGAGCCCGAGCGGCGTCGAAAGCACGAGGACAGGGCTCACGCCCGAAGGCCACCTCGAAGGAAACAGCCGGTCAGAGGTCCACGGTGGCGCGCACGTGCTGGATCGCCGCGGGATCACCGTGGGCCTGCGCGTAACGCTGTCCGCGTCGTACGGCACGTGCCATCTCGGAGGTCTCCGGCCGCTGCGTCTCACACGGCGGATGCCACAGGTGGCGTATCGTCCCTTCGTGTCGAACGGTGCCGAGTAGAGTGTCACAGGTTCGCCAGAAAGCCGTGTCCTCGTAACCCCATCCGAGGAAACGGGGGTCACATCCCCCCACCTCCAGGTATGCGGCGCAGGCGATGACCCACACCCCGCCGACTGATCCCGGATACTCGTACACCGTTTCGCCCGAGGAGTCACACAGCAGACAACGCGTGTAGGGAAGATGCAGTCTGTGCTCCTCGGAGGAAGCCAGGGCGGCGTACAGGCCCTCGGGATCGACGAGGATGTCCGCGTCACAGACGACCACCACGGCGAACCCGTGTGCCCGGGCGGAGTGCACACCCCGGTTGCGGGCGGCCGAGCGATTGAAGATCCCGTATTCGGGAGCATCACTGAGATAGAGGGGACAGTCGGGCAGTATTCGTGCGAGGTGATTCACCACGTGGGAGAGGTTGCCCAGCCGTTCCGGACCGGAACAGCGCCAGGGCACCACGATCGCGACCTCCTCGTACAACCGGACCTCCTTGGCTCGGAACGCTGTTCTGGGTTCGAGGGACCGTGCACCGTGTGACGATCGGTCTCCCGGTGCCTACTCATGCTTCCGCTGTGGTGAGCACACACAGGGGTGACAGGTACAGAAACTCCGTGTCTCCTCCCGCGTAACCGGAACAGCGCACCACGGCGAACTGGAACGCCTGCGTGCGAGAATTCTCGTAGCGCCGGACACGAGTCCACACCCGTCCGCGCAGCGCCGCGTAGACCGCTGTTCGCGTCGCCCGCTCCGGCCGGTGCCCGACTTCGTGCAGGAACTCCGCGCACATGTCGAACAGTGCTTTGTCCGAACGCCGCCCCGGACACCAGACGGTGTGGTACCAGCGCCGTTCGGCGATCTCGGACTCCGACCTCCAACCGGAGTACACACCGCGGAGGCCGATCACCCGATACAGCAGGCGATAGTCGTGCTCGGCCGGATCCGGAGCGAAGAAGCACCAGTTCGGCATCAGTACTCCCGTGGGCTCCATGCCACGCAGCCAGTGGAACCGGTGATGATGGCTGAGCAGGATCAGCCCCGTCCACGCGGACAACGCTGCTCGAACCACGGTGCGTGCCGCGCACCACATCATGCCGTGCACGGCACATCACCCTTTTCGCTCCGAACGGGCCACGTACATCACGGCCGGATACGTGGCGGCGAAAGCCCACCAGAACCGCCCCAGTCCCATCAGCCGGGCCGTGACCGCGTGAAACACTCCGGCGAAGAGGACGACCACGGGAGCCCAACGTCCTCCTCCGACGAACGCAGCCACGAAACCGCATTCCGCGAACGCCACGAGCCGTGTCAACCGGCGTGCTTGCCGGGGATGACGAAGGCACCAGGAGAACGCGCGACGATCACCGTAGACGCGGGTGCGCAGGATCCCTTCCAAGGCCGTTCCTCGTCTCCAGGAGGAGCTGGCGAACTTGGCACACCCCGAGATCACGTAGGCCATGGTGGCCTGTGCCGCCTGGAAGGTCAGGCAGGCGTCCACCAGTCGTGGATCCCGGTTTCCCGCCCGGGCGAGTGCGCAGCTCGTCTGTACCAGCAGCGCCATCTGGTCGGCGCCGTCGCTCCCGTAGCGCTGGCGACGATGCAGCAGGCAGGTACACGCGGTGGTCAGAAGACCGGCGAACAACCGTCGTCTCCTTCCGGGGGCGAGCAGTACCGTCGCCGCCAGAGCGCGCGTGAGGTGCAGCGGTGTCGTGGACGGGTTCCCGCCGGAGCGCAGCCTGACGTCCCGTTCGCCCGAAGAACGAACGGCGGAAGTGGTCGTTCGTGCGAGGACACTGGTTTCTTCGGTGCTGTTCCGATCGTCGAACAGGTACTCCAGGCTGCTGGTCAGATGTGCGGCAGCGGCCAGACGTTCCGCTGTCATCACCGCGCCGTCCCGATCCGGTATCAGTAAAGCGGTCGTTGTGGCTTCCCTCCTGCGCATCTTTCACCTCCGTGTCCTCGTCCGGCCCCGATCGTCTGTCGGATCGTTCGGACGATCCGTTTTCGCCGCGGAACCCTCCCGACAGGACCCCTTGCATCGCTCGCCGCACTCCTTACGGCACTCGAGTCCACGTGTGACCACGCATCCCAGGGCGTTCACTATCGCTGCGAGTCCCTGCAGGAGTGTGGCGAGGATGTTGCCGAGCCGGCAGGCTCCGACATGACGGAGTGACTCCACCAGCAGTCCGATCAGGTCTTTCAGGGCGTCGCCAAGATTGTTGTAGTCCGGTTTCGGAGGCGGTTTTCCGCCGGTCGTCGTCATGCCACCGACCGTGGCTCCGGTCGTCGTGACCACGGGTGGGCCGGTGGGCGGTGGTGTTGGTGACCCGGTGGGTGGCGGTGTTGGTGACCCGGTGGGCGGTGGTGTTGGTGACCCGGTGGGTGGCGGTGTTGGTGACCCGGTGGGCGGTGGTGCCGTCATGGACCTCCCTCACTCGGAATGAGTGATGATCGTTCGAATACTGCTTCCTTTGCTCGGGTCGATCGACATTTTCATTGCCCTCGCGATATTTTCGCGGTTATTTTCTGGTTCAGCTTCCCCGGAGGAGAAAGTGTTGGACAAGATGTCTCACACCATCGTGTGGGTTTGATCTTTTCCTGTTCTGTTGTGTTGGGTGAGAGGTGAGAATAAAGAAGAGTGGACATGTTGGCGACGAATCGTAAACCCCTCGTTCCCGTGCGGAGGTGACCCGGTGTCCGAAGATATCGACATGGCGCACTGGTCCGACGAAGAACTGCAGGATCTACTCGTTCCGAGGGATTGTGACGTGGAGGGATCTCCTCACCTCAGTCGTCTTCCAGAACGCGGATCCGTCGAACTGACCATAGCAATTCCCACATTGGACGATTTTGACGGGGCGTGGTTCACCATAGCCTCGTTGCGGGTGCACCACGCACATCTCATGCCGGCGACCCAGATTCTGGTGCTCGACAACCATCCTGCGAGGGAGGGGGCCGTCTCCCTCCGTGAACTCGCCTCGTCGGTCCCGAACGTCTACTACGTCCCCGTCGGTGCGTTCCGGTCCACGACGGTGTGCGGTATGGCCTTTCGTCTCGCCGCGGCGGAGACCGTCATCGTGCTCGACAGCCATGTCCTGCTTCCACCGGGATCGCCGGACGCCGTCCTGCACTACTTCCGTGCCCACCCCGAAAGTCGGGATCTTGTGCAGGGGCCCGTACTGGGTCCCGGTGGGGACGAGGTCGCCGCCACCCACTGCGCCGAGGTGTGGACGGGTGGGGCCTATTCGTGGTGGGAACTCGACGGCAGGGGAGTCGACCCCCACGGAGACCCCTTTCCGGTTCCCATGCAGGGTCTGGGGGCCTTCGCCTGCCGACGTGTCGCCTGGCCGGGGTTGCATCCCCGGCTGCGGGGATACTCGTGCAACGAGTGGTACGTGCACGAGAAGTTCCGCAGAAGGGGTGGACACACGCTCTGCCTACCCGGATTTCGCTGGCACCACAGATTTCCCCGACCCTCCGGAATACCGTACTCCATCACCTGGGACGACCGTATACGGAACTATCTGATCTGCTGGTGGGAACTCGGGTTGGACACGACCGTCATGCTGGAACATTTCCGTGAGGTCCTGGACTCTTCTTATGTGCGGAGTGTCGTCGACGACGTCGATGAGGAGTTCTCTTCTCCTTGCGGACATCTTGACGGCGTGCTGTTTCCCCAGCGTCATGAGCTCGTCGACGACGCCGAGGTTCGTCAGGAATCAGACAGACGGAAAATCCCCTTCTGGACAATCGGCCCCGTCGAAGAATCCGATCCCGAGACGGAGCGGATACTGGCCTACCGCCGTTGTCTGCGGTTCGCATACCTGTATCGCTGGGAGAGTCTTGTCGTCACCGAACCCGGATCCTGTCTTTCCTCCGCGCTCGAAGCCTACACGGAGAGCGGGGAACTGGGCGGGCCGGCAAGACTGTTGCACGAGGTGCCCCCGGGCCAGGAACATCAGGGCAGCTGTACCGTCGTCCACGACAGCAGTGGAGTCGTCGACCTTCTGAACCTGCTTCCGCGGGACAGTGACCAGGTACGCGTGTGGTCCGCCGAGAACGGCCCCTTCCACTCCTGGTTGACACGAACCCTTCGAACACTCGCTCATCGTCCGAGCGTGGAGATGTCGACCGCGTCGCGGTGACTCCGGACCGGGAAACGACCCAGGTACGGGCGGAAGACTCTCGTGGGGTGAGCTTCCCACACCCGACGGAACAAAGGGGTGAGGCCGGCGGGATTCGAACCCGCACTGGCTAGGACCTAAACCTAGTGCCTCTGCCAATTGGGCTACGGCCCCGTCACGACCAGAATAACGGTAGGATCCCGGCGGGTACGGAAGCGGCCCGGATTCGTGACGACTTCGCGACACGGTCGGTGTGGTTACCCCGGCCACCCCGGTGTGCTCTACGGTGGGCACAGTCGGATGTCCGCGCCGGGGACGGCCGAGTCGGACGTCCGGTGCCCCGAGCGGACCAGGCCGACCACGACCCCGGGAAGTACGAGGAGGAACAGGTGGCCCGCGATCCCGACGCCATCCAGCGTGACATCGAGAAGGCACGTGACGCCCTGGCGGCCTCGCTGGACGAACTGGAGACCAAAGCCAACCCCACCCGGGCGGTCGAAGCGGGCAAGGCCACTCTGAGGGAGAAACTGGAGGACCCGCGGATCCGTTACGCGCTGATCGGCGTCGGCGCGTTGACGGCCGCGCTCGTGCTCCGCAAACTGCTGCGCTGAGTCCACGGGCAAGCCGGCCAGCCGGACCGGCTTGCCGCCCGTGCGGTGCCCGGTCACCGCAGCAGCGGCAGCAGTGCCTCGTGCAGCAGCCTGTTCACGAACCGCTGGTCCAACGGATCCCCGGTCAGCATGAGTCTGTGGATCAACGCGGCCCCCGCCAGTTCCACGACGGTGTCCACCGGAGCGTCGGCGCGGATCTCCCCACGCTCCCCGCCCCGGTCGATGATCTCGCGCAGTACGTCCCGCTGCGGCAGCAGGAACGAGTCGCGAAAGGCCTCGGCCAGTTCGGGCTCGTGCGGAAGTTCTCCCACGAGCGCCTGGGCGGCCTTGCCCACCGGTCCACTGAGGAACTCGGCGAAGGCGCTGAGGAACTCACCGAGATCCTGTTCGATCGTCCCGTTGTCCGGACGGGGAATATTGCGCCGCACCAACTGGGTGCAGGTGTCGATGACCAGTTCCAGCTTGGATTCCCAGCGTCGGTAGATGGTCGCCTTGCCCGCTCGTGCCTGCGCGGCCACGGCGTCCATGGTGAGCGCGCGATAGCCCACTTCGGCCAGCACTTCCAGCGCGGCGGTCCGGAGGGCGGCGTCCCTGGTGGCGTCCCGAGGGCGTCCTCTGCCGGAGGTCGAGCCCGTGGACGAGCCCCGTGAGGTGGTTGCGGTCCGGGAGTCCTCCCGGTCACGGCCGATCGGTGCGTTCACAGCCGACATCGTAGAACGAGCCTTCCTCGGCGGGAGTCGTTCCCGCACCGTGTGCCTCGACTCGGTTCCTCCGCCGGTGGTGTGGGCACCGTGTCCGGCGGGACCCCACGGAGGTGGGGAGTACGGCGGACGGAACGGTTCAGCGTAAACCACCCAGGGGGTTCGGAGGGTTCTGCTGTGCCGCAGCGGCAGCGGCCTGCTGGGCGGCGGCACGGGTGGTCTCGTCGGACAGCCCGTGCCTGGCCTGGAGGTAGGCCGTGCTGAACGCGAAACCGTCCCCGTCGAGCAGGTGGATCACCACTCGACCGGCCGAGTTCGGAACGAGCTGCTCGACGAGCTGCTCGGCCGCGTCCCTGGCCGAGATCAGACCGGGCGCCTGTGCGGTGCGGGTTTCCGATCCCGCCGTGACGGTGACCGTCCAGTCGTTTCCGTCGGGCAGATAGTTGACGGTTACGTGTCCCTGAGCCATGGTGCCTCCGCGTCCAGCGTGCTCGGTCGTCGCCGTGACATCGCGCGTTCCGGCCGGAACTCGGCCGATTCGGAAAGGATAGGCGCGGTCACTCACGCGTGGTCACCGACTCTACGGGTTATCCCCCGCCCAGATCCGCGGGGCGGTCCACGTCCTCCCCCGAAGCGATGTCCTCGCAGGACACGAGAGTCACGGTCCGCTCGCGGAGATAGTCGCGCGCCCCACGGTCCCCGACGGCGCGCTCGGCGACACCGCTCCAGTGCCGCCGTCCGAGCAGCACCGGATGACCGCGTTCACCTCCGTAGCGGGCGGCTGCCAGCGCATCCGGCGCGGCGTGGGCGGCCACCCGTCGCACCGCAGCCGCAGTCACCCAGGGCATGTCCACCGGAAGGATCAGCGCCGCCGAGGTCTCCTCCGTCGGCGTCTCGTTCAGACAGCGCAGACCGAGACGCAGCGAGGAACCCATCCCGGTGGGCCACCGCTCGTTGTGGACGGTTCGTGCCCCGCTGAGGTCGGCGCGTTCGAGAACGGTCTCCGCGGCGGCTCCCAGCACCACCACCACGGGAGCGCAGCCGCCGGAACGTAGCACGTCCACGGCGTGTTCGACGAACAACGAGCCGCCGTGCGGCAGCAGCGCCTTGGGCCGCCCGAAGCGACGGCCCGCCCCCGCGGCCAGCACCAGCCCCGCCACCCCGTCAGTCATGGGCGTGGATGGGGCCACTGGTGTGGGTCAACGGTGCCGCGCTGCCGCCGTGCCGCAGGGCGACGATCTCCGCCGCGATGGACACGGCCGTCTCCTCCGGCGTGTGCCCACCCAGGTCGAGTCCGATCGGAGCCCGCAACCGCTCCAGCTCCCGGTCGGTGACCCCTTCCTTCCGCAGTCGTTCCACCCGGTCGGCGTGGGTGCGCCGGGACCCGAGGGCCCCGATGTAGGCGGCCGGGCCGCGCAGCGCCTCCCGCAGCACGGGGACGTCGAACTTCGGATCGTGGGTGAGCACGCAGACCACGGTGCGGCCGTCGGTCTCCACCGTGGACAGATAGTCGTGTGGCCAGCGGACCACCACCTCGTCGGCGGCGGGGAAGCGCCGCTCGGTAGCGAACACCGCGCGGGCGTCGCACACGGTGACGTGGTACCCGAGGAACTTGCCCATCCGGGCCAGCGCGGCGGCGTGGTCCACCGCCCCGAACACCAGCATGCGTGCCGGGGTGGTCCACGCCTCGACGAACACGGTGCGCTCCCGGTCCGGCTCACCGGGAACGCACAGGCGGCGCAGGCCCGATCCGCCCCGTTCGAGCATCGCTCTGGCCTCGGCCCGCACCGACTCGTCGAGGGCGTCCTCGCCGGTGCTGCCGAGGTGCTCCTCCGGCCACACCGCCACGGTCGCGCCGGTCTCGACCAGCCGGGCGAGTGCCACCGGACGACCGGCTCCGGCCGAACGCAGCGCCGCGGCGAGCACCTCGGACGTGTCGGCCGTGCCCCGTTCTCCCGGGGTGGCGGGGTGAACGGGGTGCAGCAGCACCTCCAGATTCCCTCCGCAGGTCAGACCGACCGCGAAGGGGTCGTTCGGGTCGTACTCGAACGAGGTCCGACGGGGGCGTCGTTCGGACAGGGCCTCCAGGGCCAGCGCGTGCACCGAGCCCTCCACGCAGCCGCCGGAGAGACTTCCCGCGATGGTGCCGTCGCCTCTGATGGCGGCGGCGGCACCGACGCCGCGCGGGGCGCTGCCGTAGACCTCGACGATCGAGGCGACGACGAACGGCTCGCCCGCTTCGGTCCAGCGCAGCAGGTCATCCGCGATCTCACGCATGTGTACCTCCTTTCACCGGGAACCGAGCGGGAGAGCCCTTCCGTGGACGGCGGTCCGTGCCCGTGGCCGCCGAGGGTCACGAGACGCCGAACACGGCCTTGATCCCCTCGATCCCGAAGTAGAGGGCGAACACCAGGGACAGGATGCTCAGCAGCCACCCCAGCTCCCGGATGCGCCCCTTGCAGATCTTGATCGCACAGTAGGAGATCAGCCCCGCCCCGACACCGTTGGTGATCGAGTAGGTGAACGGGATGATCGCCACGGTCAGGAACACCGGCACCACGAAGTCCTCGTCCTGCCACGGGATGTTGCGCACCTGCGCCATCATCATGCCCCCGACCAGCACGAGCGCCGGTGCCGCCGCCTGGGCGGGCACCACGGCCGCCAGGGGGGTGAACAACATGGTGGCGGCGAACAGGACCCCGGTGACCACGCTGGCCAGGCCGGTACGAGCTCCCTCGGCGACCCCGGCCGCGGATTCGAGGAAGACCGTGTTCGGTGACGAACCGGTGAAACCGCCGGCCATGGCCCCGGCCCCGTCGACGAGCAGGATCCGGCCCATTCCCCGGACCTTGCCCTGGGAGTCGGTCAGCCCGGCCTCGCCGCTGACGCTGGTGATCGTTCCCATCGCGTCGAAGAAACCGGACAGCACGAGGGTGAACAGGAACACGGTCGCGGCGATCACTCCCGCGTTCGCGAATCCGCCGAACAGGTCGATGTCGCCGAACAGCCCGAAGTCGGGGCTGGCGATCAGGCTGGAAGGCAGGTCCGGGGTGGTGCGGCCCCACTGTCCGGCCGGCACGTCGAAGGCGGCGTTGACGACCACCGACAGCACCGTGCCGGAGACGATGCTGATCAGGATCGCTCCCGGAACCTTTCTGGCCACGAGGACGATCATCAACAACAGGGTCAGGCAGAACAAACCGAGAGGCCACCCGATCAGGTGGCCGTTCGGGCCGAGCTGCACCGGAACGTCGGTGTCGGCCGCGTCGGGCTGTCTGCTCACGAACCCGGCGCTGACCATTCCGACCAGCGCGATGTACAGCCCGATCCCCACGGTCAGCGCCGTCTTCAGCGGTAGCGGGATGGCGTTGATGATCCGTTCGCGGATACCGCTGATCGCCATCAGCACGATGCAGACACCCTCGAGCACCACCAGCCCCATGGCCTGGGCCCAGGTCATCTCCGGGGCCACCGTGAAAGCCACCACCGGGATCACGCCGAGTCCCGCCGCCATCGCCAGTGGCGCGTGGCCCACGACCCCCATGAGCACGGTCATCACGCCCGCACACAGCGCCGTGGCCGTGGTCAGTTCCGCGTTGCCCAGACTGGCCCCGGTGACGTCCGTGGAGGACCCCAGAATGAGGGGGTTGAGCAGCACGATGTAGGACATCGCCACGAAGGTGGTGATGCCGCCGCGCAGTTCCCGCGACAGTGTCGAGCCCCGTGCGGTGATACGGAAATAACGGTCCAGCGGTGAGCTCGTCCGCTCGTCCCGGTCTGGTACCGGTGCCTCCTCGGAAGAGTCCGGTCTGAGCTGGGTCATGTGTCCTCCCCTGCCGGTGGGCGCCCCCGGCCGTACCCGCTACCGGCCGGACTTCTCCTCGGGAACGGGCAGCACGTGGCCCGACCCGATTAGGGGCGTTTGAATCTGCTGGTTTCGTGAGCGCGACGGTCGTCGTGCTCCAGGGCGGGAGGAGGATGTCTCGCACCGTCGTCCCGGCCCCGCGGCGCCCGTCCGACCCGGTCGTCGCGACGGCACCGCCGTGTACGGCACTGACAGCCTAAGGAGTCCTTCCCCGAGGGCGTGTCGGGGCTGCCCACACGCTTCGCGTGGCCCGGGCACCCCGGCGGCCCGCGGGAACCAACCGTTCCGCGGGCCCCCGGGGAGTTTCACCCGGTGGGCGTCAGTACTCGACGCGGTCCGGTTTGTTCCGCCAGGCGTCGAAGGGCGCGGTGCGGTTGTCGACCGCGACGGGTCGCACCGGGGTCGGCCACACCGCGTTCGGATCGGTGAACAGCTCGTAGAAAGCACGGTCGTCGAAACCGGCGGCCGCCGCGTCGTCCCGGTCGGCGGCGTAGACGATCTCGTCCAGCCGGGCCCACAACGCCGAGGCCATGCACATGGGACACGGTTCGCACGAGGTGACCAGCACACAACCGTCCAACCTGAAGGAGTCCAGCTCCAGGCACGCGTTGCGTATGGCGGTCACCTCGGCGTGGGCCGTCGGGTCCAGGTTCGTGGTGACCATGTTCGTTCCCGTGGCCACCACCTCGTCACCACGGCCGATCACGGCCCCGAAGGGGCCTCCTCCCGAGGCGACGCTGTCTGTGGCCAGCGCTATCGCCCGCCGCATCCATGACTCCAGGTGCTGGGGAGCGGCAACGGTTTCCGATCTCGTGGACACGGTGATCCTTTCGTGTTCCGGCCCGGGCACCCCGAGGAGCGGGTCGGGCCGTTCGCGGACGGGTGGGCCTCACTCGACGATGTGTTCCGGTCCCACCGGAACGTGCTCCAGCGCCTTGCCGGTGGCCGCGCGGATCGCGGCCACGATGGCGGGAGTGGAGGAGATGGTCGGGGGTTCTCCCACTCCGCGCACCCCGTAGGGGGCGTTGGGGTCCCCGCGTTCGATGACGTCCACGTTCATCGGCGGCATGTCGAGGATCGTGGGGATGAGGTAGTCGGTGAAGGAGGGGTTGCGGATACGTCCGCCGTCGACCTGGATCTCCTCCATGACGGCCAGCCCCAGTCCCTGGGCCGAGCCGCCCTGGATCTGCCCCACCACGGCGTCCGGGTTGACGGCCTTGCCCACGTCCTGGGAACAGTCCAGCTGCACCACCTTGACGAGCCCCAACTCGGTGTCCACGTCCACCACGGCGCGGTGGGCGGAGAAGGCGTGCTGGACCTGGGCCCGCTCGCTGTGGCCCTGTTCGTCCAGGGGGAAGGTCTCGCGGTGGTGGTACTCCCTGGTGGCCTCGACCACCTCGGAACCGAGGACCTCGGCCAGGTCCGCCAGCACGCCGGAGGTCTCGGAGACCACCTTCCCCCCGGACAACGACAACCTCTCCACCGGATCCCCGCAGCGTTGTGCGACCCGTTCCAGTACCTGTTCCCGTACCGCGCGGCAGGCGGCCTGGACCGCTCCGCCGGTGACGTAGGTCTGACGGGAGGCCGAGCTGGATCCGGCGGGTCCCACGGAGGTGTCGTTCGGGTGGATGTTGACCCGTTCCACACCGAGTTCGGTGCGGGCGATCTGCTGCTGGACGGTGACCAGACCCTGCCCCACCTCGGCGGCGGCGGTGTGCACCATGGCGATCGGCTCACCGGCCACCACCTGCAGTCGGACCCGCGCGGTGGAGAAGTCGTCGGCTCCCTCGGCGTAGCAGATGTTCTTGATGCACACCCCGTAGCCGACTCCGCGCACCACCCCTTCACCGTGGGTGGTGTTGGAGGCACCGCCCGGCAGGTCACGGATGTCCGGGTTCGTGCTCTCGGCGGTGGACTCCCGGGGGAGCGGAAGTTCCCGGACCCGCCGCAGCAGCTCGGCGACCGGGGCCGGGTAGTCCAGCACCTGGCCGCTGGGGGTGGAGTCCCCGCGGGAGATGGCGTTGCGGATCCGCAACCGCACCGGGTCCATCCCCAGCTCCTCGGCCAGTCGGTCCATCTGCGACTCGTAGGCGAAGGCGGGTTGGACCGCGCCGAGACCGCGCATGGCCCCGCACGGCGGGTTGTTGGTGTACATCCCCCAGCCTTCGATCCGCACGTTCGGGACCGAGTACGGGCCCACGCCGAGCGTGGTTCCGTTGCCCACCACCACCGGTGTCTTGGAGGCGTAGGCACCGCCGTCGAAGTACAGCCGTGCCCGCACGAAGACCAGGTCTCCGTCCCTGGTCGCCCCGTGCTCGTAGTACATGGTCGCCGGGTGGCGGTGGACGTGGCCGAAGAAGGACTCCTCCCGGTTGTAGACCATCTTGACCGGCCTGCCGGTGTGCAGCGCCAACATGCAGACGTGCACCTGCACCGACAGGTCCTCCCGCCCACCGAAGGCCCCGCCGACACCGGACATGGTCATCCGGACCTGCTCGGGGTCCAGCCCCAGCGCCGCCGCGGTCTGCTTGCGGTCGGTGTGCAGGTCCTGGGTCGCCAGGTACAGCTCCACGCCACCGTCCTCGGCGGGGACGGCCAGCCCCGCCTCCGGGCCGAGGAACGCCTGGTCCTGCATCCCCACCGTGTAGGTGCCGGAGACGACCACGTCCGCCTCGGCGTCCGGGTCCCCCTTCACGATCGGTTGGTACCGAACCGTGTTCCCTCCCGGGTGCACCCGGGGTAGTGAGTCGTCGTGGGCGGCCCGTTCCGCGTCGAGCACCGGCTCCAGCACCTCGTAGTCGACCTCGACGAGGTCGAGGGCCCGCCGTGCCGTCTCCGGGTGGTCGGCGGCGACCAGGGCCACGGCCTCGCCCCGGTAGCGGACCACGTCCTCGGCGAGCACGGGCTGGTCGAGGTCCTTGAGCCCGTAGAGGTTGCGCCCCGGCACGTCCTCGGCGGTGAGCACCGCGCGGACCCCGTCCATGCGGAGGGCGGGGCCGACGTCGATGGAGCGGATCCGGGCCGAAGGGTGTGGGCTGCGCAACGTCGCCCCCCACAGCATGTTCTCGGCCCACAGGTCGGAGGCGTAGGCGAAGTCGCCGCGCACCTTCAACGAACCGTCCGGGCGCAGGGGGGACTCGCCGACACCGCCCGCGATCTCCTCGTCGAGGTGTTGTGGACGGTGGGTCGGGGTGGTGTGCGTGTTACTCATCGGGGCACCTCTCTCGCGGGTGTGTGCGTGGTTCGCCGTGGGCGCGGTGGAGGAGGAGCGCGGGCTCATCCGGTTCCTCCCTCCGCGATCCGGGCGCACGCCCGACGTAGCTCCGTGGTCAGGTCCCGTTCCGACTCCCGGACCAGGCGGGCGTGTTCGACGACCGTCTCCCCGCCGCGCAGCAGCCCGCGCAGCGGCGGCAGTGGACCCAACGCCAACGCGGCCACCGGATCGGCGATCCCCGCGTGGCCGAGCCCGTCCACCTCCCACAGCGCCAGGTCGGCGAGCTTGCCCACCTCCAGCGAACCGAGTTCGGACTCGCGGCCCAGGCAGCGCGCTCCCCCTCGGGTGCCCATCCACAGGGCGTCGCGCACCGACAGCGCGTCCGGCCCGTAACGGGCCCGTCCGAGCAGCAACGCCTGCCTCAGTTCGTCACCGAGCCGTCCGGACTCGTTGGAGGCCACGCCGTCCACTCCCAGGCCCACCGGGGCACGTGCGTCCAACAGCGAGCGCACCGGGGCCGTTCCGGCTCCCAACCGACCGTTGGAACTGGGGCAGTGGGCCACCCCGGTTCCCGTGGTCCCGAGACGGCGGATCGCCGCCTCGGACAGGTGCACCCCGTGGGCCAGCCAGACGTCCTCGCCCAGCCAGCCCGTCCGCTCGGCGTACTCCACCGGGTCGCAGCCGAACTCCGCGGCGCACCGGTCCAGCTCGTCCCGGGTCTCGGCGAGATGGGTGTGCATCCCCACCCCGTGTTCCCGGGCGAGCTCGGCCGAACGGGTCATCAGCTCGGTGCTGACCGAGAAGGGGGAACATGGTCCCACCGCCACCCGCACCCGGGCGTCGAAGGAGGGGTCGTGGAACCTGCGCACGGCCCGCTCCGTCGCCTCCAACGCGGACTCGGTGTCCTCGACCGCCGAGTCCGGGGGCAGCCCCCCGGCGGACTGCCCCCGGTCCATGGAGCCGCGCACCGCGTGCAAGCGCACGCCGACGCGTCCGGCTCCCGAGACCACGGCACCGAGCACGTCCCCACCCGTGTTCGGGAACACGTAGTGGTGGTCGGCGACCGTGGTACATCCCGACAACGCCGTCCAACCCAGTCCCGCGGTGGCGGCCGCGTGGACGAGGGTCTCGTCGATGCCCGCCCACACGGGGTAGAGCTCGGTGAGCCAGCCGAACAGCGTCGAGTCGACCGCGTAACCCCGGGTGGCCCACTGGTAGAGGTGGTGGTGGGTGTTGACCAGCCCCGGGGTGAGCAGGCATCCGCTTCCGTCGATCCGCCGCACCGGTTCCTCCTGCGGCGGGGCGGGTCCGGGTCCCACGGCGCGGATGATCCCGTCCTCCACGACCACGTGTCCCTCGGAGTACTCGTGTCCGAGGGAGGAGAGGCCGGGATCGGGGGCGTCGACGGTGACCACCGCCGCCCTCTCGATCACGGTTCTCGCCGGGGACACTCCGGTGTCGGTGTCGCTCATCGCCGGCCCCCTTCGGAGGAGCTTCCCGTCTTCTCCGCGGCGGCCTCGCGCACCGCCTCCATGATCTTCTCGTAGCCGGTGCAGCGGCACAGGTTCCCGGCCAGGGCCTCCCGGATCTCGGCGTCGGAGGGATCCGGAACACGGTTGATCAGGTCGTCGGCGGCCACCAGCAGGCCCGGAGTGCAGAATCCGCACTGCACGGCGCCGGCGTCCACGAAGGCCCGCTGTACCGGCGAGAGCTCGTCCTCGTCCGCGAGGCCCTCCACGGTGCCGACCTCACGGTCCTGGGCCTGGCCGGCGGCGACGAGACAGGCACACACCGGGACTCCCTCCAGGTACACGGTGCAGGATCCGCACTCGCCCTGCTCGCAGGCGTTCTTCGAACCGGGCAGGCCGAGTCGTTCGCGGAGCACGTACAGCAGGCTCTCGCCCTCCCACACGTCGTCGGCGGTCATGGGGCGACCGTTGACGGTCAGATTCAGGCGCATCCTTGCCTCCCGGCGGTTTCGGCGCTGTTGCGGTACTCCTCCCAGGCCCAGCCCAGGGTTCGCCGGGCCAGCACTCCCAGGGCGTGGGTGCGGTAGCGGGCCGTGCCACGCACGTCGTCGATCGGGGCCGTCGCGTTCACGACCAGCTCGGCGAACCGGTCGACCACCGACTCGGGCAGTGGGGTGGGACGTCGCCACTGGTCCCGTTCGGCCAGCTCCGCGGCGAGGAACTCCTCGGCCTCGGAGGCCGCCCGCGGGGTCGGTGCGGCCGAACCGATCCCGGTTCCGACGGTTTCCCGTCGTGGGTGCAGCGCGACGGCGAAGGTGCACACGGCTATGACCATCGCGTTCCGGGTTCCGATCTTGGAGAACTGCTGGGGTCCGGTGGCCTCGGGAACACGGATCGCCGCGACGAGCTCGTCCTCGGCGAGGACGGTCTTCTTGACGCCGGTGAAGAACTCGGCGACCGGTACGGTGCGGCTTGCCCGCGCCGACTCCACCTCGACCTCCGCGCCCGAGGCGATCAACGGTGGATGGCCGTCTCCGGCGGGGGAGGCCGAAACCAGGTTCCCGCCCAGCGTTCCCCGGTTGCGGATCTGCGGGGAACCCACCGTCCGGGCGGCCATGGCCAGGCCGGGCAGGGCCGCGCCCACCTCGTCGATCAGTCGGGAGTAGGGCACTCCGGCTCCGAGACGCAGCACCCCGCCCTGGGCTTCCGGCAGGCGGGACCACTGCCGGAGCTGTTCCACCCGGCTCAGGTCGAGCAGGATCTCGGGACGTCGGTGGTCGAAGTTCAGCTCCACCATGAGGTCCGTGCCGCCGGCGATCGGTGTCGCCTCCGGATGCTTGGCCTTGGCTTCGAGCGCTTCGCTCCAGTCGGCCGGTCGAAGGAAGTCCACTTGTTGCCTCTCCAGATCACAACCCGCGTTAGGTCGTTGGGGTGTGACCAAGTACACAGCTCGTGAAGCCGCGTTGACTAGAGGCGGAAAACATGAATCGAACCGGCGGGCAGCGGCGGGTTTTCGTGTTTTCCTACAAGAGCCCTTCCGGCCCCGTCGCCGACGGGGGCGGCGAGACCGCTCCTCTTGTCACCGCGCCCCCACGGGGGTCTAAGGTGCGCGCGTGCTCCTCGGCGACCTGCTGGACGACTCCCGGATCGGGCTGACCCTGCTCACCGGGAGGGAACAGCTCGACCGGCCGGTCCGTGGCGTCTACATCACGGACCTGATCGACCCCCGGCGTTATCTCCAGGGCGGGGAGCTGGTGCTCAGCGGACTGGTCTGGCACCGGAACCCCTCCGACTCGGAGGAGTTCGCCGCGGCCCTGGCCGAGGCGGGGGTGGCCGGGTTGGTGGCCGGAACGGCACGGCTGGGCAGGGCCCCCGACGACCTGGTGGAGGCCTGTGCCCGCCACGGGGTTCCGTTGTTCGAGATTCCCGTGACCGTCAGCTTCAACACTCTGCTCGAACACGTGCGTGCGGCCACCGGTGGACAGCCTGCCCCCCGCAGGGACCTGGTCGCGGACGTGGCCGAGGGGGCGGACCTGGACCGGGTGCTCGCCTCCGCGGCCGCCGAACTCGGCACGGACTGTTGGGTGTGTTCGGCGGTCGGTTCGGTGGTGGCCGGACGGGGCGAGCTACCGGTGGGGGAGTCGCGCTCACTGGTGCGGGAGTTCCTGCGTGCCGAGCGGCTGCCGAGAACGGTGCGACTTCCCGGCGGGCAGGACCGTGTGCTCTGGCCGGTCAGCGCCGGGGTGGAGTCCCGCCCGGCACGCTGGTTCCTCGTGTTGCCCGGCGACCGCGAGCAGTGGGGGAGCCACCACGACTCGGTGGTCAACGAGCTGGCCACGGCGGTCGCGTTGCTGCGGACCAGACTCGACGAGGCCCGGGAGGCGGCCAGCCGTCCCGTCGACACCGCGCTGCGCGGGCTGCTCGACGGCTCGCTGGACTCCCGCGAGGTGGCCCACCGGCTCCGGGAGTCCGGGGTGCCGACGGAAGGGGCGCTGTGCGTGGTGGCCCTGGACGGGGGCGGCAGCCACGGGGCCTCGGTCGAGCTGATGCGGGAGATCGCGGCGGCCACCGGCCTTCCCTCGGTCACGGCGAGCGCGGAGACCGGGGCGCTGGCCGTGTTCGCCGCCGGGCAGCGTGCCCGTACGGAGCTGTCCGGCCTGCCTGGGTGGTTGCGTCGTACCCTGTCCGACCTCGAATACGCCGCCGAGTGGTTCACGGTCAGCGTGGGCGTGAGCGATACCGGGGATCCGAGCGGACTGCGCGGGATGGTGGAGGAGGCGCGCTACACCCGGTTGTTGGCCGAACGCGGTGGTCAGCGTTGCGGCATGGTCACCGCCGGGGACCTGGTCTCCCACCAGGTGCTGCTCTCGGCCGTTCCGGACGGGCTGCGCCGTTCCTACCGGCAGCGTCTGCTGGGGGGACTGTTGGCCTACGACCGGAGTCATCACTCCGAACTCGTGCACACCCTGCGGACCTTTCTGGAGTGTTCGGGCTCCTGGTCCCGGTGTGCCCAGATGTTGCACATCCACGTGAACACGTTGCGTTATCGGATCAAGCGCGTGGAGGAGATCTCCGGGCGCGATCTCGGGGAGTTCTCCACCAGAGTGGACTTCTATCTGGCGTTGCGTACCGAGGAGTGACAGGCGGTGGTGCCGGGTACGTCCGTGTTCGGCGTGCGGTGCCTCGGCGGAACCGTGTTCGGCCCGTGCGCACCATCGCTCGCCCTCCCGGAAAATCCTTGACCAAGAGTGTCCGTTCTCACCTTCGTGATCCATCCGACTCGGCGAGAGGAACGATTCCGAGTACGGCACCGGACGTGGAGTGACCACGTGCCGTGTCAGTTGTCACAATCACTTCCCCTGTCCGGGGGAAGCCCGCCGTGTGATTGGAAAAAGAACCTCCTTCGGCGGTACCGTTTCTGGTCGGCACACGGCAGTCCCAGCGGCTCGGTCCTCTCGCGAAGCCTGCTTCGGGTCCGCCCTGGCCGATGGTGCGTTCCCGCGACGGCCCGCCAACGGCCGAGAAACGGAGGTTTCGGGATTGACCGACCTGTCCGCCACCAACGCTGTGACGGACCGCCCGAGCGGCGCCGCTGCCACCGAACCCCGGCGGGTCGGTGATCCCTCGGCCGTAGAAAGCGCCTCCGTATCCGCTCGTCGCTACCTGGACCGCGAACAGCCCGCCACCCCCTGCCTGGCCCTGGACCTGGCCGTCGTCCGCGCCCGCCACGAGCGGCTGCGCACCGAACTGCCCCAGGCGCGGATCTGTTACGCCGTCAAGGCCAACCCCGATCCCCGGGTGCTCACCGAACTCGTCGCGCTCGGCTCCTCCTTCGACGTGGCCAGCCCCGGTGAGATCGACCTCTGCCTGCGCCAGGGAGCCGCGGCCGAGTCGCTCTCCTACGGCAACACCATCAAGAAACCCGCCGACATCGCCCACGCCCACGCCAGTGGCGTCCGGCTGTTCGCCACCGACAGCCGGGCCGACCTGGAGAACATCGCCGTCCACGCTCCCGGTGCCCGAGTGTTCTGCCGCATCGCCGTGGACGACACGGGGTCCAGAACCCCCTTCGGACGCAAGTTCGGCTGTTCGCCGGTGGAAGCGGCGCGGTTGTTGGAACGCGCGGAGGAACTGGGGCTCGAACCGTACGGAGTGTCCTTCCACATCGGCTCCCAACAGCTGTCCACCGAAGCGTGGGAACACGGCATCGCCGCCGCGGCCGGGATCTTCCGGTCCTGCGGAACGCGCGCCGGGCCGCGCATGCTCAACCTGGGTGGTGGGCTGCCCGCCACCTACACCCAGCCGACGCCGGAACTCGGCGAGTACACCAGGAGCATGGAGACGGCGCTGCGCAACCACTTCGGCGACCACCGCCCGGAGCTGTTCCTCGAACCCGGGCGTCACCTCGTCGCCGACGCGGGGGTGCTGCGCAGCGAAGTGGTGCTGGTCTCGGAGGACAGCACCGGACGGTGCCGGTGGATCTACCTCGACGTGGGGCGCTACAACGGGTTGGCCGAGACCGAGGGCGAGGCGATCACCTACCGGCTGCGCACCAACCGTGACGGCGACCCGGTGGGGCCGGTGGTGCTGGCCGGACCCACCTGTGACGGCGATGACGTGCTCTACCAGCACACTCCCTACGAGCTTCCCGTTACACTCCGCGGAGGGGACACGATCGACCTGCTCAGCGCGGGGGCCTACACCGCGAGCTACTCCTCGGTCGGTTTCAACGGGTTCGCGCCGTTGACCACGTACTGCTTCGACAGCACCGAGACCACCGAACGAGCGTGAAACGCCCTTCGGGGCGGTTCGTTCGGGGAAGTTGCCACCGGGAATCTGCGAAATGTTGGGAGGTCGATAGATGTCAATTGACGCCGGAACCCTGCAACCCGTCGGTCTGTTCACCGGTCAGCACGTCCTCGCCGAGCTGGAGGGCGTGTCCGCCGAACTGCTCGATGACGAACAGTTCCTCATCGACGCGTTGAACAGTGCCTTGGATCGTTCTCAGGCCACGGTGTGTGACGTGATCTCGAAACGGTTCGAGCCGCAGGGGGTGACCGTGCTCGCCCTGTTGTCGGAGTCCCATGCCTCGTTGCACACCTACCCGGAGAACGGCTCGATTTTCATCGACGTGTTCACCTGCGGCAATCGGGCACAGCCCGAGCGTGCGGTCAACCTGCTCGCCGAGGCGCTGAGTCCGACCAACGTGAGCTGCCGGACGATCCGGCGCGGTCATGACTACGAAACCGGCCTCACGTGAAGAACCACGTTCGGCCGGGCTCATCGCGAAGGAGCGGGAGTTGATCGAGCTCGACGGAAAGCAGTGGATTCAGGAGCCGCTCGGTTCCGACATGCGGCGGCTCTGGCGTGTTGACGAAGTGCTGTGGGAAGGCGACACCGGATATCAGCACGTGGTCATCGGACGCACCGGTCAGGGGGTGGCGCTGTTCTGCGACGACGATCGGCAGAGCACCGAGTACTCCCAGCTGGTCTACCACGAGGCGATGATGGTGCCCGGCTTCCTGCTGGCCGAGAAACTCGAACGGGTGCTGATCGTCGGTTCCAGTGAGGGTGTGGCCAGCCACATGGCCGTGCGGGCCGGGGCGAGCCAAGTGGATCACGTGGACATCGACAGGGAGTGCGTACGCGTCTGTGCCGAGTACCTTCCCTACGGATACCGCGGTACCGAGCTCTCCGAACTGGAGGAGGGCAGCGGTCCGATCCGGCTGCACTACACCGACGGCTGGGCTTTCCTGGACAAGGTGATCGGTACGGGAGAGCGGTACGACCTCGTCGTCGTCGATCTTCCGGACGAACGGGCCGAGGACACCGACAGTCAGCACAACAGGCTCTACGGTGAAGAGTTCATCCGCAGATGCCAGGCGGTTCTGGCGCCGGGAGGTGTCGTCGGCTTCCAGGCCGGAAGCCCGACCATATGGCGAAACACCACGCTGATCAGGGCATACAACAGGTTCCACACCGTGTTCGACACCGTCACCTACTTCGGGTCGGACGAGCACGAATGGGCCTTCCTGTTCGGGCGGGTCGAGCAGCTGGACGATCCGGTGAACGTCATGCTCGACGCGTTGCCGAAGAGTTCCTACCAACCGGAGACGGTCGACGACGCGAGTCTGATCGGTCTGACCGTTCCTCCTTATTCGGTGCGTCACCAGCGGTGAGCCCCTTCGGTACAGGTCCGTGAGTACGGCTTTCGATGGCCCCGTACTCACGGACCGTACTGTAAACGCAACTCGCTTTCCGCCGGATCAGCCGGTGTAGGGATGCTGACCGGTCTCCCCCTCGCCGGAGATGCCGAACCACTGGTCGAACGCGAGCCCCCGCTCCCGCAGGCGTCGTTCCGCCTCCTCCGAGTCGAACCCGGCGATCCTCTCGGACTCGTCCCCGGGCACCTCCACGGAGAACAGCTCCTCGTAGGCCCGGTCGGGATTGGCGTTGTCCAGGAACGCCTCGAAAAGCGGCTCGCTCTCGCTCCAGCTCATCAGTTCCGTCGCCTCCAGCACCACCCGTGCCTCGTTGACGAACAGCCGCAGTGCCAGGGACTCGGCCACACAACGGGGTGGACGCCACTCGCGACCGGTCAGGCGGGTCGCCACCAGCGCCGAGCTCAACAGCAGCGAGCGGGTGAAGCGGGCGTCGTAGTTGTGCTGATAGCAGAGCGGCAGCTCCTCCAGCACCAACAGTCCCACGGCCTCGTCGGCGGTGGCGTCGTTGACGGTCAACGCCAGCTCGTCGTAGAAGAGCTCGTCGGTGACCACGCTGACGGCGTGGACCAACGCTCCCGCGACGATCTCGGCGCGCGGGTCCGCGTCCCCGGCAGTGCCGAAGGCGGTCCCGGAGAAGGCACGCAGCTTCCCGGACAGCTCACGCAACCGTGCCCGCCAGCGCTCGGTCTCGGACTCCTCTGTGGCCTGTGCTCGCTCCGCTCCGGAGACCTCCGAAGGATTCCGCTCCCACGAACCGGTACCGAGGAACTCGGCCTGCTCGAACGCCTCCTCGATCTCGGCCTGTAACCGCGGATCGGTCTCCTCGGAACCTCCGCCCGCGTTCTGTTCCGCCGCGGCCAGACTCTCGTTGAACTCGTCCTCGGTGATCTTGACCTCGGAACGGGTCAGGGTCCAGTGCTCCAGCACCGGGCTGTCGGCGAGAACCTCCTGCACCACGTTGGCCGCGGCCGTCTCGGCCGCCCGCAGGGACGGGGCGTCCACGGCGAGCATCACCGACGCCCCCTCCGGTCCTACCTCGATCCGGTAGTCCAGAACGTCGATGTCCTCCGCGTCGGGGCCGGCGACGCCCTCGACCCGACCGAGCTGGTGATCCAACAGGGACACCACGCCCTCCTGCTGGAGCGGGTCGAGTTTGGAGATGTCCGCCGGGGGTCTCACCCCCGCAGTTACCACGTAATCCACCGCGTCTCGTCCTCTTTCCAACTCGTTGCCGGGCATGGTACGCGGCGGCGAGCGTGGAGGGTGCACGACGCGCCAGCCGCCGGCATCGTCCGATCGCTCGATCGAGTCGGCGATCATATCCGTGTGAAGACGGTGACGGTATTCGGTAGTTGCAATATGGACCTGGTCGCCTACGTGGCCACCGCCCCCGGAAGGGGAGAGACCGTGCACGGGAAGGCGTTCCACACCGTTCCCGGTGGCAAGGGGGCCAATCAGGCGATCGCCGCGGCCAGGGCCGAGGCGGAGACCCGCTTCGTCGGAGCAGTGGGCACCGACCGGTTCGGGGAACAGATCCGCGGCACGCTGCACGAGGCGGGAGTCGACACCTCCGGGCTGCGAACCGTGGAGGGGAACAGTGGTACCGCCCACATCGTGGTGGACGAGGGGGGTGACAACTCGATCGTCGTGGTCGCCGGGGCCAATGCCGAGGTGGATCACGTGGACGAAACCGCCCGGGAACTCATCGCCTCGTCGTCCTGTCTGCTCATGCAGCTGGAGACCCCTCTGGAGGGAGTGGAGGCGGCCGCGCGGACGGCCGCTGCCCACGGGGTGCGGGTGATACTCACCCCCGCCCCGGCCGAGCCGCTGCCCACCTCCCTGCTGTCCAAGGTGAACCTGCTGGTGCCGAACGAGCACGAGGCGGCGGTGCTCACCGGTGAGCGGGAACCCGAGCCCGCTCTGGAGGCGCTGCTCGAATCCGTGGAGGAAGTGGTGATCACTCTGGGGGAGCGAGGAGTGCTGTACGGGAACCGTTCCGGACAGCGGCTGAGCATCCCCGCCTTTCCCGTGCACGCCGTGGACACCACCGCGGCGGGGGACACCTTCGTCGGAGCTTTCGGAGCCGCGCTGGCCCGTGGGAAGCCCGTACAGACGGCGCTACGCGAGGGATCCGCGGCCGCGGCCGTCTCGATTCAGCGGAAGGGAGCCAGTAGTTCCATGCCCACGGAACGGGAGATCCGGGAATTCCTGGACGAGCACGCGAACTGAGCGAAAAGCGGTCACATTCGGCGCTTTTTCGTGCACGTAATGTTCCGCCGTGCGGGCGGGCGGGAACGAGCCGTGTCGTCCCGCCCGTCCACGGTCGGGAGTCGCTTCACTGCGCTTTGTCGTAGGCTTCCACTATCTCGGCGGGAATGCGCCCGCGATCGGAAACCTGCATGCCCTGCTGACGGGCCCATTCCCGAATGGCCTGATTGCGTTCGCGGTCGGCGGCTTTCGGCGCCTGCGAGCCGCCGCCCGACTGGCGTGTTTTCCCGCTCTTGCCGGACTTGGCCGTGCGCTTGCGACCTCCGGTGCGGCGGGCGTGGGAGAGATAAGGAGCCAGCGCATCCCTCAGTTTGGTGGCGTTCTCGGAGGAGAGATCAATCGTGTAGTTGACTCCGTCGAGCCCGAACTCGACGGTGGAGTCGGCCTCCGAACCGTCGACATCGTCGACCAGCTGAACCGTTACCTTCTGCGCCACTGCTAACCCTCGATTCCGGATCGTTTTCGTCGGTCATCCACAGCTTACGACGAAGCGCGGCAGTACAATAAACTAACGTCGCACGATTGTTGTGAGCGGCTCCGAGCTCTTGGGCGCGGAGTGACTTCGACGACAGGTTCCTCTCGTCGCGGGATGTCCCGGCCGACACAACACGGAGTACGGTACCGATAGGGCATGGTGACTCGGTGGTATCGGTTTTTGCGAACCGGCCGCGTGGGCACGGGTGGTTTACGTCCGTACGAGAGGCTGTTCTATCGTTGAGTACGAGACAACTGTCCGGCCGCGTGCTATAAAGTAAGCGTCGGTCGGAGATGTCTTACCGGCAAGTGTCGCGGAGCGAGACGGGGCACGTTCCCGAAACAGGTGATCATGGCCGAGCGGATTCAGGTCGAACTCGTCGACGACATCGACGGGTCCGAAGCGCAGCAGACAGTCACTTTCGCCATGGACGGCGTGACCTATGAAATCGACCTGAGTGAACAGAATGCGCGCAAGTTGCGCGAGTTGTTCGGGCCGTACATCAAACAGGCACGCCCGGCGCAGCAGAACAACAAGCAGCAGCGGCGGACCACGCGGAAGCAGGAGCGTGAGGAGCGGCGGACCAGGCAGGCCAACCGCAAGCTCACCGAGGAGATCCGCGGGGCCGCCAAACGCAGCAAGGAGCGCTACCAGCAGAGCCGTCGGGAGCAGGAGCCCGTCACCGAACAGGTGAGCACGCACGAGCAGGAGGAATACCGGGACCCCTTGCTCGAACAGCCGTTGTCCTTCTCGCCGGAGGAGCAACAGCAGGACTCGGAGCAACAGGTTCAACAGGAACAGGAGCACTCCAGGATCCCCGTGGTGTCGTTGCCCCAGTTCTCCTCCGCCAGCGACTGAGGAAGCTCCGAGGGCCTCCGGCAGGGTACCTGTCGCTCGTGTGGGTGATGCCGAGGTGGTGCCGGAGGCGTCCCGGAGGGAGGAGAGGCTCATGGAGAGTTTCGAGCGGATCGAGAAGCGGTGGTTCTCTCCCCGCCCGTCGTCGGCAGGGTGAGTGACCTGTTCTCGTCCCGCCTCCCGCTCGGGGTGCGCTCAGGAGCGCACCCGAACAGGTAGACGGAGCGCCTCGCGGGGAGTCCGGCTCCGCGAGAAAAAGGTGAGGCGTTTTCAGTCCTCCGCCCGGTGACGACGCCCTTTGGCGCGTCGTCCTGACTGCGGGGGTTGTTCTCCGGTACTGTGACTTCCGCCGGAGTCCTGCTCGACTTGGCTGTGCTGGTGGTCGTGGGCACTTTCCAAGGAGGCGAGGAACTCGGGCGGAGCACTGGTCGTCCAGTGGTCTCCTTCCGGGTCGATCAGTGTGTTCCGCAGCTCTGTGTATATCGGTGTCGAATCCACTGCTACCCCCGTGGTCGTTTTCCGAGATCGAGGCTACCTCGCTGGACGGTCACAGGCCGAGACGTGGCAGAGAATCACCCGATGGAGAGCAGGGCACGAGGCGGGAGAGGGGGACGCCCCGGTCTCTTCCGTGCGTGGGCGGCGTGGCTTCCCGGCGGGAATTCTTGTGGTGTCCTGGTGTTTCGGTGGGTGGTTGGGGTGGTGGCTACCCCCTGTTTGGGTGGTGTTGGGTGGGGTGTAGAGTGTTTGTCTGTCAGGCGGTCAGTCCGCTTGGTGGTGTTCCGGGCTCCGGTTGGGCTGGGAGCATGGTGGTAATTGAATAGCTGTTGTGGTGCCTGTGTGGTGCTCGGCGTGGTGTCGGGTGGTGTCCACCCCCGTGGTGGGGAGGTGGTGCATGGGGTGCTACGATGGTGGACGCTCGGGTGCTGGGGTGACTGTCCGGTGCTTGGGTGTGTGCCCACGGTGGTGGGTGTGTTCTTTGAGAATTCAACAGTGCCTCGTGTTGTGTGTGCGTGTGGGGCCTGTGTTGTGGGTCTTGTGGTTGTTGTGAGTGTTTTTGCTGGGGTTTTTTCTCTGGTTGT
>NZ_KB913024.1:861704-883554 GCF_000384035.1 Actinopolyspora mortivallis DSM 44261
CCCTGGGGGACAAGCTCCAGGGTCGAGAGGGAAACAGCCCAGATCACCGGCTAAGGCCCCCAAGTGTGTGCTGAGTGGAAAAGGATGTGGGATCGCCGAGACAACCAGGAGGTTGGCTTAGAAGCAGCCATCCTTGAAAGAGTGCGTAACAGCTCACTGGTCAAGTGATCCTGCGCCGATAATATAGCGGGGCTTGCAAGCACACCGCCGAAGCCGTGGCACCGCCCCTTGGTGGGGTGGTGGGTAGGGGAGCATCCCTCACCGCGGTGAAGCATCCCCGTAAGGGGGTGTGGAGTGTGGGGGAGTGAGAATGCAGGCATGAGTAGTGCTAGGACAGTGAGAATCTGTCCCGCCGAATGACCAAGGGTTCCAGGGCCAGGCTGATCCGCCCTGGGTGAGTCGGATCCTAAGGCGAGGCCGACAGGCGTAGTCGACAGGACAACGGGTTGATATTCCCGTNCCCGCCTTGACACGTCCCATACCAGCCCCCACGACACCAGCATCAACCGGTGGGCCCGGTCTCGTTCGCGAGACCACGGCTGGACCGGTGGTGGTGTGTGTGGTGGGTGTGTTGGTCAGCGACGGGGTGACGCAGAAGGGTAGCCCAACCCGGGCGATGGTGGTTCCCGGGGTAACGGTGTAGCCGGCCGGCCCAGGCAAATCCGGGCCGGCGTCGACGGTGAGACCGGAGGCCGAGCCAGTGTGGCGAAGTGGGTAAGCCCCGGCTGCCGAGAAAAGCCTCTAGCGAGTGTGAGGGCGGTCCGTACCCGAAACCGACACAGGTGGTCTGGTAGAGCATACCGAGGCGAGCGGGCGAACCGTGGTTAAGGAATTCGGCAACATGTCCCCGTAACTTCGGGAGAAGGGGAGCCGCCGCTGGTGACCCCCCCTGCGGGGTGAGCTGGCAGCGGCCGCAGAGAATGGGCCCAAGCGACTGTTTACTAAAAACACAGGTCCGTGCGAAGTCGTAAGACGCGGTATACGGACTGACGCCTGCCCGGTGCCGGAACGTTAAGGGGAGCCGTGAACCCCCCACGAGGGGGTGTGGCGGCGAACCGAAGCGCCGGTAAACGGCGGNGGTAACTATAACCATCCTAAGGTAGCGAAATTCCTTGTCGGGTAAGTTCCGACCTGCACGAATGGCGTAACGACTTGGGCGCTGTCTCGACCACGGACCCGACGAAATTGCACGACGAGTTAAGATGCTCGTTTCGCGCGGCAGGACGGAAAGACCCCGGGACCTTTACTACAGCTTGGTATGGGCGTCCGCGGCGGCTTGTGTAGGATAGGTGGGAAACTGGGAAGGTCACACGCCAGTGTGGCCGGAGTTGCTGGTGAAATACCACTCTGGTCGTTGTGGGCGTCTAACCTCGGTCCGTCACCCGGACCAGGGACAGTGCCTGGTGGGTAGTTTAACTGGGGCGGTTGCCTCCCAAACAGTAACGGAGGCGCCCAACGGTTCCCTCAGCCTGGACGGAAACCAGGTGACGAGTGCAAGTGCACAAGGGAGCTTGACTGTGAGACCGACAGGTCAAGCAGGTGCGAAAGCAGGGACTAGTGATCCGGCACCGGCACGCGGACGCGGTGTCGCTCAACGGATAACAGGTACCCCGGGGATAACAGGCTGATCTTGCCCAAGAGTCCCTATCGACGGCATGGTTTGGCACCTCGATGTCGGCTCGTCGCATCCTGGGGCTGAAGTCGGTCCCAAGGGTTGGGCTGTTCGCCCATTAAAGCGGCACGCGAGCTGGGTTTAGAACGTCGTGAGACAGTTCGGTCCCTATCCGCCGCGCGCGCACGGAGACGTGCGGGGAGCTGTCCCCAGTACGAGAGGACCGGGACGGACGAACCTCTAGTCTGCCAGTTGTCCCGCCAGGGGCAGGGCTGGTTCGCTACGTTCGGCACGGATAACCGCTGAAAGCATCTAAGCGGGAAGCCCACCCCAAGACCACGTCTCCCACCCCCCACCGGGGGGATAAGGCCCCCAGCAGACGACTGGGTCGATAGGCCCGACATGCACCCACAGCAATGTGCTCAGTGGACGGGTACTAACCGGCCGAACGACGAACACCCACACCCCACCCCCGCGCTCGCCACCACTACACAGCCTCAACCACCCACCCCCCAACAAGGGGCACCACAACTCCATACAACACACGCCCCCGCCCCCCCGTGGCGGCGGGGTCGGTGGCCACAGCGGAGCGGGACACGCCCGGACCCATCCCGAACCCGGCAGCTAAGCCCTCCAGCGCCCGACCTACTGCACCCCCACGAGTGCGGGAACCACGGACACCGCCGACCCCCCACCACACCCACCCCCCCACAAAGGGGGGCGTTTTCATATCCCCAGCTCTTCTGGGAAGAGCGCCACATACAGCCGAGTGGCCGCGACCACGAACGCGTCCGAGGCGACCGGAACCGTGAGTGATCCGTCACCCACTTCCCCGTACCCTGGATCACATGGCCGAGGCACGGATTCTTGTGGTGCAACCCTCCGAGGACACTCCCGCCGGAAGACTGGATGACTGGCTGGGGGAGGCCGGTGCCGAACTCGACGTCCTCGACCCCACACGCGAAACGCTTCCCGAAACCCTGGACGAACACTCGGGCCTGGTCGTGCTCGACGCGGAGACGAGCGCCACGGCCGATCTCCAGTGCCCCTGGCTCGGAAGGCTGCGCACCCTGCTGAGCTCTGCGACCGGTGCCGGGACCCCGGTGCTGGCCATCGGTTTCGGCGCGCACGTGCTCGCCATGGCCACCGGGGGCAGGATCGGAACACGTTCGCACGGTCCCGAGGCCGGAACACTGCTGGTGGCCAAACGGGACGCCGCGGCCGAGGACGTGTTGCTCGGCCCGCTTCCGTTGACCCCGGACGTCTTCCAGTTCCACCGCGAGGAGATAACCACCCTGCCTCCGACCGCTCAGCTGTTGGCGGCCTCGCCGGGAGGGGAGAACCAGGCCTTCCGGGTGGGTGACCGGGCCTACGGACTCCAGTTCCACATCGAGACGACACCGGGAATCGTCCGGAGAATGCTCGCCTCCGAACCGGACGTCGCCGCGGTGGTACGCCCCGGCCAGCTCGACGAGGAGCATCTCGAACGCTTCCACGCCGATCTGGAGGAGACCTGGAAACCGGTGGCCGAACGTTTCGTGCGGATGGCCGCCACCCCACCGGAGGAACGCGCCGGTACCCGGTCACTGCCGTTGCTGTGAAGCCCCTGTGAGCGCGGAAGTGATCACGGCCACGCGAAAAGGACAACACTCGGACCTGTTCTGGTGAGACGAAGACATTACCGTACCGGGCATGGTCCGATCCAACTGGCAGCGCTCGGCGGCTCCGTCCCCCGCGAGATACGGATTCAGCGATGTCGGTCGCGCCGAGGCCCAACTGCGCGCGGCAGGATGGTGGTTCGACAGCGGTCCGCTGCCCGAAGCCGAGGAAGTGCTCGGCGCGTTGTCCCAGGCTCCGGACCCGGACCTGGCACTGCACTCGGTGGACCGACTACGGGAGGCGTTGGGGCCCGACTGGACCGAACTGTCCGAGCGTCTGCTGGAGGATCGGGGACTGCGGGCCCGGCTGTTCGCCACGGTGGGGTATTCCGGAGCACTGGCCGATCACCTGGTGGCACATCCCAGGGACTGGCGGCGGTTGGCCGCCGAGCAGCACGCCGCCGAGTTCGGCGTTCGGCGGTTCACCGTGGAGTTGTTGCGCTGCGTGGGCGGTGTCGACGAGAACACCCCGGACCCTCCGGAGCGTCCCGTGGCGGAACTGCGCGGAACGGCCGCGGTCAGTGAACTGCGCACGGTGTATCGCGGGATGCTGTTGGAGATCGCCGCGGAGGACCTGGCCGGAGTGGTCGACACCTCCCTGTCCGTTCCCCCCTACGAGCGGGTGACAGGGTGGCTCTCCGAACTTGCCGTGGCCGCGTTGCGGGCGGCTTGGGCCGTGGCGGTGGCCGAACTCGGAGAGGGGGAGGCCACCCCGCGCCTGGCGGTGATCGCCATGGGTAAGTGCGGTGGGTACGAGCTCAACTACGTGAGCGACGTCGACGTCGTCTTCGTCGCCGAGTCGGAGGAGGACGTGTCCCGGGGAACCCGACTGGCCAGCACGTTGATGCGGGTGGCGGGCTCGGCCTTCTTCGACGTGGACGCGGCCCTGCGCCCCGAGGGCAAGGCCGGGGCCCTGGTGCGCACCCTGGACGGTCACCTGACCTACTACCGCCGTTGGGCGCGTACCTGGGAGTTCCAGGCCCTGTTGAAGGCACGTCCGGTGGCCGGGGATCCCGAGCTGGGACGGAGGTACGTCGAGGCGGTGCGGCCACTGGTCTGGACGGCGGCGGAACGGGAGAACTTCGTCGCCGACGTGCGTTCCATGCGGCGGCGCGTGGAACAACACGTTCCTCCGGACCAGTTGGACCGGGAACTGAAGCTCGGCAGGGGCGGACTGCGCGATGTCGAGTTCGCGGTACAGCTACTGCAACTGGTGCACGGCAGAGGCGACGAGTCGGTCCGTTCCCGTTCCACCACCGAGGCGTTGCGGGCTCTGGGGGGACAGGGCTACGTGGGGCGCAGCGACTCCTCGGCCATGGCCGAGTCGTACGTGTTCCTCCGGGGGGTCGAACACAGGTTGCAGCTGCGGCGGCTGCGTCGTACCCACCTGTTCCCCGCGGAGGAGGAGCGCGACAGGCTGTATCACCTGGCCAGGGCCATGGGGCTGCGTTCGCAGGGCAACAGGGAGGCCTCCGAGGTGCTGCTCGCGGAGTACCGCAGGCAGAGCAGCAGGGTGCGCAGACTGCACGAGAAACTGTTCTACCGGCCGCTGCTGGAGTCGGTGGCCAAGGTGCCCAGCGAGGCTCTGCGGCTGACGACCACGGCAGCCGTCCAGCGGCTCTCCGCGCTGGGCTACACCTCCCCGGAAGGGGCGCTGCACCACATCGCCGCGCTGACCTCCGGAATGTCCCGTAGGGCGAGCATCCAGGGAACCCTGTTGCCGGTGCTGCTGGACCTGCTCGCCAACACCCCCGATCCCGACGGAGGGTTGTTGGCCTATCGCAACGTCTCGGAGGCGCTGGCCGACACGCCGTGGTATCTGCGGTTGCTCCGGGACGAGGCCGTGGTGGTCGAGCGGCTGGCGGTGCTGCTCGGAACGTCGAAGCTGGTCCCGGAGCTGTTGGTGCGCGCTCCCGAGGTGCTTCGTCTGCTGTCGGACACCGACGAGTTGGCGGGGCGGGACAGCACCGAGGTGGCGCGCTCGTTGCGCAGCGCGGTGGCGCGTCACGTGGAGCCGGAGCGGGCCGCCTCGACGGCGCGGTCGTTGCGCAGGCACGAGATGCTGCGCCTGGCCTGTGCGGATCTGTTGGGAGTTCTCGACCCGCGTGCGGTTTTCCAGGCCCTGTCGAGTGTCTGGGTGGCGGTGTTGCAGGCCACCCTGGAGGCGTGTGTGCGGGACGTGGCGGCCAGACCGGAGTGGTCGGGGCCGAGCGGGGTGGTGGACGCCTGCCGGGAACCGGCGAGCATCGCGGTGATCGGTATGGGCAGACTGGGGGGAGCGGAGCTGGGGTACGGCTCGGACGCGGACGTGTTGTTCGTGTGCGAACCAACAGCGGGGATCGAGGACAGCACCGCCGTTCGTTTCGCCACCACGGTGGTGGAGCAGGTGCGGCGCGTCCTGGGCAGACCCAGTCAGGATCCCCCGCTGGAGGTGGACACGGGACTGCGTCCGGAGGGGCGGTCCGGGCCGTTGGTGCGGACCCTGGACTCGTATCTGAACTACTACCGGAGGTGGTCGCAGGTCTGGGAGTCCCAGGCCCTGCTGCGGGCCAGTCCGGTGGCCGGGGACGCTGACCTGGGAGAGCGTTTCTGCCGGGCCGTGGACGCGCTGCGTTACCCCTCCGGGGGGCTGGACGCGCGGGGGGTTCGCGAGATCCGCCGCATCAAGGCCCGGGTGGACGCGGAACGGTTGCCACGTGGTGCCGACCCGAACACCCACACCAAGCTGGGGCGGGGCGGTCTGGCCGATGTGGAGTGGACCCTGCAGTTGCTGCAACTGCGGTTCGCCGACGGGTTCCCGGAACTGCGCACCACCTCCACCGTGGAGGGACTACGGGCCGCCGCGCGTGTCGGCGTGTTGGCCGAGGAGGACGCCGCGACGTTGGAACACGCGTGGATGTTCGCCATGCGCGCGCGCAACGCCGTGATGCTGGTGCGCGGAAAGGGAGGGGACCAGTTGCCCAAGCGCTCCGGGGAGCTGAACGCGGTCGCCGCGGCGTTGGGCTATCCCGTCGAATCCGATCCGGGCAGAATGGTGGACGACTATCTGCGGGCGACGAGAAGGGCCCGCAGGGTCGTGGAGCGGGTGTTCTACGACGACCGTCGGATGTGAACCGTGTTCGTTCCCCCGGTTCCGCCGTCCGGGGGAATACCGGTGCTCCGTGCGGTGTTGAGCCGGACATGAAGGCTATGGCGCTCACCGAATTCGGCGGACCCGAGGTTCTTTCCGAACACGAGCTGGACGATCCCTTGGTCGGACCCGACCGGGTGCTGGTGGAGACCAGGGCGGCAGGCGTCAACCCGGTGGACTGGAAGATCAGGCGCGGTTACCTGCGCGGACTGTTTCCGCACCACACGCCTTTGGTTTCCGGCTGGGACGTGGCCGGGGTGGTGCGTGCCGTCGGCCCGGCCGTCACCGACTACCGCCCGGGCGACGAGGTGGTCGGTTACGTGCGTGAGGACCACGTGCAGAACGGAACCTACGCCGAACTCGTCGCGGCGCCGGATCGCACGCTGGCGCACAAACCCGCCTCGGTGGATTTCCCGGAGGCCGCGGGGCTGCCGCTGGCCGGGCTGACGGCCCTGCAGATGTTGCGGGCCGTGGGCGTGGGCGAACGGGACTCCGTGCTGGTGCACGCGGCCGCCGGAGGCGTGGGCCATCTGGGCGTACAGATCGCGCGGGCGCTCGGTGCTTCCCGGGTGATCGGGACCGCCTCGGAGCGCAACCACGAGTTCCTGCGTGAACTGGGAGCGGAGCCGGTGACCTACGGGCCGGGACTGCCGGGACGGGTGGCCGAAATCGTCGGTGGTGACGGCCGGGTCGACGCGGCGCTGGACATGGCCGGTGGAACGGCGTTGACCGAAACCCCCGAGCTGCTGCGGGACGTCTCACGCCACGCCTCGGTGGAGGACCCGCAGACGGTGACGGCCCAGGGCGGCCACTATGTGTTCGTGCGCCCCGACTCCGCCGATCTGAACTGGCTGGCTCGGTTGGTCGACCGCGGCGACCTGCGGGTGGAGGTACAACAGACCATGCCGCTGTCCGAGGCAGCCCGGGCCCACGAACTGCTCGAACAGGGGCACGTGCGGGGCAAACTGGTGCTCACCGTCTCCTGAGGTGATACGCACCGTTCCTCGGCGACGGAAAAAGGGGGCCGCCGTCATGGCGAGCCCCCTTCGCGTCCGGAGGACGACGATCACACGTCGAAGTACAGCGCGAACTCGTGCGGGTGCGGGCGCAGCCGGATCGGGTCGATCTCGTTCTCGCGCTTGAGCGCGATGAAGTTCTCCAGCAGGTCCTCGGTGAACACGCCACCTTCGAGCAGGTACTCGTGGTCGGCTTCCAGGTTGTCCACCGCCTCGGCTAGGCTGGAGGGCACCTGGGGAACGTTCTTGGCCTCTTCCGGGGGAAGCTCGTAGAGGTCCTTGTCGATCGGATCCGCGGGTTCGATCTTGTTGCGGATGCCGTCCATGCCCGCCATCAGCATCGAGGCGAAGCCGAGGTAGGGGTTGCCGGAGGGATCGGGGCAGCGGAACTCGACGCGCTTGGCCTTCGGGTTGGTGCCGGTGATCGGGATCCGCATGCAGGCCGAGCGGTTGCGCTGCGAGTACACCAGGTTCACCGGGGCCTCGAAGCCGGGAACCAGTCGGTGGTAGGAGTTCACCGTGGGGTTCGTCAACGCGAGCAGGCTCGGGGCGTGGTGCAGGATGCCGCCGATGTAGTGCCGGGCGGTGTCGGACAGACCCGCGTAGCCGGACTCGTCGTGGAACAGCGGGGCGCCGCTCTGCCACAGCGACATGTGGCAGTGCATCCCCGAACCGTTGTCCCCGAACAGCGGCTTCGGCATGAAGGTCACGGTCTTGCCGTTGCGCCACGCGGTGTTCTTGATGATGTACTTGAACAGCTGCAGGTCGTCGGCGGCGTGCAGCATCGTGTTGAACTTGTAGTTGATCTCGGCTTGGCCGCCGGTGCCCACCTCGTGATGGGCGCGCTCCACCTCGAACCCGGCCTTGATGAGCTCGGCGGTCATCTCGTCGCGCAGGTCCGCGTAGTGGTCGTAGGGGGGAACGGGGAAGTAGCCGCCCTTGTAGCGGGTCTTGTATCCCAGGTTGCCGCCGTCCTCGGCACGCCCGGTGTTCCACCAGCCCTCGACCGAGTCCACCTCGTGGAACGAGGAGTTCGCCCCCTCCGAGTAGCGCACCGAGTCGAAGATGTAGAACTCCGCCTCGGCCGCGAAGAACGCGGTGTCGGCGATCCCGGACTCCGCCAGGTACTGCTCCGCCTTGCGCGCGATGTTGCGCGGGTCACGGCTGTAGGGCTCCAACGTGAACGGGTCGTGCACGAAGAAGTTGAGGATCAGCGTCTTCTCGATGCGGAAGGGGTCGATCCGGGCCGTGTACGGATCGGGGAGCAGCAGCATGTCCGATTCGTGGATCGACTGGAAACCACGCACCGAAGAACCGTCGAAGGCCAGACCTTCGGTGAAGGTGTCGTGGTCGAACGCCGATGCGGGAACGGTGAAGTGCTGCATGACCCCCGGCAGGTCGCAGAACCGGACGTCGACGAACTTCACGTCCTCGTCGGAGATGAAGCGTAGGACCTCGTCTGGATTGGTGAACACCCTCGATGGCTCCTTCACGCGTTGGTGCCGCTCGTCGGGGCAAGCTTGTGCCGCCGACTCGGTGATGGAGCCTACGAAGGGGGTGTTGCCCCACCGTCACCCGCGTGTTTCGCCGACGTTAACGAAACGGATCGGGGGCGGGGTTCTCCCACGCCACGCGCGGGCCGTGCGGGACGAGTCCGGGCCCGTATGCTGGCCCTGTGGGTAGAGTACTCGGTTCCTGGCTGTCCGGCCCCTCGGCGCTCCGCGAGTCGGGCGAGCCTCAGCAGCGTTGGCGCGGTGAACGTCTCGGCCTTCCCGAGCAGGGCCCGGGGTCCGTGGCGCCCACGGGCAGACGTGCCGTGGGGTTCCTGCTGGACATCGTGTTGGCCGCGCTGGTCGCCGGCCTGTTCACCGCCCCTGATCTTCCCGGTAACTGGAGTCTGCTGTCCTGGGCGCTCATCACAGTGTTGCCCGTGGCCTTCTTCGGTTTCACCCCGGGCATGGGAGTGGCGGGGATCTGGGTCGCCCGCGTGGACGGTTCCTCGCTCGTGGGACTGCCCCGGGCGCTGCTGCGCTGTGTGCTGACGGCTGTGCTCGTTCCCGCTGTGCTGTGGAACACGGACGGTCGCTCCTGGCACGACCGGCTGAGCGGAACCGTGGTACTGCGTCGCTGAGGGGCGCTCCGTGTCGGGAAAGCCCGTGGTGCTTTCCACCGGGCGGGCTTTCCCGGAAGCGCTCACTTGCGGCGGGTGGCGCGCTGCACGTTGCGCATCCTGGCCCCCTGGGGAGCCGGTCCCTTGGGCATGGCCGTGCTCCTGCCGCCGATGGCTTCGAGGCGTTTCTCCAGCGAGTCGATCTGCCCCGCGTTGATGTTGCGCGGCAGCTTCATGATTCTGGACTGGAGTTTCCGCAGCGGAACCTGGTCCTCCTCGTTGCCGACGACGATCTCGTAGATGGGAGTGTCGCCGACCAGCCGGGCGATCCGTTTCTTCTCCTGGTTCATCAGGTTCCGCACACGGTGCGGGGAGCCCTCACCGACCAGGACGATTCCCGGTCGGCCGACCACGCGGTGCACCGCGTCCAACTGGCTGGTGCCGGCCACGCCCTGGGTCAGCTGCCACTTGCCGCGCATGTTCTCCAGGGCCCAGCCCGCCGCGCCGGGCTGGCCGTCGGCCTTGTTGTAGACGTTGGCCTGAACACGCCTTCCGAAGACGATGACCGCTCCCAGCGCGCCGAGGGCCACGCCCACGGGGAGGAAGAACCACTGTAGGTTCCAGACCAAGCCGAGCAGGAACGCCACCACGGCGGTTCCGAGCAGCACCGCGAGCATCAGCGGGACGAGCAGCCGATCCTCCCGGCGTTGCATCTTGAACGCCTCGAACAGCTGTTTGCGGCGAGCCTTCGACGCCTGCCGCTTCTGTTTGGCCGCTTCCTTCTTGGCGGCCCGGTCCTGCTTGGCCATACCCACAGGATACGGCGAGGTGTCCCGCTGCCGTCCACGCGGTTCGGCAGTCGGGACGGTCCTCGCTCACGCGGTGTGTGGACTTCCCACGGGGTGTAGAGCGATCAGCGGGGGCGCGGGCTCGTGGCCTCGCGGCCCGAGCGGGCCGTGTGGAACTCCCGGCAGCGGCGGGCGCGGAGTGGGACGGGTGCCGGAAGTGTCCGCACCCCGTGCCCCCGCCGTTCTCCGGAGGCCGCCGAACGGGGGCGACCGCAGGTGGAGTCGGGCTCGTGGGCCCGCCACGACCTGGCCGGGTCCGGTCAGCCGGAGAGCAGGTTGCTCGCCTCCTGGGCGGCGGTACCCGCCTTGGCCAGGTGTGCCAGGTTCTCGGGCAGCGGCATACCGCGGTGCTCGGTCGCCTTGGCGTAGAGCCTTCCGGCCCGGTAGCTGGAGCGCACCAACGGTCCCGCCATGACACCGGGAAAACCGATGCGCTCGGCGGTTCTGGTGTGCTCCACGAACTCCTCGGGTTTGACCCAGCGGTCCACCGGGTGGTGTCGCGGGCTGGGACGCAGGTACTGCGTGATGGTGATGATGTCGCAGCCCGCCTCGTGGAGGTCGCGCAGCGCGGGTTCGACCTCGTCCGGGGTCTCGCCCATACCGAGGATCAGGTTGGACTTGGTCACCAGCCCCGCCTCGCGTGCGAGGGTGAGTACCTTCAGCGAACGGTCGTAGCGGAAGGCCGGACGCATCCGTTTGAACACGCGCGGAACGGTTTCGACGTTGTGCGCGAGCACCTCCGGACGCGCGCCGAACACCTCGGCGAGCTGGTCCGGCTCGGCGTTGAAGTCGGGGATGAGCAGCTCCACGCCGGTGCCGGGGTTGAGCTCGTGGATCTGCCGGACCGTCTCCGCGTACAACCAAGCCCCGCCGTCGGGGAGGTCGTCCCGGGCGACACCGGTCACCGTCGAGTAGCGCAGTCCCATGGCCTGCACGGACTCCGCGACCTTGCGGGGTTCGGTGGTGTCGAGTTCGGCGGGTTTGCCGGTGTCGATCTGGCAGAAGTCGCATCGCCGGGTGCACTGGTCACCACCGATGAGGAAGGTGGCCTCCCGGTCCTCCCAACACTCGAAGATGTTGGGACAGCCGGCCTCCTCGCAGACGGTGTTGAGTCCCTCGCGTCGTACCAGTCCCTTGAGCTCCTGGTACTCGGGCCCCATGCGGGCCCGCGTCTTGATCCAGGACGGCTTCTTCTCGATCGGCGTCTGACTGTTGCGGACTTCCAGCCGCAACAGCTTCCGCCCCTCCGGCGCCACAGTCACGACCACAGGCTACGCCCCGGCCGTGGGGCCTCGACAATGACCGAACTCACCCGTTTTCCCGGAGGCCGGCCCCGTGGGAGCTCACCGGGGTTCCGGTTCGACACCGGTGAGTTCGGCGGTGAGTTCCCACAGGCGCGCCGAGGTGACCGTGTCGCGGACAGCGGGGTTCTTCCACGCCCGCGCCGGGTGCCCTCTGGTTTCGGCGAGCCTGGCCGGGCCGAAGAACTCCCCGCCGCGTACGGACGCCGCGGTGGCGGCGTACAGCTGGGGCAGTGCTCCGAGCTCCACGTCTTGGGTGAGCAGACCGGTGACCGCGCGTACGGCGTTGTTCAACCCGTCGGGAAGGTGCCGTTGACGGGCGGAGTTGGCGGTCAGTTCGGTGGCGGTCATGCCGGGGTGGGCGGCGACGCTGAGCGTGGCCGATCCGCCGGTGCGCAGCCTGTCGTCCAGTTCCGTGGCGAAGAACAGGTTGGCCCTCTTGGACTGGGCGTAGGCCCTGAGCGGGGTGTAGCGGCGGTGGCGGAAGTTCGGGTCCCGCGTGTCGAGTCCGCCGCCGTGGTGGGCGAGGCTGGTCAGGGTCACCACCCGGGAGGGGCCTGCCCCGTTCAGGGCGGGCATCAGCAACCAGGTCAGGGCGGCGTGCCCGAGGTGGTTGGTGCCGAACTGGAGCTCGAATCCGTCCACGGTGCGTCGGTGCGGGGTGGCCATCACCCCGGCGTTGTTCATCAGCACGTCCAGTCGGTCCCCGGTGTACTCCCGCACGCGCAGCGCGGCGCGGCGGACCGAGGCCAGGTCGGCGAGGTCGAGTTCGACCAGCTCGGGCCGGGTGTCCGCTCCGGCCTCCACGCGGCGCAGCGCGGCGGTGCCGCGTTCGGCGTCCCGGCAGCCGAGCAGCACTCGGGCCCCGTGTGCGGCCAGCGTGCGGGCGCTGTGCAGTCCCAGCCCCGAATTGGCCCCGGTGATCAACACCGTCCTGCCGGTCTGGTCGGGGATGGCGGTCTCGTCCCACTTGGTCATGTCACGGTCCTACCCGAACAGCGGGGTGCGAACAATCCTCGTTGTCCGTTCGTGTCGACGACTCCGTGCGCTGTCATACCGTGACGGGCTCGTGCTGCTCACGTGTGCCGCGCAGCAGTCGCAGCAGGGCCTCTCCGGTGCGGTCGGTCTCGGAGGGGGCGCCGTCGTGGTCGACCAGGCCGGAGGAGACGGCGAGCAGTCGTTGTTCCGCCCGCAGGGCACGCAGCGCCTCGCCGTGCGCGGTGGGGAGATGGTGGTCGAGGATGCGGCGCAGTTCCGGGTTGGCCGTGGCGGTCTCCTCCCAGGCGAGCCGGGTGGCCTCCAGGCGTTCGGCGGTGTGGTCGGCGGACTCGGACAGTCGGCGTTCCAGTCTGCCCATGAGCTGGTTGATCCACTTGTGTTGCAGGGCGCCCAGCATGTCGTGGTCGTCGGTGAACACCGGGGACAGCTCGGCGTGTTCCCGGGGGTGGGGCAGGTGTTCGGGGGCGTTCCCGAACCGTTCCAGCACGAAACGTACGGCCGCCGTGCGGCGATGGAACCGCTGCCAGGACATGGCTACCTCACGCGTGGCGTACCGATGGTTTGTGGCATACCGCCAGTATGCGACTGAATACGAAACTATCAGGTTCTGTATGCCGGCGGTATGGTGAAGCGATGTGAGTGGGGCGACAGAACGACCGCGTCGTGTGGAGTACTCGGAACACACCCGTGCGGCGCTGGTGGAGTCCGCGATCGAACTGTTCACCGAACGCGGATACGCGAACTCCTCGTTGGACGAGATCGCCAAACGTGCCCGGGTGACCAAAGGCGCCCTCTACCACCATTTCGCCGGAAAGCGGGCCCTGTTCGAGGCCGCCTTCGAAGGCGTCGAGATCGGGGTGGTCTCCCGGTTGTCCGCCGAGATGCCGGGAAAACGGGATCCGTGGGAGGAACTGCGCGCCGGGCTGGACGCCTTCCTGCGGGAGTGCCTGGAGGAACCGTTCCGCCGCGTCGTCGTCCAGGAGGGGCCGGTGGTGCTCGGCTACCGGCGCTGGTACGACCTGGGAGAACGCTACACCTTCGGGCTGGTGCGCAGCAGCCTCACCAGACTGGTCGAGAACGGCACGATCGACTCCGGCTCCCCCGTGGACGTGCTCGCCCGTGTCGTCTTCGGAGGTCTGTCCGCCGGGGCGAACACCATCGCCAACTCGGACGACCCCAAACGAACCAGTGTCGAGGTGGGACAGGCGCTCGAACGGCTGCTGCGCGGCCTGCGTGACGGCGGGACCGGCTGAATCCACGGACACGCGGCGTGCGGTGGCGTTGATCGTTAGCCTCGGGAACGTGGACGAGGACTTCAGGCTCAGGATCTTCACCGAACCCCAGCAGGGCGCGAGTTACGACGACCTGCTCCGGGTCGCGCGCACGGCCGAGGAGTGCGGCTACGACGCGTTCTTCCGCTCCGACCACTATCTGTGCATGGGCGACGTCAGCGGCCTGCCCGGCCCCACGGACGCGTGGGTGACCCTGGCCGGGCTGGCGCGGGAGACCTCGCGGCTGCGACTGGGGACGCTGATGAGCGCGGCGACCTTCCGGCTGCCCGGACCGCTGGCCGTCTCGGTCGCCCAGGTGGACCAGATGTCCGGAGGCCGGGTGGAGCTCGGACTCGGCAGCGGCTGGTACGAGCAGGAGCACACCGCCTACGGCATCCCCTTCCCGCCGCTGCGGGAACGCTTCGGACTGTACGCCGAACAGTTGGAGATCGTGACCGGCCTGTGGACCACCCCGGAGGGATCGACCTTCGAGTACTCCGGTGAGCACTACCGGATCAGCGACTCGCCGGCGTTGCCGAAACCCGTGCAGCGTCCCCGCCCACCGGTTCTCGTCGGGGGAACGGGCAGGCACAGGACCCCCGCCTTGGCCGCGAGGTTCGCCGACGAGTTCAATCTGCCCTTCGTGGACCAGGACACCGCGGTGGCCCAGTTCGAACGGGTGGACGCCGCCTGCGCGGAACGGGGCAGGAACCCGGCGGACATGGTGCGCTCGGTGGCGCTCGTGCTGTGCGTGGGCAGGAACGAGGCCGAACTCGCCCGGCGTGCCGAGGCCATCGGGCGCGATGTGGACGAGCTACGCGTCAACGGCCTGGCCGGAACTCCCGCCGAGGTGGTGGACAGGATCGGGAACTGGCGCACCCGCACCGGGATCACCCGACTCTACCTGCAGGTTCTCGACCTGTCCGATCTGGACCACCTTGAGCTGGTGGCCTCCGAGGTGGCCGGAGCGCTGGACTGAGCGCTCCGGCGGTCCCGACTCGGGGGACCCCCGTGCGGTCCCGCCTCCGCGCTCAGCGCAGACTCGGATCCAGTGCGAAGGTCACTCCGGCCGGGGCCGCCCCGGCCTGTCGGACGTCCCGGTCGGTGACCGGCAGGTCTCCGTCCAGGGCGGCGGGAACGGCTCGACGCACCGAGGGCAGCACCTCCTCCACGGTGACCTCCCGGCCGAGTTCGGCCGACAACGAGGTGACCCCGGCGTCACTGATCCCGCAGGGAACGATCCGGTCGAACTCGGCGATGTCGGCGTTGCAGTTGAGTTCCAGACCGTGCATCGTCACACCCCGCTGCACCCGAATCCCGATCGCCGCGATCTTGCGTTCGGGACGTGTCCCGTCGGCGGGCAGCCACACCCCGCTGCGCCCCTCCACTCGGCCGGTGTCCAGACCGAACTCGGAACACACCTGGATCAACGCCTGTTCCAGTCTGCGTACGTAGCCGACCACGTCGACGGGATCGGCCAGCCGCAGGATCGGGTATCCCACGAGTTGCCCAGGGCCGTGCCAGGTGATCCGGCCCCCACGGTCCACGTCGATCACCGGAGTGCCGTCCTGCGGCCGGTCCTCCGGGCGGGTCCGTTTCCCCGCCGTGTAGACGGAGGGGTGTTCCAACAGCAGCAGGGTGTCCGAACCGGTGCCCTCGGCCCGGGCGTCGGCGAGTTCCCGCTGGCGCTGCCAGGCGTCCAGGTAGTCGACGGTGCCCAACTGCCGGATCTCGATCTCGTGGCTACAGAGACGGCACGAGTTCACGCTGTTGCTCACGGGCTCAGCCTACCCGCCCGGGGCAACGGCGCGCGGTTCTCCGCCGGACGGTGCGGAAACACCGGTGCGGACCGTGTTCGGGTCGGCGGAGTCGGGGGGAGCCGCCTCAGGCGGAGACGGCGGCCCCCAGCGCCGCACGCACCCGGGGGTGCCGGAAGACGAAACCGTGCTCCTCCAGCACCGCGGGCACGGCGCGCTGTCCGCTGAGAATCATCTCCCTGGCCAGATCGCCCAGCGCGGTGCGCAGCAGGAACGCCGGAACCACCCAGGGGGCCGGGCGGCCGAGCGCCTCGGCGAAGGCTCTGGTGAACTCCGCGTTGCTCACCGGTTCCGGTGCGGTGAGGTTCACCGGGCCGGAGATCCGTGGGTTCTCGAGCACGAAACGGATCGCGGCCGTCTCGTCGTCCAGGGAGATCCAGGGAACGTACTGCGTGCCGTCCCCGATCTTGCCGCCCAGCATCAGGGAGAACAGGGGCTTGAGCGGCCCGAGCAGCCCTCCGGAGGGAGAGATCACCGGACCGGTGCGCAGCAGCACCACCCGGGAGGGGGAAGCGGTCTCCGCGGCGGTCTCCCAGCGGCGGCAGAGTTCGGCCAGAAAGCCGTTGCCCGGTCCGGCGGACTCGGTGACCACCCCGCGTCCGGTGTCCCCGTAGAACCCCGTGGCGGAAGCGTTGAGCAGGGCGGGAACGCCGTTGCGCCGCACCGCCTCCGCCAACACCGTCGTCGGGGTGACGCGGGAACGGGACAGCTCCTTCCTGCGCTGTTCCGTCCAGAGTCCTCCCCCTATCGGGGCGCCGCACAGGTTGATCACCGCGTCGGCCCCGTCGAGGACGCGGTCGTCCAGACGCCCGCCGTAGGGATCCCAGCCGCGTTCGTCGGGGGCCTGGGGCTCGCGGCGCACCAGGCGGAGCACGTCGTGGCCCTGCTGCCGCAACGCGGGAACGAGGTGACTTCCGATCAGTCCGGAGGATCCGGCCAGTACCACGCGCATACCCCGATCCTCGCGCAAAGATCGTCACGGCGCGAGCGCGCCCCGGCACGGAACGTCCCACCGGACGACTTCCCGGCAGTCGCACGAACACGGGGCCGCCCGTGGTGGGGCGGCCCCGTGTGGTGGTTCGGCGGTGACCGGCTGCACCGGTCGCCGCGACGGCGTTCACAGGCCGAGGTCGGCCTCGAAGGCCCCTTCCTCCAACCGCTGCTTGACGGTGTTCAGGAAGCGGGCCGCGTCGGCGCCGTCGACCAGGCGGTGGTCGTAGGACAGCGCCAGGTAGACCATCGAACGGATCGCGATGGTGTCCCCGCCCGCCTCGTCGGAGACCACCACGGGGCGCTTGACCACCATGCCGGTGCCGAGCATGCCCACCTGGGGAGGGTTCAGGATCGGGGTGTCGAACAGGGCACCCCTGCTGCCGGTGTTGGTCAGCGTGAACGTTCCACCGCTGAGCTCGTCCGGCTTGACCTTGTTCTCCCTGGTGCGTTCGGCGACGTCGGCGATCTTGCGGGCGAGTCCGCCCAGGTTGAGGTCACCGGCGTCGTGGATCACCGGGGTGAGCAGCCCGCGTTCGGTGTCCACGGCCACCGAGAGGTGCTCGGCACCGTGGTAGGTGATCTCCTTGGCCTCCTCGTCGACCGAGGCGTTGAGCTTCGGATGCAGTTTCAACGCCTCGACGGTGGCCTTGGCGAAGAAGGGCAGGAAGGAGAGCTTGACGCCCTCGGCGGCCTCGAAGTCCTCCTTGGCCCGTTCCCGCAGCCGAGCGATCCGGGTGACGTCCACCTCGGTGACCGTGGTCAACTGGGCGGCCGTCTGCAGCGAGTCGACCATGCGCTGCGCCAGCACCTGCCGCAGCCGCGACATCTTCTGGGTGGTCCCACGCAGCGCCTTGGCCTCCGGGGAGGGTTCCTGACCCGCCGCGGTGGTGGCCGGTTCCGTCACGGACGGCCCGCCGGTGGCCTGCTGCGCGCTCGTCCGCTCGGAGGAGCGCTCGGCGATGGCGGTCTGCACGTCCTGCTTGCGGATCCGGCCACCGACACCGGTGCCGCGCAGGCTGTTCAGGTCGATTCCGTGCTCGTTGGCGAGCTTGCGGACCAGCGGGGTGACGTAGGGAGCCGAGGCTCCGGACTCCTGCTGTTGCCCGCCGGCTGCGGGGGCGGCCGCCGGTTGCGACTGCGGCTCGGGGGCCGGCTGTGACTGCGGCTCGGGGGCCGGCTGCGGCTCGGACGGCGCGGGCGCCGCCGGAGCGGTGGGGGCCGGTTCGGCCGGTTGCTGCGGTGCCTGTTGCTCCCGAGGGGCGGCGGGCTCGGCGGCGGGAGCCGCCGCCTTGTCCCCGACCACCGCCAGTTTCGCGCCGACCTCGACGGTGTCGTCCTCGCTGGCGGCGATCTCCAGGATCGTGCCGGCCACCGGCGAGGGCACCTCGGTGTCGACCTTGTCGGTGGAGACCTCCAGCAGAGGTTCGTCGACCTCGACGGTGTCGCCGACCTGTTTGAGCCACCGGGTGATCGTGCCCTCGTGGAGACCTCCAGCAGAGGTTCGTCGACCTCGACGGTGTCGCCGACCTGTTTGAGCCACCGGGTGATCGTGCCCTCGCTGACGCTCTCACCGAGTGCCGGCATCTGGACAGAGAAGGCCATCTCTTGCTGACTCCTCGTACTCGTGGCGTGTGGTGGGCGGGCGTTGCCGGTTGAGCGTTCCGCGTCAGCCGTGTACGTGCAGAGGCTTGCCCGCCAGGGCCAGGTGTGCCTCGCCCAGGGCCTCCGACTGCGTGGGGTGGGCGTGGACCAGCGGAGCCACGTCCTCGGGGAGGGCCTCCCAGTTGTAGATGAGCTGGGCCTCGCTGACGAGTTCGCCCACGCGCTCCCCGATCAGATGAAGGCCGAGCACCGGGCCGTCCGCGGCGCGGACCACCTTGACGGCGCCCGCCGTCTTGATGATCTGGCTCTTGCCGTTGCCCGCGAGGTCGTAGGTGAAGGTCTCCACCTTGTCGTACTGTTCCCGGGCGGCGCTCTCGGTGAGGCCCACCGAGGCCACCTCGGGATTGCTGTAGGTCACCCGGGGGATGCCCGCCTCGTCGATGACCGGCGGGTTGAGTCCGGCGATGTCCTCGGCGATGAACACGCCCTGCTGGAAACCGCGGTGGGCGAGTTGCAGCCCGGGGACGATGTCGCCGACCGCGTAGACGCCGGGCAGGTTGGTGCGCAGCCGCTCGTCGGTGCGCACGAAACCGCGTTCCAGGGTGAGGCCGGCCTCCTCGTAACCGTGGCCGGCCGTGTTCGGGCCCCGCCCGACGGCGACCAGCATCAGGTCGGCCTCCAGGGTCTCGCCGTTCTCCAGGCTGACCGTGACCCCCTCGTCGGTCTGTTGCGCTCCGGTGAACTTGACACCGGTGGAGAACTTGATCCCGCGCTTGCGGAAGGCGCGCTCCAACTGCTTGGAGCAGTACTCGTCCTCGTTGGGAACGAGGTGGGGCAGTGCCTCGACGATGTTCACCTCGGCCCCGAAGGAACGCCACACGCTGGCGAACTCGACACCGATGACCCCTCCACCGAGGATGACGACCTTCTCGGGGACGTAGTCGAGGTTGAGCGCCTGCTCACTGGCGACGATCCTGCCCCCGAACTCCAGGCCGGGCAGGGTCTTGGAGTAGGAGCCGGTGGCCAGCACCACGTTCGTGCCGGTGTAGCGTGTGCCGTCGACCTCGACGGTGTTGGCGTCGACGAGCCTGCCGGCACCCTCCACGTAGTTGACCTTGTGGGCCTTGGCGAGCCCCTGTAGCCCCTTGTGCAGTTTGGAGACGATGCCGTCCTTGTAGGAGTTCACACCGTCGATGTCGATGCCCTCGAGGGAGGCCTTCACGCCGACCTGGGAACTCGCACGGGTGGAGTCCGCCACCTCGGCGGCGTGCAACAAGGCTTTGGTGGGGATGCACCCTCGGTGCAGACAGGTCCCACCGAGCTTGTCCTTTTCGATGAGGGTGACGGAAAGGCCCAGCTCCGCCGCGCGGAAAGCGCAGGCGTAGCCGCCGGAGCCGCCACCGAGGATGACTAGATCGGCGGACGTGTCGGTCACTTCGCACTCCTCGACAGGCATCATTGTTCAACTCACTGTTGGCGGTGCGGAGGATCCCCCCGCCGCCGGAAGACATCTTGTCACCACGCGAGCGGTGGGCGCGACACGGGATGGGCGGGTTTCCGGCGCGAATGGCGTGAAGATCACAGTCACCTTACTTCTCAACGCACGGCGGAGCCCTTTTATGCCCGGCCTGGCAGTATCGTGGTAGGCGGGTTAGGAGGAAACGTGGGTCTGTTCGAGCGTCTGCGCCGCAAGGGGCGGCAGCGACGCACGCGTCCGGAACGCAACCAGGACACCGAGCACTTACGCCAGTGGGCGGCCGAGCGCCGTGGGGTCGAGGGGTTCCTGGAGCCACCCACACAGGTGACCGAGGCAACGATCGTGCTCGTCGCCCACGACGGGGAGTGGACGCGGCGCAGGATCGGTGACCGCGAGAGCGCGATCCGTTTCACGCACCGACTCGGTATCCCCTTCTACGAGGTGCACAAGGTCGGCTACCCCCAGCGGATGCGGGACTACCAGCGCAAGCAGCGCGTCCTGCGTCGCCGCGAGTACCGCCGTCGGCTGGAGGAGTGATCCGGCGGCCACGCCCACGACGTCACTGTCGTGGCCGGGCCGCCGGACCACCCTTTTCGCGGGGGTCAGCCGTTCTCGGCGATGTCGGCCAGCGCGGCTGCCATGGTGCGGACCGGAACTCCCGTTCCTCCCTTGGGGGTGTAGCCCCACGGTGAGTTCGAGTTGTAGGCGGGCCCTGCGACGTCGATGTGTGCCCAGGCCGTCTGCCCGGTCACGAACTCGCTCAGGAAGTGCCCGGCCACCAACATGCCACCCCACCGCTGGCCGGTGACGTTGGTCAGGTCGGCCAGCTTGGAGTCCAGGTCACCGCGCAGTTCCTCGGGCAGGGGCATGGCCCAGCCCCCCTCGCCGGTGGCCCGGGAGAGCGCGGCCACCCGGTCCCGGAACTGCTCGCTTCCCATCACCCCCGGTGTGCGCTTGCCGAGGGCCACCAGCTGGGCACCGGTGAGCGTGGAGGCCTCGATCAGGTACTCCGGCTCGTCCTCGCAGGCCCGGGTGATCGCGTCGGCCAGGATGAGCCTGCCCTCGGCGTCGGTGTTGAGGACCTCCACGGTCCTGCCGCCGTACATCCGCAACACGTCGCCGGGGCGGTAGGCGGTCCCGGAGGGCATGTTCTCGGCCATGGGAACCGTGGCCGTGATGTCCAGGGGATAGTTGAGTTTGGCGGCCAGCACCACGGTGGCTATCACGGCGGCGGCCCCGGACATGTCCGAGGTCATCTCCTCCATGCCCGAGGCGGGTTTGAGGGAGATTCCGCCGGTGTCGAAGGTCACGCCCTTGCCGACCAGCGCGACCTTCCGCGCCCCCTTGGGGCCCTTGTGGCGCAGCCGCACCAACCGTGGTGGCCGCGACGATCCCGCGCCGACCCCCAGGATGCCGCCGTAGCCGTGCTTGCGCAGCTCGTCCTCGTCGAGGGTCTCGACCTCCAGGCCGGCGGCCCGGCCGAGTTCGGCGGCCCGCTCCGCCATCGTCGCGGGCGGCAGGTCGTTCGGCGGGGTGTTGATCAGGTCGCGCGCGGTGTTGACGGCCTCGCCGATGGCGGTGGCCCCCTTCAGGGCCGACTTGGCGCCGTCGCTCTTGGCGTCGGCAACGAGCAGGTCGACCTTGGCGACCGGATCCTCTCCCGGCTGCGACTTGTAGCGCGTGTAGGAGTAGGCCCCCATGACGGTGCCCTGGACGGTCGCGGAAAGGTCCAGCGCGGACAGTGTGTTCGCCGCGTGGGAGACGCCGTTCAGGGAACGCGCCGCGACCCCGGCGGCACGTCGCACCGACTCTGCGGGAATCTCACCGTCGGTGTCGCGTTTGCCCAGACCGACCGCCAGGAGCACGTTGGCGCGGATCGAGCCGCTCGCCGGGACCCTGACCACCTCTTCGGCCTTGCCCTTGGCACCGAGCAGGCTCAGTGTCTCGGTGAGGTTGCCGTCGAACGCGGCCGCGAGCTCGTTGGTTCCCTGGGCGAGCTCGGGCCCGTCGCTACCC
>NZ_KB913024.1:883654-1914769 GCF_000384035.1 Actinopolyspora mortivallis DSM 44261
TGTCGACCTTGTCGGTGGAGACCTCCAGCAGAGGTTCGTCGACCTCGACGGTGTCGCCGACCTGTTTGAGCCACCGGGTGATCGTGCCCTCGCTGACGCTCTCACCGAGCGCGGGCATCTGCACGTCCGTTCCCCGCGCCGAACCCGTGGCCGCCGGTGCGGGTTGCTGCGCGGCCGGCTCGGGCCGGGACGCCGGTTCCGGCTCCGGGGTGGGGCTCTGTTCGGCGGCGGGCTGACGGGGCTGTTCGGAGGCCCCCTCGCTGCTGTCACCGATCAGGGCCAGCTCACCGCCGACCTCGACGGTGTCATCCTCGTTGGCTATGATCTGTTGCACTACACCGGCGGCCGGTGAGGGGATCTCGGTGTCGACCTTGTCGGTGGAGACCTCCAGCAGAGGTTCGTCGACCTCGACGGTGTCGCCGACCTGTTTGAGCCACCGGGTGATCGTGCCCTCGCTGACGCTCTCACCGAGTGCCGGCATCTGGACAGAGAAGGCCATCTCTTGCTGACTCCTCGTACTCGTGGCGTGTGGTGGGCGGGCGTTGCCGGTTGAGCGTTCCGCGTCAGCCGTGTACGTGCAGAGGCTTGCCCGCCAGGGCCAGGTGTGCCTCGCCCAGGGCCTCCGACTGCGTGGGGTGGGCGTGGACCAGCGGAGCCACGTCCTCGGGGAGGGCCTCCCAGTTGTAGATGAGCTGGGCCTCGCTGACGAGTTCGCCCACGCGCTCCCCGATCAGATGAAGGCCGAGCACCGGGCCGTCCGCGGCGCGGACCACCTTGACGGCGCCCGCCGTCTTGATGATCTGGCTCTTGCCGTTGCCCGCGAGGTCGTAGGTGAAGGTCTCCACCTTGTCGTACTGTTCCCGGGCGGCGCTCTCGGTGAGGCCCACCGAGGCCACCTCGGGATTGCTGTAGGTCACCCGGGGGATGCCCGCCTCGTCGATGACCGGCGGGTTGAGTCCGGCGATGTCCTCGGCGATGAACACGCCCTGCTGGAAACCGCGGTGGGCGAGTTGCAGCCCGGGGACGATGTCGCCGACCGCGTAGACGCCGGGCAGGTTGGTGCGCAGCCGCTCGTCGGTGCGCACGAAACCGCGTTCCAGGGTGAGGCCGGCCTCCTCGTAACCGTGGCCGGCCGTGTTCGGGCCCCGCCCGACGGCGACCAGCATCAGGTCGGCCTCCAGGGTCTCGCCGTTCTCCAGGCTGACCGTGACCCCCTCGTCGGTCTGTTGCGCTCCGGTGAACTTGACACCGGTGGAGAACTTGATCCCGCGCTTGCGGAAGGCGCGCTCCAACTGCTTGGAGCAGTACTCGTCCTCGTTGGGAACGAGGTGGGGCAGTGCCTCGACGATGTTCACCTCGGCCCCGAAGGAACGCCACACGCTGGCGAACTCGACACCGATGACCCCTCCACCGAGGATGACGACCTTCTCGGGGACGTAGTCGAGGTTGAGCGCCTGCTCACTGGCGACGATCCTGCCCCCGAACTCCAGGCCGGGCAGGGTCTTGGAGTAGGAGCCGGTGGCCAGCACCACGTTCGTGCCGGTGTAGCGTGTGCCGTCGACCTCGACGGTGTTGGCGTCGACGAGCCTGCCGGCACCCTCCACGTAGTTGACCTTGTGGGCCTTGGCGAGCCCCTGTAGCCCCTTGTGCAGTTTGGAGACGATGCCGTCCTTGTAGGAGTTCACACCGTCGATGTCGATGCCCTCGAGGGAGGCCTTCACGCCGACCTGGGAACTCGCACGGGTGGAGTCCGCCACCTCGGCGGCGTGCAACAAGGCTTTGGTGGGGATGCACCCTCGGTGCAGACAGGTCCCACCGAGCTTGTCCTTTTCGATGAGGGTGACGGAAAGGCCCAGCTCCGCCGCGCGGAAAGCGCAGGCGTAGCCGCCGGAGCCGCCACCGAGGATGACTAGATCGGCGGACGTGTCGGTCACTTCGCACTCCTCGACAGGCATCATTGTTCAACTCACTGTTGGCGGTGCGGAGGATCCCCCCGCCGCCGGAAGACATCTTGTCACCACGCGAGCGGTGGGCGCGACACGGGATGGGCGGGTTTCCGGCGCGAATGGCGTGAAGATCACAGTCACCTTACTTCTCAACGCACGGCGGAGCCCTTTTATGCCCGGCCTGGCAGTATCGTGGTAGGCGGGTTAGGAGGAAACGTGGGTCTGTTCGAGCGTCTGCGCCGCAAGGGGCGGCAGCGACGCACGCGTCCGGAACGCAACCAGGACACCGAGCACTTACGCCAGTGGGCGGCCGAGCGCCGTGGGGTCGAGGGGTTCCTGGAGCCACCCACACAGGTGACCGAGGCAACGATCGTGCTCGTCGCCCACGACGGGGAGTGGACGCGGCGCAGGATCGGTGACCGCGAGAGCGCGATCCGTTTCACGCACCGACTCGGTATCCCCTTCTACGAGGTGCACAAGGTCGGCTACCCCCAGCGGATGCGGGACTACCAGCGCAAGCAGCGCGTCCTGCGTCGCCGCGAGTACCGCCGTCGGCTGGAGGAGTGATCCGGCGGCCACGCCCACGACGTCACTGTCGTGGCCGGGCCGCCGGACCACCCTTTTCGCGGGGGTCAGCCGTTCTCGGCGATGTCGGCCAGCGCGGCTGCCATGGTGCGGACCGGAACTCCCGTTCCTCCCTTGGGGGTGTAGCCCCACGGTGAGTTCGAGTTGTAGGCGGGCCCTGCGACGTCGATGTGTGCCCAGGCCGTCTGCCCGGTCACGAACTCGCTCAGGAAGTGCCCGGCCACCAACATGCCACCCCACCGCTGGCCGGTGACGTTGGTCAGGTCGGCCAGCTTGGAGTCCAGGTCACCGCGCAGTTCCTCGGGCAGGGGCATGGCCCAGCCCCCCTCGCCGGTGGCCCGGGAGAGCGCGGCCACCCGGTCCCGGAACTGCTCGCTTCCCATCACCCCCGGTGTGCGCTTGCCGAGGGCCACCAGCTGGGCACCGGTGAGCGTGGAGGCCTCGATCAGGTACTCCGGCTCGTCCTCGCAGGCCCGGGTGATCGCGTCGGCCAGGATGAGCCTGCCCTCGGCGTCGGTGTTGAGGACCTCCACGGTCCTGCCGCCGTACATCCGCAACACGTCGCCGGGGCGGTAGGCGGTCCCGGAGGGCATGTTCTCGGCCATGGGAACCGTGGCCGTGATGTCCAGGGGATAGTTGAGTTTGGCGGCCAGCACCACGGTGGCTATCACGGCGGCGGCCCCGGACATGTCCGAGGTCATCTCCTCCATGCCCGAGGCGGGTTTGAGGGAGATTCCGCCGGTGTCGAAGGTCACGCCCTTGCCGACCAGCGCGACCTTCCGCGCCCCCTTGGGGCCCTTGTGGCGCAGCCGCACCAACCGTGGTGGCCGCGACGATCCCGCGCCGACCCCCAGGATGCCGCCGTAGCCGTGCTTGCGCAGCTCGTCCTCGTCGAGGGTCTCGACCTCCAGGCCGGCGGCCCGGCCGAGTTCGGCGGCCCGCTCCGCCATCGTCGCGGGCGGCAGGTCGTTCGGCGGGGTGTTGATCAGGTCGCGCGCGGTGTTGACGGCCTCGCCGATGGCGGTGGCCCCCTTCAGGGCCGACTTGGCGCCGTCGCTCTTGGCGTCGGCAACGAGCAGGTCGACCTTGGCGACCGGATCCTCTCCCGGCTGCGACTTGTAGCGCGTGTAGGAGTAGGCCCCCATGACGGTGCCCTGGACGGTCGCGGAAAGGTCCAGCGCGGACAGTGTGTTCGCCGCGTGGGAGACGCCGTTCAGGGAACGCGCCGCGACCCCGGCGGCACGTCGCACCGACTCTGCGGGAATCTCACCGTCGGTGTCGCGTTTGCCCAGACCGACCGCCAGGAGCACGTTGGCGCGGATCGAGCCGCTCGCCGGGACCCTGACCACCTCTTCGGCCTTGCCCTTGGCACCGAGCAGGCTCAGTGTCTCGGTGAGGTTGCCGTCGAACGCGGCCGCGAGCTCGTTGGTTCCCTGGGCGAGCTCGGGCCCGTCGCTACCCTCGACGGTGCCGATCACCAGTGTCTCCGCGGCCAGTTTGGTGGCCGCACTGTCGGCGAGGGTGAGTTTGGGCGTTGTCACGTGTGGTTCCTCCCGGACCGTGCCGTGGACGGGGTGGTCTTTCCGCCCACGGGTTCTGCCTTCCGCTGGCACTGTAGAACGGGACTTCGGTCGCGCGTACAGCAGTCCTTCGTGCGTGTCGTACGGTTTTCCCCTGGTTACACGGTGCCGCGAGTCGGTGTCCCTTCCCGTTTTTCCCGGGGCCCTCCACCCGTGGGGAGCCACGAGTCCCGCCGAGGGACAGCGGGCGACTTCGGGGCGGGGCCCGTCGCGGCCCACTCTTTCCGGGGACTTTCCGTGACCTGCTCGGTACGTACCAGCACAGTGGGGGGACGGGGCCCCGGCGAACGACGGGGTGAATTGCCGAGCGGCGTAGACTGACCCGCCACGTCAGTGTGTGAAGTACTCATCCGCCGGAACCGGCGTTACTACGAGGATGGTTCGCGTGGCCGGACGAGCTGAGCTCGCGGGGTGGACGTCCCTGTGGAGGACGGTCCCGCTCGTTCCGGGAGGGATGCTGGGGGCCGGGGTGTTCGTGGGGGTGGCCCCGGCCGCGGAGATCGCGGGCGGGTGGATGGTGCTCGCCGTCCCGCTGGCCGCCCTCACCGCGTTGTGCGCCGCGATCTCGACCGCCCACCAGTCCGCCTCCTACCGGGGCGGGGGAGCCGGATACAGCTGTGTGCGGGACAAGCTGGGGGACGCCCCCGGACGTGCCGCGGCGGGGACCCATCTCGCCGGACACGTGACCGCGATGGCGGCGACAACCGGCGCGGCGGCCGAGTACCTGCCCTTCCCGAAGGCGCTGACCACGGTGGCCGTGCTGGTGTTCGTGGCGCTGTTGTTCGCCACGGGGGTGCGGATCCGTGGGTTGGCGGGTTGGTTGTGGCTGGGACTCACCCTGGCGGTCCTGGCGGTGGTCGTCACCGCCTGCCTGACGATCGCTCCGGTGGCGGCCGAGGCCGACTCGCAGCACCGGCCGCTGGCCGTGACCTCGGCGGCGGGGGTGCTGTTCTTCGCCTTCCTGGGGTTCGAACGACTCACCTCACCGGGAACGGGGGAGAGGAGGTTGCCCGCTCGGGCGGTACGTCGGGGGCTGCTGCTCGGGACCTCGGTGACCGCCGCGGTGCTGCTGACGGTGGTGTTCGCGGTGACCCGGCAGCTGGGGGCGGTCCGGCTCGGCCTGTCCGGGGTTCCCCTGTTGGACGCGTTGCGCGCCGCGGACGCGGCCGCGCTGGTCCCGGCTGTGGGGTTGGGCGCGGGCCTGGTCATGGTGCCGGTGCTGCTGGGCACGCTCCGCTCGGCCCGCTCCGTCGGCCTGGCCGTGGTGGCCGACGGGGAGCTGCCGGGGCTGCTGGGGCGGCGCACCGGGGACCGTCCGTGCCCCCTGGACGGTGTGCTGCTCGCCGTGGCCGCGGTGCTCGCCCTGCTGCTCACTCCCGCCGTCGCGATGGGCGTGGCCGCGTGCTGCCTGCTGGTGCACTACGCGTTCGTCAACGCCGCCGCCAGGGTGCTGCTGGCCGACGAGTGGACGTGGTCGATGCGCGCGGCGTGTCTGGGGATGGGGCTTTCCGTGATTCTGGCGATGAGCATGCCCGTTCCGGTCATGGCGGCCACCGCCGTGGTGACGGCGGCCATGCCGGTGGGGGCAGCCCTCCTCTCCCGCACGCGTCCCGCCGTGCGTCGTCGGCTCCCCGTGGAGTGACCGTCCGAAGTGCTCGCCCGACGGTGGGGTTCCTCCGAGCCGAAGGCGTGTGCGAACACGTCGTGACGACACGGACACCCAACGGAACCACGACAGTCGCCATACCGACATCGCCGTGGAGAAAACTCGGACGGCCAAGTGTTCCTGATCCGGTTTCCACTGCTCTCAAGGGCGCGATACGGTACGCGCATGAACCAACCCCTCTCGTTCTCCCGGACCGAAAACCCCCAACCCGCCAGCGCCGAACACCGTGCCCGGGTGCTGGCGAACCCAGGATTCGGCAACCACTTCACCGATCACATGGTGACGATCCGGTGGAGTACCGAGCGGGGATGGCACGACGCGCGGCTCGAGCCGTACCACTCGATCGAGCTGGATCCGGCCACGACGGTGCTGCACTACGGCCAGGCCATCTTCGAGGGGCTGAAGGCCTACCGGCAGCCGGACGGCTCGGTGGCCTCCTTCCGCCCCGAGGCCAACGCGACCCGTTTCCGGGACTCGGCCCGCAGGCTGGCCATGCCGGAGCTTCCCGAGCGGACCTTCCTCGAGTCGCTGCGTGAACTGGTGCGGGTGGACGAGCAGTGGGTGCCCGGCGAAGGGGAGAGCTCGCTGTACCTGCGGCCGTTCATGATCTCCACCGAACAGACCCTCGGGGTGAACCGCCCGGCGGGCAGTTACCTCTACACGCTCATCGCCTCGCCCGCGGGGTCCTACTTCGCGAGCGGGGTCAAACCGGTGACGGTCTGGCTCAGCCACGACTATGTGCGGGCGAGCCCCGGAGGAACGGGCGCGGCCAAGTTCGCCGGGAACTACGCCGCCTCCTTCGTCGCCCAGGCCCAGGCCGCCGAGAAGGGATGCGACCAGGTCGTCTGGCTGGACGCGGTGGAACGCCGGGCCGTCGAGGAGATGGGCGGTATGAACCTGTTCTTCGTGTTCGGTTCCGGCGCGGAGGCCACACTCGTCACCCCGGAGCTGACCGGGAGCCTGTTGCCCGGGGTCACGCGTTCCTCCCTGCTGCGTCTCGGGGAACGCCTGGGCGTGCGGGTCGAACAGCGCCGGATCACCACCGACGAGTGGGAGGAGAAGGCGGCCTCCGGTGAGCTGACCGAGGTGTTCGCCTGCGGCACCGCCGCCGTGGTCACCCCGGTCGGCAGGGTCCGGCACCGGGACGGGGAGTTCACCATCGCCGACGGTCAGCCGGGGGAGCTGACGATGAGGCTGCGCGAACAGCTCACCGGTATCCAGTACGGCAAGCTCGACGACCCCGAAGGCTGGATGACCCCGCTGACCTGAGCCGCTGCCGGGGAGACACACCGTCTCCCCGGGACGGGAATCCCACCCGCACCGCCGCCTGTTCCGCGTGATCCCCGCGCGGGGGCAGGACGCTGCTAGACGCCTCCGAAAGCGCACAGTGCCAGGACGAGAGTGGTGGCGAACTCACTGGAGGCACCGAGCACGTCACCGGTGATCCCGCCGAATCTGCGGTGGGCGTGTCTGCTGAAAACCCACAGCAGGCCCGCCGTGATCGGCACGGCGGCCGTGCCGATCCACCACTGCGGTGCCGTGGCCGCACCTCCGGCCACCGTCAGCGGAATCCACCAGGCCGTCGCGGTGATCCGCGACTGGGAGCCGGCAACCAGCGCCCCCATGCCCGCCGGCCGGGCGGCGGGAACACCGGTTCGACAGCACAGCTGGAAAGCGGCCCGCCCCACCGCACAGGCCAGCACCACCACGGCCCACTGGCCGCTCTCCGCCGCGCGGGCCATGCCGGAGGCCTGTATCCCGAGCACGAGCACCAGCGCGGTCACCGCGAAGGGGCCGGTGCCGCCGTCGCGCATCACCGCCAGAGCCCGTTCGGGCGGTCCGTAGCAACCCAGTCCGTCCACGGTGTCGGCCAGGCCGTCGAGGTGCATCCCCCTGGTGGCCAGGGCGAGCACTCCCGTAGTCACCAGTCCGGCCAGCAGCCCGGGAGCGCCGAGGGCGAGCATCGCCCACAACCACCCGGCGGCGAAGACTCCCAGCAGGATCCCCACCAACGGGGCGAACGTGATGGCCCGCGCGCTTGTTCGCTCGTCGACCTCCCCCACCCGCACGGGCAGCACGGTGAGCCAGGCCAACGCCAGACGGAGTCCGTCCACGACGCGCTCAGTCCCCCGAGCCGGAGGCCACGGGGCCGACGGCCTCGTCCGCCGTGGGCCCCTGGATCCCCGCCTGTTCGAAGGTGGACATCTCCGCCAGCACCCTGACGGCCGCGTTGACCACCGGCAGCGCGGTCACCGCGCCGGATCCCTCACCCAGCCGCATGTCGAGATCCAGCACGGGAGACAGGTCCAGCTGGTCGAGAACGATCGAGGCGGCGGGCTCCACGGAACGGTGCCCGGCCAACCACCACCGCACGGCTCCCGGGGCCAGTTCCTCGGCGACCAGCGCCGCCGCGCCGACGACCATGCCGTCGAGGATCACCGGGGTTCCGCGCGCGGAGGCTCGGGCGAGGAACCCGGCCATCGCGGCCAGGTCCGCTCCCCCCGCCGTGCGCAGCAGCGCCAGCGGATCGTCGGCGACTCGGCGTGCCCGGCGCAGGCCGTCCCGGACGGCGGCTGTCTTGCGCATCCACGCGGCGTCGTCGATGCCGGTACCCCGTCCCACCACGGCCACCGGTTCGCTGGAGGTGAGCGCGGCCGTGAGCACCGCAGCCGGTGTGGTGTTGCCGATGCCCATGTCTCCGGCGACCAGCAGATCCGCGCCCGCGTCGATCTCCTCGTCGGCGAGGGTCCGACCGGCGAGCACGGCCGAGCGGGCCTGTCGCGGGGTGAGGGCGTCCTCGGTGTGCAGGGTCCCGGAGGAACGCCGGACCTTGTGGGTCGAGACCGCCTCCGCGGTGGTGCCGTCCACGGCCATGTCCACCACGCGCACGCTCGCACCGGCGTTGGCGGCCAGGGCGTTGACCGCAGCGCCTCCGGAGCGGATGTTGGCCACCATCTGTGCGGTGACCTCTTTCGGGTAGGCCGACACCCCGTCGTCGGCTACCCCGTGGTCACCGGCGAAGACGACCACCCTCGGTCGGGCGAAGGGACGTGGTGGGCACACTCCCTGGCGCGCGGCCACCCACACGCCCAGCTCCTCCAGTCGCCCGAGGGAACCCGCCGGTTTGGTGAGTTCACCGTGCCGTGCGATGGCCTGTCGGTGCGCCTGTTCGTCGGGTTGGGGGACCACGCCGAACTCGACCGCCGAGTGGGAGTCGTCGTCGGCCGACGGCGTGGCCGACGGGGAATCGGACACCGTGGACAAGCCTTACCTCCGTAGTAGTCGGGCGGGAGCGGCACGCGACAGCGGTGCGGAACAACGGCACTCCCCGCTTCGGGGAGGGAACGTGTTCACCACGCTCGCTTCCGTCGCATCACCGTAGGGCAGTGACTCACCGTAGTCGAAGTGGTATGCCCGCGACCACCAGCAGGACCTCCTCGCACGTCTCGGCCAGGCGGGCGTTGAGCGCGCCGAGTTCGTCCCGGAACATCCGGGCGGCCCGTGTCGCGGGCACGACCCCGAGGCCGACCTCGGCGGAGACGAGGACCAGCCTGGCCGGGCAGGAGGCGCAGGCCCGCACCAGCTCGGAGCACCGGTGTTCCACGGTTTCCAGGGCCGCGGGATCGCGTTCCCAGGCCCCCGCGTCGTCCAGCACCCCGGTCAACCAGGTGGCCAGATCGTCGACCAGCACCGGCGGGTCCGAGTCCCGCGCGGAGGTGAGCACGGCGGCCAGGTCCCCCGGGGCGGGGGCCTCGACCGTGCGCCAGGTCTCGGGACGTCGGGCCACGTGTTCGGCGATGCGGTCGTTCCACTCGGGGTCGTGTGGATCCCGCCGGGCCGTGGCCACGTAGGTGACCCGCTCCGAGTCCGGCAGCAGCCCCTCGGCGTGGGCCGACTTCCCGGAGCGGGCCCCGCCCAGCACCAGGGTGCGCGGACCGTCGCTCACGGGGTCCTCGTGTGCCTGGGGTCGGTCTCGGCGAGGTGCCCGATCACCTCGTCGATCCTGTCGAGCACGTCCTGGTCGAGCCGAACCCCGGCGGCGCGGGCGTTGTCGGTGACCTGTTCGGGGCGCGAGGCGCCGATGATGGCCGCCGAGACGTTGGAGTTCTGCAGCACCCAGGCCACGGCCAGCTGCGCCATGGAGAGCCCGAGGTCGGAGGCGATCGGCTTCAACCGCTGCACCGCCTCCAACACCTCCTCGCGCATCCACCGGGAGATCATGTCGGCTCCTCCCGAGGAGTCGGTGGCCCGCGAGCCGGAGGGGGCCTCCTGTCCGGGGAGGTACTTGCCGCTCAGCACCCCCTGCGCGATGGGGGACCACACGATCTGCCCCATCCCGGCCCGTTCGGAGGCGGGAATCACCTGGGACTCGATCACCCGCCACAGCATCGAGTACTGGGGTTGGTTGGAGATCAGCGGAACCCGCAGCTCACGGGCGAGTTCGGAGGCCCGGGTGATCTGTTCGGCGTTCCACTCCGAAACCCCGATATAGAGGGCCTTACCCTGCCGGACGAGGTCGGCGAAGGCCGTCATGGTCTCTTCCAGCGGTACCGTGGCGTCGAAGCGGTGTGCCTGGTAGAGGTCGACGTAGTCGGTCTGCAACCTGCGCAGCGAGGCCTCGCAGGACTCCATGACGTGCTTGCGGCCGAGACCGCGGTCGTTCGGCCCCTGTCCGGTCGGGAAGTAGACCTTGGTGAAGAGTTCGACGCTTTCCCGGCGCACGCCGGACAGGGCTCTTCCCAGCACGGACTCGGCCCGGGTGCCCGCGTACACGTCCGCCGTGTCGAACGTGGTGATCCCCTCGTCCAGCGCGGCCAGCACACAGGCCTGGGCCTGGTCCTCCTCGACCTGGGAGCCGTGGGTGAGCCAGTTTCCGTAGGCGATCTCGCTGATGTTGAGACCGCTGTGACCGAGTCGACGAAACTCCATGTCCGCAGCCTAGTAGGAACTCGTGGACACACCCGCCGTGGGAGGCGCCGTGGTCATCCCACCCGGGCCGCGTCCTTCGGAGTCACGCGGGGACGGGGGACGCGCAGTTTGCGCAGCTGCATCGCCCGGACGAAGGCGTACCACCCCAGGCTGAGCGGTCTCTCCCCCGCGTCGGGGAACTTGGCCCGCACGTGCTTGTTCACCAGCCTGCCGAGCATGATCCCCTCGAAGACCATGGTCACCAGCAGGGCCAGGCAGAACACCGTGGCCAGCTGCTGCAGCAGCGGGTCACGCACCAGGCTGATCGCGAAGACCACCAGCACCAGGGGCATGAACAGTCCCATCAGGTGCCTGCGGGAGTCCACGACGTCGCGCACGTGCGCCCGTACCGGACCGCGGTCCCGGGGCAGCAGGTAACGGTCGTCGCCGGCCATCATCCGCTCGCGCCGCTCCGCGGCGGCGCGACGCCTCTCGGGCTTGTTGCGACGCATCCGCTTGAACGCCTCCCGCTGGGTACGTGGGGGAGGCGGAACCGGTCCACGCTTCTTGCCCTCGGCCTCGCGCCGTTTCGGAGTCGGTCGTCCCTTCGGCCGGGTGGGATCCGCTTCCTTCGCCGAGGTCCGCTCGTCGTTCCCGCGTTCGTCGGCGACGGTGGTGGGCTCGGTGCTGTTACGACGGAGGAACTTCACACCACCAGCGTAAGTGACAGCGTGTCCGCGCCGAACGAGGACATCGCCGCTTCCGCCTGCCGAGTCCGTTCGGTGATTCGGGTCACCTCGGATGTGGCGGGAACCCACCTCGTCACCGGTGTGGGAAGACTCCCCCGGAGGCGGTCGGGGCCGACGGGTCCGTCCCGTGGGGGCGCTTCGGGCGGCGAATCCTTCCGCGGGAGTTCGGCGGCCGGAGACCGCCGCGCGCGTATCCTGTCGGTAGTGCCCGAGGGTGTCACAATCGGCCGTGTGCGGGTTGGCCCGCGGGAATACGCGCACTTACCGTGACGGTTGAAGGTCGCGGGAACCTGCCAGCAGCCGCAAACCGCAAGGGAGAGCCATGACCACCCAGGAAACGACCGTGGAGACCGAGGCGCCGGCTCACGGCGTCACGTTGACCGACTCTGCGGCCAGCAAGGCCAAGAGCCTCCTCGAGCAGGAGGGGCGCGACGACATGCACCTGCGTATCGCCGTTCAGCCCGGTGGCTGTGCCGGTCTGCGCTACCAGCTGTTCTTCGACGAGCGCACGCTCGACGGGGACGCCGTGCGTGAGTTCAACGGCCTGGACGTGGTGGTCGACCGGATGAGCGCCCCCTACCTGCAGGGCGCCGTGATCGACTTCGTGGACACCATCGAGAAGCAGGGCTTCACCATCGACAACCCGAACGCGGGCGGCTCCTGCGCCTGCGGCGACTCGTTCCACTGAACGGGCGAGGACATCTCGTGAGCGGGACGGCTTCCCCCCGGGGGCCGTCCCGCTCTTTCGTGGGCGGTCATCGGCCCGGTCCGGAACCTCTCTGGTGAGGACCCGAGTCGTTCGCCTTCCGTGGTCCCGCCCGATTTCGTGGGAAATCCCGAAAAGAACGTACCTTCCGCCGCCGAATTCTTGGTTCCGGAACGCGGCGGAACCCCGATCGGGAGGATTCCTTTTCCGGTGGCGATTTCTCGCCGTCCGGAATCGTTCACACGACTCCGGCGTCTCTGGAGCGGAAGCGCGCTTTCTTCGGTCCCGCGGGGGAGGGTGGGACGTGTGGGCCGCTTCCCGGCGCCGCTGCGTCTCACGTCCCCGGCGACGTCGCCGGAGGCCGCCGAGGACGACTCCGCCCGTGAAGCTGATCGACGACACACTCGTGGCGAACCCGAACACCAGGGCCGGTGTCGAACGGTGGAAGACCGAGCGGTCTCATCGTCCCCCTCTCCTCGTGGTGACTCGTAGGCGACATCAGAGCTTCTTGAAAGGATAAAGTCAACACCCCGTTGTCGTCCCCGTTTCGTCCCCGGGGTCCCGTCTCCTTTCTGAACGAAGGAAAGAAGTCCTTTTCCTGGGAATTTCTCTTTATCGATTGCGTTCGTGGTGGGTCGGATCGTAAAAATCCGTTCACGGGAAGTCCGCGCCGAGTGAGCGCGGATCCGGGAAGACCGTCCGCGCGTTTTCCCGAGCCCGCACCCGGAGAAAGGGACGGACGATGAACGTGAAACGGAAACGACGACTCGGGCGTGGCGGTGGCCGTGTGCTCGGGACGCTGGCGGTCGCGGTGGCGGCGGTGACCGGGGCGGCCACGCTCACCCCCGCCGCTGCCGCAGGCACGGCCCCCGGCGCGCCGGGCATAGCCTCGGCCTGGACCACCGGGGCGAAAAACGGGCTCGGAACCTCCACGACCTCGGACTCGAAGGTGTGGCACACCCTCGGCCAGGGGATCCTGAACGAGGTCTACTACCCCCAGCTGGACGTGCCCAACGTCCAGGACATGCAGTACGTCGTCAGCGACGGCCGGAGCTTCACCGAGCTCGAACGCGACGCCACCGAACGCACGACCGAACTGCCCGACCCGCGGTCACTGCGCTACCGGCAGGTCAACACCGACCGGGACGGCAGGTACCGCATCACCAAGACCTACGTCACCGATCCGCACCGTTCGGTGCTGCTGGTGCGCACCCGCTTCGAGGTCCTCGACGGAGGTCCGTTACGCCTCTACGCGCTCTACAACCCATCGCTCGACGGCAGCGGCGGGGGTGACACCGGAGCGACGTCGGGAAACACCCTGGTGGCCAGTGACGGGCGGGTCGCCAGCGCCCTGGCCTCCTCCGCCGGGTTCTCGAAGCTCACCAGCGGCTACAGCGGCACCTCCAGCGACGGGTACCAGGACCTGAACTCCGACCACCGGTTGGACGCCGAGTACACGCGGGCCACGGATCCCGGCAACCTCGTGCAGACCGCGCGGGTGCCGGTCGCCGACGACAGCACGTTCACCCTGGCCCTCGGCTTCGGCGCGGACCGCTCGGCCGCGCGTTCGGCCGCCGAGGCGTCGCTGTCCGCCGGCTACGAGAGCGCGCGTGCCGCCTACGACAGCGGATGGCACGACTACCTGTCCTCGCTGCGGGAGACTCCGGAAGCGATCACCTCGCGTGGCCTGGGTACCCAGTACAACGTCGCCGCCATGACCCTGAGGTCCCAGGAGGACAAGACCCACCGCGGGGCCTTCGTGGCCTCCACCTCCATACCGTGGGGCGAGGCGAAGAACGCCGACGAGTGCTGTACGCCCGGCTACCACCTGGTGTGGGCCAGGGATCTCTACCACACGGCCACGGCGGCGCTCGCGATCGGTGACCGGGCCGCGGCCGAGCGCGCCCTCGACTACCTGCTGGACGTGCAGTGGAACGAGGACGGGTCGTTCCCCCAGAACACCTGGCTCGACGGGGAACCCCACTGGCCCAGCCTGCAACTGGACGAGGTCGCCTACCCGATCGTGCTCGCCCACCAGCTCGGTCGCACCGGAGACGAGGTGTGGGCCAAGCTGAGGAAGTCGGCCGACTTCATCGTCGACAACGGGCCGTGGACCCCGCAGGAGCGCTGGGAGGAGGAGGGAGGGTACTCGCCCTCCACCATCGCCGCCCAGATCGCCGGACTGGTCACGGCGGCGGACATGGCCCGCCGGCACGGTGACGAGCGGGCCGCGCAGCGGTACCTGTCCACGGCGGACGAGTGGCGGAACAGGGTCGACGAGTGGACCTTCACCACCTCGGGACCGCACGGGGACGGCAGGTACTACCTGCGCGTCGACGACGACGGGAACCCGAACAACGGGCACCAGCTGTGCCTGAACAACGGCGGAGGCTGTCACGACGAACGTGCCGTCGTCGACGCGGGCTTTCTGGAGCTGGTCCGTCTCGGCATCCTCCCGCCCGAGGCTCCCACGGTGCGGGACTCCCTGGCGGAGACGGACGAACTGCTGCGGGTGCGGACCCCGAACGGGCCCGGCTGGTACCGCTACAACCACGACGGCTACGGCGAGACCGCGGACGGATCCCCCTACACGGGAGCGGGAGTGGGCAGGCTCTGGCCCCTGCTGACCGGTGAACGGGGCGAGTACGAGATCGCGGCCGGACGTTCGGCCGGTACCCATCTGGAGACGATGGCCCGGATGGCCAACGAGGGCGCTCTCATCCCCGAACAGGTATGGGACCGTGACTCCGAGGCCGGGTTCGTCTTCGGGGAGGGGACCGGGTCGGCCACGCCGCTGGCCTGGTCGATGAGCCAGTTCCTCCGCCTGGCGCACAACATGGACGCCGGGCGGAACCTGGAGACCCCGGACGTGGTGGCCGAGCGCTACGTGCGCTGACCACGGATCCCGCCGGGGCCGTGGCGGCCCCGGCGGGTGCGCTCACAGTTTCACCGGGTAGTGCGGCTCCGGAATCTGGGGAGTCAGCCGGTTCTCCACGAAGATGCCGTGCCAGATCATGAAGACCAGCAGTGCCCACAGCCTGCGGCTGTGATCCAGCACACCCGAGCGGTGCTCCTCCAGCAGCTGGAGCACCGCCTTCTTGTCCAGCAGCTGTTCGGTCTGCGACTCCCGGATGATGGTGCGCGCCCAGTCGTGCATCTCGTCGCGCAGCCAGTGCCGGATGGGCACGGGGAAACCGAGCTTGCGGCGGTTGAGCACGTGCCCCGGAACCACCTTGGCCAGTGCCTGGCGCAGGGCGTACTTGGTGGTGTCCCTGGTGATCTTCTGTTCCAGCGGGATCGTGCTGGCGGTGCGGAAGACCTCGTTGTCGAGGAACGGAACCCGCAGCTCCAGGGAGTTGGCCATGGTCACCTTGTCGGCCTTGACCAGGATGTCCCCCCGCAACCAGGTGAACAGGTCCACGTGCTGCATCCGGGTGACCGGGTCCCACCCCTGGGAGGTGCGGTAGGCGGCCGCGGTCACGTCGGTGTGCGAGACGTGCGGGTCGAAGTGGGTGAGCAGCTCCCGGAGCTGGTCGTCGCGGAAGATCCGCGCGTTGCCGTAGTAGCGTTCCTCCAGCGGCAGCGAGCCCCGTCGGAGCAGGTCCTTGCCCCGGACTCCCTCCGGGATGGCCGTGGACACCCGGCCCATCACCTTGCGCAGCGAACCGGGGACGCGTTCGAAGGGAGCCAGCGACAGCGGCTCACGGTAGATCGAGTATCCCCCGAAGAGCTCGTCGGAGCCCTCCCCGGACAGCACCACCTTGACGTGTTTGCGGGCCTCCCTGGCGATGAACCACAGCGGAACCAGGGCCGGGTCGGCGACCGGGTCGTCGAGGTACCACACGATCAGCGGCAGGGACTCCATCATCTCCTCGGCGGAGACGGTGCGTACGACGTGTTTGACCCCGATGGCCGCCGCCGACTCGGCGGCCACGTCCACCTCCGAGTAGCCCTGCCGCTCGAAGCCGGTGGTGAACGTGATCAGGTCCGGGTTGTGCTCCTTGGCCAGCGCGGCGATCGCGGTGGAGTCGATACCGCCGGACAGGAAGGCTCCCACCGTGACGTCGGCGCGCATGTGCTTGGCCACGGAGTCGCGCATCACGTCCGCGATCTCCTCGTGCAGCCGCTCGGCCTGCCCGTCGTCGTTGATCTCGCGCGCGGAGAACCTGGGGGAGAAGTACCGTTCGGTGACCAGCTGGCCACCCGGGGCGACGGTGAAGGAGGTGCCGGACTCCACGCGCCGGATCGAGCGGTGCAGCGACTCGGGCTCGGGTACGTACTGCAACAGGAGGTAGTGCTGCAACGAACGACGGTCGACCTCCTCGGAGATCCCGAGGGTCCCGGCCAGATGCAGCAGACTCTTCTTCTCACTGGCGAAGGCCAACCCGTTCGGCCCGCTGGCGTAGTACAACGGCTTGATCCCGAAGGGGTCGCGGGCCCCGAACACGACGTGGCGCTGGCTGTCCCAGATCAGGAAGGCGAACATCCCGCGCAGTCGTTCGACCATCGCCGAGCCGAGGTAGTGGTAGGCGACGATGATCGTCTCGCTGTCACCGTCGGTGTGGAACGTGGCGCCGTGGTGTTCGGCCAGCTCGGCCCGCAGTTCGAGATAGTTGTAGATCTCGCCGTTGAACAGGATCGTGTACCGGCCCGGCGCCTCCGGCGGGCCCCAGCTCAGCGGCTGGTGGGAGTGCTCGACGTCGATGACCGACAGTCGGTTGAACCCGAACACGACCTCGCCGCCGTGCCAGGTGTCGCTTTCGTCCGGTCCTCGGTGCCGCTGACACGGCAGCGCGTTGGCCACCGCGTTCGTTGCCTTGCCGGCGTTCTCTTCGGTGGGACAAACCAGTCCAAGCAGGCCGCACACGCGTCTCGCGCACCTCTCGTGTCGCGGGGATGATCGGTTGTCGACCCCCGTACGGGAGATCGGTGTTCCCAGTATGCCGTGTCCACGCCGCGGGGACGTACACGCGGGGGAGGGCGTGCCGGGGCGTTCGGCCCCGCCGGGGTTCGGGTGTTCGCGGCTCCGGGAGGAGCCCGGCTGGTGATCTGGGCCACCGGAGGTGACCATGGCCCGGGTGCTCCGTGACCCCGGAGCAGTATCGCGGCTACTACTGGGCTAGGGTCGCTACAGTATTCCGGCGGCCGATCTTCCGTCACGGGCGGAGGGAGAAACGCCAGCGCCGTGCCGGTGAGTTTCACATGGAGGAGGCGTCGCGCAGTGGCCCTGAAGGACGGGACCCGAGTGCCACGACTGGTCAAGCTCGGCGGAGTGATCGGCTTGGTGTGCGTCGTGGCCACGGGCTGTACTCCTGACCAGGTGCTGCGGTTCGGCTGGCCGACCGGCGTCACGAGTGACGCCGCGGCGATGCGTCAGCTCTGGACCTGGTCGGTGATCGCGGCTCTCGCCGTGGGTGTGTTGGTGTGGGGGCTGATCTTCTGGACGGTGGCCTTCCACCGCAAGAAGGGGGACGAGCTGCCCCGTCAGTTCCAGTACAACAACCCCCTGGAGATCATCTACACCGTCATTCCGTTCGTGATGGTCGTCGTGCTGTTCTACTTCACGGCGACGACACAACAGGAAGTGCAGGCCAAGGAGAGCGATCCCGACGTCGCGGTCGACGTGATCTCCTTCCAGTGGAACTGGGAGTTCCGCTACCCGGGTTACCAGACCCCGGACGGGGAACCCGTCTCCACGGTCGGAACCACCAACTGGACCCCCCTGCTGGTGCTGCCGACCGACTCCACGGTGGAGTACCGGCTGAGTTCCGAGGACGTGATCCACTCGTTCTTCGTCCCGAAGTTCCACTTCAAGCGGGACACCTTCCCGCACCCGGACAAGAACAACCAGGACAACGTCTTCCAGAACTCCATCGACCAAGAGGGTTCGTTCGTGGGGCGTTGTGCCGAGCTGTGCGGGACGTACCACTCGATGATGAACTTCGAGGTCCGGGCGCTCTCCCCGGACAAGTTCGAGCGGTACATGGACCTGCGCACCCAGATCAACCCGGAGACCGGTGCGCCCTACACCACCGCCGAGGCGCTGAGGACCATGGACTGCGGACAGCTCTGCTCCCCGAACTCGGTGACCACCATCCCCTTCGATCCCGACCGTGAGGACACGTTGCCGGAGGACGCCGGTGCTGCGGCCACGAACGGATGACGGGCGAACGGTAGGCGACCAGGCACGACTGCGTTCGGGTGGAGCGCACGGGGCGAGAGTGAGGACTCCATGAAGGTCGAAGCGAAGATCTTCAACATCATCACCTTCTTCTTCTTCCTGTCGGCTGTGGTGTACGGCTTCTGGGCGAAAGAACCGGTGGGAACGGTCGCGCTGATCCTCGTCGGTGCGCTCTCGTTGCTGATCGGAAGCTACTTCCAGTTCGTGGCCCGGCGTATCGAGCTGCGTCCGGAGGACCGTTCGGACGCCGAGATCAGTGACGGGGCGGGCGAACTGGGTTTCTTCAGCCCGGGCAGTTACTGGCCGTTCGGTATCGCGGCGGCCTCGGCCTTCGCGGGGCTCGCCCTGGCCTTCGGCCACGTCTGGATGATCGTGCTGTCCTCGGGGGCGGTGTTGATCACCGTCGCCGGTCTGGTGTTCGAGTACCACACCGGACCGAACCACGAGTGAGTAAGTCCTCTCGGCGTCACGACCCGTGCCACCGACAGGAGTGGGTTTTCCCGCTCCACACCCGGGTGTGCGGGTTGTGACGTTCTTTCCACGTCACGCCTGCTATGGAGGGACAACCGTGATCACCGCGATCGTGCTCATCCGAACGGCCGCCGAGTACCTGACCCAGGCGGCGCAGGAGATCGCGGACATCGACGGTGTGAGCGAGGTCTACTCCTGTGCCGGTGACGTGGACCTGATCGCGATGGTGCGCGCCCGGGCGCACGAGGAGATCGCCGACATCGTGCCCGGCCGGATCAACAAGGTCGCCGGCGTGTTGGACACCGACACGCACATCGCCTTCCGCTCCTACTCCCGTCAGGACACCGAGGCCACCTTCTCCGTCGGCCTGGAGTCCTCCTGAGTCTTCTTCCGACCCGCCGAGCCCTCCCGCCCGACCCCACTCGGGGCGGGAGGAGCCGGGGACACCGGTACCGGCAGCTTCGTCGTCGGGATCAGTGCTCCGAGCGCAGCTCGCCGGAGAGTTCGCTCCAGGCGTCCAGCAGTTCGCGCGCGGCACCGGAGTCGACGGCCTCGGCGGCTTTCCGCAGCCCTTCCTCCAGGGCGCCTCGCAGGTCGGTGACCGGGCCGTCGTAGGCGGCCAGCGCGCCCGCCGTGTTCAGCAGTACCGCGTCGCGGACCGGACCACGCGCTCCGTCCAGCAGTTCGCGCACCACCCGGGCGTTCACGGCGGCGTCACCTCCCCGGAGCTTGTCCGGGCTGGTCAGCGCGATTCCGAAGTCGGTGGGGTCGATGTGTTCCCGGCGCACCGTGCCGTCGCCGACCACCCAGACCGTGGTGGTGGTCGTCGTGGTGATCTCGTCCATGCCGTCGTCGCCGCTGACCAGCAGCACCGAGTGACCACGGCGGGCGAAGGTCTCGGCCATGATCGGGGCCATGCGCGGGTCGGCGCATCCGATCAGGCCGGAACCGGGACGGGCCGGGTTCGTCAGCGGGCCGAGCACGTTGAACGCGGTGGGGATGCCGATCTCCCGGCGGGGGCCCGCCGTGTGTTTCATGGCCGGGTGGAACAGGGCCGCGAAGCAGAAACCGATCCCCACCCGGCGGACGCACTCCCGGACTCCCTCGGGTGGCAGGTCGATGGCGACCCCCAGCTCCTCCAGCACGTCGGCGGTGCCGCAGTTCGAGGAGGCGGCGCGGTTGCCGTGTTTGACCACCGTGGCCCCGCAGGCTGCGAGCACGATCGAGGTCATGGTCGAGATGTTGACCGTGCCCGCCCGGTCGCCCCCGGTTCCGACCACGTCGACGGCCTTGTTCGGGATCTCCAGGGGCAGGGCGTGGGCGATCATGGCGTCGGCCATGCCGAGGATTTCCGAGGAAGTTTCGCCTTTCGCGCGCAACGCGACGGCGAAAGCGGCCACCCGGGCCGGGGTGGCCTCTCCCGTCATGATCTGGTCCATCGCCCACGCCGTCTCCGTGCTCTCCAAGGGCTGTCCGGAGACGAGACGGCTCAGCAGATCGGGCCAAGTGGGACTCGCTGTGTGCACGATGGCGTCCTCGAATGTTCTTCTCAGCCGTGGGGTGCGGGAAGGACGTGCTCGCGCAGGACCCCGGCCACGCACTCGGCGGCGGTCAGCGGATCGAGTGGATACACCAGAACCGCATCGGCCAGGGACCAGGTGGCGAGCCAACGGTCGTCCTCACGTCGCACCGTGACCACGGTCGGTGGGCAGTCCGCAAGTTCGTTTTTCAGCTGCCGCGATACTCCCATCCCGCCCGTGGGCTGTGCCTCGCCGTCCAGGATCAGCAGATCCACCCGACCGGCGTCCACCTCTCCGATCACCTCGGCCACGGTCGAGGCCTCCGTGTACCGCACCCGACCGACGTCGGGTGCCGGACGCCGTCCGATGGCCGTCGTGATCGCGTCACGGACGTCCGCTCGGTGGCTGAACACGCAGACGTTGCTCGCCGATGTGTTCATGAGCACTCCTTGGCTGCCGTGGCGGCCGTTGTCCGACTGTGACTCGTGCTCGGTGTTCACGAGTGCTCGTATCGTATCCGGATCGGTGCGGAAAGGGGTAACACACCTCACTATTGCGAAGATCTCGTCGTGTTCGCCTCCGTGGCGGTTGTCCGCCCGGCCCGTTCTCCCCCGAATCCGACGGGCGGGAACTCCCCCTGATTTCGGTCCCTCCCCGAGGAGCTCCCGAAGGGCGGACACGCTGTGCGACCGACCCGGAGGGGGAGGACGACCTCCGTCGGTGCTCGTGCCCAGCGCGAATCCGGCGGAGGGTGAGCGGACGAGGAATCCGGCGGCGGTTCGGACGGGGATTCCGTCCTCTGGTCTCGACCACCGTGTTTGTGCAGTTCAGTGCTGCTCGGATGGCGAGCCTGCCTTCTCGGGAGAGCGCCGGCCTCCCCGTGTGGAGGCAGCGGAACGCCTCCGGGGGTGGGAGCTCCTGTCCGGGAGCCGACCAGTGTGGAGGCCCGGTCGGGGCGTTCACACCGGGTAGTTCCCGCCGTGGTTCGACTCCGTGGGAACGGACACGGGTGGACCCGCGCGGGCGTCCCGAAATCGTTCGCGACATAATGCGTCGCGTGACAACGGCAGCGCCCTCAATCAGTCAACGCGTGCACTCGCTGAACCGCCCGAACATGGTCAGCGTGGGCACCATCGTTTGGTTGGCCAGCGAGCTGATGTTCTTCGCCGGGCTCTTCGCCATGTTCTTCACGGTGAAGGCCCAGAACGAGGGTCCGTGGCCGCCGCCACCCGCCGAACTCAACGTGGCCTACGCCCTCCCGTTCACGATCATCCTGGTGGCGTCCTCGTTCACCTGTCAGTGGGGTGTGTTCGCGGCCGAGCGCGGCGACGTCTACGGACTCCGTCGCTGGTACATGCTCACGCTCGTGATGGGGCTGATCTTCGTGATCGGCCAGGCCGGTGAGTACTACACGCTGATCACCGAGCACCACACCACGATGGCCACCTCGGCCTTCGGCACCGTGTTCTACATGACCACGGGTTTCCACGGTCTCCACGTGATCGGGGGTCTCATCGCGTTCGTGATCCTGATGATCCGGACCAGGATGAGCAAGTTCACACCGGCCCAGGCCGTGGCCTCGATCGTGGTGTCGTACTACTGGCACTTCGTCGACATCGTGTGGATCGGCCTGTTCCTGGTCATCTACCTGGTGCCGTGAGGCGGTCCGCGGAGGTCGCCACGCCATGGGGCCAAGGCAGCGATACGAGCAGAGCGTGATGTTGTTGCCGCTGAATCATCCCGAACATGACAGCAAGGGTTTTGCGCACTCATGACCACCAACAAGAAACGCAACCGCACGGGTTCCAAGTTCCGGCGACGGCTTTCCGGTGTGCTGGCGCTCGGGATCGCCTTGGTGGCCGCGGGCGGCCTCTACAGTGTGCTGCTTCCCGAACCGCAGACCGCGACGGCCGCGGAGGACCCGACGCTGGTCCAGCAAGGCAAGGAGCTCTACGAAGGCTCCGAAGGCTCCTGCATCAGCTGTCACGGCGAGAACCTGCAGGGCGTTGAGGATCGGGGTCCCAGCCTGATCGGGGTCGGTGGTGCGGCCGTGCACTTCCAGGTCTCCAGCGGGCGTATGCCGCTGGCGCGCCAGGGAGCGCAGGCTCAGCGCAAGCCCGCGAGGTTCTCCCCGGAGGAGATCCAGGCGCTCGCCGCGTACGTGCAGTCGGTCGGAGGCGGGCCGGAGCAGCCCGAGCAGAAGGGCGAACAGCTGCAGGGCGACGACCCCGCGCGCGGTGCCGAACTGTTCCGACTGAACTGCGCCTCCTGTCACAACTTCACCGGACGGGGAATCGCGCTGTCCTCGGGTAAGTTCGCCCCGGAACTGGCTCCGGCCTCCGAGCAGCAGATCTACGAGGCGATGCTCACCGGGCCGGAGAACATGCCGAAGTTCTCCGAGCGGCAACTCACTCCCCAGGAGAAGCAGGACATCATCGCCTACGTGAAGTCGGTGACCGACGGCAACAACAACCCCGGGGGCAACGCGCTCGGTGGCTATGGTCCGGGTCCCGAGACGGTCGTCGCCTGGGTCATCGGCCTCGGTAGTCTCGTCGGTCTCACCCTGTGGATCGGAGCCAGGGCATGAGTGAGCGGGATATGAGCGAGAACAACAGCGAACGACACGACAACGAAGCGGGCAACGAGCACGCCCCCGCCAACTCGGAGCGACGTCAGCCCACCGAGGCGGAACTCGCGGAGATGAGCCGCGACGAGAAGGTCCGGCTGGGGTTGGCCCAGGACGACGTCGAACTGGTCGAGTACCCCGATCCCTGGCCGGTCAAGGGGACTCGTGCCGAACGCCGCGCCGAGCGCGCCGTCGCCGCCTGGTTCTCCCTGGCCGGTTTCTCGGCCCTGGCCTTCATCGGGGTTTTCGTCTTCTGGCCCTGGCGCTACGTCAACCCGCTGGCCGACGAGCGGGGACACTTCCTGTACTCGCTGTACAACCCGTTGATCGGGTTCTTCCTGGGGCTGTCGATCCTGTCGGTGGGCATCGGGGCGATCCTGTACTCGAAGAAGTTCATGCCCCACGAGGTCGCCGTGCAGCAGCGTCACGACGGGCACGGCTCCTCCGAGCTGGACCGGCAGACGATCACGGCCGAGCTGGCCGACGCGGGCAACCGCAGCACGATCGCCCGCCGCTCCATGATCAAGCGGACCGCCGGTTTCGGGGCCGGGGCCTTCGGTCTGGGCACGGGCGTGCTGGTGCTCGGCGGGATGGTCAAGAACCCCTGGGCGGAGACGGGTCCCGACTCGCTCAACCACACCGGATGGATGCAGAGCGAGGGCGAGAAGGTCTACCTGCGACGCGACACCGGAGACCCCCACGAGATCTCGCTGGTGCGGGCCCAGGACCTCTCCCCGGGCGGTTTCGAGACGGTCTTCCCGTTCCGGGAGTCCGAGCGGGGTAACGAGGAGGCGTTGCTGCACGCCCTGCGCCGTTCCGACAACCCGGTCATGCTGATCCGGCTGCGTCCGGGCGACAAGCCGGTGACACGCCAGGGGCAGGAGGACTTCAACTACGGCGACTACTACGCCTACTCCAAGATCTGTACCCACCTGGGCTGCCCGACCTCGTTGTACGAGGCCCAGACCGGTCGGTTGCTCTGTCCCTGCCACCAGTCGCAGTTCGACGTGGCCAACAGCTACGCCAAGCCGGTCTTCGGTCCCGCCACACGCGCTCTGCCGCAGTTGCCGATCACGATCGACGAGGAAGGCTACTTCGTGGCGAAGAGCGACTTCATCGAGCCGATCGGCCCGGCTTACTGGGAGCGGAATTCATGAGTTCGATAACCACCCCGACCAAGTCGGAAAGCGCGCTGTACCGCGCGGCCAGCAAGCAGGCCGACGAGGTCGACAAACGGTTCAACGCAGCGGCCGGTCTGCGCAGGCAGTTCAACAAGGTGTTCCCCACCCACTGGTCGTTCCTGCTGGGTGAGGTGGCGCTGTACACCTTCATCCTGCTGCTGCTGACCGGCACCTACCTGGCGTTCTTCTTCGACCCCTCGATGGCGGAGGTGCAGTACCAGGGCGCCTACACCAACCTGCGCGGCATCGAGATGTCCCGGGCCTTCGCCAGCGCCCTGGACATCTCCTTCGAGGTGCGCGGAGGGATGTTCGCCAGGCAGGTACACCACTGGGCCGCGCTGCTGTTCATGGCCTCGATCGTGGCCCACATGCTGCGTATCTTCTTCACGGGCGCCTTCCGGCGTCCGAGGGAGACCAACTGGATGATCGGCATTCTGCTGTTCATCCTGGGCATGTTCGAGGGCTTCACCGGCTACTCGCTGCCGGACGACCTGCTGTCCGGCACCGGTGTGCGTATCGCCTCCGGGATCACCCTGTCGATCCCCGTGGTCGGCACCTGGATCCACTGGATCCTGTTCGGCGGGGAGTTCCCCGGCACCGAACTGATCCCGCGCTTCTACATGATGCACATCTTCCTGCTGCCGGGGATCATCCTCGGACTGATCGCCGTGCACCTGGCACTGGTCTGGTACCAGAAGCACACCCAGTTCCCCGGTGTGCGGCGCAAGGAGAGCAACGTCGTCGGTGTGCGGATCATGCCGGTGTTCGCGACCAAGGCCGGTGGCTTCTTCGCCGTGGTCACCGGTGTGACGGCGCTGATGGGCGGCATCTTCCAGATCAACCCGATCTGGCACCTCGGTCCGTACAACGCCTCGCAGGTCTCGGCCGCCTCCCAGCCGGACTGGTACATGATCTGGACGGACGGCTCCAGCCGGCTCTGGCCCGCCTGGGAGGTCTACCTGTGGGGTGAGTACACCATCCCCGCCGTGTTCTTCCCGACGGTGCTGTTCATGGGGCTGATCTTCACCGTCGCGATCGCCTACCCGGCGATCGAGCGCAAGCTCACCGGCGACGACGCCCACCACAACCTGTTGCAGCGTCCACGGGACGTTCCGGTGCGCACCAGCCTCGGGATGATGGCGCTGACCTTCTTCTCGGTGCTGATGATCTCGGGTGTCAACGACATCATCGCCTTCAAGTTCGACATCTCCCTGAACGCGATGACCTGGCTCGGGCGTATCGGACTGCTGGTCGCCCCGCCGATCGTCTACTACGTCACCTACCGGATCTGCCTCGGTCTGCAGAAGTCCGACCGGGAGGTGCTGGAACACGGCATCGAGACGGGGATCATCAAGCGGCTGCCGCACGGGGAGTTCGTCGAGGTGCACCAGCCGCTCGGCCCGGTGGACGAGCACGGCCACCCGGAGGAGCTGGAGTACCAGGGCGCTCCGGTGCCGAAGAAGATGAACAAGCTGGGTGCCGCGGGCAAGCCGGTCGAGGGCAGCTGGCTCAAGCCCGACCCGAGCGAGGAGACGGCCGCACTGGAGGCCGCGCGTGCGCGCGAGCACGCGGAGGCCCTGGAGCGGGAGCGGAACTCCGCCGAGGAGCAGGACCCCGACCGGGAGCTCGTCGGCGGCAAGGCCCGCCAGCCCGAGGAGTGATCCTTCCCACGGCACCGTGGGCCGAACCGGCGGTCCCGTCCCGCGTGGACGGGGCCGCCGGTTCTTCGTTTTCCCAGGGGAGGGTGCGCCCGCGTCCGGCGCGGCGGGAGGTACTACGGTCGGGATCATGACGGAGATCACCGATTCGGTGCGTTCCTTCCTGGAGCAGGGCGGTCGTACCGGCAAACTCGGCTACCTGGCTCCGGACGGACGTCCCCTGGTCGCCCCGATCTGGTTCGCCCCCGAAGGGGGACGGATCGTGTTCAACACCGGAGCGGACAGTGCCAAGGCGGCCGCGATCGCCCGGGACCCGCGTCTGACGCTGTGCGTCGACGAACAGAGCGCCCACACGTTCGTGCAGCTCCAGGGCACCGCCGAGACCACCGACGACGGCGACGAGGTGCTGCGGGTGGCCACCACGGTGGCGGCCCACTACGTGGGGGCCGAGAAGGCCGAGCGCGTCGGCAGCCGGATCGCGGGACCGGGCCAGCTCGCGGTGTACCTGTATCCGAGCCGGATCGTCACCAGTGGTGACCTGGAGTGATCCTCCGGGAGGCGACGGCGTTCGGCGTGCGCTCCCGCAGGGTGATGGTTCAGTCCGCCCCGGGGTAGGGAGTGCGCGCGGACGAGGCCCGTTCGGCCCACTCACGCCACTTTCCCGCCGATCCGGCGGGCTCGCTCCACGGTCGGCGGCACCGGACCATTCTGGTCTCCGTGGCGGACAGCCAGCGGTGTATCACCCGGACCTCCTCGACCGGGGCTCCGTACAGGGGATCCGGTCCCGGCACCACGGTTTCGGCCGTGGCGAGCAGCGCCTCGACCACCGGCATCGGAGGGGTGTCCCGGGGGGCGGTGCCCGCCGCGGCCAGCCGCCCGTGCCGTACCACGGCGATCAGCCATCCCCCGGACCCGTCGGGGCGCGCGGCGACCAGTTCCGGAACGCGGGCCAGGGCGGCCAACCGCTGACCGCGGTCGAGGGCGTGGACGAGTGCGGCGAGGCGGTCCCGTCCCCAGGCGGCCTCCTCGAAGCGCTGGAGCGTGGCGAGCTCCTCCAGCCGCCCGTGCAGCCGGTGCAGCACCGCGTCCCCGCTGCCGTCGCCCAGTTCCCGGACCGTGCTCACGTGCCGGTCGTACTCGGAGGGGGTTTCGTGACCGGCGCAGGGAGCCCCGCAGCGCCCGAGCTCGTACACGGCACAGGGGCTGCGCCCCGAACCCCCGGCCGGGATCCCTTCGGTGCAGCTCCGGAGGCCGGTGACCTCGTGCAGCGCCTCCACGGCCCGGGCCGCGGAGTTCCTGGTGCGGAACGGTCCGAGTGAGTCCCGCCCCGGTTTCCGGGTGATCCTCAGCCTGGGGAAGGTCTCCGCGGTGAGCGAGATCCACCAGGCTCTGCCCGGGTTCTTGGACCTGCGGTTGTACTCGGGGCGGTGGGCGCCCAGCAGACGTAGTTCCCTCACCTGTGCTTCGAGTGGGTGTGCGCAGCTCACGTGGTCGACCCGCTCGGCCAGCGAGACCATCTCCCGTACGCGTGCCCTGCGTTCCCCGGCCGTGAAGTACTGGCCGACCCTGCGGCGCAGGTTCGTGGCGGTGCCGATGTAGAGCACCTCCTCGTTCGGGCCGAGGAACATGTACACCCCCGGACCGTTGGGGAGTCCGGCCGCCAGGTCGCGCTTGCCCCGTTGGGCGGCGGTCACCCCCGACAGGTACTCCGACAGCTCCTCCAGACAGCGGACCCCGTGGGGAAGTCTGCGCAGCAGCGCGTGCAGCACGTCGGCGGTGGCGCGGGCGTCCCGCAGCGCCCGGTGGGCGGGAGTGTGTGCGGTGCCCAGCGCCGTGGTGAGCTCGCCCAGGGAGTGTCCCCGCGTCTGGCCGGCGGGGAGTGCCCTGCGTGCCAGGCGCAGCGTGCAGACCACGGGTGGGTTCGGCCAGCGCAGCCCCAGTCGGGCGCAGCCCGCCCGCAGGAATCCGAGGTCGAACGGGGCGTTGTGCGCCACGATCACACCGTCACCGACGAAGTCGAGAAAGGCGGGCAGCGCGCTGTCGAGCGCGGGTGCCTCGGAGAGCATGTGGTCGGTGATGCCGGTGATCGCGGTGACCTCGGATGGGACCCGGCGGCCGGGGGATACCAGAGTGGAGAACTCCGCCACCGTCTCGCCTCCGCGCGTCTTCACCGCGGCGATCTCGGTGATGCCGTCCCGCTCGCGGCTGCGGCCCGTGGTTTCCAGGTCCACCACGACGAAGGTGACCTCGTCGAGTGGCTGTCCCACTTCGTCGAGGGACATCTGGGCGTGCTGCGGGGACCTGGTCATCGTGGTGAGGGTATGCGCTCGTGCTGACCGGCGGGAAAGAGTGTGCGGCGACACCGCAACCGCCGGATGTAGGTAATCGTCCGCGCAGACCTTAGCCTGGAAGAGTGACACCGTCGACAACGGGCGACAGCGCCGACGACCCGCGGACCGACACGGAGACCGGGGCGGATCCAGCACGTTCCGCGACCGGAGAGGACAGCAGCGTCGACTGGGACGGTCTGCCCGATCCGCTGCGCCATCGGATAGCCGAGGTGGCGGCCTCCGCCGTGGGGGAGATGCGCCCGGGGGACGTGCCCGGCCGAGTGCGTCCCGTGATGCGTTTCGCGGCGGCCAAGCGGGCCAAGCTGGGACACGCCGAGCTGCTGGCCGCGATGGGGGAGTCGGCGGTGTTCCGCGCGGCGGTGCTGGACTGGTGCCGCAGGAAGCGACCGGAGGTGCTGGAGGTCCGGCAGCGGGATCCACTCGCCGCGGCCACCGCCAACGTGTTGCTGAACACGGTGAACGCGACGCACTACGTCGAACTGATCGACCGCAGGACCCGGGAGGACAGGACCGGCGAGGAGCGGGACTCGGCGCTCGCGCGCGCCGAGAAACTCGCTTCCGAGAACGAACGGCTGCGGCGGGAGCTGACCGAGGCGGCGGAGTCCGTCGAACGGGCCCGCGAACACAGCGGCAAGGACGTCGACCGCCTGCGTAAGCGGCTCCAACAGAAGGGGGTCCAGCTCAAGGAGTGCCGGACCGAGGTGGAGCGTCTCGGCGCCGAACTGGAACGACTCGCCCGGTCCAAGGACCGCGAGATCGCCGAACTCACCGCGGAGCGGGATCGCGAGCGGAACCGGGCCAGGGAGGAACGGGCGAGGGCCGAGCGCGCCAGCAACGAGGCGGAGACGGCCCGCCAGTCGGCCCGGGAGGCCCGGAAGGGCGACGAGGTGCGGTTGGAACTGCTGTTGGACACCCTGGAGGGTTCTATCGCCGGACTGCGCAGGGAGATCGGTTCCACCTCGGGCGGCGGCCCCCGTTCGGGTCCCAAACCGGCGGAAACCGTCTCCCGGGTGCGGGCCGGTGCCGCGGCGGTGGAGGACGTTCCGGACGTGGCCGTGCTGAACCGGTTGTTGGCGCTTCCCGCCGTTCACGTGATCATCGACGGCTACAACGTCACCAAGACCGGTTACCCGGATCTCCCGCTCGCCGAGCAGCGGGAGCGGTTGTCCCAGCAGGCGGCGGTGTTGGCCGCGCGTTCCGGGGTGGAGGTGACCGTGGTCTTCGACGGTGCCAACGTCGTCTCGGTGCCGAACGCCGGGCCGCGAGGGGTGCGAGTGCTGTTCAGCGAACCGGGAGTGCAGGCCGACGACCTGATCAGGGACCTGGTGGACGCCGAGCCGGTGGGCAGGCAGCTGGTGGTGGCCACCTCGGACCGGGAGGTGGTGGAGTCGGTGCGCAGGCGTGGTGCCTACACGGTGGCCTCGGCGGTGCTGCTGGAGCGGATCAGTCCCGGGTGAGCGGACATCCCCAGTCCCCGCCACACTCCCGTTCGGGATGAGGCCCTGGCACGAGCGAGTCGTACGCCGCTTGTCACCGATCGCGTTTGCGAATCCTTCCGCCGTGGGAGACCAAGCCTCTTTCGGGGATGTTTTCTGTGGGTTCGACGCCGAAGTGGAGCACGTTCCGTCGTGTTGCCACCCCCACTCTGGACTACTCGGCGTACCTCTCGTAATCTGACCGAGACTTCGCGGCGATCAGTCGCCAGACGGGGTGGCTCCGCGAAGTCGCCGCCAGGTCGGCTCGTCGGGGGAGCCGAGCCGGAAGCGTTCCCGAGCGGCCACCGGTGGCCGCGGGCCCCACGGCGCCTTCTCCACGCCGGGCCCACGTCGTTGTCCTCCGGTCGTGCCGCGCAGGACGTCTCCGGTCGGGCGGCCGAGCAACGAAGGAGCAATGCGCGAAGTGGCCTCGCACGGACTCAGACGCTCAATGCGGGGAGCACTGACGGCTACGGCGGTGGCCACCGCCGTTACCGTGAGCTCCGCGCCGGCTCTCGCGGACCCCGAGCTTCCCGACAACAGGTCCGACGCCGTCGAACAACTCCAGAAGCTCTCCCGACAGGCGGAGAAGCTGACCGAGAAGTACAAACGGGCCAAGGACGACCACGACGCCCGGCTGGAGGAGCTGGACAAGGCCAAGGCCGCCGAGCAGGAGGCCACCGAGGCCGCCGAGCAGGCGAGGGCTCAGGAGGAGAGGTTCCGGGCTCAGGTGGACGAGCTGACCAGCGCCGTCTACAGGGGATCCCGGATGAACCAGCTCTCGGCGCTGTTGGCCAGCGAGTCCCCGGACTCCTTCCTCGACCGCGCCTCCATCATGGACGAACTGGCCAGGGACAACCAGCAGGCCGTGTCCACCTTGGCCGAGGCCACCGAGAAGGCCGAGGCGGCCGAGAAACGGGCCCGACAGGCCCGCGAACGCGCGGCCAAGGCCGAGCGGGAGGCGGCGAAGCTCCAGGAGGAGATCGCCGCGAAGAAGGCCGAGATGGAGCAGCAGGTCTCCGCCGTCCGCGAGCACATCGAGGAGCTGGACCAGCAGCAGCGCGAGTCCCTGTCCGGCGGTGGTCAGACCGACTACGAGTACGCGGGGGGAGCCGGTGCCGCCTCCGGGGCGGTGCAGGCCGCGCTGAGCAAGCAGGGATCCCCGTACGTGTACGGAGCCGACGGTCCCAGCAACTTCGACTGCTCGGGACTGATGTACTGGGCCTACGCCCAGGCCGGGGTGGACCTTCCCCGGTCCAGTAGTGCCCAGGCCCAGGTGGGCAGGCCGGTCTCGGCCTCCGAACTGCGACCGGGCGACCTCATCTTCTACTACAGCCCGGTCAGCCACGTGTCCATGTACGTCGGCAACGGGAAGGCTGTGCACGCCCCTACCACCGGGCAGGTCGTCAAGGTCGTTCCCTACGACGACATCGCGCCGATCAACCGGATGCGGCGCGTGGCCGGCTGAGCGGGTCCGCACGCCCCGGGTCCCGCCGTCGGGAGGCCGCCCCCGCGGTCCCCGACGGCGGGACCGTGGCTCTCAGGAGTAGATCGCCTCGATCTCGGATGCGTAGTTCGCGGCCACCTTGTTCCGCCGGACCTTCAGACTCGGCGTCATCTCCCCGCGGTCCTCGGTGAAGTCCTGGGGGAGGATGCGGAACTGCTTGATCTGCTCGGCCTTGGAGACCGCCTCGTTGGCCTCGTCGATGGCCTTCTGCACCTCGGCGCACATCTCGGGGTCGTCGGCGAGTTCGCTCGGTGAGGTGTCCCTGGGACGTCCCCGTTCCTCCAGCCAGGAGGGCAGGAACTCGGGATCCAGGGTCACGAGTACACCGATGAAGGGCTTCTGGTCGCCGACCACCATGCACTGACTGATCAGTGGATGGGCCCGGATGCGGTCCTCGAGCACGGCGGGAGCCACGTTCTTTCCGCCCGCGGTGACGATGATCTCCTTCTTCCTGCCGGTGATCCGCAGGAAGCCGTCCTCGTCGAGTGATCCCAGATCGCCGGTGTGGAACCAGCCGTCCTCCAGGGACTCCTCGGTGGCGGCCTGGTTGTTCCAGTAGCGCTGGAAGACCACGTCGCCCTTGACCAGCACCTCGCCGTCCTCGGCGATCGCCACGGTGGTTCCGGCGATCGGACGTCCCACGGTGCCGATCTTGTAGTTGTCCTGGACGTTGACCGCGGCCGCCGCCGTGGTTTCGGTCAGCCCGTAGCCCTCCAGGACCGGCACTCCTATGCCGAAGAAGAAGTGGGTCAACCGTTCACCGAGCGGAGCTCCTCCGGAGACGGCCGCGACGCAGCGGCCTCCCAACGCGGACCGCAGCTTGCCGTAGACGAGCTTGTCGAACACGAAGTGTTTGGCGCGCAACAGCGGGCCGGGGCCACCGGACTCGGACTGGGCGCGACTGTAGGCCACGGCGGTGGCTTCGGCCGCGTCGAAGATCCTGCCCTTGCCCTCGCCGTGGGCCTTCTGTTTGGCCGTGTTGTAGACCTTCTCGAAGACCCGGGGCACGGCCAACACGAACGTGGGACGGAAGGATCCCAGGTCGGAGACGAGGTTCTTGACGTCGGGAGTGTGACCGAGCGTCAGCCTGGAGTAGACGCAGGAGAGGGTGATCGCCCTGGCGAGCACGTGAGCCATCGGCAGGAACATCAGCATGGAGTTGCCCGGCTGCATCAGCTGGGGGAAGGCGTCCAGGTCCCCCCTGATCTCGGCCAGCATGTTGCGGTGGGTGAGCACGCACCCCTTGGGGCGGCCCGTGGTTCCCGAGGTGTAGATCAGGGTGGCGATGTCGTCGGCGGCGACCGACCTCCTCCGTTCGTGCACCGTCTCGTCGGGCACCTCCGAACCCAGTGACGTGAGTTCCGCCACGGCGGTGGAGCCCTCGTTCGGTACCGGCCCGTCGATCTGCCAGACGTGCCGCACCTCGGGGAGCCCTTCGAGGACCGTGTCGACTTCGGCGCGGTGCTCCGGGGTTTCGACGATCAGGGCCGAGGCTCCCGAGTCGTTCAGGATCCATTCCACCTGGTCGGCCGAGGACGTCTCGTAGATGGGCACGGTGACGCATCCGGCGGACCAGATCGCGAAGTCGAACAGGGTCCACTCGTACCGGGTGCGGGACATCAGTCCCACCCGGTCTCCCCGCTGCAGTCCCGCGGTGATGAGGCCCTTGGACGTCGCCAGCACCTGGGCGGCGAACTCGGCCGTGGTCACGTCCACCCAGGTGCCGTCCACTCTGCGCCGGAAGCCGACCGTGTCGCCGAAACGCTCGGCATTGGCCCACACCATGTCGGTGAGGTTCTCCTCGTCGGCCACCGTGACAGTGGCGGGGGCGCTGAACTCTCGCACTTGCATCCTCCGAAAGCACGCCGAATTGTGATGGCCAACCTAACCCCGAGCGCTACTGGGCGGTAGCCCCCCTTTTTCTGTGGAGCGGAATCATAACGCGCGGTGACGGAATCCTGGGGTGAGCCCGGCCGGAGTGACTCCGGGAACGTGTGGTTCGCGACGGGGGCGAGTGGGCGGTTAGCTTGGTCGGGACGGCTGTTCCCGGTGAACGGAGCGAATTTGCGGGTGCATGTGGTCTCGGACGTGCATGGAAACGTGGAGGACCTGAAACGGGCGGGCGACGGTGCCGACGCGCTGGTCGTGCTCGGCGATCTCGTCGACTTCGTCGACTACCACGATCACGAGAAGGGAATTCTCGGTGCCGTGTTCGGTCCCGAGAAGGTCGGACACTTCGCCGAACTGCGACGCAACCGCAGGGGCGCGGAGATGGCCGGTTACCTGCGTTCGCTGTGGGACAGCCTCCCCGACCCGGCCGCGGTCGTCCGGCGGGCCGTCCGAGAGCAGTACGCCGAGCTGTTCGCCGCCATGCCCGTTCCCACCTACGCGACAGCGGGCAACGTGGACGCCCCGAGCCTGTGGCCCGAGTTCACCGGGGACGGCATCCACGCCCTGGACGGGCAGAGCGTGGAGATAGGGGGGTTGCGTTTCGGGTTCGTCGGAGGCGCGTTGCTGCCGCCCGGGGGGACGCTGCGGCACGATCTCCCCTGGGTGCCCAACCTGCGCAGCGATCAGGAGTACGACGCGGTTCTGGAGGGGCTCGACGAGGTCGACGTGCTGTGCACCCACGTGCCGCCGCAGGTTCCCGAACTCGTCTACGACGTGGTGGCGCGTCGGGCCGAGCGCGGCTCCAGGGGAGTGCTGGAACGGGTGCGACGGGACCGGCCCCGCTGGTCGCTGTTCGGGCACGTGCACCAGCCGTTGTCCCGGAGAACGCGGATCGGGCCTACCGAGTGCGTCAACGTCGGGCACTTCAAGCAGTCCGGAGAGCCCTATGTGCTGCGGTGGTGATCCGTCCGAGCGGGCCCGCCGGTCGTGGTTCCGAGGCCGGTGACCTGTAATCTGCCCGACATGGTCGACCAGTCCACCCAGTCCATCGTGATCGAGGCACCGGCTCCGGAGATCATGGGCGTGATCGCCGACTTCGGCGCCTACCCCGAGTGGGCGGAGGCGGTCAAGGAGACCGAGGTGTTGTCCCGGACGGCGGACGGCGACGCCGAGCGGGTGCGGTTCGTGCTGGACGCCGGTGTGGTCAAGGACACCTACACCCTCGCCTACGAGTGGAGCCCGGACGGGCTGTCGGTCAGCTGGGAACTCGTCGAGGGGCAGGTGCAGAAGTTCCAGCGGGGCAGCTACACGCTGAAACCGTTACGGCAGCGAAGCACCGAGGTCACCTACAGCCTCGCGGTGGACCTTTCCATCCCGATGATCGGGATGTTCAAGCGCAAGGCCGAGAAGATGATCATGGACACCGCGTTGAAGGAGCTCAAGCGACGCGTGGAGTCCGAGGGCTAGGGATTCCGCGAGGTGGTTTTCGACGGTTGCCGGAACAGTCGGTACCGGGTCCGGCGGCTCGGGCCGAACGGGGTCTCCGGGATCTCCTCGACGCGGACACGGTTACGGGGGCTGGTGCGTGCGCACGCTCATGTTCACCGGAAAGGGCGGGGTCGGCAAAACCACGTTGGCCGCCGCCACGGCGGTTCGGCTCGCCGAACGGGGCGGCAAGGTCCTGGTGCTCTCCACCGATCCCGCTCACTCCCTCGCCGACTGTCTGGGGACCGGGCTGGACCACGAACCCCGGGAACTGTCCCTCTCCTCCGGTCAGGGAGAGCGGAGTGAGACGGACGTGGTGCTGCACGCGGCCGAGATCGCCACGCGTGGGCTGCTGGAGGAGGTGTGGGGTCGGCTGCGGGAGCACCTGCACACCCTGTTGACCTCCTCCGGTGTCGCCGAGGTGGACGCCGCCGAGCTGACCCGACTTCCCGGTGTCGAGGAGCTGCTGGCGCTGACGGAGGTACGTCGTCTGGCTGCTGAGGGACCGTGGGACACGGTGGTGGTCGACTGCGGACCCACGGCGGAGACTCTCCGACTGCTCACCCTCCCGGAGGCGCTGGACGACTACCTGGAGCGGCTGTTCCCGAAACACCGTCGGCTCGTCCGGGGGATGCTGGCGGGCATGGCGGGCGACTCCCACGGTGACCGGTGGGAAGCCCTCTCCGAGGCCCTGGGAGGGCTCGCCGCACGACTGGAAGGACTGGCCGGCTTCCTCACCGACCGCACGACGAGCGTGCGTCTGGTGAGCACTCCCGAGTCCGTGGTGGCCGCCGAGACCCGGCGTGTGCTCACGGCGCTCTCGCTGCACCGGATCCACGTGGACGGGGTGTTGGTGAACCGAATGGTCCCCTCCCCGGGTGAGGCGGAGGGCGCGGCCGCGGAGTGGCTGCGTCTCCGGAGAGGGCAGCAGCGCGAGGTCGTGGCCGAGCTGGAGGGGCTGGGGCTGCCCCTGCGCAGCGTCGAACACCGGGCGAGCGAACCGGTGGGGGCCGCCGCGTTGCGGGAACTGGGGGCCGGGATCTACGGCGCGGCGGATCCCCTGGAGGGAGCCGAGCGCCGTCCCGTGATCGACGTCCGTGAGACTCCCGAACACGACCGGGCGCGGTACTGGCTGCGGGTGGCTTTGCCGCTGGGCCCGAGTGCCGACCTGGAGCTGGCCCGCGCCGGTGACGAACTCGCGATCACGGTGGACGGGCACCGCAGACTGGTGGCGTTGCCCTCGGTACTGCGTCGGTGCGTCGTCGTCGAGGCGGAGGCCGGCGACGACGGACTGGCCGTGGGATTCCGCCCGGACCCCGAGCAGTGGATGCGGTGATGTGGGGTGCAGGACGAGAACGGAGAGCACGATCCCCTCGGCGGTGCGCGACGCCTCGCCGGGGAGCTGCGCGGCCTGCTGGGTGAGCTGGCCCGCCGGTTGGAGGAGTTTCTGCTCGAACTGAACCACGCGGAGGCCTCCGGCCGGGACACCCCCGGCCAGTCCCGGCGGAACCCCGCAGCCGAGGACGGACGGTGCCCCGGATGTCCGCTGTGCGACGTCCTCGCCGCCTCGTGGTCCCGGGGTGGTTCCTCCGGGGAACTCGCGGAGCGGTTCGCGGAGCTGCTGGGAACCCTGCGCGAGCTCTTGCGCACGGCGGCGGCCCGACCGGAGGACACGGACCGAACCGGGCGGAATCCCGCCGCGGAACATCCCGAACCGGAGGGGGCGGCCTCGGAACACCACCGGCCCCCCACCCCGACGGACGGGGTCAGCCCGATCACGGTCAGACGAGTGCGCGGCAACGTGCTGGACGAGGCCGACGAGACCACGACGGGCCGTTAGCTCCCCCGGCGGGTGTTCCGGGGCGGCTGGTTCCGCAGGGGAACCAGCCGGCCGTTCCGTGAGAACGCCTCAGACCTGGGCTCCGTCGTCCCACCCGTTCTCGGCCTCGGGGTCCTCCCGGCGCAGTCGCAGCAGCAGCCACCCGATCCCCGCGCTGATGGCGATCAGCCCCACGGGCAGGGTCAGCGGACCGAGGGAACTCGCGGCCACGGGGACGACCAGGACGAGGATCCCGAGCATCACGAGCAGCACACCCCCCAGTGTTCCGGCGTGGGGCGTGGGAAGCGGTGGGGGCTCGGGAGGTTCGTAGTGTCCTTCGTCCTCCCCCCGTTCATCCGGGGCCCAGTCCCGGGGACCCGCCTCCGCGGTGTCCGGAGCCTCGAGGGCGGCGGGACCGGCCTGGGGGGTCGGGTCGTCGGTGTCCGGACGAGCGCGGGCGTCCTCCGGCCACTGCGGAAGGGAGGAGTCGCGTTCGAGTTCGGCCACGATCTCCGCGAAAGCCTTGTCGATGTCTTCCGGGCCGTCGGCGTTGTCCTGGCGCGTGTTCATACGGCATCCCTGACGCGCTCGCGGTGGGTGGTGGGGTCGAAAGCGATGTTGTCCGCGGGGGCCGGTGCCCGACCGGGTGGCGAGGCCCGTGCCGGTCTCCACCGGCCGCGCCGCACCTCTCCCCAGGGTCGCCGCTCGTGCCCGGTTGAGCAAGGTCGTTCCGGGCCCCGGAGGGGCGGACGTCTCCGGTGTGCCCGGCGTGGCGGCGAAGAGATCGTTGGCACTCCCGCGGTCAGCACGGGCACACTCTGCCATGCGGCCCCTCGCCCGTGTGACGCCCCGAGGTGTTCCGGGGCCACGTGGACAGTGGATCCCGCGGGCCGGGGCCGCATTGTGTGCCTGCTGGCGGCTCCGTACCCTGACACCGTAATCGGGCCACGAGGGAGGCAGCGACACGGTGCTGTACTGGGTGATGAAGTACGTTCTTCTCGGTCCTCTCATCAAGTTGTGGTGTCGTCCCACGGTGGAGGGGGCACACAACGTTCCGGACTCGGGCGGCGCGATTCTGGTCAGCAACCATGTGGCCGTGGCCGATTCCTTCCTGATGCCGTTGAAACTTCCGCGCAGGGTCACGTTCCTGGCAAAACGCGAGTATTTCACGGAAAAGGGGATCAAGGGGGCACTGAAAAGGTACTTCTTCAGCGGAGTGGGTCAGGTTCCGATAGACCGCTCCAGTGGGGCCGCCGCCCAGGCCGCCCTGGACACGGGGATCCGTCTGCTTCGGGAGGGCAGGCTGCTCGGCATCTACCCGGAGGGGACCCGCTCCCCCGACGGAAGGCTCTACAAGGGCAAGACCGGGGTGGCCCGGATGGCTCTGGAGGCCGATGTTCCGGTCATCCCGGTGGCCACGATCGGCACGGAGAAGGTCAATCCGATCGGCACCAAGATGTGGCGTCCCCACCGGGTGCGGATCCGGGTGGGAGAGCCGCTCGACTTCTCGCGCTACGAGGGCATGGCCGGGGACCGCTTCGCCGAAAGGTCGATCACCGACGAGATCATGTACGCCCTGATGGAGCTTTCCGGTCAGGAGTACGTGGACATCTACGCCGAGCGGGCCAAGGACGACATCGCCGAGAGCGGGCGGGTCATCAGCAAACGGGAGCGTCAGGCGGCCAAGGCCGCCAGGACCGACAACAGCAGGCTGCCCGATTCCAAGGCGGGGTGACCGAGACCGAAACCCCGTCCGGCGGACTCCTCCGCCGGACGGGGTGTGTCCGGACCCGGCGGGCGGGCACATACCCTTTTCCAGTGCGGTTTTTCTACGACTGCGAGTTCATCGAGGACGGCCGGACGATCGATCTCGTTTCGATCGGCGTCGTCGACGAGACCGGGCGGGAGTTCTACGCCGTCTCCACCGAGTTCGACGCCGGCCGCGCGGGCCCCTGGGTGCGGCAGCACGTGCTGCCCCAGCTTCCCGCTCCCGGGTCGCCGAGCTGGCGCTCCCGCGCCAGAATCCGTGACGAGCTCTACTCGTTCCTGACCGCACACTCCTCCGAGATCGAACTGTGGGCCTGGTACGCCGCCTACGACCACGTGGCGCTCGCCCAACTGTGGGGGGCGATGCCCGCCCTGCCCTCCCGGCTGCCCAAGTTCACCCGGGATCTCCGCCAGCACTGGGAGGCCGTCGGCAAGCCGAAGCTGCCCTCCGCACCCGCCAACGCCCACGACGCGCTCGCCGACGCCAAGCACAACCTGCGGCGCTGGCAGGTGATCGAACAGCGCAGACGACAGCTCGGCTATCCACAGCGCTAGCCCCACCGCCCCGCTCCAGCGACGGCAGTCGGGGCGTGCGAGACCGCCGTCGTGCACACGTTTCGGAACCATCGTGTTACTTGCTGCACCGATTTAGTCCGTGAAAAGCTCGCGCGGTGAGAGGAATCTCACCCACGAGGGAGCGTTTTCCGAGGAGGAGCGATGGTCGCGACCGAACGTGTCGGGGTGCTCACCGGGGGCGGTGACTGTCCGGGGCTGAACGCCGTGATCCGCGCGGTCACCCGCAAGGGAATCGAGGTGTACGGCAAGGAGATCGTCGGTTTCCGCAGCGGCTGGCGAGGGCCGCTGGAGGGGCTGACCATGCCGTTGGGGCTCGACGAGGTCGAACGGATCCTCGACCGGGGGGGAACGATCCTGGGATCCTCCCGCACGAACCCCTACAAGGAGGCCGACGGGGTCGAGCGGATCAAGAACACCCTGGAAGAACAGGGGGTCGAGGCGCTGATCGCCATCGGGGGTGAGGACACCCTCGGGGTGGCCCACGAGCTCTCCGGGGAGGGTGTTCCGGTGGTGGGGGTTCCCAAGACCATCGACAACGACCTGGACGCCACCGACTACACCTTCGGCTTCGACACCGCCGTGCACATCGCCACCGAGGCCATCGACAGGCTGCGCACCACCGCCGAGTCGCACCACCGCGCGTTGGTCGTGGAGGTGATGGGCAGGCACGCGGGCTGGATCGCCCTGCACTCCGGCCTGGCCGGGGGAGCCAACGTGATCCTCGGGCCGGAGCAGCGGTTCAGCGTCGACTGGGTGTGCGACTGGGTGCTGCGTCGTTTCGAGAGGCAGTACGCCCCGATCATCGTGGTCGCCGAGGGAGCCGTTCCGGAGGGCGGTTCCGAAGTGCTCCAGACCGGGGAACGGGACTCCTTCGGTCACGTGCGCCTCGGAGGTGTGGGAACCTGGCTGGCCGAGGAGATCTCCCAGCGCACCGGCAACGAGTCCAGGGCCGTGGTGCTGGGGCACACCCAGCGGGGCGGCACTCCCACGGCCTACGACCGGGTGCTGGCCACCCGTTTCGGACTACACGCCGTGGACGCCCTGGCCGAGGGGGACTTCGGAAAGATGGTCGCCCTGCGCGGCACGGAGATCGTGCGGGTTTCCCTGGAGGAGGCCACCGCCGAACTCAAGACCGTCCCGGTGCGGCGCTACACGGAGGCCCAGGCACTGTTCGGCTGACCCGGCCTCACCGGCCGGACCGTCACGGGAGCAGGGTGCCCTGTGGGGCGCGGGGCACCTCGGTCCACGAGTTCCGGCGTCCGCCCCGGACGGGGCGGACGAGCTCCGCCGGAGGCGGTGGCCGCCGGTTCCCCGCGGCGGCGGGGGCACAGTGCTTTTCAGCACACGGGACAGCATCACAGGATGCGAGACGGACCCGCTACGCTGGGCGACATGCCCGTTGACCCCGAATCAGCAGCGCAAGGCACGAGTTCGAACGGTCTCAAGTCGTGGACCGTCGACGTGCCCGTGGACACACTGCCCGAACTTCCCCCGCTGCCGAACGAGCTGAGGACCCGTCTCGACGACGCGCTGAGCCGCCCCGCCGCCCAACAGCCGGAGTGGCCGGATCCGCGGCAGGCGCGCGACGTGCGTTCGGTGCTGGAAAGCGTTCCACCGGTGACCGTGCCCAGTGAGGTCGACCGCCTGCGGAACAGCCTCGCCTCCGTGGCCCGGGGGGAGGCGTTCCTGTTGCAGGGCGGGGACTGTGCCGAAACGTTCGCCGACAACACCGAACCCCACATTCGGGCGGGAATCCGCACACTGCTGCAGATGGCGGTCGTGCTCACCTACGGGGCGAGCACCCCGGTCGTCAAGGTGGGGCGCATGGCGGGGCAGTACTCCAAGCCGCGTTCCAAGTCCACCGACGCCCTGGGGCTGCCCAGTTACCGCGGTGACATGGTCAACTCGCTGGTGGCCGACGAACGGGCCAGGGTGCACGACCCCTCCAGGATGATCCGCGCCTACGCCAACGCCAGCGCGACGATGAACCTCGCGCGGGCGCTCACCAGCGGGGGGACGGCCGCCCTCGGTCAGGTGCACGACTGGAACAGGGACTTCGTGCTCAACTCCCCCGCCGGAGAGCGCTACGAGTCCGTCGCCGCGGAGATCGACCGGGCGCTGCGCTTCATGAGTGCCTGTGGGGTGGACGACTCCAGCCTGCACGGGGTGGACTTCTACTCCAGCCACGAGGCGCTCGTGCTGGACTACGAGCGGGCCATGCTGCGGCTGGACACCTCCGGGCCGGAGCCGAGACTGTTCGATCTGTCCGGGCACTTCCTGTGGGTGGGGGAGCGGACCCGTCAGTTGGAGGGGGCGCACCTCGCCTTCGCCCAGCTGATCTCCAACCCGATCGGGATCAAACTGGGGCCGACCACCACGCCGGAGGAGGCCGTGGAGTACGTGGAACGGCTCGATCCGCACAACGAGCCCGGCAGGCTGACCCTGATCAGCCGGATGGGCAACGACAAGGTTCGGGACCGGCTCGGACCGATCGTGGAGAAGGTGACGGCCTCCGGGCACCGGGTGATCTGGCAGTGCGACCCGATGCACGGAAACACCCACGAGTCCAGCACCGGCTACAAGACCAGGCACTTCGACCGGGTGGTCGACGAGGTGCAGGGCTTCTTCGAGGTGCACCACCAGCTCGGGACCCATCCCGGTGGTATCCACATCGAGCACACCGGGGAGAACGTGACCGAATGTCTCGGGGGTGCCCAGGACATCTCGGACACCGATCTGGCCGGTCGCTACGAGACCGCCTGCGATCCCCGGCTGAACACCCAGCAGTCGTTGGAGCTCGCCTTCCTGATCGCGGAGATGCTGCGGGGCTGAACGGGCAACGGCTCCGGTGGGTCGTGCGGGGTCGGAGCCTCCGGCTCCGCACGACCCGCCGGAGCTCGGCGATCCGTCCGGTGACGGGTCCGGGGCCGCGACACCGGTCGCCGTCGGGACTCAGAAGACCGTCACCCGTACCTTCGAGCCTTCTTCGACGGTGCTTCCCGGAACCGGGAGCTGACCGAACACGCGTCCGTTCTCCCTGCCGAACAGGGACTCCACCTTGAGTTCCAGTCCGGCCTCCGAGGCCCGCCGGCGGGCCTCGTCCAGTTGTTTGCCCGAGAAGTTGGGCACGCTGACGGCACTGGACAGCACCACCTCCACGCGGGGTTCGCCGTCCATGGGGACCTCGGTGCCCGCCGAGGGATCGGTGCGTACCACGTGGCCGTTCGGGACGTCCTCGGCGAACTCGTGCCCGGAGACACGGGGGTCGAACCCGGCCGAGCGCAGGGTTCGCAGCGCCTTTTCCTTCTCGGTTCCCCGCACGTCGGGGACGGGCTCGGGGGGCGGCCCCTTGCTGACGATGATGGTCACCGTGCTCCCGGTGTTCACCTCGGACCCGGGGGAGGGACTCACCCCGATCACCCGTCCCTGGGGAACGCTGTCGTGGTAGCGCTCGGCCTCGGAGTCCCGTTCCGGTTTCAGCCCCGCCGTGCGCAGCTTGCTCTCCACCTCGGCGACCCGGCTTCCCGGGTCGATCTCGGGCACCGTGGGACGGCCCCGGGAGACCCGCAGGTCCACCCTGTCGCCGGTGCGGATTTTCGTCCCCTGCTGGGGAGTGGACCCGATGACGGTGTTCTCCGGCACCGTGTCGTGGAAGGAACGGGAGACGTGGACGTCGAGTTCGGCCGCGCGCAGCCGCTGCTTCGCCTCGTCCAGCGGGTGGCCGGCCAGCTCGGGCACCTTCACGTAGGAGCTGCTGTTCCACCACAACGCGCCTCCGGTGACCAGGGCGCCGACCAGCAGCACGACCAGCCCCAGCACGGTCGGCACCCGAGCACGGCGGCGCTCGGAGCGCTTGCCCCCCTCCGAGGCGGGTGACTCCGTGGGGGGAACCGGAGCCAGTTCGCTGGTGTCCTCCTCAGCGGAGGTGTCCGCTCCGGGACGGTGCAGCGCACGCGTTCCCAGCGGCCCGGCTCGACCGTTCGTCTCCGCCGGGACGGATTCGGGGGAGCCGGACAGTCTCGCGGTCGGGGAAACCTGCTCCCCGGAGGAGCCCGGCGCCGGAACCGGCACGGGAGCGAGCCCGAGCTCGTCGCGGACGGTGCGCAGCTCCCGCAGCGCGGCCGCCCCGTCCACCGGCCGGTGGGCCGGATCCCGGCGGGTGAAACGGGTCACCAGGCTGTCGAGGGCGGCGGGGACGCCGTCGACGTGCTTCCCCGGCGCGTCCACGTCCTCGTTGACGTGTCGGTAGGCCACGGAGATCGCCGTGTCCCCGGTGTAGGGGGGGTGTCCCGTGAGCAGTTCGTAGAGCACGACCCCGGCTGCGTACACGTCAGAACGGGCGTCGGCGGCCCCGGTGGCCACCTGCTCCGGGGAGAGATAGGCGACGGTTCCCAGGATGACGCTGTCACCGGTTGTGTTCGATCCGGCGGCGGCCCGCACCAGACCGAAGTCGGTGACCCGGACCGCCCCGTCCTCACCGAGGAGGATGTTCTCCGGTTTGACGTCACGGTGCACCATGCCGGCCCGGTGGGCGGCGGACAGGGCGGCCAACACCGCCTCCAGCGCCGAAAGCGCCACCGCGGGAGAGAGCCTGCCCCGGCGGCGCAGCAGCTCGCGCAGCGTGCTGCCCTCGACGAGCTGCATGACCAGGTAGACGTGGTGCTGCCCCTGGTGGCCCGGATCCACTCCCTGGTCGTAGACGGCCACGATGTTCGGGTGGTGCAGCCGGGCGGCCGCCCGGGCCTCGCGTTCGAACCGTTCGGTGAACGAGGGGTCCCCGGCGTAGCGGGCGTCCATCACCTTCAGCGCCACCGGGCGGTCCAGACGGGTGTCCATCCCCCGGTAGACGGTGGACATCCCTCCGCGCGCGATCACCGAGTCCACCCGGTAACGGCGTTCCAAGGAGGATCCGAGCAGCTCCTGGGGCCCGTGGTCCGAGGGGGGCGAGCTCATCGCGCTGCCACCGCCCGGCCCCCACCGGCCGGTGGGCGGCGACCGTGTGCCCCCTCCGCCCGTGGCGGTGACGTCCTCGCGGAGCCGCTCGTGCGGAGCGGACCGAACGCATACTCGAACACGCCGCCGATGGTAGCGAGGCCGGTCCGCACACGGGCACGGCATGCGTGTTGGAAATCCGCTCGGGCCGATGGCAGGCTGTGGGTGTGAGTTCGGTTCCTTCCGCTCCCGATGTACTCGACCCCGACGTGGAAGTCGTTCCGGTGGCCACCGTCGCCGAACGCCTCGGGTATCCGTTGACCAGGGTGCACCAGATGATCCGCGACGGGCAGCTGGTGGCGATGCGCCGCGAGCGCGAACTCGTGGTTCCCGAGGCCTTCCTGTCCGGGGCCTCCGTGGTCAAGGGGCTCGGTGGCACCATCACGCTGCTGCGCGACAACGGCTACACCGAGGACGAGATCCTCGAATGGTTGTTCACCTCCGACGACACCCTGCCGGGAACCCCGATAGAGGCGCTGCGTGGGGACCGGGGACGTGAGGTCAAGCGTCGCGCCCAGGCGATGGCTCTCTGAGGGAGCGCTGCGGCGCTTTCCGCCGTCGGTCCCGGACGGCCCGGTGCGGGAACCGGGGTGGAGTGCGTGCCGCCGGGTCGGGTCAGGCCTCCCGGTCGGTGACCGAGACGGCGAGCCGTTCGAGGGCACGTACGGCGGGTTCGGGCAGCTCCGAGGTGTGCAGCGTGGACAGGGCGGAGCGGCTCAGCGTGTCGATCCGCTCCTCCACGGCCCGCACGGCCCCGAGCCTTTCGAGGCCCTCGCGGACGAGCCGGACCCGTTCGCCGGTCAGCTCCGTGTCCCCCAGCGAGGACTCGAACAGCTTCAGGGTGGTCTCCTCCCGCTGCTGACGGGCCCGGAGCACGCCCTCGGCCATCAGCACGGTCCGTTTGCCCTCCCGGAGGTCGTCGCCGGCCGGCTTCCCCGTCACGGCGGGATCCCCGAAGAGGCCGAGCAGGTCGTCGCGCAGTTGGAAGGCCACACCGATGTCGGCCCCGAAACGGCGCAGCACCTCCAGGGTCTTCCGGTCCGCCCCGGCGATCTCCGCTCCGAACTGCAGCGGACGTTCCACCGTGTAGGAGGCCGACTTGAGTTCGTCGATGCGCAGGGCCGCTTCGGGACTCTCGTCCGCACGGGCCTGGCCGAGCATGTCCAGGTACTGACCGGCCAGTACCTCGGTGCGCATCGCGCGCCACGGCTCCAGGGCGCGCTCCAGCGCCACCCGGGGCAGTCCCGCCGAGTGCAGCATGTCGTCGGCCCAGGTCAGAGCGAGGTCACCGAGCAACACGGCGGTGGCCAGCCCGAAGTCCTCCGCACTGCCCGTGTAGCCGTGCTCGCGGTGGGCCTCGGCGAAGCGGACGTGCACCGTCGGACTGCCGCGCCGCGTGGCCGAGTCGTCGATCAGGTCGTCGTGGACCAGGGCTCCGGCCTGGATCAACTCCAGGGAGCTGGCCGCACGCAGCATGGTGCTCGCCCGGCGGCCGAAGGCGGGGCCTCCCGCTGCCCGCCACCCCCACCAGGCGAATGTGGGGCGGATGCGTTTTCCTCCGCGCAGCACGAAATCGGCCAGTTCCCCCGCGGCCCCGGCGACGGCGGGATCCAGCTCCCCGCACTGGCGGAGCCGTTCGTGCAGATAGTCCTCCAGCGTCCGCCGGACCCGTTCCGGAATCTCGTTGTCCACGGCGGCCTCCGCCGTGCCGTGTCCGGTCACCAGATCCTCGAGGGGCATACGGTCATCCTCCGCGACCCGCCCACTGCCCGGCGTTCCGGGGGTGACTGCATCGGGTCCACGGGTGTGCACCATGTGTTCCTCCTCCGGAGGTGGTGAACGAGCTCCGGCACGTCTCTAGCGTCGTTGGGTCTCGTTGCGGTGGTGCTGGTGTGCGAGCAGGGCCATCAACCCCACGAGCACGGCCACCCCGAAGGTCAGTGCCCCCACCACGGTCGACCACCCGAACAGGCCCGCGCTGCGCCCGTCGCTGAACTGGAAGGTGGCCGACATCTCGGTCACCTCGCCCGGGGCGGGTTCCCAGCTGACCACCCCCGCGTCGACCTTTCCGTTGGTGGTGGTGACCTCGCCCGGGGTGCTGATCTCCACCAGCACCTCCGAACTGGTGTCGGCGAGCGGGGTGAGGTCCACCGACCCGTCCACGTTGACCAGCGAGCCCGAGCGGGAGACGGACAGGGAGTACCGGGAGTTCGTGTTGTTCAGTTCCCGGGCCAGCCTTTCCAGCTCGTCGAAGTCGAGGCGGTCGAACTCGACCTTCGAGCCCCGTTGACCCTCCTTCCGGTAGGGAGTGATCCGCACCCGTTCGGACAGCTCGTCCGGAACCCGCAGTCGGACCCGGTCGTCCGCGCTCGGGGGAACCGCGATCAGGGCCTGCCCCGAGACCCTGTCCTCCTCGTCGATGGACAGCGAGACGGTCGCGTTCAGGCACCCGGAGGCCAGCAGGCCCACGAGCACGACCACCAACACCGTTGTCAGCCGGGAACGTCCCCTGCCGTCAGCACACCACACACCCCGCACCTCTGCGATCGTGCCACGTCACGGCGTTTTTCACCGGTTGAACCGGAGGTGGCGCGGGGTGCCGCCGCCGGAGCGGTGTCGAGGTGGACAGGTCGGGCGCGGTAGCGTGCTGCCATGTCATCCGAGGCCCGAGGTGTGCATGAGATCAGTAACCGGTACGTGGACGAGCTGGCCGAGCTCGACCCGATCACCGCTACGTCCCTGGGAGTTCCGGTTCGTCAGCAGGAGCTGACGGATTACTCGCCGGAGGGCCACCGAGCGCGTGGTGAGCTGGCCCGGCGCGCCCTGGCCGAGATGTCGGAGGTCGAGCCGGTCGACGAGGCCGAGGCGGTGGCCAAGGCCGTGTTCACCGAGCGGGTGGGACTCGAGGTCGAACTCCACGAGGCCGGTGCCGACATGTCGTCGTTGAACGTCATCGCCAGCCCGGTGCAGGAACTGCGTCAGGTCTTCGATCTCATGCCGGGTGACACCGCCGAGCAGTGGCACGACATAGCCAAACGGATGGCCGCGCTGCCCACGGCGGTGAAGGGACTGACCTCGGGACTGGCCGAGGCCGCCGCCCGGGGACAGGTCTCGGCGGCACGCCAGGTCAAACGGGTCGCCGAGCAGTGCGACACCTGGTCCGGACGCCGCGACGGCGGTTCCTTCTTCACCGCCCTGATCACGCGTGCCGGCGAGGTGGAGCCCGCGTTGCGGAACGAGCTGGAACGGGGTGCGGCCCTGGCCTCCGAGGCCTACGCGGAGCTGGCCGACTTCCTGCGGGAGGAGTTGCTGCCGCAGGCCCCGGCAGAGGACGCCGTGGGGGAGGAGCGCTACCGGCTCTGGTCGCGGTACTTCATCGGCGCGGACCTGGACCTGCGCGAGGCCTACGAGTGGGGCTGGAACGAGTTCGCCTCCATCGAGGCCGAGATGAAGCGGGTGGCGGACCGCATCAAACCCTCGGCCACCCTGGCGGAGGCCGCCGCCGCGCTGGACGCCGACCCGCGCTACCGGGTGCACGGGCAGCGGGCCCTGGCGCAGTGGATGCAGCGGGTCTCCGACCGCGCTCTGGGGGAGCTGCGTCGCACCCAGTTCGACATTCCCGATCCCCTGATGACTCTGGAGTGCCGCATCGCTCCGCCCGGAGGGGGAACCGGGGCGTACTACACGCCTCCCACCGACGACTTCAGTCGCCCCGGACGCATGTGGCGTTCCGTGCCCGCGGACAAGGAGGAGTACCCCACCTGGCGCGAGTTGTCCACTGTGTACCATGAGGGGGCTCCCGGCCATCATCTGCAGGTGGCGACGGCCGTGTACCAGGCCCACCGCCTGAACAAGTTCCAACGTCTGGCCTGCACCGTCTCCGCCCACGCGGAGGGGTGGGCGTTGTACGCGGAGCGGCTCATGCGGGAGCTGGGTTACCTGTCCGACGACGGTGACCTGCTGGGAATGCTCAACGAGCAGTTGTTCCGCGCGGCCAGGGTGATCGTGGACATCGGCATGCACCTGCGGCTGCCGATCCCCCAGGGCACCGGATTCCACGAGGGGCGGACCTGGACACCGGAACTCGGGCTGGAGTTCATGCTCACCCGCACGATCACCGACACCGCCAACGTGCGGGACGAGATCGACCGCTATCTCGGCTGGCCAGGCCAGGCCCCTTCGTACAAGCTCGGCGAGCGCCTCTGGTTGTCCGCCCGGCAGGAGGCCCAGCAGCGGCACGGTGCGGACTTCGACCTGAAACGGTTTCACCGCGAGGCGCTGGAAATGGGGTCGATGGGGCTGGACACCCTGCGCGAGCGGCTTTCGGGGATCTGACCGCGGAGACCCGACGGGGCCGGTGCCGACCGGCCCCGGTGCGCTCGGGGACGCTCTCCGTGTGGGGCGTCGCTCGGCTCACGTGTCCAGCGGCAACGACCTGCCGAGCACCGCGAAGGGCCGGGGGTCCCCCATGAAGCGGTGGTTGCGGAGTATGTCGGTGAATCCCATCCGGCGGTAGAGTCGCCACGCCCTGGTGGGGCCCTCCGGGGTGGACAGCAACACGTTCGCCCCGGGCGCCGTGGCGAGCAGGGTACGCAGCATGCTCCGGCCGAGTCCGTGTCCCTGGGCCTCGGGGTGCACGTGGAGTTCGGTCAGTTCGAAGTAGTCGTCCAGCCAGCCCTTGACCTGGTCCGGGGGGAGGTGTTCCTGCATCCCCCGGCGTACCTGCTCGTGCCACCACTGTCCGGCGTCCCCGGAGTAGCCGTAGCCGATCCCGCTCAGCTCGTCGCGGTCGTCGAAGGCGGCGACGCAGCGCCAGCCGGAGCGGGACATGTGGGCCGACCAGACCGGGATGCGCTGTTGGGTCGTCCAGGAGGGGTATCCCATCGCCGTGACGTAGAGCCGTACGGCTTCGGGGAGGCGGGCGCGCAGTTCCTCGGTGGAGAGTTCCACCACTCGTTCACAACGTGGAGAGGGTGCAGCGGTCACGGGTCAGCACCTTAGAGGATTCCCGGAAGTGTTCGCCTGTCGGTAGGACGCTGCGGAACCACCGTGTCACACAACGCCGTGCTCGTCGGTCTCGCCGGTGGAACCGTGGCACCGGGTTGTCCGCCCGGCAGGAGACCGGTCGGTCCGCGCGGTCACTTGTCGCGCCGGTTCCACAGGTTGCGCAACAGCAGGATCACGATGACGAGCAGCATCAGGGCCACGACCAACTGGCCCCAGAACGAGGAGAACCCGGTCGGGTCGGCCTGCAGCATGTCCCCAGCCTAGCCGTTCCGGAACGGGGTGGGCCCGCTCCCTCCGCCGGGACGGCGGGCCGTGTCGGTGCCCGTAGAGTGGGGTCGATGCGCTACACAGCTCTGCGGCAGCGGATGGCCGAGGAATTCGGTGAGATCAGGGCCGACACCCTGGCCAGGGACCACGTGCTGGCCGCGTTGGGGGAGCGCACCGTCAACGAGGCCCTCGAGGCCGGTTGGGAGCCCAAGCGGGTCTGGACCGTGCTCTGCGACGCCTTCGAGGTGCCGCCCCGACGGCGCTGAACCGTCGAACGACTCCTCGTTCCCGCGGGGGTCAGCGCTGGACCTCCTCCTCCGCGTTCCCCGAGGCGGCCCCGCCGCCGCGCTGCTGTCGCAACGCCTGTTGCAGGTGAGCGTAGTGCTCGTAGGCGCGGCGCCGTTCCGCCCTGGCCAGGCGAGTCGCCTCGGTGCGCACCAGTCTCTCCTGCTCCGGGGTGGCATGTCCCTCGCCGAGGGCCACTTCGGCGTCGGCGAGCGGTTTCAGTTCCTCGGCGCGTTGGCGCTCGCGGGCGCGCTGTTCGGGCACCTCCCCCTCGGGAGGTTCGTGTCTGCGGTAACGCACGAAGGGATTGTCGCTGGGCAGGCCGCCGCTGATTCGGCCGTACAGGCCCACGAACAACAGCAGCATGCCCGCCACGAGGCTGAACACGACGTTCTGTATCTCGAAGGCCAGCAGGTTCCAGGCCGTGTCGAGCACGGCCAGGTTGAGCAGGCCGGAGAGCAGGAACAGTCCGCCGATCGTGGCTGTCGTGGTGGAGGCGAGCGGTCCGCCCACTGCTGCGGCGGCGATCAGCACGGCCCCCACGATCACCGAGATCAGCGAGAGCAGCCCGTTGCTGGACAGCCCCAGTATCTGGGTTCCGCTGGTGGAGAAGAAGCCGAGGTTGTTGGTGAAGCCCAGCACTCCGAAGGCGATCAGTCCGCCCCCGAACGCGGCGGCTCCCGCGCGGTAGACCTTGCTCAACCAGTGCTCAGGGGGAAGGTAGCGGTCGATGCGCATCGGGCACCTCCCGGCACACGTGGTGCTCGTGGTAGCGGTGACTGAGTGCCGCTGCCGTCTCAGTATCCCCCTTTCAGGGGTAGATCGCACCTGGTCAGCGTCCACCTCGTCACACGGGAGAGGGGAATCGGGGGCGTTATCGAACACCAGTTCGGGTAGAATGGATCCACAGCGGGCGCGGCTGTCCACGGGTCGACGAACCGGCGGTCGGACTGTCGGCCCTTCCCCGTAGCGTCGGTACCTGAGACCACGACCCTTCGACCCGACCGAGGTGGCCCCGATGGCAGCAACATCCGACAAGGGCGGCGACAAGAGCAACGACAAGAACAAGGCGCTCGAACTCGCCATCGCCCAGATCGACAAGCAGTTCGGCAAGGGATCGGTGATGCGGCTGGGCGAGGACACGCGTCCGGCCGTGGAGGCCATTCCCACCGGTTCGATCGCGCTGGACGTCGCCCTCGGGATCGGGGGACTGCCCCGGGGGCGCGTCGTCGAGATCTACGGCCCGGAGAGCAGCGGTAAGACCTCGGTGGCCCTGCACGCGGTGGCCAACGCCCAGAAGGCGGGGGGCACGGCCGCGTTCATCGACGCCGAGCACGCGCTGGATCCCGAGTACGCCAAGGCGATCGGAGTGGACACCGACTCGCTGCTCGTCTCCCAGCCCGACACCGGCGAGCAGGCGCTGGAGATCGCCGACATGCTGATCCGCTCCGGCGCGCTGGACGTGATCGCCATCGACTCCGTGGCCGCCCTGGTTCCCAAGGCCGAGATCGAGGGCGAGATGGGGGACAGCCACGTCGGCCTGCAGGCCAGGCTGATGAGTCAGGCGTTGCGCAAGCTGACCTCGGCGCTGTACACCTCGCAGACCACGGCGGTGTTCATCAACCAGCTCCGCGAGAAGGTCGGAGTGATGTTCGGCTCTCCCGAGACGACCACGGGAGGCAAGGCGTTGAAGTTCTACGCCTCGGTCCGACTGGACGTGCGCAGGATCGAGACTCTCAAGGACGGGTCCGACGCCGTCGGTAACCGCACGCGGGTCAAGGTGGTCAAGAACAAGGTGAGCCCACCGTTCAAGCAGGCCGAGTTCGACATCATCTACGGGCACGGCATCAGCCGCGAGGGCTCGTTGATCGACATGGGTGTCGAGCACGGGTTCATCCGCAAGTCCGGAGCCTGGTACACCTACGAAGGCGACCAGCTGGGGCAGGGCAAGGAGAACGCGCGCAAGTTCCTGCGGGACAACCCCGACATCGCCAACGAGATCGAGAAACGCATCAAGGAGAAGCTGGGCATAGGTTCGGGCTCCCCCTCCGAGGCGCAGCAGCAGGGACAGCAGGATGAGCCCGCGCCGGTGGAGTTCTGAGCCGGGGAGGGACGGTGGCGAGGTGAGCCGAACCCGTTCGGGGGACGGTGCCACCGGAGATGTTCCGGCGGACGAGGGCGAGTACGCGGAGGCCGCCGAGGCGGTCGGCACGGAGGCCGCCGAGAGGCTCGCCCGCGACACCGTGTACCGCCTGCTGAGTACACGGGCGCGCAGCCACGCCGAGCTGCTGCGCGCCCTGCGTCGGCAGGGGATCGACGCGGACACGGCGCACGCGGTGCTGGACAGGTTCGTCGCGGCGGGACTGGTCGATGACGCCACGTTCGCCGCGGAGTGGGTGCGTAGTCGCCACCGCGAACGCGGTCTCGGCCGCAGGGCGTTGGAGGAGGAGCTGCGCGGCAAGGGGATCGACGGGGACACCGTCCGGGCCGCGCTGGACAGTGTGGACACCGACGCCGAAGTGGAACGTGCCCGCCAGCTGGTACGCCGCAGGGCGCGGGGGATGACCGCCGTCGAGCCACGGACCAGGGCACGTCGGTTGTTGGCGATGCTCGCGCGCAAGGGATACGGTCAGGCGCTGGCCTACCGCGTCGTGCGGGAGGAACTGGAGTCCTCGGGAACCTCCTTCGAGGAGTTGCCCGGGGACGTGGAGCCGGATCCGTGAGCCGTTCCGGTGTGGGTGACCTCTGCCTGGGCTCGCGGAAGGGGAGTCGATAGGCTCCGCCGGTGAGCGAATCGACCGTCGTGCCCGCTGGGCATCACATAGTGTGGGACTGGAACGGGACGCTGCTGGCGGACAACCACGCCGTCATCGCGGGGGTCAACGCGGTGTGCTCGGCCTTCGGAGCGAGTCGGGTGGATCTCGAACAGTGGCGCGCGATCTTCGGCAGGCCGTTGCGGCGTTCCTACGAGAGACTGTTGGGCCGTGAACTCGGGCAGCGGGACTGGCCCACGATCGACCGGACGTACCATGAGACGTACCGGGCGCTGCTGCACACCTGCGAGCTGGCCCCCGACGCGTGGGACTCGCTGCGGGACTGGTCGGAGACCGGAGGCAGTCACTCCCTGCTGTCCATGTTCTTCCACGAGGAACTGGTCCCGTTGGTGGAGAGTTTCGGTCTGGAGGGGTTCTTCGAGCGCGTCGAGGGGTTGCGGGACTCCACCGGAGGTGGTTCCAAGACCGCCCATCTCGCCGCGCACCTGGACTCGCTCGGCCTGCGGGCCTCCGAGGTCGTGGTCGTCGGGGACGTGGTCGACGACGCCGAGGCCGCCGAGCGGGTGGGCGCGGGATGTGTGCTCGTGTCCACCGGAGTGATGTCACGCGCGGCGTTGGAGGCCACCGGTCGACCGGTGGCCGACTCGTTGCGCGAGGCCGTGGGGATGCTCGCCGGGGCCAGGGTGGTGTGATCCGGACCGCCCGGCCTCGGGGGTCTTGAACCCGGAAACCTATTTGTTTAGCCTAACCTAAACATCGTTTCCGGTATCAAGGATGATCAATGTCGCGCAACACGTTCGGTCCACTGAGTTCGGGCATCAGCCGCAGAGGGCTGTTGGGCGGGGCAGGTGTGCTGCTGCTCACGGCCTGTGCCCCCGGCAAGGGGGATGATGCGGGAGGCTCCTCCGGGGAGGACGGGTTCCCGGTGCGGATCGACCACAAGCACGGCACCACCGAGATCCCCAGGCGGCCGAAGCGTGTGGTCACGGTCGGACTCACCGACCAGGACACCGTGCTCGCCCTCGGCACCGCCCCAGTGGGCGCGCGCGAGTGGTTCGGTGGCAAGGACGGGGCGCTGTGGCCGTGGGCGCGCGAGGCCCTCGGTCAGCGGGACCTGCCCGAGGTGCTGGCCCGCGAGGAGCTGGAGTTCGAACGGATCGCCGCGCTGAATCCCGACGTGATCATCGGAGTGAACTCGGGGCTGAGTGAGCAGGAGTACACCAAGCTCTCCCGGATAGCCCCCACCGTCGCGCAACCCGCCGAGTTCGCGAACTTCAGTGTTCCCTGGCAGGACATGACCAGGATCATCGGACGGGCTCTCGGCAGACGGGACAAGGCCGAACAGCTGGTTGGCGACATCGAGTCCCGTTTCGGGGACATCAAGTCCCGGCATCCGCGTTTCGAGGGAGCCACCGGACTGCTGGCCACCTCGATCAGCGGTGAGGTGTGGGTCTACGCCGAGGGACCCGCCCCCCGGTTGCTTCGTTCGCTCGGCTTCCGGATGCCGCGCGCGGCCAGCGAGCTGTTCTCCGGAGAGAACCGGGAACCGGTGCAGTTGAGCAAGGAACGCCTCGGGGTTCTCGAATCGGACGTCCTGCTGCTCGGGATCTACGGGTCACCCGAGGACAGCGTCTCCCGTCAGCAGGTCTACCAGCAGCTCGACACCGTCCGGCAGGGACGGGACATCACGATGCCGCGCGGCAGCACGCTCAACGGCGCGGTCTCGTTCGCCAGCCCGTTGAGCCTGCCCGTCGCGCTCGACGGACTGGTGCCGCGACTGGTCGCGGCGATCGACGGGGACCCGAGCACCGAGGTGGAGCCGGTGCGCTGACCCGCTCGTTCCGCCGGGACGAACCGCCCGCCGGGTGTCGCGGACACCCGGCGGGCGGCGGGTCGGGATCAGCCGAGGGCGACGGCCTGGCGGGCCAGTGCCTCCACTCGGCCCCAGTCATCCTTGCTCAGCGCCTCCCGCGGGGTGAGCCAGGAACCGCCGACGCACCGCACGTTCGGCAGCGCGAGGTAGCGCCCCGCGTTGTCCGGAGTGATCCCCCCGGTGGGGCAGAAGGTCAACCCGGGGAGTGGGCTGGCCAGGGCCTTGAGATAGGGAACTCCTCCCGCCGGTTCTGCGGGAAAGAACTTCAGCGCGGTGAAACCGCGCTCGGCGACCCGCAGCGCCTCCGAGACGGTGCTGACGCCCGGCAGGGTGGGCAGGCCGGTCTCGTTGGCCTCGTCCAGCAGTCGGTCGGTACTTCCCGGGGTGACCAGGTACTCCGCCCCGGCGCGGGCGGCCTTCTCCGCCTGGCCGGGTTCGGTGACCGTTCCCACTCCCACGGAGAGGTCCTCCACCTCCGCGGTGATGCGCTCGACGGCCTCGAGCGCCACGGGGGTGCGCAGGGTGATCTCCACGGTGCGTATTCCCCCGCGTTGCAACGCCCGGGCCAACGGCACGGCCTGGGTGGCCTCGTCGAGGACGACCACCGGGATGACCGGGCTGATGTCGAGTATCTCGGTCGCGGCTCGCATCGGTTGTCCGTTTCCTGCTCGTGGGTCAGGCGGAGATCTCGTCGGGGACGCTGTGCTGCTCCGGGGCGGGGAAGACGCTCGCTCCCCGGTCCGCGCGTCCGACGACGCGGCGGAAGGTGGTGAACAGTTCCCTGCCGGTGCCGAACTGCTCGGCCGTGGCCGGGGCCGCCGGCTGACGGGACTCCAGCTCGGCGTCGGGGACGAGCACCTCCAGCGTTCCCTGCTCCCCGTCGACGCGGAGCATGTCCCCGTCGCGGACCTTGGACAGGGGGCCGCCCGCACTGGCCTCGGGTGTCACCTGGATGGCCGAGGGGATCTTGCCGGAGGCACCGGACATGCGCCCGTCGGTGACCAGGGCGACCCGGTGGCCACGGTCCTGGAGAACCCCCAGGCTCGGACTCAGGCCGTGCAGTTCGGGCATACCGTTGGCCTGTGGTCCCTGGTTGCGCACCACCACGACCACGTCCCTGTTGAGTTCGTCGGCCTGGAACGCGGCCTTGAACTCCTCCTGGTCGTCGAACACGCGGGCCTGCGCGGTGACCGAGCGGTTCTCGGGCCGGACGGCCGAGATCTTCATCACCGAGCGGCCGAGGTTGCCCTCCAGCACGCGGAGTCCGCCCTCGGTGTCGAAGGGCTCGGAGACGCCGCGCAGCACACTGGTGTCCAGGCTGTGGTGGGGTCCGTCCCGCCAGACCAGCTCCCCGTCCTCCAGGAAGGGCTGTTGCCGGTACCGCTCCAGGCCGGGTCCGGCGACCGTGTTCACGTCGGGGTGCAGGAACCCGGCGTCCAGCAGTTGTCCGATCAGGGTCTGCACCCCGCCGGCCGCGGTGAAGTGGTTGATGTCGGCCGAACCGTTGGGGTAGACGCTGGCGAGCAGTGGCACCACCGAGGAGAGCTCGGAGAAGTCGTCCCAGGTGAGTTCGATTCCGGCCGCGGCGGCCACGGCGGGCAGGTGCAGGGTGTGGTTGGTGGAGCCACCCGTGGCCAGCAGGGCCACCACACCGTTGACGATCGCCCGTTCGTCGACGATCTCCCCGATGGAGGGGGCCTGTTCGTCCTTGGCGGCTCGGACCGCGTTCCTGGCCGCCTCCTCGGTCAACGCCCTGCGCAGCGGGGTGCCCGGGGGGACGAAGGTGGCTCCGGGCAGGTGCAGCCCCATGGTCTCGACCACGAGCTGGTTGGAGTTGGCGGTGCCGTAGAAGGTGCAGGTCCCGGGGGAGTGGTAGGAGGCGGACTCGGCCTCCAGCAGGTCCTGCCTGCTGGCCTTGCCCTCGGCGAACAGTTGACGGATCCTGCTCTTCTCGCTGTTCGGCAGACCGGAGGGCATGGGACCGGCGGGCACCAGGGTGATGGGCAGGTGTCCGAAGGACAGGCCTCCGATGAGCAGACCGGGCACGATCTTGTCGCAGATGCCGAGCAGCAGGGCCGCGTCGAACATCTCGTGGGAGAGGGCCACGCCCGTGGACATGGCGATGACCTCGCGGGAGAACAGGGACAGCTCCATGCCGGTACGGCCCTGGGTGATGCCGTCGCACATGGCCGGTACCCCGCCGGCGAACTGGGCGACCCCGCCGGCCTGCCGGGCGGACTCCTTGATCCACTCCGGGAACTCGGCGTAGGGCTTGTGCGCCGAGAGCATGTCGTTGTAGGCGGACACGATGGCCACGCCGGGGCGGACGAGTCCCTTGACGGACTCGCGGTCGGTGCCGCTGATCGCCGCGAAACCGTGCGCGAGGTTGCTGCAGGCCATGTTCGCCCGGGCCGGTTCCGTGTGCTTGGCCGCTCGGATCCGTTCCAGGTAGGCACGGCGGGAGCTCGCGCTGCGTTCGGCGATGCGGTCGGTGACCCGTCGGATCACCGGGTGCAAGCTGGCCTGGGACATTCATCGCCTCCCGATGCGATACGGGGTGACTGACGGGTGGGCGACGACACTGGCGCCTCAATTGGTATGGACCTGTTGGAGCCTATCCGCTGTAAGCCGAGTATCACAACCGATCCAGATACCCACACTACCCCAAGGACTCCACTCCGAATGACCTGCTGACCAGACTCCGGACCACACTGGCCCGTTCCGGGCGCTCTTCTCGACGGGAGGGAGTGGACACCGGCGGGCGGGCACACGAGGATGGTGGACATGCGAGTCCGGTGGGTGTCGGCGGTGGCCGCGGCAGCGGTCGTGGTCACGGTGTTGTCCGGGTGCGGCGGGGTCGACGCGGACCGGGGAGATGCCGTGCTGCCACCCGAGGAGAACGCGCGTACCGACACGGCCGCGCCGGAGGTCTCCGCCACGGAATCGGCCGCAACGGAACTTCCCGGTTCTCCCACGCTGGCCGAGATCCGACGTCGTGGCACGTTGCTGGTGGGGCTCCGCGCGGACGCCCCCGACTTCGTGCGCCGCTCGGAGGGAAGCTACCGGGGGTTCGACGTGCGCGTCGCCCGGCTGCTCGCCGAGGGACTGGGGTTGGACCCCCGCGAGCAGCTCGCCTTCCGGAGACTGCCCGAAACCCTGCGTACCGGGGCTCTCACCCGGGGCAGCGTGGACATCCAACTGGGCGGTGTCTCCCCCTCGGCCGAGGGGGTTCGCGTGGTGGCTCCCTACGCGGTGACCACGGGGGCCGACGGCGAACGCGTCGAGCACCTCGTCGCGGTGGCCGCCGGGGACGAGAAGTTCCGCACCCGGCTGCGCGGGATCCTGGCCGGGGCCGTCGAGAGCGGACAGTGGCGGCGGAACGCGGAGGACACCCTGCTGCGCCGGCGTCCGAACGCCACGGCCCCGCTCCTCGCGGAGGAGACCGAAAGGTCGGAGGACGTTGGTGGGAACGGTCCCGGCGACGGGGAGGGATGACCCGTCCTCAGTCTCCGGTGGCCGCCGCGCTTTCCGGCTCCCTGGCGGCGGACCTCCCCCTGCTCAGTATCCGTTCGGTGTGGACGGCGATCCTGCTCAGCGTGTAGTTGATCAGGATGAAGACGACACCCAGCGCCAGATAGACCTGGATCTGGTTGTCCAGGTTCTCGATGGCGATCTCGCCGCGCTGCACGAACTCCGCGTAACTGATGGTGACACCCAGCGAGGTGTCCTTGAGCACCACGACGAGCTGGCTGATCAGCGCGGGAAGCATGGCGCGGAAGGCCTGGGGCAGCAGCACGTGGAGCAGCACCCGGTGCCTGCGCATCCCCACCGCGTAGGCAGCCTCGCTCTGGCCGAGGGGCAGTGCCGTGATGCCCGCGCGCACGATCTCGGCGATGATCACGCAGTTGTAGGCGGTCAGCCCGATGACCAGGGCCCACATCAGGGAGACGTTCAGCCCCAGCGCGGGCAGGGCCTGGGCGGAGAAGAAGATCAGCACCACCACGGGGGTGCCGCGCAGCAGCTCGATCACTCCCACCACCGCCCAGCGGTACCAGGCCGCGGCCGTGATCCTGGTCAGCGCGAGCACGGTGCCGATGACCAGGGAGAGCAGGATGGCCCATCCGGCCGCGAGCAGCGTGTTGGCGAGTCCGCCGCCGAGCAGCGTCCACAGCGGACCGAAGTTCTCGTTCGTGGGGTCGATCAGCGCGCCCCACTTCTCGTAGGCGAGTTCGCCCTCGGCGGCGAAGCGGTGGATCACCCAGCCGAGAGCCCCCAGCAGGAGGAGCGCGGTCACGACACTCGCGTGGCGTGCGCGGCGCCTGGCGCGCGGCCCCGGCGCCTCGTACAGCACGGAACCGGTCATCGCGCTATCGCCACCTTCCGTTCCACGTAGCCGAGCAGCAGGCCGGCCGGGATGGTGATGATCAGATAGCCCAGCGCCACACCGATCAGCACCGGCACCACGGCCTCACCCTGTGCGGAGGACAGCCGGGTGCCCGTCATGTACAGGTCCCCGCCCACCCCGAAGGCTCCGGCGATGGCCGAGTTCTTGATCATCGCGATCAGCACGCTGCCCAGCGGGGGGATGATGCTGCGCACCGCCTGCGGCAGGATCACCAGCCCCAGGGTCTGGGTGAAACCCAGGCCGATCGAACGGGCCGCCTCGGCCTGCCCGGCGGGCACGGAGTTGATCCCGCTGCGGATCGCCTCGCAGACGAACGCGGAGGTGTACAGGGCCAGTCCCACCGTGCCGAACACGAAGTAGGAGGCGTTGAGCCCGAGAACGGGCAGCGCGAAGGCCATGAAGAACAGCACCACCACGAGGGGGCAGTTGCGGAACACCGTCACCCAGGCGGTGCCGAAGGCGCGCAGCGGCGTCAGCGGGGACACCCGGAACCCCGCGATCACCGTCCCCACGACCAGGGTGAGCACGCCGGAGTACAGGCACAGCCACAGGGTGGTCGCGATCCCGCTCAGGTAGGCCCCGTGGTTGGCTATGAGGACTTGCACGGTTCCCTCCAACGGCCGGAGGGCAGCGGTGCGCCCGCTCCCCTCCGGCGACACCGGTCAGCTGCAGGAGCGGAGTTCGGGAAGTTCCGGCGTCCTGTCCGAGACCCGGCCCGCCGTGGCGTTCCACGCCTGCTGGTAGGTGCCCTCCTTGGCGGCGATGCGCAGACTCTTGTTGACGAACTCGCAGAAGTCGACGTCGCCCTCGAGGATGCCCACCCCGTAGGGCTCCTCGCTGAAGGTCTCGCCGACCACTTTGAACTCGTTGTCGCTCTCGCTGACCAGCCCCATGAGGATCGCGTCGTCGGTGGTGACGGCCTGGACCTGGCCGTTGCTCAACGCGTCGGCGCACTTGGAGTAGGAGTCGAACAGCACCAGCCTGGAGTTGTCGACGTACTCGCGGATCCGTTCGGAGGGGGTGGAGCCGTGGGCCGAGCAGACCTCGGCGTCACTGTCCCGCAACGACTCCGGGCCGGTGATCGACTCGTTGTCCGCGCGCACCATGAGGTCCTGGCCGGCCTGGTAGTAGGGACCGGCGAAGTCGACCCGCTCGTCACGTTTGTCGTTGATGGTGTAGGTGGCCACGACCATGTCGACCGTGCCGTCCCGGATGTACTTCTCCCGGTCCTTGCTCGGGGTCTCCTGCCAGTTGATCCGGTCGGCGGGGATGCCCAGTCGCCCCGCGATGATCTCGGCGATGGCCACGTCGAAGCCCCGCATCTCGCCGTCCAGGCCCTTGAGGGCGAACAGGGGCTGGTCGTACTTGGTCCCGACGGTGATCGTGCCCTGCTCGGCGAGGTGGGCCATCGTGGTCCCCTCCTCGAAGGAGGGGTTCTCGGCGACGGGAGCGGTGAACTCCTTCGAGTCCTCCGTGGACCCGCCGCCTCCACCGCAGGCGGTGAGCAGCAGTCCGGTGACGGCCGCCAGCGCGGCGACGGTCGGTTTCCCTGTGCGCATGAGTGTCCCTTCCGGTCTCGGCCGTGATGTCCGGTCCCGTCCTCGTTCGGGTGGGTCAGTGGGTGAGGATCCTGCTCAGGAAGTCCCGGGCCCGTTCCGACTCGGGGGCCTCGAAGAACCCCTCCGGGGTGGTGTCCTCGACGATCTCCCCGTCGGCCATGAAAAGCACCCGGTGGGCGGCGCGGCGGGCGAACCCCATCTCGTGACTGACGACCAGCATGGTCATGCCCTCCGCGGCCAGACCGGCCATGACCTCCAGCACCTCGCTGACCATCTCCGGGTCCAGCGCGGAGGTCGGCTCGTCGAACAGCATCACCTTGGGACGCATGGCCAACGCGCGCGCTATCGCGGCGCGCTGCTGCTGGCCGCCGGACAGTTGGGCGGGGTACTTGTCGGCCTGGTCGGCGATGCCGACCCGCTCCAGCAGACGCATGCCCTCCTGGCGGGCCTGGTTCCTGGAAAGCCCGCGGACCTTGGTCGGTCCCAGGGTGACGTTGTCGAGCACGCTCTTGTGGGCGAACAGGTTGAACTGCTGGAACACCATTCCGACGTCGGCGCGCAGTTCGGCCAGGGCGCGTCCCTCCTCCGGGAGGGGTTTCCCGTCCACGAGGATCGAGCCCGAGTCCACCGTTTCCAGCCTGTTGATCACCCGGCAGAGCGTGGACTTCCCCGACCCGGAGGGGCCGAGCACCACCACGACCTGACCGTGGGGGATCTCCAGGTTCACGTTCCTGAGCACGTGCGAGGAGCCGAAGTACTTGTCGACCGCGGACACCCGGATCATCGGTGAGTCCGTGGAAGCCTCGGTCATGCGATCTCCAGACCGGCTCGGGGGCGGAAGGACACGATGTCGGCAACCTAAGCCGCGCGTGCCCCTGAGTCCAGATCAGCGCGATCACCGGAGATTGCAACTCGGTTACGTCCGTCCGCCGCGTGGACCATACGGACGGAGGGGAGTCGTGTGGACACGTGCGGTGACGTGCCCTGCCGGTGGTGAACGGTCCGGGTCGGGTGTCCTCCGGCACGTGGGAGGAGCCACCCCGATACCACGGAGGAGCGCTTTCCACCAGGGGATATGGTGGGACCGTGACGGACAACCGGGTGCCTCAGTCATTCGAAGTGCGCACGTATGGCTGCCAGATGAACGTGCACGACTCAGAGCGACTCTCCGGAGTGCTGGAGGAAGCTGGCTACGTGCGGGCTTCCGAGGAGGGCACCGCCGACGTGGTCGTGTTCAACACCTGCGCGGTGCGGGAGAACGCGGACAACCGGCTCTACGGCAATCTCGGCCGGTTGCGTTCCGCCAAGCAGGAGAACCCCGCCATGCAGATCGCCGTGGGCGGTTGCCTCGCGCAGAAGGACCGCGGCGAGATCGTGCGGCGCGCCCCGTGGGTCGACGTCGTCTTCGGGACCCACAACCTCGGCTCGTTGCCCACGCTGCTCGAACGCGCCCGGCACAACCAGGAAGCCGAAGTGGAGATCCTGGAGTCGTTGGACAGGTTCCCCTCCACGCTTCCGGCGCGTCGGGAGTCCGCCTACTCCGGCTGGGTGTCGATCTCGGTGGGATGCAACAACACCTGCACCTTCTGCATCGTGCCCTCCCTGCGCGGCAAGGAGAAGGACCGGCGTCCGGGCGACGTGCTCGCCGAGGTGGAGGCGCTGGCCTCCGAGGGCGTGCTGGAAGTGACGCTGCTGGGGCAGAACGTCAACGCCTACGGCGTCGAGTTCGGTGACCGCTACGCCTTCGGGAAGCTACTGCGTTCCTGCGGCGAGATCGAGGGGCTGGAGCGGGTGCGCTTCACCTCGCCGCATCCCCGGGACTTCACCGACGACGTCATCGCCGCCATGGCCGAGACCCCGAACGTGTGCCCGCAGCTGCACATGCCCCTGCAGTCGGGATCGGACCGGATGCTCAGGGCGATGCGGCGTTCCTACCGCGCCGAGCGGTACCTGGGGATCGTGGAGAAGGTCCGGGCGGCCATGCCGCACGCCGCGATCACCACGGACGTCATCGTCGGTTTCCCGGGTGAGACCGAGGAGGACTTCGAGCAGACCCTGGAGGTGGTGCGCCGGGCCCGCTTCGCCAGTGCCTTCACCTTCCAGTACTCCAAGCGACCGGGGACCCCGGCCGCCGAGATGGAGGGGCAGTTGCCCAAGGAGGTCGTGCAGCAGCGCTACGACAGGCTGGTGGAGTTGCAGAACGAGATCTCCCTGGAGGCCAACGAGGCCCTGGTGGGCAGTGAGGTCGAACTGCTCGTCGCCGAGGGGGCGGGTCGCAAGAACGCCCACACCGCACGCTGGTCGGGACGCGCCCGGGACGGACGTCTGGTGCACTTCACCCCGGACGAGGAACTCCGGGAACGGCTCCGACCGGGGGACGTGGTCCGCACCCGGATCAGCCAGGCCGCTCCGCACCACCTGTTGGCCGACGGGGGGCTGCTGGACCACCGCCGCACGAAGGCGGGGGACCACTGGGAGGCGGGCCAGCGGCCCAAGACCTCCGGGGTGACCCTCGGTCTTCCCTCCTTCGGGGCGCCGGCCGGCGAGCCCGTGGAACAGGGGTGTGGCTGTTGAGGGAGGACGCGCGGACCGAGGGGTTCCCGACGGAGGAGAACGAGGTGGAGCAGTCCGAACGGCGAGAGTTCCGCACCGCGTCGCCGGGGGCCGAGCGTGCCGCCGGGCGCTGGATCGATCCCGGCGGACGAGCGCTGGTCATCGTCGGGGTGATGCTGGTTCTGGTGCTCACGGCGGTGCTGCCCTGGATCGGCGGGGCCAGCGGCTGGCAGGTGATCGCCGGACAGGCGGACCCGGTGTTGGAGATAGGGCTGCTGCCCCGGTTGTTCTCGATCAACGCCACCGTCGCCGGGGTGCTGCTGGGGGCGCTGACCCTGGCCACCCGACGGTGGCCCGTCGCGTGGATCACGGCGATGGCGTGTTCGGTGGTCACCGTCGAGGGAGTCATCGCGATCTGGTCGAGGCAGACCGTGCCCCCCGGACAGCCCGGTGGCCCCTCCTTCGGGTTGGTGCTCGCCGTGGTGGCGATGGCCGTGCTGGCGGTCCAGTGGCTGCGTATCGTCTGGTCCCGCCCGTGAGCGGTGCCCACGGATCCGCCGTGGGGAACCGACCTGGACGCGGTCCGAAAGCGAAAATCCGTCGGGAACGTCCCGGCGTGACCGACCGTACGGCCCGGGAAGCCCTCCTCCCGGGCCACGGTCCTTCGGTCACCGGTCGGTCAACGCGTTCTCCGCGGCGTTCAGCCACTCCCGCCACTGTCGGGCCTGCTGCTCGTACTGCTCGGCCCGTTTGCGGTCCCCCGCCGAGCGGGCCTTCTGCGCCTGCTGCTCGTACTGCTCGACACGTTCCCGGAACTGCTCCACCCGAGCCTGGGCCTCCGGGTCCGTCCGACGCCACTCGGTGTTGGCGGCCTCGCGTACCCGCTCGTTCACCGCGCGGAGCCTGCCCTCCAACTCCTTGATCCGTTCCCGGGGGACCTTGCCGATCTCGTTCCAGCGCTGCTGAACGCGTTGCAGCTGTGCCTGGGCGGCGTTCAGGTCGACGCTCGGGTCGATCCTTTCGGCCTCGGCGAGCAGTTCCTCCTTCAGCCTGGCGTTCTCGGCGAACTCGGCGTCGCGTTCGGCGAAGGCCTCGGCCCTGCGGCCGAAGAACCTGTCCTGGGCCGCCCGGAACCGTTTCCACAGCGCCTCGTCGCTGTCCTTGGGGGCGCGTCCCACGGACTTCCACTCGGCCATGAGCTGCTTGTACCGCTCCGCCGTGGGGCCCCAGTCGGTGGACTCGGTCAGCGACTCCGCCTCGGCGACCAGCTCCTGCTTGCGTTCCTTCGCCGCGTTGCGCTGCCGGTCCAGTTCCGCGAAGTGGGAGCCGCGCCGCCGGTTGAACGCGTCCCTGGCCTTGGTGAACCGCTTCCACAGCGCGTCGTCGGTCTTGCGGTCCACCCCCTTGATGGTCTTCCACTCGTCCAGGATGGCCCGCAGCCTGTCGCCGGCGGCCTTCCAACTGGTGGACTCGGCACCGATCTGCTCGGCCTCGGCGACCAGCGCCTCCTTGCGGGCCACCGCGTCGGCGCGGGCCTTCTCCCGTTCCTGACGGGCCCGTTCCACCGCGTCCTCGGCCCGCGCGACCACGTGGTCCAGGCGCGCGGCCAACGCGTCCACGTCGCCGACGACCGAGGCCTCGGGCAGTCCGTCCCGCAGATGCCTGGCGTTGGACAGTGCCTGCTTGGGGTCTCCCGCCCCCGTCGAGATCCGGGTTTCGAGCAGTTCCACTTCGGTACGCAGGTCGTCGAAACGTCGGGCGAAGTGGGCAAGCCCCTCCTGCGGTTCGCCGGCCTGCCAGGCCCCGACGAAACGGTCCCCGGCCGAGGTGTGTACGTAGACCTGGCCCTCGGAGTCGATCCGGCCCCAGCGCGCCGGATCGCTGGAGGCGATCGGTACCGCGGGCGCGGCGCCACGTCCCGAATCGCTCGTCGTCGAGTCCGTGGCCGCCGGTGCGTCGGCGGTGTTCGGCGTCGTGTCCTGGTCTGTCATGGCCGGCTTCCTCCTTCTGCCCGCTCAGGTGCTCGTGCCGGGCACGAGCGCCCCGCCTCGGCGGCGGGGCCGGCACGTGGCGGCACGTGTTCGGTGTGCCGCCGACGGCGTGTTCACACAGCCGGGCCGTGCGTCAACCAGTCCGCCACGCCTGGGCAGCGCGCGGTCCCGGGGCCGGTGCGCGAACCGGATCTTCCTTTCGGGGAAACGGCCGGTCCGGCTGTGGCCGACGACGCCCGGTGACAGCTCTTCCGGGAGAGTGTGCTCCCACCACGATATTGGACGGTACCTCCGCTGTGGAGGCAGGAATCCGTTCCCGTGTTCTTCCGGCGGTTCCCACCCGTGGCCACCCGGGCCCCGTCCGTCCCTCCACGGGGCTCTACCGTTCGTCGGTGTGATGAGCCGTGTCGTCGTGGTCCCCCAACCGCCCCTGCTGGTTCCCAGGCTGACCGTGCGGGCCTCTCCCGAGGTGGCCGAGTTGCGCGACGCCTGCCGCCGTGCGGTCGCCCTGCTGGCCGAAGTGAGCGGGGAGTGGCTCGCCCTCGGTACCGACAGCGAGATCACCGGGGAATTGCCGCCCACCACGAGGGGCACTTTCGCCGGCTTCGGTGTCGACGTGCCCGTGAGTTTCGGGCCGGCGGCGGCGTCCTGCCCCGAGGAGACTCTCCCGCTTCCCGCGCTGGTGGGCGGATGGTTGCGGGAACAGGCCGGGGCGAACGGGATGCGGATGTGGCTGTTGGACGAGGCCGGCACCGCCGAACGGGCCCGTGAGGTCGGCTCGGAACTGGCGGAGGCCGCGGACACGGACCGGACAGCGTTGCTGGTGCTCGCCGACGGCCCCCGCGAGTTCGGTGCCTACGGCAGGGAGGGCGATCCCGCCCGGGCCACCGCGCTGCTGCGCGCGGGACTGTCCGGTCCGGATCCGCACAGTCTGGAGCAGCTGGGGGAGCCGGTGGCGACCCGGTCCGGGGTGCGGGGCGGGGCGGCGCTGCGTGCGTTGGCCGGTCTGCTCGCCTCGGACGGGGGGCGCTGGGAGGCCGAACTGCTCTACTCGGCCGCGCCTTTCGGGGTGGGATACCACGTGGCGGTGTGGAGCCGGTCGGGGCGGTGATGAGCTCGTCGGCCGGCGCCCGGTCGGAGGCGAGTGGAGTTCGGGACGCGGGGTTCGCCGTCCGTGTCCCGAGGCTGCCTAGGCTGGAGGGGTGCCCACGATGATGCCGTGTCCGCTCGCCGTCGTCGGCCCCACCGCGACCGGAAAGTCCGAGCTGGCCCTGCGCCTCGCCGAACGGTGCGGCGGGGAGATCGTCAACGCCGACGCCATGCAGCTCTACCGGGGCATGGACATCGGTACGGCCAAGACGCCGCCCGAGCTGCGCCGGGGCGTCGCGCACCATCAGCTGGACGTGCTCGACGTCACCGAGAACGCCTCGGTGGCCGCCTACCAGCGGCAGGCCCGGGCAACCGTGGAGCGGTTGTTACGGGAGGGCGTGCCGCCGATCGTCGTCGGCGGGTCCGGTCTGTACGTGCAGGCGCTGCTGGACGAGCTGGACTTTCCCGGGACCGATCCCGCCGTGCGGGCCCGGTGGGAGGAGCGGTTGCAGCTGCTCGGCAGCGCGCGGCTGCACCGGGAACTGGCCGAGCTGGATCCGCCCGCCGCCGAGTCCATCCCGAGTTCCAACGGGCGTCGGCTGGTGCGTGCCCTGGAGGTCATCGAGATCACCGGAAGACGGTTCTCCGCCAACCTGCCGGAGCCGGGGCCGCCCCGTTACGGGACGGTGCTGGTCGGGCTGGACCGTCCGGTGGCGGAACTGGACCGGCGGGTCAACAGGAGGGTCGCGGAGATGTTCGACGCCGGTCTGGTGACCGAGGTGCGCCGACTGGAGCGGGCCGGGTTGCGTCACGGGCGCACGGCCTCCAGGGCGTTGGGCTACCAGCAGGTGCTCGCCGAACTGGACTCCTCCGCCGACATGAGCGGGGCCGCTGCGGAAACCGCGCGGTTGACCAGGAAGTTCGTTCGCAGACAGCGCTCCTGGTTCCGGCGGGACAAGCGGATCCACTGGGTGGAGGCGGGCGCTTCGGACCTGGAGAACACGGTGCTGCGGCTGTGGGCGAGCGGCTGTTCGGGGGAACGGGCGCCGTCCCGTGAGCACGGCGGGACGGGACCGTCCGGGGGATAGACTGGCCCGGTGCAGTCTTACACGGGACCGGAGTTCTTCAAGGGCCACGGCACCGAGAACGATTTCGTCGTGCTGCCCGATCCACGTGGTGAGCTGGAGCTGACCCCGGACAGGGTTCGGGCGTTGTGCGACCGCAGGCGTGGTCTGGGAGGCGACGGCGTGCTCCGGGTGGTGCCCACTGCTCTGCTGGGTGAGCCGGCACCCGGTGACGTTCCGTCCGGTGCGTGGTTCATGGACTACCGCAACGCCGACGGCTCGGTGGCCGAGATGTGCGGCAACGGTGTGCGGGTGTTCGCGCGGTACCTCTTCGAGGCGGGACTGGTTTCCGCCGGTGAGTTCGTGGTCGGCACCAGGGCGGGCGCGCGCACCGTGGGAGTGGGGCCGCCGGGACGGGTGACGGTGGACATGGGGGCCGCCGCCGTCCGCGGGCACTCCAGTGTGACCATCGACGGCTACGCCATGTCGGCGCTGTCGGTGGACCTGGGAAACCCGCATCTGGTGTGTCTGACCGGGGAGGTCTCCGAGCTCGACCTGTCGGTGCGGCCGGGCTACGACCCCGAACTCTTCCCCCAGGGGGTGAACATCGAGCTGGTCGAGCCGCTCGACGGGGAACGGATCAGGATGCGGGTCTACGAGCGTGGAGTGGGTGAGACCCGTTCCTGCGGCACCGGAACCGTGGCGGCCACGGCCGCCGTGGTGCGCGCCGCCGGGGAGGAGCGCGGCTCCCGGATCGTGCTGGTGCCCGGGGGCGCCGTGGAGGTCGAGGTCACTCCCGAGACGAGCACGCTCACCGGGCCCGCCGAACTGGTGGCGCACGGACGGCTGGACGCCGCGTGGTGGAGTTGTCCCGAGGGGGCCCCGTTGACCGTTTCGGGGGTTGATCGCTGAAAAGCGGTGGACGAACGTGCCATAATACATGGTGGTCGGGTCGTTTCCGACATCCCCGTGCGGGAGGGGAAACGGGCGGACCGTGTTCGAACGAGCCACGAGCAGCTGAGTAAGGATTACTTGACAAACCGTTACTTCACCGAGGAGCGCTTCGGGGGTGCCCCGGAGCGGGGAATCGACACGGACAACGTCGACGGGCACGTGAACGGCACGGCCGGGCACGTACCGGAGGGGGACGAACTCTCGGTCGGCGAGCTGGAACGGGCCGAACGTGCCTCGCTGCGGCGGGTCTCCGGGCTGTCCACCGAGCTTTCCGACATCACCGAGGTCGAGTACCGACGCCTGCGACTGGAACGGGTCGTGCTCGTCGGGGTGTGGACCGAAGGGACTTCGGAACAGGCCGAGGCCTCGCTGGGGGAGCTGGCCCGGCTGGCCGAAACCGCCGGCTCCGAGGTGCTGGACGGAGTGGTCCAGCGCAGGAACCGCCCCGACCCCGCCACGTACGTGGGAGCGGGCAAGGTACGCGAACTTCGCGACATAGCCCTGGCGGCCGGTGCGGACACGGTGATCTGCGATGGTGAGTTGGCCCCGGGGCAGCTGAGACAACTGGAGGAGAAGCTCAAGCTCAAGGTCGTGGACCGCACGGCGCTGATCCTGGACATCTTCGCCCAGCACGCCAACTCCAAGGAGGGCAAGGCCCAGGTCGAGCTGGCCCAGTTGCAGTACTACCTGCCGCGACTGCGTGGCTGGGGTGACAAGATGTCCCGGCAGGCCGGTGGGCGTGCCGGCGGCGGTAACGGCGGTGTCGGTACCCGTGGTCCCGGTGAGACCAAGATGGAGACCGACCGCAGGCGGATCCACAAGCGGATCAGCAAGCTCCGCAAGGAACTCGCGGCGATGAGCACGATCCGCGAGACCAAGCGTTCCCGGCGCGTGGCGAACTCGGTGCCCTCGGTGGCCATCGCCGGCTACACCAACGCGGGCAAGTCGAGCCTGCTCAACGCCCTGACCGGTAACGGTCTGCTGGTGGAGGACTCGCTGTTCGCGACGTTGGATCCGGCCACCCGGCAGGCGCGGACCGTGGACGGCAGACCCTACACGCTCAGCGACACGGTCGGCTTCGTGCGTCACCTGCCCCACCAGCTCGTCGAGGCCTTCCGCTCCACCATCGAGGAGGTCACCAGGGCCGATCTGCTGCTGCACGTCGTGGACGGGGCGGACGCGGCCCCGCACGAGCAGGTGAGTGCCGTGCGGCAGGTCCTCTCCGAGATCGGTGCCGAACAGGACTCGACGGGGCCTCCGGAGATCGTGGTGGTGAACAAGGCGGACTCCCTGGACGCCACCAAGTTCGCCCAGCTGCGAGGTCTGCTTCCCGAGGCGCTGTTCGTCTCGGCACGTTCCGGTGCCGGACTCGACGAGCTGCACGCCGCGATCGCGGAGTGGCTGCCCCGGCCGGAGGTGTACGTGGACGCCCTGGTGCCCTACACGCGAGGCGAACTCGTCTCCCGGGTGCACACCGAGGGGGAGCTGATGGAGCGGGAGCACACCGCCGAGGGCACCAGACTGCGTGCCAAGGTGCGCACCGAGCTGGCCAACGCCCTCGAACCGTTCGCGACGACGGCGTGAGCGCGGCCTCGTGCGACGGGTCGCCCTCGTGCTCCTGGTGGCCGCTGCCTCGCTCGTCGCCGCAGGCGGGCGGGGAATCGCCCGTTCCGGGGACGTGCCGGTCGCCGAGGCCGCGGCTCCCACGGTGCACTGCACACCCCGGGACGAGCGGCTGAGTGAGTTGTCCGGCCTAGTCGCGGGTCCGGACGGCTGGTACGCCGTCCCTGACGGGGGCAGCCGGTTGCGGGTCTACGAGATGAGTCCTCGGGACTGCTCGGTCGTGGACTCGTACCACTGGAACGTGGATCCCTACGACGTGGAGGACCTGGCTCGTTCCCCGGACGGCAGGCTGTGGGTGGCCGACACGGGGGACAACAGCGGACGTCGGGACACGATCGCCGTGCACGTGGTTTCCCCGGACAGCGGTTCGGCTCGGCTCTACCGGATGCGCTACCCCGACGGCCCGCACGACGCGGAGGCGTTGCTGCTCGGGCGGGACGGTGTTCCCCACGTGGTGACCAAGAATCCTTTCGGCACGGCCGGGGTCTACAGGCCCGTGGGGGAACTCGACGAACGACACCCGGTGGAGCTGGAACGTGTGACGACGCTGCGACTGGAGTCGACGGACACTCCGGGTGGCCCGGTGCCGAGTGCCTTCGGTTCGGTGGCGGTCACCGGGGCGGCGACGAGCGCCGAACACGAGGTCCTGGCGGTTCGCACCTACACGGAGGTGTACCTGTACCCGGTTTCCGGCAGTGTTCCGGAGACCCTCGCCCGTGATCCTCTGCGGATCCCACTTCCGGGGGAGCCCCAGGGGGAGGCGGTGGCGTTCACACCGCGGGGCGATCTGTTGTCGGCCTCGGAGCAGCTCGGTCCGGTGAACATCGTCCCGAACGCCCTGGAGCTCGCCGACGGGCGGACGCGGGATTCCGGGACGGAGGGATCACCGACCCCCGACGACTCCGACAGTTCCGCCGAAGGCGGTGGACGAGCGGGAGAGTTCCTCCCGGGCGGGGCCGCCCTGGCGGTGGGGGTGCTTCTCGTCGTGCTGGGTGTGCTCTCGGTGGCCGCGCGGCGTCGCCGCTGAGACCGCCGACTCCCGGTTCCGGTGTTCTCAGAGTCTGCGCAGCACCGCCACCACTTTGCCCAGGATGGTGGCCTCGTCGCCGAGGATGGGCTCGTAGCTGTCGTTGTGGGGCAGCAGCCAGACGTGCTCCTCGGTGCGTTTGAGGGTTTTGACCGTGGCTTCCCCCTCGATCATCGCGGCGACCACGTCCCCGTTCTCCGCGTCCGGTTGCTGGCGGACGGCGACCCAGTCGCCGTCGGTGATGGCCAGGCCGGTCATGGAGTCCCCGACCACGCTCAGCAGGAAGAGGGACCCCTCGCCCACGAGTTCCCGGGGAAGGGGGAGGACGTTCTCCACGGACTGTTCCGCGAGGACCGGTCCGCCCGCCGCGATGCGTCCGAGGAGGGGGACACGGGCGGGCTCCTTCGGGGAGGGAGGTTCCGGCGTCGCCGGGGAGCCTGCCTCGTCCGAGGTGGTCAGGACACCGACCGTGCGCGGGCGGTGTGGGTCGCGGCGCAGGTATCCCCGGCGTTCGAGGGCACGCAGCTGGTAGGCCACCGAGGAGGTGGAGGTCAGCCCCACGGCCTCGCCGATCTCCCGCACGCTCGGCGGGTATCCGTGCTCGTGCATCCAGTCGCGCACCGTGTCGAGCACGCGGCGTTGACGTGGGGTGAGTTCGGTTCCGTCGGAGGGGTCCGTTCCGGAGTGCTCCACTTCGGAAGTGCCGGACGCGGAGGGATCGGGCGCGTGGTTCACCGTCGGAACCTCCTGTCCACCACTGTGCGCGAGCGCTGACTGGTTTCCACGGTAGACGGCCCGTGCGAGGAGATCAAACACCAGTTCGACGCCGTCCGCCTCGGAGCGTGCCGGAGATCTCCACGTTGTCCCGCGGCCGGTCCCGCGGAGTGCGGGACCTCTCGCTCGTCCCGACGGGTGCTCCCCGACACGGGCATGGGGCGGTGCCACCGTGAACGGCCACTGCTCGTGGCGCCGACCTGGGGTTTTCCGTGTTCTTCGCGGCGGGGGACACCTCGCCGCCGGCAGCGGTGGGCGCGGTATTTTTCGGGGGTCTCCAGCGTGCTCCGATCCCTCTCCCGTGTGTTCCGCCGGGTGGGTGGCGGGAGCCGCCGGAGGGACTCCCGTGTGATCTCGGGTCGTCCCTCTCACCTGTTCCGTGTGTGTCGGACAACCGGTGTCCCGTGTGTGTCGGGTGGTCGTCGCGTCGTTGTCGGCGGGCTGGTCCGTCGTGTGCCGGTTGTTCGGCGAGTCGTCGGAACGCCGGACCCCGATTTGCTTAGGATAGGGCCGGGGGATACAGTCGACCACAACATCTAGTAGTTTCATTGATGTAATTAATCAACGACTTGGGTATACTGCCGACAGGGTGGTTATTCGGGTCACATCGTGCCGACTGTCCGGCCGGCATCAGTGTTGCGTGATACGCATCGGTGGTTGACCGATTGTGTCGAGAGGATGACTCGCGTTGCGATGTCCGTTCTGCCGGGGTGACGACTCCCGTGTCGTCGACTCGCGCGAGGTGGAGGAGGGGCAGTCCATTCGTCGCAGGCGTTCCTGTGCGGCGTGCGGTCGCAGATTCACCACGGTGGAGGAGCTGGTACTCACCGTGGTGAAGCGTTCGGGGGTGACCGAACCCTTCAGCCGCGACAAGGTCGTACGGGGGGTGCGTCGTGCCTGCCAGGGACGTCCGGTCCAGGAGGACGCCCTGCAACAGCTCGCGCACCGGGTGGAGGAGACGATCCGCTCCCTGGGAATGCCCGAAGTGCCGAGTCACGAGGTGGGGTTGGCGATCCTGGGGCCTCTCCGGGATCTCGACGAGGTCGCCTATCTGCGCTTCGCGAGCGTGTACCGCTCGTTCACCTCCGTGGAGGACTTCGAGCGGGAGATCGCCGACCTGCGCGGCGGCAGCCCGGAGGAGGCCACGTCCACCACCGGCAACGCAGGGACGGAACGGGTCGATACGGGGGAGACCTCCGGCGCGGAGAGCGAAGCGAGCACGAATGCCTAAACCGGGACGGGGTGCGGCACGCCGTCGGACCAGGGCGGCGAAACGCAAGAGGGCGGTCCACCACGGGACCGGGCCCGAACAGCGGAAGACGCGACCGAGCCGGACGGGGAGCCCGGACGGTGGCACCACGAGAGCGAGCGACGAGGGAGAGAGTCACGCCATGACAGAGACCGTCGGTAGTCCGGCCTCCGCTGGGGAGTCGGAGGCAGGAGCCCGTACGGAGGGGATCCGGGTCGAGCGTGTTTACACGACCGAGGGAGTGCACCCCTACGACGAGGTGAACTGGGAGCGTCGTGACGTCGTGATGACCAACTGGCGTGACGGCTCGGTGAACTTCGAGCAGCGTGACGTCGAGTTCCCGGACTTCTGGTCGGTGAACGCGGTCAACATCGTCACCAGCAAGTACTTCCGGGGCGCGCTCGGAACCCCCGAGCGCGAGAACAGCCTGCGGCAACTCATCGACCGGGTGGTCAAGACCTACGTCCGCTCCGGGAGCGAACACGGCTACTTCGCCTCCGAGACGGACGCGGAGATCTTCGAGCACGAGCTGACCTACATGCTGCTGCACCAGGTGTTCAGCTTCAACTCGCCGGTGTGGTTCAACGTGGGCACCAGCTCCAAACAGCAGGTGTCGGCCTGCTTCATCCTCTCGGTCGACGACACCATGGAGTCGATCCTCGACTGGTACAAGGAAGAGGGGCTGATCTTCAAGGGCGGCTCCGGGGCGGGCCTGAACCTCTCCCGCATCCGCTCCTCCAAGGAACTGCTGTCCTCCGGCGGAACCGCTTCGGGACCGGTCTCGTTCATGCGCGGGGCCGACGCCTCGGCCGGCACCATCAAGTCCGGAGGGGCCACCCGCCGGGCGGCCAAGATGGTCGTGCTCGACGTCGACCACCCCGACGTCGAGGAGTTCATCGAGACCAAGGCCCGGGAGGAACACAAGATCCGTGCGCTGCGCGACGCCGGGTTCGACGTGGACCTCGGTGGCTCCGACATGGTCTCGGTGCAGTACCAGAACGCGAACAACTCGGTACGTGTCAGCGACGAGTTCATGCGCGCGGTGGAGAGCGACGGGCAGTTCTCCCTGCGGGCACGGACCGACGGCTCGGTCACCGACACCGTCCGGGCCAGGGACGTGTTCAACAGGATGGCCAGGGCGGCCTGGGAGTGCGCCGACCCGGGCATCCAGTACGACGACACCATCAACGACTGGCACACCAGCCCGGAGTCCGGCAGGATCACCGCCTCGAACCCGTGCTCGGAGTACCTGCACCTGGACAACTCCAGCTGCAACCTCGCCTCGCTGAACCTGATGAAGTTCCTGCGCGAGGACCTGACCTTCGACGCGGACCTGTTCCGGCGCGCCGTCGAGATCGTGATCACCGCGATGGACATCTCGATCTGCTTCGCCGACTTCCCGACCGAGGCGATCGGACGTACCACGCGGGACTTCCGCCAGCTCGGAATCGGCTACGCCAATCTCGGTGCGCTGCTGATGGCCACCGGCCACGCCTACGACTCCGACGGTGGACGCGCACTGGCCGCCTCGATCACCTCGCTGATGACCGGAGCCGCCTACAGGCGTTCGGCCGAGTTGGCCGGGGCCGTGGGCCCCTACGCGGGCTACGCGCGCAACGCCGAGTCCCACCAGCGCGTGATGCGCAAGCACGCGGCCGCCAACGACCTGGTGCGTACCTACCACCGCAACGACACCGACATCCACGACCTGGCCACCCAGGTGTGGCAGGAGGGACTGGAGATCGGTGCGCGGCACGGCTGGCGCAACGCCCAGGCCTCGGTGCTGGCCCCCACCGGAACCATCGGCCTGATGATGGACTGCGACACCACCGGTGTGGAACCGGACCTGGCACTGGTCAAGTTCAAGAAACTGGTCGGTGGTGGCTCGATGCAGATCGTCAACCGCACGGTGCCGCGCGCGCTGCGGGCGCTGGGGTATCCGGACGAGCAGGCCGAGGCCATCATCGAGTACATCTCCGAGCACGGTCACGTGGTGGACGCCCCCGGCCTGCGACCGGAGCACTACGAGGTGTTCGACTGTGCCATGGGCGAACGCTCGATCGCCCCGATGGGGCACGTCCGCATGATGGCCGCCGTGCAGCCCTTCCTGTCCGGGTCGATCTCCAAGACCGTGAACATGCCCGAGCACGCCACGGTCGAGGACGTCCAGGAGATCTACTTCGAGGGATGGCGCCTCGGCCTCAAGGCACTGGCCATCTACCGGGACAACTGCAAGGTCGGCCAGCCGCTGTCGGCGGGCAACGGCGACAAGGAACGGGGCGAGCAGCAGGCCGGCAAGGAGATCGAGTACCGCCCGGTCCGCAAGCGGCTGCCCAAGAAGCGTCCGAGCCAGACGATCTCGTTCACCGTCGGTGGCGCCGAGGGGTACCTGCACGCCGGCTCCTACCCGGACGACGGGCTCGGCGAGATCTTCATCAAGCTCGGCAAGCAGGGCTCCACACTGGCCGGTGTGATGGACGCCTTCTCCATGTCCATCTCGGTCGGTCTGCAGTACGGCATTCCGTTGGAGTTCTACGTCTCCAAGTTCCAGAACGTGCGCTTCGAGCCCGCCGGTATGACCGACGACCCCGACGTGCGCATGGCCAGCAGCGTGCTGGACTATCTGTTCCGTAGGCTCGCGTTGGACCACCTGCCCTACGAGAAGCGGGCCCAGTTGGGGATCTTCACCGCCGCCGAACGCACCGAGCAGGTCAACGGTGCCGACGTGAGTCCGGAGCAGAACGAGCTGGACTCGATGCGTGAGTCGGTCGAGCACTCCGCGCGGCCCAGGCCCCTGGTGCAGCATCCCGGCGACGACACCGAGGCGGGAAGTTCCACCGAGCTGCTGGAGCTGAAGCTGGGCAAGGCGGCCGACGCGCCGCTGTGCATGACCTGCGGCACCAAGATGCGTCCCTCCGGTTCGTGCTACCTCTGCGAGGGCTGCGGAGCGACCTCGGGCTGCAGCTGAGCGACTTCGGTGCCGCGCGCGGCGCGGAGCCGAGCACGGGGCCCGGAGAAACGGGGGTCGGCACGGCCGGCCCCCGTTTTTCGGTCTCTCCCCGTCGCCGCTTCCGGGCCTTGACCGTCTCCGGGGCGCTTTCGAACACGCCGTGTCCGAAAGCCGCCGCGCTGCGTCGTTGACACGGGTGTGCCGACTGGCAGGCTGCTGATCGTCCGTCAACATCCGATCAGGAGTTTTCATGTGGCGAGCGCGAACCGCTCTTCTCTCCGCCGTGATCACCCTGCCGCTGCTCGGTGTTCCGCCGGCCGGTGCCGAACCGGAACCGCCCGCGCCCGTGATCGAGGACGGGGTCGCCCAGCCGGTGTTCGACCCGTCCGAAGCGGTACGTGAGGACCTGTTCGTGACGGCCAACGTGGACAGCGACCACGACGGCCGTGACGACAGGGTGCACGTCCAGGTGGTTCGTCCCCGGGAGACGGAACGGGGGATGCGTGTTCCCGTCGTCTATCGGGCCAGCCCCTACTTTGCCGGCGGCAACCCGGTCACCAACCACGACGTGGACCGGGAGCTGTACGTGCCCGACGGGATCGACGCCCGTGTCCGGCGCAGCGGGCAGAGCTCCCCGCGGTCCTCGGACGCCGAGATCGACTGGGCGTACCAGCGTTTCCTGCTGGCGAGGGGATACGCCGTCGTCTACGCCGAGTCACTGGGCAGTGGATCCTCGGAGGGGTGCCCCACCTCGGGTGGGCGCAACGAGACCCTCGGAGCCAAGTCCGTGGTCGACTGGCTGAACGGTCGGGCCCCGGGACACGGCACGGACGGCGAACCGGCCCGTGCGGACTGGTCCACGGGCAGGGTCGCGATGATGGGGGTCTCCTACAACGGCACGCTGCCGAACGCCGTGGCCACCACGGGCGTGGAGGGCCTGGAGACGATCGTGCCCATCGGCGCCATCTCCAGCTGGTACGACTACTACCGGGCGGACGGTGCCGTGGTCGCACCGGGGGGCTACCAGGGAGAGGACACCGACGTCCTGGCGGAGTACGTGCACACCAACGACCGGAACTGCGAACGGGTGCTGGAGCGCCTCCGGCAGGGACAGGACCGGCTGACCGGAGACTACAACGCGTTCTGGGAGGAACGCGACTACCTCCACGACGTGGACGGTGTCCGGGCCTCGGTGCTGTCGGTGCACGGGCTCGACGACTGGAACGTCAGGACGAAGCAGGCGGCGCAGTGGTACCGCGCCCTGCGGGAGCAGGGAGTACGGCACCGGATCTGGTGGCACCAGCAGGGGCACCGCGATCCGATCGACATCCGCGGGCGGCAGTGGCTGCGGACGTTGAACCGGTGGTTCACCCACTATCTGCACGGGGTGCCCAACGGGGTCACCACCGAGCCGCCGGTGACGATCCAGCGCGCCGACGGCAGCTGGCACCGGGAACGGCAGTGGCCGGCTCCCGGAGCCAGGAAGACACTCCTGACTCCCACACCGGGCGGCCGGGCGCGGGGCGGGCTGACTCCCACCGGGCCGGTCCCCCGGGGAGTGGTGGAGACCCTGCGTGACGACCCGAGTAGGAAAGCCGAGGAGCTGGCGCGTGCGCGGCGTTCCCCGCACCGACTGTCCTACTTCACCGACGGGGTCCCCCGGCCGGTGCGGATCAGCGGAACGGTACGGGCCCGGCTGGCCCTGTCCTTCGACAGTCCGGCGGCCAACGTGACCGCGATGCTGGTCGACCGTGCCCCCGACGGTTCGGTCGAACCGATCACCCGTGGGTGGACCGATCCGCAGAACCGCAGGTCCCGGCAGCGGACGGTCCCGGTCGAACCGGGCGAGCGCTACCGGATCACCGTGGAGATGATGCCGGATGACTACGTGCTTCCGAGGGGGCACGAGCTCGGGCTGGTCGTGCTCTCCAGCGATCACGACCACACCCTGCGCCCCAGCGCGGGCACCGAGCTGAACCTCGACCTGGCGCGGAGCCGGGTGGTGGTTCCCGCCGTGGCCGGACGAGGGGTGTTCCGGTAGGAAACCGCCTGCCCGTGCCCGGCGGGTCCCACTCGGGAATCCCGGGCACGGGCGGGCGAGCCCGCCGAGTTCTCCACGTGGGCCCGAGCTGTCCACCACCCCCTCGATCGCCGATGTCCGCGGCGGAGCACCGCACCGATACGGCGAGTATGAGTTCTTCCGCGAGACAACACACGGTCCGACTGTCCGACCCGGCCGAGTTCGTGGCCGCGATCCCCCACCTGATCGGCTTCTACCCCTCCGAGTCCGTGGTGGTGACCACCCTGCACGACACGGAGGAGACCACTCGGGTGGGAATGACCGCCCGGATCGACCTGCCCTCGACGCGGCGAAGCTCCGAGGTGGCCACCGCGCTGGTGCGGGGGCCGGTGGTGCGGGACGCGCCCACCGCGGCGGTGGTGACCGTCGTGGGAGGAGCTTCCCCACAGGAGCACATCCCCCCGGTCCCGACGAGTCCGGAAGGCGGGGACGGCCGGGGTCTTCCCCGACGGGAGCTGGTCGAGGCCTTCGGCGCTGCGTTGGAGGAGGAGGGGATCCGACTCGTCCAGGCCCTGTGGACACCGGAGGTGCGCGCCGGTGGGGTGTGGTACCGCTACACGGACGGACGCGGCGGAACCGTCCCGGATCCGGGGAGCTCGCCGGTGGCGGCGCTGTTGGCCGTCTCCGGCGCGGTGACCTTCCCGAACCGGGAGGAACTCGCCGCCTCGATAGCCCCCGAGTCCCAGGAGACCCTGGCCCGCTGGTCGGCGCGACTGAACCTGCTCCAGGACGAGGCCGACCCCCACCGTGGCCTCGCCGACATGTGTGTGGCCGACGTGGAGGCGGTGTTCGCCGCGATCCGACGCACGGAACACGGGGAACCGCTCACCGAGGAGGACCTGCTGCGGGTGCTGGTGGCGCTGTCCGACTACCGTGTCCGGGACCTGGCGATGGGAACGGCCCTGACCTCCAGGGCGCGGGCGGCCGAGCAGCTCTGGTTCACCCTGGTGCGCAAGGCTCCCGAACCCGAGGTCGCCGACGTGGCGGTGCTGCTGGCCTTCTCCGCCTATCTGCGAGGGGACGGGGCCCTGGCCAACGTCGCACTGGAACGGGCCGAGCGCACCCGCCCGGCCCATCGGCTCGGTGAACTGCTGCGGCGGGCCCTCGACGCCGGGGTGGGGCCGGACACGCTGTCGGAGATCGTCCGGGACACGGCGGCCGACGCACGGATGATGATCGACCACGAGGAGTGCTGATCACGACCGGTGGCCCCGTCGCCGGTGGCGGATCAGCTCCCTTGCTCGCCGCGGCCGCGCACGAAGTCCCAGGCGTCGCGCACGATCTCCTCGATCTCGCACCGCCGCGGACGCCATCCGAGCTCCTCGTGGGCGCGCTCGCTGGAAGCCACCAGCGTGGCCGGGTCCCCGGGCCTGCGTTCGGCCGTCTCCGCGGGGATCGGCTCACCCGTGACGGACCGGCAGGCCTCGATCACCTGACGGACGGAGAAACCGGTTCCGTTGCCCAGGTTGTAGATACGGTGCTCCCCCGGAACGGAGTTCTCCAGGGCCAGCAGGTGCGCCTCCGCGAGATCGCGCACGTGGATGTAGTCCCGCACGCAGGTGCCGTCGTGGGTGGGCCAGTCGTCCCCCGCGATGTGCACGCGCTCCCGCAGGCCGCGGGCGACGTCGAGCACGATCGGAATGAGATGGGTCTCCACGGTGTGGCGCTCCCCGAGGCCGCCGTGGGCCCCGGCCACGTTGAAGTAGCGCAGGCTCGTCGCGGCCATCCCGTAGGCGCAGGCGTAGGACCCGATGGCCTGGTCGATGGCCAGTTTGGTGGCTCCGTAGGTGTTGGTCGGGCGGGTGGGGGCGTCCTCGGTGATCGGAACCGAGTCGGGTTGCCCGTACACGGCCGCGGTGGAGGAGAACACGATCCGGCGAACACCGTGTTCCCGCATCGCGTCGAGCAGACGCAACGTGGTCACCACGTTGCCCCCCCAGTACAGCGCCGGTTCCCGCATCGACTCGGCCACCAGGGACTTGGCGGCGAAGTGCAGCACCCCGTCGAACCCCTCGGCCAGCACCTCCCCGGCCCGCTCGGCCACGTCCCCGGTTATCAGGCGGCAGCCCTCCGGGACCGCGTCGGCGTGGCCGGTGGACAGGTCGTCCAGCACCACGACCTCGTGACCGGCCTCGTGGAGCCGGGCGGCGCAGACACTTCCCACGTACCCAGCTCCTCCGGTAACCAGCAGCTTCACCGTGTTCTCCTCTCCGGGGTCTCTTCACTCGTCCCGGCGACGTCCGACCCGTTGAGGTGCCGAGCCGGACGTGCCGAACGGTCCCCGCCAAACCTATCGACCTCGGTGGGGTCCCCCGAGACCGCCGGAGAGGCCCGGAGAGTTACGGGTGTTCCCGGCCGGCCCCCGCCGAGGGAACGGCGGAGAGCAGACGCGGCACGGTCCGTCCCCGCCGCTCGAACTCCTCGAACAGGGCCCGCTCGATCCGGGGGCGTTCCGCGACGGGAACCAGTGCTATGGCCGAACCGCCGAAACCGCCCCCGGTCATGCGGGCCCCCAGCGCGCCCTCCCGGAGAGCGACGTCGACAGCGAGGTCGAGTTCCGGGCAGGAAACCCGGTAGTCGTCCCGGAGGCTGCGGTGCGAGGCGGTCAGCAGGGCGCCGACCTCCACCCACGCGCCGTGAAGCAGACGGTCCAGGGTCGCCCACACCCTGTCGTTCTCGGTGACCACATGGCGCACCAACGGACGCAGCGGCTCGGGAATTCTTCCCAGGGCATCGTCCAGATCGTCGGTGCCCACCTCACGCAACGCGGACACACCGAGCAGCTCGGCCGCCCGCTCGCATCCCCGCCTGCGGTCCCCGTAACCGGACTCGCTGTGCGAGTGCCGCACCCGGGTGTCGACGACCAGGACCTCCAGCCCGGCGGCACTCGTGTCGAAGGGAACCTGCCGGCTCCGCCCGGATCGGACGTCGTAGAACAGGGCGTGGGCCGCTTCGCAGCGCAGCGAGGCGGTCTGGTCGAGTAGGCCGGTGGGGGCACCCACGAACTCGTTCTCGGCACGACAGGTCCAGCGCGCCACCTCCTCCAACGGTGGCGCTGAGGTTCCGTCCACGGGACGGTCCACGGTGTCCAGCAGCGCCAGTGCCGTCGCGCACTCCAACGCGGCGGAGGAGGAGAGCCCGGCCCCGCTCGGCACGTCCCCGGACACGACCAGGTCCGCCCCGGGCGGTTCGAATCCCTCCTGCCGGAGCACCCAGGCGACCCCGGCCGGATAACCGGCCCATCCGGACGGTTCTCCGGGAACGAGCTCGGAGATCGGGAAGCTCCCCGCCCGGTGGGGTGTTCCGTCCGAACCCCGGCTGGTCACCGAGAGCAGCCCGTCACTCCTGCGTCGTCCCGCCACGGCGGTGCGGTGCGGCAGGGCGAACGGGAAGACGCAGCCCGCGTTGTAGTCGGTGTGTTCACCGATCAGGTTGACCCGGCCGGGAGCCGACCACACACCCTCGGGAGGCCCCCCGTGCTCCGCCGCGAACAACGCCGCGGCGTTCTCCCCCGGCGAGCTCACCGCGGGCGTACCAGTACCGCGTGTGCGGTGGCCGGGGGAAGTTGCGTGGTCCCGCCCGCGCCGCGGACGTCGATGGGCTTGTTGCTGCCCACCACGGAGAGGATCTCCACGTCCTTGCCGGGGACGACCTCCACCGACTTCAACGCGTTCATCAGTTCCGGATCCAGCTGCACGTGCTCGGCGATCCGGCACACGAGAACGCGTCCCCCACCGTTGCGGGCGATCTCGTCCACACGTTGCAGTTCGGTGTCCACCAGCGGCGCGGACTCTCCGACCCCGAGGTCGTCGAGTCCGGGGATGGGATTCCCGTAGGGCGAGGTGCTCGGGCTGCCGAGCAGGTTGATGAGCTTGTGCTCCACCGCCTCGCTCATCACGTGCTCCCAGCGACACGCCTCGCTGTGCACGTGTTCCCATTCGAGGCCGATGACGTCGACGAGCAGTCGCTCGGCCAGCCGGTGCTTGCGCATGACCCCGATGGCACGGGCCCGTCCCGCCTTGGTCAGTTCCAGGTGTCGGTCCTCGGCGACCGACAACAGCCCGTCCCGTTCCATGCGCGCCACCGTCTGGCTGACGGTCGGTCCGCTCTGTTCCAGCCGCTCCGCGATGCGGGCCCGGAGCGGCACGAGTCCTTCTTCCTCAAGCTCGTAGATGGTCTTGAGGTACATCTCGGTGGTATCGATGAGATCGTTCACGCCAGCTCCCCATTCGGTCCACCATCAATGTTAGCCGGAACAGACGACAGTGACGGCTGCCCGGTCGGGGCTCGCACGCCCCGCCGTGTGGTCGTCCCGGTCGGCAACGGGAGGCGGGGGAACGCGCATTCCGCTGCCCGGCTGTGAGATCCGTCCCGCACGATCGGAGAGGACGATGACCCCACTGATCACGACGTCCGAGCTGGCCGAGTTCCTCGTGGAGGAGCCACGGCCCACGCTGCTGGACGTGCGCTGGAACCTGTTGGGCCCCCCGGGCAGGGAGGAGTACGAACGGGGCCACCTTCCCGGGGCGGTGTTCGTGGATCTGGACTCCGAGCTGGCTTCGGCTCCGGACGAACGGGGTCGGCACCCGCTTCCCGATCCAGCCGGACTCCAGGAGGTCCTGCGGGCGGCCGGGGTGGACTCCGACCGCGGCGTGGTGGTCTACGACGCCGGCGACGGCTCGGTGGCGGCGCGTGCCTGGTGGTTGCTGCGGTGGTCCGGACACCGGGAGGTGTTCCTGCTGGACGGCGGGTTCGCCGCCTGGACGGAGGAGGGACGTCCCACCACGACGCGGACTCCGCGTCCCGCCGAGGGGAACATCGTGGTCCGCCCCGGGAGGATGCCCACCCTCGACGCGGACCGGGCCCAGCGCCTGGCCCGTGAGGGGGTGTTGCTGGACGCCCGGGCCGGGCAGCGGTACCGCGGCGAGAGCGAACCGGTGGACCCCAGGGCGGGCCATGTTCCGGGAGCCCTCAACGCCCCGGCCGCCGAGCACGTCGCCACCGACGGCAGGTGGCTCCGCCCGGAGGAGCTGGCGACGCGCTTCACGCGACTGGGTGTTTCCGAAGCGCGGTCCGTGGGTGCCTACTGCGGCTCCGGCGTCAACGCCTGCTCCGTGGTGCTGGCGCTCGAACACGCCGGTCTGACCTCCCCCCAGGCCCCGGCCGCGCTGTACCCGGGTTCCTGGTCGGAGTGGTCGAACGACCCGGACCGACCCGCGGCGACCGGAGCCGATCCCGGCTGAGCCCCCGGAAACACTGTGTCGAGCGGGGCCGGCCGGGTAGCGTGCCCAACCATGAGCAACGAGTGCGCCGTTATCTGGGACGACTCACTGCTGTCCTACGACCTGGGCGGCAACCATCCGCTGCATCCGGTCCGGCTGGACCTGACCATGCGGTTGGCGCGCTCGCTGGGGGTGCTGGACGGGATCGAACTCCGCGAGCCCGAGAAAGCCGCCGACGGGGACCTCGAACGGGTGCACACCCGCGACTACATCGCCGCGGTGCGGGCCGCTCCCCACACGGACCCGGCGGAGGTGCGTCACGGACTCGGCAGCGCGGACAATCCGGTCTTCGACCGGATGCACGAGTCCTCCGCGTTGGTGGCCGGTGGTTCGATCGCGGCGGCCGAACGGATCGTGTCCGGGAGGGCGAAGCGGGCCGTCAACCTCGCGGGAGGGCTGCACCACGCGATGGCCGACCACGCGGCCGGTTTCTGCGTGTACAACGACTGCGCGGTGGCCATCTCCTGGATGCTGGCCAACGGGGTGGAGCGGATCGCCTATCTGGACATCGACGTGCACCACGGGGACGGGGTCCAGGCCGCCTTCTACGACGACCCCCGGGTGACGACGATCTCGCTGCACCAGCACCCGGTCACCCTCTGGCCCGGCACCGGCTTCCCCACCGAGGTCGGGGCGGGCCCCGCCGAGGGAAGCGCGGTGAACGTGGCTCTTCCTCCCGGCACGGACGACGCCGGGTGGCTGCGTGCCTTCCGGGCCGTGGTTCCCTCGATACTGGAGTCGTGCGCCCCCCAGGTGCTGGTCACCCAGTGCGGTGCCGACACCCACCGGGAGGACCCGCTGGCCGAGCTGTCGCTGTCGGTGGACGGGCAGCGCGTCGTCTACGGGATGCTGAGGGACCTGGCCGAGCGGTACGCGGGGGGCAGGTGGCTGGTGCTCGGTGGAGGCGGGTACGCCCTGTACCGGGTGGTCCCCAGGTCCTGGACACACCTGCTGGCCCTCGCCCTGGACCGGGATCTCGCGCCGTCGTGCAACATCCCCGCCGAGTGGACCGCCCACACCAGCGAGGTGGCCGGCAACAGGGCGCTGCCGAGCACGCTGACCGACGGGATGGATCCGGCGTTCACCCCGTGGGACGGGGTGAACGAACACCGGGTCGACACGGCCGTACGCGACACCCGTCACTCCGTTTTCCCGTTGCACGGGTTGGATCCCGCCGACGGCAGGGACTGAAACGACCTTCCGCGGCGAGCCGCCGGGCAGCCTCGGGCGGTGAGCCGTGGGCGGGAGCTTTTCGTCGGCACGTCCGGCCCACGTGGCCCGACGTGAACGGGTGCGGTGAACACAGGAGGCTGGGAGGTCCGCCATGGGAGACGTTCCGGGAGGACGACGGGAGGACGACACGGAGGGCGCTGGCGCCTACCCGCGGCACTGGGAGGCCGATGTGGTCCTCTCCGACGGGGGGACGGTGCGTCTGCGGCCGATCGTCCCGGAGGACGCCGAGCAGCTCGTCGCCTTCCACGGCAGACTCAGTGACCGGACGCGGTACTACCGCTACTTCTCTCCCTACCCTCGTATGCCGCAGCGCGACGTCGAGCGCTTCAGCCGGGTGGACTACGTCAACAGGGTCGCCCTGGTCGCGTTGCTGGGGGAGGACATCGTGGCCGTGGGCCGTTTCGACCGGCTCGCCGAGCGGGACTCCGCGGAGGTGGCGTTCGTGGTGCAGGACGGCCACCAGGGTCGGGGACTCGGTTCCATCCTGCTCGAACACCTCGCCGCCGCGGCCCGGGAGTGTGGGCTGAGCAGGTTCGTGGCCGAGGTGCTCGCCGAGAACTCCCAGATGGTGCGTGTGTTCCGCGACGCGGGATACCGGGTCAAACGGGAGATGGAGGAGGGGCTGGTCCACCTGGAGTTCCCGCTCGATCCCACCGAGGAGTCCCTGGCCGTGGCCAGAGCCCGCGAGCAGGCGGCTGAGGCGCGCAGCGTGCACAACCTCCTGCACCCCAGGGCGGTGGCGGTCATCGGCGCCTCCACCGATCCGGAGAAGATCGGGCACACGGTGCTGGCCAACCTGCTCGGCGCCGACTCCGCCGTGCCGGTGCACCCGGTCAACCCGGAGCACCGGGCCGTGCGTGGGGTGCGTTCCCACGCCTCGGTGCTGGACATTCCCGACGACATCGACCTCGCGGTGGTGGCCATCCCGGCCGGCGGTGTGGAGGAGGTGCTGGACGCCTGCCTGGCCAAGGGGGTCAAGGCGCTGCTGATCGTCAGCTCCGGTTTCAGCGAGGTGGGACCGAGCGGGCGGGAGGCGGAACGACGCATGGTGCGCGCGGCCAGGGTGTACGGGATGCGCGTGGTGGGACCGAACGCCCTGGGGGTGGTCAACACCGATCCGGGCCAGCGGCTGAACGCCAGCCTGGCTCCCCGCCTGCCGGGGAGGGGACGTACCGGGTTCTTCTGCCAGTCCGGCGCGCTGGGCGTGGCGATCCTGGCCGCGGCGACCGAGCGGGGACTGGGGCTTTCCACCTTCGTCTCGGCGGGCAACAGGGCCGACGTGTCCGGCAACGACCTCCTGCAGTACTGGCAGACGGATCCCACCACCGACGTGGTGCTGCTGTATCTGGAGTCCTTCGGCAACCCCCGCAAGTTCGCCCGTCTCGCTCGCAGGCTGGGCCGCAGCAAACCGATCGTGGTCGTCAAGTCGGGGCGCAACGCGGTGCGGGCCGGACTGGCCGCGACCTCGGTGCGCATCGACGAGACGAGTGTGCAGGCGCTGTTCGACCAGGCCGGGGTGATCCGGGTCGACTCCGTGGCGCAGATGTTCGACGTGGCGCTGCTGCTGGCCCACCAACCGCTGCCCCGGGGAGACCGTGTGGCGATAGTGGGGAATTCGAGCGCCCTCGGGATGCTGGCCACCGACGCGGCGTTGGAGCAGGGACTGCGTCCGGTGACCGACCCGGTGGACGTCGGGGCCTCGGCCGGCCCCGAGGAGTTCGCCGCCGCCGTGCGTTCCGCGGCGGAGAACGAGGAGGTGGACGCGTTGGTGACGGTGTTCGCCCCGCCGGTCGCCGTCCCCGGGGCCACCTACGCCCGCCAGCTCCGGGAGGCGTTGCACGAGGCCGACACCGTGGGCAGCAAGCCGGTGGTGAGCACGTTCCTCGCCGCGGAGGGAGTTCCGGACGAGCTTGCGGTGCCCGGTGGGGACGGGACCCCGGGACCCGGTTCGATTCCCTCCTATCCCACCCCGGAGCGGGCCGTGCTGGCGCTCGGCCGCGCCGTGCGGTACGCGAACTGGCGTGCCGCGCCGCAGGGGGAGTTCGTCCGCCCGGAGGGAGTGGAACCCGAGCGGGCGCGGGAACTGGTGGAACAGTGGGTCGACCGCGAGACGACCCGGAGGCTGTCCGATTCCGAGACGGTGCGCCTGTTGGAGTGCTACGGGATCACCGTCTCCCCGTTCCGGCTCGTCTCGGACGTGGATTCCGCCGTGGCCGCCGCGGAGCAGGTCGGCTTCCCGGTGGTGCTGAAGTCCGCCAGTCGACAGCTGCGGCACCGCACGGACCTGGCCGGGGTGCGGCTCGACCTGGGCACGGCCGAGGTGGTACGCACCGCCTACACGGACCTGTGCGAGCTGGCCGGAAGCGGCGAGGTCTACGTGCAGCGGATGGCCCCGAAGGGGACCTCGTGCGTCATCAGGCTCATGGAGGATCCCTCCTTCGGGACGCTCGTGTCCTTCGGACTCGCCGGGCTGGCCAACGACCTTCTCGGTGACCGGGCCTATCGGGCAGTGCCGCTGACCGACACCGACGTGGCGGACCTGGTCCGTGCTCCCAAGGCCGCGCCGATGCTCGACGGCTACCGCGGGGCTGTCCCGGCCGACATGACCGCGATGGAGGATCTCGTGCTGCGTGTGGCGACCCTGGGCGAGGATCTCCCGGAGGTGCGGGAACTGGTGCTGGAGCCGGTGCTGGCGGCTTCGTCGGGGGCGTATGTGGCCGGCGCGGCGATGACCCTGGGACGCAGCTCCGAGTCGCCGGACTCGGGGCCGCGCCGGTTGCGTTGAGCCTCTCCGACCTCGGCGGGCGGACAAGGGGGCGCACCGACTTCCGCTGTCGTGAACCCGCCAGCGGGTGGAGGACACGCAACCCTCGTTCGTCGGGGTTCCGTCCTTCGGGCATGAGACGGTTACGAATCCTGGTGGGGGCGGCCGCGGTGCTGTTCGCTCTCACCGCCTGCGGTGAACAGCAGTCCGACGTCGGTTTCGGCGGACAGCCCCCTCCGCCGGCCACGCAGGAGTCCTCGCGCGGTGACGAGCCGCCCAAGCCCGTGCCGGAGAAGGAACGTACCGAGGTTCCCACCGCGCGGGTGGACGGTTCGGCGTTGCCGGAGGGATATCCCCGGGAGGTGTGGACCCAGAACGGGGGGTCCGTGCTCGTGGTCACCGGCCAGGAGGGCGGATGCGGCGAGGTCCGTGCCAGGGTGACCGAGCAGACGGAACGGCGGGTCGGGGTCGAGTTGGTGGAGGAGACCCCGCGGGACGCGGGTCCGTGCACGATGGACCTGCGTTACCCGCCGGTGACCGCTCCGCTGGACAGCCCGCTCGGGGAGCGGGAGGTGGTGCTCACCCAGCGGGAGACCACCGTTGCCGGCGAGTAGGCCGGTTCCGCCGCGCCGGCAACGTTCGGGGCCTACCCCCCGGGAACCACATCTCCCCGGGGACGGCCCCGGCGCGGAACGGAGCCCGCTCCCGGCTGAGGGGCCGCTCTCTTCAGGCCCGTGCTCGGAACTGCGATCCTGTGCGGGGACAGCCGACGGCGAAGGGGCGCATGCACATGACCGAGCACAGCGACAGTGGTCCGGACTGCCTGGTCAACTTCCGTGATCTGGGCGGGTTGCCCGCCGAGGACGGTGTGACCACGCGGTCCGGGGTGCTCTACCGGGGTGACGCCCCGTACGACGGGGACCGTCCCCCGGAGGGGGCGACCTCCTGGCCGCCCACGGCGGTGGTCGACCTGCGGGACACCGAGGAGGAGAAGTCCGGTCCCCACCCGCTCGAACGGGTCAGCACGGTACACCACGTGCCGGTTCTGGAGGGCTTGCGCGACGAGTCGGGGGCGGATCCCTGGGACACGCTGGCCGAGTTGTACGGCTGCATGGTGGAGCGGGCCCCGAAGAGGCTGCTCGAGGTGTTCCGGATCGTGTTGGAGTCCCCGGGGCCGGTGCTGGTGCACTGTGCCGCGGGCAAGGACCGCACCGGGGTGGTCTGCGCGTTGCTGCTGAGTGCGGCCGGGGTGCGTCGTGACGCGATCGTCGCCGACTACGTGCACACCGACCGCAACATGTACCAGGTGTTGCGCAGACTACGCATCGCTCCCGAGATGCCCACCGGAGTGGACGAGTCCGCCGTGCGGGAGCTCGTCTCGGCTCCGGCCGAGGCGATCGAGCATCTCCTGCGGACGGTGGACACCGAGGAGGGGGGCGCCGCGGGATGGCTGATCCGGCACGGTGCGAGTGACGCCGAGATCGACCGGTGGAGGGACAAGCTGCTCGGCTCCGCGGTCTGAGTCGGTCCGTGCGGACGGCGTCCCCTCGTCGTGACGGGTGAGGGCGCCACCGGTGGGCGCGCCTGGAGTTTTCCTCCGGACGCGCCCACTGCTCAACTCGCGTAGGAACGCAGTTTGTTCGCGCGGTCGCCCTGACGGAGTTTGGCCATCACTTCGCGTTCGATCTGCCTGACCCGTTCCCGGGACAGCCCGAAGGCCTTGCCGATCTGGTCCAGCGTGCGCGGCTGTCCGTCGTCGAGGCCGTAACGCATGCGGATGACCTGCTGTTCACGGCCCTCCAGGGTGTCCAGCACCCGGCGCAGGTCGTCCTGGAGGAAGCCGGAGATGACCGCGTTCTCCGCGTCGGCTCCCTCCGAGTCCTCGATGAAGTCGCCGAGCGGGGCGTCCTCCTCAGAGCCGACCGGCATGTCCAGACTCACCGGGTCCTTGGAGTGGTCCATGAGGTCGATCACCTTCTCCACGGACATGTCCGCCTCGGCGGCGACCTCCTCCTCGGTGGCCTCCCTGCCCAGTTTCTGGTGCAGGTCCCGCTTGATCCGGGCCAGCTTGTTGACCTGCTCGACCAGGTGGACGGGCAACCGGATGGTGCGGCTCTGGTCGGCCATGCCCCGGGTGATGGCCTGTCGGATCCACCAGGTGGCGTAGGTGGAGAACTTGTAGCCCTTGGTGTAGTCGAACTTCTCCACCGCGCGGATCAGTCCGAGGTTGCCCTCCTGGATGAGGTCCAGCAGCGGCATCCCCCTGCCGGTGTAGCGCTTGGCCAGGCTGACCACCAGACGCAGGTTGGCCTCCATGAGGTGGTTCTTCGCGTCCTGGCCGTCGCGGACCACGGCCCTGAGGTCGGCACGCCGCTGCCTGCTCAGGTCCTCGGAGGTGTCCAGCAGGTGTTTGGCGAACACACCGGCCTCGATACGCTTCGCGAGGTCGACCTCGTCCTGCGCACTGAGCAGTGCCGTACGGCCGATACCATTGAGGTAGACCCGCACCAGGTCGGCAGAGGGGCCCTGGCTGTCGAGGTCCGCCTCGTTGGCGACGTCCGGGGCGAGAGTCTGCGGGGCGGTCATAGAGCTACCTCCCTGACGGGCTGGTTGTCGGAAGCCGGTGCACCGACGTGACACCGCGGGGCGCGGAGGACGGGTACGCTCGGGAGAGAGGGAAGAGGTCGTACCGCGTCGGTCACGGCGGTGGCCGGTGGTGTCGTTGCTCGTGTCGGCGTGGTTCGTCCTGGCGGGCGGGGTGGTTGTCCGGTCTGGGTCTGTCGAGACGTTCGTTCCGTGACGTGTCGCATGTCCGTTGTCGTTCGTCCGCCGTCGACTCCCGGACGGGCGCACCGACGGGGTGCGGTCTCGGGTGCCGAGTACCGGCGCTTGGTGAGGTTGGCTGTACGGAAAACGCTTCTGGGGCCGGATTAGTTCCCGCGTTCTCCGCGCGAAAGGAGTCAGCGTCGTCACACTCGTGGCGTGTTGGCTGAGAATTCGCTGAGAAACACGTCATTCTTCGACAGATCCCTTCTCCCGGGTTCCGAGAACCTTCGGAGACCGGGGCCGGCCAGCTGGGCCTACGTCGGCCGCGGAGAAGATGTGAGGGTTTTTCGCGGAGAGGGTTCCCCGGTCGGACCGGTGACGCACCCCGTCCCGGTCGTCGGGCGGGAGGTCTTTTTCCGAGATCTCGCCGCGGGGAGGGTTTTCCCCCGGAACGAATCCCGAAGTCTCGGCACGCCCGGAAAAGGGGCCGTTCCGAAACGACCCCTTTTCCGGGTGGAAGCGATCCGAATCGCGTCCCGGGTTTCCGGATGCCGGACTATGTTTCGACCAAGAGGGTGAACGGCCCGTCGTTGGTGCTGTCCACCTCCATGTGCGCACCGAAGCTTCCCGTGGCCACCCGCGCTCCGCGTTCCCACAGCCGCTCGATCACCGACTCCACCAGCGGTTCGGCCTGTTCCGGGGGTGCCGCGGCGCTCCAGGAGGGCCTTCGTCCCTTCCGCGTGCTGCCGTAGAGGGTGAACTGGCTGACCACCAGCAGTGGCGCGTCCGCCGTGGCGCAGGACCGCTCCTCCCGCAGCGCGCGCAGCTCGTGCACCTTGCGGGCCAACGTGCCCGCCTGCTCCTCGGTGTCGGAGTGGGTCACACCCACCAGGACCAGCAGCCCGGGCTCGTCGATGCCGCCCACCGTCCTGCCGTCCACGCGCACGGCGGCGCGCAGCACCCGGGTCACCACGGCCCTCACCGTTCGTCCTCCTGCCACTCCGCGGGAAGCAACATGCCGTGCTGGACAAGCTCGCGCAGAACCGGTTCCGCGGATCGGGTGAGTTCGGCGGAATCCGCCCCGTAGGCGGCGGCCAGCAGCTCCAGCAACTCGTCAGCGGGCAACGCGCCCTGGCATCCCGCGACGAGCCGGGCACCGAGCTCGTCGGTCTCGTGTTGCCAACCCGGCCCGTCGGTGCGGTGCAGGCGGTGGACGAACTCCCGCCATCCCTCCTCGGCGAGGGAGCTGACTCGTTCCAGCACCAGGCTCGGCGCGGCGACCAGTCGACTGCCGAGCAGCTCCTCCGCCGAGGGGCGGTCCCGCAGCCAGTCGAGGCGGCGCAACCACGCGTCGGCCTCCGCACCGAGCGGGTCGTCGAAGGCGTGGCGCAGGTCCTCGCAGACCGTTCGACCGTTCCCGCCGTGGGTGCGGCGCAGTGTGACGAAGCCGAAACCGACCCCGGTCACCCCGTTGTCGGCGAACCAGTCCAGCCACTCCCGCGAGCGGCGTCTGCCGGGTTCCGAACGGGGATCCACTCCCGCGTCCCGCAGCCAGGTGCCCACGTACAACTCGGGATCGGCCACGTCGCGCTGGACGAACCAGGCGTCCACGTCCGGTTCCCGCAGCCAGTCCGACACGCGGGTGCGCCAGTCCTCGCCCTCCCGGTGCAGCCAGGAGGCGAGCAGGTGACCGGTGCCGCCCTCGTTGAGCACCCCGGGCAGCTCACTCACCACCCGGGCGCTCGCCCTGTCCCCGGCCAGTCCCGAGTCCCGGTAGACGAAATCGGTTCTGGCCGGGCCCACCACGAACGGCGGGTTGCACACCACCTGGTCGAACCCGCGCCCGGCAACCGGGTCGAACCACTCGCCGTCGAGCACCTCGACCTCCACCCGGTTCAGGCGGAAGGTCGCCTCGGCCAGTTTCCGTGCCCGTTCCGAGACTTCGGTGGCCGTCACCCGCTCGGCCCGGGCCGAGGCGTGCAGCGCCTGCACTCCGCATCCGGTGCCGACGTCCAGCACGGAGCCGACGGGGCGCTGCGGGGTGGCGCGCACCAGGCTCAGCGAGGCCCGTCCGACCCCGAGCACGTGATCGCTGGTGACGGGAACACCCGGAGGGCGGGTCTCGGCGTCCAGGTCCGAGATGACCCACCACGAGTTGTCCATCGCGGCGTGCGGTCGGATGTCCAGCCCCGCGCGCACCGAGTCCCCGGCGGCCACCAGGATGCCGGCGGCCACGGCCTCGGCCAGGGGCAACGGATCCAGGGCACGTTCGGCCGCCGCCGACTCGATCGGTTCTCCGAGCAGGAACACGCGTACCAGGCTGCTGAGCGGACCGGGTTCGGCCGTGGCCCGCAGGGCGGGTTCCGGTTCCCCTCTTCCCAGGGCCGCGTGTGCCCGAGTACCCAGCAGTTCCACCACGCCGTCCGCGGTGTAGTCCGCCGCGAGCAGGGCCTCGCGCAGCCGGTCGAGGCGGTCGTGTGTGAGTTCGACAGTCACGCGGCGATCCTCACACGGCCGCCGGGAACACCGTCCGCACCCGTGCCTTGCCGTGGTCCCGTGCACTCCGGTGGGTGATCGTGCGGCGGGGCGGCCCGGAAAAACCCGTGGGGCGGTCTGCGCGAACCGGGGTGTGAGTGGGACGATGAAAGTGGAGGTGGTGTCGTGAGTGGCTTCCAGCGTGGTGACGACACCCCGGTGCTCATCACCGAGGCCGAGCCGTCCTACGACGATCAGCAAGCGGCGCGACGCAAGAAGTACGCGTTGATGATGTCGCTGCGTATTCCCTGTCTGATCGCCGCCGTCATGGTCTATCCGATCTGGTGGCTTTCACTGATCATCATCGCGGTCTCCATCCCGCTGCCCTGGATGGCTGTGCTCGTCGCGAACGATCGGCCGCCACGCAAGAGCGAGAACGTCCGTCGGTTCCGGGGAGGCGGGAGCAGCCGCGAACTGGACGACCCGGCACACTGGGTCGTCGACAGCCGGTGAACCACCGCGTGCCGTGCCCTGGAGGACACCGGGGCTTTCGGTGCGGCATCATGGTGTCATGACGACGACCGTTCTTCCGGAAGAAGACACCAGACCGCAGAACACCGAACAGACCAGTGACGACAGTCCCGAGGTCTTCCACTACGTGCAGAAGGACAAGATCGCCGAGAGCGCGGTCATGGGCAGTCACGTGGTGGCGCTGTGCGGGGCGGTTTTCCCCGTGACGAAGTCCGCGAAACCGGGCTCACCGGTCTGCCCCGAGTGCAAGGAGATCTTCGAGGGGCTTCCTCCGGGTGGTGGCGACGACGAGTGAGTCCGCCCGGCCGGGATCCGCTCAGGCGGTCCCGGAGTCGGGGGGCTGCTGCCCACCTCGTGTCGTTTCGGTCCCCCACGCCTGGTATCCCCGCTCGGTTCGCAGGCGTTGGGCGGCGCGCCGCATCTCCAGGCGACGCCAACGCCTGCGTTCCCGTCTGGTCATACCGGCGGGCCATGTCTGCTCGATCGCGTTGTTGAACTGGGCGCCGGAGACGATCGCGAAGCCGATGAAGAAGGCGAACAGCAGGAAGGCGATCGGAGTGGCCAGCGCTCCGTAGGTGTACCCGGTTGAGGTCACCCAGGTGATGTAGAGCCGGAGTCCGACGCTGGAGCACAGGAACACCAGCATCGCCAGCAGCGCCCCGGGAAGCCCCCGGTGCCACGGCAGCTTGCGGGGCAGCGCGAGTTTGTAGAGCGTCGCCAGAGCGATCACCAGCACCAGGCCCGTCACCGGGAAGTAGAACAGCCTGATCAGAGTGGCCACGTCCGCGCGTAGCCAGGTGGGCAGCACCGTGAGCAGCCATCTGGGCCCCAACGCGGTCAGTGGCAGCACGAGCACCGCCATGACCAGGCTGGCCAGGTAGAGCAGCAGGGCGAGCACACGCTGCCAGAGCGCGTTGCGCACCATGTACTGGTCGTAGGCCAGGGTGATCGAGTCGATGAGCGAGGCCAGGGCCGAGGAACCCGCCCACAGCGACAGCAGGAAGGCCACCGAGGCCACTCGGGTGCGACCGCTGGTCAGGATGTCGCCGAGGGTGGGGCTGATGATCTGTTCGACCACGCTGGCACTGAAGATCGTTCCGGCGAACCCGACGATGCGGTGCTGAACCGTGGCCACGACCTCCTTGCCCAGCCAGTCCCCCAGAAAGCCGATGCTGCTCAGTAGTCCGAGCAGCAGCGGGGGCAGGGACAGCGTCTGCCAGAAGGCCGCCGCGGCCGACTCGGAGAGGATGTCGTCGTCCCACGACTTCCGCAGGGTGCGGGTCACCACACGCAGCGATCCGCGCCGCACGGAAGGTCTCGTGCCCTCTGCTGGGGCAACCGAACGGCGTCGGCTGTTCGGACTCGCTGCATCCATGCTGATCCCAAGGTTGACACGGTTGTGATCCGTTCGGGGTGTGGCGGGAACTTCATTTTCCTGCCGGCCCCACCCGGACGGCGCGTTGGCGGCGACGAAAGCGGTAGGCTCCCCTCTCGGCGACGGCGACACACGGTGCCCCACCGGCAGGTGTGCCTCGGGAGTGCCTCCCACCGCTGGCCGGGAAGTCGGATTTCCGGCTTTTCGCACGGTAACGAACGGTTCGTGGTTCGTGTCCGCGGAGGACTCGCCAGGTCGTGCTCCTCGTACGCGCGACCGTCGTGTCCGGACGCGTCTCCGTCCGTTCCGCGGAAGGGGCGCTTTCGGACGAGTGCCGGTGCCGTCGGGGTCTCCGCCCGGCGTGATCCGTTCGTGTCCATCCGTGCCCGGCGGCGGGGTTTTCCGCTCCGTCGTGGGTGCGGGTCCGAAAGTTCGACAAGCGGGTGATGTCACTCGTGGTGCGGTGGACCGAGCGCCGCTTTGCCTGTCGAACGGTGTTGATCGGAAGGGAGCGGCAGACGGGCGTGTCCGAAACGCAGGTTGACCAGTCCGTTCGTTCGGTACTCAGTGATCCGTCCCGGGCCCACGACAGGCCGCTGCGTGACTGGCAGCGCAGGGCGCTGACGAAGTACCTGGCGACTAAGCCCCGGGACTTCATGGCCGTGGCCACACCGGGAGCGGGCAAGACCACGTTCGCGCTGCGGGTGGCTGCGGAGCTGATCGCCGACCGCACCGTCGAGGCGGTCACGGTGGTCACCCCCACCGACCATCTCAAGCACCAGTGGGCGCTGGCCTCCGGCGGAGCGGGGATCCCGCTGGACTCCGAGTTCAGCAACTCCGACGGAACCACCTCGGCCGACTACCGCGGTGTCGTGCTCACCTACGCCCAGGTGGCCACCCACCCGAATCTGCACAGAGTGCGCACCGAACGACGCAAGACCCTGGTGATTCTGGACGAGATCCACCACGCCGGGGACGCCAAGTCGTGGGGTGACGCGATCCGCGAGGCCTTCACCCCCGCGGCCCGCAGGCTCACCCTCACCGGGACTCCGTTCCGCTCCGACGACAACCCGATCCCCTTCGTCACCTACGAACCGGACGCGGACGGAGCGCAGCGCAGCCGGGCCGATCACTCCTACGGGTACGCCGAGGCGCTGCGGGACGGGGTGGTCCGCCCGGTGATCTTCCTGGCCTATTCCGGCGAGGCCCGTTGGAGGACCAGCGCGGGCGACGAGTTCGCGGCCCGGCTAGGGGAGCCGTTGACCGCCGAGCAGACCGCACGGGCCTGGCGCACCGCCCTGGACCCCGGTGGGGAGTGGATCCCCTCCGTGCTCCAGGCCGCCGACACCCGGTTGACCCAGTTGCGTCGTGGCGGGATGCCCGACGCCGGAGGGTTGGTGATCGCCTCGGACCAGAAGAGCGCACGGGCCTATGCCAAGACGCTGCACCGGGTGAGCGGAACCGAGCCCACGGTGGTGCTGTCCGACGACCCGCAGGCCTCGGACCGGATCGCCCGGTTCTCCGAGTCCGACGAGCGGTGGATGGTGGCCGTGCGCATGGTCAGCGAAGGGGTCGACGTCCCCCGGCTGGCCGTGGGGGTCTACGCGACCAGTGCCTCCACCCCGCTGTTCTTCGCCCAGGTGATCGGCAGGTTCGTGCGGGCCCGCAAGTCCGGTGAGACGGCGAGCATCTTCCTTCCGAGCGTCCCGGTGCTGCTGGACCTCGCGAGCCAGCTGGAAGCCGACCGGGACCACGTGTTGGGCAAGCCCCAGCGGGAGAAGGAGGGCTGGAACGACCGGGAGCTGGTCGAGGCCAACCGGCAGCGGGACGAGCCGGACAACGAACAGCCGTACACGGCCCTGAGCGCCGACGCGGAACTGGACCAGGTCATCTACGACGGCTCCTCCTTCGGTACGGCCGCCTTCGCCACCACAGAGGAAGAACAGGACTACCTGGGACTGCCGGGGCTGCTCGAACCCGAGCAGGTGCGCGCCCTGTTGCAGCAGCGCCAGCAGCAGCAGATCCAGCAGGTGCATCGGCGCGAACAGCGCCACAAGGAGGACGCGGCCGCCAAGGCGGCACAGGAGCGGGAGAAGGCGGCCGAGCAACGGCCACAGAGCGTTCAGGAGCGTCTCAAGGCCCTGCGCAAGGAACTCAACACGTTGGTTTCGCTGTACCACCAGCGCACGGGCAAGCCCTACGGGGTGATACACGGTGCGCTGCGACGCACCTGCGGGGGTCCCCCCACGGCCTCGGCGAGCGTCGAGCAGTTGGAGGAGCGGATCGCCACCCTCCGGTCCTGGTGAGTCACGGTCCCGTGGTGCTCTCCCCGGAGCCCCGACACGAAAAGCAACGCCCGGCCGAAACCGTCTTCGGCCGGGCGTTGCCTCGTCCTACCTGAGTCAGAGCTCGATCTGCTCGTCTTCCTGCAGGTCCGCGTCAACCTCACTGAGACCGGCCTTGAATTCCCGGGCGTGGTGTCCGCAGAACAGCAGCTCTCCGCCGGACTGGAGAACTGCCCTGAGCTTTGCGGCGGCCCCGCAGCGGTCACAGCGGTCGGCGGCGGTCAACTCGGGGCGGGTGAGCGTCTCGGGCATGGGAATCTCCCTCCGTCCCGGCGCCGGGGGTACCCGACGCCTCGATCCTGCTGCAACCACCGGTAGCCCGCTGGCGACGGGGCCGGTGTCGCACGTTCCACTCTTACAGACACATGGCCTCGCGTCACTGTTCCAGAGACGATCAGCGATGTGCGTCACCGGAAAATGCCCGGATGGCCCAGTGATCGGGAACACAGCGTAGTCGATCACTGAAGTACCCTTGTGACCTGCGAAAATAGCTTTCGTTTTTGGGGTGTTCGGCGGTTGTTCGCCCCTCGACCACGCCCTCCGGATGCTTTTTCGGGGCGGTATTTCGCTTTTTTCTGGATGTTTTTCCGCTGTGGGCGAACGGGATTTCGGTGGGATCTTTCCGGGTGGTGGAGCGAAAAGTGTCGTAGGTCACCCCGTGGCTGTCCCGTCCCTCCCGGCTGGAGGGAGTGGTCCCGGCGTCCCCGCCCGGGGGAGGGGAACGAAAAAGCGCCCCGCACTCGACCGGGCTGGGGAACCGGGAGTGCGGGGCGCGGGCACGGCGGCCCGAGGCCGCCGGCCGACCATTCAGTCCAGGTAGTCGCGCAGCACCTGCGAACGCGAGGGGTGCCGCAACTTCGACATGGTCTTGGACTCGATCTGTCGAATGCGTTCCCGGGTGACGCCGTAGACCTGTCCGATCTCGTCCAGGGTGCGCGGCTGTCCGTCGGTGAGACCGAAACGCAGTCGGACCACGCCCGCCTCGCGTTCGGAGAGCGTCTGCAGCACCGACTGCAGCTGGTCCTGCAGCAACGTGAACGACACCGCGTCCACCGCGACGACGGCCTCGGAGTCCTCGATGAAGTCACCGAGCTGACTGTCGCCCTCATCGCCGATGGTCTGGTCGAGCGAGATGGGCTCCCGGGCGTACTGCTGGATTTCCAGCACCTTCTCCGGGGAGATGTCCATCTCCTTGGCCAGTTCCTCGGGGGTGGGCTCCCGGCCGAGGTCCTGCAGCAGCTCACGCTGGATCCGGCCGAGTTTGTTGATGACCTCCACCATGTGGACCGGGATCCGGATGGTGCGGGCCTGGTCGGCCATGGCCCTGGTGATGGCCTGCCGGATCCACCAGGTGGCGTAGGTGGAGAACTTGTAGCCCTTGGTGTAGTCGAACTTCTCCACCGCGCGGATCAGTCCGAGGTTGCCCTCCTGGATGAGGTCGAGGAAGGCCATGCCCCGGCCGGTGTAGCGCTTGGCCAGGCTGACCACCAGACGCAGGTTGGCTTCGAGCAGGTGGCTCTTGGCACGCTCACCGTCCCGCACGATCCAGCGCAGGTCCCTGCGGAGCTGGAGCGGCGGCATCTCGCCGGCCTCCTCGGCCTGGCGCAACCGCTCGGCCGCGTAGAGGCCCGCCTCGATACGTTTGGCGAGCTCCACCTCCTCCTCGGCGTTGAGCAGGGCGACCTTGCCGATCTGCTTCAGGTAGGCGCGCACCGAGTCGGCCGAGGCGGTCAGCTCGGCGTCCTTGCGTGCCTGCCGGAGCGCCTCCGACTCCTCCTCGTCCCAGACGAAGTCGGGGTCGGTCTTGCCCTCCTCGTCCTCGACGACCTCGGGTTCCTCGGGGATGTCCACCTCGATGTCGTCGAGGTCCCCGATGTTCGGAGAGGTGAGGTCCGTCTCGATGGGTTCGTCGATCCCCAGGGTCTCGGCGCCGGCCTGGTCCGCGGACGAACCGGACTTCGAGGTGGAGGCGCTCTTGCTCGAAGACGACTTCGTGCCCTTCTTGGCCGTCGACTTCGAGGTGCTCTTGCGGCTGGTCGACTTGGTTCCGCTCGACTTGGTCCCAGTGGAGCCCTTGGACGTCTTCCTTCCCGACGAGGACTTCTTCGGTTCGTCGGCCTCGGTTCCGGAAGTGGCTTCCGTGGTGGAAGTCGTCTTCTTGCTGGGCTCGGACCGGACCCCGCCTGATGCTGCAGCGGAGCCGGAGCGTCGGGTTGCGGTTTCTGCGGCTGCCACGTACGCCCTTTCGCGACGGTCTGCCAGGGCTGGCCGGGGGCGCGAAACCTCGGCCGCCAGGGGTCGGGGACAACCCACCGTTCGAGCCCTACGAGACGTGCCGGAAGGCCGTGAATTCGGTGGGACGTGTTCCATTGTAACTGTGTCAGGTGAGCGCGGTTCCGCTGTGAGGATGATCGGCGCCCGATGTCACGTGTTCGTGCACCCACCCCGTGTCGGTACCGCCCTCATCCGAGCAGTGCCACAGCCGATGTTACGCGTGTTGTGCAGCGGCTGAGGCCGCTCCGACTATACCCGCGTCGTTCTTCAGCTTCGCTGGCACGATCGGGGTACGAGTCTGCAGCAGCGGCAGCCACTTGTGCGCCTTCTTGCTCACTCCGCCCCCGGCGATGATCAGGTCCGGCCACAGGAACCGCTCCAGCGTGCGGACGTACCTGCTCACACGGGGGGCCCACTCCTCGTAGGTGAGTTCCAGGTTGTCCTTCACCGAGGCGGCCGCCTCCTCCTCGGCGTCGCGGCCGTCCACCTCGATGTGGCCGAACTCGGTGTTGGGGACGAGCTGCCCGTTCAGGAACGTGGAACTGCCTATGCCGGTCCCGAAGGTGAGCACCACCACGAGGCCCTGCCGCTCGGCTCCCGCTCCGAAGCGCATCTCGGCCAGCCCCGCGGCGTCGGCGTCGTTGACCATTACGATCTCTTCGCGGACTCGACCGAGCCGCTTGGCGAACAGCTCCTGCGCGTCTGTATCGATCCAGTCCTCGTCGACGTTGGCGGCCGTCAACGCGGTCCCGTTCTTGATCACACACGGCAGGGTGATGCCGACCGGCCCCTCCCAGCCGAACTTGGCGACGATCTCGGCGACCGTGTCCGCCACCGCGTCGGGAGTCGAGGGCTGCGGGGTCGAGATCCGCAGTCGTTCCTCGGCCAGAACGCCACCTTCGACATCGACGGGGCACCCCTTGATGCCGGAACCTCCGATGTCCACGCCGAAACCACGGGCAGTGCCCATGCCTGATCCTTCCTATTCGATTCAGGACGATGGTGTGCAGACTTTAACCGCACTGTGTTGCGATGTGAACGTGGGTTTGACACACGAGTATGACGTCCAGAGTCTGCGCGACATCTCCGTGCGTGTCGCGCGCGAGGCCGCCGAGCTGGCCGAGAACATGCGGCACGGGGTGGTCACCGAGGGAACGGTGGACACCAAGAGCACCGAGACGGACGTGGTGACGGCGGCGGACCGGACGGTCGAACGGCTGATCAGGCAACGCCTGGAGGAGTTACGACCCGGGGATCCCGTGCTCGGGGAGGAGGAGGGAGGAACCCACGAGCAGGAGGGACTGCGGTGGGTGGTCGATCCGATCGACGGAACTGTGAATTATCTCTACGGCCACCCCAACTACGCCGTCTCCGTGGCCGTCCAGCGAAACGGAACCTCCCTGGCCGGAGCGGTGGTCGAACCCCGTACCGGGCGGGTGTGGAGCGCGGCGAGCGGACACGGTGCCGAACTCGACGGGCACCGCCTCGCCGTCTCCGCGGAACGGCGTCTCGACCTCTCGCTGCTGGGCACCGGATTCAGCTACCACCAGCAACGTCGGAGCCGGCAGGCCGCGCTGCTCGCAGGGATGATCAGTGAGATTCGCGACATCCGCCGAGGAGGGGCGGCCTCACTGGACCTGTGCGCCGTGGCGGCGGGATGGTTGGACGGTTACTACGAACACGGGCTGTCCCGCTGGGACTGGGCCGCGGGAGCTCTGATCGCCTCCGAGGCCGGTGCCCGGCTGCGCCTGCCTCACCCGAACTCCACGGACGGTCTCGGTGACGAGGCGATCCTCTGTGCCTGCCCGGGTATCGCCGAGGCGCTCACCGCCACGCTGCTCGACAAGAAGGTCTCGACGATCTGAAACCGTCACGGGCCCTCCGGCGAGCGTCCCGGAACGCTCGTGACGCGCTCGCCAGTCGGCGCCCGGTAAGGTCCTCGTCACGGGCGCTCGGAGTCACCACACGCCCGTGACGGCGAAGCTCCGGGAGTCTCAGCAGTGTACGTCGCGTGCCTGTTCGAGCAGTTCCTGGTCCACCCGGGGTGGTGCCGCTCCGGGCTGGTCCCCGGTTCGCCCCCGGTTCTCCCTCGCCCAGTTCTTCAGCTGCTGCAACGCCTGTTTCCCCTGCTGGGTGGCCCTGACGTCGTCGAACTCCGACCCGAGGGCCAGATCCACCTCGGCACCGGGGCGTTCGTCGCGCACCAGCTGCGCGCACGGGACGATCAGACTCAGGGTGCGGGCCGCCTGCGCCCCGTTCTCGCCGTAACGGATCTGGGCGTGGCAGTCCATGTCGAGGTCGGTGTAGACGGGGTCGTTGGCGGGATCACCCGCCTTGGCGAAACCGAGGTTGGTGAGTTCCTCGGAGACCAGACTGGCCTGGTTCACCTCTCCGTTGGCGTTGAACACTTGTACCGAGACGTCCTGGGGAGGGGAGGGCCGGGTGTCGTCCAGGGCTTTCCTGGACAGCATGGTGCCGGCGGCCGTTCGTGTCGGCGGCTCCCCCGGTTGGGCCTGCTGACTGCCGGGTTCGGTTCCCGGTATGTTGCAGCGCGTCGCCGCCTCGACCGATTCGGTGGACTCGAAAACCCTCGTCCAGACGAATCCGGACAACACGACGAGCACGGCCAGCAGGATCAGCGCGGGCAGTGGGCGCCGGCGCCGGTACCGCGGCCGCCGAGGCCCCTGTGCTGTGCTCCCGGTGGACACGTCCGCCAGCCTCCCCTGATCGAGTCGTCTTCTTCGCGGCGCGGGGGGTGGGTCGACTTCGCCACCCCCTGCCTCCTCTCAGCTTAGGCGCTGTCACGTTCCGGTGCGGCCTCGCGCGGACAGTCGTGTCGAAGTCGTTGTTCCTCGGGAACCGGATCACCACCGAACTCCGTCTCGAAAGTGCGATCACGTACTCCCGGTGGTGTCGTCCGGGTGGGTGGGTTCGGCCGTTTCCCAGGATGCCATGTCCGCACCGGGCTCACCCGGTGTCCGGGTGGTGCTCCGGCAGCGGAGTGCAGCGCATACCACACCTGTGGGTGACCCGGTGCGTATTCCGCCCGCTGATGAGCTACCCTTCCGGCGCTCGACGCTGTGCCGGCGGAGGCGGTCGCTCGTTTCGGGGGAACTTGGAGCGCGGACAGGACGAGACCTCCGCCACTGTCGGGTGCGGGCACAAATCGAGGCCCTGGAACGTTGACCAGCGGCACACCATTGCACATCTCCACAGAAGCAGGGGTGAGACGACATGGCGACCGACTACGACGCCCCACGTCGCGGTGAAGCCGAGGACCTGCCCGAGGATTCGTTGGAGGAGCTCAAGGCCAAGCGCAACGACGCGCAGTCCGGATCGGTCGACACCGACGAGGGGGAGATCGCCGACAACTTCGAGCTTCCGGGGGCCGATCTTTCCGGAGAGGAAATGACGGTCAAGGTGTTGCCGAAGCAGGCCGACGAGTTCACCTGCTCGAGCTGCTTCCTGGTGCACCACCGCAACCGGTTGGCCGAGGAACGCAACGGCAAGTACGTGTGCCGCGACTGCGCGGCATGATCCGCATGTGTGCGGCGGTGTGAGGCGGACTGGATATGGCCGGTGTCGACAACCGCGTATCCAGTCCGCCGTTCAGCCCACTCGGAGGGGCTCGACCGTGCTCGCGAGGCCGGAAGACTACTCGGAGGTCAGTGCCCTGGCCAGTTGTTCGGGACGACGTGTGCTGACCACCCAGTAGGGAGTCGGGTCCTCGGGGTCGTCCAGCCAGATACGCACCATCGTGGGAGCCCACGGGCGGTGCACCAGGAAGGCCGCCGGGTCCAGTTCGGGCCCGAGCGCCCGTTGCTTGCGCTCGCGCGGAATCACCTCGACGTCGGCGATCACCCGGAGCGGCAGACGTGCCGAGCCGACCACGAACTCCTCGTCGGTGACGAGGATGCGCAACCGGCTCATCCACAGCACGAGCCCCACGGCCAGGGGAACCAGCACCACGTAGGGCAGCCAGGCGCGGATCCCCGGATAACCCATGTGCACCTCGGCGGCGAGCAGCACCGCCGCGACCAGCGGTAACGGCCAGCTCCACCAGGCGGCGCGCACACGTTCCCGATACCGAGGACGCCCCGGCTCTCCCCGAGGGGCGGGGGAGGTGTCTCCGACCAGCCCCGCTTCCGAACTCTCCGACACGTCTCCAGGGTAGTCTTGCGCCCCGTGTCGAGTGTGAAGGTGCTGCTGACCCGTACCGATCCCGAGATTCCGCTGCCCGCCTACGCCCGTGCGGGTGATGCGGGCGCCGATCTCGTCACCACCGAGGACCTCGAACTGGGCCCCGGAGAACGTGCGGTGGTGGGAACCGGTGTCGCGATAGCCCTGCCCGCGGGATACGCCGGGTTCGTCCACCCCCGTTCGGGATTGGCCGCCCGGCTGGGTCTCGGCGTGGTGAACGCTCCGGGAACCGTGGACGCGGGCTATCGTGGTGAGATCAAGGTGTGCCTGATCAACCACGATCCGGAGCGGACGCTGCGCCTGTGCCGGGGGGACCGAATAGCCCAGTTGGTGATACAGCGTGTCGAGCAGGCTGTTTTCCAGGAAGTCACCCAACTGCCAGAGTCCGTGCGTGGCACCGACGGATATGGTTCGACCGGAGGTCACGGAGCGCTGAACGGCCCGGACGGAAGCCGGGTCGCAGGGAGTACGACCGGCGATACGGAGGTCTGAGGGGATGTTCGGATGGCGCCGCCGCGGGCGGGAGAACGCCAGGGCGGAGGAGTACGCCGTCGACGAGGACTTCCACGAGCAGGAGGAAGCCGCGGTCGACGGTGGTCCGTACGACCGTGAGGAGGCCCCGGACGACGAGATCGAGCGACTGGACCTCGGTTCGGTGCGGCTGCCCGTGCCGGAGAACAGCCAGTTGCAGGTCGAGATAGACCCGGAGGGACCGGTGCGGGCCGTTCACCTGCTCACTCCTTCGGGGAGGCTGACCGTGAGCGCCTTCGCCGCCCCACGCACGGGGGAACTCTGGCAGGAGGTGCGCCAGGAGCTGGCGAACCAGCTCCGGTCCGACGGGGCCACGGTGCGCTTCGAGGACGGGGCCTGGGACACCGAGATCGTCGCCGACACGCCGAAGAGTTCACTGCGCTTCGTCGGTGTGGACGGCCCGCGCTGGTTGCTGCGGGGGGTGGCGGCGAGTCCGGCCGCCGACCTGGACTCCTGCACGAAACTGCTCCACGCGGTGATGGAGGAGACGATCGTGGACCGCGGTTCGGACCCGATGCCGGTACGCACCCCGCTTCCGATCGAGTTGCCCCAGGAGATCGCCCAACACATCCAGCACCAGCAGGAACAGGCACAGGCGCAGGCGTGAGCGTGTGCTCGCTGTCGGCGAACGGAGTCGTGCGGGCGGGTTGCCGCCAGGACGGGGACGTGGGCATTCCGCGTGACTAGGCTGTCATCACACGGGTGTAGTCTGCACTGCCCGTGAGGTCCACTGCGCACGGGAGCGCGAGATGAACAACAACGGAGGCGGCTACCTGCGCCGTCTCGTACGTCGTCTCACCAGGGACGTCGCCGAGCTGGACGCCGACGACCTCTCCGAGAGGTCCCGGGCCAGCGGCGCGCGGCGCGCGTGTGACTGCAAGTGTGGCGAGCAGGCCGAGGTACTCGGACGGGTTCGCTGCGTGGGTATGGTTCCCAAGGCCTCCGTACCTACCCTGGAGGCGGAACTCTACGACGGAACCGAAGGGGTCACGCTCGTCTGGTTCGGCAGGAGGCGCATCACCGGAATAGACCCCGGTCGGACCATCAAGGCGCGCGGCCGGATTGCCGATCGTGACGGACACAAGGTGCTATACAACCCCTACTACGAGTTGCAGAACACCGCATGACCGAATCCAGTTCCTCCACTCCCGGGCCACAGGAGCCGTTCGGGAGTCCCCCCGAGGCGGTGGACGACTCCGCCGGTTCCGAGTCGTCCGCGGGCGCCAAAGCCCCGTTCGGGTTAGGTGTTCCCACGGGCGAGAACGGAGCCGAGCAGACGCTGCTGCAACAGATGGGCGGGGTCAGCGGCCTCGCCTACTCCGCTGTTCCCGTCGTCGTGTTCGTGGTGGTCAACTCCCTGTTCGGCATGGTTCCGGCCATCTGGATCGCCATCGCGAGCTCCCTGGCGATAGCGGTGGCCCGGGTCATCCGCAGGGAGCCGTTGCAACCCGCCGTCTCCGGAGTGCTCGGGGTGGCGGTCTGCTCGTTCATCGCCTACCGAACCGGGGACGCCAAGGGGTTCTTCCTGCTGGGCATCTGGACCAGTCTGCTCTACGGCGGGGGTTTCCTGGTCTCGATCGCGGTGCGCTGGCCGTTGGTCGGGGTCGTCTGGTCGGTGCTCAACGGGCACGGTTTCGCCTGGAGGCACCACCGGAGGGCGCTGACCGGCTACGACCTGGCTACCCTGTCCTGGACGGTGGTGTTCCTCGCCAAGTTCGTGGTCCAGCAGTGGCTGTACGCGGCCGACCAGACGGGGTGGCTGGCCGTGGCCCGCATCGCCATGGGCTATCCCCTCACGGCGGTGGCCCTGTTGGTCACCGTCTGGGCGATCCGCCGCGCGAGCAGGACCGTCCAACAGTCCTCCGGCGCGGACGGGGGCTCCTCCACCGGGCCGGGGGCGGGACGTGTCGCTCCGGAGAGCCCCGCCACGGGCTGAGGAGAGCTCCCGGGCGGAACCCGGGGACGGCACCCGTCCAACCATGAAGGGGCCCCGCCGGGCACGGGCTCAGTCGAGGTCCGGGGGGTCGTGTATCAACGCGCTGATGCGGTGTTCCTCCTCCTCGGAGGTGATGAACAGCATCTCGTCCCCGATCTCCAGCGGGTCGTCGGACTGCGGGACGATGACCCTGCCCTTGCGGAGGATCGCGACCAGCGCGGTGTCCCGGGGCAGGGTCAGGTCCCGGACCCGGTGTCCCGCCAACGGGGTTCCCTCGGGCAGGGTCATCTCCACCAGGTTGGCCTGACCCTGCCGCAGGGTCATGAGGCGGACGATGTCGCCGATGCTGACCGCCTCCTCCACCATGGCCGCGAGCATCCGCGGGGTGGACACGGCCACGTCCACGCCCCAGGCCTCGGTGAACAGCCACTCGTTCTGGGGATCGTTCACCCGGGCGGCCACGCGCCGCACCGCGAACTCCGTCTTGGTCAGCAGGGACACCACCAGGTTGACCTTGTCGTCCCCGGTGGCCGCGATCACGACGTCGCAGGTCTCTATTCCGGTCTCCTCCAGCGAGGACAGCTCGCAGGCGTCGGCGTGCACCCACTGGGCGCCGGGAATGCTTCCGGGGCGGAAGTTCTCGGTGGAGCGTTCGAGGAGCATCACCTCGTGCCCGCCCTCCAGCAGTTCCCTGGCGATGGACTGTCCGACGGCACCGGCTCCGGCGATGGCGACGCGCATTACTCGCTCTCCTCGGGTGGGCGCTGTGCGGTGGCCGTCACGTCGGTGACCGTGCCGGACAGGGCCGCCACGTACACCGTGTCGTCGGCCTGGATCACGGTGTGGGGCCGGGCGAGAACTCCGTTGCCGAAACGCATCACGAAGGCCACTCGACAGTCGAGCGCGGTCTCCAGGTCCAGAACCCGTTTTCCGACCCATCCCTCGTGCAGTGGCAGACGCAGCACGGCGACCGAGCCGGAGGGGTCCCGCCAGTCCGTGGCCACTCCCTCGGGCAGGAGCATCCGCAGGAAGCGGTCCGTCGTCCACGGCACGGTGGCCACCGTGGGGATGCCGAGGCGCTGGTAGACCTCGGCCCGTTTCGGGTCGTAGATGCGGGCGACGACGTGGTCGACACCGAAGGTCTCCCGTGCGACCCGGGCCGAGACGATGTTGGAGTTGTCCCCGTTGGAGACGGCCGCGAACGCTCCGGCCCGCTCGATGCCCGCTTCCACGAGCACCTGTCTGTCGAATCCGTTGCCCGTGACGTGGCTTCCGTGGAAGTGTCTGCTCAGTCGGTGGAAGGACTCGGGGTCCTTGTCCACCACCGCCACGGTGTGATCGAGCCGTTGCAGCGCCGCGGCCAGGGACGCTCCGACTCGGCCGCAACCCATGATCACAACATGCACGACCGGTTTCCTCGCTCTCGGCTGCTTGCCGGATCGACCGTGGGGGCGGATTCGGGAACTCGTCCCCACGGCTCTGACAGTACCTCTCGGTGCCCGGCGGCACCCCGGTTGACCGGGGTGCGTCTCGGAACCGCCGGCACGTTCGTCTCCGGCGGGCCCGTGCCACCTCGGGCCGGTGCACCGTATCGAGTGAACGAACTCCGCGGCGGAGCAGGGGGCTGTTGTCATGCTGTGCTGGTGGAACGGCCGCTCCGGGGATCTCCCGCGAGGTCTCCGCGGGGCGGGGGCGTTTCACGTGGACCCTGAACGGCGGACAGCTACCGTCCCCCGCGCAAGCGGCCCTTACGCTCTGGGGCCGTGTCCAAGCTCGCGACGGTGGCCAAGCGTCTGTTGGTGGGACGTCCCTTCCGCAGTGACCGGCTGTCCCACACCTTGCTGCCCAAGCGCATCGCGTTGCCCGTGTTCGCCTCGGACCCGATGTCCAGCGTGGCCTACGCGCCGGAGGAGATCCTGCTCACGCTGTCCCTGGCCGGTGCCTCGGCCTACACGATCAGTCCGTGGGTGGGGCTGGTGGTGGCCGTGGTGATGCTGGTCGTGGTGGCTTCCTACCGGCAGAACGTGCGGGCCTACACCTCGGGCGGTGGCGACTACGAGGTGGCCGCGGTCAACCACGGGCCCAGGTGGGGAGTGGCGGTGGCCAGCGCCCTGATGGTCGACTACGTGCTCACCGTGGCGGTGTCGATCTCCTCGGCGGCGGCGAACATAGGCTCCTTGGTGCCCGTGGTCGCCGAGCACAAGGTCGCCTTCGCGGTGGGTGCGATCGCCCTGCTGACGGCGATGAACCTGCGCGGTGTCCGGGAGTCGGGAACGGTCTCGGCGGTGCCGACCTACGCCTTCGTACTGGGGATCCTCGGGATGATCGGGGTGGGGCTCTACCGTATCTACGTCCGGGGGGAGGAGCTGCGCGCGGAGAGCGCCGGTTTCGAGCTGGTCCAGGAACCCTCCCACGTGGCGGGGCTCGGTTTCGCCTTCCTGGTGTTGCGTGCCTTCTCCTCGGGCAGCGCCGCGTTGACCGGGGTGGAGGCGATCAGCAACGGGGTGCCCGCGTTCCGCAAGCCCAAGTCGCGCAACGCGGCGAGCACGCTGCTGATGATGGGGTTGATCGCGATCACCATGTTCATGGGGTTGTTGTTGCTGGCCCGTGGCACCGGAGTGGTGATCGCGCAGGACCCCCAACAGCAGCTGCTCGGTGTGCCCCCGGACTACGAGCAGAAGACGCTGATCGCCCAGTTGGCGGACACCGTGTTCGCGGGGTTCCCGCCCGCCGTGTACTACCTGATCTTCTTCACCGGACTGATCCTGGTGCTGGCCGCCAACACGGCCTTCAACGGTTTCCCGCTGTTGGGTTCGGTGCTGGCCCAGGACAGGTATCTGCCCCGGCAGCTGCACACCAGAGGAGACCGGTTGGCCTTCTCCAACGGGATCCTGTTCCTGGCGGGGTTCGCCACGGTGTTGGTGCTCGTTTTCGACGCGCGGGTGACCAAGCTCATCCAGCTCTACATCGTGGGGGTCTTCGTCTCCTTCGTGTTCAGCCAGAGCGGGATGCTTCGGCACTGGAACCGGCAGCTGCGCGAGGTCAGCGATCCGGAGGCGCGCAAACGGATCGAGCGGGCGCGGTTGATCAACGGTGTCGGGTTGGCCACGACCGCGACGGTGCTGGTCATCGTTCTGGTCACCAAGTTCCTGCACGGCGCCTGGATCGCGATCGTGGCCATGATGGCCAGTTATCTGCTGATGGTGGGGATCCGCAGGCACTACGTGCGGGTCGCCGAGGAGTTGCGGCGGGCGGACGGGCCCGCCGTGCTGCCCTCGCGCAACTACGGGCTGGTGTTGGTTTCCCAACTGCATCTGCCGAGCATGCGTGCCCTGGCCTACGCCCGGGCCACCCGTCCCGACGAGCTGGAGGCCATCACCGTGAACGTGGACGACGGGGAGACGAGGCAGCTCGTGGCGGCCTGGGAGGAGCGCGGGGTCTCGGTGCCGTTGAAGGTGCTGGAGTCCCCGTATCGGGAGATCACGCGTCCGATCGTCGATTACGTGAAAAGAATTCGCAAAGATAGTCCGCGGGACGTCGTCACGGTGTTCATCCCCGAGTACGTGGTGGGACGTTGGTGGGAGCAACTGCTGCACAACCAGAGCGCGCTGCGGCTCAAGAGCAGGCTGCTGTTCGAACCCGGGGTGATGGTCACGAGCGTTCCCTGGCAGCTCGAATCCTCCAACAGGGTCGATCTGCGGGCCCCCGCCCCGCGTCGTTCGGTGCGCTGGGGAGCCGGACAGGACGAGAAGGGGAAGGACCGACAGTGAACGCCAAACCGGACTGGACCGGGCGCAGGCTGCTGCTCGACGTCGACTCGGTGGCCCACGGGGGGCACTGCGTGGCCCGCCACGAGGGCAGGGTCGTCTTCGTGCGGCACACGTTGCCCGGGGAGAAGGTGGAGGCCGAAGTGACCGAGGACCGCGGCGGGGGCTTCTGCCGGGCCGACGCCGTGCGTGTCCTCGAGCCCGTCGAGGGACGGGTGCGCCCACCGTGCCCCCTGGCGGACATGGCCCTGGGAAGGAACCGCTGTGGTGGATGCGACTGGCAGCACGCCGATCACGCCACCCAGCGGGACCTGAAGGCGGCGGTGGTGGCGGAACAGCTGTGGAGACTGGCCGGGATCGAGACCTCCGTGACGGTACGCCCGCTTCCCGGCGGGCCGCTGCGTTGGCGCACCCGGGTGCGGTTGGCCGTGGACGAGCGGGGACACGTCGGGTTCCGTGCCCACCGCAGCCACCGGGTGGTGCCCCTGGCGGACTGCCCGATCACGGTCGAGGGAGCGCTGGAGGAGGTCACCGCCCGCACCTGGACTCCCGGGGGAGAGGTCGCGGTGACCGCGGACGGCCGTGGGCAGCTGCACGTCGCCGAGTACCCGTCCCGGCCTCCCTCCGGAAGGGGGTCACGCGCCCGGCGTGAGCGCGGCCGGCGGGACGAGGTGCTCGGCACCGGCTTCGCCCACGAGAGTGCCGTGGGGCGGGAGTGGGGCATGGACGCGCACGGTTTCTGGCAGGTGCATCGTGCCGCCGCCGAGTGTTTCGCCGGGGTGGTCGAGGAGATGGCGGCGGCCCCCGAGGGTGGATGCGCCTGGGACCTCTACGGGGGTGTGGGGTTGTTCGCCGCCGTGCTCGGGCGTCAGGTCGGCCCCTCCGGGGAGGTGGTGCTCGTCGAGTCCAGTGCCGCCGGTGTCCGGGACGCGGCCGCCAACCTGGCCGACATGCCGCAGGTGCGCACGCGGGCCGGACGGGTGGAGACCGTGGTCGCCGAGGAGCGGACTCCCTCTCCCGACGTCGTGGTGCTGGATCCTCCCAGGAAGGGCGCCGGCCGGGAGGTGGTCCGCGCGGTGGCGGGAGCCCGGCCGGCCAGGGTGGTCCACGTCGCCTGTGATCCGGCGGCGTTGGCGCGGGATCTCGATCTTTTCCGTGGTCACGGGTATCGACTCACCCGGTTGGAGGCCTTTGACGCGTTTCCGATGACTCACCATGTGGAATGCATCGCTCTGTTGGAGGATGGTGAACCGACCTTGTGAGTGACCATGCCGGGAAGCCGTGTGACCTGAACCCGGGTGCGGCTCAGTAGACTGGGAGGGTCGCGTGAGATCCCTCGAAAGGAGTTCGCGACGGGAGGCACGAGAGCCCGAACGTGTGCTTCCGGCGGCCCGAGACCCGGGTGGCCACGCCAGTGACCGGTCGTTGAGCGGGGCCGGTCCACGATTCGACCTGTAGTCGGGCACGACGAGCGAGGTGGAGCGGTGACGCTGCTGGAGTCCGTGCACAGTCCGGCCGATGTACAGCGCCTGGAGCACGGTGAGTTGGTCGAGCTCGCCGCCGAGATCAGATCATTCCTGGTCGACAAGGTTTCGCGCACGGGTGGTCATCTGGGACCGAACCTGGGCGCTGTGGAGTTGACCCTGGCTGTGCATCGCACGTTCGAGTCACCGCACGACGCGATCGTGTTCGACACCGGCCACCAAGCCTATGTGCACAAGATCATCACCGGTCGCCAGGAAGGCTTCGACAGGCTGCGCAAACGCGGCGGGCTGTCCGGCTATCCCTCCCGGGAGGAGAGCGAGCACGACCTGGTGGAGAACAGCCACGCCTCCACCTCACTGTCCTACGCCGACGGGCTGGCACGGGCGTTCCAGCTCGGCGGAACCGATCGCCACGTCGTGGCCGTGGTGGGCGACGGGGCGCTGACCGGCGGCATGTGCTGGGAGGCGTTGAACAACATCGCCGCGGACCAGGAGCGTCCGCTCGTCATCGTCGTCAACGACAACGGACGTTCCTACGCGCCCACCATCGGGGGGCTGGCCGAGCACCTGGCCTCGTTGCGGCTGCGCCCCGGCTACGAGCGCGCTCTGGAGAACGGCCGCCGCACCGTGCGCAACCTTCCGGTGGTGGGCAGGCCGCTCTACACCGGTCTGCACGCGGCCAAGCGCGGGATCAAGGACGCGCTGAGCCCGCAGGTGATGTTCTCCGACCTGGGCATCAAGTACCTGGGGCCGGTCGACGGGCACGACTTCAAGGCCCTGGAGTACGCCCTGGGGATGGCGAAGACCTTCGGAGGACCGGTCATCGTCCATGCTGTCACCCAGAAGGGGAACGGGTTCGCTCCGGCGGAGAACCACGAGGCGGACCAGATGCACCAGGTGAAGGTCATGGATCCGACCACGGGAACCCCGACCGGGCCGAGCACGACCAGCTGGACCAGCGTGTTCTCCGACGAACTGGTCCGCCTCGGTGGCGAGCGGCAGGACCTCGTGGCCATCACCGGGGCGATGCTCGGCCCCACCGGTCTGGACAAGTTCGCCAAGCACTACCCCGAGCGGTGCGTGGACGTGGGCATCGCCGAACAGCACGCCATGACCTCGGCGGCCGGTATGGCCATGGGCGGGTTGCACCCCGTCTTCGCCGTGTACTCCACCTTCCTGAACCGGGCTTTCGACCAGCTGCTCATGGACGTGGCACTGCACCGACAACCGGTGACCGTCACCCTGGACCGCTCCGGTGTGACCGGTGACGACGGCCCCAGCCACAACGGGATGTGGGACCTGTCCGTGCTCGGAGTCGTCCCCGGACTGCGGGCGGCCGCCCCCCGGGACGCGGAGACCCTGCGGGAGGAACTGCGGGAGGCCGTCGCCGTCGACGACGGCCCGACGGTGGTCCGCTTTCCCAAGGGCTCCGTGGTGGAGCGGGTTCCCGCCCTGGAGCGGGTGCGCGGAGTGGACATCCTGCGTCGCCCCGCCGAACACGAGAACCGCGACGTGCTGCTGGGGGCCGTGGGGATCTTCGCCGAACTCGCGGTGGCCGCCGCCGAACGGCTCTCGGACCAGGGAATCGGCGTCACCGTGGTCGACCCGCGCTGGGTGGTCCCGGTCCCCGGGGCGATGGTCGACCTCGCGGGCCAGCACCGTCTCGTGGTCACCCTGGAGGACTGCGGCAGGCACGGCGGGTTCGGCTGGTCGTTGGCCGCGGCCCTGCGGGACGCGGAAACGGACGTTCCACTGCGGGACCTCGCCATTCCCCAGCGGTTCCTGGAACACGCCTCTCGGGGCGAGGTACTGGCGGAACTGGGACTGACCGAGCAGGACGTGGCCAGGCGGATCACCGAGTGGGTGGCCGACCGGCTGGAGGGTGGTCTGGACGAGACGGCCCAGGACATCACGGCCGATCTGGACACCTCGGGGCAGGAGGGCAGCTGAGCCTCCCCGTGTCCTCGGCCGCCGCGCCGGGACACCCCCGAGACGTGAAAAGCCGGGGCGGTACGCACCGCCCCGGCTTTCCGCACGGCGTTGCCGGTGTCAGCCGGTGGCCACGCTCGCCACGCCCGGCTCCAGGAAACGCCTGCCGTTGACCAGCTCGGAGTAGCCCGAACGGTCCAGGTACGGCGTGATGCCGCCCAGCCAGAAGGGCCAACCGGCACCGAGGATCATGCACAGGTCGAGGTCGGCGGCCTCCAGCACCACGTTCTCGTCCAGCATGATCCTGGCTTCCTCCGCCAGGGCGCGCAGGGCCCGATCGCGGACCTGCTCCTCGGACAGCGGGGCGTCACCCTGCTTCCAGAGTTCGGCCACCTCGGGGTCGACGATCTGGTTGCCCGCCTCGTCGGTGGTCCACACCGCGGTCTTGCCCGCCTCGACGAACCGCTGGAGGTTCTCGCTGATCCCGAAGCGGTCCGGGTAGGCCGCGTGCATGGTCTCGTTGACGTGCTGGGCGATCGCGGGACCGACCAGCTGCAACAGCACCATCGGGCTCATCGGCAGCCCGAGCGGGTCCAGTGCCCGGTCGGCGACCTCGAAGGGGGTCCCCTCGTCGACCGAGGCGATGACCTCGCCGAGGAAACGGGTCAGCAGCCGGTTGACCACGAAGGCCGGTGCGTCGGCGACGAGTACGCAGGACTTCTTGAGCTTCTTGCCGACCGCGAAGGCGGTGGCCAGCGTCGCGTCGTCGGTCCCCTTGCCACGCACGATCTCCAGCAGCGGCAGCACCGCGACCGGGTTGAAGAAGTGGAAGCCCACGACCCGCTCCGGGTGGGAGAGCGTCGAGGCCATCTCGCTGATCGACAGGGAGGAGGTGTTGGTCGCCAGCACGGTCTCGGGGGAGACGTGCTGTTCGAGTTCGCCGAAGACCTGCTGTTTGACCGACATCTCCTCGAACACGGCCTCGATGACGAAGTCGGCGTCGGCGAAGGTGGCCTTGTCGAGCGAGCCGGTGACCAGGCCCTTGAGCCGGTTCACCCCGTCCTGGGAGAGGCGGCCCTTCTCGGCGAGCTTGTCGATCTCGCCGTGTACGTAGGCCACGCCCTTGTCGATGCGCTCCTGGTCGATGTCGGTCAGCACGACCGGGACTTCCAGCCTCCGGGCGAACAGCAGGGCCAGTTGGCCCGCCATGAGGCCCGCACCGACGACACCGACCTTGTTGACGTCCCTGGCCAGGGACTTGTCCGGGGCTCCCGCAGGTTTCTTCGCCCGCTTCTGGGTGAGGTCGAAGGCGTAGAGGCCCGCGCGGAGCTCGTCGGACATGAGGGCGTCGGCCAGCGCCTCGGTCTCGGCCGCGTACCCCTCGTCGAGGTCGTTGTTCCGGGCGAGCTCGATCAGTTCGACGGCCTTGTCCACGGCGGGGGAGGCCCCGTGGGTCTTGGAGGCGACGAGCTGCCTGGCACGGTGGATCGCCTCGTCCCAGGCCCGGCCCCGGTCGATCTCGGGCCGCCGCACGCTCTGTTGCCCGTTGACCACGCGGGTGGCCCAGCGTACCGACTCCTCCAGGAAGTCCGGGGACTCCAGCTCGACGTCGAAGATGCCCATCTCGGTGGCCTTGCCGGACTTGAGCATCTTGTTCTGGTTGAGCGCGTTCTCCAGGATGACGGTGACCGCCTGGTCCGCCCCGATCAGGTTCGGCAGCAGTTGGGTCCCGCCCCAGCCGGGGAACAGCCCGAGGAAGCACTCCGGGAAGGCGATCGCGCCGACGTTGTCGGACACGGTGCGGTAGTGGCAGGACAGGGCCAGTTCCAGCCCGCCGCCGAGCGCGGCGCCGTTGACGAAGGCGAAGGTCGGGATCGAGGACTCGGTCAGCCTGCGGAACACGTCGTGGCCGGTTTGGGCGATGCGGTGGGCGTGTTCACGTTTCGTGAGGTGCCCGATTCCGGAGAGGTCGGCACCGACGGCGAACACGAACGGTTTGCCGGTGACCGCGATGGCCGCGGGTTCCGCCGCGAAGGCCTCGTCCAGCGCCCGGTCGAGTGCCACGAGCCCTCCGGGGCCGAAGGTGGAGGGCTTGGTGTGGTCGTGCCCGTTGTCGATGGTGACCAGCGCGAGTTTGCCCCCGAGACCGGGTGCGTCCACCAGCCGGGTGTGGGCGTTGGTGACGACCTCGTCGGGGAACAGGGCGGTGAAGTCGGTGTCGGTGCTCACTTGGCGCCCCCAGCGGTCTCGTCGTGGTGCGGGTTTTCCCAGATGACGGTGCCGCCCATGCCGAAGCCGATACACATCGTCGTGATGCCGTAGCGGACATCGGGGCGTTCGGCGAAGTGCCTGGACAACTGGGTCATCAGGCGGACACCGGAGGAGGCCAGCGGGTGGCCGCAGGCGATGGCGCCACCCCACGGGTTGACCCGCTCGTCGTCCTCGGCGATGCCGAAGTGGTCCAGGAAGGCCAGGACCTGGACGGCGAACGCCTCGTTGATCTCGAAGAGTCCGATGTCGTCGATGCTCAGTCCGGCACGCTTGAGGGCCTTCTCGGTGGCCGGAACCGGTCCGACACCCATGACCTCGGGTTCCACCCCCGCGAAGGCGTAGCCGACCATGCGCATCCCGACGGGGAGCCCGAGCTCGCGGGCGCTGTTCTCGTCGGCGATCAGGCAGCCGGTGGCGCCGTCGTTGAGTCCCGCCGAGTTCCCGGGAGTCACCCGTCCGTGGGGGCGGAAGGGAGTCTTCAGTCCTTCGAGGGACTCCGCCGTGGTGCCGGGACGCGGGGGCTCGTCACCGGTGGCCAGTCCCCAGCCGGCCTCACCGGAGCGGGTGGCGACCGGAACCAGGTCGGCGGCGATCTTGCCGGCCTCGGCCGCGGCCTGGTAGCGCTGCTGGCTGAGCGCGGCGTAGGCGTCGGTGCGCTGCTTGGTCAGCTTCGGGTACCTGTCGTGCAGGTTCTCCGCCGTGGAACCCATCACCAGCGCGGAGGAGTCCACGAGGTTGTCGGAGACGAACCGGGGGTTGGGGTCGACCCCTTCCCCCATCGGGTGGCTGCCCATGTGCTCGACCCCGCCGGCGACGGCGATGTCGTAGCCGCCGAAGCCGATGCCGCTGGCCGTGGTGGTCACGGCCGTCATGGCTCCGGCACACATCCGGTCGATGGCGAAGCCGGGCACCGACTTCGGCAGTCCGGCGAGCAGCGCCGCGTTCCTGCCGATCGTCAGTCCCTGGTCGCCGATCTGGGTGGTGGCCGCGATGGCGACTTCGTCGATCCGCTCGGGGGGAAGCTGCGGCTGCCTGCGCAGCAGTTCACGGATGACTTTGACGACCATGTCGTCCGCGCGGGTCTCGGCGTACATGCCCTTCGGACCGGCCTTGCCGAACGGCGTGCGGACGCCGTCGACGAAGACCACGTTCCTGGGGGCACGCGGCGCTCCCGCCGATGCGGGGCCGCTGCTCGTGTCGGCTGTTGCCGACGCAGGTGCTGCCACGGCGTGCTCCTTCTCGATGTGGGTACGCGCCAGGCCGGTCGGTGACTTCACAGCTCGCGGGAGTCACGGCGCTACCGGCCGGTAACGTGCACTCTAGCGCTTATTACCGAACGGTAACCACCGGGATCGTTGTCTGTTGAACCACATCGGAGTCCGCTCCTGCCGGATTCCCGGCGGGAAGCGGCCGACGGAGGTCTCAGGAGGCCTCCCGCAGGGCGGCCGTGATCCCGGAGGCGGTCAGCTCGATCTGCCACTGCCGGGCGCCGGACTCCCGGAGGAACCGCACGACCTCCGTCTCCTCCACCACCGCCGGTGGCTGCCAGCACAGTCTACGGACCACCTCGGGCAGCAGCAGATTCTCCACCGGAACGGTGTTCGCCTCGGCGATTCCGTTCAGCACCTCGCGTACCGCGCTCAGCCTGGCGGCCGCCGCCGGATCCCGTTCGGACCACCTGTTGGTCGCGGGCGGTCCGTCGTGGGCCGGGGAGACCTCGGGGAGTCGGTCGTCGGGCAGAGCCTGGGCCTCCTCCAGGGCCTCGAACCACTGGGAGGCCCGCCTGCGTTGTTGTTTGCCCCCGAACACCGGCAGCGCGACCAGTTCCTCACGAGTACGCGGGTTCTGCTGGGCGGCCTGGATGATCGCCTTGTCGGGCAGCACCCGCCCCGGAGCAAGGTCCCGACGTCGGGCCACCTCGTCCCGCGCCAGCCACAGCGCACGCACCCGAGCGAGCTGACGCGGGTCGCGCAGTCGGTGTATCCCCGAGGTGCGCCGCCACGGTTCGGGACGCGGAGCCGGGGGAGGGGCCGTCCGCACGGCTTCGAACTCCTGCAACGCCCAGTCGAGCTTGCCCTGCCTGTCCAGTTCCTCCCACAGGGCGGCACGCAGCTCCACGAGCAGCTCCACGTCGAGGGCGGCGTAGGCCAGCAGGTTGCGCGGTAACGGTCGACGGGACCAGTCCGCGGCCCCGTGGCCCTTCTCCAACCGGTAGGACAGCAGCCGCTCGGCGAGAGCCCCGAGGGAGACACGTTCGTAACCGGCCAGCCGCGCCGCCAGTTCCGTGTCGAAGAGCTTCTTCGGGTACATGCCCAGCTCTGCCAGGCACGGCAAGTCCTGGGAAGCCGCGTGCAGTATCCATTCGGTCTCGTCCAGCGCTGTGACGAGCGGCCCCAGTTCCCCGGACAACGCGACCGGATCGATCAGCATCGTCCCCGTACCGTTCCGGCGCAGCTGCAGCAGGTATGCCCGCTGCGAGTACCGGTAGCCCGAGGCGCGTTCGGTGTCGATCGCGATCGGCCCGCTGCCCGCGGCTATCGCCGCCGCGGCGAGTCGCAGGGAACGGGGTTGCTCGACGACGGGCGGCACCCCGCCCGAGGGACGTGTCAGCAGGACCGGTTCGGTTCGGTCCGGGTCGACGGAATCGGAGTGAACAGCATCCACGGCTCCCAGACGATACGTCCCTCTATCGACTGAGGGGACCAAACGGTCCGATTTTCGTCGGTCCCGGACCGAACCGGTGTTCATTCGGTCATCGAATCACCCCGGCACGCATCGCCAAGGCGACCATCTGCGCGCGATCACCGGTACCCAACTTGCGCCCGATCCGCGACAGGTGACTCTTCACCGTGAGCGCGGACAAATTGAGGGTTTCGCCGATCTCTTTGTTGGATCGGCCGTCGGCCACCAGTTGCAGTACTTCGATCTCCCGAGCGGACAGCTCACGAGGTGTGTTGTCGGTACCGGGAACCCTGGTACCGGCGGCCAGCACCGGAGCCACGTTCGGGTCGGCGTAGACCCCGCCGTCGAGTACGCGGCGCACCCCGTCCGTCACGACCGTCGGTGAGGCCGATTTCAGCAGGTAGGCCTGTGCCCCTGCCTGGAAAGCGGCCCTGACCGCGTACGGGTCGTCGGAGGAGGCGAGCACCACTATTCGCGGCCAACCCTGGCTACGTAATTCCGTAACCAGGTCTACGCCTGTCCCGTCCGGCAGCCCCAAATCGAGCACTGCTAGATCGCACGGGCCCGTGGCCAAGGCGCGTGCCTTGGCCTCGGCCATTGATGCGGCTTCGTGCACCGTGCCGGCTCCCATCTGCAGCAGCCGGGAGGAGATGGCCTCCCGGAGCAGCGGATGGTCGTCCACCACGAGCACCGTGAACAGCTCTTCCCGCGGATGCGGAACCATGTTCGCCGGCAGTGTGCCGGCTGGCGTGGTACGAGCGGCCTGACCTAAGCCGACGGCAGCCACGTCACTACCTCCCTGGAGTCGGTCGTGCCCCCCGACCGGCACCGGGACTCTCGGCCAATCAGCCGCGCCACTGATCGACCGAAAGTGGTGTCGTTCAAGTTGTAGCGTAACCGTCTGAGCGGATTATGGGGACGATCAAACGGGTATGTATCCCGATCGAGTTGCCTTCGCTGTGACGCTTACTACTTCTTTTGGGTGGAATTTGGAAACAGTGTTAACGCCGCTGCGTGTTCAATCGATACAGGATTTTTCGGAGCCGTCCCGGACGGTCCTTCGCCCGGGGCTCGGCCGGAGGATCGGGATCTGGGCTCCGTCGCGGCGGGGTGGAGTGAGATGTCCGGCCACTGTTGCCGATTTTCCCGTTCGGGAGCCGGTTTCCCGGATCCCGGGAAATATGCGGCGATGACTGTTTCCTCGAGTGATGTTGTAGACGCAACTGTCATACCGCGAGAGAAGAGGGGGTGGGCCCCTCCTGGGAGAGGCCCCGGCCCGGCTCCGGGGGCCGGCGCGCGGACCTCAGCTCGGAGGACGGTGTCCCGGCATGCGTACCCCCACCGGAGGCAGGCCCGCCGCGGAGGAGACCAGCTCGTGGAAAGCCCGCGCGTGGGCGGACAGCTCCTCGTCCGGTGGGGTCCAGGAGGCCCGCAGTTCCAGCTCGTGCTCCGGCTCCGGGGTAGCCAGCCGGCCGAATCCGGTGGAGGAGGACAGTGTGACCGTCCCCCCGAGCGCCGTGTACGGGGCGTGACAGGAGCGCAACGCCCCCGTCAGCCAGGACCACCCGAGTTCGGAGGTCGCCCCGTCGTGGGCCAGGTCCCGGGGCAGGTCGGCACGCAGGTACACCACGAGGCGCAGCACCCCCTCCCACTCGGGCTGTCCGCTCGGATCGTGCAGCAGCACCAGCCGCGCGGTGGCCTCCGTGCCCCCCGGGCCACACGTCTCGGCTCCGAGCGCGTAGGTCCACGGGGCGAGGCGTTTCGGGGGACGGAGTTCGTCGAGTTCGATCTCCCCACGCGGCGAGGGGGACGTCAACGCGGCAACCGCGTCCCGAAAAACCAGGGGAATCGCCGACATATCGGTCACGGCACGTAACTGTAAGCCCACCTCGCCTCCGGTCGTCCGCGCCACGCCGTGGATCATCCACAAGTTCCTTCGAACGAAGTCGGATCCTCACGCAACGGTGCGGTATGTGTCCCGAGTGTGACCGGCCACCACAGGACCGGCCGACTCTCCCGGGTGCGCGGCGTGCGAACATGACCTCGGAACCGTCGTCACGGATCCGCGCCGCCGGTGGCGGAGTGGTTCGTTCCGGTCCGCTCGCCGTCCGCTCCGGCGCGACCGGTCGGGCTGCCACACCGCCCGCCACGGACGTGCGGCCCCGCACACCATCCGGGCGTGATCCCACGCCCGCCAGTCCCTCCGACCCGGGGAGTTTTCATGAGCCTTCCCGCGAACGCGTCGAACCGCCGTCGGCTCGACGACGCGCCGTTGCTCGTGGCCGCACGTGGGGGCACACCGGCGCAGACCCCGGTGTGGTTCATGCGTCAGGCGGGGCGCTCGTTGCCCGAGTACCGCAGAGCCAGGGAAGGGGTGCCGATGCTGCGCGCCTGCCTCACCCCGGAGCTGGTCTGTGAGATAACACTACAGCCCGTGCGCAGGCACGGCGTGGACGCGGCGATCCTGTTCAGCGACATCGTGCTCCCGCTGTACGCCTCCGGGGTGGAGCTGGACATCGTCGCGGGGACCGGTCCGGTGGTCAACCACCCGGTGCGCGGGGCGGCCGACGTGGCCGCGCTGCCGGGCCTGCGCGCCGAGCAGGTGCACGGGGTGGGCGAGGCGGTGCGACTGCTGGTCCACGAGCTGGGCGAGACCCCGTTGATCGGTTTCGCCGGCGCCCCGTTCACGCTGGCCTCCTATCTGGTCGAGGGAGGTCCCAGCCGCAACCACGAGCGGACCAAGGCCCTGATGCGCTCCGAGCCGGAAACCTGGCACGCGTTGCTCGGCAAGCTCGCCGAGAACACCCTCGAGTTCCTGAGGGTGCAGCTCGACGCGGGCGTGGACGCGGTCCAGCTGTTCGACTCCTGGGCCGGAGCGCTCTCCCCACACGACTACGCCACCTACGTGCGCCCGCACACCGACAGGATCCTGCGGGGAGTGGCCGAGTACACCGACGACCGGGTTCCCCGCATCCACTTCGGGGTCGGCACGGGAGAACTGCTCGGTTCCATGTGGGAGTGCGGGGCCAGCGTGCTCGGGGTGGACTGGCGCGTGCCGCTGGACCGCGCGGTGCGGCGGCTCACCCCGATGGGAGGCGAGCCGCCCGTCGTGCAGGGCAACCTCGATCCGGCCGTGCTGTTCGCCGACTGGGAGTCCGTGCGGAGTGAGGTGGACCGCATCCTCGCCGAGGGGCGTTCCGCCGGTGGGCACGTGTTCAACCTCGGACACGGGGTGCTGCCCGACACCGACCCGGACGTGCTCACCGGCATCGTCGAGTACGTGCACTCCGTGAGTCGCACGGCCCGGCTGGACCACGCATGAGTCGTGTGGCCGTGGTGGGGGGTGGAGTCTCCGGTCTGACCGCCGCCCACCGTCTGCGCACCCTGCTGGGCCCCGAGGCGGAGATCGTCGTCGTCGACCGGGCGAACCGGCTCGGAGGAAAACTGTACACGCACCGGATCGCGGGTAGCGGCTACGACCTCGGGGCGGAGGCCTTCCTGGCCCGGCGGCCCGAGGTGCTCCGACTGGCCGAGGAGCTGGGACTCGACTCGGAGCTGGTGTACCCGAGCGGCGCCTCGGCGCGGATCCGGGCGGGTGGACACACCCTTCCGCTGCCGAGCGGGATGTTCATGGGGGTGCCCACCTCGGCCGAGGCGGTGCGTTCCGTGCTGTCCCCCGAGGGGTGTCGGCACGTCGAACGTGAGACCGAACTCCCCCCACCGAGGTGGGAGGGCACCGACGTCTCCGTGGGCGAGCTGCTGCGCTCCAGGTTCGGTGCCGAGGTGGTGGAACGCCTGGTGGAACCCCTGCTCGGTGGGGTCTACGGCGGATCCGCCGACGACCTGGGACTGCGCGCGACGATGCCCGCCCTGGCCGAGGCGCTGGACGCGGGGGCGCCTTCGCTGACCGAAGCGGCCGGCAGGGCCGCACCCGCCCCGTCCTCCGCGACCGGGCAGCGCCCCCCGGTGTTCGGCGCTTTCACGCACGGTTACGACACCCTGGTGCGCGGACTGGCGGAACGGGCGCGGGCCACGGTCGAACTGGGACTTCCCGTGCGGGAACTGCACCGCTCCGGCGGGAGCTGGGAGCTGGTCGTGGGCGGCGCCCACCGGCCCCGGACGTTGACGACCGACGCGGTGGTGCTGGCCGTGCCCCCACCGGCGGCCCGGGACCTGCTCTCCGAGGTGGCTCCGGAGGCCTCCGTCGGTTTCGGACGGATCAGACAGGCCTCCATGGCCGTGGTCGGCATGGCGCTGCCCGCCGGGGTGGAACCGCCGAGCGCCTCCGGAACGTTGGTGGCCCGTGGGGAACGGCACTCCGACGGCACGCCCTTCACGGCGAAGGCCTTCACCTTCTCCAGCACCAAGTGGCCGCACCTGCGCGGCAGTGGCGGCCAGCCGCTCGTGCGGGCCTCGGTGGGCCGAGGGGATCCGGCCGAGCTGCGCGGAAGCGACGCCGAACTGCTGCGGCTGGTGCGCGCCGATCTGGCCGAGCTGACCGGGATCACGGCGGAACCGGTCGAGACGGTCGTGACGCGCTGGGGAGGAGGAATTCCCCAGTACGGCGTCGGTCACACGGAGACGGTCGCCGCCGTGGAGGAGGCCGTGAACCGGCTACCCGGCCTCGCCGTCGCGGGGGCGGCGTTGCACGGGGTGGGGGTTCCGGCGTGTGTGGGAACCGGCGAGGCGGCCGCGCGGCGGATCGCCGGGCAGCTGTCCCGTGACTGACCTCTCCACGGCGGGCGTTCCGCGCGGTGGCAGACTGAGGGCATGGCCCGCCTGAACTACGCCGAGCTGAACGAGACGATCCGCTACGCCATGTGGTCGGTGTTCCGGGTGCGCCCCGGGGAACTGCCCGAGGACAGGGAGAAGGCGGCGTCCGCGACCAAGGAGTTCCTGGAGGGGCTGGAGGACTCCTCCGGCGTCGTGGTGCGCGGTGTCTACGACGTGTCCGGACTGCGGGCGGACGCGGACTTCATGATCTGGTGGCACGCTCCGCGCGTGGAGGATGTGCAGGCGGCCTACACGGCCTTCCGGCGGGAGACCCCGCTGGGGCGCGCGAGCGATCCGGTGTGGAGCAATGTGGCGGTGCACCGGCCCGCCGAGTTCAACAAGAGTCACGTCCCGGCCTTCATCGCGGGGGAGGAGCCCCGGGCCTACGTGTGCGTCTACCCCTTCGTCCGTTCCTACGAGTGGTACCTGCTGCCGGACGACGAGCGCAGGGACATGCTCGTGGAGCACGGCAAGGAAGCGCGGGACTACCCGGACGTGCGCGCCAACACCGTCCCGGCCTTCGCGCTGGGCGACTACGAGTGGATCCTCTCCTTCGAGGCGGACGAGCTGTACCGCCTGGTCGACCTGATGCGTCACCTGCGGGGGACCCAGGCCCGGCTGCACGTCCGTGAGGAGACCCCTTTCTACACCGGTCCCCGGGTGGACGTGGAACAGCTGCTCACCCGGTTGCCCTGAACCCCGAGGTCTCCCCGTGCCGGCCTCGTCGGACGGGTGCGGGACGTTTCGACCTGGTCGTCTTCGACCCCCCGTTCCGCTGGTTCCCCGCCAGGGACCTGGCGGAAAGGGCCACCACCGACCCCGGATACCGGGCGTTGACCGCGTTCTTCGACCGGGGCCGGGACCATCTCACCCGGCGGGGCCGGATGCTGGTCCTCTTCGGCCCCTCCGGGGATCTCGACTTCCTCCGGGAGCTCGCCGCCCGGCGGGACTTCACGGTCGAGACGGTGGCCGGGGTCACCGTCCTCGGGCGGGAGGAGTCGGTTTCCTACTACACCTTCCGGATGAGCTGAGAGCGGACACCCCGGGTCATGTCCCGGAGTCGCTGTCCACCAGGCGCAACGCGACCGAGTTGATGCAGTAGCGCTGGTCGGTGGGCGTGGGATAGCCCTCGCCCTCGAAGACGTGGCCCAAGTGGCTGTGGCAGGAGGCGCAGAGCACCTCGACCCGGATCATGCCGTGCGAGCGGTCCTCGCGCAGCAGCACCGCGTCCGAGTCGGCCGGATCCCAGAACGAGGGCCATCCACAGTGCGAGTCGAACTTGGTGGAGCTGCGGAAGAGCTCGGCCCCACAGGCCCGGCACTCGTAGACACCCTCGCTCTTCTCGTGGACGTACTCCCCGCTGTAGGGGCGTTCGGTCGCGCCTTCGCGCAGTACCGCGTACTCCTCGGGAGCCAGCTGCTCCCGCCACTGTTGTTCGGACTTGGCGACGCTGGGAGTGGTTCCCGTTACCGGATCCATACCCCCACGATAATCCTTCCGGGTGGCTCGCCGGTGCCGTGAGGTCACGGGAGGGAACCGGTGCGCCGTCGTCGCCCGGGGTCAGCTGGCGAACACGTACACCAGCACGTTCCACACGGTGAACCCCACCCCGAACAGGATCAGGGCTACCACCAGGACCGCCAGCAGCCTGCGCTGTCCGCGCAGCCGGTTCGCGCTGTGCGCGAACTCCCCGACGCCACGCAGCATCCCCTCCACGGTCGCCCTGGAGTCGCAACGCTCCATGCGGTCGAGATGCGCGGCGAACTCCCTGGTCTCGGGGTCATGCGGGTCCAGTCCGACCAGGTCCTCGGCGAAACGGCCGGCCGGCTCGTCCGGTTCACCGTGCTCGGCACGTGGCATGGCAACACGGTAACCCGCCGTGCCAGTCCGTGCGTGACTTTCACCCGGGAGTCGTCACGGGGTCCTGGTGGCGAAAGAGCGGTATCCTCCTTCCGGCGGTATTCCCGGCTGTCCGTCGGGGGCAGGATCCCTCGGTGGAAGTTCCTGCGATCGGGAGGCCGTCATGGAACAGACAGCAGTGCACTCCACCATCGAGACACACTTCGGCGGTTGCGGTTGCTGCAGCAGCTGCAGCGGACCGTCCTGCGGGTGTTGCAGCAGCTGCTGACCGACACCCCTGTTCCGGGTCGGTGTCACCACCGGCCCGGAACAGTCGTCTCGGGACCGCTCAGGCCGGGCAGGTCGTTTCCGGGGCGGGGAGGCTGCCCTCGCCGAAGAACCGTTCGACGATCCCGGTCACGCAGTCGGACCGCCCGAGCGCTCCGTGGCCGCTTCCCAGCCAGTTCACCGTGATCCCCTGGGTGAGGCTGTTGGCGAGCTTCTCACCGCCCTGGGCGGGCAGGAACGGATCGTGTTCGGTGGTGATCACCGGCACGGGGGGAAGGTCCCCGTTCCCGGGGGAGGGAAGCGCCTCCTGCGGACGTGGCCACGGTGAGCACTGAACGAGTTCCTGGGCGAAGACCCCACCGAACAGGGGGAGTTCGTTCACCCACTGCCGCATGACGTCGGTGGCCCGTTCCGGGGGAAGTCGCACCATGGTGTCGTTGCACCTGGTGATCATGCGGGCGTCCAGTTCGGTCGGTGCCGGCACCGGGTCGCGGACGAACGAGGCCAGTTCGGTGGCGTCTCCGTCGTCCGCCGCGGCGAGAGCCTCACCCAGACGGGGCCACGAATTCCGCTCGGCCAGCCCGCCCAGCACTGCGCGGATCACTTCACCGGGACGCAGGGCCTCGGCCGTCGTGGACAACCCGGACTCGCGTGCCTTCCGCAGCAGTCGCTGTACCAGTTCCCGTGGGGTCTCATCCAAGGCGCAGTCCTGGCCCCGTCGGCACCACTGGGCGAACCTGTCGAAGGTTCTCTCGGCACTGCGGGCCTGGTTCTTGGCGCGGGCGAGTGGGTCGAGCACGGGATCGGGGACACCGTCCAGCACCATCCTCCCGACAGAGTCGGGATACCTCCGGGCGTAGGTCGTCAGCACCCGTGAGCCCTCGCCCCGCCCGATGACGTGCAACCTGGGCACTCCCAGTTCGACGCGCAGCTCCTCCAGATCCTCGGCCGTGTGCCGGGTGTCGTAGGTCTGGGCGCGGCGCTCCAGATCGAGCAGGCACTCGTTGCTGGCCGAACGCGCGGAGTCCAACAGTTCGTCCAGCTCGGAGCCGCTCTCCGCCCGCGGGTCGAACCCCGTGAGGGTGGCGCGGTCCGCCGGGGGGACGCAGTCGAGTGGATCGGACTCGCCGCTTCCCCTGCGGTCCACTCCGATGAGGGTGAACTCGCGCAGCATCTCCTCGGGAAGCTGGGTGGCCAGCCGCGCCGCGAAGGTGGTGCCCGGCTCCCCGCGAATGTCGTTGACCACCACCAGCGGGATCCCTCCCGTGCCCACCCGCAGCAGGGCGATGCGCATGGTTCCGCCGTACCGCATCCGGTCGGAGCCGACAGCGGTGGTCATGCGGGCGCAGGAGAAACGCGTGTCCTCGGCGGGCTCGGCTCCGTCCAGCTCGTTGCTGGTGCTCGCGGTGCAGTCGTGCCAGTCGAGTGCCTGCCGCCCCTGCGGCCCCAACGGCGGGAGGGGGCGTGGCCCGGGTGAGCCCCGGTCCGGGGGAACCTGCTGCTGCTCACCCCGCTGGGCCACCGCCGGACGGTCCGAGGGGCCGGCCGAACAGGCTGGGACCGCCAGCAGTAACAGCACGGCACAGATCCGTCCGACGAGGCGCGTGGGGGGCACGGGAACTCCTTTGCGACGCTGTCCGGTGGCGGGAGTCTCGCGCGGACTCGTTTCCGCGGGTGGTTCCGGGCCGAAGCATCGCACGGGCGCCGTGATCATCGGGCGAGCGGGTTCACCCGGGACGGCGTCCGTGTCGTTCGGCTCGCATATTCTCCGGTCGGTGCTCCGGGGCCGCGGCCCGGTGGTTGCCGGAGCCGTCGCTGGTGACGCCCGGGAGGAAGGGAGTGCGAGGTCGACGTGGAGCGCGCGAAGGAGGCCCCGACCGGCCGTGGAGTCGTCGCGGAGCTCGGCAGGTTGTCCGGCAGGGCGTTCGCAGCCGCCCCGCCACCGTTGTTCGTGGTGACCGGGATGATCAGTCTCCAGGTCGGTGCGGCCTTCGCCAAACGCCTGTTCGAGCTCGCCGGGCCGTTCGGGATCAGCGCTATCCGCCTCACCGTCGCCGCGACGGTGCTGCTGCTGGTGTGGCGGCCCTCACTCCGGATGGAGCCGCGGACCTTCCTCGTGGTCGCGGGCTACGGTGTGGTGCTGGCCGGGATGAACACCAGTATCTACCTGGCGTTCGAACGCATCCCCCTCGGAGTGGCCGTCACCATCGAGTTCCTCGGCCCGTTGGCGGTGGCGGTGATCGGTTCGCGGCGCGGGCTCGACGTGGTGTGGGCCGCGCTCGCCGCCGTCGGCGTGCTGCTGCTGTCCGGGATGGACGGAGGGCTCGATCCCGTCGGAGTCGGTTTCGCGCTGTTGGCCGCCGCGTGCTGGGCGGGCTACATCGTCATGGGGGGCAAACTCGGTGACCGAACCACCGGCGGGAGGGGACTCGCCGTGGGAATGGCCGTCGGCGCGCTGTTGGCGCTGCCACTCGGCGTGGTGGAGTCCGGCTCGGCGTTGCTGCGCCCCGGCGTGCTGGCCGCGGGACTCGTGGTGGCGCTGATGTCCTCGGTGATCCCCTACTCGATGGAGCTGGAGGCGTTGCGCCGCCTTCCGGCCAGGGTGTTCGGGGTGCTGATGAGTCTGGAGCCCGCCGTGGCCACGCTGGCCGGCTTGGTCGTGCTGCACGAGACGCTGGGGGTGGCGCAGTGGTTGGCCGTGGGCTGCGTGGTGGCCGCATCCGTCGGGGCGACCAGAACGGGACGAAGCGCCTGAGCTCCGAACCGGCGGAGCCTCAGCGCACCCTCGGTTCCCGGGAGCGGTCCAACTCCAGGCGGATCGCGGTGGGCAGCACCTCGGTCTGCAGGGCGCTGCGCGCCCGGGACAGCACTTTGTGGTCCAGTTCCTCCCAGACCCCGCGTACGTCGGTGTCGTCGCGCAGGGACAGCACCATGCGGATCCCGGGACGTCGCTGAGTTCCGGTGGTGCGTACCCGGGCGCCGACGACCCCGGTGACCTCGTGGGCGTCGGTGCGGATCGCCTCGGCCAGGGCCCTGCCGGACAGGGAGATCCGACCGTCACCGCCCTCCCCGACGCGGAAGTCGGGCCGCGACTCGGGGCGCGACGCGCGCACCACCCACCAGAGACCGAGCACGATCAGCACGATCCCGAGTACCACGGCGGCGGCCAGGGTGAGACGGGGCTGGTCCGTCATCCAGCGTCGGGCGAGCGGGTCCAGCAGGGGACGTCTCGCTCGGTAGGTGCCCAACGCACCGCTTCCGACCAGCAACACGAACGTGCCGACCAACAGGGCCAGCGTTCCCACGAGCGCCGTCACCGTCCGTTCGAGGGCGATCGTTCTCCCCAGCAGCCGTGCGGAGTTCCCGCCGCCGTCGCGGGGGGCGTTGGCTCGTTCCGTTTCCACTGTGGGCTCCTCGGGCGTGTGCGGGCTCAGTCCCGTTTCGCCGGGCGAACCGTGACCGAGACTTTCGGGGCGGAGACCAGCGGAAGCTCGTCCACGGCGGTGCGTGCCGTCTCCCGCAGTCTGTGTTCCAGGTCCTCGGACTCCTCACCGTCGCCGAGCGCGGTCACCCGTACCGCTCCGCGTCGAGCGACCACGGTGGCTTTCGCGACCCCCTGCTGGGCCCGCACCCGGTGGCCGACCACCCTGGCCAGGGAGCGGGGACGCGTGACCACGGTCACGCCCTCGGCGGGATCGTGCAGCCGGATCTCACCACGTCCCGCACGCAGTGAGAACCACAGCAGTAGCAGGCCGAGCACCGCCGTGACGGCCGCCCCCGTCCGGACGACGGTGGATCTCCAGGACACCGCGCTCAGTTCGTCCTCCAGGGAGGAGCTGTCCGGCAGCGGGGTGGTGACGTCGGGAAACATCGTCAGCAGGACGATCTCGGTCAGCAGCAGTGCTCCCGCGGCCAGCAGAACCAGGCCGAGCAGCACCGTGAGCAACCGGATGACAAGACGCATCGCTCAATCCACTCGGGGTTTCCGGGGGTGGGGGACCAGGGCGTTGACGCGCACGTCGATCGCGTGCACCCGGCAGTTCGTCATGCGGTCGAGTTCGGTTCGTACCCGCTCGCGCACGGCGCGGATGGTGGCCTCCACCGGGGCGGGGTAGCGCAGCGCGAGGTCGAGCCGTATCCGCAGCGCCCTGTCGGGGCCGCTCACCCGGGCGCTCGTGCCGTGTCCACCCGCCCCGAAGCGTCGGGGGGTGTCCACGCAGTCGGGTTCCAGGTTCGCCGTGTGTTCCACGATCTTGCGCAGCACCTCGCGGTCGATCCGCAGCGTCCCGCGCTCGGACGCCTCGGTGGAGTGCTCCTCGGGACTCGCCGAGGAGTGGCGGGTGTCCAGTGTCTCGGTCAACGGTCCCTGCCCCGGCCGAACAGCTCACCGACGTCCATGCCGTTGTCCACGAAGCGGCCCACCGCGAAACCGAGCACGCCGACGGCCGCGGTGATCAGGAACGCGGTGAAACCCCCCAGGGCCACCGCCACGCCGAGTATCAGTCCGGCCAGCAAGCCGGTCTGTGTCGCGTTCACCACGAAAACCTTCCTGTTCGGTGTTGTGTGCTTGCTCGACGCGCCCGGTGCTCAGAGCACCCGGGGACCGCGTCTCCGACGGCTCCGCCATTCCCGCAGCCGCGCCAGCAGCCCGCGCAGACCGTCCCGGCGGACGATCACGACCGTGTCTCCGGCGCGGGTTTCCCGGGTTGTCGGCGGGGTGGGGGAGAACCCGTCGGCCTCGTCCCGTCCGCGCTGCAACGCGGCGATGCCCGCGGCGAAGGTCTCGGGGTCCCCGCCCACGTCGGGGTGATGTGTGCGGACGAACTCGCGCAGTCGTGCACGAGCCGCGGAGCGGTCCCGTGTGTACTCATCCGTCCCGGTCATCGTGTCTTCCCGTCGAGGGTTCGGGAGGGGAGGACTCCTCGGGGGCAATCACGTCGCTCACCGTGATGTTCACGGAGTCCTGCCCCGTCAGTTCCTCCAGCCGGGCGCGCAGCTCGGTGACGATCTCGGGCACTGGTCGGGACAGGCGCAGTACCACTCCCACCTCCGGCGGGCCGTCCGGAGGAAACCGCACTCCGGTGACCCGTCGCCCGGGCAGGTAAGTGGCGAGGGTGCCGTACTCTCCACCGTCCAACCGCACCACGCAGGGATGGCCGAGCGCCGCCTCGGCCAGGCGCTCGGCCGGACTGCTCCGGGTCTCCGGGGCGTTCTCACTGTTCAACGTCGTCTCCCCGTCTCCGGGACGTGTGCGATGGGGTTCTCCTCCGGGGCGGGGAGGGGACACGACCGGGTGGCCGTGGCCCCTCCGGGTCACTGCACCCGTGACCCGCCTCCGTTGCCGCCGTTCTCCTCCTCGTCCTCCGAGGGCAGGTGAATGTCGTTGACCGAGATGTTGACCTCGGTGACTTCCAGGCCGCACATGCGCTCCACGCTGTGGATCACGTTGCGCCGCACCGCCCGGGCGAGGTCCACGATCGCCGCCCCGTACTCCACGACGATGTCCAGGTCTATCGCCGCCTGACGTTCGCCGACCTCGACCTGCACTCCCGAAATGTTCGAGCTGCCGCTGCCGCCGGGAATGCGTTCCCGCAGGGCCCCGAACGCGCGCGAGACCCCGCCACCCATCGAGTGGACGCCGGCGATCTCCCGTGCCGCTATTCCCGCGATCTTCTGCACCACGGAGGAGGAGATGCTCGTTTTCCCCTGGCTGGTGTCGTCGGCGAGTCGGGCCGGGGTGCCTCCGGAACGGGACTCCGGGATGGTGGCTGCGGTCTCGCTCGCTCCGGACTGGTCCGCGCCGGACCGTGTGGAACCGGACGTGCTCGTGTGCTGGGTGCCACCGGACTGACTCATGGGTTCCCTCCGCGGGTCTTGTTGGCAGCTGTCGGTTGTTCTCGGCAACGGTGGTGACCGTGTGTCCGGTCAGATGCTAGTTCCGTTCCCGCCCTTCCGGCTCGTTCCGGAATACCCCCCGATCGGGGGATGTGACTCGGGTGTTCATCGTTCGTGCTCGTTCCGTGTGGGTGGGGCCACGTCGGCCAGGCGCACGGTGATCTCCGGGGCACTCACCCCCAGGTGCTCCACGAGCTCGGCCTCGATCCGCTGCCGGAGGCCGGGCAGCAGACGCCATGCCGCCGCCGGGTAGGTCGCCACCAGGTCCACGCGCAGCACCCGCCCCTCCGGGACGCAGGAGAGCAGGGTCAGCTCCGGGGTCTCCCGCAGGATCCGCCGGACCAACCCGCGCGTCAGGGACACGGTCGCGGTGGGCCGGATGTAGAGCCTGCCGCGTTCCTGCTGGAGTTCCACCCACTCGCCGGTGTCGTGGTCCCGGGACTCCCGCAGAACGGCCAGCGTCCGTTCCAGCAGACCCTCCGGGGCCCGTACCGGGGTCTCGGCGGCGCGCCGCACCGCCCCCCAGCGCTCGGCGATCTCGGCCAGTTCGGCCTGGCAGTGCGGACAGGTGGCCAGGTGTTGCTCCAGGGCGGAGTCCTCCCCGTCCAGGTGGTAGTCGAGGAGTTCGCCGGTGCTGTGTCCGCACGGAAGGGGCCGGTCGGACACGGGGGTTTCCACGTTCACGGCACCTCCCTCAACTCGGTGAGCAGCGCCAGCCGTGCCCGGTGCAGACGGGAGCGCAGGGCGGTGATGTTGACCTCCAGCACCTCGGCCACCTCCTCGTAGGACATGCCCTCCAGCTCGCGGAGCACCAGCGGCAACCGCTGGGACGGTTCGAGCCGCGCTATGGCGGTGTGCACCCGTCGAGTCTCCTCCTCCCGCAGCGCCGCTCCCTCCGGGTCCCCCGTGCCTTCGGGGGAGACCGCGGTGAGGGGAGACTCCTCGGTGAGATCCAGCGGAACGGTCGGTTTCCGCTTGCGGACCTGGCTCAACGCCGCGTTGGTGACCACCCGGTACAACCATGTCGAGGCGGCGGCGTCCCCGCGGAAGGTGGCCAACGCGCGCCAGGCGGAGACCCAGGCCTCCTGCACGGCGTCCTCGGCTTCGACCGGGTCGTCCACGATGCGCAGGGCGACCCGGTAGAGCCGGTTCGTGTGGGTTCGCACCAGCGAGTCGAACGCCGACGTGTCGCCCTCCTTGGCGGCCATGAGCAGGGCGCTGTCGTCGGGGACGCTCCCCGTCGCCCGTTCGTCGGCGTCGACTCCCTCGGTCATTCCGCGGTTCTCCCGTAGCGGAGCAGAAGTACGGAGTCATCGGCGCGCAGTGCCGACAGCAGCCGCATTCCCCGGGGCGCTTCCACACCGTCGCCGAAGGCGATCCTACTGGCTCTGCCCGCGGTCAGCAGGGGCGAAACCGTCAGGCACAGCTCGTCGACCACATCGGCGGCCACGAGCGAGCCGAACAGGGCGGGGCCGCCCTCACACCCGATCCGGTACAGGCCGCGTTCGGCCAGCGCGCGAAGGACGTGTGGTGGATCCACCTCCTCGGTTCCGGCGACGATCACGTCCGCTCCGGCCCGGGCCAGCTCGCGACGCCACTCCACGGGGGAGGCGGCGCTGGTCACCACGATCGGGGTGGCGACCGTGTCGGTGATCAACGGTGAGTCCACCGGGACCGAACCACGGGCGGTGACCACGGCTATCGGGGGCACCTCGCCCAGTCCGCGCTCCCGACGCCGTCTGCTGCGGACCTCGGTGCGCCGCACCCCGCGATATCCCTCGGCCAGCGCGGTGCCCGCTCCGACGAGCACCACGTCGGACAGGTCCCGGATCAGGGCCAGCACCCGCTGGTCCGTGGGGCTGGACAGCCCCCGGGAGCTGCCTTCCACGGCGACCGCGCCGTCGAGACTGGAGACGAAGTTCACCCTCAGCCACGGGCGGTCCAGTCCCGTGGGGTAGGCGTAGATCCCTTCCAGGGTTTCGACGTCGGTGAACTCGCTGTCCACCTGTTTTGTCGTGGAGATGGGCCACAGCTGGTGCATTGCCCCATCTCAGCACGCCGAGGACCCTCGTCGGAGGAACGGTTACAGTTCCCCCATGAGCACCCCGCGCCTGGTGGAACGTCACCCCGAGCTCGGTTCCGAGGAACTGGTGGCCGCGCTGGCACCGCCGCCGCGTTTCGACGGGGTTCGCCTCGACAACTACGTACCGAACCCCGAGGAGCCGAGCCAGGCCGAGGCGGTGGCGCGGTGCCGTGAGTTCGTCTCCGAGATCGGACGGGGGACGAGCCGGGGCGGTTCGTGGCTGCGCGCGTTGTTCGGTCGGGTGAGCGGGAAGACCGCGGGAGAGGACGGCTTCCGGCCGGGGCTGTACCTGGACGGCGGGTTCGGTGTCGGCAAGACCCACCTGCTGGCTTCCATGTGGCACGCCGTGGAGGGGCCGAAAGCCTATGCCACCTTCGTCGAGTTGACCAATCTGGTGGGGGTGCTCGGGTTCGGGGAGGCGGTACGCCGACTCTCGGAGCACCGTCTGCTGGCCATCGACGAGTTCGAACTCGACGACCCCGGCGACACCATGCTGGTGACCCAGTTGTTGTCCAAGCTCACCGAGGCCGGGGTGCGGGTGGCCGCGACCTCGAACACGTTGCCGGACAAGCTGGGGGAGGGCAGGTTCGCCGCCGTGGACTTCCTTCGTGAGATCCACGCGATGGCCGAACGTTTCACGGTGGTGCGCATCGACGGACCGGACTACCGCCACCGGGACTTCCCCGAGCCGCCGGAGCCGTTGGGCGAGGACGAACTGGTCGGGTTGGCCCACCGGACTCCGGGGAGCACGCTCGACGACTTCGGGGAGTTGTGCGCGCACCTGCGGCGTGTCCACCCGTCGAAGTACGGGAAGATGGTCGACGAGGTCACCGCCGTGCACCTGAGCGGGGTGCACGCCGTCCCCAACCAGAGTGTGGCTCTGCGGTTGGTCGCGCTGGTCGACCGGCTCTACGACCGTGCCGTGCCGGTGCGGATCTCGGGGAGTTCGCTGTCGGCCCTGTTCACGGAGGAGATGCTGGCCGGCGGGTACCGGAAGAAGTACCTGCGTGCGTTGAGCAGGCTGACCGCCCTGTCCCGGGAGCTGGCCAGGTCGTGATCCGCCCGGCGGAGCGGGCTCGACGGGCGGACCACGAGGTAGGGAAGGACCGCCTCCGGGTCAGTTCCCGTCCAGCACCCTCACGACCGCGTCGAGCCCCTCGTGGAGCTCCTCCGTGCTGATGACCAGCGGTGGGGCGATGCGCAGCGTGTTGTCCTGGGTCTGTTTGCACAGCACACCGTGTTCGAGGAGGCGTTCGCAGACCTGGCGTCCGGTGGGGCCCTCCGGGGGGAGGTCCACTCCGGCCCACAGCCCACGACCACGGACGGCCGTGACCGTCCGGCCGACCAGCCCGCCGAGCCTGTCGTGCAGCTGTTGGCCCAGTTCGCGGGAGCGCTGCTGGAAGCTTCCGTCGGAGAGCAGCCTGATCACGGCACGTCCGACCGCGCAGGCCAGCGGATTACCACCGAAGGTGGAGCCGTGCTCGCCGGGCTGGAGGACTCCCAGCACGGAGCGGCTGCCCACCACCGCCGAGACGGGAAGGATCCCTCCGCCGAGCGCCTTGCCCAGGGTGTACAGGTCGGCGCGGACCCCCTCGTGGTCGGTGGCCAGCAGCTCGCCGGTGCGGGCCAGCCCGGACTGGATCTCGTCGCAGATCAGCAGCACGTCGTTGTCGTCGCACAGGCGTCGCAGCCGGGGCAGGTAGTCCCGTGGCGGGACGACGACGCCGGCCTCGCCCTGGATGGGTTCCACCAGCACGGCGGCCGTGTGCGGGGTGATGGCCTCCTCCACGGACCGCGCGTCGCCGTACTCGGTGACGACGAAGCCGGGGGTGTAGGGACCGTAGTCGGCACGTGCCTCGGGGTCGGTGGAGAACGAGACGAGCGTGGTGGTACGGCCGTGGAAGTTGGAGCCGGCCACGATGATCTCGGCCCGGTCCTCGGCGATCCCCTTCACCCGGTAGGCCCACTTGCGCGCGACCTTGAGGGCCGACTCCACCGCCTCGGCCCCGGAGTTCATGGGCAGCACCATCTCCGTGCCGGTGAGTTCGGCCAGCTCGCGGCAGAACGGTCCGAACTGGTCGTGGTGGAAGGCCCTGCTGGTCAGGGTCAGACGCCCGAGCTGTTCGGTGGCCGCGGCGACGAGATCCGGGTGGCGGTGTCCGAAGTTCAGCGCGGAGTAGCCCGCCAGGAAGTCCAGATAGTCGTGACCGTCCACATCGGTCATCCGGGATCCGGACGCCGTCGCCAGCACCACCGGCAACGGGTGGTAGTTGTGCGTGGAGTAGGTCTCGTCCAGCGCGAGGAAGTCGGATGTCTCCAAGGGCGTGTCACGCACGCCGGGTACGGCCGCTGTCATGGCAACAGGCTATGTCGTGACGACGACTGTTTCAGCCGGAACCCGTTGCTTTTTACGGCAATTCGTTGCTTCGTGGCCGTCCTTCTCTTTGTTTCGTTGCGTTTTCCCCGGTTCAGGTGGAGCTCGTGACAGTGCTTCGCCGCCGTGTCCGAGCCGGTGCGGAAAAACCCGGCATTCCCCGGGGAGCGGGCCGTGCCGCTGCTGCGGGCGGAACAGCGCCGTCTCCCGGGCGGATGCGCCGTTTTTCCCAGCCGTGATCACCCGAAGGGAGCGATTTTCCTCCGGTCACCCGTGTGCGCCTTTCGTGGCCTCTCGATCGCTGATAGTCACGAACAGTCGATCACGGCCACCGGAGGTTACTCGTGCGCAGATCAGCGTTGTCCAGTTGTCTTTCCGTCGCGTTCGCGACGGCGTTACTCCCCCTGTCGGCTCCACTCGCCGGTGCCGAACCGCAGGCGGAGCCCTTCGAGTACGTCGCCCTCGGAGACTCCTACGCCTCCGGACTGGGGACCGGAGAGTACCTACCGGAGAGCGGCGACTGCCGCAGGAGCGAGTTGGCCTACCCGAGCCTGGCGGCCTCGGAGGTCGGGGCGGACTCCTTCTCCTTCGTCGCCTGCGCCGGGGCCAAGACCGAGGGGGTGCGAACCGAGCAGGTCACGGCCCTGAGTGAGGGCACCGACGTGGTCACCGTCTCCGTCGGCGGCAACGACGTCGGGTTCGGCCCGGTGGTGACCACCTGCGTGACCGAGAGCGAACAGTCCTGTGACCAGGCGGTCTCCGAGGCCGAGGTCTATGCCACCGAACAGCTTCCCGGGCTGCTGGACGACACCTACGACGCGATCGCGGCGGCGGCTCCCTCCGCGCGCGTCGCCGTGGTGGGGTACCCGAGGCTGTTCGAGACGGACCCCTGTCTCTCCCCGTTGACCCGGTTCGAGAGGCAGCGGCTCAACGAGGGCGCCGACACGTTGAACCGGGTCGTCGCGCAGCGGGCGCGCCAGGCCGGTTTCTCGTTCGTGGACGTGACCGAGGAGTTCGCCGGACACGGTGTCTGCGGTGCGCAGCCGTGGATCAACGGCCTCTCCTACCCCGCCGAGGAGTCGTACCACCCCAACGCGGCCGGGCACGAACAGGGCTTCCTGCCGAGCGTCTCCGGAGCCCTCTCCGGGGCCGTGGTGTGAGCCGGGCGGTGCGCGGACACCGCTCACAGCACCCGTGAGTCGTAACGGCGCGGCGCGTACTGTCGCAGCGCGGCACGGAGCCGCCGCGCCTCCCGACGGCGTTTCCACCATCCGCCACTGGCGCCGATGGTGAAGATCCTGCTCGCACCGCGGTACTCGCGGACCCGGTGCCACCAGCGGGAGTCGTGGGACACGCCGGGAACGAGCCACACCGCCAGGGCCTGCTTCTTCCCGGCACCCACCAGAGCGACCCTGCCGACGTGCTTCCAGGGGATCTGTCGGTGCAGCCCCATTCGGGAGATGCGGATACCGTCCTGGTTGATCTTGAGTTTCTTGCCGGGAAGCAGCGCGTGGGCCAGCGAGAGCACGGCACTGAGCACCAGCAGGAACACACCCAGCGCGAGGACGGCCCGCATGGAGGCGGTGAGGTGGAGTTGTCCGCCCAGACGTATCGCCCCGTAGGCCAGCAGAGCCGAGAACCCCGACCACAGCAGCGCGCTCAGGTGTCCGGCCGTGCGGAACACCTGCCCCGGCAGCTCCGCGCGGACCTCCTCCCGGGGCGGACCCGGTGGGGAGGGCCGTGCGGACGGCTCAGCCGTGGGGGGCTGTTCCGGGGGACTCCGCCGGGGCGCCGCGTTGGGGGAGGGCTCCGGAGATGGTCCGGCACCGGCGGAGCCGGAGGCGGGTGGGCCGGATCCCGCGGGCGAGAGTGTGTCGACCCGTTCCCGTGCGGCGGGTGAGCCGTCGAGCTGTCGGGTGGAGCGGTGCAGTACCCGCTCCAGCTGTGCGGCGTGTCCGGTGATCAGAGCGGTCACGTCGGGCGGGAGCCACTCTCCGGACGGGCGAGCGGAGTCCCCGATGGTGTTCAGCAGTTCCCCCGTGCTGGGGCGCGCGTTGGGGTCCTTGGCCAGACAGGCGGCCACCAGCCGACGAGGTTTTTCCGGCAGCCCGTCCAGCTCGGGTTCGTTGTGCACCACCCGGTAGAGCATGGCGGGGGTGTTCTCGTCCCCGAAGGGGGCCGAACCGGTGGCCGCGAACGCGAGCACTGCCCCGAGGGAGAACACGTCACTGGGTGGGCCCACCTCGGTTCCCATCGTCTGTTCGGGGGAGAAGAACCCCGGGGTGCCGAAGAACATCCCGGTGGAGGTCATCCCGGTGGAGGCCATCGCCCGGGAGATCCCGAAGTCGATGACCCGGGGACCGTCCGGGCCGAGCAGCACGTTGGCGGGTTTGAGGTCACGGTGCACCAGCCCGGCCCGGTGCACGGCCTGAAGTGCCTCGGCCAGCCCCGCCCCCAGGGAGAGCACCGCGTGTTCCGGGAACGGCCCGTGCTCGGCCACCGCCCGGTGCAGGGTGGGGCCGGGCACGTACTCGGTCGCCAGCCAGGGGTGTGGGGCCTCGGGGTCGGCGTCGACCACGGTCGCGGTCCAGAACCCGCCGACGGCGGCCGACATGCGCACCTCGCGGCGGAAACGCTCGCGGAACTCCTCGTCGGCGGCCAGCTCCGGTTTGGCCACCTTCACCGCGACCGGACGTCCTCCCCGGGAGCTGCCGAGATAGACGGCCCCCATCGCGCCCTTGCCGATACGGGCCAACAGTCGGTAGTCCCCGACCCTGCTCGGATCGCCGTCCAGCAGCGGCTGCACCTGTTTCTCCCCCTTCGCCGGTTCGGTCCCAACCTTACGACGTGCGGACCGATGCCGGGTTGCGAACCGCTCGACGAGTCCGACCGGGGGACCACCGAGTGTTCCGAATCATTCCGTGGTGGATTGGTTACTCGCCGGGGCGAAATCCTTCCGGGGGATCTCCGGAGTGGTTATGATCCGGCTCGTGTCTCCGGGGCGATGCGCCGAGCCGTCGGGAGGTTCGTGGTGGTGGAGGAACCCGCGCGGCACGCGGAGCCGACAGAGGTGCCCCGGGCGCGCCTGCTCCGGGTGAGCAAACGATTTCCCGGAGTGGACGCGGTGACGGACGTGAGCCTCGACGTGTTCGCCGGGGAGGTCCACGTCCTGGCCGGGGAGAACGGCGCTGGCAAGTCCACGCTGATGAAGATCCTCGCCCAGGTGGACGCTCCCACCTCGGGCGGGATCGAGATCGACGGTGTTCCCGTCGCTCATCGCGGTCCGGCCCACGCCCGACGACTCGGCGTGTCGATGGTGCATCAGGAGTTCGCCCTGGCCCCGGACCTCACGGTCGCCGAGAACCTCTTCCTCGGCCACGAACCCGGCCGTCTCGGCTGGATACGACGTCGTGTGGAGCGCGCGAGGGCTCGCCGGCTGTTGAGTCGTGTGGGGCTGGACGTGCGGGAGACCCGCACGGTGCGGACGCTGTCCACGGCACAGCAGCAGCGCGTCGAGATCGCCAAGGCCCTGGCCGTGGACACCGGACTGCTCGTGTTGGACGAACCGACCGCCAGCCTCACCGAACAGGAGAGTGCCGAGCTCTTCACCGTGCTGAGGTCGCTCACCGCCACCGGCACGGCCGTCTGCTACGTCTCGCACCGCCTGGACGAGATCTTCACCATCGGTGACCGGGTCACGGTGCTCCGGGACGGATCAGTGGTGACCACCCGTCCCGTCGGGGAACTGGACCAGGCCGCGCTCGTGCGTTCCATGGTCGGTCGTGACGTGGAGAACCTGTACCCGCGCGTCTTCCGCGAACCGGGTCCGGTTCGGCTCCGGGTGCGCGGGCTGGAACGCGCGGAGGCGGTGCGGGGCGTCGACCTGAGCGTGCGGGCGGGCGAGATCCTGGGGCTGGCCGGGTTGATCGGAGCCGGTCGTACCGAACTGGCCCGTGCCGTGTTCGGAGCGGAACCGGCCACCGCGGGCCGTCTCACCCTGGACGGTCGAGACCTGCGTGTCCGCTCCCCCCGGGAGGCCATGGCGGCGGGAATCGGATACCTGACCGAGGACAGGAAGGGTGACGGGCTGGCCCTGCAACTGGGGGTGGACGTCAATATCACCCTCGGTGCCCCGCCCACGCGGGGTGGGCTGATAGATCTCCGTGCCGAACGCGACGAGGCCGAGCACTACCGGGATCGCCTCGGGATCAGGACACCACGGGTGAACAGTCCCGTACGGCTGCTGTCCGGAGGCAACCAGCAGAAGGTCGTGCTCGCCCGTGTGCTGCGCACCGGCGCCGGGGTGCTCTTCGTCGACGAGCCGGGACGCGGCATGGACGTGGCCGCCAAGTCCGAGATGTTCCGGCAGCTCGACGAACTGGCTGCCGAGGGCAGGGCTATCGTGCTGATCTCCAGTTATCTGCCGGAGTTGATGAACATGTGCGACCGCGTTCTGGTGTTGCGGGCCGGCCGGGTCGCCGGTGAGCTGGACCGCGTCGAGTTCTCCGAACGGCGTCTCGTCGCACTGGCGACCGGTGCCGGAGGCGGAGATGAGTGAGACCGGGACGCGGCGGGGAGAACGCGCCGGTCCGTGGACCCGGCTGCGGAACTCGGGCGCGGTGTCCGGAGTGGCCGCCGCGGGGGCCCTGATCGTGCTCTTCGTCGTGTTGTCCGTGGTGGCACCGTCCTTTCTCACCGCGGACAACCTGTTCAACCTGGCCTCGCAGACCTCGGTGAAGGCGGTGATGGCCGTCGGGGTGACGATGGTGATCATCACCGGTGGCATCGATCTGTCCGTGGGCTCGGTCGCGGCCCTGTCCGGCGTGGTCGGAGTGCTGCTGATGGCCGAACACGGACTGAACCCGCTGCTCGGAATCCTCGGCGGGATCGCGGTGGGGGCCACGGCCGGGCTGGTCAACGGACTGTTGGTCGCCCGGGTGGGACTGCCGCCGTTCATCGCGACACTGGGCATGCTCAGTGTCGCCCGCGGAGTGGTGCTGATCCTCACCGGCGCCGTGGCGGTGTTCGGTGCCCCGGACTCGTTCCGGCTGCTCGGCCAGGGAGTGCTGGGTCCGGTACCGATCCCGGTGCTGGTGATCGTGCTCGTGGCCGTGATCGGCCACCTGGTGCTGACCCGCACCCGCCTCGGCCGGTACGCCTACGTGCTGGGCTCCAACCCGGAGGCGGCCCGGCTCTCGGGGGTGGCGGTGGCCAGGCACACCGCCTCCGTCTACGTGCTGTCCGGGGTCTTCGCCGGGCTCGGTGGGATGATCGCCGCCTCGCGGATCAACTCCGGGCAGCCGAACTTCGGGGAGGGGCTGGAGCTGGACGTGATCGCCGCCGTGGTGATCGGCGGTGCCAGTCTGTTCGGCGGACGTGGGACGGTGCTCGGTTCGCTGATCGGAGCCTTCCTCGTGGCGGTGATCCGCAACGGGGCGGTGCAGCTCGGTATCGGGACCTTCTACCAGAACGTGTTGATCGGAGTGATCATCTGGGTGGCGGTGTGGTGGGACGGTTACCGGCGCGGAAAGTTCGGTGCGCGGGGATGACGGCCGGCGGTGTCGTGCCCGTGGTCGCCGTGTGCCGCTCTCGGGGTGGTCGTGTGCGAGGTGTGCTGCTGGTCTGCTGTCTGATCCCGCTGCTGGTCTCCACCGCCTGTGGGGCCCGGGTGTATCGGCCCGGAGCCGCCGAGCAGGGGGACGGTGGCGGAGCTTCGCGGGTCGCCGTGGTGCCCAAGGCCCTGGGCTTCGACTTCTGGGAGCGGGTGCGTCGGGGAGCCGAGTGCGCCGCCGAGCGCTACGACGGGATCAACCTGCACTGGGACGGTGTGACCTCCGAGAGCGACGTGAGCGGGCAGCAGAGCCTGTTGCAGAACCTGCTCGCCCAGGGACTGGACGGGCTGGTCTACGCGGCCACCGACGCCAGGGCGCTCGCTCCCGTCACCCGCACGGCCCTGCGGCAGGGCGTGACGGTGGCCAATATCGACTCGGGAACCACCCCCCAACCCCCGGAGGTGCCGGTGTTCGCCACGGACAACGTGACGGCCGCCGAGCGGGGGACCGAGCTGCTGGCCGACCGGATCGGTGGAAGCGGCACGGTGGCGCTGATCGAGTTCCAACCGGGCACCAACACGAACGCCACCAGGGTTCGGGGCTTCCACCGGGAGCTGCGGCAACGGCCCGGCCTGGAACTGGTCGCCAGGCAGTCCAGCGACAGCAGCTACAACCGAGCGTTGCAGGTCACCCAGGACATCCTCACCGCGCACCCCGATCTGGACGGAATATACGCCGCGAACGAACCCAGCACGCTCGGTGCCGCCGAGGCCGTGCGCCAGGCGGGCAGAGTCGGCGATATCCGGATCGTGGGTTGGGACGCCTCCGAAGGACAGGTGCGTGCCCTGCGGCAGGGGGTGTTGACGGGGCTGATCGCCCAGGACCCGTTCCGCATGGGCTACGAGTCGGTGCGGGCCACCGTGGACGAACTGCGTGGCGGAAGCCCGCGTTTCGCGGACACCGACACCGGAGCCCGGTTGGTCACCAGGGATAACGTGGACTCCCCCTCCGTGCGGAGGCTGCTCGAACCGGACTGCGCCTCCAGAACGACGTCCTGACCCTCGTGCTCGGTCAGCTACGGGAGCGGAGGAACTCGATCGCCCTGTCGGCGTGGACGGCCATGCGGAACTCGCTGCGGATCACGTGCAGCACGCTCCGGTCCCGATCCACCACGAACGTGTGTCTTTTGACGGGAAGCGGTCCGAAACCGCGGCGCACCCCGAACTGTTCGGCCACGGTCGCGTTCTCGTCGGACAGCAACGGGAACCACAGGGAGTGGGACTCGGCGAACCGGGCCTGCTTGTCCACCGGGTCGGGGCTGACACCGACCGGCTGGGCGCCGAGAGCGGCGAACTGGGTGCCCAGGTCTCTGAACCGGCAGCTCTCGGCGGTGCAACCCGCTGTCATGGCGGCCGGGTAGAAGAAGAGCACCACGAGGCCGTTGTTCAACAGCCCGGACAGGGAACGGGGTGTTCCCTCCTGGTCGGGGAGCTCGAAGTCGGGGACGGTCTCACCTGGCCGCACTGGCCACCTCCGCTGGTCGGCTTCGGTCCTGTCCCACAACCTACCGCCTCACCTCGGGGGCTCCTGTCGGGTTCGAGGTTTGGGAACGCACCGGCTCGGGGTATCGCCGGGTGACGGGGCTCCGGTGACCGTCAACAGCGGTGCCTGCCCGGCAGCACCCGGAGTGGCGACGAGGAGTGAGGTGATCACCGGATGACGGCGAGGTTGCACGGCTCGCGGGTGGCCTTCCTGGTGGCCCCCGAAGGAGTGGAGCAGGTGGAGCTGACCGCCCCTTGGCGTGCCGTGGGGGAGGCCGGAGGAAACGCCGAACTGGTGTCGGTTTCCTCCGGGCCCGTGCGGGCGTTCGAGCACCTGGACAAGGCGGACACGTTCACGGTGGACAGGCTCGTCGACGAGGTCAGCGCGGCCGACTACGCGGGACTGGTTCTTCCGGGAGGGGTGGCCAATCCCGACATGCTGCGCCGCCACGAGGAGGCGGTGCGTTTCGTGGGGGACTTCTTCCGCGAGTCGAAACCGGTGGCCGCGATCTGCCACGCCCCCTGGATGCTGATCGAGGCCGACGTGGTGCGCGGCAGGAGACTGACCTCCTACCCCAGTCTGGCCACCGATCTGCGCAACGCGGGTGCCCACTGGACCGACGAACGGGTGGTGGTCGACTCCGGGCTGGTCACCAGTCGTTCCCCCGCGGATCTGGAGGCGTTCTGCGCCAAGCTGGTGGAGGAGATCGCCGAGGGGCCGCACCGCCTCCGTTCCCGACAGACCGAGCGGACCGGCTGATCCTCTCCCGTGAGGTGGCTGTCCCCGCGGGACTCGCGGTGCCGACGGGGCCGGTGGACCAGAGACGACGGCAGGAGTGCGAATTTCGATGAAGCTCGGGTATCTGCAGCACGTCTACGCCCATGAGGGACCGTTCGTGACGGTGTACCTGGACACCTCCGCCGACTCCGCCGACGCCGGAAAGGAGATCGAGCTGCGCTGGCGTTCGGCCCGGGAACGGCTGGCCGAGCACGGGGCCTCGGCCGAGGACCTGCGTGCCGTCGACGAGACGGTGGGATCCCACGAGTGGCGGACCGGCAGACGGGGGAACGTCCTGGTCGCCGCAGGAGGTGGGATCGTTTTCCGGGACGAGCTGCCCGAAGCCCCCGAGGAGTTCTCCGACGACGAGTTGGCGCGTCTCGGACCGGTGCCGCATCTGATGCCCTACCTGCGTCTGCGCGGAGCCCGGGTTCCCCACGTCCTGGTGCTGGTCGACCGCACCGGTGCGGATCTGCACGTGGTCGACGCGGCCGGGCACAGCGGAGTGGTCACCGTGCAGGGCGATGCCACGCCGCTGCACAAGAGTCACACCGCCGGGGAGGGGCACGAGAAGTCCCACCACGACGCCGTCGAGGAGCAGTGGCTGCGCAACGCCGGTCAGGTGGCCGCCGAGGTCGACACCCGGGCCCTACGTACCGGAGCCGAGGTCATCGTGCTCGCCGGGGACGTGCGGATGCGTCGGATGGTGTACGACCACCTGCACAAGGGGCTGCGTGACCGGGTGGTGGCCACCGAGGCGAGCCACCGGGACCGCAACGCCTCGGAACAGACGCTGCGTGAGGAGGTCCACGAGGCGGTGCGCTCGGTGGTGCGGGAACGCACCGAGTCCACGGTGCGCGAGTTCGAGCGGGAACGCGGGCAGCACGACCGTGCGGTGGACGGCTGGGCGGACACGGTGGGGGCGTTGCAGCGCGGCCAGGTGGCCACGGTGCTGCGTAGCACCAAGGAGGTGGGCGAGTCCCCCGAGAGCCTGTGGATCGGCCCGGACCCCAACCAGACAGCGGTCGAGCGGAGCACTCTCACCGACATGGGGGTTTCCTCCCCCGTGAGCGTCTCCGCCGACGAGGCGGTACTGCAGGCCCTGGTGGGTACCGACGCGGAGCTGGTGCTGGTCGAGCCGGAACGGATCACGCTGACCGCCGGGATCGGGGCCGTGCTGCGTTACAGCGATTCGGGCAGTGGCCACTGACTCCGCCCTCCCGGGGCACGGCCGAGGGGCGTGCTTCCCGGCGACGGGCTGTTGGTTCCGAAGGGAGTGTCATGACCACCGACAGGGAGAAGCTGCGTACGAGTCTGTCCTCCGTGGACTTCCCGGCGGGCAAGGACGAGCTGGTCGCCCACGCGGAACGCAACGGGGCCGACGAGGACACGCTGGCGGCGCTGCGGGCCATGCCGCGCGCGGACGACTACGCGAACCTGACCGAGGTACAACGTTCGGTGTCGCTGGATCCGGCCTCGGAGGCGGGCCAGAGCGAGGCGGACAAGGCAGAACAGAACACGCGACGTACGGCCGACGGGCTGGCCGAGCACGAGACGAGCACCTCCAGCAACCCGATCGTGGAGGAGCTGGGCGAGAACCGGGGCAGCTGAACCCGGCGGTGGCCCCGGGACGGGACCGAAGCCCCGACACGGGACCCGACGGGCAGCGGGTCGTGTGGTCTCCGTTCAGTCCACCAGCGCCTGGTAGACCAGCGGTTGCAGCTCGGTGCGGATCGGATGCGCCGTGGAGGGCATGAGCTGGGTCAGGAACAGCACGGTCAGCTCCTCGGCCGGATCCACCCAGAACACGGTGCTCGCCATACCGCCCCAGGAGTACAGCCCGGGGGAGGAGAGGACCTTGCCCGCCTCCGGTCGTTCGACGACGGAGAACCCCAGCCCGAATCCCTTGCCCGCGTTGGTGACCTCGGAGAAGGTTCCCGTGGCGAGTTCGGTCAGGTCCGCTCCCCCGGGCAGGTGGCTGCGGGTCATGTACCGCACCGTTCTGCTGCCGAGCAGGCGTGTGCCCTCCAGCTCCCCCTCACCGAGCAGCATCCGGGTGAACCTGTGGTAGTCCCGGGCCGAGGAGACCAGCCCACCACCTCCGGAGAGCACCTGCGGCGGGCGTGTGCCCACGCGGTCCAGGCGGGTGTTGCGCACGGCCAGCCCCTCACGGTCGGCGCTGTAGAGCGCTGCCAGCCGATCCAGCTCGGACTCGGGAACACGGAAACCGGTGTCCCGCATGTCCAGGGGGTCGAAGATGTGCTCGCGGAGGAACTCGTCCAGGTTCCTGCCGCTGACCACTTCGATCACCCTCCCCAGCACGTCGGTGGCCACCGAGTAGTTCCACCGCGTGCCGGGGTCGAAGAGCAGCGGCAGTTCGGCCCACTCCGAGCAGGCTCTCGCCAGGTCGGCGTCCTCGGGATAGCCCGCTTCGAAACCGTGTTCCCGGTACAGCTGGTCCACCGGGTGGACGCGGTGGAAACCGTAGGTCAGCCCGGCGGTGTGCGTGAGCAGGTGCCAGATCCGTATCGGTTCGACGGCGGGACGGGTCTGCGGGGCCGCCGCCGGACCTCCCAGGTAGACCCGGGTGTCGGCGAACTCGGGGACGTAGTCGGAGACGGGATCGGTCAGCTGGAGCAGCCCCCGCTCGTGGAGCATCATCGCCGCCACCGAGGTGATCGGTTTGGTCATCGAGTAGATGCGGAAGATCGTGTCCGTCTCCACGGGCAGACCCTCCTCCACGTTCCGCGCTCCGTGGGTGCGCAGGTAGGCGATCTTGCCTCCGCGGGCGATCAGCACCAGCCATCCGGGCAGCTTGCCCGCCGTGACGTACTTCGCCAGGTGGTGTTCGATGCGTCGCAGTCTCTCCGGGGCGAGTCCCACGTCGGCGGCCTCCACCTCGACCTGCAGTTGACCCATGCCGGAAACCTCCTTCGACGGGATGCGGGGGGACCGGAGGACGGGTTGCTCGGGTGGGGCGCTGAACCGGCGCGGCAGGGAAGACACCCGGTCAGGCCGAGGACCCGATGCGGTTCCGGCCCCCTGGGATGGCTTTCGTCCCCGCCGTCCGGGGCGGCTTCGTGCGTCGGACGGGCGCGGGCCGAGGCAAACCGTTCCGCAAGGACCTCTCGCCGTGATCTTCGGGCACGTGGCGGCGGGACGCAATGGGAACCGACGAGTTGGGTGGTCTCGTGTCCGTCGGCCGGTCGGAAAGGTTCGTTTGGGTGGACCGTCGAACGGTAATCACCGGGGAGGAGTCGGTGAAGGTCGTGGTGTCTCGACGGAGCAGGGGGCGCAGATGTCCGATCCGTTCGACGAGCGGGCTCCCTCGGCGGACGAGCCGTCGGACGAGGAGCTCAGTGATCCCGCCGAGTTGCAGTCCGCGGGGGACCTGGACGAGGACGAGCTGGGCACCGACCCGATGGAGGGCGGGGTGGAGCCGCCTTCGCACTGGTCGACGGTGACCAGACGGCGTCCCACGCCGAGTGAGCGTTCCGAGGACGACGACCTGGACGAACGCTTGGCCCAGCAACGTCCGGACTTCGGCGCGGAGGAGGACACCGCGGCGGGGGACGAGGCCGGAACGGCCGAGGTGGACGAGGGAACGGAGTTCGACGAGTGACGCGCGGGGCCGTGCACCACGGTCCCGCGGAGGAAACCGAACGGGTGGAGGACAGTGGTCGCTGAACGAGGAGCCCCACAGGACGGGGTCGAACGGGGGACGGTGTCGCTGCCCGCCCGGGACACGGCCACGGGGGAGTTCCTGACGGGGGATCTGGCCGGACTGGACAACCGGGACGGGCTCGTCGTGTTCGTGCACGGAAGTGGTTCCTCGCGGCACAGCCCGCGTAACAGGGCCGTGGCCAGCGGACTGAACCGGGCGGGGTTCGCCACCTTGCTGATGGACCTGCTCACCCCGGCCGAGCACACTTCCGACGAGCGCACGGGCAGACTGCGTTTCGACATCGAGTTGCTGACCGTGCGGGTGCTCGGGGTGCTGGACTGGGTGGCCGAGCATCCCGGGCTGCGGGAACGCCGGCTGGGACTGTTCGGAGCCAGTACCGGCGCGGCGGCCGCTCTGGGGGCGGCGGTGCGGCGACCGGGACGGGTCTCGGCCGTGGTCTCCCGCGGTGGACGTCCCGATCTCGCCGTGGACCGACCGGAGCTGGTGCGGGTGCCCACGCTGTTGGTCGTCGGTGCGCGGGACCGCGAGGTGCTGGAGCTCAACGAGCGGGTGGCCGGCAGGATTCCCGCCGACAACGAGGTTCACCGGATTCCCGGGGCGACCCACCTGTTCGAGGAGGAGGGGGCGTTGGAACAGGTGACACGGGCCGCCGGGGCGTGGTTCGCGCACTATCTCGCCGAGCCGACCGCCACCTCGTCCTGAAGGGGCCCGGTTCTCCTTCCCGCACCGGGGGCGGCTCCCTCCGCGCCGTCCGGGGCGGCCCGTTCGGGGGTGCCACTTTCCTTCCCGCACCGTGGCACGACACAATGACCGCCGGTAGGGTTACCGTCCGGTAATACCTGAGTTCGTTGTAGTGCGGGCAGCGGAGACCGTTGTCCGGTTCCCCGATCCGAAAGGACGCGAGTGGTGCAGCAGATCCAGCGACTGGGGGTCGTCGGCGGTGGCCTGATGGGGGCCGGGATCGCCGAGGTGGGAGCCCGTGCCGGACTCGACGTGGTGGTTTCCGAGGTCGACGAGTCCGCCGCCGAGGCTGCCCGGAAACGGATCGGTGGCTCGATGGACCGGGCGGTGCGCAACGGAAAGCTGGAGGAGTCCGAGCGGGACGCCGCCCTGGCACGGCTGCGTGTCGTCCCCACGCTGTCCGAGCACGCCGACCGCCAGCTGGTCGTCGAGGCGGTGGCGGAGAACCCGGAGATCAAGAGTTCGGTGTTCGCCGAACTGGACCGGGTGGTCACCGACGAGGAGGCGATCCTGGCCTCGAACACCTCCTCGATCCCGATCGCGAAGCTGGCCGCGGCCACCGGGCGCCCGGGCAGGGTGTTGGGTATCCACTTCTTCAACCCCGTTCCGGTGCTGAAGCTGGTGGAGCTGGTGCCCTCCTTGCTCACCGAGGAGGACACGGTGCGGCGCGCGGCGGCGTTCGCGACCGACCAGCTGGACAAACGGGCCATCCGGGCCCAGGACCGGGCCGGTTTCGTGGTCAACGCCCTGCTGGTGCCTTATCTGCTCTCGGCCGTCAGGATGTACGAGAGCGGTTTCGCCTCGGCCGAGGACATCGACAACGGCATGGTGCTCGGCTGTGCGCATCCGATGGGGCCGTTGACCCTGGCCGACATGGTCGGGTTGGACACGGTCGCCGCCATCGCCGAGTCGATGCACGCCGAGTACAAGGACCCCAACTACGCTGCCCCGCCGCTGTTGCAGCGCATGGTCGACGCCGGGCTCTACGGCAAGAAGTCGGGCAGGGGGTTCTACGACTACTCCTGACCGCTCCCTTCCGGAAACGGCGGAGGCCCCGCGTCGTGGTGTCCCGGCGCGGGGCTCTGCCCGTCGGAGTGTGTCCGGTGGGACCGCCCCTCCGGCCCGTGCGTCGCGCTTCCCCCGGAAGGGGGCGGCATCGTGTCCCGCAGTGCGGCCACGGCGTGCTGTCGGTGCGCGTGCAGCAACCGGGCCAGCTCCGTGCCGTCGCGCTCCCAGGCGGCCCGCAGGATCGCCTCGTGCTCGGCGAGCACCCGGCCACGGTTGTCCACGGAGTTGTAGTACACGGCGCGGTAGGCGTCGGTGGCGTCCCAGAGGGTGCGGATCACGCGCATCAGCCACGGCATCCCGGCCGGTTCCAGCAGCGCGAAGTGGAACCGGCGGTTGGCGGCGATCATCTCCACCAGGTCCTCGCGTTCGGCGGCCTCGGCCACCGCCCGGTGCTCGGCCGCCACCCGCTCCAGTTCCGCCGTCTCAGCGCGACGTGTCGCGTGGTGGGCGGCCTCGGTCTCCAGCAGTTCCCGGAGTCGGTACACCTCCAGCAGGTCCTCCAGTGAGAGCTCGGCCACCGTGTATCCCCGGTGGGGGCGGTAGACCACCTGCCCCTCCGCTTCGAGGGTCTTCAGCGCCTCGCGCAGCGGAACCCGGCTGACCCCGAGTCGTCGGGCCACGGAGTCCTGTCTGATCGGCTGGTTCGGGGCCAACTCCCCGGACAGGATCGCCTTGCGCAGCTCGTCGAGTACGAACTGCTGGGTGGTCGGAGGTCGTGACATCGCACCCTCGCGCATGGGTCGGCACGGTGTTCCCCGGGTGAACGCCCGTCGCGAGGATCGTGCCGGAACGTGACCGGTGCGGTCGGCCGCGGGACCGTCCGGTGCGTTCGACCAGGGTTGACCGAGGGCTTTTCAACTGTATATTGGATCCAACTTTGCGCCGACGCAAGTCGCCCACCCGGTCACCGAGCGCGGAAAGGTCTCAGGTCGCATGGCGCGGACACTGCCCCTGGAAGGTGTGCTGGTCGCCGACTTCAGCCGTGTGCTCGCCGGACCCTACGCGACCATGATGCTCGCCGACCTCGGAGCCACCGTCGTCAAGGTGGAACGACCCGACACCGGCGACGACACGCGTTCCTGGGGACCACCGTGGACGGAACGGAGCTCCTCCTACTTCGAGTCCCTCAACCGGGGAAAACGCAGCCTCGCTCTGGACCTGACCGTCGAGGAGGACCGCCGCGCCGCAGTGGAACTGGCCGGCAGGGCCGACGTGCTGGTGGAGAACCACAGGCCCGGTTCACTGGAGCGGTTCGGGCTGGACTATCCCGCCCTCAGTGCCGTCAACCCGGGACTGCTCTACGTCTCCATCACCGGGTTCGGCAGTGAACGGGGAGCGGAACTGTCCGGCTACGACTTCGTGGTGCAGGCGGTGGGGGGACTGATGAGCATCACCGGTTTCCCGGAAGGGCCGCCGACCAAGGTGGGCGTGGCCGTGGTCGACGTGCTCACCGGCAAGGACGCCGCGTTCGGTGTCCTCGCCGCGCTGCGCCAGCGCGAAACCACCGGCCGTGGGCAGCGTATCGAGGTCAATCTGCTGTCCAGTCTGCTGTCCGGCCTGGTCAACCAGGCGGGAGCCTTCCTCGCCACCGGCGAGAGCCCCGAGCGCATGGGCAACCGTCATCCGAGCATCGCTCCCTACGAGACCCTGCGGTGCGAGGACGGTCCGCTGGCCGTGGCCGTGGGCAACGACGCGCAGTTCCGGAGGTTCACCGAGACGCTCGGGCTGGTCTGGATGGCCGAGGACCCCCGCTTCGCCACCAACGCCGACCGGGTCCGCAACCGGGAGGAGCTGGTGGCCGAACTGGAGAACGTGCTCGGTGCCAGGCCGGCGGCCGCCTGGCAACAGCGCCTGCAACGGGTCGGCATAGCCTGCGGTCAGGTCAACGACCTGGCCGGAGCCGTTCGCCAGGCGGAGTCGCTGGGGCTGGAGCCGACGGTCACTCCCACGGGGGGAGCACCGGGGATACGTCACCCGGTGGAGTTCTCCGGTGCCGCACGGGCCCGCCCCACCGCCCCACCGTCGTTGGGTGAGCACAACGAGGAGGTGCTCGCCTGGCTGTCCCGCCCGGACGCACCGTTGAGCGGGCCCGAACCGGAAACGTCGACGCCCGCTTCCGACCGGGACGTCGGAATCGCCTGAACCGTCTGGAGGCCGTAGCCATGAACTCCGGAAAGCGCCCCGACTTCGACCCCCACGACCCCCTCGGTGTCGACGACGAACTCAGCACCGAGCAGCTGGCGGTCCGGGACAGCGTCCGCGCGTTGTGCCGGGACCAGGTGCTTCCCCACGTGGCCGACTGGTTCGAGCGCGGGGAACTGCCCCGGGCCCGGGAACTCGCTCGGGAACTGGGCAGGCTCGGGGTGCTCGGCATGCACCTGGACGGCTACGGGTGCGCCGGTATGTCCGCCGTGGACTACGGCGTGGTCTGCGAGGAACTCGAAGCGTGTGACTCCGGGCTGCGGTCGTTGGTCTCGGTACAGGGCTCGTTGGCCATGTTCGCCATCCACCGCTGGGGCTCGGAGGAGCAGAAGCGGCACTGGCTGCCGCGGATGGCCGCCGGGGAGGCCATCGGTTGTTTCGGGCTGACCGAACCGGACCACGGCTCGGATCCCTCCTCGATGCGCACCTCGGCCCGCAGGGACGGGTCCGACTGGGTGCTCAACGGGCGCAAGATGTGGATCACCAACGGCACCATCGCCGACGTCGCGGTGGTCTGGGCCCGCACGGAGGAGGGCGTTCGCGGGTTCGTGGTGCCCACCGACACACCGGGGTTCACCGCCCCGGAGATCGCCCACAAGCTCTCCCTGCGTGCCTCGGTCACCAGTGAGCTCGTGCTCGACGACGTACGGCTGCCCGCCGACGCCGTGCTTCCGGAGGCCCACGGGCTGCGGAGCCCCCTGAGCTGCCTGAACGAGGCCAGGTACGGGATCGTGTGGGGGGCCAACGGAGCCGGACGCAGCTGCCTGGAGGCGGCCCTGGAGTACTCCACCACCCGCGAGCAGTTCGGCAAGCCCCTGGCGGGGCACCAGCTGACCCAGTCCAAGCTCGCCGACATGGCCGTGCGGGTGCACAACGGGCGGCTGCTCGCGCTGCACCTGGGGCGCCGCAAGGACGCGGGAACCCTGCTTCCCCAGCAGGTCAGTTTCGGGAAGCTGGACAACGTGCGGGGTGCCCTCGACGTGGCGCGGACCGCGCGCACCCTGCTCGGGGCCAACGGCATCTCCCTGGAGTACCCGGTGATGCGGCACATGACCAACCTCGAGTCGGTGCTCACCTACGAGGGCACCTCCGAGATGCACACGTTGACCATCGGGGCCGCCATGACCGGTGTGGACGCCTTCCGCGGTTGAGGCACCCGGCAGCGCCGGGCCGTCGGGGTAGGCCCTTTCCCCGACGGGGTGGAACCGGGTCGGAAGGTGGAGGGATCCGTCACTCATCCGTTCGGAGGGTCACCGCGGGGTGCTATCACGCGGTGGTGCGTTTTCTTGCGTCGAGCGAACAGCGGGTGTGGTGATGGTGAAGGTCTCCCTCGGTGTCGGATCCCGCGCCGAGTACGGTCCGGCGCGGACGGTCGCCGTGGTGAGCGGGGTGGTCACCGTCGGGATACTCCCCGTTTTCCTGGTCGGGGGGCTCGGGGTGCAGTTGCAGGAGGGGCTCGGGTTCGGTCCGGCGGTGCTGGGCCTGGGGGCCGCCGGGTTCTTCGCCGTGGCCGCGCTGTGCTCCCGGCCGATGGGATGGGTCTCCGGACGGATCGGGCCGCTGGCCTCCCTGCGCGTGGCCGCCGTGGGAAGCTCGTTGTGCCTGCTGGGCGCGGCCGTGGCGCGTGATCCGGTGTGGCTGCTGATCGCTCTCTGGCTGGCGGGGATGCCGAACGCGCTGGGACAGCCCGCGTCGAACTCGCTGATCGCCCGTTGTGTTCCCTTCCGTTACCGGGCCACCGCCTTCGGGGTCAAACAGGCGGCCATTCCCACGGCCACCCTGCTGTCCGGGATGGCGGTGCCGACCGTGGCCCTCACACTCGGCTGGCGTTGGGCCTTCGCGATGGCGGCCCTGGCCGGAGTGGGGATCGTGCTGCTGCTGCCCGCCGAGGTGGGCACCGTGGGCTCGGGCGCGGACGGTTCCCCCTCGCCGGGAGGGGAGTTCGCTCCGGTGGGAAGGGGAGTGCTGCTGCTCATCGCCACGGCGGCCGGACTCGGTTCGGCGGCCGCGAACGCGCTCGGGTCCTTCGTGACCACCACCGGGGTGCACGTGGGATTCACCCAGGCCACGGCGGGTGTGGTGCTGGCGGTGGGATCCGCCTGCGGCCTCGGTATGCGGCTGGCCGTGGGGGCGCTCACCGACCGCAGGAACCTGGACCCGTTGGTGCTGATCACCGTGATGCTGCTGGTCGGTTCCGCCGGGTTCGTGCTCATGGCCGTCCCGGATCCGTACGTCTTTCCCGTGGGGGCCGTGATCGGTTTCGGTGCCGGGTGGGCCTGGCCGGGACTGCTCAACTTCGCCGTGGCCGCGTTGTCGCCGGGACGGGTGGCCGAGGCGACCTCGGTGAGTCAGACGGGTGTCTACGTCGGGGGCAGCGCTGGCCCGTTGCTATTCGGCCTGCTGGCTTCCCACGCGGGGCTCTCCGAGGCGTGGTTGTCCGCCGCCGCGGTGGCCGTGCTCGCCTCCGTCCTGCTGTGGTTCGCCCGGCGCGGGACCCGGACGTCCCGGAGCGGTTGAGCGCACCTCCGCGCGGAAACCGGTGCTGCGTACCGGTTTGCGGGCTATCCCGCCGTGCAGCAGCGGATACCGTGTTCCGCGTGAGCGCAGGTGAGGGTCCGGCCGCCACGAGCTCAGTTGGCCCGGCCCCGGCGGGAACCGTTCGAAGTCGCCGAACAGGGCGTCGATCCGCTCCACGTCCCGGGGAAAAAGGGGATCGGTGGTCTCGGCGTAGAGGGCGCGCAGCGTTTCGGCCGCCTCGGGGGCCACGGATCCGGTGACGTGGCCCAGAACCAGATGGCTCCCTTCGGGGAGTCCACGGCGGTACTCCTCCAACAGGGCGAACGGTTCGGCCTCCTCCGGCAGGAAGTGCAGTACTCCGGTGGCGACCAGGGCGACCCGCAGGTTCCAGTCGATCCTCCCCTGCCGCTGCGCGGCGTCGAGGACCGCCTCGGGGTCGCGACAGTCCTCGTGCAGTACCGTCGCTCTCGGTTCCCCCTCCAGGATTCTGGCTCCGTGGGCGGCCGTGAGGGGTTCGTTGTCCACGTAGACCACCCGGTGGTGCGGGGTGATCCTCCCGGCGATCTCGTGGATGTGGCCGACGGTGGGCAGTCCGGAGCCCAGGTCGAGGAACTGGTGGATTCCGCAGGAGAGGGCGTGGTCCACCGCCCTGCGGAGGAAGTCCCTGCTCTGTAGGAAGAGCTCGGTGATCCCGGGCAGGGTCCGCTCGGCGCGGAGTACGAAGCCTCGTTCCGCCCCGAAGTTGTGACAGCCACCGAGGAAGGCGTCGGTGATGCGTGCCGAGCACGGTTGCCTGAGGTCCAGCTCTCTCCGATAGCGCGGGGTTTCCGCGGACATCACGCCTGCCTTCCGAAGTCGCGCCGCGAATCGTCACCGGCGGTCACCAACGACGCGGGGTCGCGCGAACGGTGCGTCCCCACGGGCGGAGTACCCGGTGGGAACGTCGGGGTGACGACGACTGCCCGCCTTCCGTGGTGCTCGACAGAGCGAAATCACACGGTAGTTCTTCGAACACCCATAGTAGGTCAACGGTCCGTCGCGGGGAACGCCTCGTCCGACACGGGAACGGGGTCGGTCTGTCCTCTGGAGACGGCCGGGGACATTCGATCGGGCGAGTTCGTCGGCGGGTGACTTGTGTGTGGCGGCGGAACGTACGAGGATGATCACGTACGGTTCCCCGCGCTCCCGGAGGTCGTTGTTGGCGACTGAGGTACGTGGAGTGGTGGCCACCGGGGCGGGACGCCCGGTGGAGACGACCACGGTGCGTGTTCCCGATCCCGGATCGGGAGAGGCCCTCGTCCGCGTGCAGGCCTGTGGGGTGTGCCACACCGACCTGCATTACCGGGAGGGAGGAGTCAGTACGGACTTCCCGTTCCTGCTGGGGCACGAGGCCGCCGGAGTGGTGGAGGCGGTCGGTTCCGACGTGACCGACCTGGACGTGGGCGATTTCGTGGTGCTCAACTGGCGGGCCGTGTGCGGCCGGTGCCGGGCCTGCCTGCGGGGCCGTCCACAGTACTGCTTCGACACACACAACGCGGCCCAGCCGATGACCCTGGCCGACGGCACGCCGCTGTCGCCTGCGCTGGGGATCGGGGCCTTCGCGGAGCGGACCCTGGTGCACTCGGGCCAGTGCACCCGGGTGGATCCGTCCGCCTCGCCCGTGGTGGCCGGGTTGCTCGGTTGCGGTGTGATGGCCGGCTTCGGTGCCGCGGTGAACACCGGTGGGGTCGGCCCGGGGGACTCCGTGGCCGTCATCGGTTGTGGGGGCGTCGGTGACGGGGCGGTGCTCGGTGCCGCCGCTGTCGGGGCCAGGCGGGTGATCGCGGTGGACAAGGATCCGCGGAAGCTGGAGTGGGCCCGTGAGTTCGGTGCCACGCACACCGTGAACGCGGCCGAGACGGACACCGTGGAGGGGATCCGGGCGGCGACCGGCGGCGTCGGTGCCGATGTGGTCGTGGAGGCCGTGGGCAGCCCGAACACCTACGAGCAGGCTTTCTACGCCCGTGACCTGGCGGGGACCGTGGTGTTGGTGGGGGTGCCCACCCCGGACATGCGGTTGGACCTGCCTTTCCTGGACGTGTTCGCCCGCGGGGGCGCGTTGAAGTCCAGTTGGTACGGCGACTGCCTGCCCAGCAGGGATTTCCCCGCGCTGGTGGAGATGTCCCTCCAGGGGAGGCTTCCCCTGGAGAAGTTCGTCACCGAACGGATCGGGTTGGACGAGGTCGAGCAGGCCTTCGACAGGATGTCCCGTGGAGAGGTGCTGCGTTCGGTGGTGGTGTTGTGAGCGCGCGTATCGAGCACACGGTGACCTCCGGCACGTTCTCCCTGGACGGCCAGACGTTCGAGGTCGACAACAACGTGTGGGTGATCGGGGACGACCGCGAGTGCGTGGTCGTCGACGCCCCGCACGACGTGGAGGCCATTCTGGAGTTGGTGGCGGGACGCGACGTGCTCGCGGTGCTCGCCACTCACGGTCATGACGACCATGTTCGGTGCGCGCCCGAGCTGGCCGACCGGGTGGGTGCTCCGGTGCTGCTGCACCCGGACGACCTCGTGCTCTGGCGGATGACCCATCCGGACCGTGAGCCGGACCGGATGCTGGTCGACCGCGAGGTGGTCGGTGTCGCGGGAGTGGGGCTACAGGTGCTGCACACGCCGGGACACGCGCCCGGGGCGGTGTGCCTGTACGTCGCGGATCTGTCCACGGTGTTCACCGGGGACACCCTGTTCTCCGGTGGCCCGGGGGCCACGGGACGTTCCTACTCGGATTTCGACGTCATCATCGAGTCGATTTCCGAAAGACTGTTCACCCTTCCTCCCGACACCACGGTGTGTCCGGGACACGGCCCGACCACCACGATCGAGGCCGAGCGCCCCCAGCTGCGGAGCTGGATCGAACGCGGTTACTGAGTGATTCCACGACGGAGAACACCCACTCCGTAACCTTTTCGTTACCTCCGTTCCCTCGTACGCTGTTACTTTCTCCGCAGGTCGCCGGTACGGACTGTTTCTCCGGGGCCTGCTGTTCTCCTCCGAACAGGTGGGCTCACTCACCCGTTCGGGCGGGCCGATGACTGCCCTCCCGAAAACGGTGGAGGATCGTGGACGAGCGCGAGTCGAACCGAGGGTGCGAAGGCAGTGCCGGTGGATGCGTCACGGAGTGGGAATCCCGGTTCGGTGGCCGGGATCGTTCGACGGTTCGCCCGCACCGCACCGCGTGGAGTCCTGCTCGACGCGGGACTCGTGCTGGCCTTCGCGACCTGTCACGTCCTCGTGGTGCTGCTGACCCCGCACGAACGGGAGCCCCTCTGGTGGTGGTCCCTGCTGGTGGCTCTGCCCGCCCACGGCTCGCTGCTGGCGCGACGCCATCTGCCGTGGGTGAGTCTGCTCGTACTGCTGGCGGTCACCATTCTGCTGACCTGGTTGGGAGAACCGGTCGGTTCGCTGAACCTGGCCATTCTGGTCAGTGTGTACTCGGTGTGCGTCCGCGGTGGTCTCGTGGCCACCCTGGTGGCGGGGGCGCTGGCCATGGTCTGGCCGTTGAGCAAGCTTCCCCTGATGTCCTCGGCCGGAGCGGCGACCGTGATGCTCTCGGGAGCGCTGGTCAACCTGACCATGATCCTGGGCTGGGGACGGTCGATGCGGATCAAGAGGGACCAGGCGGCTCAGCTGGAACAGGCCGTGCAACTGCTCGACGAGGCCAGGGAGCAGCTCGCCGAGGAGTCCGCCACGGTCGAACGGGCGAGAATAGCCAGGGAGTTCCACGACATCGTCTCCCACAACCTGTCTGTGGTGGCGCTGCGGGCCGGTGTGGCCCGCTCGCTCCTGGACCGGGATCCGGACCACGCGCGGGACACGCTGCGGGAACTGGAGCAGACCTCCCGGTCCTCCCTGGAACAGATGCGCCAGTTGCTCGGGGCCCTGCGTACGGCTCCCGAGGTTTCCGCCGACAGGGACGTTTCCCCCGAGGCCGCCGAGCGAGTCGTGCGAAGGCCGGCTCCGGGACTGGCCCAGGTGGACGAACTGATCGACTCGGTGCGCGGAACGGGGGTGAACTGGCGGCTGGAGCGCTGTGGGCAGGTGCGGGAGCTGGGACCGGGGGTGGAGACGACCGCCTACCGGATCGTGCAGGAAGCGGTGACCAATGTGCTCAAACACGCCGGAAGCGGCTACGCCAGGGTGCTGCTGAAGTATCAGCGGGACCAGCTGGCCATCGAGGTGAGCAACCACCGGACGAGCCCGCCCGCCGAGAACGGGGCGTTGCTCTCCGGCTGGCAGACCGGCGCGGAGGCGAGTTCCTCCACGGAGGACAGACAGGCGAGTGGCCACGGTCTGGTCGGGTTGCGTGAACGGGTCTCGTTGTTCGGTGGGGCGTTGACCGCCCACCCCGTTCCGAACGGGTTCCACTTGTCGGCCGTGCTACCGTGCCCCGAAACTTCGGACCCGGTGCGAGCCGAGGAGGTCCGCGGGCGATGACAGAGTCGGTCACGAACGTGCTGGTCGTCGACGATCAGGCGATGATTCGCGGTGGTTTGGTGGCTCTGCTGTCAGCCGAGTCGGACCTGCGTGTGCTGGCCGAGGCCGATGACGGGCGCACCGCCGTGTCCGCGGTGCGCCGGCGCAGACCCGACGTGGTGCTCATGGACGTCCGTATGCCTGGCAAGGACGGGATCAGCGCGGCCCGCGAGATCATCGAGTGCACCGAAGGGCAGACGGCAGTGATCATGCTGACCGTCTATGACCTCGATGAATACGTTTACTCGGCATTGCGTGCGGGTGCGAGCGGCTTCGTGCTCAAGGACGCGCCTCCCGAGGAGCTCGTCCGGGCCGTCCGCACCGTCGCCTCGGGCGACGCGTTGCTCGCCCCCAGCGTCACGCGCAGGTTGCTGCACAGGTTCGCCGCCCTGGAGATGCGTGAGGCCTCCAGCGAGTTGGCCGCGCTGACCGAACGGGAGAAGGACGTGCTGTTGGAGGTGGCCCGGGGCGGGTCCAACGCCGAGATCGCCGCGAACCTGGGGCTGGCGGAACTGACCGTGAAGTCGCACGTCTACCACGTCATGCAGAAGCTCAACCTGAGTTCCCGCACCCAACTGGTGATCACGGCCTACGAGACGGGGTTGGTCTGTCCGGGTCAGGACAGTACTCCCGGTGAACCTCCCGTGGCGAGCGCTCCGGTGCGGATGGAGCGGGACAAGAGCGCCTGAGCGGACGCTCTTCCGCCCTTCCTGCGCCCTCCGGGCGGGCCGCACAGCCCTCGGGAGGTCACCAGACGCCGGCGGGCCGCTGGTGTAATGAGGACATGGATTCTCCGGAACGGTTACGCGTCGGGCTGCTCGGTTACGGCCTGGCTGGAGAGGTGTTCCACGCTCCCCTCATCAGAGCCGAACCGCGTATGCGGCTGGACGCCGTGGTGACCGGAAGCCAGCGACGCGCCGAACAGGTACGGCAGGACCATCCGGGGACCCGGGTGTTCCCGCGGGCCGAGAGCCTGTTCGAACGGTCCGACGAGCTGGATCTGGTGGTCGTGGCCACCCCCAACAGCAGCCACGCGGAGCTGACCGGCCGAGCGCTGGACGCGGGAGTCCCGGTGGTGGTGGACAAGCCCTTCACCCCCACCGCCGCGCAGGCTCGTGACCTGGTCGAGCGTGCCCGGCGGCTGGCGGTGCCGTTGACGGTGTTCCAGAACCGCCGTTGGGACAGTGACGTGCTCACCCTGGGGCGGGTGCTCGCGGCCGGGGAGCTGGGCAGGGTGCACCGCTTCGAGTCCCGTTTCGAGCGGTGGGTGCCCACCCCCAAGGACTCCTGGAGGGACAGCGGCGGCCCGGAGGACGCGGCCGGGGTACTCTACGACCTCGGCAGCCATCTCGTCGACCAGGCCAGGCTCCTGTTCGGGCCGGTGGAGTCCGTCTACGCGGAGATGCGGACGCTGCGGGACGGGGTGCGGGCCGACGACGACTCCTTCGTGGCGCTGCGCCACTCCGGAGGGGTGAACAGCCATCTCTGGATGGGCAAACTGGCAGCCCAGCAGGGACCGCGGCTGCGGGTGCTCGGGGACCGGGGGGCGTTCACCAAGTACGGCATGGATCCCCAGGAGGCCGCGTTGCGTGCCGGAGGGCTTGCCGGGGACCAGGACTGGGGGAGGGAGGACGAGAGCCTGTGGGCCACGGTCGGTGTGGGCGAGTGGACGCGTCGCTGCCCCAGCGAACCCGGTCGTTACCAGGACTTCTACGCGGGTGTGGCCTCCGCGTTGGACTCGGGGGGCGCGATGCCGGTCGATCCGGCCGACGCGGTCCACGGACTGGCCGTTATCGAGGCGGCCATCCGTTCCGCCCGCAACGGTTCGGTCGAGACACCCGTGGACCATCTCGGAAGCGAGTGAGGGGGCGGGCTCGTTGGTGAGAACGGTGATGTTCGTCCGGCTGGGCGGGCCGTGCACACGGAAAGTGCTTGTGTGCGGGAGGTACTTTCCCTCGGAGTCGTGATATTCCCTCTTTCGAGGGAGCTTCTGGGTTGGAAACCGGCATCATCCCCCGGGCGGTTCTACCGTGACGAACAGGTCGGTGCGCTCGGCGGACACGGCGCCGCGCACTCGGATTCCCGTTTTCGACACGCCGCGAGTCGCGTACTCGGAACGGATTCCCCTGCTTCGCACGCCCGGGGGTGGTTGTCGGTGAACGATCTCGCCGTCTGTCTGGCGACGGTCATCGGGGTCACGGGGTCCCTCATGATCGTGCTGCTGGCGATGAACGGGGTGGAGCAGCGCTTCGTGGGGACGGTACCGTTCCGCCCCACCAGAGTGGGGGAGTCGAGAACGGACCCGCCGCAGTCCCGCTCGGAACCTCCCGTCGAAGTACGACCAACCCCGAGACGCGGGACGGAACGAGCACGGACCGCCGTGTCACCCTCGGCGACACTTGGCCGAGGTGTCACCCCGTTCGGAAGTACTCCGGTTCGGCCGGCACGGCCCGTGGTGAGGATCGAGGATCCCCGCACCCGTCGTCTCGCCCTGTCCGGCGTCTGTGCCCTCGTGGCACTCGTCTGTGTGGCGGTCCAGGCACGGTCCCCCACACGGGGGCATCGCTGAGGCGGCTGAGACCGTGGCCACGGTTTCAGGAGCAGACCTCGAAATCGGCGAAGTCGAATCCGGGCGAGACCACGCAGCTGACCAGGACCTCGCGCTGCTGAACCGGTTCCGCGCACTGCCAGGTTCCGGCGGGAACCAGCGACTGCGGGTGTTGTCCGGCGGCGAGATCCGTTCCCAGCGTGACCGTGTCCGGACTCTCGCCCGGCCGGGATCCCCGCCCCGCCGTGGACAGGCGCAGCGGACTCCCGCTGTGCCACATCCAGAGCTCGTCCGAGCGGACCGCGTGCCAGCGCGAGAACTCCCCGGGGGCGAGCAGGTAGTGGATGGCCGTGGCACTGGGACGGCTTGCCCGCCCGGAGCCGAGTTCCACCGGTGAGGTCCAGGTGCGGCGATACCAGCCTCCCTCGGGGTGGGGGAGAAGGTCCAGGCGCTGCGCCGTGAGTCCCCTGGTCTCGAAGGCCACGAACCGACCGTGCACGTCCCGCCGCGCGTAACGCAGCCCCCGAACGGCCTCCCGCTCCAGGGGGCCGTACACATGGGGGAACAGGGTGCGCGCGCTCACGCCCTCCGGGGGTTTCGGGGAGGGAGGTTCCCAGCGCACCGGAGCGGACAGCCGGGAAGGGTCGAGCTCGACGAGCACCAGCTGCTCCTCGGCGGAGCGGTACAGCTCGTTGGCCACGGCCAGTGCCGTCCCCGGGTCCGGTGAGCAGTGCACGAACCCTTCGGTTTCCAGCGAGGCGGCGGTGATCGGACGAGCGGTGTCGGCGTGGTACTCGCCGAGCGGGAGCAGGTGGAACAGCGATGACGTGGTCACGGTAACCAGTCTCCGGTACCCGGGGACGCTCCGAACAGTCCGGGGAGGCGAAGGACATGATCGGTTTTGCGCCCTCGCCTCGGTCCCGTGGTTCGGCCTCGGCGGGTAGGCTGCCGTCCCCGGCGGATCACGGCCGGTCGAACAACCGATCAGAGCACCGACTGGGAGCACCATGCTGAACCACGGCTCAGCGAACCGCGGGACCGCGGTCGCCGTCCTGGACGACTACCAGAACGTCGCCAGGAGGTACGGCGACTGGGAAAGCCTGCCCGCCGACACCGAGGTGGTGATCTTCGACGAACACATCGGTGACCCCGAGGAACTGGTGCGCGAACTGCGCCGGTTCGACGTCGTCGCCGCCATGCGGGAGCGAACCGCCTTTCCCCGCGAGGTGTTGCGCCGGCTTCCCGAGCTGAAACTGCTGGTCACCACGGGTATGGGCAACGCGGCGATCGACATGGAGGCCGCGACGGAACAGGGGGTCATCGTGTGCGGAACCGGCAACGGATCCGCACCCGGCGCGGAATGGGCTCCCACCGGGGAACTCACCTGGGGCCTGATCCTGGCCCTGGTCCGTGGAATCCCCCAGGAGGACAGGGCGGTGCGCACCGGCGGATGGCAGCACACCGTGGGAACCGACCTGGCGGGGCGGACACTCGGAGTGCTCGGTCTGGGCCGACTCGGCGGGCAGGTGGCCACCGTCGGCCGTGCCTTCGGCATGGAGGTGCTCGCGCACAGCGCGAACCTCACCGACCAGCGGGCCCGTGAGTTCGGCGCCCGTGCCGTGGGCAGGCGGGAGCTGTTCTCCGCCTCCGATGTGGTGACCATCCACATGCGCCTGAGCGAACGTACGCGTGGGCTGGTCGGACGGGACGAGCTCGACGCGTTGGGTCCCCACGGATATCTGATCAACACCTCGCGCGGCCCGATCGTGGACGAACGGGAACTGCTCTCCGCGCTGCACGAGGGTCGTATCGGCGGCGCGGGGATCGACGTCTACGAACGTGAGCCGCTGCCTGCGGACGACCCCTGGCGCAGCGCCCCCCGTACGGTGCTCACCCCGCACATCGGGTACGTGGCCGAGACGACCTATCGGACGTTCTTCACCGAAACGGTGGAGGACATCCGCCGGTATCTGGCGGGGAGTCCCGTGCGGGTGCTCAACGCGACCTGAGGGTGGGGCCGCGTGGCGGGCGGCCCCACCCGGGGTTTCCTTCCGGCGGAGCGGGAGCCCGGTCAGAGCTCGTCGGCGAGTTGGCGGATCCGTTCGATCAGGCGGGTGCGCTCGGCGCTCGACCCGGCCAGAGGGGTCACGTTGAGCGTGGTCACTCCGGACTCCCTGAACGCGGCGAGCCGTTCCCGCACGTGTTCCTCCGGGCCGATCAGGGAGGTCCTGGTCAACAGCTCACGCGGAACGGCCGCCGCCGCCTCGTCCTTCTTCCCGTCCAGGTAGAGGTCCTGGATGCGTTCGGCCTCGGCCTCGTAGCCGTAGCGGCGGGCCAGGTTGTTGTAGAAGTTCTTGCCCTTGGCTCCCATGCCCCCGATGTAGAGGGCCAGCATGGGACGCATCGAGTCGAGCAGTTCGTCGAGGTCCTCGCCGATGGCCAGCGGGGTCTGCACCACCGTGTCGAGTTCACCGAGTGCGGGATCCCGTTTGGCCTTGCCCGCGCGCAGGGACTCGCCCCACACCTCGTCCGCCTTCTCGGGGACGTAGAAGATCGGCTCCCAGGCCTCGGCGATCTCGGCGGTCATCGCCACGTTCTTGGGGCCGATGGCAGCTATCATGATCGGGATCCGTTCCCGGATCGGGTGATTGACCAGCTTGAGCGGTTTGCCCAGGCCGGTGCCCTCCTCCTCGGGGAGGGGAATGGTGTAGTTCCGGCCCTGGTGGGTCAGTTTCTCCCGGCGCCACACCTTGCGGCAGATGTCGACGATCTCCCGGGTGCGGGCGAGCGGTGCCTGGTAGGGAACCCCGTGGAACCCTTCGATCACCTGGGGGCCGGAGGCACCGATACCCAGGGTGAAACGCCCGTCCGAGACGTAGTCCAGCCCGGCCGCGGTCATCGCGGTGAGGGTGGGGGTTCGGGTGTATATCTGCATGATGCCGGAGGCGATCTCCAGACGTTCGGTGCGGGCGGCGATGAATCCCATCTGGCTGACCGCGTCGAAGGAGTAGGCCTCCGGCACGTAGACGATGTCCAGGCCGGCCTTCTCGTACTCGACCAGCTCGTCGATGGTCTCCTTGAAACCCCCGCTGTAGTTCAGCGGCATTCCGATGCGCATGTTGCTCACTCTCCGCCGGGACGTCTCCGCTCGGAACTCCTCGTCGCCCGAGGAGCGTGCGCACAGGTTACCGACGAGTATGGGCCGAGGGCAGTCCCGTGGCGGAATCGGTGGACACCGCGGCCCGGAGACCGTGCCGTCGGGTGAACACGATCGCGCGGACCTTTTCCCACGGCACGATCTTCCCCAGTAGCGTTGGGTGCGCGGACGAGGCAGCAGCGGCGAAGGGAACGATCGTGGCACTCGTAGTGCACGTACTGATCACGGCTGTGGCCGTGTGGATGACCACGGCACTTCCGGGAATCACCCTCGGCGACCGGGGGCTCGGTACCGAGGGTCCGGCGGCCCAGGTACTGACCCTGCTCGTGGTGGCCGTGGTGTTCGGAATCGTCAACGCCGTGCTCAAGCCGGTCGCCAAGACGCTGGGCTGTGTGCTGTACATCCTCACCCTCGGGCTGTTCGGGCTCGTGGTGAACGCCCTGCTGTTCTGGTTGACCGGGTGGGTGGCCGGACGGTTGGAGCTGCCCTTCCACGTGGACGGGTTCTGGTCGGCATTCTGGGGCGCGATCATCGTCACCGTGGTCAGCAGCCTGCTGCACGGGATCGTACGTCGTGTCGCCGAACCGGAGGACTGAGAGCACATCGGGCGCCGTGGTGGGCGAGCGGGCGGGACCGCTCCTCCGCCCACCACGGTCGGGAGTGCCTCTCGACAGCCACTCGTCGGTTCATCCCCCCTCCGTGTGGTGGGCGAGACGTGCGGCGATCTCCCTGCCGATCACCAGGGAGGCGGTGGCCGCCGGGGAGGGCGCGTTGAGCACGTGGATCCAGTGCGCGTCGGACGTGACCAGGAAGTCGTCCACCAGCGTTCCGTCGGGGCCGAGAGCCTGGGCCCGTACGCCCGCCGGAGCCGGACGCAGGTCCGCCGCTCGTGTCCCGGGAACCAGCTTGCGGGCCGCCCGCGCGAACAACGAGGTGGACAGGGAACGGGTCAGCTCCGCCGCTCCCACACGCCAGTACCGGCGGGCCAGGGCGCGTGCCCCGGAGTAGCCGGCGAACTCACGCAGCTGGGCGAGCGAGCAGTCCCTGTGCCGGTAGCCCTCGCGGGCCAACGCCGGTACGGCGTTCGGGCCGATGTGCAGACTCCCGTCGAGCATCCGGGTCAGATGCACCCCCAGGAACGGGAACGCCGGATCGGGCACGGGATAGACCAGCGTACGCACCTCCGGAGCGTTCGGGGCGACGTTCTCGTAGTACTCCCCGCGGAAGGGCAGGATCCGTACCGGGGGATCCCCTCCGGCCAGCCGGGCGACGCGGTCGCTGTGCAGTCCGGCGCAGTTGATCGCCCGGCGGGTGCGGATTCGTCCGGAGGTGGTGGACAGTACGAGCTCTCCGCCGGACACCCTGCTGCCCACCAGTTCCGTGCCGGTGCGTAGCTCGACCCCGGCCGCCTGGGACAGTTCGGCGAGTCTGGTGCACACGGCTCCGTAGTCGGTGATGCCCGCGTCGGGAACGTGCAGCGCCCGGATCCCGCGGACGGCGGGCTCGTGTTCCCGGAGTCCGGTGGCGTCGAGTTCCTCCACGCGAACCCCGTTCGCCCGTCCACGGCGGGCGAGCTCCTCCAGGGCGGGCAGTTCCCGTTCCTCGGTGGCCACCACCACTTTGCCGGTGCGCCGTGCGGGGACGCCGTGGTGTCCGCAGAACTCGTACATTTCCTCCGCCCCTGCGCGGGCGAAACGGGCCTTGGAACTGCCCGGGGCGTAGTACAGCCCGCTGTGGATGACCCCGGAGTTCCGCCCGCTCTGGTGGCGGCCCCATCGGGACTCCTTCTCGACGAGGGTGATCCGGGTGTTTCCGGGGCCTCCCGCCTTCGTGACGGAGAGCGCGTAGGCCGTGGCCAGGCCGATGATGCCTCCACCGACGATCGTCACGTCCCTGGTTGTCGTCATGGACCCATGTTTTCCCGTCGGCGTGGGCGGGGGAAGGAGTCGGTGACGGAGCCTCGGCGGGGAAGTGAGATCTCCCACACCGGAGGTGCATCCGGGGTGCTTCGGAGCTCAGCCCGAGGGGGAGGGCGTCCTCCGCAACTCCACCACGCGCCACCAGGTGAGGCAGCGCCAGCCCCATTCGAGGGGGCCGTAGCGGAACTTGGCCAGCCAGATCCGTCCGAAGGCCCACTGCGCCGTCAGGATCGCCGCGCACAGCGCGAGCATGGGAAGCCAGGAACTCGACTCCCACAGACCGAGCAGGTGGCCGAGCGGAACGAACAGCAGGGTGGCGCTCACGTAGTTCGTCAGCGCCATCCGTCCCAGGGTCTCCAGGACGGGGGAGAGACGCCGACCCGCTCGGGTGCGCAGCACGAGCAGCAGTCCCGTGGCGTAGGTCAGGGCCAGACACATGCCGGCCACCGCCGAGGCACGGTTGAATCCGGCGGAGAGCGGGTCCTGTTCCTGCCAGAGCAGGGCACTCGCCGACAGCACCAGGGAAACCGCGAACGTCGTGCTCGTCCCGTTCACGGCTCGGCCGATGCGGTACACCACGCCGCTTCTGCCGAGCAGGAAGCCGAGGCCCAGAACTCCCGGCACCAGGGCGAGACCACCGCTGGCGGCGGTCAGTCCGGTCACCGTGAGGGCTCCCGCCAGCAGGGCGTGCAGCCACAGCGGTGTCCAGCTGAGCGGGAGCAGTACCAACAGCCCCCCGATCCCGTAGAACAACAGCGCTTCGCCCGGATGCGGGAGCTGGTGCAGTGCCCCCAGTCCGGCGAGGACGAGCGACCTGCGCGCGAGTACCCACCTCGGATGCGGGGTGCTGTCCTGCGCTCGGCGCAGCATCAGGGCGAAACTGATCCCGAACAACAGGGAGAAGAGGGGGAAGAAGCGCTGCTGCACGAACATGTCCAGCACGTGGCGCACCGCATACTTCTCGCCGTCCGTGATCCCACGCATGTGCAGGACCTGGGGGACGTTGACGAGGAGGATGCCACAGAGCGCGAAGCCGCGCAGCGCGTCGAGCCAGCGCAGTCGGGCACCGGCTCCGGACGGAGACGCTGTGGACTCGCCCGAGCGGGTCGGTGGGACCGTGTGTGCGGTTTCCGCTTCGGTGTCTACCGGTGCGAAGCGTGAGCTGTGCATACGAGCAGTCTGGAGGGGCCGGTCCCGTCTCCGGGACGGTAAGTCGGTCGTGACGGTTCCGTCGATCGGTCCGGATGTGGAGCGTCGACTCGACCGAAAGAAGGAGAACACGGAATGTGCTTGTATATGAGCGAAAAGTGATGAAATGTGGTTGGGGATTGTCCTGACGTGGGCGGGTTCCGTTCGGAAATCACCGTGACATCCGGAGGACTCACCGAAAAGTGGCGTGGGTGGTGTGTTTCGCGTCACCCTCTTCGAGGGTATCGGGGAAAACCGGGAAAGCCCGGGGCGTGGTTCACCCGAGGAATGGGGAGTGCCCGCCGGAAAGAAACCCGAAAAAAAGTCGGACCACTTCACTCTCGGCGAAGTGGTCCGAAGAGAACATGTGACCGTACGGGTGGGCGATACTGGGATCGAACCAGTGACCTCTTCGGTGTGAACGAAGCGCTCTCCCGCTGAGCTAATCGCCCTGTTCTTGTTCTGTTGGCCTCGCCCCGTCGGCGACATCGAAAAGCATACACGAGCTCTCTCAGGGGGTGAACAGGGGGGAGGCCAACCAGTGCCACTCCACCCCGAACAGCCTCCCGACCAGGTCAAAAGCCCCGACGAGCCAGAGTGTGGCGAGCACGGTCAGTCCGGTGGCTCCCATGACCGAGAGCTTGACCAGCGGATGCTGTCGGGAGAGCCAGTGCGCCCACCGCTGGTAGTGATGCTTGGCGAAGGCGTTGACCCGGTGTGCCCAGGCGAACTCGGTGGCCAGCAGGCCGAGTCCGGTGAAGACGCACAGCCAACCCGGGCCGGGGTAGGGGATCATCACGATGCCGAGCACGAGCACCATCCCGCCCACCAGGCCGAGGGTCCCCCGGTAGAGGGTGTTCAGGGTGGGGCGGGCACGGATGCGTTCCCTGCGGGCGTGCAGTCGTTCCCGCAGTCGGTGCAGCCGATCACGCAGGCCCGCAAGGGAACCCTGGGGCGGTTCGTGGTGCTGTCGGTCCCGCGGGCCGGGGCTTGTGGTCCTGCTCAGAAGACACCTGCCAGTGGACGGATCTCTCGTGCTCGGCGCCCTCGGGTCGGTGGTGAGGGCTGTTGTCCTCAGTGTTCCAGCATAGAAGAGACCGTGTGGCCTGTAGACTGGTCAACGGCTCTCCCGGTGCGTCCGGTTCCGAGTGGGTGCGACGTACGGGAGAGGTCCCCGCCGGGCCGGCTATCTCACACTGTGACTCCGCTCTCTTCCGTGAGGGGCTCTCAGGCGTGAGAACGCGGTTTCGGAGTATTCGATATTAGCCCGTTTCGGTGAATGTTTGTGGTGTGCCTCTCCTGGTTGTCTTGCGTGAAACGGCTTGCTGCGCAACTATCGCTTATCCTGAAAGTGACGTCCCGTGAGGGCCGCGCGACAACGATCGTTTTCGAGGGTCGTGCCGGTCTCGTCGGGGTGTTGCCCACGGGTTCGTTCCATGTCGGTCCGGACGATCTGTGTTGGGGTGCATAGATCCGAAAGGAAGTATCGCGGTTGATATCGGAACCGGCGCGGTTGTCGATTGCGTGATCGGTGTGCTCGGTGGTTTTCTTCGAGGTGTCGGCGGCGGCGCCGTGGCGACGAATCGGGAATCCACCCTGCCCGCGGGGATATCCGGTTACTCTGTGGAGTTCACTGGTAGCCCAGTGAATTAATTTTCACCCTCATGGGTGATCTGTTCAGGAGTGGCGAGCGAATGAACCCGGCCAACCGTCACAACTGTGTTGCTCGGTCGATGTCCCAGTGACCGAAGGGAACCTAGGAAGGCGAGGACGATGCGCAACGATCATGTAACCCTTCGCTCGACGGCGGTGTTCGATCTGCTGGCTCCGCAGACGCCCGCCGTGCCCGTCCAGGTCGAGCTGCGTTACGACACCCGTGACCCCTACGCGGTGGTGGCCGCTTTCCGTACCGGCCGCGCCGGCTGGGTCGAGTGGGTGTTCGCGCGGGATCTGCTCGCCGACGGGTTGATCGCACACGCCGGCGAGGGGGATGTGGCCATCCGGCCCTCCGCCGACGATCCGGAAGTGGTGGTCATCGAGCTCAGCTCTCCCTCGGGACACGCGGTGTTCGAGGCCTCGGCCCAGGAGCTCGCGGACTTCCTCGACCGCACTTACGACGTGGTCGTTCCCGGCAACGAGAGTCTCTGGGTCAGCATCGACGAGGCGCTGACCAGGTTGCTCCCGCACGACCTCTCCTGATTCGCACCCCGAGGGGTCTTTCCCGCGGGGGCGTTCACCGAGAGGGCCCCCCGGTTTGATCGCGCTTCGTGGCGTGGTCTAGAGTCATGGTGCAACACGGCGGAGACGTCGAGCCGGAGTGAGCGGTCCCGTCGTGAACGCGGATGTAGCGCAGCGGTAGCGCATCAGCTTGCCAAGCTGAGGGTCGCGGGTTCGAATCCCGTCATCCGCTCTGGTGCTCACCACCCCAGCCGGTGGGGTGGGTGAGTGAGTTCGGCGGAGTGGCCGAGTGGCTTAGGCAAGGGCCTGCAAAGCCCTGTACGCGGGTTCGATTCCCGCCTCCGCCTCGCGCGATTAGCTCAGCGGGAGAGCGCTACCTTGACACGGTAGAGGTCACTGGTTCGATCCCAGTATCGCGCACCACGGAGCCCGGGTACCGCCGGTGCGGCGGACGGCTCCTTCCGCGCCGCGGAACACACCCCCGGCCGAGGCGAGGTATCCCGGCAGTGACTCCGCCCTGTGGGCGTGACGACTTTCTCCACCCCTTCCCAGCGACCACCGTCGTGTTCACCTGTGGTGCGTCCTGTCCGCGACACGCGGTCTCCCCCACCACGCCTCGGGGGAATCCGACGGCGTGTGCCCCAGGGAGACGTGATCGGAAAGGCTCCGGGTGTCCCCGACACGAGAACGGCTCCGGTGGCCGACCACACGGCCACCGGAGCCGTTCGGCCCACGGTGGGATTCCCTTCGGCGGGAGGAGGAGAAGGAATCCGCGGGTGGGGGTCTCAGCGGGCCAACAGCGAACGCAGGAAGAACCCGATGTTGGCCGGCCGCTCGGCCAGCCTGCGCATGAAGTAGCCGTACCACTCCTCGCCGTAGGGCACGTAGACACGCAGCCGTTGTCCGGACTCGGCGATGCGCTGCTGCTCGGCGGGGCGGATGCCGTAGAGCATCTGGAACTCGTAGCTGTCGTCGGTGCGTCCGGCCCGACCGGCGAGTTCGGAGGCGATGCGCAGCATCCTGGGGTCGTGCGTGGCCACCATGGGGTAGCCCTCCCCTTCCATCAGGACACGCAGGCAACGCACATAGGACCTGTCGACCTCCTGCTTGTCCTGGAAGGCGACCGAGGCGGGTTCGGAGTAGGCCCCCTTGCACAGTCGCACCCGGGAGCCCTCGGCGGCGAGGTCGCGGCAGTCCTGTTCGGTGCGGTGCAGGTAGGCCTGCAACACCGCACCCACCCACGGGAAGTCCACGCGCAGGTCGGACAGCGTCCGCAGCGTCATGTCCGTGGTGGTGTGGTCCTCCATGTCCAGAGTGACCGTGGTTCCGGCCTCCGAGGCGGACTCGCAGATCCGACGGGCGTTGTCCAACGCGATCTTCTCCCCGTCGGTGGGCAACTGCTGGCCCACCGCGGAGAGCTTCACCGACACCTCCGCCCGGTGCGCCAGCCCCGCCCGGCTCAGTTCGCCCAGCAGGCGCTGGTAGGCCCGCACCGTGTCGTCCGCCCGCTGCGCGTCGGTGGTGTCCTCCCCGAGATGGTCGAGCGTCACGTGCAGCCCTTTTTCGGCGAGCCGACCGGTCACCCCGATCGCGTCCGAGGTGTCGGCACCGGCGACGAAACGGTCCACCACGGGACGGGTCAGCGGATTGGCTTCCACCAGCCTGCGTACCGCACCGGAGCGGGCCGCGGCCAGCATAGTGGTGCGCAGCATCTTCTCTCCTGGAAACTGTTCTCGGAAGTGATTCGCGGAGGTGGTCGTCGGGCGGACCCTCCCGTGGGTGGGCCGTGTGACGGTCCCTTCCGGCCCCGTCCGCTCGGAACACGACTGTCCCGGGGCCGTTCCGGGCTCGTGGTAACGCCCTTCCGGGCGCCCACCGCCGATGCCCCGGAAGGGCCCGGAGGGATGGTGTCGCCCTCCGGGCCCCGTCTGACTCAGCCCTGGTGGGGGTAGGCGTGGTGGGTGGGGGCGTCGAAGGTCTCCTTGATCGCCCGGGGATTGACCCAGCGCTGGATGTTGAACATCGAGCCGGCCTTGTCGTTCGTGCCGGAGGCACGGCCGCCGCCGAAGGGCTGACGCCCCACGATGGAACCGGTGGGCTTGTCGTTGACGTAGAAGTTGCCCGCCGCGTGACGCAGCTGCCGGTGTGCCTGCTGGATCGCGTCCCGGTCGGTGGCGAAGACCGCCCCGGTGAGCGCGTAGGGACTGGTCTCGTCGATGGTGTCCAGGATCTCGGAGTAGCGGTTGTCCTCGTAGACGTGCACCGCCATGATCGGCCCGAAGTACTCGGTGGTGAACGCCTCGTCGTACGGGTCGTCGCCGAGCAGCACCGTGGGCTGGACGAAGTAGCCCACCGAGTCGTCGTACTCACCGCCGGCCAGGATCTCCAGTGAGGACTCGCTCCTGGCCCGGTCGATCGCGGCCTTGTGCTTGGCGAAGGCGCGTGCGTCGATCACCGCACCACCGAAGTGGGAGAAGTCGGTGGGATCGCCGTAGGTGATGTCGCGGGTGGCGGTGATCAGCTTCTCCCGCAGACCCGACTCCCACAGCGAACGGGGAACGTAGGCACGGGAGGCTGCCGAGCACTTCTGCCCCTGGTACTCGAAGGCACCGCGCACCAGGGCGGTCACCACCTTGGCCGGATCGGCCGAGGGGTGGGCCACCACGAAGTCCTTGCCGCCCGTCTCGCCGACGATGCGGGGGTAGGAGCGGTAGTTGTCCAGGTTCTCCCCGATCGTCTTCCACAGCTTCTTGAAGGTGGCGGTGGAGCCGGTGAAGTGCAGTCCGGCGAGGTCGGGATCGGTGAGCGCGACCTCGCTGACCGCCTGCCCGTCACCGGTGACCATGTTGATGACTCCGGGCGGGAGTCCGGCGGCCTCCAGCATCCGCATCGTGTGGTGGGCGGCGAACTGCTGGGTCGGTGTGGGTTTCCAGACCACCGTGTTCCCCATCAGGGCCGGGGCGGTGGGGAGGTTCGCCGCGATGGCGGAGAAGTTGAAGGGGGTGATGGCGGTGACGAACCCGTCCAGGGGACGGTACTCCATGCGGTTCCACTCGCCGGGCACCGAGACGGGCTGCTCGGCGAGGATGCGGCGCGCGAAGTGCACGTTGAAGCGAAGGAAGTCGGCCATCTCGCAGACCGCCTCGATCTCGGCCTGGTGCACCGACTTCGACTGGCCGAGCATGGTCGCGCCGTTGATGGTGTCCCGCCACGGCCCGGACAGCAGGTCGGCGGCGCGCAGCATCACGGCGGCGCGCTCGTCGAAGGGGGTGGCCGCCCAGTCCGCCGCCGCGTCCTTGGCGGCCCGTACCGCCTCGGCCACGTCCTCGTTGGTGGCCTGGGCGCACACGCCCAGAACATGGGAGTGATTGTGCGGTTGAACAACGTTGAAGCGTTCGCCGCCCGCCATACGCTGTTTGCCGCCGATGGTCATGGTGAGCTCGACGGACTCGGCCTGGAGCTCGGCGAGGCGCTTTTTCAGGGACTCTCGTTCGGCCGTTCCCACGGCGTAGGACTTGACCGGCTCGTTGGCCGGTACCGGGACCGAAGTGATGGCATCCATAGCCGTACGCCTCCTCGCGCGACTGCTTGCTCGGATCGGTGGCCCGCCCGTGGCCGACCGGCTCGTCTGCTGTCGAGCATAGGAGTCACCGGGCTCACCCCGCTTGTACACACGTCTATCGTTGACAGCGATGGATTGGCCGATCGAACAAATCGCGAACGCGCCCGGACCCTCCACGGAGGGGACGGGCGGTTCGACGGAGCCCGACTCCGCTCGGGAGGGCTCACGGGGGGTGCCGCTGCGGCAGTTGTTGATCGCCGTGGGGGAACCACTCGTCGACGTGCTCGCCGCACCGGCCGGTTTCGACGTGGAGGTGGGCGACGTGGTCATCGTCGACCCCGAGGAGGACTCCGGTGCCGGGGCCGGTGACCTGGTGCTGATCATCGGTGCCCGGGGGCGTTCGGCCGTGCGACTGGTGCGCCGCGCGGCCCGGGCCTCGGCCTCGGCGGTGGCCGTGAAGGTGGACGCAGAGCAGGACGCGCGGGCACTGCGGGAGGCGGCGATCGACGAGGGGGTCGCCCTGCTCGGGGTGCGCCCGGGGGTGCGTTGGGAGCAGCTGGAGTCGTTCGCCCGTTCGGCGGTGGACAACGCGCGTGTGGCCGGTGAGGGGGACGTCGGCGAGGCACTGGGGGACCTGTTCTCGCTGGCCCAGACGGTGGCCGCGATCACCGACGGCATCGTCAGCATCGAGGACACCGCGAACCGGGTGCTGGCCTACTCGCGCTCCGACGACGAGGTCGACGAGCTGCGCAGGCTGTCCATTCTCGGTCGCCGGGGCCCGGAGTCCTACCTGGCGATGCTGCGGGAGTGGGGGGTGTACCGCCGCCTGCGGCACGGGGAGGAGGTCGTGCACGTCGAGGAGCGCCCGGAGCTGGGGATCCGTCGGAGGATGGCCGTGGGCATCCACGCGGGAAGCCAGCCGCTGGGCACCATCTGGGTCCAGGAGGGTGCCCGTCCGCTGAGCGAACGCACCGAACGCGCTCTGGTGGGAGCGGCCAGGGTGGCGGCCCTGCACCTGATCCGTCAGCGGACCGAGACCACGATGGGACCCCGGTTCCGCGAGAACCTGCTGACGGGACTGCTGGAGAACCGCATCGACGGGCAGTCGGCCGCGGCCAACATCGGGGCGGATCCGCACCGTCCCGTGGTGGTCGTGGTGCTGACCCTGCGTCCCCGCGAGCAGGCCGGAATGTCCAACAGGTCCGAGATCGAGTTGGAACGTGCCGAGATGACCAGCCTGATCTCGGTGCACGCGGCGGCCTACCGGCGCAGCGCGTTGGTCACCACGATCGGATCGCGGGTCTACGTGCTGCTTCCCGACCTTCCCGAACGGCAGGCGACCACGGCCGTGGCCACCCTGACCCAGGAGATCGTCACCGCCGCCCGCGGGCACCTCCGTTCCCGGGTCCAGGCGGGGATCGGCTCTGTGGTGCCGGGGCTGGAGGAGGTGGCGGTCTCGCGGAGCGAGGCCGACCGGATCCTGGACGCCCTGGGCCACGATCCCGGAACGGAGGTCGCCACGATCGCCGACGTCCGCTCCCGGGTGCTGCTCAGTGAGGTGTTGACCACCCTCGGGGACAACGAGCGGATGCGCGATCCGCGCCTGGCCCTCCTACGGGCGCACGACAGGGACAACGGGACCGAGTTCACCCGTTCCCTGCTGTGCTACCTGGAGTCCTTCGGGGACGTGCGTGCGGCCAGCCTGACGTTGCACGTGCATCCGAACACCCTTCGGTACCGTGTGCGCAGAGCCGTGGAGATCAGCGGGGTGGACCTCGACGATCCCGCGGAACGGCTGAGTGTCCACCTACAGCTGCTGTTGGCCCGGCGCGAGAGCACCCGTCGTTGACTTCGGTGGGGACGGCCACCGGGAGGTGCTCGGAAGGAGGCGACGGCGTCACGGGGTGCGCACGTGGTCGTTGGTGTGTGCGCCCGGTGTGTCCGAGCAGCCCCGTGTGAGGAGAAACGATGCCGCCCTACCGCAGTGTCGTGGTCGGGACCGACGGGTCGCCGCCGTCGATGCGTGCCGTCGCCCGCGCCGCCGAAGTGGCCGGAGACTCCGCCGAACTGGTGATCGTGTGCGCGTATCATCCGAACAGCGGACGTGACGTGGAACGTGCCCGGGACGAGATGGGGGAGGAAGCCTTCCAGGTGGTCGGTTCGGCCCCGGCCGAGGAGAGGTTGCGGACGGCCACCGAGCACGCCCGTGCGGCCGGGGCACGCCTGGTAGATACCGTGGCGGTGCTGGGATCGCCGGTCGAGTCGTTGCTCGACGTGGCCGAGCGGCGCCCGGCCGAGCTGCTCGTGGTGGGAAGTCGCGGGCTGAACACGGTGAAGGGACGCATTTTGGGATCGGTTCCCTCGGAGATCTCACGACGTTCGGAGTGCGATGTGCTCGTCGTTCGAACCACACGATGACTTCGTGGCTCCCGAGCACCCGGTGGAACGGTCCCTGCTCGGGGGAGAGCCCCGGTACCGCAAGAGCGAGGTGGCACGCCTGGCCGGGGTGGAGCTGTCCAGAGCGGAACGGCTCTGGCAGGCGATGGGGTTCGCCCACGTCTCCGACGAGTCCGTGGTGTTCACCGACCTCGACGTCACCGCGTTGCGCACCGTGGTTCAGCTCGTCTCGGCCGAGGTGATACCGCCCGAACTGGAAACCGCGGTGGCGCGTTCGCTGGCGCAGACGATGTCCCGGCTGGCCGAGTGGCAGATGGGGATCTTCCGCTCGGTGCTGGGGGAGAGCTTCTCCGACGACATGGCCACCACGGCCCGCTTCGCCGACGCGATCCTGCCCGTCATGGAGGACCTCCAGAACTACGTCTGGAGGAGACACCTGTCGGCGGTGGCGGTCCGCGAACTCAACGAGCGCGACACCCGCCCCGAGGAGCCCACCCTGGTGGTGGGGTTCGCCGACATCGTCGGCTACACCAGGCTCATCCGCGACTACAGCGAACTCGAACTCGCCGGGTTGATCGACGCCTTCGAGGAGCTGGTCACCGGGGTGATCGCCGAGAACCACGGCAGGATCGTCAAAACCGTCGGTGACGAGGTGCTGTTCGTCGCCGACACGGTGCGGGAGGCCGGTGAGATAGCGCTCTCGCTCAACGAGCGGGTGGCCGCCGAGTCACTGTTGCCCCCACTGCGGATCGGACTGGCCAAGGGCAGGGTGCTGGCCAGGTTCGGGGACGTGTACGGCTCCACGGTCAACATAGCCAGCAGACTCACCACACTGGCCCGTCCGGCCTCGGTGCTGGTCGACCGCGAGTGCGCGCGGGAGATGCACGAACTCGCCGGGTTCGCGCTGACCGGACTCGGGCCGAACAAGGTTCCGGGTTTCCGCGGGCTGGAGGCCTGGGCACTGCGTCGTGCCCGCTGAGCGGGTAGCGTCGCTCACAGTTCGCGCGGATCGGTCCGGACGGGATGCCGTCCCCGGGCCGGGGGCCTAAGGTCGGAGATCATGGAGACCGATTCCCCGAATCCCGCCGCGGAGGCCGGCCACGCCGCCGAGGTCTCCGCGCTGCTGACACGGTACGAACGGATCCCCTCGTCGGAGCGGATCCGCCTGGCCAAGTCCACCTCGAACCTGTTCCGTTTCCGTTCACCGGTGCGGGGCAGCGGGCTCGAGGTCGCCGGGCTGGACCGGGTGCTGTCGGTGGATCCGCACTCCCGCACGGCCGAGGTGCAGGGCATGACCACCTACGAGGACCTGGTGGCCGCCACCCTGCGGCACGGTCTGATGCCCACCGTGGTGCCGCAGCTGAGAACGATCACCCTCGGCGGTGCCGTGGCGGGACTGGGAATCGAGTCCTCCTCGTTCCGGAACGGTCTGCCCCACGAGTCCGTGCGCGAGATGGACGTGCTCACCGGGGACGGTCGGGTGGTCACCGCGCGGGCCGACAACGAGCACGCCGAACTGTTCCGCGGGTTCGCGAACTCCTACGGCTCGCTCGGCTACGCCCTGCGGCTGGTGATCGACCTGGAACCCGTCCGGGCCCACGTGTGGCTGCGGCACGTGCGGTTCACCTCCGCCGAGGAGTGTGCCCGGGCCACGGCGGAGATCCGGGCCCACCACGCCTGGGAGGGCGAACACGTCGACTTCGTCGACGGCACGGTGTTCGGTCCCTCGGAGCTCTACCTGACCCTGGGAACCTTCCGGGACGGGGCGCCGTTCCGCAGTGACTACACCGGCAACCGGATCTACTACCGGTCGGTGCGGGAACGCGCGACCGACTGTCTGCGGGTCTCCGACTACCTGTGGCGGTGGGACACCGACTGGTTCTGGTGTTCCCGGGCGTTGGGAGCCCAGCACCCGTGGATCCGGCCGCTGTGGCCCCGCAGGTACCTCAGGTCCGACTTCTACCGCAGACTCGTGTCCCTCGACCAGCGTTTCGGCCTCTCGGACCGGCTCAACCGGGTCCGGGGCCGTCCGCGACGGGAACCGGTCATCCAGGACGTGGAGATTCCCGTGGAGCATCTCGCGCGGTTCCTGGAGTTCTTCCACGACAGGATCGGTATCAGTCCGGTGTGGCTGTGCCCGGTCCGCCTGCGGGACGAGGCGGGGTGGCCGCTGTATCCCATGGACCCGCACCGGCTCTACGTCAACGTCGGTTTCTGGGCCACCGTCCCGGTGCGCCCCGGCGGACGGTTCGGGGACCACAACCGCGAGATCGAGGCGAAAGTGGCCGAACTGGACGGGCACAAGTCGTTGTACTCGACCGCGTACTACGGCCGTGAGGAGTTCTGGCGGCACTACGACGGCGACACCTACCGACGGCTCAAGGAGCGTTACGACGGGGCGGGCAGGCTCCCCGGACTGTACGAGAAGTGCGTGTTGGGTGAGTGAACGTTGTGCCGGGACTCGTCGGGGCCCGGCGGTACGACACACGCACGCCCACCACAACGGAGGAATCGCGAAATGACGTTGGCGAGTGTTTTCGCGCGGGTTTTCGGCGCGGAGCTGCCCGTGGAGTTCCGGGCCTACGACGGGAGCAGGTGCGGCCCCCGGCAGGCGCCGGCTGCCGTGGTGCTCGAGTCCCCGCTGGCCCTGGCCCATCTGGCCGCGGCCCCCGGGGAACTGGGACTGGCCCGGGCCTACGTCAACGGTCACATCACCGTGCACGGTGACATGTACACGGCCCTCACGGCGTTCCCCCCGGTCGACCTGGGGGACATCCCGTGGCGGCTGCGTGCCGAGCTGTTCGCCCGGTTCGGCTGGTACCGGTTCTGGTGGCCGGTGCGGCCTCCCTCGGCTGAGAAGCGGGCGTGGGGAAGGCGGCACTCCAAGAGCAGGGACAGCCGCAGCATCTCGCACCACTACGACGTGTCCAACAGCTTCTACGAACGGGTGCTGGGGTCGTCGATGACCTACACCTGCGCCGTGTTCGACAAGCCGGACGCCTCCCTGGAGCAGGCGCAGTACGAGAAACACGACCTGGTGGCCCGCAAGCTCGGACTGACCGAGGGGATGCGGCTGCTGGACATCGGTGCGGGGTGGGGCGGCATGGTGCTGCACGCCGCCGAGCACTACGGGGTGCGCGCCATCGGGGTCACCCTCTCCCGGCAGCAGGCCGAGTGGGCCCAGCGCGCCATCGCCGAGCGGGGACTGAGCGGTGTGGCCGAGGTACGCTACCAGGACTACCGCGACGTTCCCGAGAGCGGCTTCGACGCGATCAGCTCCATCGGGCTGACCGAGCACATCGGGCGGGAGCAGTTGCCCGGCTACTTCCGTTCGCTGCGGGACAGGCTCCGTCCCGGGGGGAGGCTGCTCAACCACTGCATCACCCGTCCCGACGGTTCCTACCCGGCCCGGGCGGGCAAGTTCATCGGACGCTACGTGTTCCCGGACGGCGAGCTGGAACCGCCCGGTGAACTCGTCACGCGGATGCACGACAACGGGCTGGAAGTGCGGCACGAGGAGAACCTGCGCGAGCACTACGCCCTCACGCTGGCAGGTTGGTGCGCGAACCTGGACCGGAACTGGCAGGAGGCGGTGGCCGAGGCCGGACTGGCCACGGCCAGGGTGTGGCGGTTGTACATGGCCGCCTCGCGGCTGGCGTTCGAACGGGGCGGTATCCAGCTGCACCAGATCCTCGGAGTGCGTCCGGACGGTGGGGACAGCGCGATGCCGTTGCGTCCGGACTGGTGAGCCGGATCCGTTCCCGACCGGATTCGCCCGACAGACCCGTCGGTCCCCACCGCGGTGGCGGGGACACGGGTGGACGGGTCCGTGTCCCCGCTTCCCTGGTGCGGCGGCCCGCCGGACGGCCGGACCGTCCGGCGGGCCGCAAGGGGTAGCCCGCCGACGGCGGGACCGCAGCGTCACGACCGAGGTGGTTCCGCTCACTCGAAGTGGAATCCATGATTCGTATTTGGATAGTCTCCACACCGTGCGACTGACCAAGAGCACCGACCTCGCGTTGCGCGTCGTGATGCGCCTGGCGGTGCTGGAGGGGGAAACGCCCACCACTCGGGAGGTGGCCGCCGCCGTGGCCGCTCCGTACAGCCACGCGGCCAAGGTCGTCACCCGGCTCCGGCATCTCGGCGTGGTGGAGGCGCGGCGTGGTCGGGGTGGCGGTTTGGGTCTCACCGCGACAGGCCGGTCCGCCTCGGTGGGCTGGCTCGTGCGGGAGCTGGAGGGCGCCGGGGACGTGGTCGGGTGCGAGGAGGACCCGCCCTGTCCGCTGCGGAACGCGTGTCGGCTGCGCACGGTGTTGCGGGAGGCCCAGGAGGCCTTTTTCGCGTCCCTGGACCCGATCGTCGTCGGGGATCTCGTCACCGCTCCGGCGGGGCCGGTGCTGCTGAGCCTCTCCGCGCGGTCGAGTGGCTGATCACCCCGCGACCGAGTCCGGTGCCGATCCGCGCCGGACGTGTCGGTCTCACATGCCCTCAAATACGATTCTGAGATACCGGTTCGGGGTTCGCGATGTTGTCCGAGAAGTCAGCCCAGACCGTCCGTGCCACCCTGCCTGTGGTGCGCGGCGCCATCGACGAGATCGCCGCTCGTTTCTACGACAGGCTCTTCACCGCTCATCCGGAGCTGTTACGGGATCTGTTCAACCGGGGCAACCAGGCGAACGGCACACAGCGTCGGGCGCTGGCCGGTTCGATCGCCCACTTCGCCTCCGCGCTGGTCGACGAACAGGGCACCCGCCCCGAAGGGATACTCGCGCGCGTCGCGCACAAGCACGCCTCGCTGGGCGTCACCCGCGACCAGTACCGCGTCGTGGAGGTGAATCTCTTCGCGGCGATCGCCGAGGTGCTGGGTGAGGCCGCGACCGACGAGGTCCTCGGCGCCTGGGAGGAGGTCTACTGGCTGATGGCCGAGTCCCTGATCGCCCGCGAGGAGAAGCTGTACGCCGAAGCCGGAGCCCCGGACGGTGACACGTGGCGCGAGTACCGCGTCGACGCTCGTCTCCCCGAGACCCCGGAGGTGGTGACCTTGCTGCTGCGTCCGGTGGACGGTGGGCCGGTATCCGAGTGGCGAGCCGGGCAGTACGTCTCGGTGCGGGTCCCGCTGCCGGACGGTGCTCGACAGATTCGCCAGTACAGCCTGACCGGCGACCCGCGCGCCGAGGAGCTCCGGATCACCGTCAAGAGGGTGAGCGGCGAGCCGGACGGCGAGGTCTCGAACCGACTGCACGACCACGTCCGTGAGGGCGACGTCCTGGGGGTCAGCGCTCCCTTCGGGGACGTGGTCCTGGAGGAGGGAAGCGGTCCGCTGCTGTTGGCCTCCGCCGGGATCGGGTGCACCCCCGTGATCGCGATGCTGCGCCACCTCGTCGCCACCGGCTCCGCCCGTCGGGTCATCGCCGTGCACGGCGACCGCCGCCCGAGCACGCACGCGTTCCGCGCCGAGTTCGAGCGGTTGGTCGCCGAACTCGACAACGTCGAGGCACACGTGTGGTACGAGAACCCCGAGGGAGCCTGGCCGGAGCAACGGACGGGGACACCCGACCTGACGGGACTGGGGATCCCGCCGGGCACCGAGGCCTACCTGTGCGGTCCGTTGGCTTTCATGCGCCGGGCGCACCGGCAACTGCTTTCGGCGGGTGTGGCCGAAACGGATATCCACTACGAGGTCTTCGAACCCGATCACTGGCGTACCGGGGACTGAGCGGACGTTTCCGAGACTGCGGTGGACGTGGTGTCGATCCGGTGGTCTCGGAGTTCGTCCGTAACGAGGGTGAGGGGCGTGGCCGCGACCGGTCGGCCGACAGTCCGCCTTCGGACCGGGTCCCCGGCAGCGTCTTCGCCGTTCATCCGTTCGGCGCCACGTCGTCCAGGGACACGGCCGGGACCAGTTCGGTGACCGGGGTGCGGACCCACCAGACGCCGCTTTCCCGTCGTTCGCGCGGGGTGCTGAAGCGGTAATGGAACAGCCGTGCCCGTACGTAACGCGGGGGCCGCCCGTGGAACGGGTCGTGGCGTAGCAGCCGCAGCACGTTCCGGTCCCCGCGCAGCAGGGCGAGCAGCAGCCGTTCGAGCCATCCCCTCCCGTAGGAGGGCGATATCGCGACGAACCACATCAGCCAGTCGAGCCGCAGGTGGTAGGGGGCGATCTGGGGAGGCCGACGGGTGACCTCGCCCGGTTTGCCCCGGAACCCGTACTCCCGCCACTCGGACTCCCCGGTGGCCAGTCCCTCCAGGATCACCTCGTGGCGGGTGCGCGTGACGCTGCCGAAGGCCCCGTAGGTGTTGCCCAGGTGCAGTTTGTTGAAGCTGCGGTTCATCACCTGTCCGCTGCCGAGCATGTTGCGTACCGGCCAGTAACTGAGCACCACCATCAGCGCGGTCAACGCCAGCACGGCCGCGCGGTGCCACAACGGGGTGCTCCCGTCCTGGGGGAGTTCCGCGGCGGGAGTGAGGGCCTGGGTGGGCAGCCAGCCGAGCAGGGTGGTGTCCGTCGCGGAGAAGGCCAGGGTGATCGTGACCAGGTTGAGCCAGGCGAAGTTGCCGCTGAGCAGCAGCCAGCCCTGGGTGACGATCATGACCAGGGCGGCGGCCGAGGCCACCGGTTGGGGCAGGAACAGGGCGAACGGCACGATCAACTGGGTGATGTGGTTGGCCACCACCTCGGCGCGGTGCAGTGGGCGCGGAGCGCGGTGGAACGCCCGACTCAGCGGACCGGGCATCGGCTGGGTCTCGTGGTGGTAGTACAGGGCGGTGAGATCCCGCCAGGCGGGGTCACCGCGCATCTTGATCAGACCGGCTCCGAACTCCACCCGGAACAGCAGCCAGCACAGCAGCCAGATCACCGGAACCGGGGTCGTGGTGTGGGCGGGGCCCAGGAAGACCGCCAGGAATCCCGTTTCGAGCAACAGGGACTCCCAGCCGAAGGCGTACCAGACCTGGCCGGTGTTGACGATCGACAGGTACAGCGCCCACAGCGCGAACCACACCGTCATCGCCGCCCACAGCGGCAGGAGGTCGGTGGCGCCGAGGAACGCGCCCAGACTGAGCAGCAGCCCGCACCATCCGACCACGCGCAGCAGTCGGTCCGAGTAGTGGAGGTGGAACAGCGTGGGGCAGCGGCGGAAGGAAACCCGTTCCAGGAAGCGGGGCGCGGGGGTGAGTCCGCGTTCGCCGAGCAGCGGGACGAACTGGTTGAGTACGTTGAGGAAGGCCAGGGCGTAGGTGGCCGCGAGCAGGCGCTGGAGCACGAACCGGGCGGGGTCGTACTCCGGGGCCCAGAACCAGTCCCAGGTCATGCTCTGCCGTCTCCGCCGGGACGTCGTGACACGGTCCTTCCGCGTGGTGCGGTCGAAACTACGGTGTGCCGACGATGATCGCAGCGAGCCGTGTCCCGTGACGGAGGCACCGTACGTGCCCGAGGCACGGCCCGGGGCCGTGGGTGGTCGGCGGCCCCGAGCGGTCGGTGCGCGGTCTCAGGACTCCGCGCCGTGGCTGATGCGCACCATCTCGTCGCGTTCGACGACCTTCATGCGTTCCCGGCCGCGCTGTGCCCCGAGTGCCCGTTCGTGCTCGTCGAGGCGGTTCCAGCCTTCCCAGGTGGTGTAGTCCACCCCGCGCTCGTCGAGCATCCGCAGTACCGCGTCCCGGTCGCTCTCGGTCGGGGTCGGCAGGTTTCCGAGGTCGGCGAGCAGGTTGTTGACGGTTTCCAGCGCGTCACCCTTGGTGTGGCCGATGAGTCCCACGGGCCCGCGTTTGATCCAGCCGGTGGTGTAGACCCCCGGAACGTGCTCGCCGTCGAGGTCGAGCACCCTTCCCCCCTCGTGGGGGATGGTTCCCGAGTCGTGGTCGAAGGGGACGTCCGGCAGGGCCGAGCTCAGGTAGCCCACGGCCCGGTAGACGGACTGCACCTCGTGGGTCTCGTACTCGCCGGTTCCACGGACCGAGCCGTCCCCGGTCAGCTCCATGATCTCGGTGCGCAACCCGGTGACCTCGGTCTCGCCCAGGATCTCCACGGGACGGCGCAGGAAGTGGAAGTGCAGCCTGCGGGCGGCCTGTCCCGAGGGGTCACGCAGCGCCCAGTCCTGCAGGGTCTTGACCACGGACTTGACCTGGTTGTTGGTGCGGACGGACTCCTCGCTGGCCTCGTCGAGTTCGAAGCCCTCGGGGTGCACGATCAGCTCCGTGTTCGGCTGGTGGCCGAGCTCGCGCAGTTCCAGCGGGGTGAACTTCGTCTGTGCCGGTCCGCGTCGGGCGAAGACGTGCACGTCGGTCACCGAGGAGGCGCTCAGTGCCCGGTGGACGTTGTCGGGGATCTCGGTGTCGAGCAGGTCGTCGGCCTGTTTGGCGAGCACGCGCGCCACGTCGAGGGCCACGTTGCCCGCCCCGAGGATCGCCACGCCGCGGGCGTCGAGGTTCCAGTCCCTGGGGGCGTCGGGGTGGCCGTCGTAGAAGGAGATGAACTCCGAGGCGCCGTGGCTGCCCGGCAGTTCGACGCCGGGCACGGGCAGGTTCCGGTCGTCGGCAGCGCCCGTGGCGAACACCACGGCGTGGTAGTGCTCGCGCAGGTCCTCCAGCTTGCAGTCCACCCCGTACTCCACGTGCCCGAGGAAGCGGATTCCGGGGGTGTCCAGCACCTTGTGCAACGCGTTGACGATGCCCTTGATCCGGGGGTGGTCCGGGGCGACGCCGTAGCGGACCAGCCCGTAGGGGGCGGGCATCCGGTCGAACAGGTCCACTTCGACGGGGGTTTCCGACTTGTTCAGGATGTCCGCGGTGTAGACACCGGCGGGGCCGGCGCCGATCACGGCCACTCGAAGCGGCTGGCTCACGGTGGTTCCTCCTCAAGGCCCGGTGGGCACGTCTTCCTCCCCATAGCTTAGGCATACCTAACTACACTGCCCGGCATGTGGACGGGTGAGTCCGGTTACAGGGCTCGGCCCGCCTCGTGGGAGGTTCGCGCCGGTGAGCGGGGAGTTCGGGCCCGTTTCGAGTAAGGGAGTGCCCCACCCGCGGGAGCGGGGTTGCGTCCGAAAAGGCTCCGAAACCCCCGAACGAGGGATGTGGGTGCGTGGTTCCGACAGCCGACCGTGAGTGTTCGAGCGCGGGGTGTCACAGTATTATTCGTGTTGATCACTCGACGGTAGCTCCGGAAGACGGGCGGGGGAGCTGCGTCGTCGGCCATGCACACAGAGCGAGATCAGGGCCCGGGTGTCGGGGGGCACTGCTGGTGGCCCGTGACAACAGGGAGCTTCCATGACAGACCCGAACCGCCTACCCGCGGACGTCGACCTGGAGAAGGCCAGTGCGGCACGGTGCTACGACTACTACCTCGGCGGTTCACACAACTTCGAGGTGGACCGCGAGCTGGCCCGGAAGGTGGAGGCCAGGGTTCCGCACGTGAAACCGCTGGCGCAGAACAACCGGGCCTTCCTGCGCCGGGCCGTCCGGTACTGCCTGGACCGGGGGATCAGACAGTTCCTCGACCTCGGCTCCGGCATCCCCACGGTGGGCAACGTGCACGAGATCGCCCAGGACCGCGCCCCCGAGGCGCGGGTGCTCTACGTGGACAACGAGCCGGTGGCCGTGGCCCACAGCCGCACGATCCTGGAGGGCAACGAGCGGGCCGACGCGTTGCAGGCCGACTTCGACTCCGTCGAGGAGATCCTCGCCTCGGAGCAGGCCGGACGGCTGCTGGACCTCTCCGAACCGATCGCGGTGATGATGGTGGCGCTGGTGCACTTCGTGCCGGACTCGGCCGGACCCCACGAGACCATCCGGGCCTACCACGAACGGATGCCCCCGGGCAGCTACCTGGGATTCTCCCACGTCACTCACGAGGGGTATCCCGAGTTCACCCAGAGCATCATCGACCTCTACGCCGACAGCAGCAATCCGGTGGTCTCCCGCACCCACGAGGAGGTCGCCGAGCTGCTCTCCGACTTCGAACTGGTGGAGCCGGGCCTGGTCTACGTGCCGGAGTGGCGTCCGGACACCGAGGAGGACCGCTGGGAGGATCCGGCCCGGTCCCTGGTCTACGGGGCGGTTGGGCGCAAGGTGTGATCGATGAACGACACCCCGGTTGAGGAGGAACCGGTCCTTGCCGGTGCGCCGGCGGGAACCTCCCGGCAGGCCGCGGAACCCGATCCGCTCGTGGACTTCGCCCGGCGGTGGAGCCGAGCCGTGATCGACACCAGCTACGTGCCCATGTCCCGCCCCGAGCTGTGGGAGTTCCTCACCGAACGCGTCAGGAGACTGCTCGGGACCCTGCTGGCCGAACACCACGACGGGAAGGCGGTCGCCGAGGTGGGCGCGGAGCTGGTTCGGGAGCACGTGGTGGCGCCCGAGGCCCTGCGCAGGACGTTGCTGTTGCTCGGCTCCGAGCTGTCGGAACTGGCCGCCCGCGTGGAGCCGGGCACCGTGGTCCCGGCGGGACGGCGGCTGGAACTGCTCGCCTCCCTGGCGGCGGGTTTCGACGGGGCCGCCCGGGACAGGGTGTTGGCCGAGCAGGGAGTCATCCAGCGGGCCGTGCTCAACGCCAGGGACGCCGCCGAGGAGGCGCTGCGCTCCAGCGAGGCACGCTTCCGGGCCGTGTTCACCTCCTCGGCCCTCGGTATCGCCGTCGTCGGCCTGGACGGAGTGTTGCAGGACGTCAACGACTCCATGACGGTCATCTTCGGCGTTGCGCGTGAGCGGCTGCTCGGTTGTCACATGCTGGAGCTGGCCGACCCCGACTGGGTGGACAAGCTGCACAAGTCCGACAGGGCGCTGTTGGCGGGCGCCACCGAGCGGTTCGCCGTGGACGTCCGCTACACCACCCCCGAGGAACGGACCGTCTGGGCCCAGGTCTCCGGGGCGCTGGTCACCGACGGTGCCGGAGAGCCCGACTACCAGGTGGTGCTCTACGCCGACGTCACCGACAGGTACATGTTGCAGGCGGAGCTGCGCAGGCAGGCCACGCACGATCCGCTCACCGGCCTGGCGAACCGGACCCTGCTGGCGACCAGGCTGCAGGAGGCGCTCAGGCCCGTGCCGGGCAACCGGAGGGTGGGGATCTGTTACCTCGACCTGGACGGGTTCAAGACGATCAACGACAGCCTCGGCCACCCGATCGGTGACGACCTGCTGTGCGCCGTGGCCAACCGGATCAACAACACGGCCACCGGCCACGGGGCGCTGGCGGCCCGGATGGGTGGTGACGAGTTCGTGGTGCTCGTCGCCGACACCGACGGGCCGACCCGGATGCTGGGCCTGGTGGAACACCTGCTGGACGAGATCGGTCGTTCCGTGCGCATCGGCGGGCACGAACTCAACGCCACGGCCAGCGCCGGTGTCGTGGAACAACCCGTGGCCGGTTCGGATCCCGAACAGCTCCTGCGGGAGGCCGACATCACGCTGTACCGGGCCAAGGAGGAGGGCAGAGCCCAGTGGGTGATGTTCGACTCCGAGCGCAACGCAGCCGCGCGTCGTCGTTTCCGGCTGTCGGCCACGATGCCCGCCGCCCTGGACCGCCACGAGTTCTTCGTGGAGTACCTGCCGGTGCGTCGACTCTCCGACGGGCGCACCGTGGCCATGCGCGCCGACGTGCGCTGGGACCACCCCGAGTACGGCGAACTGGCCGCGGAGCAGTTCGTCGGCCTCGCCGAGGACACCGGGGCGATCACCCGGCTGAACGACTGGTTGCTGCGCCAGGCCTGTGCCCACGCGGCTCACTGGGTCCGCCGGCTCGGTACGGAGGCTCCCCTGGTCACCGTCGACCTCTCCGGACGGTACTTCCGCGATCCGGACCTGGTCAGTGATTTCCGGGAGATCCTGGAGGAGACCGGCCTGCCCGCCGAGCAGCTGCGGCTGGCCGTGCCAGAGCAGGCCCTGTTCGACGAGGTGGGCGATCCGGCCGACACGGTCGACATCGTTCGCGAGCTCGGAGCGGCGTTCGTCGTCCGCGACTTCGGGGCCCGCTACACCGAGAGCCGCAGGCTGCGGGAGCTTCCCGTCACCTCGGTGCGGGTCACCGGGGAGTACCTGCGCAGGCTCTCGGAGGGTCCGCGTCCGGACCCGTTGGACGAGCACCTGGTCTCCAGTGTGATCTCGGCGGCCCACCTGCTGGACATGACGGTGGTGGCCGACGGGGTGGACACGGCCGAGCAGGCGCGGCGGCTGCGGGCCATGAAGGTGCACGCGGTGCAGGGCGCCTGCGCGGGCGAACCGGTGTCCGCCCTGGAGGTACCCGAGCTGTTCGCCTCCTCGGGCTGAGCACACGCCGGCCACGCTCCCGGGACCCGTCGCCCGTCCCCACCGGGTGGCGGGAGCCCGGGGGCGGCCGGATCGTGGGAGGTGCATCGGTGGCCGATAGCATCGACAGGACAGTGTTCGTCCGATCCGGCGGTGTTTCCGACGTCCTTCGAGACCTCGGCCGGATCACGCGCACATCCCGTTCGAGCAAACGATCGTAGGAGTAACCGTGTCAGTCTCGCCGCTCCAAACCCAGCAGGAATCCCGGGTGAAGGTACCGGCGGGCACTACGGCTGGTGATGCCGTCCAGCAGGCGGGATTGCCGTCCAAGGGCCCCGAGGCGGTCGTCGTGGTCCGGGACGCCGAGGGAGAGTTGCGTGATCTTTCCTGGGCTCCCGAGGCGGACGTGGAGGTCGAGGCGGTACCGGCCAACACGGAGGCGGGCCGCAGTGTCATCCGGCACTCCACCGCCCACGTGCTGGCCCAGGCGGTGCAGCAGCTGTTCCCCGAGGCGAAGCTGGGCATCGGCCCGCCGATCACCGACGGATTCTACTACGACTTCGACGTCGAACGACCGTTCACCCCGGAGGACCTGCGGGCGCTGGAGAAGCGCATGAAGCAGCTCGTCAAGTCCGGGCAGAAGTTCTCCCGCCGAGAGTTGGGCTCGGTGCGGCAGGCCCGTGAGGAACTCGCGGACGAGCCCTACAAGCTGGAGCTGATCGACCTCAAGTCCGGTGCGGGCGAGGTGGACACCAGCGAGGTGATGGAACTCGGCGACGGCGAGCTGACCGTCTACGACAACGTCGACCGGCACGGGCAGACGGTCTGGGGGGATCTCTGCCGGGGCCCACACGTGCCGCACACCAGGTTCCTGCCCGCCTTCACGCTGACCCGGGTGGCGGCCGCCTACTGGCGGGGGGACCAGAACAACCGCCAGCTGCAACGGATCTACGGAACCGCCTGGGAGTCCAAGGAGGCCCTCGACGCGCACCTGGAGTGGTTGGCCGAGGCCGAACGCAGGGACCACCGGAAGCTGGGTGCGGAGCTGGACCTGTTCTCCTTCCCGGAGGAGATCGGCTCCGGGCTGCCGGTGTTCCACCCGAAGGGCGGGGTGATCCGGCGGGAGCTGGAGGACTACTCGCGCCGCAGGCACGAACAGGCCGGGTACGAGTTCGTCAACTCGCCGCACATCACCAAGAGCGCGCTGTTCGAGACCTCGGGACATCTGGGCTGGTACGCCGACGGCATGTTCCCCCCGATGCATCTCGACGAGGAACGCGACGCCGACGGCGAGGTGCGCAAACCCGGGCAGGACTACTACCTGAAACCGATGAACTGCCCGTTCCACAACCTGATCTACCGCTCGCGGGGCCGTTCCTACCGGGAGCTTCCGCTGCGGTTGTTCGAGTTCGGCTCGGTCTACCGCTACGAGAAGTCCGGGGTGGTCCACGGGCTCACCCGGGTGCGGGGGATGACCCAGGACGACGCGCACATCTACTGCACGCCGGAACAGCTGCGCGCCGAGCTGAAGTCCCTGCTGCACTTCGTGCTGGACCTGCTGCGGGACTACGGGCTGGACGACTTCTACCTGGAGTTGTCCACCAAGGACGAGCAGAAGTACGTCGGCAGTGACGAGCTGTGGGAGGAGGCCACCGAGACGCTGCGGGCGGTGGCCGAGGAGTCCGGGCTGGAGCTGGTTCCGGATCCGGGCGGGGCGGCCTTCTACGGACCGAAGATCTCGGTGCAGGCCAAGGACGCCCTCGGTCGCACCTGGCAGATGTCCACCATCCAGTTGGACTACCACATGCCGGAGCGGTTCGACCTGGAGTACACCGCCGCGGACGGCTCCAAACGGCGCCCGGTGAAGATCCACCGTGCGCTGTTCGGTTCCATCGAGCGTTTCTTCGGGGTGCTCACCGAGCACTACGCCGGTGCCTTCCCGGCCTGGCTGTCCCCGGTGCAGGCGGTGGGCATTCCCATCGCCGACGACCACGTCCCGCACCTGGAGGAGGTCTTCGACCGGCTGCGGGCCAAGGGGCTGCGCGTCGAGATCGACACCGGTGACGAGCGGATGCAGAAGAAGATCCGCAACCACACCACGCAGAAGGTGCCGTTTCTGGTGCTGGCCGGCGGCAAGGACGTGGAGGCGGGAGCGGTCTCGTTCCGTTTCCGCGACGGCAGCCAGCTCAACGGGGTTCCGGTGGAGCGGGCGGTCGAGGCGCTCGGTCACTGGGTCGAGCGGCGGGAGAACGCCTCCCCCACGGCGGAGAACTTCGGAGCGGAGTTGGCGTGACACGGCGACGGGCCGAGGAGCAGCACGGGAACCCGGGCGGGGAGTCAGCACGGGACGAGTCGCCGGAGTTCCGGGAGCAGCGCGGGATAGGTGTCCCGGACGCCCTGCAGCGGCTGTGGACACCGCACCGGCTTTCCTACATCCAGGGGGAGAACAAACCCACCGGGGAGGGCAGCGACGGCTGTCCGTTCTGCGGGCTGTTGAACGACGAGCGTCCCGACGACGAGACGTTGATCGTGGCCAGGGACGAACTCGTGTTCGCGGTGTTGAACCTCTACCCGTACAACCCCGGTCACCTGATGGTGTTGCCGTACCGGCACGTGGCCGACTACACGGACCTGACCGGGCCGGAGACGGTGGCGGTGGCGGAGTTCACCCAGCGGGCGATGCGGGTGATCCGGAGCGTGTCCGCCCCGCACGGGTTCAACATCGGGCTGAACCAGGGGCCGGTGGCCGGGGCCGGGATCGCCGCGCACCTGCACCAGCACGTGGTCCCGCGTTGGGGCGGTGACTCGAACTTCATGCCGGTGATCGGGCACACCAGGGTACTTCCCCAGCTGTTGGCCGACACCCGGCAGTTGCTCGCCGACGCCTGGACGGCACTGGACTGAACGGATCCCGCCGCCTCAGCGAGGCACGGCGGGATCCCGTCGTCGTGGTGGCGGTGCTTCGACCGCTGTCGAGCCACACCGGAAGAGCTGGAGTCTCAGCCGCGCAGCGTGGCCTCGATCTCCAGAGCGATCCTGACCTTCTCGCCGAGCATGGCGCCGCCGTTGGGGCCCACCTTGAAGTCGGTGCGGTTCAGCGTGGTGCTCGCCGACAGCCCGAGCATCTTGCCGCCGTCCGAGGTGTCGGTGAACCCGCCGAGCTCGGCCTCCAGGGTGATCGGCAGGGTCACCCCGTGCAGGGTGAAGTCCCCGTCGATCAGCCAGGTCTCGCCGTTCTGCCGGATGCCGGTGGAGCGGAAGGTCGCCGTGGGGTGGTTGTCGGTGTCCAGGAAGTCCTCGGCGCGCACGTGGGCGTCGCGGTCGGCGTTGCCCGTGTTGACGGAGGCGGTGTCGATGGTGGCGGTCACGCTGGAGTCCAGCGGGTTGTCCGCGGTGACGATCTGGCCCTCGAACTTGTCGAACCTGCCCCGGGAGCGGCCGACACCCATGTGCCGCAGGGTGAACTCGATGTCGGAGTGCACCGCGTCGATGTCCCAGGTTCCGGTGGTGTAGCCGGGGATCTGGCCGGCGTCGGTCATGCTGGACCTCCATGGAATCGTGACGACGTTTCGCCGGGGTTCAACCCCGCTCGGGTGGAAGTCATTTCCGGGTGTGGCAGGAATCATTGATCGGCTGGTCCGCCTGTCGGTGGTGTCCGTACGGTGCTCCGATCACGGCCGGTTAAGCTGCTTGGTGCGGGGTTCCCCGTACGACGGCGGATGGTCGGGAACATGTTGAACGTCTTCGCGCGAGCTTCGGTGGCCAAGTTCACCGATCCGGTCGGTGCCTGGTTGGTGCGGCACCGAATATCCCCCGATGTGGCGACGGTCGTGGGGACGGTGGGGGCGTCCCTGGCGGCCGTGACCCTCTTCCCGACGGGGTATCCGCTGCTGGGAACCCTGGCGGTCACCTTCTTCCTGCTGTTCGACCTGTTGGACGGGGCCATGGCCCGGGCGGCGGGTACCGGCGGTTCCTTCGGCGCGGTGCTGGACGCCAGTTGCGACCGGGTGACCGACGGGATGGTGTTCGGTTCCCTGGCCTGGTGGCTGTTGGTGAACGATCGGCACGTGCTGGGGGCCGCGTTGCTGGTCTGTCTGGTGGCCGCGCAGGTGGTCTCCTATGTCAAGGCCCGGGCCGAGGCCCAGGGGCTGGACGCCGACGGTGGGTTCGCCGAGCGGGCCGAACGGCTGGTGCTGCTGCTGACGGGCACCGGGTTGTACGGGCTGGGGCTTGGCTGGGCGCTGGATCTGGCCGTGTGGGTGCTGCTCGTGCTGTCGGTGTTCACCGTCGGGCAACGGCTGCTCGGCGCCTACCGGGCACGACCGGGTGCGTGAGCGGGCCGGGGAGCGGGAGCCGCCCGGCCCGCGCGGAAGAGCGGACACTCCTGGGGAGCGGGCGGTTCAGATGCGGGGGGCGGGGACGAGTTCACTGGCGCCGGACCAGCACAGGTAGTCCTCGACCACGTCGACGTCGGCGGTGATCAGGTCGTGGAAGGCCTGTTCGTCCGGGGCGCCGTCCCGGTCCAACGGCATGAGCGCGATCCGGTACATCCCGAAGCGCTGTTCGGTGCGGGACAGCACGGCCAGCGCCCAGGAACGCAGCCGGTGCCACGCCGCGGGCTCGTCCACCCGCTCGTCGGTGGGTTCGTGGTGCAGCAGCTCGGTGTAGGAGCCCAGTGAGTCGGGATTGACCACCCGGTACAGGGTCATGGTGTTACGCATGGTTGTCTCCTCGGTGACATTCGTGACCGTGGATGCTGACGCGACGGAACGTCAGTGCAAGTCAGATTGACTTAGTCAATTTGACGAAACAATCGCCCAATCGAGTAATCGATTGTGGTTTCAGTCGAAGAGGTGATGATGAACAGTTCGGGGCCGGTGGTTCCGGAGCCGATCAGTCCCACCGTCGGCAGGCGGTGGTTGGCGCAGGAGGTCCGCAGGCTGCGCGAGACGGCGGGACTGAAACAGTCCGACGTGGCCAAACGGTTGCGCTGCAACGCGGCGAAGATCGCCCACATGGAAAGCATGCGCAACACGATCAGCGGCCCCGACCTGGAGGTGATGCTCGCGCTCTTCGACGTTCCGTCCGAGCGTGTGGAGTGGTACCTGCGGTTGGCCGAGCTCGCCAAGGAGAAGGGCTGGTGGGACGGCAACCGCGCGGTGCCGGACTGGTTCTCGCTCTACGTCGGACTGGAGTGGGGCGCCGACCGGATCCGGGAGTGGGATCTGGGGTTCCCACCCGGCATCCTGCAGATCCGCTCCTACATCGAGGCCCTGGTCCGGGGCGAGGACGGTCCTTCCGAGGTGGAGGTGCGTGAGCTGGTCGAGGCGCGGCTGCGGCGTCAGGAGGCCCTGTGGCGCCGCGAGGAACCACTGTGGATGCACGCGATCGTCGACGAGGCGGCCCTGCGGCGGCGGGTGGGTGGCGCCGAGGTGATGCGCGAACAACTGCGCTACCTGGCCGAGGTGGGGCGGTGGGAGAATGTCACCGTTCAGGTGCTGCCGTTCGCCGTGGGACCACATCGCGGTCATCTCGGAACATTTCATTGGTTGGGGTTTCCACGTGCCGGTGACCCGGGGGTGGTCTACCTGGAGAACCAGCGCGGTGGGATCTACCTGGAGGAGGTCGACGAGGTGGCCATGTTCAACGGGGTGTTCGAGTCGTTGGCCGAGCAGGCGTTGTCCGCGGCGGAGTCAGCCGACTTCCTGTCCGAGCTCGCTGAGGAGATCGTGTGATGCAGTACGAACGTGTTTGGAACGCGGCCGAGTTGGAGGGTGTGCGGTGGCGGCGCAGCAGCCGCAGTGGCCCCAACGGCGGTGCTTGTGTCGAGGCGGCGGTCCTGCCCGGTGGTGAGGTCACCGCGGTGCGGGATTCCAAGTGGCCGCAGGGTCCGGCGTTGGTGTTCGACCGTCGGGTCTGGGCGGCGTTCCTGCGCCGCCTGGACTGAGGCGGGCCGTGGCGATGAGCCCGCGGAGTCCGAGCGGGCTCATCGTCGGACCGTCCCCGGTGTGCTCACGCGGGTTCGGGCACGTGCGGCTCCACCTTCTTCGCGATCTCCAACGCTTTCGCGCACTCGTCGATGTTGTCGAAACGGCCGGTTTCCGTCGTACGAACCTGGACCATTCCTTCTCCGGCGTTGAACAGCACATCGCAGCCTTGAGCTTGCGTCGCCCCTTCGGGAATCGCCTGCGCCCCGGAACGACCGTTGACCTCGAGGCGTTCGAATTCCGCCCACACAGGTTTCTGCTCAGCTACCGCTACCGTTTCACGCTCATTCAACTCCAGTCTTAATCCGACTGGATCACCTTCGTAGTCACATCCTGGAGCCCACGGAAGCTGCTTCACGGATTCACCCGGCATTTCCAGCCCGAAAGACTTCAGAGTATCCGACGGCAGGATCTCGCAGGGTTTCACACTGGCCAGAACCTCCTCCGAGGAGGGCATCTCCGTGGCTGAGGAATCCGAAGTGTTCCCGGAGTCGGCGCCGGGCGAGCACCCGAGCACACCGGTCAGCACCGCAGCGACGATGGCGGCCCACAACGATCGCCTCCCCCTTCTCACTGCGCGCTCCTCCGCAGATCCTCGGCAACCTGATCGTCGGTAGCCTGGTAGTTCTTCTTTGCCTGCTGGAACAGATCGGCCTTGCGCCGCAGCTCATTGGCGAACTGCCGCAACAGGTCCGCGGCACCGGTCGAGCCGTTGTGCGCCTTGTTCCCGAACTTGGCCGCCAACTGCCGCCCCGACGGGTAGTCCCCCAGCCCTGGCACCTGTTGTAACTGCATAGCTGCACGAATCAGTTTCTCGGCCTGTTCGGCCTCGCGTTCGTAGACCTTGCTCGCCCGGTCCGCGGCGTCCGGCTCCATGCTCAGCCCGCCGTCCGCGATCTGCCGCTGGATCCAGGAGTTCTCGTCCCGGATCGCGGACAACTCCGCGCCCGCATCCTCGAAACCGGACGAACCGGCGGCCTGGTGGACCATCAGGACTCCCTTCGTTCTCGGAAGGCACTCGCTGCAACCGTTCCTGTTCGACCGTGGTCACCCTAGTCGACCGGGCTTCCTCTCTGGTTCCGACGATCGCCACATCCGGGTGTGATCGCCGTCTCCTCCGGTCGGTCGTCGTGGGTTCTTCGCCCCTCAACGGAGGAGGAAGACTTGCGGTGTCGGGCATCCTGCCCGAACGGGTGAAGGAGTTGGCATGAGGCGCGAGGCCCCTCCACCTCGGAGTGGGGCCGCGATTCCCCACCGGCTCACCACGGCAGCGGTTCGTAGCCGGCGAAGCTGCGGCTGAAACTGGCGCTGCCGGAGCTCAGCGAACGCACGTTGACCGCGTACCGGGTCAGCTCGGTGCTGGGCACGTGAGCACGCACCACCGTCCACCCGGAACCTTCCGGTTCGGTGCCCAGCACCCTGCCCCGGCGCACCGACAGGTCACCGAGCACCGTGCCCAGGTGTTCGTCCGGCACGTGCACCCACACCTCGTCCACCGGCTCCAGGGTCACCAGCCCGGCCCGTTCGGCGGCGTCCTTCAGGGCCAACGCCCCCGCCGTCTGGAACGCGGCGTCCGAGGAGTCGACGCTGTGGGTCCTGCCGTCCACCAGGGTCACCCGCACGTCGATCAACGGGCACCCCGACTCCAGCCCCTTCGCCAGCTGCTCCCGTATCCCGCGTTCCACACTGCCCACGAACCGCTTCGGGATGGCCCCGCCCACGACCCGGTCGACGAACTCGAAGCCTCCCCCGCGCGGCAGCGGCTCCACCTCGATGTCGCACACCGCGTACTGCCCGTGCCCGCCGGACTGTTTGACGTGCCTGCCGTGCCCGGCGGCCGCCTGCCGGAAGGTCTGACGGAAGGCCACCCGTACCGGCTCGGTGTCCACGTCCACCCCGTGCTCCCGCAACCGACGCAGCACGAGATCGGCGTGCGCCTCGCCCATGCACCACAGCACCAGTTGACGGGTCTCGGTGGAGCGGTCCACCCGCAGGGTGGGGTCGCTGGCCAACAACCGGTTCAGGTTGCGCGCCAGCGCGTCCTCGTCCTCACCGCTGCGTCCGGCCAGCGCCATCGGCAGCAGCGGGTCGGGCATGTCCCACGGCTGTATCAACAGCGGGTCCCCGGCCTCGGAGACGGTGTCCCCGGTCTCGGCCGAGTCGAGTCCGGTCAGCGCGCACAGGTCCCCGGCCACACAGTGCCGCGTCTCGTGCAGGGAGGCACCGAACGGGGTGTGGACATGGGCCACGCGCTCGGTGGAGTCGTGGTCGGCACGTCCCCGCTCACCCAGTCCGTGCGCGGAGACGTGCACCGACCGGTCCGGCAGCAACGTGCCCGAGAACACCCGGGCCAGCGAGATCCTGCCCCGATGGGGATCCACCGAGGTGTGCACGATCTCCGCCGCCAGCGGCCCCCCGGGATCGCACCGCAGGGGACGAGGGGCGGTTCCGTCGGGGGCGGTGGCCTCGACGGAACCGCGCTCGGTGGGGGCGGGAAACCCCCGGACGATCCCGTCGAGCAGCTCGATCATCCCCATGCCGGTTTCCGCCGAGGCCGGTATCACCGGGTGGATCCCACCCCGGGCCACGGCGGTTTCGAGGTCGCTCAACAGCGTGCCCACCTCGATGGATTCCCCCGTCAGGTAGCGTTCGAGCAGGGACTCGTCCTCGCTGTGGGCGATGACGCCCTCGAGCAGTTCGTTCCGGGCCGCCTCGACCTCCGCGTCCATCCCGTGCGGGGCGGTGCCCACCGTGGGAGTGCTTCCCCGCGAGTAGTCGTGGAGACTTCCGGTGAGCAGCCCGTACAGCTGCCGGGGCTGTCCCCCGTGGTACCGCGCGAGATACAGCGCGACCACCCCGGAGCCGAACGTGTTGCGGCAGGCCTCGACGGTGGCGAACACGTCGGCGCGGGGCCGGTCGATGCGGGAGACGAGCACCCCTCGCGGCATTCCGACCCGGTCGCACTCCCGCCAGACGGCCACGGTGGCCTCGTCCACCCCCTCGGCGGCGTCCACCACGAACACGGCGGAGTCGGCGGCCCGCAGCCCGGCCCGCAGCTCCCCGAGAAAGTCGGGATGGCCGGGAGTGTCGATCAGGTTGATCTTGGTTTCCCCGTGCCACAACGGAGCCACGGCCATGCCCACGGAACGCTGCTGCTCCACGGCCGCCGGCTCGTGGTCGCACACCGTGGTTCCCGCCGCCACGGACCCCCGGCGCGGGATGGTCGAACTCGTGGCCAACAGCCGTTCCACGAGAGTGGTCTTGCCCGTCCCGGAAGGCCCGACGAACACCACGTTGCGCACCGACTCCGGTTTTCGGGGTGCCTCGCGGGCCTCCGGCGCCGCCCTCCGCCTGTCGTTCATGATCGTCCCCCCGTGCGGTGCCGCGATGGCTGTGGTTGCCGAGCACACACCCCTCGGCGGAGGTGCGCAAGGCGACGGGCGGCCGAGTGGTCTGGCGAGAAAACCGCGCAGTGGACCGTTTCCGGGGTGGGGGGTCACTCCTAGCGTCGAGGGCACGGTACGACAACGACGTCCGTGAGGCCCGCGCGTGGCGCCTCCGCCCCGTCCCCACCGGCTCCCCCGGAGCTCGCGGGGGCTTCGACGGTGGCGGCCACGCGTGGGATCCCGGAGAGGAGTGACAGCAAGTGACCGACGTCACCAGCGGGGCCGCACGTCCGGAGGGCACCGGTACGGACGGTGTCAAGCGCGGCATGGCGGAGATGCTCAAGGGCGGTGTGATCATGGACGTGGTCACGCCCGAGCAGGCGAAGATCGCCGAGGACGCGGGTGCGGTCGCCGTCATGGCGCTGGAGCGTGTGCCCGCCGACATCCGGGCCCAGGGTGGTGTGGCCCGGATGTCCGACCCCGCGATGATCGAGGAGATCGTGCGTTCGGTGTCCATCCCGGTGATGGCCAAGGCGCGCATCGGCCACTTCCTGGAGGCCGAGGTGCTGCAGTCCCTCGGGGTGGACTACGTCGACGAGTCCGAGGTGCTGACCCCCGCCGACGAGGACAACCACATCGACAAGTGGCCCTTCACGGTGCCGTTCGTGTGCGGCGCCACCAACCTCGGCGAGGCGTTGCGCCGCATCTCCGAGGGCGCCGCGATGATCCGCTCCAAGGGAGAGGCGGGAACCGGCAACGTGGTGGAGGCCACCCGGCACATGCGGCGGATCCGTTCCGAGATGCGGCGGCTGTCGGTCTCGGACGGCACCGAGCTGTACGCGGCGGCCAAGGAGATGCGGGTTCCGGTGGAACTGGCGCGGGAGGTCGCCACCACCGGTGAACTCCCCGTGGTGCTGTTCACCGCGGGCGGGGTCGCCACCCCCGCCGACGCGGCCATGATGCGCCGACTCGGCGCGGAGGGCGTGTTCGTCGGTTCGGGGATCTTCAAGTCCGGCGATCCCGCCGCCCGGGCGGAGGCGATCGTCAAGGCCACCACCTTCTACGACGACGCCGACCTCGTCGCCAAGGTCTCGCGGGGACTGGGCGAGGCCATGGTGGGCATCAACGTCGAGGACCTGCCGGAGGAGCAGCACTACGCCCGACGCGGTTGGTGACTCCGACGAGGCCGGACTCCGGTGGTCTTCCTACCTGTGCTCCATGACCAGCAGGGCCCTGGCGGCCCCCTCGGGGGCACGGTAGAGGTGGGCGACCTCGCCGGAGAAGGTCAGGTAGTCCCCCGGTGACAGTTCGGCCGGCTCCGTCAGGGGGCCGGCCGACATCGTCCCGGAGAGCACCACCAGGTGTTCCACGGTGCCGCGCTGGTGCGGATCGGCGCGGCGTTGCTGCCCCGCTTCGAGGGCTATCTCGTAGAGGTCGCGGCTGGCCCCCGCCGGGCACGCCGACAGTAGTCCCGCGGCGAAGGCGCCGTGTTCGGAACGCAGTGTCGGTGCCGTGCCCGCGCGCACGACCTTCACATGGGGGGCCGGCGGTTCCACGAGACGGCTGAACGGCACGTCGAGGGCCACGGCGACCGCCCAGAGGGTTTCCACGCTGGGGTTGCCCGTCCCCGCCTCCAGTTGGGAGAGCGTGGACTTGGCGACCCCGGCCCGCCTGGCCAGTTCGTTCAACGAGATCCCCGCGTCGTTCCTGGCACGCCGCAGCGCGGGAGCGATGATCTCCAGCGCGGCGCTCTCTCCGGATCCGTCCATGGCTGTTCGCCTCGCACTTCCTTGTGTTCGGTTTGACGAACAACGGTGCTGTTGTTCACTATAGCGACCATGCGTTTGATGCGCCGAACATTGGGGACGTTACGGCGTGACTCCCCCCTGATCATCCCGGTGGCCTCCATGGCACTCGCCCTGGCGGTGGTCGGTGCCTCGCTCGGAGCGATCGCCGTCACCAAGGGGGTTCCGCTGTGGCTGGTCACCCTGATGGCGGCACTGGTGTTCGCGGGAGGTTCCGAACTGCTGGCGGTGGGGATGGCCACCTCCGGGGCCGCCCCGTTCGCGGTGGTGCTCGGCGGGTTGCTGCTCAACGCCCGCCACCTGCCCTACGGGCTGGCCCTCGGAGGGATGCTGGCCGACAGCGGCCCGGTCGGCAGGCTGTTCGGAAGCCACCTGTTGGTGGACGAGGCCGTGGCCTTCGCCTTGGCCGAGTCCGACCCGCACCGGCGGCGACGTGCCTACTGGGCCGCCGGACTGACCCTGTACGGGGTCTGGGCCCCCTCCGTGTTCCTCGGGGGGCTGCTCGGCGACGGCATCGGCGACCCGCGCGCGCTCGGTCTGGACGCGGCCCTGCCCGCCGGGCTGCTCGCCCTGGTGCTGCCCGCCCTGCGGGACCGCCCCACCCTCCGGGCCGTGGCGCTCGGCTCCACGGTGGCCGTGGTGCTGACCCCGGTGCTGGAGGAGGGGCTTCCCGTGCTGTGCGGGCTGTTCGGCATGGTCGCCGCGCTGCCGGTCGCCACGGGCCACTCCGACGAGCGTTCGGAGGCGGGCGTATGACCCTGGGGATCGTGCTGGCGCTGGCCGCCGGAACCTACGCGCTGCGGGTGGCGGGGCCGTTGTTGCGCGACAGACTACGGCTGCCCGAACGGTGGCGGTGGTCGCTGTCGGTGGCTTCGCTGGTGCTGCTCGGTGCCTTCGTGGCGACCAGCGCACTGTACGAGTCGGGTTCCTTCGCCGGGGTCGCCCGGGTCTCCGGAGTGGCCGTCGGCGGGGTGCTGGCGTGGCGACGGGCCCCCTTCGTGGTGGTGGTGCTGGTGGCGGCCGGAGTGACCGCCGGAATGCGCGCCGTCCTTAGCACGCCCGTCATGTAAGTGATCGTTAACCCCCGTTCGGGGGGTGTCTTCCGAGTGATTAGGGTCTTGTCGACCGAGCCGGCTCCGACCCACGGAGCCGGACCCCGTAGCGAGCCGGGCCATCCTCACCCGGCCGATACGTAGTGGAGGCAGAACCTTGGTCACCACGCCCGACCCGTCGGACGGTGCCACGGCAGCCACGGGACCGACCGGACAGCGGGGCAACGAGGAGGGTTACGCCACCGGCCTGGGAAACCGCCAGGTCCAGATGATCGCCATGGGCGGGGCCATCGGGGTCGGCCTGTTCCTCGGAGCCGGGGGGCTGCTGGAGGAGATGGGACCCGGAATCATCCTGTCCTACCTCGCCTGCGGCGTGGCCGTGTTCTTCGTGATGCGGGCCCTCGGCGAACTGGTGCTCTACCGGCCGGTCTCCGGCAGCTTCGTCGAGTACGCCCGGGAGTTCATCGGCCCCTGGGCCGGGTTCGCCGCCGGATGGATGTACTGGGTGAACTGGGTCGGCAGCGGAGTCGCCGAGATCACGGCCGCGGGCATCTACATCGGCAAGTGGTTCCCCGAGTTCCCCCAGTGGATCACCGCCCTGCTCTCGCTGCTGGTGTTGCTGGTGGTGAACCTGCTCTCGGTGCGGTTGTTCGGCGAACTGGAGTTCTGGTTCTCGGTGATCAAGGTGCTGGCCATCGTCAGCTTCCTGGTGGTGGGGACCTGGCTGGTCGCCACCGGCGCCGAGATGGGCGAGACCACGGCGGGTGTCGGCAACCTGTTCTCGCACGGTGGCTTCCTGCCGTTGGGACTGCCCGTGGTGCTCATGAGCCTCCAGGGGGTGATCTTCGCCTACGCCTCGATGGAGATGGCCGGTATCGCCGCCGGGGAGACGAAGAACCCGGCCAAGGTGATGCCGCGCGCGATCAACAACGTCATCGTGCGCATCGCCCTGTTCTACGTGGGCTCCCTGCTGCTGCTGTGCATGGTGCTGCCCTGGACCGCCTACAGCGGGACCGAGAGCCCCTTCGTGACGGTGTTCTCCAGCATCGGAGTCCCCTGGATCGGCGACATCATGAACTTCGTGGTGCTCACCGCAGCCCTGTCCAGCTGCAACTCCGGGCTCTACTCCACCGGACGCATCCTGCGCTCGCTGTCCCTCAACGGGGAGGCTCCCTCGTTCACGGCGCGGATGAACTCCCAGCGGGCGCCCTACGGGGCCGTGCTGTTCACCGCGGCGGTGTTCCTGCTGGGGGTGCTGCTCAACTACGCGCTGCCGGACAAGGCCTTCGAGATCGCCACCTCGGTCTCCTCGCTCGGCGTGATCGCCACCTGGGCCGTGCTGCTGTACAGCCAGCTGCGGCTGCGCGAGTTCGCCCGGCAGGGCAGGTTGCGGCGCCCCTCCTACCGGATGCCGGGTTCCCCCTACACGAACTGGATCGTGCTCGGCTTCCTCGCCCTCGTGCTGGTGCTGGCGGGATTCTCCTCCGACATCGCGGCTCGCTGGTCGCTGTACGCCGTGCCGTTGCTGGTCGTGGGCATAACGGTCGGTTGGCGTGTGGTGCGCCGCCGTTCCGCGAGCTGCGGAGCGGACGTGAGGTGACCCGGACATTGCCGAATCGCCCGTGTGCAGGACAATCGGAGATGTGAACCAAGCTCAACCGGTGGTGGGCGTACTCGCCCTGCAGGGGGACGTGGCCGAGCACCTCCAGGCGTTCGAACGTCTCGGGGTGCCGGCCCGCACCGTGCGCGGGCCGCGGGAACTCGCGGCGGTCGACGGGCTGGTGCTGCCCGGAGGCGAGTCGACGACGATGACCCGTCTGCTGGAGACCTTCGAACTCTTCGAACCGTTGCGGCAACGGCTGCGCGAGGGGATGCCGGCCTACGGTTCCTGCGCGGGCATGGTGCTGTTGGCCGACAGCGTGCTCGACGACCGCACCGACGTCGAGGGCGCTCCGGGAGTGCGGACGCTGGGAGCGCTGGACGTGGTGGTCCGGCGCAACGCCTTCGGACGCCAGGTCGACTCCTTCGAGGCCGAGCTGGACGTCGCCGGGATCGAGGGTCCCCCGATGCACGCCGTGTTCATCCGCGCCCCCATCGTGGAGAAGACCGGTGCTGACGTCGCGGTGTTGGCCGAGGTGCGGGGACGCCCGGTGCGCGGGTCGGCCGAGGGCGACGGAACGGGTACCATCGTCGCCGTTCGCCAGGGTCCGGTACTCGCTACGGCGTTTCATCCGGAGCTGGCCAACGGTGACGATCGTGTGCACCGTCTGTTCGTGCGAATGATCCGTGACAACGACGACGGACGTGCCCGCGAGGCCACTCCGGCAAGAGCAGAGACCACGGAGGAGAGATGAGCGGCCACTCCAAGTGGGCCACGACCAAGCACAAGAAGGCCGCCCTCGACGCCAAGCGCGGTAAGCTTTTCGCGAAGCTGATCAAGAACATCGAGGTCGCCGCGCGCATGGGCGGAGGGGACCCGGAGGCCAACCCGACCCTGTACGACGCCATCCAGAAGGCGCGCAAGTCCTCGGTCCCCCAGGACAACATCGAGCGCGCCCGCAAGCGCGGTGCCGGTGAGGAAGCCGGTGGCGCCGACTGGCAGACGATCATGTACGAGGGTTACGCCCCCAACGGGGTGGCGGTGCTGATCGAGTGCCTGACCGACAACCGCAACCGCGCCGCCAGCGAGGTGCGGGCCACCATGAACCGGCACGGCGGTTCCATGGCCGACGCCGGATCGGTGTCCTACCTGTTCAACCGGCGCGGTGTCGTGCTGCTGCCCAAGAACGGGCTGAGCGAGGAGGACGTGCTCGGGGCCGTGCTGGAGGCCGGTGCCGAGGAGATCGAGGACCTCGGGGAGCAGTACGAGGTGCTGTGCGATCCCGGGGACCTCGTTCCGGTGCGGAAGGCGTTGCAGGCGGCGGGCTTCGAGTACGACTCGGCCGAACCGAGTTTCCTCCCCTCGGTCAACGTTCCGCTGGACAGCGAGGGCGCGCGCAAGGTCTTCAAGCTGATCGACGCGCTCGAGGACTGCGACGACGTGCAGAACGTGTACTCGAACTTCGACGTCAGCGACGAGGTCATGGAACAGGCCTCGGCCTGAGCGCGCCGCGGACGGGGACTTTCGGGCTTGTTCCCCCGGCCGGAGGTCCCCGCCGTGCCGCTTCGAGCGCGCTCGCGCCTCAGGCGGAGAAGCCGATCTCCCCTCCGGAGTCCTCGCCCGGTGGACTAGGCTGTTCGTCGACGCCGCGTGGACAGACACCCGTGGTGTCGTGAGGCCCGTGATCCGACGGAAGGGGCGGAAAGGACGCGATGACCGTCACTCCGGACGCGCCCGACCAGATGCGGGACCGGCTGCTGCGCACCGCCGAACGGCACGGTGCCGCCGTCGTGCACGTCGACGAGGAGGAACAGCACCCGCCGTACGCGTTCTCCGCCGGAGTCTGGCGCCGCTTCGGCAAGCCCGAGGTGGTGGTGATCGGCCTTCCCCCGGAGGTCGCGCACGCCGTGGTGAACACCTACACCGCCAGGGCCGCACGGGGGGAACGTTTCGTCCCGGGACGGCTCTACGAGGGGTTTCTGGCCGAACAGCCGGTGACCTTCGAACGGGTCTGCGGGGCACACTACCCGCAGTACCTCGGCAGCGCGGTGCTGCTGCACGACGGGGACGACTTCCCCGCCCTGCAGATGGTGCTGCCCGAGCCCCGTACCGGGCTGTTGCCCTGGTCCGAGGGAGCCTCGGAGGAGTTCCGGGAGTACCAGCCGGTGCTGACCGACTCGGGGCTGCCGGAGAGCTGGACCCCCGGGGTCGACGGGGCCTGATCCGGACGAGTGTCTCCCCGGCGGAAGACGGTGAACGCGGTGCCGGAAGGCCTCCCGCCGCTCCGTCCTGCCGGGCCTCGCGGATGAGGCCGTGTCGGCCGTGTCCGGGTCCGCGCGGAACCGATAGGATTCGAACGTCTGTTCACCACGGCGGCGCGGGAGGATGACGGGGTGCGTGTACTGGGAGTCGACCCGGGGCTGACCCGCTGCGGCATCGGTGTCGTCGAGGGGGGACACCGGCGGGGAGTGCGGTGCCTGGGGGTCGGCGTCGTGCGCAGCCCGGTCGAGGAGGAACTGCCGCGGCGACTGCTCACCATCGGTGACGGGGTGGAGCAGTGGATCCACGAACACCGCCCCGACGTGGTGGCGATCGAACGGGTGTTCAGTCAGCACAACGTGCGTTCGGTCATGGGGACCGCCCAGGTTTCCGGGGTGGTGGCCCTGGCCGCCGCGCGCAGGGACATCCCGGTGGCCTTCCACACGCCCAGCTCGGTCAAGGCGGCCATCAGCGGCTCCGGTCGGGCGGACAAGCGTCAGGTGACCGCCATGGTGAGCAAGGTGCTCGGGCTGAGCACACCCCCCAAACCCGCCGACGCGGCCGACGCGCTGGCCCTGGCACTGTGCCATCTGTGGCGGGCCCCGATGACCGACAGGCTGGCCGAGGCCGAACAACGGGCCGCGAGCCTGGCCCGTAACCATCGGCAGCGGTTGCGCCGCGCCGTTCGTGATTCGTCCGGGACGGGAGGAAACCAGCAATGATCGCTTCGGTCCGGGGCGAGGTGCTGTCCGTGGGCCTGGACCACGTCGTGGTCGAGGTGGGAGGCGTCGGCATGGCCGTCCACGCCACCCCCGCGACACTGGGAGGACTGCGACGGGGGGAACAGGCCAGGCTGGCCACCTCCCTGGTGGTGCGCGAGGACTCGCTCACCCTCTACGGGTTCGCCGACGCCCAGGCCCGTGACCTGTTCACGCTGTTGCAGACGGCCTCCGGGGTCGGTCCCCGGCTGGCTCTGGCCGCTCTGGCCGTGCTCGAACCGGACCAACTGCGCACCGCGCTGGCCGAGGGCGACATCGGTGTGCTCACCCGGGTTCCCGGCATCGGTCGGAAGAACGCGGAGCGGCTGACCCTGGAACTGCGGGACAAGGTCAACGCGCTGCCCGCCCCGGACGGCGCCGCCGAGTTCGAGGCCTCGGCCGCCTCCGCCACGGCCGGAGCCACCGCCGGGCCGTCCCCGGCCACGGCACGACTGCGTTCCGAGGTGAGCGAGGCACTGGTCGGGCTCGGTTTCTCGGCCAAGCAGGCCGAGCAGAGCGTGAACACGGTGTTGGCCGAGGCGGGCGAGCACCCCCCGGACACCTCCACCCTGTTGCGCAGGGCACTGGCCACGCTCGGGCCCACCTAGCGCGGTCGCTGCGACACTCGGTGGCAAGGCGGCGACGAGGCTTCGAGGAGTGCCATGCACGAGGACGAGTGGGGCGAGCCCGGGGGAGGAGCCCCGTCGGAGGAACACCGTGACCGTCACGAGCTGTCCCCGCACCAGGGCAGCGGGGAGCAGGAGATCGAGGCGAGTCTGCGTCCCCGCAAACTCGACGACTTCGTGGGCCAACCCCGGGTGCGGGAGCAGCTCCAGCTCGTGCTGCACGGCGCGCTCGGGCGGGGGGAACAGCCCGACCACGTGCTGTTCGCGGGACCACCCGGCCTGGGCAAGACCAGTCTGGCGATGATCCTGGCCTCCGAGCTGTCCGCCTCGATCCGGGTGACCTCGGGCCCGGCGTTGGAACGACCGGGTGACCTGGCCGCGATGCTGTCCAACCTCACCGCGGGGGACGTGCTGTTCATCGACGAGATCCACCGCATGGCCCGGCCCGCCGAGGAGATGCTCTACCTCGCCATGGAGGACTACCGGGTGGACGTGGTCGTCGGCAAGGGCCCGGGGGCCACGAGCATCCCACTGGACATAGCCCCCTTCACCCTCGTGGGCGCGACCACACGCTCCGGTTCGCTCACCGGACCGCTGCGGGACCGTTTCGGGTTCACCGCCCACATGGAGTTCTACGACTCGTCCGAGCTGAGCGAGGTCATCCGCCGGTCGGCCCGCATCCTCGGGGTGGACCTGCGCGAGGACGGTGCCGAGGAGATCTCCCGCCGCTGTCGGGGCACCCCCCGCATCGCCAACCGGCTGCTGCGCCGCGTCCGGGACTACGCCGAGGTGCGCTCGGACGGCGCGGTCACCCGGGAGGTGGCCCGTGCGGCCCTGGAGGTCTACGACGTGGACGAGCTGGGTCTGGACCGGCTGGACCGCGCGGTGCTCGGGGCGCTGGCCCGGTTCTTCAACGGGGGACCGGTGGGGATCTCCACCCTGGCCGTGGCGGTGGGGGAGGAGCAGACCACCATCGAGGAGGTCTGCGAGCCGTACCTGGTGCGGGTGGGCATGTTGGCCCGCACCCCACGGGGGAGAGTGGCCACAGCCGCCGCCTGGCGTCATCTCGGTCTGGTTCCACCGGAGAACGCCGTGGGCGCGGGAACCGGTGTCGTCGTCGACACCGAGCCGAGCCTGTTCGAGGAGTGAGCACGAGCGCGGTCCTCCCGCGAGGGCAGCCGAGGCTCGCCGGAGTGTTCCGCCTCACGTTTCGTCGCCCGGATCGGCCCTCCAGGCCGTCCCACGAGGACCCCCGAAGCTGTGCGCTGGGACACAGCTCGACTCTCTCCGTGAGACCGGGTTGGCGCGTTTCACCGCAGGTGAGCCTGGCACACTGGGGGAGGCACATTCGAACGAGCCGGACGCCGGTGGTGCACGGCCCCGCTGTCGCGGTCGCCGCGCTGTCCGGGACACGTCCGTGGACGGAGCGAGATGGAAGGCCTGATTTTCCCGATTCTGCTCGTCGGAATCGCCGCGCTGCTGTTCTTCCAGATGCGCAGACAGCGCAAGGTCATGAACGAGCAGCAGAAGCTGCAGAACTCCCTGGAGGTCGGTGACCGGGTCATGACGACCTCGGGAGTGTTCGGCACCGTCGTGAGGACCCAGGACGACTCCGTCGACCTCGAGATCGCCGACGGAGTGGTCACCACCTGGCTGCGCCAGGCCATCCGCGAGCGGGTCGAGAGCGGGTCCTCGGAGGACGCCGACGAGGACTCCGAGGACTCCGAACCGGCGGGTGAGCCCGCCGCGGAGAGTTCCGAGGAGCGGGAGACCGCCGACTCCGAGACCCAGAAGACGGGCTGAGCTCCGTCCGGAGCCGCCGCACCAACGACAGGGCGTGTCCGGGAGACTCCGGTCTCCCGGGGTGCGGGCCCCTGGACCGGTGGCGGATTCTCGCCACCGGCGTGTTCCGGTGTGCCCGGTGCGAACACGCCGGATTCCGCGCGGGCCGGTGTTCCCGCCCGCCGGAGGCCGTCGATCACGGTGGCCAATCCGGAGTCGTGCGGATATGTTCCGGTTGGCCCCTCCCTGCGGTGGGGTCCCGAGCGTGACCTGTCAAACTGAACAGTCGAACAGGGCCGCCGCTCGGTGACCGTGCGCCGCCCCGGGTCGTTCTGCCCGGCGCGGGCCTCGGCGGGCCCTGACACGACTGCTGGACCTTCGGCACCGACCTCGGACGAGGAGACAGACCTAACGTGGCACCTCCACGCGGGCAGATCCGGCCGGCGCGTTACCTGCTGGCCTTCGTGGCGATTCTGCTGGGCATATACAGTCTGGTGTTCTTCACCGGCGACCGTAAGCCCACCCCGGAGCTGGGAATCGACCTACAGGGTGGTACCCGGGTCACGCTGACGGCCCGCACTCCCAACGGTGAGCCGCCGAGCGACGAGTCGTTGAAGCAGGCCCGTCAGATCATCGAGCAGCGGGTGAACGGCCTCGGGGTGAGTGGTTCCGAGGTCACCATCGACGGGACGAACCTGGTCATCACGGTTCCGGGCAAGGACGGCGAGCAGGCCAAACGCCTCGGGCAGACGGCGAAGCTGAACCTGCGCAAGGTCAACCAGGTCGTTCCCGCCTCCGTGACCCAGGGCAACATGCCGGGCAGCCAGGGCGGCCAGGGCGAGCAGCAGGGAACCCCCTCCGAGGGCGCGGACGGCGGCGAGGACCAGCAGAACCCCGCCGACACCACTCCGCAGGCCGCGGCCCAGCAGGAGCCCGCGCAGCAGTCCGAACAGCCCGCCCAGAACGACGGCGGGGACGAACGGAGCAGGGCCGAACGCATCCGGCAGGCCAAGGAACTGCGGCAGAGCGAGGACCCCGCCGTGCAGCGGCAGGCCCTGATGACGCTGGACTGCGACGCCCCGGACCCGCTGCGCGGCAACGCCGACCCGAAGCGCCCGCTGGTCACCTGCGGTGAGGACGGGCAGAACAAGTACATCCTCGACCCGGTACTGATCCAGGGAACCGAGATCAGCGACGCGAACGCCGCCCCGCCGGGGCAGCGCAAGACGCAGTGGACCGTGAACCTGGACTTCAAGCCGCAGGGCGGCAAGACCTGGGCGGACTTCACCTCCAAGAACGTCGGTCAGCAGGTCGCCTTCGTGCTGGACACCCAGGTGGTCTCGGCCCCCTCGATCAACAGCCCGATCGTGGGCGGCCAGACGGAGATCCAGGGGGACTTCGACCAGGAGCGGGCCGAGAACCTGGCCAACACGCTCAAGTACGGTTCCCTGCCGCTGGCCTTCGACCAGTCCACCGCCGAGACGGTCTCGCCCACCCTGGGCATCGCCTCCCTGGAGGCGGCCCTGCTCGCGGGCGGCATCGGACTGATCCTGGTCGCGGTCTACTGCCTGTTCTACTACCGCCTGCTGGGCATCCTGACCATCCTCTCGTTGATACTGTCCGGGGCGGTCGTCTACGGCGTGCTCGTGCTGTTCGGGAGGTGGATCGGCTTCACCCTCGACCTTCCGGGCATGGCCGGTTTCATCATCGCGATCGGCATCACCGCGGACTCGTTCATCGTGTTCTTCGAACGGCTCAAGGACGAGATCCGCGAGGGCAGGACGTTCCGCTCGGCGGTGCCGCGTTCCTGGGCGCGGGCACGCCGCACCATCCTGTCCGCCGACGCGGTCAGCTTCCTGGCGGCCGGTGTGCTGTACCTGCTCGCGGTCGGCCAGGTGAAGGGCTTCGCCTTCACGCTCGGGATGTCGACGGTGCTGGACCTGATCGTCGTCTTCCTGGTCACCCACCCGTTGGTGGCCCTGGCATCCCGCAGCAAGTTCCTCTCCCGTCCCGGTGTCACCGGCCTCGGTGCCGTCCAGCGGATGGGTGAGCGCGCCAGGAGGCAGCGGCAGGGCAACCGGCAGCAGAGTGCCGCGGGCGGCACTCCGAAGGAGGCGTGAGGCGTGGACACCACCAGGAACAACGGGAACGCCCCCGCCGCGGGCGGCAGGGGAGTGCTGCAACGTCTCTACACCGGTACCGGGGCGTTCGACATCGTCGGCAAGCGCAAGTACTGGTACGTGATCCTCGGCCTGCTGATGCTGGTCTCGGCGGCCTCCATCGGGATCAAGGGCTTTAACCTCAGCATCGAGTTCGAGGGCGGCACCAACATCTCGATGCCCGCCCAGGGAGCCTCCGGGCAGATCAGCACCGAGCAGGCCGAACGGACCGTCCGGGACACGCTCGGCAACGATCCCTCCTCGGTACAGCTGGTGGGCAGCGGAGCCTCCCAGACGGTGCAGATCAGCACCGAGAAACTCGACGTGGAGGAACTCGCGGAGGTGAAGTCCGCCCTCTACGAGGACCTGCGCCCGCTCGGGGCGGACGGGCAACCCAGCCCCGAGGCCATCAGTGACAGCGCCGTCAGCGGAACCTGGGGCGACGAGATCACCAGACAGGCGCTGATCGCGTTGGCGGTGTTCCTCGTGCTGGTGACCGTGTTCCTGGCGTTCTACTTCGAACGCTGGATGGCCGTGGGGGCGCTGGTCGCGTTGATCCACGACGTGCTCGTCACCGCCGGGATCTACTCGCTGGTCGGCTTCGAGGTCAGCCCGAGCACGGTCATCGGATTGCTGACCATCCTCGGTTTCTCGCTCTACGACACGGTCGTGGTCTTCGACAAGGTCAAGGAGAACACCTCCGGGCTGTTGAGTGTGACTCGGCGCACCTATCCGGAGGCGGCGAACCTCGCCGTGAACCAGTCGCTGATGCGTTCGATCAACACCTCGATCATCGCGTTGCTGCCCGTGTTGGGCCTGCTGTTCGTCGGTGCCGGGTTGCTCGGCGTGGGCGTGCTTCGGGACCTCGCCCTGGTACAGGGAGTCGGCATGCTCGCCGGGGTGCTCTCGTCCATCCTGCTGGCCACCCCGCTGCTGGTCGACCTGAAGATGCGCGAGTCCGCCTACCGCGCCCACGAACGGAAGGTGTTGCAGCGCAGGCGCCACCGTTCCGGTGAGGACGAGGTCGAGGAGAACCCGGCCGGGCGGTCGGACACCTCCCCCGAGTCCGACCGCATGGCGGGCGCCGGGGCCGTGAACGGATCCGGTCGTGCCGCCACGGGGCGGCCCTCCGGCAAGGCCGAACGGCGCGGGGCCGCCCGCCGGAGGCGCTGAGCGAGCACGCTCTGACCGCGTGGCGGCCGGAGTCCGTGGGGCTCCGGCCGCCGCCACACCGGAGCGGCTTCCCGCCGACCGGTTCCGCCGATCGGCGGCCGGTCGTTCACGGAGCCCGGCGACCGCCCGGCGCGGCACGGGACCGGTGGGGAAGGGTGCCCGGGGCTGGTGGCGTTATGCTCGATGTCCGGGTCATGCATGGGCACCGCGGGTGTACCGTGAACGGAGAATGGACCCGGGGCGAGTGGATCCTCGAGTACCCGGGAGCGTGCTGTGAGCCAAGAAGTCGAGTCTCCTGCGACCGAGTCCGCCGCGCAGCGTTCGGCCTCGGCCACCAGGCGTGTGCGCGCGCGGCTGGCCCGGCGTATCACCGCGCAGCGGCCCACCCAGGTCAAACAGGTCCTCGAACCGCTGGCCTCGGTCCACCGGGAGTTGCACCCCCAGGCCGACCTGGGGCAGTTGCAGCACGCCTACGACGTGGCCGAGGAGAAGCACAGCGACCAGCAGCGCAAGTCCGGGGACCCCTACATCACCCATCCGCTGGCCGTGGCCACCATCCTCGCCGAGCTGGGGATGGACACCACCACGCTCATGGCGGCCCTGCTGCACGACACGGTCGAGGACACCGGTTACCCGCTGGAGCAGTTGCGCGCCGACTTCGGGGAGGAGGTCGCGCACCTGGTCGACGGGGTGACCAAGCTGGACAAGGTCAAGCTGGGCACCGCGGCCGAGGCCGAGACCATCCGCAAGATGGTCATCGCCATGGCGCGGGACCCGCGGGTCGTGGTGATCAAGCTGGCCGACCGGCTGCACAACATGCGGACCATGCGTTTCCTGCCGCCGGAGAAACAGGTGCGCAAGGCGCGGGAGACACTGGAGGTGCTCGCCCCGCTGGCGCACCGCCTGGGCATGGCCACCATCAAGTGGGAGCTGGAGGACCTGGCCTTCGCCATCCTGCAACCCAAGAAGTACGACGAGATCGTGCGGCTGGTGGCCAACAGGGCTCCCTCCAGGGACACCTACCTGCGCAAGGTGGTCGACGAGATCTCGGCGAACCTCGACGCCGCCCGGTTGTCGGCGAAGGTGGAGGGCAGGCCGAAGCACTACTACTCGATCCACCAGAAGATGATCGTGCGGGGCCGGGACTTCGACGACATCCACGATCTGGTCGGTGTGCGGATCCTGGTGGACCAGGTGCGGGACTGTTACGCCGCCATGGGGGTGGTGCACGCGCTGTGGCAGCCGATGCCCGGCAGGTTCAAGGACTACATCGCCCAGCCCAAGTTCGGGGTCTACCAGTCGTTGCACACCACGGTGGTCGGGCCGGAGGGCAAACCGCTGGAGGTGCAGATCCGCACCGAGGAGATGCACCGCACAGCCGAGTACGGCATCGCCGCGCACTGGCGTTACAAGGAGACCCGCGGGCGCAACAGGGGCAGCGCGGGGGTCGAGATCGACGAGATGGCCTGGATGCGCCAGCTGCTGGACTGGCAGCGGGAGGCCGCCGACCCGGGTGAGTTCCTGGAGTCACTGCGTTACGACCTCAACACCCGGGAGATCTTCGTGTTCACCCCGAAAGGGGATGTGATCACGCTGCCCGCCGGGTCCACACCGGTGGACTTCGCCTATGCGGTACACACCGAGGTGGGACACCGGTGCATCGGCTCCCGGGTGAACGGCAGACTGGTCGCCCTGGAGCGCAAGCTGGAGAACGGCGAGGTCGTCGAGATCTTCACCTCCAAGGCCGAGGGCTCCGGGCCCAGCAGGGACTGGCTGTCCTTCGTCGCCTCGCCCCGCGCCAAGACCAAGATCAAGCAGTGGTTCGCCAAGGAACGCCGTGAGGAGGCGATCGAGTCCGGCAAGCAGGCCATCGCCAAGGAACTGCGCAGGCTCGGGCTGCCGGTCCAGCGGCTGGTCTCGGCGGACTCCATCGGTTCGGTGGCCAAGGAACTGCACTACACGGACGTCACCGCGCTCTACGCGGCCGTCGGCGAGCGCCAGGTCTCCGCCCATCACGTGGTGCAGCGGCTGGTCGCCTCGCTGGGTGGGGTGGAGCAGGCCGAGGACGAGATCGCCGAACGTTCCACCCCCTCCACCGTCCAGCAGCAGCGCCGCAGCTCCGGGGACTCCGGGGTCCGTGTGGAGGGCGCCAACGCCGGTGACGTGTGGGCCAAGCTGGCGCGCTGCTGCACCCCGGTTCCCGGCGACGAGATCCTGGGCTTCGTGACCAGAGGCGGAGGGGTCAGCGTGCACCGCACCGACTGCAACAACGCCGCCGACCTGCGCGGCAAGCCCGAGCGTTTGGTGGACGTCCACTGGGCCCCCTCGAACTCCTCGGTGTTCCTGGTGGCGATCCAGGTGGAGGCACTGGACCGGCACCGGCTGTTGTCGGACGTGACGAAGGTGCTGGCCGACGAGAAGGTCAACATCCTGTCCGCCTCGGTGACCACCTCCAAGGACCGGGTCGCGGTCAGCCGGTTCTCCTTCGAGATGGGCGACCCCAAGCACCTGGGGCACGTGCTCAAGGCGGTGCGCAACATCGAGGGGGTCTACGACGTGTACCGCATGACCTCGGCCTCCTGAACCGCGCCCACGAGGACGGCGGGACACGGAGGATTCCCGTGTCCCGCCGTTCCCGTGTCTCAGGAGGAGATCCGCACGTCGGTGAAGGTGATCTCCTTGTTCGGTGCTCCGCCGCCCACGGTGGGGAAGGAGTTGTCGTGCCCGGCCCGGGCGACCTCGTCGACCACCTTCAGCCCCTCGTCGGAGACGGTGCCGAACACCGTGTAGTCCGGGCTCAGCGGTGCCTCGCCGTAGACGAGGAAGAACTGGCTGCCGTTGGTGTTCTTCTTACCCGAGTTGGCCATGGCCAGGTAGCCACGTCCGTACTCGATGCCGGAGGCGATCTCGTCGTCGAACTGGTAGCCGGGTCCGCCCTTGCCGGTGCCGGTGGGATCGCCACACTGCAGCATCTGCAACCCCTCGGTGGACAGCCGGTGGCAGGGGGAGTCGTCGTAGAAGTCGGCCTCGGCGAGGTGGACGAAGCTGTTGACCGTGCACGGTGCCAGGGAGCGGTCCAGGGTGACCGGTATGTCGCCGAGGTTCGTCTCGATCGTGGCCTCCAGACTCCCCTTCGCGCTGACCTCCCCGTCCTGCGGGGGCTCCACCGGTTCGGCCGGTTCCCCGGTGGAGCGGTACTCGCAGGAGACCCGCGCGGGAAGCGGTTCCTGCCGGGAGGGAGCGGGGGCACGCTCACTGGGGATGGAGATCTCCGTGTTCTGCGGCCCACTGGTGGGGGAACCGGTTTCCGAGGGCGTTCCCGCCGCGTCGGACCGGCCACCGTCCATCCTGGTCAGGAAGTAGACCCCCACCACGGCGGCGATCACCACCACGATGGTGGCCGTGACCGCGGCGGTGCGGCGTCTGCGTGCCTGCTCCTCCTGACGGGCGAGCTTGCGTTCGAGCTTGCTCTTGGCCGCTTGGCGGCGTTCTTCGTTGCTGGACACCTGTTCCCACTCCGTGCTCGGGGTCGTTCGGTCGAGAAGTCCCCGGTGCGGCGACTTGCAGGCGGCCGGTGCCGGTGGGTGGGGTGTTCCCACACAGCCGGTGGACCGACCGGGACGTATCCCGGCCGTTGCCCCTCCGCGTGGTTCCGGCCTCGCGCCCGTGCGAACGACCTTGGGGTCCCTCGCCCGAGGCGTGCACCGGGCGCGTCGGAACCGGATCACCGTCTCCGCGGGGAGGGGACATCCCGGGATCACGCCTTCGGGCGAGTGTAGAACGGGCCGGTGTGCGAGAACCGTGAGACCGCACGGCTAGGGTGGGAGTACTGGAGTGAGCCGGGTGGCGCGTGGCCGGGGCAGGCCGTGCGCGGGCTCCCGGTCGCACGCTCGTACCCGAACAGAAGGGGAGAAGCACTCCGTGCTTGTTGTTGGTTTCCCGGTCGGACAGCTCCAGGCGAACTGCTATGTGCTGGCTCCGGAGAGGAACGGGCCCTGTGTGGTGGTGGACCCCGGACAGGACGCCGTCGAGGCCGTGCGCAGCCATCTGGACCAGCACGGACTCACCCCGGAGGGGGTGCTGCTCACCCACGGGCATTTCGACCACGTCTTCTCGGCGGGGGTGCTGTGCGGTGCCTACGGGATCCCGGCCTGGATCCATTCCGAGGACGCGTACATGATCGGTGACCCCGGGGCCGCGCTGGGACCCGAGGGACGGCAGCTCTTCGAGGGCGTGTCCGTGACGGTGCCCCACGAACTGCGTGACCTGCGGGGTGCGACGACCCTCGAGATCGCGGGGATTCGTTTCACGGTGCACCACGCCCCCGGGCACACGGAGGGCTCGGTGCTCTTCGAGACCGCCACGGAGGAGGGCGGGCGGCTGCTGCTCACCGGGGACACGTTGTTCGCCGGGGCGATCGGCCGCACCGACCTGCCCGGAGGGGACCACGAGAAGATACTGCGGACGCTGAGTTCGCGGGTGTTGTCCCTGGACGACGAGACCGCGGTGCTGCCCGGGCACGGGCCCACCACGACCGTCGGACGTGAGCGTGCCGCTAACCCGTTCCTGCGGGATCTGGGCGTTCCCGGCGGGACGGCGGACTGATACACCTGATCAGGGGAGCGATGAGGACGACGGAGCCGGTCACGGAGCAGTGGTGGGACGTGGCCCCGGAGGAGGTTGTCGACCGGGTGCGGGCGGTGCTGGCGTGATGAGTGAGCAACGGGTGGTTTCGCTGGATCTGCTCGACCGTGCTGTCGTGCGCAGGCGCGCGACCAGCGTCGTGGTCGTCGCTGTGGTGGTCGGGGCCGCTGTGGGCGGAATCGTCGGGTTGTTCGCGGGACCTCCGGGGTTTCTGGTCTCCTTCGCCGTGCTGGCGGTGCCGCTGTCGCTGATGGCGTTCGGGGAGGCCCGCAAGACCTACTGGCTGGACGGCACCCAGGTGGCCGCGCGGGCTTTCGGGACCCGCAGGGTGGACCTGGCACGGGCCACTCGGCTGGACGTGCTCGTCACCGACGTCCGTGGGGCACGCACGATCAGTCTGCTCGTGGCAGGACCGCCGAAGAACAAGGCGTTGAACGTGGCCCTGGCGATGTACGCCGGGACCGGGGGTAGGGAACTCGGTGTCTACGAGCTGCGTCGTCTGGCCGACACCTTGGCCGGCACCGGGGACACGCGGGCACTGGTGTTGTCCGAGCTGCTGGTGGCCCAGCTCAAGTCCGAGGCTCGGGGGGACGGCGCCGCCGATCGTCCACTCCACCGGCTCGCCGCGCTGGCTCCCTCGGGGAGGTTGGCCCGTCGTTTGTCGAACGAGGACGTGGCCAGGTTCGTGGCGACCCTCGACTGAGGGGAGCGGTTCCGGGTGCGGGGCGGGTGGGGAGGATGGTTTCCCGAGCCGCGCCCCGAGGCGGAGACGTCACCCCCGAGAAGCACCGTTTCACCTCAACGAGTAATTGTCACTCCCCGGCTCTTTTCGTATTCTTTCGATCGCGGGTGGCTCTCTTCTCGGCGTTGGGAGGTTCGCGAAAGAGTATTCTCGGTTTTCTCGACAGTGTCGCTCCTTTGTCGAACGGATTCTCTTCTCCGTTGCCTCCGGAGGGGAGGTGGTAACTCTTCCGGGGTTCTTCCGATCGTGTCGTGAGATCGGTTTCTGCCCGGGCCGCTTCCGGCCCGGGCAGTTGCCGTGGCCGGAGTGACTTTTCCGGTCGGGCGGGTCACCGCCCGCCCACGCGGAGGGGAGGGCGGTTCCCCTTCTCCGGATCGGTACGGAACGGGGAGGCGGCTCCTGGTCCCGCGAATCCGGCTCCGGTAGCGCGTGTCGCGCCGCGCCGTGCCCCGTTCCTGACCAGCGTGACCACGCGTGTTCCCGAGGGTTCTTCGTCTTCGGCAGGGGTGCCGCTCCGCTTCTCCCCGCGCACGATCAGCGCGGCGATCGCCGTCGTCAACGGGACAGCGGCGATGAGCCCCAGGCTTCCGACCAGGGTGCGGACCACCTCCTGGGCCACGTCCTGGGTGGTGACGATGTCGGTGAACGGGTTTCCGGACAGGCTGTAGGTCAGCAGCAGCGGCAGGGCCGTACCGGCGTAGGCGAGCACCAGGGTGTTCACCGAGGAGGCGACATGGTCCCGTCCGATCCGGAGTGCCGAGGAGTACAGTTCCTTTCCCCGCAGGGAGGGGTTGGCCCGGTGCAGCTCCCACACCGCGCTGGCCTGGGTGACCGTGACGTCGTCGAGCACCCCCAGGGCACCGATGACCACTCCGGCCAGCAGCAGTCCGCGTGCGTCGATGTCGTGGCCCAGCGCCCCGATCAGCGCGGAGGTGGAGTCGTCCAGGCCGGTCAGTCGGGTCAGTCCCGCGAACACGGCACTGAGGGTCCCGATCAGGGTGAGGCTGGTGAGGGTTCCCAGCACCGCCGTGGAGGTGCGGGCCGAGAGACCGTGCGTGAGGTACAGCGTGCAGAACATGATCAACCCGGCGCCCACGACGGCCACGGACAGGGGGTTTCGCCCCGCCAGGATGCTCGGGAGTACGAATCCGGCGAGGATCACGAAAGCCACGCCCAGTGCCGCCAGCGAGGCCAGTCCCTTCCACCGCCCCAGGGCGAGCACGGCACCGACGAACAGCGCGCAGAGCAGCAGCATCCAGGGGCCGCGTTGGTAGTCCACGATCTGGTAGGAGCTTCCCCGTCGCGGCGCGGTCCCCGAGTAGGCCAGCACGACCTCGTCCCCCACGTCGAACTCGGGAGTGGTGGGTTCCCGGGGGACGGTCTGTTCGACGGTGTCACCCGCGGCGGGGCCGTTGTCCAGTTCCACCCGCAGCCGCAGACACTGCCCGGCGCCACCGGGCGGGTTCCCGGCCCCGTCCGTGGTACCGCACGGCCCGGTCTCCGCCCGCAGGATCGTTCCGTCCACGGGGGTGCGGGCGAAACCACTCGGCGCGGTGCTCTCCGGTGATTCGCCGAAGGGGTGCAGGAGCACCGCCCCGATCACCGCCGCGAGCACGAAGGGGCTCAGTACCGCGCCCAGCAGTTTTCTGGTGCGGGGTGAGGCCGGTGCCGTGTCGTGTCCGTGTCCGTGGCCGTGCTGGTGTGGTGTCGCTGCGGCACTGTGATCGTCGGGCACCGAATCATGGTAGGGGTGGTTTCCCACGGGTGGGGTTCGGTAGGGCCGTCGGAACATCCCCGGAGCGGAATCCCCACCGGGCTGATGGTCCGACCAGCGTCCCGAGGTTTCCGCCCCGATGACGAATTGTTCCGCGCACTGGTGCGGTTCCGAAGTCACCCGTCGCGGCTCGCCGCGAGAAACCTTTCGACGAATAAGGGTTTCCTGTCGTGCCCCGGCGCGAGGAAAACCGTCCTAAATGTATTCTGGAATATTCCCTCCTTTTTCACTCTTTCGGGCTATAGGGTTCATTGCGAGATTCCCTTAATATCCGACGTGCAGACTCGAAGTGGTCCGATGATTTTGTCCGGCGTCTGCGCGGGCGGAATTCGGGAAAATTCCGAAGTGCTGGGCCGGTGTGCTTTTCGGTGGTGTGTGCCGGGCCTCTTCGTTTCCCGGAGTCCCGGGAAAATATCATAGTGCTGTTTTCCTGCGGGAGGTTTCCGTGATCCGTTTCCGGGTGCTTGGGGTTGTGTGCGTCTGCGACTCCGTGGGAGAACAGGCGGAGATATCCGGGGACATCCGACGAACCCTGCTGGCGCTGCTGCTGCTCAACGCGGGCAAGGTCGTCCCCCGCGAGCGGCTCGAGGAGGAACTCTGGCCGGAAGGGCTACCCCAACGGGGAGCCAACGCCCTGCAGGCGCACGTGGCCCGTCTGCGCCGCGACCTGGACCGGATTCTCGGCCCGGAACGGGGCGGACGCCGCATCACGACCAGCCGGTTGGGGTATTCGCTGGACCTCGAGCCGGAGGAACTCGACCTGCTCGTCTTCGAGTCCCTGCGGGGGGAGTCACGCGAGATCGCCGATTCCGATCCTGCGGCGGCCAGCGACATGCTGCGCCGGGGACTCGATCTCTGGCGCGGGCCCGCACTGGCCGACGTGCGGGAACGGAGTCCACGGCTGTACGCCGCCGCGGTGCAGGCCGAGGAGTACCACACCCTGGCGATGGAGGACTTCATCGCGCTCAACATCAGGCTGGGCAACTACGACGAGGTCATCGGTCGGTTGAAGGCGCTGACCACGCAGTATCCCCACCGGGAACGGCTGTTCGAGCAGTTGATCCTGGCGCTCGGCCGGACGGGACGGCGGGTGGAGGCCGCCGACGTCTTCCGCCGAATCCGCGGGGAGATGGTGGCGGAGTTCGGAATCGAGCCCTCCTCCGCCCTGAACCGCACCGTTCAGGAGGTCCTCGATGGTGATCGCGGTGGTTCCTGAGCCAACCCGCGAGCCGGGACGCCGGGAGAACTCCGGGCCCGTGACGCCTGTCAGCACAGGCCGGAACCGAGTTCCGAACCGGAGCGGTGTGCCTGTTGCGGAAGGAGCATGGCCGGAACGGACATTCCGCTGCGGGCCGGTTCCCAACGGACACAGAACGCCCCGGATCCGAAGTCGAGAGCCACGGTGTGGGTGTGTCCCCGCGAGTCCAGCGACAGGGGTTTGGGAGGATCCAGTTCGGACCCGTCCGAACGGGTGGAGAAACTCTCGCAGTAGAGCGGCGGATTGTCCGGGTCGAAACGGAGTTCGACGAGGTACTCCCGCACCGGGAGTCGGAACCTACGCGAGTAGGTGTGGTCCTGGTCGGTGCCGACGAGCCCGTTCGGGCCGTGGCTGATCTCGTACTCCAACAGCGCGGTCTCGCCCTTCTCCAACGCGCGGTCGAACAGCAGTTCGGCCGCGATCACCCCACTCCGGTGGTCGGACAGCGCCTGCCCCAGCGTGCAGCCCTTCATCGCGCGGATACTCGGTGGCGAGATGTCGGTGCCCGAGTTGTCGAACACCGTCACCCAGCGGTCCACCCCGTTGCGTTCGGCGCGGACGAGCTGGCGCACCCGCAGGCCGCGCTGTTTGCCGGCTCCGTCTATGTCGAGCACGTCGTGTTGACTCAGACGTGTCAGGTGCCCGTCGGCGCTGGTGTCGAGCCGGCTGAGCATACCGGCAGCCGAGGCGTTGTCGGACCACAGGCTCGTCAGGGGCGGTGCGGTGGACTCGCCCCTGCTTCTGCCGCGCGGTTTCGGCGGACCGAGCAGGGCGGAGAGCGCTCCGTCCGGGACTCCCAGCACGTCCTCCAGTTCCCGCAACGCGGCCAGGGAGTCGGGACGTTCGGGGCGACGTCGTCCGGACTGCCAGTAACTCAACGCGGTGATGCTCACCGGGGTCCCCCGGGAGCGCAGTCTGTGCTGGATGCGTTCCAGGCTGAGTCTGCTCGAGCGGATGGCGGCCCGGAGAGCGACATCGAAAGGACCTGTGCGCAGCAGTTTCGCCAGTTCGAAAGAGAGGTGGCGATGTTCCTGTCCGATCGCCGGAGATGGCGTGGAAGGTGTTCGTGTGCGGGGAACGACCATGACCACTCCTCGTGCTGACCAACCTTGTGCGTGACGCTAATTGTCCCGATCACGTACGTGCAACGAGATTGCGGGAAATAGACGTCCTCGAAGAATGTCGTCTTCCCGTGGGGCGGTGGAACTCCGTCCGGGACGTCACGGCGGTGTTTCGCGCAGCCGCTTTCTCCGTGCGGTGTCCCCTGGTCGGTGTGCGCCCGCTCGCTGTCGGGGGAACGAACGGTGTGCGAAACCTGCTGCAGAGTGGGTGCTCCCCGTTGGCTAACCTGGGAAGGTCCTCGCCGCACGACGGCCAGCAGTCCTACCGAAGAGGAGATCAACACCCGTGATGCGCACGCACGAGGCCGGCTCGCTTCGCGCCGACCACGCAGGGCAGTCCGTCACCCTGGCGGGATGGGTGGCGCGTCGCCGGGATCACGGAGGGGTGATCTTCATCGATCTGCGTGACGCCTCCGGCGTCGCACAGGTGGTGTTCCGCGAGGGGGAGATGGCCGAGCGGGCCCACCGGTTGCGTGCCGAGTTCTGCGTACGACTCACGGGTGAGGTGGTGCTCCGTCCCGAGGGCAACGAGAACCCGGAGATCCCCACGGGCACGATCGAGGTGACCGCGACCGACCTGGAGGTGCTCTCGGAGTCGGCCCCGCTGCCCTTCCCGCTGGACGAGCATCTGGAGGTCGGCGAGGAAGTGCGGCTGCGGCACCGGTATCTGGACCTGCGGCGTGCGGAGCCCGCGCGCGCGATCCGGATGCGCAGCGAGGCCAACCGGATCGCCCGTGAGGTGCTGCACCGGCGGAACTTCGTCGAGGTGGAGACCCCCACGATGACCCGCTCCACCCCGGAGGGGGCGCGGGACTTTCTGATTCCGGCCCGGCTGCAGCCGGGAAGCTGGTACGCGCTGCCGCAGTCCCCCCAGCTGTTCAAGCAACTGCTGATGGTCGGTGGGCTGGAGCGCTACTTCCAGATCGCCCGTTGCTATCGCGACGAGGACTTCCGTGCCGACCGTCAGCCCGAGTTCACCCAGCTCGACATCGAGATGAGCTTCGTCGACGCCGAGGACGTGATCGAGGTCAGCGAGCGCGTCGTGGCGGCGTTGTGGAGCGAGCTGGCCGGCTACGAGATCCCCACTCCCATCCCCCGGCTGAGTTACCACGAGGCGATGTCCCGGTACGGCACGGACAAGCCCGACCTGCGTTTCGGCGTGGAGCTGACCGATCTCACCGAGTACTTCGCCAACACTCCCTTCCGGGTGTTCCAGGCCCCCTACGTCGGGGCCGTGGTGATGCCCGGTGGGGCCGACCAGCCGCGTCGTCGGTTGGACGCCTGGCAGGACTGGGCGAAGCAGCGTGGGGCGAAGGGACTGGCCTACGTCCTCGTGGGCTCGGACGGCACGCTCTCCGGGCCGGTGGCCAAGAACCTCTCGGAGGAGGAGCGCGAGGGGCTGGCCAAGGCGGTGGGAGCCGCTGCCGGGGACTGCGTGTTCTTCGCCGCGGGCAGCCCCGCCGCCTCCCGGGCGCTGCTCGGGGCGGTGCGCCTGGAGATCGCCGAGATGTGTGACCTGATCGACCGGCGTGCGTGGTCGTTCGTCTGGATCGTCGACGCCCCGATGTTCGAGCCGGTCGAGGACAGCGACGACGTGGCGGTGGGAAGTGGCGGGTTCACCGCCGTGCACCACCCCTTCACCGCTCCGGAACCCGAGTGGGCCGACAGTTTCGACCAGCACCCCGGTGAGGCGCTGGCCAGTGCCTACGACCTCGTGTGCAACGGCAACGAGATCGGCGGGGGATCGATCCGTATCCACCGTTGGGAGATGCAGCAGCGCGTCTTCGAGGTGCTGGGCATCTCCCGGGAGCAGGCACAGGAGAAGTTCGGCTTCCTGCTGGAGGCCTTCCGTTACGGCCCGCCCCCGCACGGTGGTGTCGCGTTCGGGTGGGACCGGATCTGCATGTTGCTGACCGGGGCCGAGTCGTTGCGTGACGTCATCGCGTTCCCGAAGAGCGGTGGTGGTTTCGACCCGCTCACCGGAGCTCCCGCGCCGATCACCGCCGAGCAGCGGCGTGAGGCCGGTGTGGACGCCACACCCGCCAAGCGCTCCGCGCGAGGGGGCGAGAGCGCGAGCAACGGCGGCGCCGACCGGGAGGCCGCCACGCAGTGACCCCGGCGGAGGATCGGATTCGGTAACGGTTCCATAACGCGATGCATCCCGGCGGTCGTGGTGCGTCGTCGTCCCGGTGCCACCCGACGGTGGGACGGGTTGCCGATCCGCCGTCACCCGCGTAACGGTGGAGGGTGGTCGTGTTCTCGGGGCGGTACGAGATCGACTCCCCTAACCGGGGGACAACTTGACCGGTCAGGCCCGTGGAAAAACGGGCGGTGGCGGTAGGGTCTGGAGACGATGAGCGTGGAAATCACCACCGGTCCGCCGGAGGTTCGCGTGCCCGCTAGCGCGGAGGTCACCGACACGATCGGCACTGCCGAGGCCGTGCTCACCCGGAGAACGGGAGCATCCGTCCGGCTCGCCGATCCGGAGGATCTGGGGGGAAGTGGCCGCTCGGTCGTCATGCGGGTACGGGTCGCGGAAACGCCCTTCGAACTGCCGCGCACCCTCGTGCTCAAACACTACGGGGCACCCCCGGAGGAGGGGTACTCCGACCCCTTCGCCCACGAGGCGGCCAGCTGCCAGCTGGCCACAGCCCTGCCTCGGGAACTGCGTGTGGGACCGGAACTGATCGCCCAGGACACCGAACGGCGACTGCTCGTGCTCGAGGACCTGGGCAGAGGAGCCACCCTGGCCGACGTGCTCTTCTCGGACGACCCGAAGTCCGCGGAGCGGTCCATGCTCGCCTGGGCCCGAGCCCTCGGAAGGCTGCACACCTCCATGGCCGGTCGGGAGGCCGACTTCGACGCCCTGATGCGCAGGTTGGGGGCGGAGTCGTGGACCGATCCCGTCGCCGCGGACATCCGGCGTTCACTGACGGAGCTGCCCGAGCTGCTGGAGCAGACACTGGGAGTCTCCACTCCGGAGTCGGTGCGGCGGGTGCTGGCAACGGCCTCCGGGCTGCTGGGGGCCACCAGGTACCGTTCGTTCAGCCCTTCGGACATCTGCCCGGACAACAGTCTGGTCACCGGAAACGGGGTGCGTTTCCTCGACTTCGAGTGGGCCTGTGTCCGTGACGTGGCCCTGGACGCGGCCTATCTGCGGTTTCCCTTCCCGTCCTCGTGGTGCTCCTACGCCATGCCGGACGAGCTGGTGGGGAACATGCTGGCCACGTGGCGGGCCGAGGTCGTGGAGGTCTGGCCGGAACTGGACGACGACGCCGTGTTGCTGCCCAGGTTGCTGGAGGCGCAGCTGCTCTGGGTCTGGGTCTCCACCTGGTGGTTCCTGCCGCGCAGCGGACAGTTGGACGCGCCCATAGACGCCCACATGCCCTCTCCGCGGCGCAGTACCGCGCTGGCGGATCGGTGGCGCCGCCTCGGGGAACAGGCGTCCACGGCCGGAGTGTCCGAGGTGGCAGAGCTCTCCGAGCGCATGGTGGCCGCGTTGCTCGAACGTTTCGGTTCCGGAGTACTGGAACTGCGCCCCTACCCCGCTTTCCGCTGATCCGTTCGCCACGGCGCGACGCACCACGAACCGCTGTTCGGCTCGAATCGCGAGCAGCGGTTCGGACGCTGTCGGCGGAAGAAGGTCCGGTTATCGAAACGTGATATGATACACGATTTTCGCGAGGGCTTTTCCGCTGCGGTGGAAGAATTTTCGGTTCGCCCGACAAGAAGAGTCCGCGCTGCGTTTCATACCTTTTTGGGCTACCGTGAGTTCACCCGCGTGCAACATTTCTCCGGTAGTATGTGGAGTGTCGACGTATCCGAAGTCGACGACGATCACCTGTTCGTTCACGGGGGTGACAGTGAGCACCAGGGCCGGCGCGGTGCTGCGGACAGTGCTGTTCCTGTCGTTCGTGGTGTTTCTGGTCGTGTTCTCCCCCGTGCACGCGGCCGGGGTGTCCGGCCATCCGGGCAGGTCGGTTTCCACCGAACACAAGACCGAACACGGTGCTCCCGGTGAGAAGGAGAAACTCCGTAAACGTCCCGGGATCCTCCTTCGAGGGACCGAGCGGCGGAGTGTCCGGGTGCCGGAGGGCGGAACCGGACGGAAGCGGGTGACCGCCGAACACGTTGATTCGGCTGTGCGCGCGGGAGATCCCCGCGCCGTGGGGAGCACGGGTGGTTTGTGCGAAGCCGCCCACTCCCAGTCCAGACTTCAGGTCTATCGCCGGTGATGGATCTGCCGGTCCGCCAGGACGGGTTGTTTCCGCGCGGTCTCTGCCACGGGCCGCGCGGAGTGGGCGGACCCGCGGACGAATGAAAGGACTTTCACGGAAAGACCACTCAGGATGACGGAGTGGGGGAATATATCGTCGCCCTTATCGACGTCCATCCCTCGTTCGGGTTGTTTTTCCGAGGACTGTCCTGTCGTTCTGCACCGAGGTCCGTCGACTCTTTCACTCGCAAAGACGCGAGTCCCACGACATTCCGACCGGGGTGACTCCCCTTTCCCGGACGGATTGTCACTCGTACCAGCGACCAGTTTCCACGACCCCACGAGTGCGTGCGTGTCCTGTCGACACGTGCGGCTCTTCGACCCTGACGGAGTGAACAGTGACCACACAGCTCGAATCGTCCCCTCCCGAAACGGGAAACTCCCCGGGGATCCTGCGACGGAACAAGCAGAACTTCGGTTTCGACCTGGGTGCCTCTCTCGTCGTGTTCCTGGTGGCGCTGCCACTGTGCGTGGGAATCGCGGTGGCCTCGGGGGTGCCCGCCGAACTGGGCATCGTCACCGGTGTCGTGGGCGGCATCGTGGTCGGGTGCATGCCGGGCAGCACCATGCAGGTGAGCGGCCCGGCCGCCGGGCTCACCGTGTTGGTGGCCTCCACACTGGCCGAGCACGGACTGGGCATGCTCGGCGTGATCGTGCTGGGGGCCGGGGTGTTGCAGATCGCCCTGGGTCTGGCCGGCATCGGTACCTGGTTCCGCGCCATCTCCCCCTCGGTGGTGCAGGGAATGCTCGCCGGTATCGGCCTCGTGCTGATCCTCGGGCAGATCTATCCCATCGGGGGAATGCAGCAGCCCTCCGAGACGTTCGCCAAGTTCGCCCGCATCCCCGAGTTGCTGACCTCGGCGTTCACCACACCGGCCGGACGTTCCGGCGTGGTCATCGCCGTGGTCACCCTGTTGACCATGGTGCTGTGGACCAGGATTCCGCACAAACTGCGGCTCGTTCCCGGCCCACTGGTCGGTGTCGGTGTCGCCGCCGTACTCACCTCGGTGACCGGACTTCCCCTGGAGACCATCCGGGTGGGCTCGCTGACGGAGGCGCTCAACATGCCGACGCCGGACGCCTTCGGCGCGGCGGCCAGTCTCGCGGTGATCGGCTCCATGGTGACCTTCGCGCTGATCGCCTCGGCGGAGACCCTGTTCAGCGCGGTCGCCGTCGACCGGATGCACGACGGTCCCAAGACCCGCTTCAACGCCGAGCTGGTCGCCCAGGGAACCGGCAACACCGTCTGCGGGTTGCTGGGGGCGCTGCCCATGACGGCGGTCATCGTGCGCAGCACGGCGAACGTGAACGCCGGAGCCAGGACCAAGCTCTCCCGGGTGCTGCACGGGATCTGGCTGCTGTTGTTCGTGGTGCTGCTGCCCGGTGTGCTGTCCTACATCCCTCTGGCCACGCTGGCGGCGCTGCTGATCCACGCCGGTTGGAAACTGCTCGGCGTGCGCCAGGTGGCCACGTTGTTCCGCCAGCAGCGTTCCGAGGCGTTCGTGCTCGTGCTGACGGCTGGGATGATCGTGGCGACCGACCTGTTGGTCGGAACGCTGACCGGTCTGGTGGCCGCGGTGATCAAGACGGCGTGGGAGGTCTCCCGACTGTCGGTCGAGGTCGAGCACGACGAGGAGCACGCCCGGGTGCGGTTGCACGGCAACGCCACGTTCCTGCGGCTGCCCCAGCTGCAGGACAGGTTGGACCGACTTCCGCCGACCAGGAGCACCCACGTTGACCTGACCTCGCTGCGGCATCTCGACAGGGCCTGTCACCAGGCGGTGGAGCACTGGGCCGAGCAGCGTCGCAAGGACGCCTGCGCGGTCGAGCTGGCCCTGCCCGACGGGCGGTGAGAACGTGAGGTCGGCTCGGCCCGGTCGTGGGGACGACCGTCCCACGGCACCGGGTCGGGCCGTCCGGGTAGCGTCGGAACCGTGAATGAGGGCCTGTTCGACACCGGTTCCGACGGTCGGCCGCACGACGAGGGGCTGTTCGAAGCCGACACCCGGAGACGCGCGCAGCGACAGCTGGCCGAGAACGCCCCGCTGGCCGTGCGGATGCGCCCCCAGACGCTGGACGAGGTGATCGGGCAGGACCACCTGCTCGCTCCCGGTGCTCCGTTGCGCCGGCTCGTGGAGGGGGCCGCCCCGGCCTCGGTGCTGCTGCACGGTCCGCCGGGGACGGGGAAGACCACCCTGGCCGGGCTGGTCTCCCGGGCGATCGGGCGTCGCTTCGTCGCACTGTCCGCCCTCTCCGCCGGGGTGAAGGAGGTTCGGGCGGTCATCGAGGAGGCGCGCCGCAGACTCGGCCACTCGGGTGAGGCCACCGTCCTGTTCATCGACGAGGTGCACCGTTTCTCCAAGACGCAGCAGGACGCGCTGCTGTCGGCGGTGGAGGACCGCACCGTGCTGCTGGTGGCGGCGACCACCGAGAACCCCTCGTTCTCGGTGGTCTCGCCGTTGCTCTCCCGTTCGCTGGTGCTGCGGCTGCAACCACTCGACGACGAGGCCGTCCGGGAGTTGGTGCGCCGGGCGCTGACCGAACAGCGGGGGCTGGCCGGAGCCTGCGAACTCTCGGAGGAGGCCGAGGAACACCTGGTGGCACTGGCCGCCGGGGACGCCCGCAGGGCACTGACCGCACTGGAGGCCGCGGCGGAGGCCGCGCGCAGCAACGACCGGACGGTGATCGACCTGTCCACCGTGGAGACCGCGGTGGACCGGGCGGCTGTGCGTTACGACCGGGACGGCGACCAGCACTACGACGTGATCAGCGCGTTCATCAAGTCGATCCGCGGTTCGGACGTGGACGCCGCGTTGCACTACCTGGCACGCATGATCGAGGCGGGGGAGGACCCGCGTTTCATCGCCCGCCGTCTCGTCGTGCACGCCAGTGAGGACGTCGGCATGGCCGATCCCACCGCTCTGCAGAACGCGGTGGCCGCGAGCCGGGCCGTCGAGTTCGTGGGGATGCCCGAAGGGCGCCTGTCCCTGGCCCAGGCGACCGTGCACCTGGCCACGGCCCCGAAGTCGAATGCGGTCATCACGGCCGTGGACGCCGCCCTGGCCGACGTCCGGGCGGGCAAGGTGGGCACCGTTCCCGCACACCTGCGGGACGGGCACTACGCGGGGGCGACCCGGCAGGGAAACGCCGTCGGCTACCGCTACCCCCACGACCGGTCCGAAGGGGTGTTGGAGCAGCAGTACCCGCCGGACCAGTTGATCGGAAGGGACTACTACGAGCCGAGCGGTCGGGGCGCGGAGCGCACCTTGGCCGAACGGCTTCCGAAGCTGCGCGGCATAGTGCGTGGGCAGCGCGACGAGCGAACGCGAAGGGATGAGTGAGTGACCTCCCGAACGGTGGTGACCCGGTGGATTCCGGATTCGGCGGTGCGAGTGCTGGAGTCGGTCGGTGAGGTGCGGCTGTGCTCCCAGAACCGGGCGATGACGGACGAGGAGCTCGCGGAGGAGGTTCGGGGTGCGGACGCGGTCGTGTCCATGCTGCACGACCGCGTCGACGGCGCACTGGCCGACGCGGCCGGACCGTCGCTGAAAGTGGTGGCCAACGTCGCCGTGGGCTACGACAACGTGGACGTGCCCGCGCTGGACTCCCGGGGAGTGCTGGTGACCAACACCCCGGGCGTGCTCACCGACGCGACCGCCGATCTGACCATCGGGTTGCTGTTGATGTGCACACGCAGGCTCGCCGAGGGCGAGCGGCTCATTCGTGCCGGGACCCCGTGGTCCTGGCACTTCTCGTTCATGCTCGGTTCCGGGTTGCAGGGCAAGCGGCTGGGGATCGTCGGGCTCGGCCAGATAGGGCGTGCCGTGGCCCGCAGGGCGCGGGCCTTCGGCATGGAGGTCGTCTACACCGCCCGGAACCGGGTCGAGCGGCAGGTCGAGCACGAGACCGGCGCGCGGTACCTCTCGCTGCCCGAACTGCTGGAGAGCTCCGACGTGGTCTCGCTGCACTGCCCGCTGACGGAGGAAACCCGTCATCTGATCGACGGGGCCGCGTTGGCGCGGATGAAGTCCTCCGCCGTACTGGTCAACACCAGTCGTGGTCCCGTGGTGGACGAGCGTGCCCTCGCCCGCGCACTGCGGGACGGCACCCTCGGCGGTGCCGGCCTGGACGTCTTCGAGAACGAACCGAAGGTGGAGCCGGAGCTGCTCGACCTGGACAACGTGGTGCTCGTCCCCCATCTGGGGTCGGCGACCACGGAGACCCGGACCGCGATGGCGATGTTGGCCGCCCGCAACGTGGTCGGTGTGCTGGACGGCAGTGGGGCCGTCACTCCGGTGAACGGTTGAGGAGTTCACCACCCCGGCGGAACCTCCGGGACCGGGTGCGTGGTGGGGCGCACGACCGGCCCCGGCAGGATCATCCGAGACCGCGGGAGCGGCCGTAGCCGACGGCGGCTCCCGCGAAGGTGGCCAGCGCCGGCAGCACGGCCGCGATCAGTGCCCGTCGCGGATCGGGGACCAGGGTGAACCACTGGATCCGCAGTCCCAGGAACTCCTCCATGGGGGCTCGCAGCACCAGCGCACCCAGCACCCCCAGCCCGGTGGCGAGCACCCCCACACCCAGTCCGAGGGCGGCGCCGCGCACGAGTGCTCCCTCGCCGGATCCGCCCGCCGCGGTGAAACGGCCCACCCCCCGGAATCCGAGCAGCACGGCGCTCACCAGCACCCCGAGCAGGGCGATGTAGTACCACACCTCGACCGTTCTGATCAGGTTCCGCTCCCGGTCGACCAGCGGGAAAGCTCCGAGTCCCATCTCCCGGAGTCGGGCGGCGACCTCGGCGGGGTCGGTGTCCTTCTCCACGACCACACCCACCCGGTCGGCCCCGTTGACGGCGTGCACCCGCTCCGCCGTCGTCCCCTCCGCCGCGGCGGCGAGCACGGCCGCGGTGCGCGGGGCCACGTAGGCGGTGTCCGGTCCGTCCGCGTGCCAGCGGGGGTCGTAGGTGGCGGCGATGCGCAGCTCGATGGTTTCGCTGATCTCCGAGGCGGAGTGCGCCACGGAGGCCGCCTGCGCCCGCTGTTCGTCCTCGGCCTCGTCGTCGGGACCGGATCGGGTCCGCTCCCGCTCGCCGGACTCCTCCTCGGAGGCAGCGGGCTTCGGGGGAGGGGGCACCGTGTAGTTCATCCGGACGCGCTCGCCGAGGTGGGCCCGGAAGTCGACCCCCTGGACATGGGCGGGAACCACGATCTGGTCCGGGGGCAGTGGGTTCGGCACGGTCCCGGCGGTGAGCGGCGGCCGAACCGTGCTGCCCCAGGAGCGGGTCCGCAACGAGACCCTGGGCAGCTCTCCGCCGCGCGGGCTGCGCAGCGAGGAGGTGTAGTCGGGCACGACCTGGCGGACCCCGTCGACGGACTCGACCAGGGTCAGTTTCTCCGCGTTCAGCCTGCCCCTGGTGCCCATGCTCGGCAGCGGTGAGATCTCGATCCGTTCCGCTCCGTCGGCACGCAGGATGTCCCGTGCCGTGGCCGCCCGCATCGCCGAACCGACCCCGGCGATGGTGCTCAGCAGCAGCGTGAACACCATCAACACCGCGAGTGTCCCCGGATCGGCGAATCCCGCCGGTGGTGTGGACCTGCCGTCCCCTCCGCCCATTCGGAAGCGTCCCCCTTGACATGCCGTCGCCGCTGGAAAGGTGGGTGGGAGAGCAATCTATCGTGTCGCGGTGTCGCGACCTCCTCCGCCACGGGCGACCGGAGGGCCACCGGGGACCTTCGGTCGGACGGGGCAGCGGCGTGCGGAATGCCGTACGCGGTTTCCACCGGCGGGCGCGATAGCCTGACCGCGATCACCACCGCCGTGCCGGCCCGCCGGCAGGGCGGTCGCACGAGTCGGCTGGAAACCGGGAGGACACGTGACGCCCACCGAGATCGCCGCGCTGATCGCAGCAGGCGCTTTCGTGCTGCTGGTCGTGCTGCTGGCGATCCCGTTGGTCAAACTCGGCCGTACTCTGGACGAGGCGACCAACGCGATCCGCAAGGCGCAGGAGAATTCCGACCCGCTGTTCACCGGCGCGAACACGACCCTGGACCATGTGAACACCCAGTTGGAGCGGGTCGACGGCATCACGGCCAACGCCCAGTCGGTCTCCAGCAACGTGTCCGCACTGTCCTCGCTGTTCACCGCTACACTGGGAAGCCCGCTGGTGAAGTCGGCCGCTTTCACCTACGGCGTGAGCAAGGCCCTGCGCGCCCGCCGTGAACGCAGGAAGGAACCCGTGGGCAGGCATTCCCGCAGGCGCAAAGGGGGTCGTCAGTGAGCCGTCTGTTGTTGTTCGGCGCCGGAGTCGCCGCGGGCGTGGCGTTGAGCCGCAAGCTCGGCAGGACCGCACGCCGGGCCACGCCGGTCGGTGTGGCCGACCAGCTGGGTGACGCGGTGCGGGAACTGGCGGAGTCGCTCGGCTCGTTCGGAGCGGACGTGCGCGCGGGGATGAGCGAGCGCGAAAGGGAACTCCACGAGAGCGTGACCGAACGCACCGGAATCGTCACCGGTGGCCGGGGCCAGCGGAGCGTCGACGGTCCGGACAATGGGAGCGGGCCCGTGACCAGGATGACCGGAACGATCGACGGGGCCGAGTCGCGTCGAGCTCGTAGGGCGGGACGCTGAGTCCCGGTGTGGTGCGAAATCCCACACCGACCGGCGTTCCCGCCTGTTTCCGTGCCCGCAGCCACATCCGTGTAGAAGGACTCCACCGTGCAGACCCACGAGATCAACAAACGTTTCACCGAGCATTTCCGAGGACGGGGGCACACCGTGGTCCCCAGCGCCTCCCTGATCCTCGACGACCCGAACCTGCTGTTCGTCAACGCGGGAATGGTGCAGTTCAAGCCGTACTTCCTGGGGGACGCCCCCGCGCCCTACCCGAGGGCGACGAGCATCCAGAAGTGCGTGCGCACCGGTGACATCGACGAGGTGGGCAAGACCACGAGGCACAACACGTTCTTCCAGATGGCGGGCAACTTCTCCTTCGGGGACTACTTCAAGGAGGGCGCCATCGAGCACGCGTGGAGTCTGGTCACCAACTCGCAGGACTCCGGGGGCTTCGGTTTCGACCCGGACCGAATCTGGGTCACCGTCTACGAGCACGACCCCGAGGCCGAGCGGCTGTGGCAGCGGGTGAGCGGTCTGCCTCCGGAGCGCATCCAGCGCAGGGGAGCCGACGACAACTACTGGGACATGGGGGTTCCCGGCCCGGGTGGTCCCTGCTCGGAGATCTACTACGACCGGGGGCCGGAGTACGGGCGCGAGGGCGGGCCCGTGGTGGACGAGGACCGCTACATAGAGATCTGGAACCTGGTGTTCATGCAGGACATCAGGGGGGAGGGCAGCCCGAAGGACGGACACCCCGTGCTGGGGGAGCTGCCGACGAAGAACATCGACACCGGCATGGGTGTGGAGCGGGTCGCCTGCCTACTGCAGGGAGTGGACAACGTCTACGAGACCGACCTGGTCCGCCCGGTGATCGCCAAGGCCGAGGAGTTCTCCGGGAAACGCTACGGCGACAACCACGCCGACGACGTCCGGTTCCGGGTGATCGCCGACCACATGCGTTCCGGGATGATGCTGGTCTCCGACGGGGTCACCCCCAGCAACGAGACGCGGGGCTACGTGCTGCGTCGGCTGCTGCGCCGGGTGGTGCGCTCCACACGGCTCCTCGGGGTGCACGAGCCCGTCCTCGGGGAGTTCACCAGGGTCGTCCGGGACGCGATGTCGCCGGGATACCCGGAGTTGGCCAGTGACTTCGACCGGATCGACTCGGTGATCCGCAACGAGGAGGAGGCCTTCCTGTCCACGTTGTCCGCCGGGTCGAAGATCTTCGACACGGCGGTCGCCGAGACCCGCAAGGCCGGTTCCCTCCAGCTTCCCGGCTCCAAGGCCTTCCAACTGCACGACACCTACGGCTTCCCGATCGACCTCACCCTGGAGATGGCGGCGGAGAAGGGCCTGTCCGTCGACGAACAGGGCTTCCGGGAGCTGATGGAGCAGCAGCGCCAGCGGGCCAAGGAGGACGCGCGTTCGCGCAAGACCGCGCACGGGGACCTGTCCACCTACCGCAACCTGCTGGACCAGCACGGCTCCACCGAGTTCATCGGGTACACGGACCTGCAGGGAACCAGCCGGGTGCTCGGCCTGTTGCAGAGCGGGGTGCCCGTTTCGGCCGCCTCCGAGGGCAGCCAGGTCGAGCTCGTGCTCGACCGCACCCCCTTCTACGCCGAGGGGGGTGGGCAGATAGCCGACACCGGACGCCTGGTGGGGCCCGGTGTGGAGCTGGAGATCACCGACGTGCAGCAGGCCGTACCCGGCCTGTTCGTGCACCGGGCCAAGGTCCTCGGCGGTGAGGTCGGACTGGACACCCGCCTGGAGGCCAAGGTCGACGCCGAACGCAGGCACGCGATCGCCCGGTCGCACTCGGCCACCCACCTGGTGCACGCGGCCGTGCGCAACGCCTACGGGAAACGTGCCGCCCAGGCCGGTTCGCTGAACTCCCCGGGTCGGATGCGTTTCGACTTCACCGCCCCCTCGGCGGTGTCCTCCTCCGTGCTCGGTGGCGTCGAGGAGGAGGTCAACGAGTACCTGCAGAGCGACGCCGAGGTCCAGTCCTACACCACCTCGATGGACCGGGCCATGGAGCTGGGCGCCATCGCGCTGTTCGGGGAGAAGTACGGCGACCGGGTCCGCGTGATCGACATGGGCGACTACTCGCGGGAACTGTGTGGGGGCACCCACGTGGACTCCGTGGGACAGCTCGGTGTCGTCAAACTCGTCGACGACTCCTCGGTGGGCTCCGGGGTGCACCGCGTCGAGGCCCTGGTGGGCATGGACGCGATGCGCTACATCAACAAGGAGCACATGCTGGTCAACGAGTTGGCGGACAAGTTCAAGGTCCGCACCGAGGACCTTCCCGAACGTATCGACAGCGTGCTCACCCGGCTGCGCGATGCCGAGAAGGAACTCAAACAGCTGCGGGTGGCGAAGGTGTTGCAGTCCGCGGGCGACATCGCGGGCAGGGCCACCGAGGTCGACGGAGTCGATCTCGTCGCCGAACGGGTCGCCGACGGGGTGGACGGCAACTCGCTGCGCGCGCTGGCCGGTGAGGTGCGCGGCAAGCTCGGTTCGCGTCCCGCCGTGGTGGCGCTGTTCTCCGGTGACCCGGAGACCTCCAAGGTGGGCTTCGTGGTGGCCGCCAACCCGGGTGCCCAGGACAAGGGCGTCGCCGCCGGTGATCTGGTGCCCTCCTTCGCCGCGCACATCGGTGGCCGCGGCGGCGGCAAGGCCGAGATGGCCCAGGGCGGTGGCTCCGATCCCTCCGGGATCGATCAGGCCGTGCTCGCCCTGCGCAAGGAGCTCGAACGGGTGGTGTCCGGGGCGTGAACGCCGAACGGTCCGAGTCCGCACCGGGACAGCCCGACGGTGGGAACACCGAACTCGGGAGGGGACGACGGCTGGGTGTCGACGTGGGGGAGGCCAGAGTCGGGATCGCGGTCAGCGACCCCGCTCCCGTGCTGGCCACCCCACTGGTCACCCTCAGACGGGACAGGGCCAACAAGACGGACCTGGCCCGGATCGCCGAACTCGTCGCCGAGTACGAGATCGTCGAGATCGTGGTGGGGCTGCCGGTGACCCTGGCGGGCAGACGGGGCCGGGCGGCCGACGTGGCGAGTTCCTACGCCGACGCGGTGCGTTCGCGGGTTCCCGGCGTGCCCGTGCGACTGAGTGACGAGCGTCTCACGACGGTGACGGCCACGAAGACGCTGTCCGATCGCGGTGTTCGTGGTAAGCGTCAACGTGACGTGGTGGACCAGGCCGCCGCGGTGGAGATCCTGCAGTCCTGGTTGGACGCGCGGGGCGGGGACGGTTGAGAGGTGTTCGGCATGGTTGGCCTCGGAGTCGTCCGGGCGGCGCGCGGTGCGTTCCCCGGGGCGGTGACGTCGCGAGCGGTGGGCCGGCTCGCTCGGGACCCGGGTTTCCGGTCCCGGGGCGCGGCCGACCAGCCCGTCACCGGGCCGGGAGACCCCGTGAGACTGTTCCGTGCTGCATGATCAGAGCTTCGTAGGGCTGTCTGGGAGGACGCGGGCGTGAACGACGATCTCGGCCTGTTCGCCGACGACGCCGGGCAGGAACCGGACCCGCGGGAGCGGGAGGACGTCGAGCGGGAGCGGTTCCGCAGGCGGCGACGACGGAGACTCGTCACCGCCCTCGCCGGGGTGTCGGTGCTGCTGGTCGTGGCGGGTGGCGCCGTCTACGGCGTGTTGCAGTTGGTGACTCTCGGCAGCTATCCGGACTACGAGGGAAGCGGTACGGGTCGGGTGGTCGTCGAGGTCCAGCAGGGTGACACCACCAGCGCGATCGCGCGCACCCTGGCGGAGGAGGACGTGGTGGCCTCGCCGGCGGCCTTCGTGAAGGCGGCCGAGGACAACGAGAAGATCACCGCCATCCAGCCGGGTTTCTACTCGATGCGCGAGAGGATGTCCGGTGCGGCGGCCGTGCGGCGCATCGTCTCCGACGAGGCCCGGGCGGGACGCGTCGAGATCCGTGGCGGTATGCGGTTCGCGGATCACGTCGGCCCGGACGGTGAGGTGGTGCCGGGTGTTCTCTCGCTGCTCGCACGGGCCTCCTGCGGGGCGGGGGAGAACGAGGGAAGCGGCGACTGCGTCGACAAGGAGGAGTTGGCCGGGGCCGCCGCCGAGACCCCGCTGGGCGAGCTGGGAGTGCCGGACTGGGCACTCACGGAGGCGAAACGGGCCCCCGATCCGCAGCGGCGGCTGGAGGGGCTGGTCCTGCCCGGCATCTACCACGTCAAACCGACCGCCAGTGCCCCCGAGATCCTACGTTCGGTGCTGAACAGTTCCTTCGAGAAGATGCGTGCCGCCGGTCTGCCCGACATCGCCGAGGGCACGGGACACAGTCCCTACGAGCTGGTCAAGATCGCCTCGCTGGTGCAGAGCGAGGCGATCCGGAAGGACTTCGGGCGGGTCGCCCGGGTCATCGAGAACCGCCTGGACATCGACATGCGGTTGCAGCTCGACTCGACGATCAACTACCTGCTCGAGGAGCCCTCGCTGCTGACCGAGGACGAACACCGGGCCAAGGAGGGGCCGTACAACACCTACCGGGTCACGGGGCTGCCGCCGACACCGATCTCCGCTCCGAGCACCGAGGCCATCGAGGCGGCGGCCGATCCTCCCGAGGGCGACTGGAAGTACTTCGTCAAGTGCCAGAAGGACGGGACCTCGTGCTTCTCGGAGACGATCGAGGGGCACGAGAGGGCCAAGGACAAGGCCGAACGCAACGGCGCCTACTGACCGAAGGCGCCCGTGCGCTCTGAACGGCCGAGAGCGCGACACCGGAGAAGCCGCGTGTGCTCGGCTTGGCACGGTGGGTGTTTCCGGTGTCGTCGCTTCGAGGAAGGGCGGCTGTGCCGCTTGGGCAGCCCCGGAGGACCACACCGGGGCGACTACCGTGGATCTTCGGAGCATTCCCACGGGGCGAGCAGGAAAGTCGAGGTGTCCGATGGCAGCCCAGCAGGGACCACGAGCCCGCGCCGCGGGAGTGGTGGGATCACCGATCCAGCATTCCCTCTCCCCCGTACTGCATCAGGCCGCTTACCGTGCTCTCGGGTTGCACGAGTGGTCCTACGAGCGCCTCGAACGGGACGCCGAGGGCCTGCACCGGCTGGTCGGGGAACTGGACTCCGACTGGGTCGGCCTCTCGGTGACGATGCCGGGCAAACAGGCCGCCCTGGAACTGGCCGCCACGGCCACGGAGCGTGCGCGCACCGTCGGCGCGGCCAACACGCTGGTCCGCTCCGGGCGGGGTTGGGCTGCCGACTGTACCGATGTGGACGGTGTCGTGGGGGCGCTCCACGCGGCCGGGGGATTCACCGACGGCGACAGCGCCCTGCTGCTGGGGGCGGGGGGAACCGCCCTGGCCGCCCTGGCCGCTTTCGCCGAACTGGGGATCTCCGAGGTGACGCTGGCCGTCCGTGAGCCCACCCGTGCCGGGATCGCGGTGGCCACCGCCGAACGTCTCGGACTGCGGATCAGGACGTTGCGCCTGCACGAAACGGAGCTGACCGCCGTGGCCGGTGCCGCCGATGTGGTGGTCTCCACCCTGCCCGCCGGTGCGCTGGACGAACGTGTCGGGGAGCTGGCCGGTGCGGGCTGTGTGCTCGACGTCGTCTACCACCCGTGGCCCACTGCGCTGGCGCGGGCGGTCACCTCGGCGGGAGGACGGTTGGCCACGGGGCTGGACATGTTGCTGCACCAGTCCTTCGGACAGGTGGAGCAGTTCACCGGGCTTCCCGCCCCCCGGGAGGCGATGCGCGACGCCCTGTACGAGGCCACGGACGGGGAACTGTCCCTGCCTCTGGGGGAGTGACTGCGGCGGGGCTCCGAAAGGAGTTGCCGGTTCGTCCGTGGCGGCGGGAGCCCGTGGACGTCGAGTGCGTGTCCGGTCCACGGGCTCCCGGCGGGGTCAGCCGTCGAGTTCGCTGCCCACCAGCTCCGCGATGTGGTCCAGCGCCTCCTCGGCGCCCTCCCCTTCGGCCGCCAGCACGACCTGGTCACCGTGTTCGGCCCCGAGCGTCATCAGGCCGAGGATGCTGGCCGCCTCCACGGGTTCGGTTTCCTGCTTGCGGATGGTGATCTTCACGGATTGCTCGGCGGCCGCCTTGGCCAGCATGGCGGCGGGCCGGGCGTGCAGACCGACCTTGCTCGCGACGGTGACGTGTCGTTCTGGCATCTGCGCTTTCTCTTTCTCGTTACCGTGTTCTTCCGGGACGAAAGGACTCAGCTTCCGCTCGTTCCTGTTCCGCCCGCGGAGGATCCGCCCTCGGAGGAGGTTGTGGCGCCGGCCGCCGGCTCCGCCTGCTCGCTCTCCTCGTCCTCCTCACGACCCGGGGTGGGCAGGTTCATCTTCGTGATGACGAACCGGAAGACGACGTAGTAGACGACCCCGTAGGCGAGACCTATCGGTATCAACCACAGGGCCTTCTGGGCGATTCCGAAGTTGAGCAGGTAGTCGATCGCTCCCGCGGAGAATCCGAATCCGTGGTGGATGTCCAGCCAGTTGACCAGCGCCATCGAGGTGCCGGTCAGCAGGGCGTGGACCAGCAGCAGTGGCCAGGCCACGAAGATGAAGGAGAACTCCAGCGGTTCGGTCACTCCGGTGAGGAAGGCGGTCAACGCCGTCGAGAACATGATGCCCCCGACCACCTTGCGCTGCGAGGGGCGGGCGCAGTGGTAGATGGCCAACGCCGCGGCTGGCAGCGCGAACATGAAGATGGGGAAGAACCCGGTCATGAAGGTGCCCGCCGTGGGGTCGCCGGCGAAGAAGCGGTTGATGTCGCCGTGTTCCCCCTGGTAGTCGCCGGTGAGGAACCAGACCACCGAGTTGGGGATGTGGTGCAGCCCGAAGGGCAGCAGCAGCCGGTTGACCACTCCGTAGACGCCCCCGCCGAGCACGGCGCTGCCGGTGACCGCCTCGCCGAAGCCGGTGAGCGCCGTGTCGAAGTAGGGGAAGAGCAGACCGAGCACCACACCGATGACCAGCATGGCCACCGAGGTGATGATCGGGACGAAGCGGCGTCCCCCGAAGAATCCGAGGTAGGAGGGCAGTTTGATCCGGTGGTAGCGCTGCCACAGTCCGGCGGCCACCAGTCCGGCGATGATGCCGCCGAGCACCCCGTAGGGGCCCTTGTTGTACACAGTGGCGGCTTCCGTGTCGGTCATGCCGTACAGCACGCCCGCCAGGACCAGGTAGCCGACCGCGGCGGACAGGGCCGTGGATCCGTCGGCCTTGCGGGCGAAACCGATGGCCACGCCGATGGCGAACAACAGCGGCAGGTTGTCGAACAGCGCCCCGCCCGCGGAGCTGATGACGGCCCCCACGTCCGTCATCCCGGGAATGGCGCCGATCAGGTCGTCCTGCCCGAGTCGTAGCAGCAGTGCCGCCGCGGGCAACACGGCGATCGGCAGCATGAGGCTTTTGCCCAGCCGTTGTAGCTGGGCGAAGGCCTTGTTGCCGCCCGAGGACGGGCCGGCGCTGGTGCTCATGGGGTACCTCCTGGGAATACCACCGGTGGTTGGGGACGGTTCCGAGGCGATACGGACAGTCCGACACACGGTCGCACCCCGTCGGGGCGGGTGCTCCTGCCCTGAGCTGTCCGTGGAAACACTCGTACCGCTGCCTCGACATTGGTACGGTAAGGTCTAAACCAGTTGGAGGGAACCTTGCGCCTCCAGGGGAACGAGTGTCAAGCGGGTGGCTGATTCGTTGCCGGTTCGACATCGGACGGGAGCGGGGCGGCATGGTTGGCTGTACGCCGAGCGCACTCGACGCGCGAACCGACTCGAAACGGAGGACTACGGTGGCTGAGGACAAGGCTGCGGCGATTCTGGCGGCCCTGGGAGGCAAGGGCAACATCGTCGAGATCGAACCGTGCATCACCCGGTTGCGCTGCGAAATCGAGGACGGGTCGAAGGTCGACGAGGCCGCGTTGAAAACAGCCGGCGCCCACGGGGTCATGCAGCAGGGCACTGTCGTGCAGGTCGTGGTCGGGCCGGAGGCGGACACCATCGCGAGTGATATCGAGGATTTGTTGTGAGCATCCGAGTACTCAGTCCGGTGAGCGGTCTGGCCGCTCCGCTCAGTGAGGTCCCCGACCCGGTGTTCTCCCAGGAGATGGTGGGACCCGGGGTGGCGGTCAAGCCCAACGGGGGCAGTGCGTGCGCGGTGGCCCCGGTGGACGGCACGATGTCCACCCTGCACCCACACGCCTTCGTGGTCACCACCGACGACGGCAGCAGGGCGGTGCTGGTCCACCTCGGGATCGACACCGTCAAGATGGAGGGCGCAGGCTTCGCGCCGCACGTGGTCAAGGGGGAGCGGGTACGGGCCGGTCAGAAGATCGTCACCTGGAACCCGAGTGAGGTCGAACAGCAGGGCTACTCCTCGGTGTGCCCGGTCGTGGCGCTCGAGGTGGGCCGGCAGGCGCTGTCGGACGTGACCGACGACGCCGGGGTCTCCGCCGGGGATCCGTTGTTCACGGTGGACTCCTAGGAGCCCCTTCCGGGGCGGCCCGCCGGGGCGCTCGGGTCCCGACCACCTGAGCCGGGCGCTCCAGCGGTCACCTCCCGGGCCCCGAGCACGGGGAGAACGGCCGGTGCGGGGACCGCCGGGTCCGACACGCCGTGCTCCGAGCCCGCATGGAGGCCGTGGTGAGCGTGCTCGGGCTCGACACTGCGGGCATGTCGACCGTGTTTCTCGTGTGCGTGGCCGTGGTGGTGTTCGTCCTCGGATGGTGCTGTGGCCGGGTGGGTGGGGCGGTGCTCGCCCGCTGTGGGGTGCGGACCCGTCTCTGGTGGTGCCGTCCGGGGGTGGCCGCGGTCTGGGCCTCGTTGGTTCCGTTGGTGCGCTTCGGTGCCTTCCCACTCTGGTGGACGGCCGTCCCGCTGGTCACCGGTTGGGTGCTGGTGGTGCTGTCCGTCTCCGACGTCGGGGTCCGCCGCCTGCCCGACGTGGTGACCCTGGGCGGTGGCGGGCTCGTGTTCGGGGCCGTGGCACTGGCCGCCCACCTGGGGGGCGGCTGGAGGCTTCAGTCCGGTGCGCTGCTGGGAGCGGTTCTCCTCGGCGTCGGATACGGCGCCGTCCGCCTGGTGACTCCCCACGCTCTCGGAGGGGGAGACGTCAAGGCCGCTGTGCCGGTCGGGGCCGCCGTGGGAGCGGTCGGACCCCTCGTGGTGCCGTGGGTCGCGACCACGGCGGCGGCGGTGAGTCTGCTCCTCGCCGCGCTCACCCGCAGTCGGGTGGTTCCCCACGGGCCCGCGCTGGCGCTGCCCGCCTGGCTGTCGGTCAGCGCGCCCGTGTTGACGGACTCCGGTGGTTTCTCGGCCTGAGTTCCGCCCCCGAGGTACTCGCGAGAAGGGATCTCATGGCAGGATCACGGACGTGTTGCGCTGGATGACCGCCGGGGAATCGCACGGTCCGGCTCTCGTGGGAGTACTGGAGGGGATGGTGGCCGGAGTCGAGGTCACCACCTCCGAGATCCACGCTCAGTTGGAGCGTCGGAAACTGGGGTTCGGCCGTAGTCCCCGGATGAACTTCGAGTCCGACGAGCTGGAGGTCATCGGAGGGATCCGCCACGGCCTCACCCAGGGAGGTCCGGTGGCCGTGCGGATCGGCAACACGGAGTGGCCCAAGTGGGAACAGGTGATGGCCGCCGACCCGGTGGACCCGGAGGTGTTGGCCTCCCTGGCGCGCAACGAGCCGCTGACCCGCCCCCGCCCCGGCCACGCCGACCTGGCGGGGATGCAGAAGTACGACTTCGACGAGGCACGGCCGGTGCTGGAACGCGCCAGCGCCCGGGAGACGGCGGCCAGGGTGGCCGTGGGAACGGTGGCCCGGTGTTTCCTGCGGCAGCTGCTCGGGGTGGAACTGGTCAGCCATGTGGTCTCACTCGGCGACGTGAACGTCGAGGGGGACCGGCTGCCCACCGCCGAGGATCTCGCCGCCATCGACGAGAACCCGGTGCGCGCCTTCGGCGGTGAGGCCACCGAACGGATGATGGCCGAGGTGGAGGAGGCCAAGTCCTCCGGGGACACGCTCGGGGGCGTGGTCGAGGTGATCGCCCACGGTCTCCCCCCGGGACTGGGTTCGCACGTGCACTGGGACCGCAAGCTGGACGCCCGGCTGGCCCAGGCGTTGATGAGCATCCAGGCGGTCAAGGGAGTGGAGATCGGCGAGGCCTTCGCCAACGCCCGGCGACGGGGCAGCGCCGCCCACGACGAACTCTTCGCCGCCCACGGGCCGAAGTGGGTCACCCGCTCCAGCAACCGTGCCGGGGGGCTGGAAGGAGGCATCACCAACGGCGAACCGCTGATCGTGCGTGCGGCGAAGAAACCGATCTCCAGCCTGCCCCGGGCGCTGTCCACCGTCGACGTACGCACCGGGGAGCAGGCCCAGGCCATGCACCAGCGCTCGGACGTCACCGCCGTGCCCCGCGCCGCCGTGGTCGCCGAGACCATGGTGGCGTTGGTGCTGGCCCAGGCGGCGCTGGAGAAGTTCGGCGGCGACTCCCTGGGCGAGACCCGACGCAACGTCGAGGCGTATCTCGCCGCGCTGAACCGCCGTGTCGACACCTGGGGGGAGGACGCATGAGTCCCCGTCTCGTGATCGTCGGACCTCCGGGGGCGGGCAAGACCGTGACCGGGAGGCTGTTGGCGGAGCGCCTCGGCGGGCGGTTCCGCGACACCGACGCCGACGTCGAGCACCGGGCGGGCCGACCGATCCCGGAGATCTTCACCGAACAGGGCGAGGCGGCCTTCCGCGCGTTGGAGGAGGAGGCGGTGGCCGAGGCACTCGCCGAGCACACCGGGGTGCTCGCTCTCGGAGGTGGTGCGGTGGTCTCGGCCGCCACCAGGCAGCGACTGGCGGAACACCCCGTGCTCTTCCTGTCCGTCGGGCTGAGCGAAGGAGTGCGCCGGACGGGACTGTCCACCCCCCGCCCGGTGCTGGCCGGGGTGAACCCGCGGGCGAACTTCCAGGCGCTGCTGCGTGAGCGGCTTCCGCTGTACCGCGAGGTCGCGGACTGGGAGGTCGACACCGACCGGCTCGAGCCCACGGCCGTGGTCGAGCGGGTGATCCGGATGACGCACACCGGTTCGCCGGGCGCGGGGCCCGGGTGAGGCCGTCGTCCACGCCCCTCGCGGCCGTCCGAACGGGTCGAACACCACAGACAACCCCTGACTGGAGAGGACACGATGAGCGAACCGGAGCGGATTTCCGTGCGGGCGGAGAAGCCCTACGAGGTGTTGGTCGGGCACGGGCTGCTCGGTGAACTCGTCGAGACCCTCCGGGACGCCTCCGTGGTGGCTCTGCTGCACCAGCCCACGATCACCCAGACCGTCGAGGCGGTGCGCGAGGAGCTGACCGGCGCGGGGGTGGACGCCCACCGCGTGGAACTGCCCGACGCCGAGGAAGGCAAGAGCCTCGCCGTCGCCGGGTTCTGCTGGGAGGTGCTCGGCAAGATCGGCATGGACCGCGACGGCGTCGTGGTCTCCTTCGGAGGCGGGGCCGTCACCGACCTGGCCGGTTTCGTCGCGGCCACCTGGATGCGCGGCGTGCGCGTGGTCCACGTGCCGACCACGCTGCTCGGCATGGTCGACGCCGCGATCGGTGGGAAGACGGGGATCAACACCGAGGCGGGCAAGAACCTGGTGGGTCTGTTCCACGAGCCGAGCAGGGTGCTGGTCGACCTGGCCACCCTGGAGGAGCTCAACCACAACGAGCTGCTGGCCGGCATGGCCGAGGTGGTCAAGTGCGGTTTCGTGGGTGATCCGGAGATCCTGCGTCTCGTCGAGGCCGACCCCACGGCGGCCGTGGACCCGACGGGATCGGTGCTGCCCGAGCTCGTCGCCCGCTCCGTGCGGGTCAAGGCCGAGGTGGTCGGCGCCGACCTGCGCGAGTCCCACCACCGGGAGGTGCTCAACTACGGGCACACTCTCGCGCACGCGATCGAACGCCGGGAACGCTACCGCTGGAGGCACGGGGCCGCGGTCAGTATCGGGCTGGTGTTCGCCGCCGAACTCGCGAGGCTGGCGGGAAGGCTGGACGACGAGACCGCGGACAGGCACCGCGGGGTGCTCGACGCGCTGGGCCTGCCGACCTCCTACGATCCGGACGCCCTCAACGAGCTGCTCGAACTCATGAAGGTGGACAAGAAGACCCGGTCCGGCACCCTGAGGTTCGTCGTGCTCGACGGGCTGGCCAAACCGGGCCGGCTGGAGGGCCCGGACCCCTCCCTGCTCGCCGCGGCCTACTCCGCGCTGGCCGAGGGCGGGTCGAGTTCGGCACGGGAGGTCCTGCTGTGAGGGTGTTCGTGCTCAACGGGCCGAACCTCGGCAGGCTGGGCAGGCGTGAGCCGGACAAGTACGGGCACCACACTCACGCGGATCTGGTGAGCCTGTGCGAGCGCACCGCCGAGGAACTCGGCATGGAGGTGGAGGTGCGCCAGACCGACCACGAGGGCGAGATGCTCGGTTGGCTGCACGAGGCCGCCGACGAGGGGGTTCCGGTGGTGCTCAACGCCGCCGCCTGGACGCACTACTCGGTGGCGGTGCGGGACGCCTGTGCCCAGCTGCGGGCGGAGCTGGTCGAGGTGCACCTGACCAACGTCCACCGGCGCGAACGGTTCCGCCAGTGCAGTTACCTCTCCGATATCGCCACCGGAGTGCTCACCGGTTTCGGGGTGTTCGGATACGCGATGGCGCTGCGCTGGGTGGCCGAGAACCGGCGGCCCGGCCCGGGCTGACCCTCCGGCCCGCTCCAGGGCGTGCTCAGTCCAGCGGTGGCGGCGTCCTGACACCGAACTCCCCGCGCAGCGCGGCCCTGGCCGCCCAGTACCCACACATGCCGTGCACCCCCGGTCCGGGCGGTGTCGCCGCCGAGCACAGGTAGACCCCCCGCAACGGGGTGGCGTACGGGTTCAGCCGCGCGGTCGGTCGCAGCAACGCCTGTACCGGATCGACCGTGCCGGAGCTGATGTCGCCTCCCGGGTAGTTCGGGTCGTACTCGGCGAGCCGGGCCGCCGAGGTGCCGGTGCTGTCGAGCACGGTGTCGGAGAATCCGGGAGCGTGGTACTCGATCCGGGAGCGGACGAGCTCCACCGGGTCGCGGGTGTCCCCGTTGGGCACGTGGCAGTAGGCCCAGACCGGGTACTTGCCCCCGTGCGCGCGAGTCGGGTCGATCCGGCCCGGTTCGGAGACCAGCACGAAGGGGTTCCGGACCCGTTCGCCGCGCCTGGTGGCCCGCTCGGCCGCGCGCAGCGCGGCGGGCCCGTCTCCGAGGTGCACGGTGCCCGCTTCGCCGAGCGCGGGATCGGTCCACGGTATCGGTTCGGAGACCAGGAAGTCGGCCTTGGCGGCGGCGGTTCCGTGGCGGTACCGCTCCAACCGTCTCCGGTAGTCGTCGGGCAGCAGCGATCCGGCCATGGCCAGCAGCCCGCGCGGTACCACGTCGAGCAGGACCACCCGCGCCGAGCGCAGCTGCCTGAGGTCGTCGACCGGATGCCGGGTGTGCAGTCGGGCTCCGTGGGCGAGTAGGTCGTCGAGCAGAAGGTCGGCGATGCGCCGGCTTCCTCCTCGCGGGATGGGCCACCCGCCCGCGTGGGCCAGGTGTCCCAGCAGCAGCCCGACGGCGGTCGCGGCCGGATCGGGTGGTACCCCGCCCGCGTGGGCGGCCACACCCGCGAACAGGGCGGCGGCCCTGGTACCCCGGAAGCCGCGGAAGAACGGGGTTCCGTGCCGGAGGACGCGCCCGGCGACCAGCGCGGCTTCGGGCCACGGCGGTGGTCTGCGCTGGTCGGAGAGCAGGAGGTCGGTGACCCGTTCGCTGTGGCGCACCAGGGGTTCCATCATGCGGTACCAGGCGGGACCGTCCTGGCCCAGGTGCGCGCGGGTCCGGTCGAGGTCACGCCAGGCCAGGGCCGAGTCCGTCCCGTTCAGGGGATGGGCGTAGCTGATCTCCGGGGTGTGCAGGCGCAGCCCTCGTCGGAGGAGGCCGAACCGTCGGAAGAACGGTGAGGCGGTCAGTGGGTGCACCGCCGAACAGACGTCGTGCAGCACCGACTCGTCGAACAGCGCCGCCGAGCGCAACCCTCCTCCCGGTGTTTCCGCCGCCTCGTAGAGGTGTACCCGCAGTCCACTGCGGGCGAGCATCACTCCGGCGGCGAGTCCGTTCGGGCCGGTGCCGACGACCGCGGCCTCGGCCCCGTCGAGGTCTCCCCGAACTCGGCGCACCGTTCACCCTCCACACGCTGCTCTCCTCCCGGTGTTCCCCGCGCGAGGGCGGAGCACACCGTGGTGTTCTGGTCCCTGAGGTCGCCGTGGCGCGTTCGGCGCCGGAGCCGGGGCGGCTCGCGGCGGCTCGACGGATCTCGTGCGCCCACCGGGGGCCGGTTCGGGTTCCGACTGACGGACCTGCTCGACACCCCCTTCCGCGTGGGGTCCTAAGCTGCCTGGCATGTCCGAAACGCACGTACGCCGCCGGGACTCGCTGCGCACCCACCTGCGTGGCAGCGAGGTGGACGCGATCCTGGTGACCAACCTGCTCAACATCAGGTACCTGACCGGATTCACCGGATCCAACGCCGCTCTGCTGGTGCACGCCTCCGACGCTCCGGGAGCCGAGCGCGGGACGGTGTTCTGCACCGACGGCCGTTACCGCACCCAGGCCGCCGAGCAGGTGCCGGAACTGCCCCACCTCATCGACCGGGCCAGTGCGCGCGGCCTCGTCGAGCGCGCCGAGTCGCAGAGCGACTCCTACCGCAGGCTCGGATTCGAGAGCCACCACGTCACGGTGGACGGTCGGGACGTTCTGGCCGCGAGCGCACCCTCGGTGGAGCTGGTCCGTACCCCGGGACTGGTCGAACAGCAGCGTCTGGTCAAGGACGAGGAGGAGATCGACGCGCTGCGCCGGGCCTGCGCCGCCGCTGACCGGGCCTTGGCCGAGCTGCTCGAACACGGGGGACTGCGTCCGGGACGCACCGAGCTGGAGGTGGCCCGCGAGCTCGAAAGTCGCATGCTGGACAACGGCGCGCAGGGGCCCTCCTTCGAGACGATCGTGGCCACCGGGGCCAACTCCGCGATCCCGCACCATCGGCCGACCGACACCCGCCTGGCCGCCGGGGATTTCGTGAAGATGGACTTCGGGGCCCTGGTGGAGGGATACCATTCGGACATGACGCGTACGCTGGTACTCGGCGAGCCCGCGGACTGGCAGCGCGAGATCTACGATCTCGTGGCCGAGGCCCAGGCGGCCGGGCGTGCGGCCGTTCGGCCCGGGGCCGACGTGCGTGAGGTCGATTCGGCCGCGCGTGAGGTGATCACCGGTGCGGGATACGGGGAGCAGTTCCTGCACGGTCTGGGACACGGGGTCGGACTGGAGATCCACGAGGCACCGGCGTTGTCCCAACGTGGGGAAGGTACCATCGAAGCCGGGATGGCGGTCACCGCCGAGCCCGGTGTGTACCTGCCGGGGAGGGGCGGCGTCCGCATCGAGGACACGCTGGTCGCGCGTGCGGACACGCCGGAGTTGCTCACCTTGACGACGAAGGAGCTGCTCGTCATCTAGGTGCGGCAACGCGCGTTCGAAGCCGCTCAGGGATCGCGCGACAGCTCGAATCGGCGAAGTATCTGCACCCTGCACCACAGGAGAGACTCCGACCGTGGCCACCACGAACGACCTGAAGAACGGACTCGTGCTCAACATCGACGGCCAGCTCTGGACCGTCACCAGCTTCCAGCACGTCAAGCCGGGCAAGGGCGGCGCCTTCGTGCGCACCACCCTGAAGAACGTGCTCTCCGGCAAGGTCGTGGACAAGACCTTCAACGCCGGGGTCAAGGTGGAGACCGCCAACGTCGACCGCAGCGAGATGACGTATCTCTACAACGACGGTACCGACTACGTGTTCATGGACCCCGATACCTACGACCAGATCAGTGTCTCGCCGGAGACGGTGGGCGACGCGGCCGGTTACATGCTGGAGAACAGCACCGTGACCCTGGCCCGGCACGAGGGGGAGCCGCTCTACGTGGAGCTGCCCGCCTCGGTCGAGCTGACGGTCGCCCACACCGACCCCGGTGTGCAGGGAGACCGTTCCACGGGCGGCAGCAAGCCCGCCGAGCTGGAAACGGGTGCGACCGTCCAGGTCCCCCTGTTCATCGAGACCGGGGAGAAGGTCAAGGTGGATCCGAGGGACGGTCGCTACCTGGGGCGGATCAAGTGACCGCCCTTCGCAGTTCGAACGGCCGACCGGTTCGGTCGTGCAGCAGCGAGCCGCGCGCCGGAAAGAGGGTATGAGTTGGGCGAACGTAGCAAGGCCCGCAAACGCGCGGTGGAGGTACTGTACGAAGCCGACTTGCGGGAGATGGATCCGCGGGAACTGCTCCGGGAACGCGTCGGGTCGACCGAGGCCCCCGCTGTCGGGGACTACGCCGTGACCCTGGTCTCCGGGGTTTCCGAGCACCGTGACCGCGTCGACGAACTGATCGTCGAGTACTCCGAGGGCTGGGCGCTGTCCCGGATGCCGGTGGTCGACCGGTCCGTGCTGCGACTCGGCTTCTTCGAGATGCTCTGGGGGGACGGGGTCCCACCCGCGGTGGTCATCGACGAGGCCGTTCAACTCGGCAAGGCGTTGTCCACCGACGACTCACCCCGGTTCATCAACGGTGTGCTCGGCAGGCTGGCCGGTATCGACGAGCGGGAGCGTGTCGCCCTGCGGGGACGGGACACCGACGCCCCGGTCGCCGAGGAGGGGGAGGCCGCCACGCCCGGGGAGAGCTCCCCGGCGGAGTCCTCGACAGACGGCGGGGTCACCGGTGGTCTTCGGGAGGGTGACTGAGCCGCCGGCGCGCGGCCGTCCGGATCCTTCGCGCGTTCTCCCCACGGCGGGGCCGTGTACCGGCCTTCCGGCACGAGCGTGGACGCGAAACACCGAGCCCGCCTCCGTGACCGACGGAGGCGGGCTCGACTCGTTCGTGCGGGCGTCGAGTTCAGCGGAACCGAGGCGCCCGCGTCGGGGCGGAACCGACGGCGGACACACGGAGGTCCGCTCGTGGCGGTCGCCGCCCGCCCGGACCCGCATCCGGTCCCGGATGCGGGTGTGGGGCCGTCACTCCTCGTGCGACGGGCGTGCCTCGGGAGGAAGCACTCCCCAGTCGATGAGCTGCTCGGTGAGTTCCCCGGGCGACATGTCGTAGATGATGGCCAGGGAACGCAGGTCCTCGGTCCGGATGGACAGGACCTTGCCGTTGTAGTCCCCCCGCTGGCTCTGGATCGTGGCCGCGTAGCGGGCCAGCGGTCCGACCTTCTCGGCGGGGAGCTGTTGTAGCCGCTCCAGATTGATGACGACCTTGGTCGCGGGTTCCGCGGTGGAAGGAACACGGCCCTCCGGGAGTAGTTCGGCTACCGGAACGCCGTAGAAATCGGCCAGTTCGGCGAGTTTCTGCACGGTGACGGCGCGGTCACCTCGTTCATAGGACCCGACGACCACGGCCTTCCACCGCCCGCCTGACTTCTGCTCGACACCGTGCAGCGAAAGACCCTGCTGCTGGCGGATAGCGCGGAGCTTGCTGCCCAGCGCCTTGGCGTAGTCGCCCATGTGGCGTTTCTCCGTTTCATTCGCCCCGTCAGCCTAGTTCCAGTTGCCGGGGAGGAACGCTCTGTGTTGATACGGAGAGTAATAATCGCTCGCGAGCGTCATCAGGTCAAGTTGCTCTCGGTGTGAGTGTGGCACGAATCCCGCTACACCACCCCGGCGATTGACCCCCCGACGCTGATAGCGTACAGGGCAAGCCCGGCGGTTGCCGGGGTCCTGGCGTCCTTTAACGGCCCGTCCAGTGAGGCGGGGAAGGAGGTCCTCCGTGGCGTCACGCCCATCGGCGGGCGCGGCGGTTCCGGCCGAAGAACGTGAGTTGCTTTCGGCTGAAGACGTCGCGCGCACTGTCGCCCGAATAGCCCATCAGATCATCGAGAAGACCGCGTTGGACAGTGGCGGCAGCCACGTCGTCCTGCTCGGTATCCCCACCAGAGGCGCCCCGCTCGCCCGACGCATCGCCGAACGCGTTTCCGCCTTCACCGGAGTGCGCCCGTCCGTGGGTGCGCTGGACATCACGCTGTACCGGGACGACCTGCGCAAGCAGCCCAATCGCCCCATCGAGGCCAGCAGCGTCCCCGTGGAGGGAGTGGACGACGCATTGGTGGTGCTGGTCGACGACGTGCTGTTCTCCGGACGCACGGTTCGCTCCGCGCTGGACGCGTTGCGCGACCAGGGACGCCCCCGTTCCGTCCAGCTGGCCGTGCTGGTGGACCGCGGACACCGCGAACTGCCCATCCGGGCCGACTACGTCGGCAAGAACGTACCCACCGCGCGCAGCGAGGACGTGGCGGTGCGGCTCACCGAGGTGGACGGCACCGACTCCGTGCTGCTGCGTCGCCCGGCCTCCGGACGGCGTGAGGACTCCGGTGCGGAGGACGGAACGGGCGAGGCCACGAACGAACCGGACCCCGGTGAGGTCGGTCCGGCCGGAAAGGAACAGTGATGCGGCACCTGCTCACGGCCGAGGAGTTGGACCCGGACACCGCGAGCGCCGTACTCGACACCGCCGACATGCTCAAAAGCACCCTGCTCGGCAGGGAGGTCCGCAAGCTGCCGACACTGCGCGGGCGCACCGTGATCACGATGTTCTACGAGAACTCCACGCGTACCCGGGTGTCCTTCGAGGTGGCCGGCAAGTGGATGAGCGCCGACGTGGTCAACGTCTCCGCCTCCGGCTCCTCCACCGGCAAGGGAGAGTCGTTGCGGGACACCGCACGGACGCTCTCCGCAGCCGGTGCCGACTGCGTGATCCTGCGCCACCAGGCCTCCGGGGCTCCCCAACGGATCGCCGAGTGGCTGGATCCCACCGGCACCAGGGTCGTCAACGCCGGTGACGGGATGCACGAACACCCCACCCAGGCACTGCTGGACGCGGCGACCCTGCGTGAGCGGCTCGGCGACGTCGCGGGGCGCAGGATCGGCATCGTGGGGGACCTGCTGCACAGCAGAGTGGCCCGCTCCAACACGCACCTGCTGCGCACGCTCGGGGCGGAGGTGGTGCTGATCGCGCCGCCGACCCTGGTCCCGGAGGGGGTGCGGAACTGGGGAGTGGAGGTCACCCACGATCTCGACTCCCAGCTGCCCGGTCTGGACGCCGTGATGGCGCTGCGGGTGCAGGCCGAGCGGATGCACGGAGGGTTCTTCCCCACCGAACGGGAGTACTCGGTCGGCTACGGACTCAACGCGGCCCGCACGGCGAAACTGCCCGAGCACGCCGTGGTGCTGCATCCGGGGCCGATGATGCGCGGAACGGAGATCGCGCCGAGGGTGGCCGACTCCGCGCGGGCCGCCGTCGAACAGCAGGTGCGCAACGGTGTGCACGTGCGGATGGCGGTGCTGTACCACCTGCTGGCCGGAGAGGAGAACACGGCGTGAACGGTGTCGAACGGACCGGCCGGGCACGGTTGCTGCTGCGTTCGGTGCGTCCCTACGGGGCGAAGGAACCGGTGGACCTGCTGGTCGACGAGGACGGAAGGATCGCCGACATCGGCGAGCTGGAGGAGACGGACGCCACCGAGCTCCTCCACGCGGACGGGGCGGTGGCGCTGCCCGGTTTCGTGGATCTGCACACCCACCTGCGCGAGCCGGGGCGGGAGGACGCCGAGACGATCGAGAGCGGCTCGGTCGCGGCGGCCCTCGGCGGCTACACCGCGGTGTTCGCCATGGCCAACACCGACCCGGTCGCCGACAACGCGGTGGTCGTCGAGCACGTGCGTCGACGCGGCGAGGAGGTCGGGCTGGTCGAGGTCCACCCCGTCGGAGCGGTGACCGCGGGGCTGGGCGGGCAGCGACTGGCCGAGATCGGCTCGATGGCCCGCTCCGCCGCTCGGGTGCGACTGTTCTCCGACGACGGCAACTGCGTGCACGACCCGCTGCTGATGCGGCGGGCTCTGGAGTACACCAGCGCCTTCGGCGGCGTGGTGGCCCAGCACGCCCAGGACCCCGGACTCACCCCGGGAGCCCAGGCCCACGAGGGGGCCAACGCGGCCCGCCTCGGACTGGCGGGCTGGCCCGCTCCCGCCGAGGAGTCCGTGGTGGCCAGGGACTGCATGCTGGCCGGGCACACGGGAGGCTCGCTGCACGTCTGCCACGTCTCCAGCGCCGGGACGGCGGAGTTCCTGCGATGGTGGCGTTCCCGCCCCGGTGGCGGCTCCGTGTCCGCCGAGGTCACCCCGCACCACCTGTTGCTCACCGACGAGCTGCTGGAGGGTTACGACCCGCGCTACAAGGTCAACCCACCGTTGCGCACCGACGAGGACGTGCGTGCCCTCCGCGAGGCGCTCGCCGAGGGAGTCGTCGACTGCGTGGCCACCGACCACGCCCCGCACGCCGAGCAGGACAAGGACTGCGAGTGGTCCGCGGCGCGCCCGGGGATGCTCGGACTCCAGACGGCCCTGTCGGTGCTGGTGCACACCATGCTCCGCCCGGGGCTGTTGGACTGGCGTGACCTCGCCCGGGTACTCAGCGAGGCCCCCGCCCGCATCGCGGGGCTGGACGACCAGGGACGCCCGCTGGAGGTCGGCGAGCCGGCGAACATCACCCTGGTGGACCCGCACGCGGAATGGACCGTGCGCGGCGAGGAACTGGCCGGAACCGCGCTCAACACCCCCTTCGAGGGGATGACCCTGCCCGCGAGGGTGACGGCGACGATCTCGCGCGGCCGTGTGACCGCGCGGGACGGCAGGGCGCAACCGTACGGGGGGGTGCTCCGATGACACGGATGCTGTGGGTGCTGGCACTGGCCCTGGCCGCGCTGGTGGTGCTGTACGCGATGCGACGCGGCTGGACCAACCGTGCCGCCCGCCACGCGGAACTGCCCGCACTGCTGTCCGGGGTGCCCGCGGGGTTGTCCGAGGAGGACGAGCTGCTCCCCTCCGTGGCCGGACTCTACGTGGGCACCACGGTGGCGGGTGACTGGCAGGACCGGGTCAGCGCGGGCACGCTCGGCCACCGCGCCGGAGCGCGACTACGGCTCCACCGCACGGGGCTGCTCGTGGAACGGGCCGGATCCGAACCGCTCTGGATACCGACCTCGGCCCTGCGCGACGCGCGGGTGGACCACAAGTTGGCGAACAAGGTGGTCCCCGGCGTCGGAATGTTGGTGGTCACCTGGAAGCTCGGGGACCACCTGCTGGACAGCGGGTTCCGCCCCGAGGGGGCGCAGGACCCGCACCAGTGGGTGCGCGCCCTGCACGCGCTGGTGCCCGCCGAGACCCCCGATTCCCCATCCGAGCACGACGACCACGACGACGAGGCCGCGATGTCGCGGCAGGAGGAGACATGACCGCGCAGCCCCCCGCCGCCCTGGTGCTTGAGGACGGGCGGATCTTTCGCGGCGAGGCTTTCGGCAGCGAGGGCTCTTGCCTCGGTGAGGTCGTATTCAGCACCGGCATGACGGGTTACCAGGAAACCCTGACCGACCCGTCCTACCACCGCCAGATCGTGGTCTCCACGGCCCCGCAGATCGGCAACACCGGCTGGAACGACGAGGACGACGAGTCGCAACGCATCTGGGTCGCCGGCTACGTGGTGCGCGACCCCGCGCGCAACCCCTCCTCCTGGAGGGCGAACAGGTCCCTGCCCGAGGAACTGCGCAGGCAGGGTGTGGTGGGAGTCTCCGGTGTGGACACCCGCGCGCTCACCCGCCACATCCGCGAGCGGGGTGCCATGCGGGCCGGGATCTTCTCCGGGCCCGCCCTGGGCACCGACCGGGAGATGATCGACCGCGTCAACGCCGAACAGGGAATGCTCGGCGCCGATCTGGCCGGTGACGTGAGCACGGACGAGCCCTATGTGGTGCCCGCCGTCGGGGAACGTCGTCTCACGGTCGCCGCGCTGGACCTGGGGATCAAGTCCAACACCCCGCGACTGATGGCCGAGCGGGGGATCGAGACCCACGTGCTGCCGCTGTCCACCCCGTTCGAGCGGATCCGGGAGCTGGCCCCCGACGGTGTCTTCCTGTCCAACGGTCCGGGGGATCCGGCCACGGCCGAGCACGCGACCGAACTGACCAGGCAGGTGCTGCGGCACCGGATGCCGCTGTTCGGGATCTGCTTCGGCAACCAGATCCTGGGCCGGGCCCTCGGCCGCGAGACCTACAAGCTCCCCTACGGCCACCGTGGCGTCAACATACCGGTCATCGACGCCGAGACCGGACGGGTGGCGATCACCGCGCAGAACCACGGTTTCGCCGTGCGCGGTGAGCCCGGCGAGCGTTTCGACACCGAGTTCGGCCGGGCCGTGGTCAGCCACCACTGCGCCAACGACGGAGCCGTCGAAGGACTGCGGCTGCTGGACACACCGGCGTTCAGCGTGCAGTACCACCCCGAGGCCGCCGCGGGCCCCCACGACGCGGCACCCCTGTTCGATTCCTTCGTACGAATGATGAGCGAGGCACGCTGATGCCCAAGAGGACCGACATCAACCACGTTCTGGTCATCGGTTCCGGCCCGATCGTGATCGGCCAGGCGTGTGAGTTCGACTATTCCGGTACCCAGGCCTGTCGGGTGCTGCGCTCCGAGGGCATCCGGGTGAGCCTGGTCAACTCCAACCCGGCGACGATCATGACCGATCCGGAGTTCGCCGACTCCACCTACATCGAACCGATCACCCCGGAGTTCGTCGAGAAGGTCATCGACGCCGAGCGCCCCGACGCGCTGCTGGCGACCCTCGGTGGGCAGACCGCCCTGAACACCGCCGTGGCGCTCTACGAGCGGGGGGTGCTCGCCAAGTACGGGGTGGAGCTGATCGGGGCCGACGTCGAGGCCATCCAGCGCGGCGAGGACCGGCAGCGGTTCAAGGACATCGTGCGCTCGGTGGGTGGCAACGTCCCCGAGAGCCGGGTGTGCACCACGATGGAGCAGGTCCGGGACTTCGTCGCCGAACGCGGCCTGCCCGTGGTGATCCGTCCCAGCTTCACCATGGGCGGACTCGGTTCCGGCATGGCCCACACCCACGAGCAACTGGAGCGGATGGCCTCGCTGGGGCTGACCGAGTCCCCGGTGCACGAGGTGCTCATCGAGGAGAGCGTACTCGGCTGGAAGGAGTACGAGCTGGAGCTGATGCGGGACCACGCGGACAACGTGGTGGTCGTCTGCTCCATCGAGAACGTGGATCCCATGGGGGTGCACACCGGTGACTCGGTCACCGTCGCCCCGTCGATGACCCTGACCGACCGCGAGTACCAGCACATGCGCGACGTCGGCATCGACGTGCTGCGCGAGGTCGGCGTGGACACCGGAGGGTGCAACATCCAGTTCGCCGTGCACCCGGGCACGGGTCGCATGGTGGTCATCGAGATGAACCCGCGGGTGTCGCGTTCCTCGGCGCTGGCCTCGAAGGCCACGGGCTTCCCGATCGCCAAGATCGCGGCGAAGCTGGCCATCGGCTACAGCCTCGACGAGATCCCCAACGACATCACGGAGAAGACCCCGGCCAGTTTCGAGCCCACGCTGGACTACGTGGTGGTCAAGGCCCCACGTTTCGCCTTCGAGAAGTTCCCCGGGGCCGACACCGGACTGACCACGACGATGAAGAGCGTCGGCGAGGCCATGGCCCTGGGCAGGAACTTCACCGAGGCGCTGGGCAAGGCGATGCGTTCGCTGGAGTCCTCCCGCGCGGGGTTCTGGACGGTGCCGGACCCGGCCGGAGCCACGCTGGACTCCACGCTGGACGAGCTCGCCACCGGCCACGAGGGCAGGCTCTACACCGTGGAGCGGGCGCTGCGGATGGGGGCCACCGTGGCCCAGGTGCACGAGGCCTCGGGCATCGACCCCTGGTTCGTCGACCAGATAGCCGGGCTGGTCGAGCTCAGGGAGGAGATCCTGGCCGCCTCGGTGCTGGACGCGGACCTGCTGCGCCGCGCCAAGCGCGCGGGCCTGTCCGACCGCCAGATCGCCGCGCTGCGGCCCGAGCTGGCCGGGGAGTACGGGGTGCGTGCGCTGCGCCACCGACTCGGGGTGCGCCCGGTCTACAAGACCGTCGACACCTGCGCTGCCGAGTTCGCCGCGTCCACGCCGTACCACTACTCCGCCTACGAGTCGGACCCGGCGGCCGAGTCCGAGGTGGAACGCCAGTGGGAACGCCCCAAGGTGATCATCCTGGGCTCCGGGCCCAACCGGATCGGTCAGGGCATCGAGTTCGACTACTCCTGCGTGCACGCGGCCATGGGGCTGGGTAGCGCCGGGGCCGGCTACGAGACGGTGATGGTCAACTGCAACCCCGAGACCGTCTCCACCGACTACGACACCTCGGACCGGCTGTACTTCGAACCACTGACCTTCGAGGACGTCCTGGAGGTGGTGCACTCCGAACAGGCCTCGGGAACCGTGGCCGGGGTGGTGGTGCAGCTGGGTGGCCAGACCCCGCTGGGACTGGCCCAGAAGCTCTCCGACGCGGGCGTGCCCATCGTCGGCACCCCTCCGGAGGCCATTCACCGGGCCGAGGACCGCGGTTCCTTCGGCGAGGTGCTGTCCAGGGCGGGACTGCCCGCGCCGAGCTACGGTACGGCCACCTCCTTCGAGGGAGCCAAGCGGATCGCCGACGACATCGGTTACCCGGTGCTGGTGCGTCCCTCCTACGTGCTCGGCGGTCGTGGCATGGAGATCGTCTACGACGAGAGCTCGCTGGAGAACTACATCGCCAGGGCCACCGAGGTCAGCCCCGAGCATCCGGTGCTGGTGGACAACTTCCTCGACGACGCCATCGAGATCGACGTGGACGCCCTGGCCGACGGCACCGAGGTCTACATCGGCGGTGTGATGGAGCACATCGAGGAGGCCGGTGTCCACTCCGGTGACTCGGCCTGTGCGCTGCCCCCGATCACCCTCGGCCGCCAGGACGTCGAGAAGGTCCGCCGGTGCACCGAGGCACTGGCCGAGGGCATCGGGGTGCGCGGCCTGCTCAACGTGCAGTACGCCCTCAAGGACGACGTGCTCTACGTGCTCGAGGCCAATCCGCGCGCCTCCCGGACGGTGCCGTTCGTGTCCAAGGCTGCGGGAGCGCCGTTGGCCAAGGCCGCGGCCAGGATCATGTTCGGCGCCGAGATCGCCGAACTGCGGGCCGAGGGGATGCTTCCCGCCCACGGGGACGGCGCGGACCTGCCGCCGGACGCGCCGGTGGCGGTCAAGGAGGCGGTGCTGCCCTTCCACCGCTTCCGCACCCCGGAGGGGCACGGTGTCGACTCGCTGTTGGGACCGGAGATGAAGTCCACCGGCGAGGTCATGGGCATCGACACCGCCTTCGGCCACGCCTTCGCCAAGTCGCAGAGCGGTGCCTACGGCTCGTTGCCGACCTCGGGCAGGGTGTTCGTCTCGGTGGCCAACAAGGACAAACGGTCCATGGTGTTCCCGGTCAAGCGCCTGGCCGACCTCGGGTTCGAGATCTGTGCCACCACGGGAACGGCCGAGGTGCTGCGGCGCAACGACATCACCTGTGCCGTGGTCCGCAAGCACAACGAGGATCCGCAGGATCCGCACGCGGTCGGTGCGGGGCAGTGGGACGGTTCCGCCGACCGTGACGTGATCGACCTCATCAGGGCGGGTGAGATCGACATGGTGGTCAACACCCCCTACGGGAACCCGGGACCCCGGGTGGACGGCTACGAGATCCGCACCGCGGCCGTGTCGCGCGACATCCCGTGCATCACCACGGTGCAGGGTGCTGCCGCGGCCGTGCAGGGCGTCGAGGCCGCGATCCGCGGCAACATCGGTGTGCGGCCGTTGCAACGGTTGCAGGCGGCGCTGCGGAGTCAGCGGACTGGTGAGGGGCGATGACGGCGGTACAGGCTGCTTTCGGACAGCGACTCGGTGAGGCCATCGCGGCGCGAGGGCCACTCTGTGTGGGGATAGACCCGCATCCGGCGCTGTTGCACGCGTGGGGGCTGGAGGAGACTCCGGCCGCCCTGGAACGCTTCGCCATGACGGTGCTGGAGGCTGTCGCCGCCGAGGTCGCGGTGCTCAAACCGCAGTCGGCCTTCTTCGAGACCTACGGTTCGCGCGGTGTCGCCGTGCTGGAGCGTGTGGTCGCCGAGGCCAGGCAGGCCGGGGCGCTGGTGGTCCACGACGTCAAGCGCGGTGACATCGGCTCGACCATGACCGCCTACGCCAACGCCTACCTCGGGGACGGTTCCCCGTTGGCGGGGGACGCGATGACGGTCTCGCCCTACCTCGGCTACGGCTCGCTGGCTCCGGCGGTGGGCATCGCCTCCCAGACCGGGCGCGGGGTGTTCGTGCTCGCCCGCACCTCCAACCCCGAGGCCGTCGGGCTGCAACGCTCGGCCACCTCGGAGGGAAGAACGGTCGCGCAGTCCGTCGTGGACGCGGCGGCGGAGAGCAACGCGGGGGCCGAGCCGATGGGGCACGTGGGGGTGGTGGCCGGGGCCACCATCCGCCCCGGCGAGCTCGACTTCTCGGGTCTGAACGGGCCGATCCTCGCTCCCGGTCTGGGAGCCCAGGGGGGCACCGTGCACGGACTGCGGTCCATGTTCGGTTCGGCCCTGCCCCACGTGGTGCCCGCCGTCGCCAGGGACCTGCTGCGGCACGGTCCGGACGTGCGGGAACTGCGTACCGCCACCAGGAGGATGAGCGAGGACCTCGCCGCGGCCACCGGGGTCTGAGCAGTCCCGGTGTGCGCTCCGATTCCGACCCCAGGGGCACGTTTCGCGGTGATATCGAACACGTGCGTGGTCGCCCGAGTGTTCTCGCGCACTCCCGGTTGCCCGGTTTCCGGGGGACTCCGGGCCCCTCACGCGGCCGGAGAGGGCTCCGCCGCGGGCGGTTTCCCCGCTTCCCGCGTGAGGGGCGGTCGCTGTGTTGTCGTGCGATTTCGCCGCGCGGGTCGTGCCCGTGATCGGGTGTGGCCACCCCGATGACCCGCTGAGCGACCTCCGGGTGCCCGGAAATCGGACAGTTCGGAACAGTTTTGCCCCGGGTTAGTGCACTTCAGCGCGGTTGTTGGTAGTACTTGCAACGGCCGGTGCTCGTCAGTGCCTTGGGCGAGTCACCTGACAAGGCCGGGCGACGGGAGAGCGCCACGCGGCCGACCCGACAAAGGTGGACCCCGCCTCGTAGCGATCTGACCTGGGTCGGTACCGTCGCCGCACCGATCAAGAAAACCCACATCACGGAGGACATGGTGGCCCTTCCCCAGCTGACCGAGGAGCAGCGGGCTGCGGCACTCGAAAAGGCGGCTGCCGCCCGTCGCGCCCGCGCTGAGCTCAAAGAGCGCCTCAAGCGCGGTGGGACCAGCCTGGCCGAGGTCTTGGACAGTGCTGACAACGACGAGACCCTCGGCAAGATGAAGGTTTCCGCGCTGCTGGAGGCCCTTCCCGGCGTGGGCAAGGTCCGCGCTCAACAGATCATGGAGCGGCTGGAGATCGCCAACAGCCGCAGGCTGCGTGGTCTCGGCGAGCGTCAGCGCAAGGCGCTGCTCGCCGAGTTCGACGCGGCGTGATCCACGCGGATGACGGTGTGCGACCGGGGCGTGCCGCTGTCGGCACCCCCCGGCTCACCGTCGTGTCCGGTCCCTCCGGTGTCGGCAAGTCGAGCGTGCTCGCCGAGTTGCGCGAACGGGCGCCGGAGGTCTACTTCAGCGTGTCCGTGACCACGCGCCCTCCCCGCGCGGGAGAGGTGGACGGGGTGGACTACCACTTCGTCGACCGAGCCGAGTTCGAGCGCATGGTCGCGGCCGGTGAGATGCTGGAGTACGCCCAGTACGCGGGCAACTACTACGGCACGCCGCGTGCGCCCGTGGAGCGGGCACTGGCATCCGGGCGGCCCGCGGTGCTGGAGATCGAGCTCCAGGGGGCACGTCAGGTGCGGCGCAGTATGCCCGAGGCGCGGCTGGTGATGCTCCTGCCGCCTTCCTGGGACGATCTCGTGAGCCGGCTGACCGGACGTCGTACGGAGGATCCCGAGGTTCTTCGACAGCGGCTGGACACGGCCCGGGCCGAGCTCGCGGCGAGTTCCGAGTTCGACGCCACCGTGGTCAACGCCGACGTGCGGAAAGCGGTGGACGAGTTGGTACGATTGATAACCGGTCCAGCTTCCGGTTAGCGGCGGACTCCCGGTCGGCCGCCCCGGGGCGGCCGACCGAGTGGGTCGTGGAGACGCCGTGCGCGGACTCCTCCGCCGCGGACCGGTCGGCCGATGGACCGGAGTCGTCCGGTGGGTTCGCCGAGTCGACGTCCCTGATCGACGAACCCGATCGCCGTCGGAGAGCACAGGAGCCACGCACGTGAGCATTCCCAACTCGCTGGCCGCCTTTTCCGGCGGCCAGTACCCCAAGCCCGAGTCCCGCACGAACACGGTGGCCGAGGGCATCACCGATCCGCCGATCGACGATCTGCTGGACAACGTCAGCTCCAAGTACGCGCTGGCCATCTACGCGGCCAAGCGGGCCAGGCAGATCCAGGACTACTACGCCCAGCTCGGTGAGGGACTGCTGGAGTACGTCGGTCCGCTGGTCGAGCCCGGGCCGAGGGAGAAGCCGTTGTCCATCGCCCTGCGGGAGATCCACGCGGGCGTGCTGCAGCACTCCGAGGGCGCGTGAGCGAGGACGGTGCCTCCGACGGCGCACGGGTGGTCCTCGGCGTGAGTGGCGGCATCGCCGCCTACAAGGCGTGTGAGGTGCTGCGCGGACTGACCGAGAGTGGTCACGAGGTCCGGGTGGCCCCCACCCGAGCGGCCCTGAGGTTCGTCGGCTCGGCCACCTTCGAGGCGTTGTCCGGGAACCCGGTGCGGACCGACGTGTTCGAGGACGTTCCCGAGGTGGCCCATGTGCGGCTGGGGCAGCGGGCCGACCTGGTGGTGGTGGCTCCGGCCACCGCGGACCTGATCGCCCGGGCGGCCAACGGTCTCGCCGACGACCTGCTCACCTCCACGCTGCTCACCGCGCGGTGCCCGGTGCTGCTCGTGCCGGCGATGCACACCGAGATGTGGGAGCACCCCGCCACCCGCCACAACGTGGCGACCCTGCGTGCCCGGGGGGTGGTGGTCGCCGAGCCGGCCAGTGGACGGTTGACCGGAGTGGACTCCGGCAAGGGGCGACTGCCCGAGCCGGAGGAGATCGTGGATCTGGCGCGGTTGCTGCTCGCCGACTCCGCGGCGCTGCCCCGGGACCTCGAAGGGCGCGGCGTGGTGGTCTCCGCGGGGGGTACCCGGGAGCCGTTGGACCCTGTGCGCTACCTCGGTAACCGTTCCTCCGGCAGACAGGGGTTCGCGCTCGCCCGGGTCGCGGCCCAACGCGGTGCCGAGGTGACCCTGGTCGCCGCGAACACCGCCGATCTCCCGGTGCCCGCCGGGGTGCGGCTGCGCCGGGTGGAAACGGCCGAACAGCTGCGCGGTGCGGTGTTCGCCGCCGCCTCCGGGGCCGACGCCGTGGTGATGTCGGCGGCGGTGGCCGACTTCCGACCGGCCGAGCACGCGGCCCACAAGATCAAGAAGACCGGTTCGGATCCCGCCCCGGTGGAACTGGCCCGGAACCCGGACGTGCTGAGCGAGCTCGTCGAGGCCCGTCGTACGGGTGCCCTGAACACCGGCCTGGTAATCGGCTTCGCCGCCGAGACCGGGGATCCCGACACGAGCGTGCTGGAACACGGTGCGGACAAGCTGGCCCGCAAGGGCTGCGACCTGCTCGTGGTCAACGCGGTCGGTGACGGCAGGGCCTTCGAGGTCGAGGACAACGCGGGGTGGCTGTTGGCCACCTCGGGAGAACGACGTCCGCTCCCGCACGGCGCGAAGTCCCTGCTCGCGTCCAGAGTGTGGGACGCGGTGGGCGAGCGGTTCGCCGGGAACTGAGCACTGCCCGTAGGCTGAACAGCGTAATCACACCGGGCCGTGACTCGCCGCGTGCCACGCGGGCAGCTGGCCCACCAGACCGTTCTTCGTGTGGCGAGGTGTCCGATGGGACCTGACCAGCGCAGGTTGTTCACCAGTGAGTCCGTGACCGAGGGCCACCCGGACAAGATGGCCGACTCGATCAGCGACGCCGTCCTGGACGCGATGCTGGCCCAGGACCCCCGCTCCCGCGTGGCGATGGAGACCATGGTCACCACCGGCCAGGTGCACCTCGCCGGTGAGGTCACCACCGAGTCCTACGTCGACATCCCCGGAATCGTGCGGGAGAGGGTGCTGGGAATCGGCTACGACAGTTCGGCCAAGGGCTTCGACGGCAACTCCTGCGGCGTCAACATCTCCATCGACGCGCAGTCCCCGGACATCGCCCAGGGAGTCGAGGTGGGATACGAGTCCCGCGTCGAGGGGGTCATCGACGAGATCGCCCGGCAGGGCGCCGGTGACCAGGGATTGATGTTCGGCTACGCGTGTGACGACACTCCCGAGCTGATGCCGCTGCCGATCGCCCTGGCCCACCGGCTCTCCCGGGGGCTGACCCGCGCGCGGCAGTCCGGCACGTTGCCCTATCTCCGACCGGACGGCAAGACCCAGGTCACGGTGGAGTACGCCGGGGACCAGCCGGTCAGGCTGGACACCGTGGTGGTCTCCACCCAGCACTCCGAGGAGGTGGATCCGGACGAGCGGGTCGCCTCCGACGTGCATCGGCACGTGGTCGCTCCGGAACTGTCCGATCTCTCCCTGGAGGCCTCCGACACCCGTCTGCTGGTGAATCCGACGGGTCGGTTCGTCACGGGTGGTCCGATGGGGGACTGTGGTCTGACGGGGCGTAAGATCATCGTGGATACCTACGGGGGTATGGCGCGGCACGGTGGTGGCGCGTTCTCGGGTAAGGATCCGTCGAAGGTGGACCGGTCGGCGGCGTACGCGACTCGGTGGGTGGCCAAGAACGCGGTGGCCGCGGGGTTGGCCAGTCGGATCGAGGTGCAGACGGCCTATGCGATCGGTAAGGCCGCGCCGGTGGGTCTGTTCGTGGAGACCTTCGGCACGGAGAACGTGGATCCGGTCAAGATCCAGGCGGCGATCAACGAGGTCTTCGATCTGCGTCCGGCGGCGATCATTCGGGATCTGGACCTGTTGCGGCCGATGTACGCGCCGACGGCGGCTTACGGGCACTTCGGGCGGACGGATGTGGACCTGCCCTGGGAACGCACCGACCGGGCCGAGGCGTTGCGCTCCCTGGCGGAGCTGTGAGGGACCTGCCGTTCTGACGGTCCCGGTGGGACGCCGGGGCGGGCCGGAGTGCGGTGTCACGCCCCGACGTGCCGGATCAACGGATTCTTGTCGGGGTCGGGGCGAGTGGTTTTGGAGCAGTGGCGTTGGTGGAGTCACCACCACCGCACAGCGCCTCGTTCTGCAGTGCGCCCAGCTGTCGGTCGATCGGGTGCGGCAGTGGCTGTCCGTCCTCGTCGAGCCGCTGGTAGTCGGTCAGGTTCACCCCGTAGCTCAGTTGGTCGGTTCCGTCCACGCTGTGCATTGACAGGGTGACCATGCCCCAGGTCTGGCCGTCGTGGCCCCACAGCGTGCCGCAGTCGCCCGCCTCGACGCGCATCAGTCCCAGCCCGTAGCGCAGCGTGGGAATGCCCGGCACCGCCACGGTGCGCCGCATCTCGGCGAGGGTGTCCTCCTCCAGCAGTCTTCCCCCGAGCAGGGCCCGGTAGAACCGGTTCAGCTCCTCCGGGGTGGAGATCAGCGCTCCGGCGGTGCCCGCCCAGGTCATGTTGTACACGCTGTACTCGCCGCGCCGCTCGGGTACGTGGTGCAGGGCCTCGTAGGCCTTGCTGTGCGGCCCGGCGACGAAGGGGCTGGCACCGGGGAAGTAGGTGTCGTGCAGCCCCAGCGGGCGGATGATCTCCCGGGTGATGTAGCGCTGCGGCGACTGTCCGGTGACTTTCCGGAGCAGTTCGCCGGCGAGAATGTAGTTGGTGTTGGAGTAGGACCAGCGCGCTCCCGGTTCGTTCGTCGCGGGTTGGTCCAGCCCTGTCCTGATCAGCTCCCCGGGGGTGCGGTAGTGGAACCTGTTGCGGTCCAGGTCCCGCCGGGAGTTCTCGTAGAAGGAACCGAAGATCACTCGGACGTAGTCGGCGATGCCGCTGGTGTGGTTCAGCAACATGCGGACGGTGACGCGCTGTCCGCGCTCACCGGGCACCAGCTCGGGCAGATACCGCCCCACCGGCGCGTCCAGCTCCACGTTTCCCCGCTCGACCTGGCGGAGCACGGCGGTGGCGACGAACGTCTTGGTGACACTGGCGACCCTGTGGTGGAAGCCGGGCCGCAGCGGCCGTCCGGTGCGGGTGTCGGCGACCCCGGCGGCTTCGGCCGCGCTCCGGTCGCCGTGGCGCACCGCTGCCTGCACGCCCGGCATCCCCGCCTCGTGGACGGCGTCGAGCCGCCACTGCAACCGCTCGTCGAGGTTCGGCGAGTCCGTCACCCGGTCTGCTGGCGGGGCGGCTCCGGCCGCTCCGAAAGGTCCCGTCAGACCGAGCAACGTGACCACGGCCAACGCGACCAACCCGCGCCCCGCTCGGTGGAATCCACGCACGATGTCCTCCTCACCCGTCGTGATCGCTGCCGATTCAACCCGATCCCGGCGGCGCGGGAGGTGGTTGTTTCCGATCTCACTCGAAGGGAGTAGTCAGGGCATGGCGAACCCCTGCTGCCGCCAGGCCTCGTAGACGGCGACGGCGGCCGAGTTGGCCAGGTTCATCGAACGGATCCCCGGAAGCATCGGGATGCGCACCCGGACGGTCTCCGGCCCGGAGTCCAGCGCCTCCTCCGGCAGACCCACCGACTCGGGTCCGAAGAGCAGCACGTCCCCCGGCTGGTATCCGACGGTCTCGTAGGAACACCTCGCCTGGGTGGTGAAGGCCAGCACCCGCCGTGGAGCCAGCACGTTCCAGGCGTCCTCCAGACTGTCGTGCACCCGCAGGGCGGCCTTGTCGTGGTAGTCCAGTCCGGCGCGTCTCAGGTCCGCGTCGTCGACCCGGAAGCCCAACGGGGCGACCAGATGCAGCGTGCTGCCCGCCCCGGCCACCATCCTGATGGCGTTACCGGTGTTTCCGGGGATCTCGGGATGGTAGAACACGACGTGGAACACGCGGATCCTTTCCAGGGGCCGACAACCGCCACCGTCGGGTCATCCTAAGGAGTTCCCGTGGATCGCTCCGCCGGGGTGGTGTGCCGTGACGGCGGATGGGCGGGAAGTCGGTAGGGTTCCCGCCGGTCCGTACCGGTGAGGGGGAGGTCGCGTGTCGAGGTCGAAAGCCGCGGGGGGAGGGGGATCCCGGGGCGGCAGCCGGGTGCCCGCCGCCGAGCTGCCGGTGGCGAGGGTGCTCGTCGACGTGTCACCACACCACCTGGACCGGCCCTTCGACTACCTGATCCCCGCGCGGTGGGACGCGGAGGCCGTGCCGGGGTGCCGCGTCCGAGTGCGGTTCAACGGCAGACTGCTGGACGGTTTCCTGCTCGAACGGGTGGCCGAATCGGAGTACGCCGGCCGGTTGTCCTGGTTGCAGCGGGTCGTCTCCACCGAGCCCGTGCTGTCCGGACGGACCCTGGAGTTGGTTCGGGCGGTGGCCCGCCGTTACGCGGGGACGATGAGTGACGTGGTGAGCCTGGCCGTTCCTCCCAGGCACGCCGGGGCCGAGAACGAGCCCGCGGGCCAAGCCGCCTCCGCCCCCGCCGCGCCCTCCCGTACGGGATGGGGCGAGTACGAGAACGGACGGACCTTCCTGGAGGCCGTCCACGCGGGCCGGCCCGCCCGTGCGGTGTGGCAGGCGCTGCCCGGTGAGGACTGGGCGAGGAGACTGGCCGAGCTGGTCGCCACGGCCGCCGCGGCGGGACGGGGCACGGTGGTGGTGGTGCCCGACCAGCGCGATCTGGACAGGCTGAGCGAAGTCTGCACCGAGCTGCTGGGGGCGGAACGTTTCGTGGCGCTGTCCGGAGAGTTGGATCCGGCCGAGCGGTACCGCCGCTGGCTGGCGGTGCACCGGGGGAAGGTGCGCACGGTGGTGGGAACCCGGGCGGCCGTGTTCGCCCCGGTGGCCGAGCCCGGTCTGCTGGTCGTCTGGGACGACGGGGACGAGCTGCACGCCTACCCCCGGGCTCCCTATCCCCACGTCCGCGACGTGCTGACCCACCGTTCCCACGCGGTGGGTGCGGCGCTGCTCGTCGGAGGGTTCGCCCGGACCGCCGAGGCCGGTCTGCTGGTGGAGTCGGGCTGGGCCCGCGAGATCGTGGCCCCGCGCCCCACGGTGCGCGCGCGGGCCCCCCGGGTCACCGCCGTCGGCGAGGACGACCGCCAGCTGGAACGGGATCCGGACACCCGGGCGGCGCGGCTGCCGGCCGTGGCCTTCGAGGCCGCCAGGAACGCCCTGCGGGAGAACCGGCCGGTACTCGTGCAGGTCCCCCGAAAGGGGTATGTGCCCGCCCTGGCCTGCGCGGGGTGCCGGGAACGCGCCCGGTGTCGGCACTGCGGTGGGCCGTTGGCTGTGCGGGAACGCCTCGGAACGGAGATCACCCCGGTCTCCTGCCGCTGGTGCGGACACGGTGAGGCCGGTTTCCGCTGCGACAACTGCGGCTCCGACAGGCTGCGCGCGATCGTGGTGGGAGCCAGCCGCACGGCCGAGGAACTGGGAAGGGCCTTCAGCGGGGTCGTCGTACGTACCTCGGGAGGGGGGAGGATCCTGGACCGGGTGCCGTCCGGTCCGTCACTGGTGGTGTCCACTCCCGGCGCCGAGCCTCCCGTCGCGGGGGGATACGGGGCGGCACTGTTGCTGGACGCCCGTGCCCTGTTGTCCCGTCCCGACCTGCGGGCGGGTGAGCAGGCTCTGCGGCTGTGGCTGGCGGCGGCGAGCCTGGTGCGCCCCGCTGACCGGGGCGGGCGTGTGGTGGTACTGGCGGACTCCTCGTTCACCCAGGTGCAGGCCCTGGTGCGGTGGGATCCGCGCTGGTACGCCTCGGTGGAGCTGGCCGCCCGGAACGAGCTGGGCTTCCCCCCGGTGAAACGGGTCGCCTCGGTGGACGGTTCCGCCTCGGCCGTGACCGCCCTGCTGGAGCGCATCCGACTTCCCGAGGGGGCGGAGGTGCTGGGGCCGGTCCCGTTGGAGGAGGACACCGACTCCGGGCCGCGCGAACGTGCCCTGGTCCGCGCCCCCCGGCAGCAGGGGCGTGCCCTGGCGGACGCGTTGTGGACGGCGCAGGCCGCGCACGCCCGGAGCGGCGGTGACCCGGTTCGGGTCCGGCTGGATCCGCTGGAGCTGATCTGAGCCGGGTCAGTAGGGGTTGAACTCCCGCTCGGACTCCGCGGCCGGGGTGACCGAGCTGTCGGCGGGGTAGGAGACCACCGAGGGATCCCCGTCCGATGTGTACCTGCGGGAGGGCTCCGCGGCGAGTTTGTCCAGCCAGGCGGTCGAGCCGAGTTCCGCTCCGGAACCGGAGTCGCCCTGGGAACGGATCCGGGGCACGTTCAGCGGGTCGAAACCGGCCGCGTGGGGAGAGGGTGCCGGACGCGCTCCGACCAGCAGCACCGCGTCGTGGTGATAGCGCGTTCCCCGCGACTCCCCGCTGCGGGCCAGTTGTTCGCTGTCCGGGTGGACTCCACGCGGCAGGGCGAACGTGCTCACCTCGGCGTCGGGGACGGCGTCGAGGATCTCGCGGCGCATCCCCGCGATCTGGTGTGTCACTTCGGAGGCGGAGACGGTGGACAGGGTAGGGTGGTCCAGGGTGTGGTTGCCGAGTTCGAACCCGTGTTCGTGCAGCCACCGCAGCTTCCGCTCGGCCTGTTCGCCGCCGAACGGCGGGTTGGTGACGTAGAAGGAGGCCACGGGGCGGAAGTCCTCGTGGGAGGCGGCCACGTCGCGAAGGATGGCCACGGCCGTGTCCGCCGCCGGTTTCCCCTCCTCGTTCAGCCGGAACTGGCTCTCCGCGGCGTCGTCGAAGGTCAGTACGACCGGGTGTTTGCCCGCGGGAACGTCCATCCTCCCGGTGGCGTACTCGGAGGTGGTCACCGGGACGTAGTCCTCCTCGGCCAGTCTGCGCAGTTCGGCGCGGAACTGTCGCGGGGTGCGGTCGTAGACGCTCGTGGGCTCGGGGGTGATCCGGTGGTACATCAGGACGGGGATCTCCCCGAGTTCGTTGGCCCCCACCTCGGACGGTGCCGGAGTGGTGGGGGACGGCGCGGGTGTGGAGTCCGGTGTCGACGACTGGGAGCTCTCCGCGCGGTCGGCCTCCGAACTCCCGGGCGAGGCGCAGCCCCCGGCGAACAGGAGTCCGACGGAGACGGACAGCGCGAGCAGCGCACGCGGGCGCGGGGTGCTGTGACGAGTGGACTGTCTTGCTCGGTGGGAACTCCTCATGAATTCCGAACTGTAGACAACATCGGCCCGGTTTTGGTTACTCCATGCCGGGCATTGCCCGAATTATTGGTCCCTGTCACCGTGGAATACGACGTTTTGTCGCGATCTGCGAGCGGCACGGCGTCGGCTTACCGTGGTGATTCAGGTGAGGTGACACGATGGTTGAACCGACGCCAGAAGAAAAAGACAACATCAACGTTTCCGACGAAACGAAGTCGGAGAGGCCCCCTCGCAGGCGTGCCCGTTCTTCCTGGTTCAGGATTCTGCTGAGCGCGGCGGGCTTGCTCGTCGTGGTCGGGGGAATCTGGGTGGCTTATCTGACGAACGAGCAACGGCCCACAGTGTCCGGTCTTCCCGACCACCCGGTGCGTCCGGCGGACGTGGCGGAGCAGGGCATCGAGGTCCGGGCGGAGTCCCCGACGGAGGTCACCGCCACGGTCGACGGAAACCCCGTCCCCGTCAGCGTGAACGACGAGGGGGCCGTGTTACGTCCCGGCAAGCTCTCCGAGGGTGAGCACCGGCTCCGGGTCGAGGTGAGATCCGGTTCGCTGCCCTGGAACCGGACCCTGCAACGGGATTTCACGGTGGACGCAACCGCGCCGGAGCTGGAAACCCCCGACAGCGTCACCGGCGAGTCCTTCTCCGAGCCGGTGACCGTCCAGGGGCGCGCCCGGGGTGCGGACTGGATCGAGGTCGCCGGCCAGCGGGTCAGCCCCGACGAATCCGGGCGGTTCAGCAGGGAGCTCGACGACCCGCCGGCCACGGTCACCGTGACGGCCGGGGACCGGGCGGGCAACAGCTCCTCCGCCGAGGTGCGGGTCGAGATGGACCATCCCGGCATGCGCGCGGTGCACATGAGCGGCATGGCCTGGGCCAGCGACCAGCTGCGCGAACCGGTGCTGCGGATGGCCCGCGAGGGGCGCATCGACACCGTGGAACTGGACCTCAAGGACGAGAGCGGTGAGGTCCAGTACGACTCCGGGGTGGCCCTGGCCGAGCGGATCGGCGCGGACAAGGGCTACTTCGACGCGAAGAAGACGGTCGAGCAGCTGCACGATCTCGGCGTCCGTGTGGTGGGCAGGCTGGTCGCCTTCAAGGACCCGGTGCTGGCCGAGGCGTCCTGGAAGTCCGGTCACCGGGAGCGCGTGGTGCAGACCCCGGGCGGAGGTCCCTACAACGGTGGCTACGGGGACTACTCGTTCACCAACTTCGCCAACCCGGTGGTTCGGGACTACAACGTCGACATAGCCGAGGAGGCGGCCCGGCTCGGCTTCGACGACATCCTCTATGACTACGTCCGCAGGCCGGACGGTGACATCGGCAGTATGCGTTTCACCGGGCTGGACTCGACGCCCTCGGAGAGCATCGCGGGTTTCCTGCAGCAGACCCGTGATCGACTTCGCGGTCACGACACTTTCCTCGGTGCTTCGGTGTTCGGGATCACGGTCAACCGACCCGAGTCGGTGGGGCAGAACATTCCCAGAATCGCCTCCTACGTGGACTATGTGGCCCCGATGATCTATCCCTCCCACTGGGGTGCCGGTGAGTACGACGTGGCTGATCCGAACAACGAACCGTACAAGATCGTGAATCGTTCCCTGCGGGACTGGCAAAGCGCCGTCGAGGGCACGGGGGCCGAGGTGATTCCCTGGTTGCAGGATTTCAGTCTCGGGGTGCACTACGGACCGGACAAGGTTCGGGCGCAGATCGAGGCGACCAGGACGAACGGGATCGACTCGTTCCTGTTGTGGTCACCCTCCTGCCGGTACACGGCCGAGGCGCTGACGGCCACTCCCTGAGGAGTCCTCGTGGGAGGCTCCGCTCGTGCGGTGGGGCCGTCGGGAACGGGTCACCACGCTCCCCGCGTCGGGAGTGTGGTGACCCGTTCCCTCCGTGAGGAGGTACTACACTGGCCGACAACGTCCTGACGGCGGGGGAGCGTGTGACTGTCCGGCGGATCGGCAGGTTCGGGGATCCGGCCCTGCGACGGACGAGTGTCGAGGTCGTCGATTTCGACCGGCGGTTGCGGGCGCTGGTGCGTGATCTGTGGGAGACCATGGAGGAACGGGGCGGCGCCGGACTCGCCGCTCCCCAGCTGGGCGTGGCGCTGCGGGTGTTCACGTACCATTGCGACGGTTACGCGGGTCATCTGGTCAATCCCTCGTTGCGGTGGTCCGGGGAGGAAACGCGGGACGGGCCGGAGGGATGCCTGTCCGTGCCCGGGCTGTTCCGCAGATGCCGTCGTCGTCGGGTCGCACTCGCCCGTGGCTGGAACATGTACGGGGAACCGGTGGAGGTGAGTGGCTCCGAGCTGTTGGCGCGGTGTCTGCAGCACGAGGTCGACCACCTCGACGGAGTACTGTTCCTGGACCGCCTGGACGAACGGGAGCGTGGCAGCGCGCTTCGTGCGATTCGCGCGGCTTCCTGGTTCGACGGTTCCGGAGTGGTGGTCGGACAGGATCCGCACTCGTCGTTCTGAAGGGACTGGATCATGCGTCTGGTATTCGCGGGGACACCGGCTCCGGCCGTTCCCGCCCTGCGCGAGCTGCTGGCATCCCGGCACGAGGTGGTCGGTGTGGTCACCCGCCCGGACGCTCCCTCGGGCCGGGGGCGCAGGACGGTGCCCTCTCCTGTTCGCGAGTGCGCCGAGGAGCACGGGGTCGAGGTGCTGACTCCGGAACGGGCCTCGGATCCGGAGTTTCTGGACCGGCTCGCCGCCCTGGCCCCGGACTGCTGCCCCGTGGTGGCCTACGGAGCCTTGCTGCGGGAACGGGCGCTGTCGATCCCCCGACACGGATGGGTGAATCTGCACTTTTCGTTGTTGCCCGCCTGGCGAGGAGCGGCTCCGGTGCAGGCCGCGATCCGTCACGGTGACGACATCACGGGGGCGACGACGTTCCGCATCGTTCCCGAACTGGACGCGGGGCCGACCTTCGGTATGGTCACCGAACGGGTCGAGCCAACCGACACCAGCGGCTCGCTGCTGGAGAAACTGTCGGTGTCGGGAGCCCGGCTGTTGGTGTCCACGATGGATGCCCTCGAGGAGGGTACCGTCCGTGCCGAACCACAGCCCGCCGAGGGAGTGAGTTATGCCCCGAAAGTGACGGTGGACGACGCCAAGGTCGACTTCGGCCTGCCGGCGCACGTCGTCGACCGGATCATTCGTTCCGTCACCCCGGACCCGGGGGCCTGGGCATGGTTGGGGGACACTCGCCTCAAACTGGGCCCGGTGGAGGTCCTCACCGAGGACGCCTCGACGGTGGGGGATCCGCGACCGGGTGAGATCGTCGTGCAGCGTCGTCGGGTCCTGGTCGGGACCGCCACGCGCCCCGTGCGACTCGGCGAGGTGCAGGCGCACGGCAAGAAACGTATGCCGGCCACGGACTGGGCACGTGGCGTGAACATCGAACAAGGAACCGTGCTGAAGTGAGTCGCGAACGTGGCCGGGACAACTCCCGGCCGAAGAACTCCCGTCCACCCCGCAGGCGTGCCGAACGGGCCAAACCCCCGGTCGAGGACCCCGCCCGCACCGCCGCGCTGGAGACGCTGCGCGCGGTGCGGGAACGGGACGCCTACGCCAACCTGGTGCTGCCCGGGATGCTGCGTCGACACCGCGTCTCCGGCAGGGACGCCGCCCTGGCCACCGAACTGGCCTACGGGGCCTGTCGGGCCCGGGGACTGCTGGACGCGGTGATCGCCGACTGTAGCGACCGGCCGCTGGAACGCATCGATCCCCTGCTGCTCGACGCGCTGCGGCTGGGGACCTACCAGTTGCTGCGCACCCGGATACCGGGACACGCGGCGGTGGGGGCGACGGTGGAGCTGGTACGAACCAACAGCGGCTCCAGACTGGCCGGTTTCGCCAACGCGGTGCTGCGGCGAGTCGGGGAACGCACCGAGGAGGAGTGGGTCAGCAGGCTCGCCCCGGACCCGGACGAGGATCCGGTGGGACACGTGGCTTTCCGGCACGCCCACCCCCGGTGGATCGCCCGCGCCTTCGCCGACGCGCTCGGTGGAACAGCGGAGCTGGACGCGGCACTGGCCGCCGACGACGAACGCCCCGCCGTGCACCTGGCCGCCCGTCCCGGTGAGATCAGCGCGGACGAGCTGGCCGCCGTCACCGGCGGCGACCCCGCTCCCTACTCTCCCTACGGTGTGCACCTCGAAGCCGGTTCCGGGGACCCCGGACAGTTGGAGGCGGTGCGGGAGGGCTTCGCCGCCGTCCAGGACGAGGGAAGCCAGCTGGCCGCCTTGGCACTGACCCAACCGGAGATCGAGGGTTCGGACACCCGTTGGTTGGACCTGTGCGCCGGGCCGGGAGGCAAGGCCAATCTGCTCGGTGCGCTGGTGACCCTGGACGGCGGCACACTGGACGCGGTGGAGCAGGCCGAGCACCGTGCCGAACTGGTCACCTCGGCCACCCAGGGGCTCTCGGTCACCGTGCGGGTCGCCGACGGGCGCGACTTCGGCGAGGCCGACTCCTACGACCGCGTGCTGGTGGACGCTCCCTGTACCGGCCTGGGTGCGCTGCGGCGCAGACCGGAGTCCCGGTGGCGCAGGGGACCCGAGGACGTCGATGAGCTCGTACGGTTGCAGCGGGAGCTGTTGCGTGCCGCGCTCACGGTGACCCGTCCGGGAGGGGTGGTGGCCTATGTGGTCTGCTCCCCGCATCCGGAGGAGACCACCGGTGTGGTGAACGACGTCCTCCGGCAGACGGACGCGCGGGAGTTGGACGCCCGTGCCTGCTTCCCCGGTGTTCCCGACCTCGGGGAGGGGCCCTTCGTGCAGTTGTGGCCGCACCGGCACGGAACGGACGCGATGTTCTGCGCCCTGCTGCGGGTCTGAGCCCGACCCAGGTCGTTGTCGACCCGGTGCCCACGGCATCCGGGAGACGTTGTCGAGAAGTACCCGCTGGCGGATTCGAGAGGTGTGCACGGTGTCCACTCCCGTGACGGTGACCAGGACCGGAAGCTCCACGTTCACCGCGTCCAACGGCCGTGGTGGCCGGGTGACGATCGCCCACGAGGACGCGGAGGACGGTTTCACCCCGGGCGAACTGCTGCTGGCCGCGATCGCCGGCTGTGCCCAGCTGACGAGCGAGAACCTGCTGACCAGGAGACTGGGGCAGCGGACCCCGGTCACGGTGCACGCCGACCGGGAGCTCGACGAGCGGGACCCCGACCGGTTCGCCTCCGTGCGGCTGTCCTTCGACGTGGACCTTTCCGGGATGGGTGACCGGACGGAGCGTGCGAAACTGGTTGAGGCCGTCGAACGCGCCATCGCCCGGAAGTGCACCGTCAGCCGCAGCGTGGAGCACGGCACGCCGGTGGAGATCTCCCTGCCGGGCTGACCCGTCGTCGCGTTCGGCGGGCCGCCGTGACGGCGTGGCCGGGCGTGGCATGTCGAACGTGGAGGGTGGAGCCGATGGATCACCGGAGCAGGCTGCGCGAGTACCGGCGCTGGTTGGCGGTGGCGGCGGAGCAGGCCGCCCTCGGGGCGCGCGAGGGCGGTGTTCCCGTCGGGGCGGCCCTCGTCGACTCCCGGGGGGAGATCCTCGGGCGGGGACGCAATCGACGGGTGCAGGACGGTGATCCCACCGCGCACGCGGAGACGAGCGCTTTCCGCGCCGCGGGCAGACTGCGGGACTACGGCGACACGACGATGGTCACCACCCTGTCCCCGTGCTGGTTCTGCAGCGGACTGGTGCGTCAGTTCGGCATCGGACGGATCGTGATCGGCGAGGCCAGGAACTTCTGCGGCGGCCACGACTGGCTGGCCGAGAACGGCGTGGAGGTGGTCCTGCTCGACGACGCCGAGTGCATGCGCATGATGGGCGAGTTCATCGCCGCCTCTCCCGGACTGTGGAACGAGGACATCGGGGCGTAGTTCCCTCGCCCGGCCGAGCGGCCCGGCCTTCCCGCCCCGCGGGGATGTGCGGTCCGCCTGACCACCGGCAATCCCGGTTCCACCACGTCGTCACCCTTTCGGAGGGCCTGCCTAGGGTTGACTGGCGTTTTTCGGACAGTCGAGTGACCGAGAGAGGGCCCCGGGGTGGAACACGAACGGGTGCGGGAACGCGAAAGCGGTTTACGCAGGGATCTCAACAGCAGACAGGTCGGCATGATCGCCGTGGGCGGGGCGATCGGCACCGGGCTCTTCCTCGGGTCCGGGTTGGCGATATCGATCGCGGGACCCGCCGTACTCCTCGCCTACGCCGTCGCGGCGCTGGTGGCTCTGGCGCTGGCGTACGCGCTGGCCGAGATGATGGTGGTCCATCCCGAGGCCGGCGGGTTCGGGGCCATCGCGCACCGCTACCTCGGCGGCATGGCCGGTTTCGTGCAGCGGTGGATCTACTGGGCCGCCCAGGTGGTCAACATCGGCAGTGAGGTCGTCGCGGCGGGAATCTACTTCCGCTTCTGGTATCCCGAGATCCCGTTGTGGGCGCCGGTGGTCGCCTTCTCGGCGATCATGCTCGCGGTCAACGCCTCGGCCGTGCGCTACTTCGGCGAGTTCGAGTACTGGTTCGCCATGATCAAGGTCGTGACCATCGTGGTGTTCGTGGGCTTGGGGCTGGTCGCCATCTTCTTCGGCCTTCCCGGTGAACCCGCCACGGGAACCGGAGCCCTGACCGAGCACGGAGGTTTCCTGCCGAACGGCATCGGGGCGGTATGGCTGGCGCTGACCGTGGTCACCTTCTCCTACCTGGGCACTGAGGCGGTGTCGGTGACCGCCTCCGAGTCGCGCAACCCCACCAGGGACGTGCCCCGGGCGGCCCGTGGCATGGTGCTGCGGCTGGCGCTGTTCTACCTGCTGGGCATGTTCGTGATCGTGTCCATCCTGCCGTGGAACAGCGTCTCCACCGGTGAGGAGCTGACACAGAGTCCGTTCGTGCGGTTGTTCGACGCCGCCGGGGTGCCCGCCGCCGCGGGGGTGATGAACTTCGTCGTGCTCACGGCCGCCCTGTCCGCGATGAACACGAACCTCTACGTCACCTCCCGGATGACGTACTCGCTGGCCAGGGACGGCTACGCCCCGCGTTGGTTCGCCGGGTTGAGTCGCCAGGGCACGCCGCGCCGGTCGCTGGTGCTCTCCGCGGCCGGTCTCGCGCTGGCCGCCGCCGTGTCCGCGCTGTCCCCCGCCACCGCGTTCCCGGTGCTGCTGGGGATGGCGCTGTTCGGGGCGCTGCTGACCTGGCTGATCATCTTCGCCAGCCAGCTCGCCTTCCGACGTCGCAGGGCGGCGGCGGGGCTGCCCGCCTCTCCGGTCCGGTTGCCGGGGGCGCCGGTGACCACCGTGCTGGCCATGGTCTTCGTGCTGGCGGTGCTGTTGACCACCCCGTTCACCCCGCAGTTCGCGATGGCCTGGAAGGCGGGACTGCCGTTCGTGGGGGTGCTGCTGCTGGCGTACCTGCTGATCCGGCGTCGAGCCCGTGGTGAGGGGTAGCGACTCGTCCGGGGAGAGGGGTCCCGAGGCGCCGGTTCGCGGGGTTTCCGGCCCCGGCGGGGTGTTTCGTCCGCCGGGGCCGCCGGTGGGGACGGCCTTCCCGCCGCAACGCTGCGGGACAGTGCGGGGTGACCGCATCGGGGGAGCTATCATCCCATTGTGTCGAATCAGCCCATGATCGCGCCGTCCATCCTGTCCGCGGACTTCGCGCGGCTGGCCGAGGAGATGGCCGCCGTCGGAGGACCGGGACGGGGTGCCGACTGGCTGCACGTCGACGTCATGGACGCGCATTTCGTTCCCAACCTCACCCTGGGGTTGCCGGTGGTGGAGTCGCTGCTGCGCAACACCGGCACGCCGCTCGACTGCCATCTGATGATCGAGGACCCCGACCGGTGGGCACCGGGATACGCCGAGGCGGGCGCGCACAACGTCACGGTGCACGTCGAGGCCGCCGCCGAGCCGGTCGCGCTGGCCAAGAACCTGCACGCGGCCGGAGCCAACGCGGGACTGTCGATCAAACCGAACACGCCGCTGGATCCGTACACCGACCTGCTCCGGCACTACGACACCTTGCTGGTCATGTCCGTGGAGCCCGGTTTCGGCGGGCAGAGGTTCATGCCCGAGGTGCTGGACAAGGTGCGCGCGGCGCGCCGCATGGTGGATACCGGACACCTGAACCTGCTCGTCGAGATCGACGGCGGGATCAACGCCGACACGATCGAGCAGGCCGCCGAGGCCGGTGTGGACTGCTTCGTGGCCGGGTCCGCCGTCTACGGCGCCGACGAGCCCGAACGCGCGGTGGAACAGCTGCGTTCCCGGGCGGCGGACGCCTTCGCCCACGGTCACCGATGACGGACTCGCGGTGGGCGCGCTCCCCCCGGATCGTCGAGGCCATGCGTCGGGCCGCCGAGCTCGCTGAGCGGGTGCGCGGAAGCACGAGTCCGAACCCTCCCGTGGGATGCGTGATCCTCGACGAGGCGGGGTCCGTGGTGGGAACCGGTGCCACCCGTCCGCCGGGCGGCCCGCACGCCGAGGTCGTCGCACTGCGCGAGGCGGGCTCGGCGGCCCGGGGCGGTACCGCCGTGGTCACTCTCGAACCCTGCGCGCACGTGGGCAGAACCGGCTCCTGCGCGGTGGCCCTGCGGGAGGCCGGGGTGGCCCGGGTGGTCCATGCGGTCGACGACCCCAACCCGTCCGCGGCGGGGGGAGCCGAGGAGCTGGCGAACTCCGGTGTGGCCGTGGCCGGCGGGGTGCTCGCCGAGGAGGTCTCGGCCGGTGCGTTGCGTGGCTGGCTGCGTTTCGTCCGGAACGGGCGTCCGCACGTCACCTGGAAGTACGCCGCCAGCCTCGACGGACGTTCGGCCGCTGTCGACGGCACCAGCCAGTGGATCAGTTCCCCCGAGTCCCGCGCCGAGGTGCACCGGCTTCGGGCGGGCTGTGACGCGGTGTTGGCGGGGACGGGGACGGTGCAGGCTGATGATCCGCGGTTGACGGTGCGTGACGAGTCCGGTGTCCCACTCCGGCGCCAGCCGCTGCGGGTGGTGCTCGGTGACCGGGAGCTTCCGGCTGGGGCCAGGGTGTTCGACGACTCCGCGGAGACCCTTCGGCTGCGCGGACGGGATCCCGGGGAGGCGCTGCGCGTGCTGGCCGAACGGGGCGTGGTGGAGGTCTTCCTGGAGGGCGGTCCCACGCTGGCCGGGGCGTTCCTGCGAGCCGGGGTGATCGACCGGGTGCAGGCCTTCGTGGCTCCCGCGCTGCTCGGCTCGGGCAGGTCCGCGCTCGGTGAGGCGGGCGTGGTGAGCCTCTCCCAGGCATGGCGCTTTTACTTCGAACGGGTCACCATGTGTGGACCGGACGTGTGGATCAGTGCTGTTCCCATGGAAGGATAGAGTGGAAACAGCGGCCTCGGTTCACTCGTTCAGGTGAGCGCTCCAGGCCGACGGAACGCCCGAAGGAGGGTGTCACGTGTTCACCGGAATCGTGGAGGAACTCGGGGAGATCGCCGCTGTCGATCCGGTCCCCGGGGGCGCGCGGATCGCCGTGCGCGCCTCGACGGTCACCTCCGACCTCGCCCACGGGGACTCGGTCTCGGTCAACGGAGTGTGCCTGACCGCCGTCGGGACCACGCGGGAACGGTTCACGGTGGACGTGGTCGACGAGACCCTGCGTCGTTCCACCCTCGGAGGGCTGGACGTCGGCGACCGGGTGAACCTGGAACGCGCGATGGCGCTCGGGGACCGGCTGGGCGGACACGTGGTGCAGGGACACGTGGACGCCACCGGCACGCTCGTCGACTCCGACGACGAGGGGCTCACCAGGATCTCGCTGCCCGAACGGCTGAGCGTCTACCTGGTGGAGAAGGGATCGGTCACCGTCGACGGCGTGTCGCTGACCGTGGTCGAGGCCGGTGACGACGAGTTCAGCGTGGCGCTGATCCCCACCACCCGCGAGCTGACCACGCTGGGCCTGCGCGCCCGAGGGGATCGGGTCAACATCGAGGTCGACGCGTTGGCCAAGCACGTGGAACGACTACTGAGACCCCAACTCGACCGGCTCGCCCGCACCGGAACGGCAGGTGCGGTGGACAATGGGGAAGGCAGGGAGTAATCGCGGTGAGCTCGAACGAGTCGAACCCCGGCGATGGGGGTGCACAGCAGGTGAACAACGCGGGTTTCGCCGAGATCGACCGTGCGCTGGCCGACATCGCGGCGGGCAGGCCGGTGGTCGTCGTCGACGACGAGGACCGCGAGAACGAGGGCGACCTGATCTTCGCCGCGGAGAAGGCCACTCCCGAGCTGCTCGCGTTCATGGTGCGCTACACCTCGGGATACGTGTGCACCGCGCTGACCGGGCAGGACTGCGACCGGCTCAACCTGCCTCCCATGTACCACGCCAACCAGGACCTGCACGGCACCGCCTACACGGTCACCGTCGACGCCGCCGAAGGCGTGGGTACCGGGATATCCGCCGCCGACCGGGCGCGCACCATCACCGTGCTCGCCGCGGAGAACTCCACGGCCGAGGACCTCAACCGCCCGGGGCACGTGGTCCCGCTGCGCGCCAGGGAGGGCGGAGTGCTGCGGCGCTCCGGCCACACCGAGGCAGCGGTGGACCTGGCCCGTCTCGCCGGGCTGCGCCCGGCGGGAGTGCTCTGTGAGATCGTCAGTGAGAAGAGCGAAGGCGAGATGGCCAAGCGCGACGAACTCGAGGTGTTCGCCTCCGAGCACGATCTCGCGTTGATCACCATCGCCGACCTGATCGCCTACCGCAGGCGCTTCGAGAAGCAGGTCCAGCTGGTCGCCGAGGCCCGCATCCCCACCGAACACGGAACCTTCCGCACCTTCGGCTACGACAGCCTGCTGGACGGCATCGAACACCTCGCGCTGGTCTACGGCGAGATCGGCGACGGTGAGGACATCCTGGTGCGGGTGCATTCGGAGTGTCTGACCGGCGACGTGCTCGGCTCGTTGCGCTGCGACTGTGGCCCCCAGCTGGACGCCGCCCTGGCCAGGGTGGCCGAGGCGGGCCGGGGCGTTGTGCTGTACATGCGCGGCCACGAGGGCCGCGGCATCGGGCTGATGCACAAACTCCAGGCCTACCAGCTGCAGGACGCCGGCGCCGACACCGTGGACGCCAATCTCAAGCTGGGGCTGGCTGTGGACGGCCGGGACTACGGGCAGGGCGCGCAGATCCTCTCCGACCTCGGGGTTCGCTCCATGAGGCTGTTGACCAACAACCCGGACAAGCGGGTGGGGCTGGAAAGCCACGGGCTGCGTATCGTGGGCAGGGAACCCCTTCCGATCCGGCCGAACGCGGAGAACCTGCGCTACCTGCGGACCAAACGTGACCGGATGGGGCACGAACTCCAGTACCTGGACGACGGTGAAGACTCCTCGCTCGGGGACGGCTCGGAGGTGACGGCATGAGCGGCGAGGGCAGTCCGCGTGTGCGGGTTCCGCACGCCCCGGGCGTTCGTCCCGCGGTCGCGGCGATCCGTTGGCACGCCGAGCTCGCCGACCGGATGCTGCGGCGGGCCCTGGACGCGGCCGAGCAGGCCGGGACGGCGGAGCCCCGGGTGGTGCGGGTTCCCGGTTCCATGGAACTGCCCGTGGTCTGCCAGCAGCTGGCGCACGACCACGACGCGGTCGTGGCGTTGGGAGTGGTGGTCCGCGGGGGGACTCCGCACTTCGAGTACGTCTGCGAGTCGGTCACCTCGGGGCTGGGTCGGGTCGCCCTGGACGAGGCCACGGCCGTGGGCAACGGGGTGCTGACGGTGGAGACCAGGGAACAGGCCGTGCAGCGTGCCGGGTTCGAGGACTCAGCCGAGGACAAGGGATTCGAGGCCATGACGGCGGCGTTGGAGACGGCGTTGGTGCTGCGGGAGCTTCGCGGCGACTACAGCAGTGAACGGGGTTTCCTGTGACGGCTTCCACGGGGACGGACAACGTGGTGCTGGCGCGCCCCGTGCGGGTGCGGAAGGTGGCCATCCCGGCCGCGACCGTGGTGTTCGTGGTCTGCGGCATCGCCGCGTTGATGCTGCGCCGCACCGCCAACGGTGTGCTGCTCACCGTCTCGGACCAGGTCGCGATGGCGGGCATCGGAGCGGTGCTGGCCGGGCTCATCCTGTTGACCCTGCGCCCGAGACTGCGTGCCGACGAGCACGGAGTGGAGGTGCGCAACGCGGTCCTCACCCGGTACTACCCCTGGTCCGAGGTGCGGGGGATCAGTTTCCCCGAAGGGGCCAGCTGCGCCCGGCTGGAACTGCCGGACGACGAGTACGAGCCGATCACGGCGATCCAGGCCTTCGACGGGGAGCGCGCCGTACTGGCCATGCGCGAACTGCGGAAACTGCGGCGGGAGATCGGTCAGCTCGAATGACTCCCGGACCCGGCGGTGCGCGGCGGCTCCCGCCGGACGGTAACCCGTGGTGCCGAGCGCGGTCCGGCGGTGCGGGAGAATGAGCGCGACACCGAGTCGGTCGCCGTGCAGGCGGTGAGGGGAGAGATCGTGAGTTTGGCCCGGGAGCGCAACCTGCGGTTGGTTCGTGCCGACGAGACGGCGGGACCGCACGTGCGGTTGGGGGACATACGGCTGCGGAACCGTCTGGTGACTTCCTCCAGCCTGCTGGGCTACGGCGTGGCCAACTCCCGGCTCATTCCCTACGGCATGAGTCCCATCTCGCGGTTCGTCCCCCTGGAGCGTTTCGGGGCCGTGACCACGCGGACCCTGACGGTCGAACCCCGGGAGGGCCACTTCACGAACAAGGACGTGTGGTCGCTGCGGGAGCTTCCCGGTCTGCTGCGTCGCTACGGCCGCGCGCTGCGGCGGGTCGACGGGGGATGGTTGAACGCCTTCGGCTGGTGCAACGTCGGGATCGACACCTACCTGCGGGACTACTATCCCCGAACCCGGGGGCAGAACACGATCATCTCGGTCGGCGGTTTCTCCGCCGAGGAGTTCGTCACGCTGGTGGACCGGATCAACGCCGCCGTCCCCCCCGGGGAGATCGCGGCGGTGGAGTTCAACGTCTCCTGCCACAACGTCAACTTCGACTTCAACGCGATCATCGACTCGGTGCTGGCCGAGGCCGTGCCCCGCAGTGACCACCCGGTCATCCTCAAACTCTCACCGGACTACGACTACCTCCAGCACGCGCGGCTGGCCGCGCGGCACGGCGTGTCCGCGCTGACCGCGATCAACACCGTCAAGGGGCTGCGGCTGGATCCGGAGACCGGTGACCCCCTGCTGGCCAACGGGTTCGGCGGTCTGTCCGGCAAGGCGATCAAGCCCGTGGGGCTGCGGGTGGTCTCCGAGCTGCGCAACGCGGGAGTGACCCTGCCCGTCATCGCCACCGGCGGCATCCGTGACTTCGACGACTGCCGCGAGTACTTCTGGGCGGGGGCCGACGCGGTCAGTCTGGGCAGCGCCAGCTGGTTCGCCAGCTACCCCGGCTACGCGCTGTCGCCGTTGTACGCCCTGCGTATCCGGTCCCTGCTGCGGCGGATCGAGAACTACCGGCCGCCACGGCGGTGAGCCGTTCGACGGCGGGGCCCGGGCCCGACCGCGCGGAGCACCGTCTTGGTCAACCCCGCCGGGGACGCACGTAGGCTGGGGGCGTGGCCGATCCGTCCACCTACCGACCAGCTCCGGGAACCATCCCGACCTCGCCCGGCGTGTACCGCTTCCACGACGGCGACGGGCGGGTCATCTACGTCGGGAAGGCGAAGAACCTGCGCAGCAGGCTCGCCTCCTACTTCGCCGACCTGTCCGCGCTGCATCCGCGCACCCGACAGATGGTGACCACGGCCACCGGGGTGCGGTGGACCGTGGTCAACACCGAGGTGGAGGCGTTGCAGCTGGAGTACTCCTGGATCAAGGAGTACGACCCCCGCTTCAACGTCCGCTACCGCGACGACAAGTCCTATCCGGTGCTGGCCGTGACCCTGCACGAGCGGTTCCCCCGGCTGCACGTCTACCGCGGTCCGCGTCGCAAGGGAGTGCGTTACTTCGGCCCCTACGCCCACGCCTGGGCGATCCGGGAGACCCTGGACATGCTGTTGCGGGTCTTTCCCGCGCGGACCTGCTCCAACGGGGTGTTCAAGCGTCACGCCCAGATCGGGCGCCCGTGCCTGCTGGGCTACATCGACAAGTGCTCCGCGCCCTGTGTCGGGCGGGTCGACGCCGAGGAGCACCGCCGCATCGTCGACGAGTTCTGCGACTTCCTGTCCGGACGCACCGACGCGATGATGCGCAGGCTGCGACAGCGGATGGAGGAGGCCTCCGCCGAGCTCGAGTTCGAGCGTGCCGCCCGGCTGCGGGACGACCTGGAGGCGCTCCGGCACGCGATGGAGAAGCAGGCCGTGGTACTCGGCGACGGCACCGACGCGGACGTGGCGGCCTTCGCCGAGGACGAGCTGGCAGCGGCCGTGCAGGTCTTCCACGTGCGGGGCGGACGGGTGCGCGGCCAGCGCGGCTGGGTCATCGACAAGGTCGAGCGCACCGACACCGCCGAGCTGGTCGAACAGTTCCTCACCCAGTTCTACGGCGAGCAGGCGGCCCTGGCCGACCAGGCCGACGCGGGTGGCGGGTCGCCGGTGCCGCGTGAGGTGTTGGTTCCGGAACTGCCCGAGGACCCGGAGGCCGTGGGGCAGTGGCTCGGCGAGCTCCGGGGGAGCAGGGTGCGGCTGCGGGTCCCGCAGCGGGGGGACAAGCGCAGCCTGTTGGAGACCGTGCGCCGCAACGCCGAGGAGGCCTTCCGCCAGTACAAGCTGCGGCGCGCCGGGGACATCAGCGCGCGTTCGGCCGCCCTGCAGGAGTTGCAGGAGGCGCTCGGGCTGGACAGCGCCCCGCTGCGCATCGAGTGCGTCGACATCAGCCATGTTCAGGGCAGCGACGTGGTGGGCTCCCTGGTCGTCTTCGAGGACGGGATGGCCCGCAAGTCCGAGTACCGCCGTTTCGCTGTGCGCGGGGGGTCCGAGGGCGGGGACACCGCCGCCGTGGCCGAGGTGGTGCGTCGCAGGTTCGAGCGCTACCTCCGGGAGACCGCCGAGTCCGTGGAGGGGCCGACACCTCGGCGGGTGCGGCCGGACGCGACCACGAGCGCGGTCCCCACGAGCGGGACGTCCGAGGACGACTCCGCCGGTGCCGCGCGGGATCCGGGCGACGCCGGGGTCGACCCGGAGACCGGCAAGCCGCGCAGGTTCGCCTATCCGCCGAACCTGCTCGTGGTCGACGGCGGGGCTCCGCAGGCCAACGCGGCGGCCGACGAACTGGCCGAGCTCGGCATCACCGACGTCGCCGTGGTGGGGCTGGCCAAACGACTGGAGGAGGTGTGGTTGCCGGCCGAGCCGGATCCGGTGATCCTGCCCCGCACCAGCGAGGGGCTGTACCTGCTGCAACGGGTACGCGACGAGGCGCACCGCTTCGCCGTCAGCTACCACCGCAGGAAACGCTCCGAACGGGTGAGCGCCTCCGAGCTCGACGGGATCCCGGGGTTGGGTCAGACCCGCAAGAAGGCTCTGCTCACCCACTTCGGGTCGGTGCGCGCGATCCGGCGTGCCACGGTGGAGGAGATAGCGGCCGTGCCCGGTTTCGGCCGACGCACGGCGGAGACGGTGCACCGGGCGTTGGGCGGTGACCGCGACGATGCCGGTTCCGGGGACGGGAGCGGGTTTCGACAGAGCACGGTTCCGTCGGAGGATCCCGACGGGACGGTTCCGGCAACGGGACCGGAACACGACGGGGGAGAACGGTATTCAGGGGGTTGAGCAGTGACCGAGGAGAAGACGGGTATGGAGGTCGCGGTCGTCAGCGGGCTGTCCGGGGCCGGACGGAGCACCGCCGCGAAGTGCCTGGAGGATCTCGGGTGGTTCGTGGTGGACAACCTTCCTCCGGAACTGATCTCGACGATGGTGGAGCTGGGGGCGCGTTCCAGCGACGCGATCACCAGGGTCGCGGTGGTGATGGACGTGCGCAGCCGGGCCTTCACCGAGGATCTCGGCGCGGTGATCAAGGACCTGGACGCACGTGGCTACAAGCCGAGGGTGCTGTTCCTCGAAGCCACCGACGAGGTGCTGGTGCGGCGCTTCGAGCAGGTACGGCGCGGCCACCCGTTGCAGGGGGAGGGCAGGCTCTCCGACGGCATCGCGGCCGAGCGCTCCCTGCTCGCCAAGCTCCGCGCGGAGGCGGACCTGGTGCTGGACACCACCGGACTGTCGGTGCACCAGTTGCGCGCCAAGATCGAGGACGCCTTCGGCACCGAGGCCTCCACCCGGACGAGGGTCACCGTGCTCTCCTTCGGCTACAAGTACGGCCTGCCGATGGACGCGGATCTGGTGATGGACTGCCGCTTCCTGCCGAACCCGTTCTGGATCCCTGAGCTGCGGGACTTCAACGGCACGGCCGAGGAGGTGCGTAACTACGTGCTCGGCCAGGAGGGGGCCGAGGAGTTCCTCGGCAACTACCAGCGTCTGCTGCGCCTGGTCGGCACCGGCTACCAGCGCGAGGGCAAGCGCTACCTGACCCTGGCCATGGGGTGCACCGGCGGCAAGCACCGCAGCGTGGTGCTGGCCGAGGAACTGGCGAGACGACTTTCCGAGGAGGAGGGGTTGACGGTCAAGACCGTTCACCGTGATCTGGGGCGCGAATGAGTGCCCCGGTCTCGGGGGAGTCCGGGGGGACTTCCCGCCCGTTGCGTGCGGTGGCCCTCGGCGGGGGGCACGGTCTCCAGATGAGTCTCGCGGCGCTGCGACGCGTCACCACCGACATCACCGCCGTGGTGACCGTGGCCGACGACGGGGGGTCCTCCGGTCGGCTGCGGCGGGAACTGGGGATGCTGCCGCCCGGTGACCTGCGCAAGGCCCTGTCGGCGCTGGCTTCCGAACGGGACTCCGAGCGGGTCTGGGGCCGGTTGTTCGAACACCGTTTCGGTGGCAACGGGGCGCTGGCGGGACACGCCGTGGGAAACCTGGTGTTCGCCGGTCTGCTGGAGGTGCTCGGCGATCCGATAGCCGTGTTGGACCGGGCCTGCGAACTGCTCGGCGTCCAGGGGCGGGTGCTGCCCATGTCGCTCGAACCGCTGGACATGGAGGCCGAGGTCGTCGGGTTGGACGAGGACCGGGACGCGGTACGCACCATCCGGGGGCAGGTGGCCATCGCCAGCACTCCCGGACGGGTCAAGCGGGTGCGGCTGACCGCCGCCAACGGGCAGGCACACCCCCCACGCGCGGCGCCGGAGGCGGTACGGGCGGTGCTCGACGCCGACGTGGTGCTGTTGGGTCCCGGTTCGTGGTTCACCAGTGTGCTGCCGCACCTGCTCGTCCCGGAGCTGCGCGAGGCCTTGGTGAACACCACCGCTCAGCGGATCGTGGTACTCAATCTTGTCCCGCAACCGGGTGAAACTGCGGATTTCTCCCCCGAGCAGCATCTCGACGTGATCGCCGAACACGCCCCGAAACTGCGGGTGGACGCGGTACTGGCCGACACCGACGCCGTTCCCACTCCCGATCGACTTCGTGCTGCGGCGGCCGAACTTGGTGCGCAGACTTTGCTTGATCGGGTCGCCGCCACGACGGCTTCGGGACGACACGAACCGGATGCTCTCGCGGCGAGCCTGACAGCCGCACTGGAGAGGAGGACGGACCGGTGGCGATGACCGCGGCGGTCAAGGACGAACTGAGCAGGCTGCCCACCACCAAGGCCTGCTGCCGCAGAGCCGAGGTGTCCTCGCTGTTGCGTTTCGCGGGCGGGCTGCATCTCGTCGGAGGACGGATCGTGGTGGAGGCCGAGCTCGACTCGGGCTCCACCGCGCGCAGACTGCGTCGGGAGCTGCACGAGCTGTACGGATATCACTCCGACGTGCACGTGATCACCTCGGGCGGGTTGCGTAAGGGAACCCGCTACGTGGTGCGTGTGGTACGCGAGGGGGACGGTCTGGCCAGACAGACCGGGCTGCTCGACCCCAGGGGGCGGCCGGTGCGGGGACTTCCCTCCCAGGTGGTCTCGGGGGGTGTCTGCGATGCCGAGGCGGCGTGGCGCGGGGCCTTCCTCGCCCACGGCTCGCTGACCGAACCGGGGCGTTCCTCGGCGCTGGAGGTCACCTGCCCGGGCCCGGAGGCGGCGCTGGCCCTGGTCGGTGCCGCACGCAGACTCGACGTCCAGGCCCGCTCCCGGGAGGTGCGGGGCACCGACCGGGTGGTGGTGCGCGACGGGGATGCCATCGGCGCCCTGTTGACGCGGCTCGGGGCCCACAACAGCGTGATGACCTGGGAGGAACGCCGGGTACGGCGCGAGGTGCGCGCCACGGCCAACAGGCTGGCCAACTTCGACGACGCCAACCTGCGCCGTTCGGCCCGGGCGGCCGTGGCCTCGGCGGCCCGGGTGGAACGCGGGCTGGAGCTGCTCGGCAGCTCGGTGCCCGAACACCTGCTGGTGGCGGGCAAACTCCGGCTCGCCCACCGGCAGGCCTCGCTGGAGGAGCTGGGCCAGCTGGCGGACCCGCCGATGACCAAGGACGCCGTGGCCGGGCGGATCCGACGGCTGCTGGCCATGGCGGACAAACGGGCCCGCGAGCTGAACCTGCCCGACACCGAGTCCGCCGTCACCGCGGAACTGCTGGAGTCCGGGGTCGACGGAATGCTCGGTGAGGAACAGGCGGGCTGAAGCCACGCTGCCGAGGCCGCCGGGAAAGCCCACTTTTCCGGCGGCTTTTTCGTGTTCGCCCGGCGCGGTCGGTGGGCGGGAGACGCTCGCGACTCGCCTCTCCGGGTGAGAAATCGCCCGCCGCGGGATTCCACGGGCCGGGAACCGACCACCACCCGCGCGGAGTGCGCGGGACTCCGCGCCCGACAACGTCCGTGCCCGGCGGTTTCTCCTCCGTGGAACGGGGAGGTTCCCGATGCTGCGGTGCTCTCCCTATGCGCGCACGACCGCCCGTGGGCGATAGGGTCTGTGGCGAGTCCATACAACCGCCACCTGCCGATGATTCGGCACGGTAAGTCGCGAGGAGAGATCGGCGTGACCGTTCGCGTAGGTATCAACGGCTTCGGCCGGATCGGACGCAACTTCTGGCGCGCGGCACTCGCCAGCGAGCACGACATCGAGGTCGTGGCCGCGAATGACCTGGGCGACGTCGCGACCATGGCGCACCTGCTCAAGTACGACAGCGTGCTCGGTCAGCTTTCCGAAGAGGTCACCGTGGTCGACGACGGGATCAGGGTCGGCGACAGGACCATCAGGATCCTCGCCGAGAAGGATCCCGGCAAGCTGCCCTGGTCGGACCTGGGGGTCGACGTCGTCGTCGAGTCCACCGGCCTGTTCACCAACGCCGAGGACGCCCGTAAGCACGTGGACCAGGGAGGCGCGAAGAAGGTCCTGGTCTCCGCCCCGGCCAAGGGCGAGGACCTGACCCTGGTGCTCGGTGTCAACGACGAGGCCTACGACGGCTCGCAGACCGTGCTGTCCAACGCCTCGTGCACCACCAACTGCCTGGCTCCGATGGCCAAGGTGCTGCACGACAACTTCGGCATCGAGTACGGCCAGATGACCACCGTGCACGCCTACACCGCCGACCAGAACCTGCAGGACGGTCCGCACAAGGACCTGCGCCGGGCGCGTGCCGCCGCCGTCAACGTGATCCCCACCAGCACCGGAGCGGCCAAGGCGATCGGTCTGGTGCTGCCCGAGCTCAACGGCAAGCTGGACGGCTACGCCATGCGCGTGCCGGTTCCGACCGGCTCGGTCACCGACCTGACCGCGACGCTGAACTCCAGCGTCACCGAGGAGCAGGTCAACGAGGCGTTCCGGGCCGCCGCCGAGCAGGGCCCGCTCAAGGGCGTGCTCCGCTACAGCGAGGACCCGATCGTGTCCAGCGACATCGAGGGTGACCCGTTCTCGACCATCTTCGACGCGCCGCTGACCAAGGTGATCGGCAACCAGGTGAAGATCGTCGGCTGGTACGACAACGAGTGGGGCTACTCCAACCGGCTGGTGGACGTGGTCAACCTCGTCGGTTCCAGGCTCTCCTGAGCGCCCGCGTCGGGGTCGCGGAGACGGCCCCGACGGGTGGACTCCGGCCCCGGGCGGCGGCCCGGGGCCGCGTGAGTCCGACCACGGGCGTTCCGGCCACGGGGACGTCCGTGCAAGCACTGCAATCCATCGACGGTGTATCCCCTTGGCGAGGAGCCACAGCGTGAAGAATCTCGACGACTTGCTGGGCGAGGGGGTTCGGGGCAGGTACGTGCTGGTGCGTACCGATCTGAACGTCCCGCTGGACGGCGAAACCATCACCGACGACGGCAGGGTGCGTGCCGCGCTCCCGACGATCGAGAAGTTGACCTCGGCCGGGGCACGCGTGGTCGTCACCGCCCATCTCGGCAGGCCCGAGGGCGCTCCGGACTCCCGGTACTCGCTGACCCCGGTGGCCCGCAGGCTCGGGCAGCTGCTGGGTTCCGAGGTCGCCCTGGCCGAGGACGTGGTCGGTTCCTCGGCGCACGAGGTGGTCGGCGGTCTGGCCGAGGGCCGGGTGGCACTGCTGCAGAACGTGCGTTTCGACCCCAGGGAGACGAGCAAGGACGACGCCGAGCGCGGCGAGCTGGCCGACCGCCTCGTCGAGCTCGTCGGGGACTCGGCCGCGTTCGTCTCGGACGGGTTCGGTGTGGTGCACCGCAAGCAGGCCTCGGTCTACGACGTCGCCACCAGGCTGTCCTCCTACGCGGGCGGGCTGGTGCTCGACGAGGTCGAGGTGCTGCGCACGTTGACCGGCGACCCGCACCGGCCCTACGTGGTGGTGCTCGGCGGATCCAAGGTCTCGGACAAGCTCGGGGTCATCAACGCGCTGCTGCCGAAGGTGGACAGCCTGGTCATCGGCGGCGGAATGGCCTACACCTTCCTGGCAGCCCAGGGCAACCAGGTCGGGGACTCGCTGTTGCAGCAGGACCAGATCTCCACCACCAAGCGGCTGCTGGACGAGCACGGCGACAAGCTGGTGCTGCCGGTGGACGTGGTGGTGGCCGACCGGTTCGCCGACGACGCGAACACCCAGGTGGTTCCTGCCGACGCCGTGCCGGCGGGCTGGCAGGGCCTGGACGTCGGCCCGCGCAGTGTGGAGCGCTACGCCGAGATCCTCGGCTCGGCCCGCACCGTGTTCTGGAACGGCCCTATGGGCGTGTTCGAGTTCCCCACCTTCGCGGAGGGCACCCGCGGGGTGGCCCGGGCGATCGCCGAGTCCGAGGCGTTCAGCGTCGTCGGCGGTGGGGACTCGGCCGCCGCGGTGCGCACGCTCGGGCTGGACGAGCAGCGGTTCTCGCACATCTCCACCGGTGGAGGAGCTTCGCTCGAGTTCCTGGAGGGCAAGCGGCTCCCCGGCGTGTCCGTCCTGGAAGGTGAGGGCTGATCATGGCCAGACAACCGTTGCTCGCGGGCAACTGGAAGATGAACCTCAACCACCTCGAGGCGATCGCCCTGGTGCAGAAGATCGCCTTCGCCCTGCCGGAGAAGTACTTCGACCGGGTCGAGGTGGCGGTGCTTCCCCCGTTCACCGACCTGCGCAGTGTGCAGACCCTGATCGACGGTGACAAGCTGCTGCTCCGGCACGGTGCCCAGGACGTCTCCCCGCACGACTCGGGGGCCTACACCGGCGACGTCTCGGCGCCCATGCTGGCCAAGCTCGGCTGCGCCTACGTGGTGGTGGGCCACTCCGAGCGCAGGGAGTACCACGCCGAGACCGACGAACTCGTCAACAGGAAGGTGCGGGCCGTGCTCAAGCACGAGATGGCCCCGATCCTGTGCGTGGGCGAGTCCTTGGAGGTGCGGGAGTCCGGCGCGCACGTGCGGCACTGCACCAACCAGCTCCTCGAAGGGCTGAAGGGGCTTCGACAGGAGCAGGTGGCCCGCAGCGTGATCGCCTACGAGCCGGTGTGGGCCATCGGTACCGGCAAGGTGGCCACCGCCGAGGACGCCCAGGAGGTCTGTGGGGCGCTGCGCACGGCGCTGACCGACAAGTACGGTTCCGAGGTCGCCGAACAGGTGCGGGTGCTCTACGGGGGCTCGGTCAAGTCCAGCAACGTCTCCGAGCTGCTCGGCCAGCACGACATCGACGGTGCGCTGGTCGGCGGTGCCAGCCTCAACGGCGACGAGTTCGCCAAGATGAGCGCCTTGGCGGCGGGCGGACCGCTGCCGTGACGGGCTCCGTGGTGGGTGGCAGCCCGCCCACCACGGACACGACTTCTTGCGGTTCGCGCGGGGCACCCCGCCGTGGGCCCGTTGTGAGGGTGCTGATACGAACGGTGGCCCACAGTCGCCCGCCCATTCGGTAGGCTTGCCGCGAACCGTGGTGTGAACGAGGACGTTATGACACTTTTGCTGCAGATCATGGTCCTGGTGACCAGCGTCATGCTGGTGCTGCTCGTACTGCTGCACCGGGCGAAGGGCGGTGGGCTGTCCTCGCTGTTCGGCGGCGGGATGCAGTCCAACCTGGCCGGGTCCAGCGTCGCGGAGAAGAACCTGGACAGGATGACGCTGTTCGTCATCGCCCTGTGGGTGATCTCGATCGTGGGCACCGGCCTGCTGATCAAAATGGGAGCCTGACGGCACGTGGCCGGGCATCGCGGGTGCCCGGCCACGGTGATCTGCGGCCCGGTCCACCCGGTGTCCGTTTCGTTCGATGGTGGGACGGTGGGTGAAAGCTGTTGACCGACGGGAATGCGATACGGGGCATGCGGCTCGGTTCCGGAACGATCAGCGGGGACGTGGAGCGCGGGGAGTCCGCCCCGCGCCAGCAGGTGGAGTACTGGTGTGACAACGGCCACCGGGTTCGTCCCGCGTTCGCCGTGGACGCCCACGTTCCGGACACCTGGGAGTGCACGCGCTGCGGTCTTCCGGCCGGGCGGGACCGGGACAATCCTCCCGCCCCGAAGCGCACCGAGCCCTACAAGAGCCACTTCGCCTACGTGAAGGAGCGGCGCAGCGACGCCGACGGCATGGAGCTGCTGGACGAGGCGCTGCGCAAGCTGCGCGAGCGGCGGGGCCGTTCCGGCGAGCGGTAAGGACGGGAGCCGGTGGCTTCCGCCCCGGGCGGAAACCACCGGCTCGGTGGCCCGCGGGCGCCGATGCGGGACGGTGTTCGGCGCGGGGGCTCTCAGGCTGGGGCTTGCTGCTCACGCAGTCTCTGGCGTGCTTCGCCCAACGCGAAGCCGAGCAGGTTCAACCCCGGCCATCGTTCCGGATTCCGTGCGCGGGAGTCGTCCGCGGTGAGGCCGATGCCCCAGACCGTGTCGACCGGACTGGCCTCGACCAGTATCCGTTCTCCCGTGCCGAGCAGAAAACGGCACAGCTGATCGTGTTGTCCGAACTTCGCCACATTGCCGGCCGGCCACCACGGCAGAGAACCGCTCCCGTTCCCACACTCGCTGGTCGAATCCGGCTACCGTGCGCCCCAGCGCCCTGGCGCGGTGTGGATGTTCGGCCGCCAGGATGCGTTCCGCGGCCTCGTGGTCACCGAACAGTGTCGCCTTGCGCCACATCATGTAGTGCTCCGCGGTGGGGAAAAGGCGCTCGTGGGCGGTGAACGGAGCCGGCCACCACTGGCTCAGGCAGCCCCGGCCGGGGCTGCCGTCCCGTTGAGGGTGGTCTCCCCAGAAGAACACGAACTTCGTCCGCACGCCCTGTCGGAGACGTTCGACCAGTTCGGTCACACTGCGGACAGATCTCCGGGTGTTCGTGACACCGAGGTCTCCGTTCTCGCCGTGTTCGGTACCGGACACGCGGGTGATGTTACTTCCCGGACTGTTCCCCGCGGGGAGTGTCCCCGGCAGGGTCGGAGTTCGTTCCGGTGCGGGAGGAACCGTGTACCGACGGAGTTTCGCCGGTGTGCGCGATGCCGTGGCTCCTCTCGTGGTCCGGTGCCCGCAGGACCGGATCCCGGACCACGAGAAGGAAGGCGACCGTCCGGTGGCGTTCGGAGGTCGCCGCCGGAGTTCGTCGCACGGCCCGTGTTGTGGGCCGTTTCGAGGGGGTGGCGGGGACCGTCTTTCGGTCACACCCTGCCCGTGAAGTAGACCGTCTGGGCGGCGAACGCGTTCGGCTGGACACTGACCTTCAGTTCGCCCGGCTCCTCGGAGATCTCGAAGACCATGGTGTAGGAGACCTCGTCTCCGGGCGGCAGTTGGGTGTTCGGGAGCTGGTCGCCGGCGCTGTAGTTCTGCTGGGCGACCTTTCCGGCGTGCTGTGCGGTGATCGTGACGGAGCCGACGTTGTACTCGTCGTCACCGTTGTTGACCACGTGGACGTCGAACTGGACGTAGCGCTTTCCCTCCTGTGGCTGGAGGAACTGGTTGTCGCTGGTGTAGGGAGTCGGTTCCGAGATCGATATCGTCTCGCCACCCGGCCAGCTGTGGTTCTCCCCGAACGCGAGTTCGGTCGAGGATTCGGAGGAGCCGGAGTCGGGGTCGGAACCGGAGCCGGGGTCGGGGGCGGGCTGCTCGGGTGCCGAGGGGCTCCGCCGGAGGATCCGGCCTCGTTGATGGCGCTGACGAGTATCCCCTGGACCGCCACGGTGACCACGATCGCCAGTATTCCTCGATACTCACCGCCGCCCACCAGGCCCGGCTGGTGCATCGCGACCTCAAACCGGCCAACCTCATGCTGCAACCGGACGGCACCGTCAAAGTGCTCGACTTCGGACTGGCCGTGGCTCTCGACATGGCCGACATGTCCCGGTTGACCCGCACCGGCCAGCCCATCGGCACCCCGCCTACATGACCCCGGAACAGATCCAGGAAGCTACCAGCTCCGCCCACAGCGATCTCTACTCCCTGGGCTGTGTGCTCTACGAGATGCTCACCGGGCTACGGCTGTTCACCGGTTCGACCGCCTACGCCGTGATGCACAAACAGGTCTACGAGCGGCCGACGCCACTACGTGGACACCGTTCGGACATTCCGGCCGAGCTGGACGAGCTCGTCTCCGAATCGGCCTGCGGCTGGAATGGGCCAAGGTGCTGTTCGACGGTGGCCAGTACCAACGAGCCGGTCCCGTGTACCACACGTTGGCCACCGACCTGGCACAGCGGGACGGTCTCGACACCGAACTCGTTCTCCACTGCCGGTTGCGCAACGCCACCTGCCACGCCCTCGGTGGTAACCCCGGGCACGCGCTGCGGATCATGAACGGTCTGTTGGCCGACGAACGACGGGTGTTCGGTGACGAGCACCCCCGCACGCTGGACCTGCGGCGTCAGATCGGGATGATCCAGTTCGGTGCGGGCAGAACGGAGGAGGCCGAGACGACGCTGAGCGAGTTGCTCGACGATCTGCTCCGAACCCACGACCCGGAGCATCCCACCGTCGTCAAAGTGCGCGAACTGCTCGACGTCCTGCCCACTGGCGGGCGATGATCATCGGTGCGGGCCGGTGTTCCCCTGTGGGAACCGGCCGGACGTCGGCGGAAAACCCCTCGCGGTTCGACGGCGACGCGAAACGGACGACTGGGCGACACGGGACAGCGGCAGGGAGACACAGGTGGCCCGACTCGGTATCGACAAGGACTTCCTCCACGAGTTCACCAAACTCGAAAAAACGGTTCGGGATCGAGTGACCCGGACACTGGAGAAGTTCGAGGACATCAGTCACGCCGGAGCGCATCTGGAGAAGATCGCCAACGCGCGCGATCCCCGGTTCCGTTCCATCCGGATCAGCGACTTCTGGCGGGGGATCGTGCTGGCACCGGACTCGGGGGACAACTACACCCTACTCACCGTACGTCCGCACGACGACGCCTATGCCTGGGCGAGACGGCACCGGGCTTCGGTCAACGCCGCCACCGGACGCATCGAGCTCCGCGACGTCGCAGCGGTGGAGGACAGCATGCCCGCGTTGTCCCGGCTGGCCGAAACCGCCCCCAGCCGGCTGTTCGACCACGTCAAGGACTCCCAGCTGCGGCAGCTGGGAGTCGACGAGCAGACCCTGGAGTTCGCGCGGGTGCTGACGGACTCGACGCAGCTCGAGGCGGCCAAGTCGTTTTTGCCGTCCAACCAGTGGGACGTACTGTTCGGGCTGGCCGCTGGCTACACCCCCGAGCAGGTGTGGGCCGAACTGGCCGCCGAGGTGACCGAGGCGGGGTTCGACACCGAGGATCTGGACGCGGCCGTGGAGCGCAGTTCCGATCGAGTCGTCCTCGTCGACGGACCCGAGGAACTGATGGCGATATTCCGGCACCCGCTGGCGACGTGGCGGGTGTATCTCCATCCCAGGCAGCGTTTCGTGGTCGAGGCCTCCTACGGTGGCCCGGCCCGGGTCACCGGAGGCCCCGGCACCGGCAAGACGGTGGTGACGATGCACCGGGCCCACCGGTTGGCCACGAACGGGGAGGGACCGGTGCTGATGACCACCTTCACCGCGACCCTGGCCGACTCCCTGCGCACCGGCGTCGAGCTGCTCGTCGAGGACCCCGGGGTGCGCGAACGCATCGACGTGCGTCACGTGGACCAGCTCGCCAACCGGATCTTCCGCGAACACCACGGGCCTCCCACGATCCTGTCCTCCGAGGAGGAACGACGACTGTGGGACTCGGTCATTGCGGAGCTGGAGGTGCCGTTCACGGCCTCCTTCCTGGGTGAGGAATGGCGTCAGGTCGTGCTCGCCCGGCGGATCGGCAGTGCCGAGGAGTATCTGAACGCCAAACGCGACGGGCGGGGGCGCGGCCTCGGTTCCCGCCAGAAGGCCCGGGTCTGGCAGGCGGTCTGGGAGTTCGAGAACACGCTGCGGCGACGCGGGGTGTGGACCCATGAGACCGTCTGCGTCGAGGCGACCCGGCTGCTCGAACAGCGCGCCGAGAAGCCGTACCGACACGTGGTGGTCGACGAGGCCCAGGATCTCAGCCCGGTGCAGTGGCGGTTACTGCGCGCGGCCGTGCCCGAGCTGCCGAACGACGTCTTCCTGGCGGGGGACACGCACCAGCGCATCTACAACAACCGGGTGAGCCTGCGCGAGGTCGGGATCCAGGTGGTCGGACGGTCGAGCCGGTTGACCGTCAACTACCGCACCACCGCCGAGATCCTCGCCTGGAGTCTCGGCCTGCTGCGTGGCGAACGTATCGACGACATGGACGAGGGGCTCGCCTCCATCGCGGGATGCCGTTCGGAAGTGCGGGGTCGACACCCCCGTGTCCTCGGCTTTCCGACCAGGAACGCCGAGACCGAGCATCTGGTGACCACGGTGCGCGAGTGGATGGATGCCGGAGTACAACCCGGTGAGATCGGGGTGGCGGTGCGGTCGAACCGACTCGTTGACACGGTCATGGCCGCACTCGCCGGGGCCGGAGTTCCCCACGAGAAACTGTTCGGTGCCACTGGCGGCGACGAGCAGGCCGTCGCCGTGGGCACCATGCACCGGATGAAGGGGTTGGAGTTCCGTTGCCTGGCCGTGGTCGGAGTGACCGAGTACCACGTTCCGCCGGCCAGCGCGATCACCCCAGAGGAGGAGGATCCCGCGGCGCATCGTCGGGACACCCAGCGCGAGCGCTGTCTGCTGTTCGTCGCCTGCACCCGTGCCCGGGAACAGCTCGTCGTGTCCTGGCACGGCTCCAGGAGCCCGTTTCTGCCCGTCGAGGGCTGACACCGGTCGTGGTCGGAGCCTTCCGGACTCGCGCGAGACAGTCATGACAAGAGGAAAGGGAGACCATGCCCACGCTTTCCACCCTGCTGTACCAGATCGACTCCGGGTCGGTGCTGCTTCCCGAGTTCCAACGTGGTTACGTGTGGAACCGGGAGCAGGTGCGGGAGTTGATGCAGTCGCTGTACCGCGGACATCCGGTGGGTGGGCTGCTCATGTGGGAAACCGACGCCGAAGGGATCTCCGTCCGGGGAGAAACCGGGGGTAACCACGGTCCCCACCTGCTGTTGTTGGACGGCCAGCAGCGCATCACCTCACTCTACGGGGTGATACGTGGTCAGCCACCGGCCTTCTTCGAGGGAGACCAGAGCGCCTTCACCGGCCTGTACTTCAACGTCGCCGAGGAGAAGTTCGAGTTCTACGCGCCGTCCAGGATGGCCGAGGACTACCGCTGGGTGAACGTGACCAGACTCTTCCGGGAGAACCTCGGGGAGTACATCACGAGCTTCCAACAGCACGACCCGGACAATCTCGGTACCTACGTGGAGCGGTTGAACAGGCTGCACAACCTGCTGGAGCGGGAGTTCTACGCGGAGAAGATCACCGGGGACGACAAGAACGTCGACACGGTCGTCGACATCTTCAACCGGGTCAACTCGGGCGGGACGAAACTGTCCAAGGGGGACCTCGCGCTGGCCAAGATCTGCGCACAGTGGAGCGAGGCACGCGGTGAGATGCGCCGGACGCTGCGGACGTGGCACGAGGCCGGGTTCGACTTCACACTGGACTGGCTGTTGCGCAACGTCAACGCGGTGGCCACCGGGCGCGCCCTGTTCACCGCCTTGGACCATGTCTCGGCCGAGGAGTTCCGGGAGGCGTTGCACCGGTCCACCGGATACATAGGCCGGTTCCTCGACCTGGTCTCCGGCCGGCTCGGGCTGGACCACGACCGGGTGCTGATGGCCCGCTACGCCTTCCCCGTGGTCTCCCGGCTGTTGGAACTCAACGGCGGCCGCTTCGACGACAGCTCGCACCAGGACAAGGTGCTGTACTGGTACATCCACGCGGCGTTGTGGGGAAGGTTCGCCGGCTCGACCGAATCCTTCCTCCAGCGGGACTACGAAACCGTCGAACGAGCCGGCATCGACGGACTGATCACCGCGCTGGAGCGGTGGCGTGGCGGCAACCTCGACGTGCACGCCCACGATTTCGAGGGGTCGACGAAGGGGTCGCGTTTCTACCCGCTGCTGTACATGCTCACCAGGGTCAGACAGGCCCGGGACTTCGGCAGTGGGATACCGTTGCGCGCCGACTTGTTGGGCAGGAACTCCTCGCTGCAGGTTCACCACCTGTTCCCGAAGTCGCTGCTGTACCGGGCCGGCTACGAACGTTCGCAGGTCAACGCCATCGCCAACTTCTGTTTCCTGACCCAGGACACCAATCTGGTGGTGGGCAACAGGCCTCCGGAGGAGTACTTCGCCGAGGTGGAGGAGAAACATCCCGGGGTGCTGGCCTCGCAGTGGGTCCCCACCGACCCCGAGCTGTGGAAGATCGAGCGCTATCCCGAGTTCCTGCAGGCACGGCGTGAACTGTTGGCCGAGGCGGCACAGTCTTTTCTCACCGAGCTGCGTACGGGAGTGACCTCCGCGGAGCGGGTGGAGCTGCAACCGCTGTCGGTGGCCGCCGACGACGCGCTGGACGCCCGGGCCGCCCAGGTCAGTGGGCTGATTTCCGAACTCGTCGGGATGGGGTGCGCGTACCCGGCCACCGACACCGAGATCGCCGACCCGCGTACGGGACGGCCGCTGGCCGTGGCCGAGGCGTTCTGGCCCGACGGGTTGCAGACCGGTCAGGGCAGCCCGGTGGTGCTCGAACTCGACACCGCCGAGGCCGACCTCGCCCGTCTGGAGGAACTCGGCTACGAGGTGTTCACCTCGGTGGATGCGTTTCGTGGTTACGTGCGCCGTCGTAACCAGGGACAGGAGGAAACCTCCACGGAGGACGTCGACGCCGGCGAACAGCGACCCCGTCCCGATCCCACGCGGGAGCCGTTGGTGGCCGAGTTCGAGCAGCGGATGCGTTCGTTGTACGAACGTGGGCGGAAGGAAGCGCACTACACCGCGACGTACTTCCTGAGTATGCTCGCCGAGCACGGCGGTTTGGACACCGCGCGCAGGCTGCTGGCCGGGGCGGCCGTCTCCGACGGATTCGCCGCGCTCTGGGAACGCGGCAGGCTCGATCTCACCGTCGAGGCCCTGGTCATCCAGCCCAGGTTCGCCGAGCTGTTCTCCGCGGAGGAGCTTCGCACCGCCGAGCGTCGGCTCGAACAGTTCGGTTACGCCGCCTGAGACCCGCCGCCGGACCGGGCGAGCTGCGTCATTCCTCCGGGGGAAGGGGTGTGTCGCGGTCGCGGTTTCGGGCCCGTTCCGGAGGACCCTGTGGTGGTGTACGGCCGGGCGCCGTCCGGGGTGTTCCGAGACGACGGCGCCGAGTTCCTTGTTCGAGGGGAGTGCGGATGTGCGCCACGTGCGGGTGCGGTGAGGGCGAAACGCGGAGCGGGACCGTGCACGGGCTCGTCGACGAGGACGGGCGCGCCCCGGCGGAGGCCAACCGTGACTGGCTGACGGAGCGGGGCGTGCTGGCACTGAACCTGGTGGGTTTTCCGGGGGCGGGGCGGACCGCCCTGGTGGAACGCACGCTGGCGGAGAACGGGCCACGGGCCCCGGTGGCGGTACTGGTGGGTAACCAGGCGCCCGAGCGGGACGCGGAACGGCTGACCGCCGCCGGGGGAACGGTGGCGCGGATCGACACGGAGGAGGGCGCTCCTCCGGACGCGGAGGCGTTGGGCCGGAGCCTGCGCGCCCTGGATCCGGCGCGGGGCTCGGTGGTGTTGGTGGACAGCGTGTGCGATCCGGGTCGTCCGGCCCCTTTCGACCTGGGCGAGCATGCCCGGGTCGTGCTGACCGCGGCCACCGAGGGTGACGACGGGCCGGTGAAGTATCCGCACCTGTTCCACGGCGCGGACCTGGTGCTGATGAACAAGATGGACCTGCTGCCGTACCTGTCCTTCGACCCGGCGGTGTTCACCGAGCGGCTGCGCGGGGTGAACCCGGAGGCGGAGATCCTTCCGATCTCGGTGACGGAGAGCCTGGGACTGGCGGTCTGGTACGACTGGCTGTCCGAGCGGGTGCACACGCCCGTGGGAGAAGGCGTGTGACCCGAGGATCCGGGAGGTGAGGATGTGCGCGGCCGGGCCCCGTGGCGGGCCCGGTCTTTTCGTGGGAGTTTCGGGGAGCGGGCAGGAAGCGTCGTTCCGGGAGGCGGAGTCATGCGCGCCGTTCAGTTCTCCGAGTACGGCTCCTCGGACGTGTTGCGGCTGGTGGAGGCGGGCGCGCCGGAACCCGGCCGGAGGCAGGTCCGGGTCGCCGTCCGGGTGGCCGGGGTCAACCCGCTGGACTGGAAGCTGCGCGGCGGGGTGATGCCCGAGCTCGCGTTGCCGCGCCGTCCCGGGCTGGAGCTGGCGGGCGTGGTGGACGCCGCCGGGGAGGGGGCCCCGTTCGGTGTGGGGGAGGAGGTGTTCGGCTGGGCCGACACCGGGTCGTACGCCGAGTACGCGTTGGCCTCGCTGGTGGCGCGTAAACCTCCGGAGCTGTCCTGGCGGGACGCGGCGGCCCTGCCGGTGGCGGGGGCGACGGCCGCGCGGGTGCTGCGCCAGTTGGAGCTCTCCCCCGGAGAAGTGCTGTTGCTGCACGGGGCCAGTGGAGCCGTGGGGCGGATCGCGGTGCAACTCGCGGTCGCCATGGGGGCCACGGTGGTGGGTACGGCCGCGCCGGAACGGTTCGAGGATCTCCGCTCGCTGGGGGCCGTGCCCGTGACGTACGGGGAAGGGCTGGTGGAACGGGTGCGGGAGGTGACCTCCCGGGTGGACGCGGTGTTCGACGCCGCGGGCAAAGGGGTCCTGCCGGACTCGGTGGAGCTGCGTGGGGGCACCGACCGGATTGTCACCATCGCGGACACGCGGGCCTCCGCGCTGGGGGTGGTGTTTTCCAGCGGTGGTTCGGCGGAACGCGGTACCGGGGTGCTCGACGAGCTCGCCGGGCGCGTCGTGGCGGGCGAGCTCAGTATCGCCCACGCGCGGTCCTACCCGTTGAGTGAGGCGGCCCGGGCGCAGGATGACAGCGAGACCGGGCACAGCGGTGGGAAGATCACGCTCGACATCGGGTGACCGGAAACCTCCCGGCGACCGAGGGCGTGTCGGGGGCGTCCCGAGGTGCCCGCTCAGGCCCGGAGGAGTTGTAGGGGCGGGTGCTGAGGCGTTGGTGGGTGGAGAGGTGGTCGAACTCGGTCGTGAGTGACTGTGGCGCGAGTTCAACCACGAACAGCTGGTTGTTCCCGGCCTGCTGCAAACCGGAGAGTATGCCGCAGCGTTGACGGCCGCCAGCCGCAGCGTCGCGGAGGCAGACCGGGACACGGGACTCCAAGGATCCGGCGGGGCCGGTGGTGCGTGTGGACACACGCGAGTGGTCGGCGTTCCTTCGGAGGTTACGCGGCTGAGAGGGGCGGTCGCAGGGTGGTTTCGTCGGTTTGCCGGACGGGGTGGTGTCGGGCTCGTTAGGGTGCGGCGGACGAGGTGCACACGCGTGTGTGGGAGGCATGTGATGACGACGGTGGGTGGCCAGGATTCCGGGTTTTCCGAGGCGAGCGCGGTCTTGGGATCCATCCGGGAGGAGAACGCCTGGATCCGGCAGCAGATCGAGGGGGGCGGGTTGAGCATGGGAACCCGGCGCCGCCGACCACGCGGCCGCTGTCTACGAACGCGAAGCCAAAGAAGCTGAGAAGTTGTCTAGGTCAGCTGAAGGTTTACAACAAGTAACGGGGTTGGGAGATTATCCGTCGGGTCGGCAGTTGGCGGCCAAGTTCGGGAGTAAGGCCGGTAACGGTTCCACGGGGGCGGCGGATCTGCTGCAACAGTTCGCTGACGAGTTGAAGCGGAAGGCGGAGTTGTTCCGCGAGGCCAAGAAGAATTACCAGGCCACCGATGAGCAGATCAGCGGTGATCTGGGCAGGGGGATTCAGTGGTGAGTCGGTGGACGAGTTCGGTGGTGGCCGTGCTGGCCGGTGCGGTGTTGGTCGGTGTCACGGCGTGTTCGCCGGGTGGGGGTGCCGAGGGGTCGTCGGAGACTACAGGCCCGTCTTCCTCGGAGGAGGTTCTGGCGAGTGTGGATATTTGCAATTTGCTTTCGGAAAAAGAAATGGAGTCCTTTGGCTTGGAGTTTCCGGGGGAATCCATAGATCAGTTGCCTTGGACATCTGAATGTGACTATTCCGGCGATCCGGTTGGGGTGAGATTCGTGAAGAATACACGCCAGACGGTAGCTTCGTCGGAGCGGAAGGATGTCTGGGCGGAGTTCGAGCGCATCGAGGTCAACGGTCGTTCCGGGGCGCGGGCGATCACCAAGGGAGCGACGCAGGCGCGGACTTGTAACGTGATGTTCGATGCCGGGCAGGGCATGATCCAGGTGCGTGTCCAGGAAGTTGCTCTTCCAGATGATGTCGACGAGTGTGCCGAGGCCCTGAAGATCGCCGAGACGGTCGAACCGAAGGTTCCGGAGCCGGTGTAGGGGTGTTGGGATCACGGGGTCGCCCGGCGTGCGGGTACACGCCGGGCGGTTCTGTGTGTGGGTTGGATGTTTGGGGGATCAGGCCCAGAGAAGGTGCAGGGGGCGGGTGGGGGTGCTGAGGCGTTGGTGGGCGGTGGCGGCGTCGCGGAAGCCGAGGTGGATGCCGCCGCCGGTGCCGAGCACGTCGGCCCGGTCGGGGTGGGCCAGGCCCCAGTAGCACAGTACCGCCTGCTGGCACTCGTCGATCTCCTCGCAGAGGGCGAACACCCGTGGGGCGCTCTCGGTGACCATCTCCTGGAGGGCGGCCAGGAACTCCGCGCGGCGGCCCGGCGAAGACGGCGGTGCGGGACGCTGGGGGCCGGAGAGGTGGTCGAACTCGGTCATGAGTGACTCCTTCCAGAATGCGTACTCGGTACACTTATGTATTTACTTCTTATAAATAAGTTTGGGTAGTGCACGATCAGGTGAAACCGGTGGAGTGTGGAGGCCGTTACGGCGTAGGTCTCTTCCCAGAGCGACAACGGAGGGGAGTGCGATGACACCGAGATCGGATGCGGGTTGGCTGCGCCGGAGGATCGGGCGGGAACTGCGAACTCTGCGTGAGTTGGCTCCGGAGAGGACGGGACGCAAGATCAGTACGTCCGAGGCGGCTGCCGAGCTCGGGTGCACGCAACCGAAGATCACCAGCATGGAGCAGGGCAAGTACCGACTGCGGTGGCGTGACGTGCGGGACCTGCTGGATTTGTACGGAGCGACGGCCAGTGAGAAGACACGTCTGATCAACTGGGCCAAGCGTTCCAACGAGCCTATCTGGTGGGCTCCGTTCTCCGAAGTCGTGGAGGACTGGTTCGCCGATCTGATCGGTGGTGAGGGCGAAGCCCAACGCGAGATCACGTACGAGCACGGTTTGGTGCCGGGCCTGTTGCAGAGCAGGCAGTACGTGGAGGCTCTGACCCGGGCCAGCCCGATGGTGGACGAGCAGCAACACGATCTGGTGGTCGGTCTGCGGCTGGAGCGTCAGAACCGGCTTCTCGACGAGGAGGACCCGCTGGTGCTGGAGGCACTCGTCGAGGAGTCGGTGCTGTGGCGACCGGTCGGCTCCGAGGAGGTCATGCGTGAGCAACTGGACCACCTCGTGAAGATGGGACGACAGAGCAATGTGGATGTAAGAGTGGTGCCGACCTCCGCCGGGGCCCACGCCGCCATCGACGGCTCGTTCATCCTGCTGGAGTTCGCCGAGTTCCTGCCCGCCGTGTATCTGCAACAACATCCGGTCATGGGCGCTCGGTACTCGGACGAACGGGAAGTGGGGGAAGCCTACACGCAAGTTGCGAATCAGGTTCGCGAAGTCGCGTACGGTACGGAGGAGTCACTGGCACTCATCGAGTCCGTACGCGCGAGTTTCTCCGGTTGAGGTGACGATGATGAACAGCACCACCCTGTCCGCCGTGGACTGGCACAGGAGCAGCTACAGCAACCACCAGGGTGCCTGTGTTGAGGTGGCTTTCGCCGCCGGCGGGGTGTGGGTGCGGGATTCCAAGGATCCGGCCGGGCCGGTGGTGTGTGTGGGCACACGCGAGTGGTCGGCGTTCCTCCGACGACTGTGCGAGTGAGGTGTTGGTCACGGGGGTGTTTGTGGGGTTTTGGCACATGGGGGTGGGGTGGGTTGGCTAGGGTGCTGGTGGGTGTGGATGTCGGTGTGCGTGTGGGAGGGGACTGTGACGGAGGTTCCGGAGGAGTTGGATGCTGGTTTCGCCGAGGCCGGTGAAGCGTTGGGGGCTATCCAGCAGGAGAATGTCTGGATTCGGCGTCAGATCGCCGCGGGTGGGTTGAGTATGGAGCCCAGTGCTGCGGATCAGGCGGCGGCGGTGTACGAACGCGAGGCTGAGGAAGCGAAAAAGCTCGCTGATGCTGCCGAGGGATTGCAGCAGGTTCCCGGTTTGGGTGATTATCCGTCGGGTCGGCAGTTGGCGGCCAAGTTCGGGAGTAAGGCCGGTAACGGTTCCACGGGGGCGGCGGATCTGCTGCAACAGTTCGCTGACGAGTTGAAGCGGAAGGCGGAGTTGTTCCGCGAGGCCAAGAAGAATTACCAGGCCACCGATGAGCAGATCAGCGGTGATCTGGGCAGGGGGATTCAGTGGTGAGTCGGTGGACGAGTTCGGTGGTGGCCGTGCTGGCCGGTGCGGTGTTGGTCGGTGTCACGGCGTGTTCGCCGGGTGGGGGTGCCGAGGGGTCGTCGGAGACTACAGGCCCGTCTTCCTCGGAGGAGGTTCTGGCGAGTGTGGATCCGTGTGAGGTGCTGTCGGAGTCCGAGCTGGAGTCTTTCGGGTTGAGGGGGCCGGGGGAGCCTCGAAGTGAGTTGCCGTGGAAGCCGGGTTGTTACTACGAAGGTTCGCCCATTAATGCGCGATTGGAGAAGAACACACGTCAGACGGTGGCTTCGTCGGAGCGGAAGGATGTCTGGGCAGAGTTCGAGCGGGTGGAGGTCAATGGTCGTCCGGGGGCTCGGGCGATTACCAAGGGAGCCACGCAGGCGCGGACTTGTAACGTGATGTTCGATGCCGGGCGGGGGACGATACTTGTTCGTGCCATGGAGTCTAGCCTGCCCGATGACCTTGACGAGTGTGCCAAGGCGTTGGAGATCGCGGAGACGGTGGAGCCGAAGGTTCCGGAACCTGCCTGAGGGGGCGTTATGGGCTTCGGAAAGTGGTTGGAAGAACAGGCCAGCGGGGTCGGTGACGCCGTCGGCAGCGCGTTGAGCAGTGCGGGCAGCGCGGTGTCCGACGCCGCCGGCACCACAGTGGACGCCGTCGGCGACTTCGCCGGGATGGTGCGCGACGACGTCGGCAGCGTGTTCGGGTTCGACACCCGGGCGGAGAACGCACACCAGGAGCAGGCGGCCGCGGCCGCCGAGGAGGGCGAGCGGCTGCGCCGGGAACTGGCCGAACGCAACCGCAGACTGGACGCCCCGGCGGGTTACGACCCGCCCGCCATCCGGGAACAGGAGAACTGGCGGTCCTTCAGCCACCGGCGGATCTACGACACCAACCAGCAGACCCTGAGCCAGTCCGACGCGGTCGCCGTCGCCGAGGCTTGGCGCAACATCGGTAAGGAACTGGGCAAGCTCGGCGAGCGGTTGGCGAATGACTCCGCCAAGGCCATCGACAGCGGCTGGTCCGGCCAGGCCGCCGAGGCGGCCAAGCAGGCCGCACAGCCCCTGGCCCGGTGGTCGCAGAACAGCGGCGAGTGCTTCCACCTGACCGGTAACAAGATCGAGGAGGCCGGTTCGGCGGCGGGCCAGGTCAAGGCCATGGTTCCCGAGCCACAGGACTTCGACGTCAGCCGGTCGGTGACGGCCAACATCGCGGGTGGTCCTTTTGGCGGCTCCGTGGACGCTGTTCGTCAGCAGTACGAACGCCAACAGGCCGAACGGCAGGCCCAGGAGACCATGGAGCGGGTGTTGGGCAACACCTACCGCAACGTGGACACCACCGTGCCCGCCTACCGCCAGCTCGACGGCAGTCCGGCGCACCCGACGGGCACGGTCTCCGGCGGTGCGACGGCGGTCGGGGCCGGTTCCCCGGCCGGGGGAGTGGCAGGTGGCGGCGCTGGAGGCGCCCACCCCGCCGGGATCGGTTCGGTCGGTTCCTCGGGAGGTTACCCCGGTGGTGGCTCCCCGGGAGGTGGTTATCCCGGCACGGGAGCCCCCGGACCCGGTGCGGGAGGAGACGGGCAACCACCGCGCTCCGGAGGGAACACCCCGCAGTCAGTGCCCGGCACGGGAAGCCCCACACCCCCCTCGGGCAGCGAGTCCGCCTGGGCCCCCGACACCTCCACCGGACGATCCGGCTTCGGGGCGGGCGGCCCCGGCGCCGGCGGTGCCGCCGGAGGAGTCGGAGGTGCCGGAGGCGGCGCGGGCGGTTACGTCGGAGGAGGGCTCGGCGGTGGTACCGGGACGGGCTCCGGACCCGGTCCGGGCGGTCGTTCCGGAGCGGCTCCCGTCAAGGGCGGGGCCAGTCCCACCTCCGGCCCCGGTGCCGCGGCGGCCCCCGGAGCGGGCCGTTCGGGCGGACGGGCTCCCATGGGCATGGGACCGGCCGGGCAGCGCGGCCAGGGCGGTGAGGACGAGGAGCACGAACGTCCCAACTGGCTGGAGGAGTGGGACGACGTGTGGTTCAACGACATGCCCCGCACCGCCCCGCCGGTCATCGAATGAGACCACGACCACGCGGGCACGGCCCCTTTTTCCGGGGTCGTGCCGGAACAGAAAGGGACGAGTGTGGCCGTCTCGGGCCGTTGGCAGCTACATCCGCTGCACCTGTACTTCGTGCACTCCTACCTCGGGCTGGACGATCTCGCCCTGCCGCTGGAGATCACCCCCTACACCAGTACCCGCCAGGAGTTCGCCGAAGTCGGCGAACGCGAGTACGAGAACATGTGCTCGGCCGGACTGATCGTCGACGACGAGGTCGACCCCGGCCTGGCCCGGGCGCTGGCCGTGCTGGCCAAGCCCTACCTGTGGGTGGACTCGCTGTGGGTGCCCGAGCCCGGTGAGCGGGCCCTGTGCCGCGCGCTCGCCGCCGTCACCGACGGCAGCCGGATCGTGCTCGGAGTGCAGGCTCCCGGGGAGGACGGACAGTACGGCGGGATGCTCACCGTCGAGCTGCACGAGCGGGTGACGCTGTCCCAGGCGCTGCTGCCCACCCTGCCCGCCGCCCCGCCGGGAAGGCAGGGATCGGCGAAGGTCCCGGAGAGCTCCTTCCCGGCCCCGGAGCGCGAACGGGAACCCGCCGAACAGGGTGTGCTGCAACAGGTCTCCGTCACCCGGAGCGGATCCAGCGGCGATCGCCAGCTGGAGCTGTACCGCGCCATCGGCGCCGCCCAGCACCCCCGTGCCGGACAGCTCGCCGCCAACTGCCGGGACCGCACCGGTCGGGTGCACCGCTCCCAGGTGGTGCGCTGGTTCGACAACGTCGACGACGGGCGCTACCTCGACCACACCGAACGTGGCAGTACCGGCGAGACCGTCTACGCCCTCCTGCCGGTCGACGCCGCGACCCTCGGCCGCCGCATCGAGGAGCTCGTGGCCACCGTGCGGTGAGCCGTGTCTACCGGCACCCCGTTCCGCTCCGCGGTCCTACCAGGGCATCAGGTCGGTGATGAACTCGGTGGCCAACCGGTAGTTCTCGTAGGCCTCGGGATCGTCCGGCCCGCCCGCCTCCATCATCTCGTCGTAGGCCCGTGCCTGCGCGGACATGGCGTTGTGCAGCAGCAGTGCCTGCTGGCGGAACTGGTCGAAGGTGGCCCGCAGCGACTCGCTGTCCAACCCCAGTTTGTCCAGTTCGTCCAGTGCGGGCTGCTGCCGCGGGTGCATCCGTTCGGCCAGCAGTCGCCACCCCGCCGACTGGCGGCGCAACACCTCGGAGAAGCCGGGATCCTCCGCTTCGTCCGGCGCGGAACCGTCCCCGTCGTAGCCCTCGGACTCGTCCATACCCGTATCCTGCCACCGCGATCCCCGCCCGTGTGCCGGTGTCCGGAACACTCCTCCGTTGGGGCGACGCGGCACTCGGTGTCCGTGGTCCGGGAGGGGAGGACGCAGTGGGCGGGGCGCGGTGTGCGACACGTCTCCTCCCGTACCGGGGTGACCGGCCGGTAGGGTCTGGCGCATGGCGACGCCGTCGTTGCTCGCGACCAGCGATCTGCATGTCTCGCACCGGGACAACGTGCCGGTGCTGGACACGATCCGCCCTCACACCGACGGGGACTGGCTGATCGTGGCCGGCGACGTCGCCGAGAACACGGAGACGATCCGGTGGGCACTCGGGGTGTTGCGCGAACGCTTCGCCCGGCTCATCTGGGTACCCGGCAACCACGAGCTGTGGAGCCCGGCCGACGACCCGGTGCGGGCCCGTGGAGTGGAGCGTTACGAGCACCTGGTGCGGATGTGCCGCGAGCTGGACGTGACCACCCCCGAGGACCCCTATCCCGTGTGGAACGACGGACACCGCGAGGTCGTGGTCGCACCGCTGTTCCTGCTCTACGACTACAGCTTCCGCGCGGAGGGCAGCACCGCCGAGCGGGCGCTGGAACACGCCTACGAGACCAGGGTGGTGTGTACCGACGAGGTGCTGCTGCACCCCGACCCGTACCCGACTCGGACCGCCTGGTGCCACGAGCGGGTGCGACACACCCGGGCCCGTCTCGAAGCGGTGCCGGAGGAACTGCCGACCGTGCTGGTCTCGCACTGGCCGCTGCACCGCGCCCCGACCCGGCGGCTGTACTACCCGCAGTTCGGCATCTGGTGCGGAACCGAGCTCACCGCCGACTGGCACCTGCGTTTCCGGGCCGTGGCCGAGGTTCACGGCCACCTGCACATTCCCGTCACCGACGTGATCGACGGGGTTCCCTTCGAGGAGGTCTCGCTCGGCTACCCGCGGGAGTGGCGCAGGCGCGGAGGACCGGGGACACCGGTGCACAGCATCCTGCCTCCCGCACCCGAACGCACCTTCGAGGAGCTGGTGAGGGCACACCGATGATCGAACGGATCCTGCCGGAGGAGGTGGTCTCCTCCGAGACCTTCGGTGACGATCCGCGTGCCAGGCTGCTGCCGGAGGAGGAGCGGTTCGTCGCCAGAGCGGTGGACAGCAGACGACGGGAGTTCACCGTCGCTCGGCACTGTGCCCGGCGTGCCCTCGTCCGGCTGGGTTATGACGAGGTTCCCGTCCCCCGTGGGGAGTCCCGGGAGCCGGTCTGGCCCGAGGGGGTGGTCGGCAGCATCACCCACTGCACCGGCTACTGCGCCGCCGCCGTCACCTCCTCCGCCGACGTGCTCACCGTGGGCGTCGACGCCGAGTCCGACGCTCCGCTGCCCACCGGGGTGCTCGACCAGGTGAGTACGGAGGAGGAGCGGAGGCTGCTGGAGGAGCTGCCCGACGGCGGCAACTGGGACCGGCTGCTGTTCAGCGCCAAGGAGAGCGTGTACAAGGCGTGGTTCCCGTTGACCGGGCGGTGGCTGGGCTTCACCGACGCCTTCGTGCGTTTCGAGCGGGGCGGGCGCTTCCGGGCCGAACTGACCGTGCCCGCCGTGGAACTGCCCGCGGGGAGACTCACCGGATTCACCGGGCACTTCGTGACCTCGGCCGGACTGATGGCCACGTCGGTGGTCGTGCGTCCCGGCGACCTCCGGCGGGGAAACCGACCGAACGGAAAGGAACCCAGGAGACCATGACCACCACGACCGCCGATCTCGCCGACCGTGACGGCGACGACGTGCGCAGCTGCGACCTGCAACTGCGGAGTTTCGGAGCCCGCCGGGTGTTTTCCGGTCCGATCCGGACGGTGCGGTGTTTCCAGGACAACGCGCTGCTGAAGAAGCTGCTCTCCGAACCGGGTGAGGGTGGTGTGCTCGTCGTGGACGGCGCCGGATCGGTGCACACCGCGCTGGTGGGGGACCTGATCGCCGAACTCGGCAGGTCCCACGGATGGAGCGGGATCGTCGTCAACGGCGCGATCCGCGACTCCGCCGTCATCGACGGCATGGAGTTCGGGATCAAGGCGCTGGGCACCAACCCCCGCAAGAGCTCCAAGACCGGAGCGGGCGAGGCCGACGTGCCCGTGGAGTTCGGAGGGGTCCGCTTCGTCCCCGGCGAGTACCTGCTCAGCGACCACGACGGTGTGGTGGTGAGCCAGACCCCGATCGAGTGAAATCCGTCCCGCCTCGGCGGCCCGGGAACCACAGGGTTCTCGCCGGGCCGCCCTGGCGGTCACAGTCCGGCGGCCTCCCGGTCCAGCAACCACAGGGTGCGGTTCCTGCCCCGGGCGCCGGCGGCGGGGATCTCCACCGGATCGGCTCCGGACAGCGCCCGCGCCACCGCCTCGGCCTTGCCAGCTCCCGTGGTCATCAGCCACACCTCGGAGGCGGCCCGCACGGCCGGCAGGGTCAGCGAGATCCGCTCCGGCGGCGGTTTCGGGCACTGTCGCACCCCCACCACCGAGTGCGCGGTGTCCCGCACGTACGACGTGTCGGGAAACAGGGAAGCCGTGTGGCCCTCCTCCCCGACACCCAGCATCACCACGTCGAAACGCGGCACCGGCGTGTCCTCGTTCGCCCCGGCGAGCGCACCGAGCACCTCGGCGTAGTGTGCCGCGGCCACCTCCGGATCACCGCCGAAACGCCCGTCCGCGGAGGGCATCGGATGCACCCTGTCCGGGTCGAGCTCCACGTGGTCCAGCAGGGCCTGCCGGGCCTGGGTCTCGTTGCGTTCCCCGTCTCCGTCGGGCAGGAAACGTTCGTCTCCCCAGAAGACGTCCACCGCCGACCAGTCCACCGCCCGGTGGGCGGGGGACTTCCGCAGTCGGGCCAGCACGTCGATGCCGGTGCGTCCTCCGGTGAGCACCACCGAGGCCACGCCCCGTGCCTGTTGGGCGTCCACGATCCGGGTGACCAGTCGCGCTGCGGCCGCCTCGGCCAGCGTCTCCGCGTCGGGATGCACGACGACTTCGTTCATGAGTGTTGTCCCGCCGATACCGGTTCGGACTGCTCGGAACCCTCCTCCGGGTTCTGGCGAACCACGTCGGACAGCCCGCGCAGCGTGCTTTCGTAGATCTCGTCCGGCCCCAACCTGCGTAGCTCCTCGGTCAGGCAGTCCCGCACGGCGCGGCGTTGCAACGTCACCCTGCGATCGGGTTGGCCCGGCTGGGTGAGATAGCCGATCTTGCCGTCCGGGCGGACCACCTCGACGTTGCCGCTGGGGCGCTCCAGCACGGCCGAGACGATACCGGGGCCCTTGTGGATCTCCCGCCGCACCGGGATGCCGAGGCTGGCGGCCAGCCACCCGGCGAGCAGGTCGGTGGAGGGGGAGTCGGCCTCGCCGGAGACGGTGGCCGCCCGGACCGGTTCCAACGGGGGTTGGTCCAGGGCCGCGGCCAGCAGTGCCCGCCAGGAGGTCAGCCGTGTCCAGGCCAGGTCGGTGTCCCCGTCCACATAGGAACGAGCCCGGGCCCCGAGTGCCTCGATCGGGTCGGGCTCGGCGGCGGCGTCGGTGATCCTGCGGTGTGCCAGTTCCCCGATCGGGTCCTTGGCCGGGTGGTCAGGGGAGTCGTTGGGCCACCAGGCCACCACCGGGGCGTCCGGCAGCAGCATCGGAACCACCGAGCCGGCACCCTCCTCGGCCAGTTGGCCGTACAGTCGTAGCACCACGACCTCGGAGGCCCCGGCGTCCCCGCCGATGCGGATCTGCGCGTCGATCCGGGGAGCGGCCTGCCGCGCCCCCTTGGCGACCACGATCACCCGGGCCGGGTGTTCCCGACTGGCCTCGTTGGCCGCCTGGATGGCCTGCTCGGTCTCCGAGCTGTCGTCGGTGACGATGACCAGGGTGAGCACTCTGCCGAGCGCTACGGCACCACCGGACTCACGCAGCTCGACCAACTTCTTGTTGACCTGCGAGGTGGTGGTGGAGGGCAGATCGACAATCACGGCCGCCTCCAGACGCGTCCACTGCGGGCCAGCATCGCCTCCGCCGAGGGTGGCCCCCAGGTTCCTGCCTTGTACTTCTCCGGGTATCCGTGCTCGGCCCAGTAGTCCAGCACCGGGTCGAGGATCTGCCAGGACAGCTCGACCTCCTCGTTGACCGGGAACAGGGAGGGCTCACCGAGCAGCACGTCCAGCAGCAGGCGCTCGTAGGCCTCCGGGGAGGACTCGGTGAAGGCGTGACCGTAGCCGAAGTCCATGGTCACGTCCCGCACCTCCATCGAGGTGCCCGGAACCTTGGCCCCGAACCGCATGGTGACCCCCTCGTCCGGCTGGATCCGGATCACCAGCGCGTTCTGGCCGAGTTCCTCGGTCATGGTGTCGTCGAACGGCAGATGGGGGGCGCGTTTGAACACCACGGCGATCTCGGTGACCCGCCTGCCGAGGCGTTTGCCGGTGCGCAGGTAGAACGGCACCCCGGCCCAGCGGCGGTTCTCGATCTCCAGGGTGATCGCGGCGAAGGTCTCCGTCCGGGAGTCGGAGGCGAAACCTCCCTCCTCGTGCAGGCCGGGAACCTGCTGTCCGCCCTGCCAGCCGCCGGTGTACTGCCCCCGTGCCGTGGTCTCGGCGAAGGGACCCACCGGTTTGGTCGCCGACAGCACCTTGCTCTTCTCCGCGCGCAGGTCGTCCGGGGAGAACGACAGCGGTTCCTCCATGGCGGTCAGAGCCAACAGCTGGAGCAGGTGGTTCTGGATCACGTCGCGGGCGGCGCCGATCCCGTCGTAGTAGCCCGCGCGTCCGCCGAGTCCGATGTCCTCGGCCATGGTGATCTGCACGTGGTCCACGTAGTGGGCGTTCCACAACGGTTCGAACAGCTGGTTGGCGAAGCGCAGCGCCAGGATGTTCTGCACCGTCTCCTTGCCGAGGTAGTGGTCGATGCGGAACACCGAGTCCTCGGGGAAGACCTCGTTGACGATGCGGTTGAGTTCCTGGGCGCTCTCCAGGTCGTGCCCGAAGGGCTTCTCGATGACCACGCGCCGCCACGCCTCCGCCGACTGCTCGGCCAGACCCGAGCGGGACAGGTGGGTCAGCACGGTGGGGAACATCGACGGCGGGACCGACAGGTAGAAGGCGTGGTTGCCTCCGGTACCCCGCTCCTCGTCGAGTTCCTTGATCGTCTGACTGAGCCGGTCGAACGTGGCCGGGTCGTCGAAACTGCCGGGCACGAACCGGATGCCTTCGGCCAGCCGGTCCCACACGGCCTGGTGGAAGGGGGTGCGCGCGTTCTCCTTGACCGCCTCGTAGACGACCTCGCCGAAGTCCTGGTTCTCCCATTCCCGCCGGGCCACGCCGGTGAGGGCGAAACCGGGAGGCAGCAGGCCCCGGTTGGACAGGTCGTAGATGGCCGGCATCAGTTTCTTGCGCGACAGGTCGCCGGTCACCCCGAAGATCGTCAGTCCGGAGGGCCCGGCGATGCGGGGCAACCGCTTGTCCCGAGGGTCACGCAGTGGGTTGTGCGCAGGGGAGCTCACGTCTCGTCCTTTCCCGATAGGTCGCGCCTCAGCCGGCCGCACGCAGATCCTGCACCGCCTTGACCAGCTCCACCAGTCCGGCGGCGCGGTCGGTCAGGTGCAGGCGCAGCACCGGACGGTGCTGCTGCGCGAGGACCTGGCCGTCCCCGAGGGCCTGGGCGCGCTGCAACGCACCGAGGGTGTACGGCTGCTCCGGGATCTCCACGTCCGAGCCGGGGTCCCCGGTGATCTGCAGGAAGACACCGTTCTGGTGACCGCCCTTGTGGTACTGCCCGGTGGAGTGCAGGAAACGCGGCCCCCAGCCGAAGGTGGTCTGTAGCCCGCTGCGCCGCGCCAGTTCGGGACGCAGCACGCTGATCGAGGCGTCGTCCAGCCTGTCCAGATAGGCCTGCACGGCCAGGTAACCGTCCCGCGGTGCGGCGTTGACCAGCGCGCGCAGCGCCTCGGCCACCGTTCCCATCCCGGCGGAGAGCCACTCGCCGCTGGGGTGGATCTCGACGGCCCCGTCGACCGTGAGGGGAGTGGCCGCCGGGCCCCCGGCGGGACCGTCCAGCAGACTCCGTGCGGCCCGTTTGGCGGCCTCCACGTCCGGCTGGTCGAAGGGGTTGATGCCGATCAGCCTGCCCGCCAGGGCCGTGGCGAACTCCCAGAGCAGCATCAACCCACCGAGCGGGCCGTGGGTGTTGACCGAGGCGGTGCCGTCGGCCGGGCCGATGGCCACGGGAGTCGCGTCCTGCCCCGCCGTGGCGAAGCCGGGCGCCTCCACGTTCTCCACCGGCACCGGCAGCAGGCCCAGGCCCGACTTGCCGGTGGACTCGGCGATCAGCTGCTCCACCCAGTCGCCGAACCCGACGATGCCGGAGCCGCTGTCGGCGAGAACGACCTTCTCCGCCCCGTTGCCGTGGGCCGCCGCCAGCGCCGCTGCCAGTCGCACGGCGGGGTTGGCGGCGTCGTCGGACCGCAGGTTGGGGAAGGCGGCGGCCGCGTCGTCGAGCAGCGCGGCGACGTCGGCCCCGGCCAACCCGGCCGGAACCAGCCCGAACGCGCTCAGCGCGGAGTAACGGCCACCCACGTTGGGGTCGGCGGTGAACACCCTGCGGTAACCGGCCCGCTCACCCAGCTCCTGCAGGGGGGAACCCGGGTCGGTCACCACGATCATGCGTCGCGCCGGGTCGATGCCCTCCTCGGTGAAGGCCTGTTCGAAGATCCTGCGGTGGCTGTCGGTCTCCACCGTGGTCCCCGACTTGGAGGAGACCACCACCACGGTGCGGTCCAGCTCGCCCTCCAGGGCGTCGGCGACCTGGCCCGGGTCGGTGGTGTCGAGCACGACCAGCTGGGTTCCCGCCGTGGCGGTGATGACCTCGGGGGCCAGCGAGGAGCCGCCCATACCCGCCAGCACCACGCGGCTGAGGCCCTCGTCGTGCAACTCCGCGCGCAGCGCGTCGATCTCGGCGAGCAGCCCGCGCGAGGTCTCGTGCAGCGTCGTCCACGCCAGGCGCACCGAGGCCTCCGACTCCGCCTCCGGTCCCCAGAGGGTGGGGTCCCCGGCGGCGAGCTTGCTCGCGGCCCGGTCCTCGACCAGCCGCTGGACCAGGGGCTCGGCCTCCCGTGCCAGCGAAGGATCGGTGATCTCGGCTGAGGTTTCAGTCGTCATAGGGTTCCTTCGCGTTCGATCGTCACCACGTGACGAAAAGGTGCACACGTTGACAGGCGGCCGCCGGCACCTCCGACCGGGCGGCCGCCTGCGTCCGGGCGGGCACCCGTGTGTCGGAGGACCGCCTCCCACACACGGGCGCCGCCGGTCACCGAGCCTGTTCGAGCTGCTGCGAGACCGTCTGGAGCAACTCGTTCCAGGACTTCTCGAACTTCTCCACACCCTCGCGTTCGAGGACGGTGTAGACGTCGTCCAGGTCGATGCCCGCCGCCGACAGGGAGTCGAAGACCTCCTGGGAGGCGGCGGCCGTGCCACGAACCGTGTCACCCACGATGTTGCCGTGGTCGGCCACGGCGTACAACGTGGACTCGGGCATGGTGTTGACCGTGTGCGGGGCCACCAGCTCGTCGACGTAGCGCGTGTCGGAGTACTCGGGGTTCTTCACCCCGGTGGAGGCCCACAGCGGACGCTGCCGACGCGCACCGGCCCGCTCCAGGGACTGCCAGCGCTGCCCGGCGAACACCTCCTCGTAGGCGGCGTAGGCCAGCCGGGCGTTGGCGATGGCGGCCTTGCCGTACAGGTGCTCGGGGGCGTCGATCGCCTTCAGTCGTTTGTCGATCTCCGAGTCCACACGCGAGACGAAGAACGAGGCCACCGAGAGGATCTGGCTGATGTCGTGGCCGTTGTCCCGTGCCCGTTCCAGGCCGGAGATGAACGCCTCCATGACCTCCCGGTACCGCTGCACCGAGAAGATCAGCGTCACGTTGACGCTCACCCCCTCGGCGAGGGTGCGCGTGATGGCGGGAAGTCCCTCCACCGTGGCCGGGATCTTCACGAACATGTTCGGCCGGTCCACGGCCTTGGCCAGTTCCAGTGCCTCGGAGACCGTGCCCTCGGTGTCGTGCGCCAGCCGCGGGTCCACCTCGATCGAGATCCGGCCGTCCTCACCGTCGGTGGCCCGGTGGACCTCGCGGAAGACGTCGGCGGCGTCCCGGATGTCCTTGGTCGTGAGCTCACGGACCGCCTGGTCCACGCTCGCTCCCCGCGCGGCGAGCTCGGAGATCTGCTCCTGGTAGTCCCGCGCGTCGGACATGGCCCCGGCGAAGATCGTGGGGTTGCTGGTCACCCCGACGAGGTTGTGGTTCGCGATCAGCTCGGCGAGGTTGCCGGAGTTGATCCGCTGCCTGGACAGGTCGTCCAACCAGATGGCCACCCCGGCGTCGGTGAGAGCCTGTAGGTTGCTGTTACCGCTCACTGATTACCTCCGTCGTTCGCAGCGGTCGTGTCGTGGCGTGCGCGGCCTCAACCGGAACGCACGCTGTTCAGGCTCCGCCGCGCGGCCGCGACCACGGCTTCGGTCGTGATGCCGAACTTGTCGAACAACGTCTTGTGGTCGGCCGAGGCGCCGAAGTGCTCCAGCGAGACGATCTCACCGTGGTCACCGGCGAAGCGGTGCCAGGGCTGGGCGATGCCCGCCTCGACGAAGACCCGGGCGCGCACCGAGGACGGCAGCACCTTCCGGCGGTACTCCTCGTCCTGCGCGTCGAACCACTCCACGCACGGCATCGACACCACACGGGTGGCAACGCCCTCGTCTTCCAGAATCTTCCTGGCTTCCACGGCCAACTGCACCTCGGAGCCGGTGGCGGTGAGGACCACCTCCGGGGTACCCGAGGAGGCCTCGGCCAACACGTAACCGCCCCGGGCGACCCCGGCACGGTCGGTTCCCTCCAGGGTGGGAACTCCCTGACGCGTCAGGGCCAGACCGGCCGGACCCTCGGGCCGCTCCAGCACCGCCTTCCACGCGGCCGCCGTCTCGTTGGCGTCGGCCGGACGCACCACCGACAGGCCCGGGATGCCGCGCAGGCTGGCCAGATGTTCGACGGGCTGGTGGGTCGGGCCGTCCTCACCCAGCCCGATCGAGTCGTGTGTCCACACGTAGATGGTGGGCACGCGCATCAGCGCCGCCAGCCGCACGGCGGGCCGCATGTAGTCGGAGAAGATCAGGAAGGTGCCGCCGTAGGGGCGGGTGCCGCCGTGCAGCGCGATGCCGTTGAGCACCGAACCCATGGCGTGTTCCCGTACACCGAAGTGCAGCGTCCGCCCGTAGGGGTGGGCGGGGAACATGTTCGTGGAGATGCTTTCGGGACCGAAGGAGTCGGCCCCCTTCATCGTGGTGTTGTTGCTCTCGGCGAGGTCCGCGGAGCCTCCCCAGAGCTCGGGCAGCACGTCCCGGACGGCCGCGAGGACCTCCGCGGAGGCCTTGCGGGTGGCGATCCCCTTCGCGTCGGGTTCCCAGCTCGGCAGCACCTCGTCCCAGCCGGCGGGCAGCTCACGCGCGTTCATCCGGTCGAGCAGCGCCTTGCGCTCCGGGTTCTCCGCCGCCCACGAGTCGAAGGCGATCTGCCACTTCTCGTGGTCGGCCCGCCCGCGTTCGGTGACCGCGCGGGTGTGTGCCAGCACCTCCGGGGAGACCTCGAAGCTCCTCTCCGGGTCGAAGCCGAGGGCCTTCTTGACCTCGGCGACCTCCTCCGCGCCGAGGGCGGCCCCGTGCGCCTTGCCGGTGTTCATCTTGGTGGGCGCCGGGTAGCCGATGACCGTGCGCAGCACGATCAGGCTCGGCCGGTCCGTCTCGGCACGGGCGGCCTCCAGGGCCTCGAGGAAGCCCTGCACGTCCTCACCGCCGTGGACGGTGACCACGTGCCAGCCGTAGGCCTCGTACCGCTTCGCGGTGTCCTCGGACAGCGCGATGTGGGTGTCGTCCTCGATGGAGATCTCGTTGGAGTCGTAGATCACCGTGAGGTTGCCCAGCCGCTGTGTGCCGGCCAACGAGGACGCCTCGGCGGTGACCCCCTCCTCGATGTCCCCGTCGGAGGCGAGCACGTAGATCTGGTGGTCGAAGACGCTCTGGCCCGGCTCGGCGTCCGGGTCGAACAGTCCGCGCTCACGCCGGGCCGCCATGGCCATGCCGACCGCGTTGGCCAGTCCCTGGCCGAGCGGGCCGGTGGTGGTCTCCACACCCGTGGTGTGGCCGTACTCCGGGTGGCCCGGGGTGAGCGAGTCCCAGGTGCGCAGTGCCTTGATGTCGTCCAGCTCCAGCCCGTAGCCGCACAGGTAGAGCTGCAGGTACAGTGTCAGGCTCGAATGGCCGGCGGACAGCACGAAGCGGTCCCGGCCGATCCAGCCGGCGTCGTTGGGGTCGTGTCGCATCACGCGCTGGAACAGCGTGTACGCGACGGGAGCCAGACTCATGGCGGTGCCGGGGTGGCCACTTCCGCATCTCTCGACCGCGTCGGCGGCCAGGACGCGGATGGTGTCCACGGCGCGCTGGTCCAGCTCGGTCCAGTCCTCGGGAACTCGTTTGGTGGTCAAACGGGCAAGGTCGTCTGTGACGGACACTCCTCGCGGCTCCAGTTTCCCTCGTGCGGTGAATTCGGTCGAACTTGACCGATTCGTTCCGCTGTTATCCCTCGTCCAACGTGCAGCGTAGTCCTGTTGGAGGGCCGCTGTCGCGACCCGTCCGCCTCGGATGGCGCGGCGGGGGCTCGGTGTGAGGGATGCCACTTCCGAGTGAATGCTGTCGGTGTCCGTCGCAAAACCCTTCGTGTTCGACGGTTCGGGATGCGGACCGTTGCGCCGGGGGGTTTGCCACCGAGCGGGAAAGGATGATCCGGTAACACCGGACATGGGGGAGATGGTCCCGCCGGAGGAGGAAGCGGGACCTGAACGACAGGGGGGTCAACGTGACCGGAGTACTCAGTCGTGAACAGCGCGCCGCGCTCCACCGGCTGGTCGAGTCCGGAACACTCACCGAGGAACAGGCACACGCCGCGCTGGAGGCCGTCGAGGGACCTGCGCGGCACCGGTCCACCCCACGGTCGCGGGGGGTGCTGGTGGAGCTGGCGGGCTACCTCGGGGCCGTGCTGGTGTTCACCGGTGGCTGGATCCTCGTGGCGGAAACCTTCGAGGCTCTCGCCCGGCAGCTGCGCGTCGGGATTCTGGTGGCGACGACCGTGCTGCTGTGCGTGGTGGGGATCTATCTGGGCGGAGGATCCCGGCAGCTGCGCGAACACCCCGGCGTGCGGGGCAGGGTCACCGCGGTGCTCTTCGTGCTGACCGCGCTCACCGGTGCGTGCGCGGTCGGGGTCGCCCTTCCGGAGAGCCCGACCATGCTGCCGGCGGTGCTCACGGGTCTCGTGCTCGCCCTGGGCGGCTACCTGGTGTTGCCCACCGTTCCGGGGCTGCTGGCCGTGACCGTGGCCGCGGTGTACACGGTGGGAGCGCTCTCCGATCTGCCGCACCTGCTCGGCGCGCCACCCACGTTCCCGCTCGGATCGGCCGAGATCACCGCCGCCGGTCTGCTGGTGCTGGGGGCCACCTGGTCGCTGCTGGCCCTGAACGGCGGGTTCGTCGTTCCTCGGCTCGCGTTGGTGCTCGGGGTGGGCCTGTCCCTGGTCGGGGCGCACTGGCCCTTCTGGAACGGGAGTTGGTGGACGGACCTGGTGGCCTTCGCGGTGGCGGCTCTGCTGCTGCTCGGATTCCTGCTGCGCAGGGAGGTGGTGCTGCTCACCGGAGGACTGGTCGCTGTGGTGCTCGCCGTGGCTCGGATCGTCCCACGACTGTTCGACAACGCGATCACCGTGGGACTGTTCGTCCTGATGATCGGGATGGTGCTGCTGATCTTCGGGGCTCTCGGGCTGCGCTACGCCTCGGTCGACGGGAAGATCGACTAGTGGATTCCACCGGATTTCCGGTTTCCTCGTGAGCCGAGGATCACGACGGATCCTTTTCGGCCGGAATGTCGGCCGTTTCCTCCCCGGCGGTCGGGGATTCCTGATCCGTGGTGCTTTTTCCGCGATCTGCCGTTCTTCTCCGGCGTATCACGTACACCGCTCCTCCAACGAGCACGAGCGCTCCCAGGGCCGCCCAGCTCGCCCTGCCGAGGAGGCTCTCGACGCGTTCCAGGGAGGCCCGTGCCAGTGCTCCGGTGCCGACGTAGACGGTCGACCACAGGGCCGCCGCGCACAGGGAGGCGGGCAGGAACCGGTTGTAGCGCACCCCGGAGACCCCGGCTGCGGCGGGGGCGAAGGTACGTACCACGGGAACCAGCCTGGTGACGAAGATGGCCCTCGCCCCGTGCCGGTCCAGGGCCGCCATGGCCTGGTCCCAGCGCTGTACTCCCATGCGCCGCACCATCGAGGTGAAGCGCAGCGCGGGCCCGTACCTCCGTCCCAGCAGGTAACCGATGTGGTCGCCAGCGGATCCGGTGAGCGTCACCACCAGCAGCAGACCGGCGAGCAGGGCACGACTGTCCGCGGCGGCGCTGGAAAACAGCACCATGGTCTCGCCGGGAAGGACCATGCCGACCCCGAGCCCCGACTCCGCGAACGCCATGGCTCCGGCCACGACGAGGAGCAGCCCGGCGGGAAGGGCCGAGAGCGTGTCCAACGCGTCGGAGAACAACGACATGCGGTCTGCTCCTGAAACAGCGATCGTCGCGGGCGTAAAAGCGTTCCCCGCGATCATACACAGTCGTGCCTGTGGTTCACGGGATCGTTCGTGATCGCCAACCCGGAAAGGGAGAGGACGAAACAGTGCCGTCTCACTCGGAAATCGGTACCGTCCGAGTCCCTCGGAAATCGTGGCGTGACGGCGGAAATGATCGTGATTTTTCGGGCGCTGTGAATTCTTCCTCTGTTCTCCCGGTTCCGCTCCGGGGTCTCCGGGCACGCGTGGGTGGCTGCCGTGACCGTGCGGTACCAGTCCCCGCCAGCTCCCGCCGCGAGCTTCAGGGTGATCCTTCTCGCACCCCTGCTACGCCGGTTGTTCACATCGGAATTACGCACACGCAAAACCAGTGCGGTTGACTGGAGGTGTCGTCGACACCGAACCGGGAAGGGGAAACGATGAGCACCACTCTCGAACGGCTGGGAGGGGAACGTACCGTGAGCGCCGTGGTGACCCGCTTCTACGCCAAGGCCCTGGCCGATCCGCGCCTGGCCGGGTACTTCCACGGCACGAACATCGAACTGCTGCGACGTCACCAGACCGAACTGTTCGTGGCCGCGCTCACGGGGGACACCTCGAGGCGGGAACCAGCGGAACCGGACGACTCCCTTCCGGGCATCCACCACGACGAGTACGACCTGGTGATCGGTTACCTGGCCGACGCGCTGCGGGAGAGCTCGGTGGAGGAGGACCTGCTGTCCGGGGTGCTGTTCGTGCTCGCCCCGCTGGCCAGGGACGTGACCACCGTTCCCGCCGTTCCCGGCTGAGCGGTGGTCAGGGGCGCAGCAGCAGTTTGCCCGTGGTGCGCCTTCCCTCCAGGTCCTCGTGGGCCCGGGCCGCCTCGGAGAGCCGGTAGCTTCCTCCGGTCCGGATCCGCAGCCGCTGCCGCGTGATCGCCTCGAACAGCTCCCCGGTGCGCCATTCCAGCTCGGCCCGGTCCGCCAGGTGATGCGCCAGGGTGGGCCTGGTCAGGAACAGCGAACCCGCCGAGTTCAGCCGTTGGGGGTCGAAAGGCGGCACCGGCCCGCTGGCCGCCCCGAACAGCGCCAGGGTTCCGCGTGGGCGCAGACAGGACAGGCTCGCCTCGAAGGTGTCCCTGCCCACCCCGTCGTAGACCACGTGCACTCCCGATCCCTCGGTGGCCGCACGCACTCCTTCCACGACGTCCCGCTCGGTGTAGCGGATGATCTCGGTGGCACCGGCCTGTCGGGCCAGGCGCTCCTTCTCCGGCGTGGAGACCGTGCCGACCACGGTGCCGCCCCGGGCGGTGATCCACTGGGTCAACAGCAGCCCCATCCCACCCGCGGCGGCGTGCACCAGTGCCACCGTGCCCGGACCCACCGGATGGGTGGAGGTGACCAGGTAGTGGGCGGTCAGCCCCTGCAACATCGCGGCCGCCGCCGTGGTGCTGTCCAGCTCCGCCGGAAGTCTCACGGCCCGCTCGGCGGGAAGCGCGACCCGTTCGGCGTAGCTTCCCGGAACCTGGGGCCAGGCCACCCGGTCCCCCACCTCGAAGCCCGTCACGGCGGAACCCACCTCGGTGACGGTGCCCGCCCCCTCGGACCCGGGCACGCAGGGCAGCGACACCGGGTACTGGCCGCTGCGCTGGTAGGTGTCGATGAAGTTCACCCCGCAGGCGGTGACCTCGACCAGCAGGTCGCGCGGGCCGACGCTCGGGTCGGCGACCTCCTCGTAGCGCAGCACCTCGGGGCCACCGTGTTCCACCATCCGGACGGCGCGCATCCGAAACCTCCTGGTTCGACTGCCTGCTCGGGCGCGCGGACATGCGCGGGATCCGATCATGCCACGTCCGTGGCGTGGGACGTCGACGGTCGGTGCCGGCGCGGTATCGATACACCGGGAGGCACGGACCACGTCCCCGCCCCACGCGTCGGGACAGCGTCCTAGGATCGCCCCGTGACGACGCAGCGGAACAGCGAGACCAAACAGGAGCCCCCGCGTAGGTCCGTGGAGGCGGCACGGCGTTTCGTGCGCCGACACGGCGGCTCCGCCCGGGCCGTGGTGGAGAACCTGGGGCGGGGTGGCGCCCGGATCGTGCTGATCGGCGAGGACGGCTCGCTCGGCGACGTCATGGTCGCCGACCCGGCCACTGGCGAGGCCGTGGTGGAGGCCGTGGACGGCCTGGAAGGCGGTGAGTGGGACTCCGAGACCGCCGCCGCGCTGACCATCGGCCCCGAGCACCGCCGGCGTATGGCCGGTCCGCGCGCCCGGTGAGGCGATGAGCACCTCGACGTCGCCCTCCGCACCCCGGCGGGTGCTGCTGGCCACCTGCTCCTCCCGGCCCGAGGCCGCCTCGGACGAGGGGGTGCTGCCGAAGGCGCTGGAGGAACTCGGCCTGGCGGCCGACTGGGTGGTCTGGGACGAGGCCGGCTCGGCCGCGGAGGAGGCCGACCTGGTGGTACTGCGCACCACCTGGGACTACACCAGCAGGCTGGAGGAGTTCCTGCGCTGGTGCGACTCGGTGCCCGCCCTGGCGAATCCGGCTCGGGTGGTGCGGTGGAACACCGACAAGCGTTATCTGGTCGAGCTGACCGAAGCCGGTGTTCCGGTCACTCCCACCCGACTCGTGGAGCCGGGGGAGACGGTGCCGGGATCCGGAGCCACCGGGGGAACGGACTTTCCCGACCGCGAGTTCGTGGTCAAGCCCACGGTCGGGGCGGGTTCCAGCGGAGCGCGACGCTTCCTGCCGGACCAGCGGGAGCGGGCCGTCGAACACCTGCGCACCCTGCACCGGCAGGGCACGGCAGCGCTCGTGCAGCCCTACCAGCCCGTGGTGGACCGGGAGGGCGAGACGGCCGTGGTCTTCTTCGGCGGGGTCTACTCGCACGGCTTCGTGAAGGGGCCGCTGCTGGACCCCGCCGGCGACGGTGTCGTTCCGGAGCTGGAGCGGGGATCGTTCGCCGTCGATCCCGACCCCGCCCTGCGGGCCACGGCCGAGGACGTGCTGGACGCCACCACCGCGTTGTTGGGACTCGGCCGCCGGGAACTGCTCTACGCCCGCGTGGACCTGGTGCGTGGCGAGGACGGTGCGCCCATGTTGCTGGAACTGGAACTCACCGAGCCGAGACTCGGCTTCGACCTCGCCGACCGGGACGCGCCGTCGCGTTTCGCCTCGGCGGTGCGCGCCGAGCTCGCGCGTCGCGGGGAGTGAGTCCGCGCGGCGGGGCCCCACTGGTGCGACACCCCGGCGTCCCACCACGTTCCACTCCGCACGATAGCGGTTTCGTTCCACGAGGTGACCGGAGTCCGGTCACTCCCGATGTCGCGCATCGAGCCGGCCGGCTTGCTCACCCGTGTCGGTGAAACCTATTGTTTCAGTGGTGAGCGAAACCGATCACGGTGCTGCCGTGGTCCGACACGGGAAGCGAGCAGGGCAGTGGCGGAGTACACCCAGCGCACCGACCGGCCCGCGATGTCGGAGTGGATCGAGCAGATGGCGGCGCACTTCGAGGCCACCGAGGGAATGCCGCTGATCGCGGGACGGATCCTGGCGTTCCTGCTGATCTGCGACCCCCCGGAACGCACGGCCGCCGAGCTGTCCCACGCGCTCAACGCCAGCACCGGGTCGGTGAGCACCAACGTCCGCTTCCTGCTGCGCATGGGGATCATCTCCAAGACCACACGGCAGGGCCGTGAGGCGGCGTTGTACCGCGTGGAGGAGGAGCGCTGGCCCGAGCTGGTCAGCGCGCGTATGCACCGCATGGTCGAGTTGGAGAGCCTGCTCGAGTCCGGACTGCGCATGTTCAGCGGCCAGGGGGAACGGGCACGCAGGCTGCGCACGGTGCATGAGTTCTACCAGTGGTTGTCCGAGGAGATTCCGGAGCTGTGGCGCCGCTGGGAGCGGGACTCCCGGCGCAGGCGCTGACAGCCCCCCACCGCGCCCGTCTCAGGCGGGGGCTCGTTCGCTCGTTGTCGCCGACTGCCGGGACTCGGTGGGCGGAACGGGACCCCGGTACCGGGACTCGCCCCACAGCAGCGACAGCGTGGTGATCACCAGCGTCGCCCCGGCCACGTGCAGCACGACCAGTGCCTCCGGAACCCCGATCGCGTACTGGACGGAACCGAGGACTCCCTGCGCCAGCACCACCAGGCAGGCGGCGGTGTAGGCACGCAGCAGTCCCCTGGTCGGCGCGGCGTTGCGCAGCCAGACCCCGAACACCGCCAGCAGACACAGGTAGGCCATCACGAACAGCCCGTGGACCTGGGTGAGCAGGGTGATGGCCACCGGAAGTCGGGGAGTGGCGGGATCACCGGCGTGCGGACCCGCCGCGGTGACCAGCGTCCCCGCCAGCACCATGCCCGCCGCCGCCACACAGGCGGCGACCAACACCCGGCGCATGCCCGTGGTGACCACCGGCCGAGGGAATTGGTCCCCCTCCCGGGTGGCCTTCACCAGCTGTCCGGCCAGCCAGATCAGCACCGCCGAGGCCGTGAAGTGCAGCGAGACGCTCCACCAGAGCAGGTCCAGCAGCACCGTCATGCCGCCGATCACCGCCTGCACCGGGACTCCGATCAGCACCGCGCCCGCCAGCAGCCTCAGCCTGGGGCGGGCCGGGCGTACGCGCCAGGCCAGCAGCAGGCAGACCAACGCGGTCGCCGCCACCACCCAGGTGAGCAGCCGGTTGCCGAACTCGACCGCCTGGTGCAGCGGTGCGATGTCGGCGTGGGAGACCGGGACCATGCTTCCGGGGAAGCACTGCGGCCAGGTGGGGCACCCCAGTCCGGATCCGGTGACCCGGACGGTGGCGCCGGTGACCGCGATCAGACACTGGGTCAGCAGCACCGCGACAGCCGAACCACGGACCAGACGGGCGGACGGTCGGGAGATCCGCGCGGGCAACGAGAGCGTCGGCACGGGTCGATGGTAGGCACGGGCCTCCCGGGGGGAGGCGCCGGGACCGGGATCGGTGCCGTGGGTCACCCCCGAGAGGGAGGGAGCTCGTCGAGTTCTCGCGGACGATCCACTGCCGTGGGTGGCCCCGACGGTGCTCCTACTGGTGGGAGAAGATCTCCTTCGGGAAGGCTCCACCCTCGACGACGCGTGCGCTCAACGCCGAGCCGTGCTCGAAGAGCCGGTTGGCCTTGTCCTCGCCGAGGTGACGCCACGGCGCGAGCGAGGCCGCGTCGGTGGCCTGTTCGACCTCCTCCAGTAACTCCCTGCCCTGTTCGGAGAGCCCGCCGGAGTCCTCCAGCAGTCCCCGTTCGGTCAACTGTTCGGCGGTCTCGGACCACTGCTGCTCGGACCAGTGGCGGGTGCGGCGCAGGGTGGCCGCGTTCATGCCCTTGCCGGTGGCGCTCTGCAACACCAGCGCCTCCAGCGGGCCGACCAGGGCGTGCTGCAACGCGGCGATGTGCGCGTCGCCGCGGAACTCACGCAGCAGGGTCAGGGCGTGCCAGAGCCGCGTGTGGGGCTCTTTCGGTCGGGGCAGGTCCGCGTGGGCGGCGAACAGCGGTTTGCCCGCCGGAGGGCACGCCTCGGCGGCCTCCTCGGTCAACCGAGCCGCCTCCAGCACGGTCTCCGAGCGCACCGTTTCCGAGCCGAGCAGTCGTTCGAGGGCCGCCGAGGCGGCTCGGAACCTGGCGGCGACGACCTTCTCGGGAGAGGCGATCTCCCAGGCCTTGGGGATGCACGTCGCGACCAGCTCCGGGTTGAAGTTGTAGAAGGTCGCCGCCACCACCCCCGGTCCGACCGGTCCCATCGGGGCGGCTCGTCCGGCGAAGTACGACATGGATCCGGGCTCCAGGCCCAGGGCGGTCGTCTCCCGTTCCAACTCGGGAGCGAAGTAGATCATCGCGTGGGGGGCTTCGAGGGCCTTCTTGGCGCTCCTCGCGATCCGTGACTGCATGATCCGCACCCTAACGGGTGTTCTCCTTCGCGGGTCTGTGCGTCAGCTCACCCTGGTGGTGCGTACCGCGAGGGCTCCCGCCAGCACCCCCCAGCCGAGCAGCACGAACAGCGAGGAGACCGGGACAGTGTCCCCGACCGTGCAGGCGGTCAGCGCCCGGGCCAACGCTCCGGAGGGAAGGTAGTCGGCGACCGCGGTCATCGGTCCGGGAAGGTGTCGGGCGGGAACGGCCAGCCCGCCACCCATCAGCAGGAGGAACCAGATCGTGTTGGCGACCGCGAGCACGATCTCGGCCCGCAGCGCTCCCCCGACCAGCACACCCCCGGCTCCGAAGGCCAGGGTTCCCAGCACGAGGACCAGCACCCCGGGCAGCGCTCCCGACGGCGAGGGGTGCCATCCGAGTGCGAACGCGGTGGCGGAGAGCACCACCGTCTGCAGCGCCACCACGGACAACGCGGCCAGCACCCGCCCGGCGATCAGCACCCACCTGGGCAGGGCGGTGGCGGTGAGTCGTTTGATGACCCCGTACCTGCGGTCGAAGCCGAGGGCGATCGCCTGACCGGTGAAAGCCGTGGACATCACGGCCAGCGCCAGGATGCGCGGAGCCACGGAGTCCACCCGGGGCGGGGTGAGCATCCCCAGCTCCAGGGTGCTCAGCCCCACGAGCAACACCAGCGGGATCAGCAGGGTGAGCAGGGTCTGTTCGGGATGGCGCAGGGTGAGCGATATCTCCGTCCTGGTCTGCGCGAGCAGCATCCGCGCCGCTTTCGCCCTGCCGGGAGCCGGGCGGAACGTTCCCGGGGGGAAGGCGGTGGAGTCCGTCCCCATCCCGGTGCCCGTTTCCGCTCGCGGGTTGTCGAGGCCGTCGCGTGTCACGAGCGCAACTCCCGTCCGGTGAGGTCGAGGAAGACGTCCTCCAGGGTGCGTCGCCCGAGCCGCAGCTCGTCGGCGAGCACTCCGTGCCGGGCGCACCAGGCCGTCACGGTGGAGATCGTCTGCGGGTCGATGTCGCCGCGCAGCAGGTATTGGCCGGGCCGGCTCTCCCACGCCGAGCACCCCTCGGGCAGTGCGGCCAGCAGCGGTTCCAGGTCGAGAGCGGGGCGGGAAGTGAAGCGCAACTCACGTCCGCGTTCCTCGCCGGAGGTCAGTTCCGTGGGGGTGCCCGCGGCCAGCACCCGCCCGTGGTCCACGATCACCACGCGGTCGGCGAGGGTCTCGGCCTCCTCCATCACGTGGGTGGTCAGCAGCACGCCGACACCGTCGGAGCGCAGGGCCGTGATCAGTTCCCACACCAGGTTGCGGGCGTGTGCGTCCATTCCGGCGGTGGGTTCGTCGAGGAAGACGAGTTCGGGACGTCCCACCAGGGCGCAGGCCAGGGAGAGGCGCTGCTGCTGACCACCGGAGAGGCGCTTGTACGGGGTGGAGCGCACCTCGCTCAGGCCCAGGGTCGCCAGCAGCCACTCCGGGTCCAGGGGGGTGGCGCAGCAGGAGGCCAGCAACCTCAGCATCTCTCCGGCGCGCACCCCGGGATAGGCCCCGCCCCCCTGGGGCATCACCCCGATCCGGGGACGCAACCGGTGTCCCTGGGTGAAGGGGTCCGTGCCGAGCACGCGCACCCGCCCGTCGTCCGGACGCAGGAAGCCCTCGCAGATCTCCACGGTGGTGGTTTTGCCCGCCCCGTTGGGCCCGAGCAGGGCGAGGACCTCCCCGCGGTCCAGGGACAGGTCGACATCGGCCACGGCGAGGTTGCCGCCGAGTCGTTTGCTCAGCCCCTGCGCCCGCACGGCAGCGCGGTCGGCGTCTGGTTCCACGCTCCGCCAGCCTAGGACCCCGCCGGAACACGTTCACCGCGGGTCTGCGGTAGGCCGGGGGATCTGCCCCGCAGGAGCAGCAGAATCAGGCCGAACGCGACGAGGGCGGCGATCACGGCGAAGGGGATCATGTAGGCACGCAGGACGTAGGCCATGCCGGTGGGGGGGACCAGCAGGGCGACCACGGCGCTGATGCCGATGATGGAGCCGCGGATCCGGGAGTCGGTGGTCGACACGGCCAGCGGGGCGAGCGCCCACAACAGGTACCAGGGGTGCAGCACCGGCCCGAGCAGCGCGACCGCGCCCAGGGTGATGCCCAGACCCGTGAGGGGGCGGATCCGGTCACGGAAGGACAGCCACAGCAGCCACAGGCACACCACGGCGCATCCCGCGTAACCGACGACCTTGGTGATGCTCAGCATCGCGTCGGTGTGGTTGCCGAGCCCGAGCAGCATGCTGACCCCGCCTCCGCCGAACATGCCCAGGGCGGTCATCGGTGCCAGCCACGTCTTGATGCGGTTCGGAACGTCGAAGGTCTCCATCCAGCCGAGTCCCCAGGTGCTGGTCTGGGTGATCACGGCCATGGTGACGAGGAAGATCACGGTGAGCAGGGCGGCGGTGCGCACCAGCTCCAGCATCCCGCCGCCGCGGCGGCGTACGAGCTGGATGCCGAAGAACCCCAGCGCGATGAAGGCGGGCGGTTTGATCGCCCCGGCGATCACGATGATCACGCCCCCCACGGTGAGTCCGAGCGTTCCGCGCAGGCGGAGTCCGAGTTCGAGTCCGGCCAGCATCATCCCCAGCAGCAGGGCCTCGTTGTGCATCCCGCTGACCACGTGGAACAGCACCAGCGGGTTGGCCGCGGTGAGCCACAGCGCTCCGGAGGGGTGTACGCCGCAGCGGGCGGCCAGTCGGGGGATGGCCCAGATCGCCAGCACGAGGGAGGCGATCATGATGGTGCGCCAGGCCAGCACGCCGAAGACCACGTCGTTGCCGACGACGAGGGCGACCACCCGGCCGAGCATGAGGAACAGGGGGCCGTACGGCGCCGGGGTGTCGCGCCAGATGTTGGGGACGTTCGCGGTGAGCGGGTGGTCCACCCCGAGAGCCGCGTCGGGTCCCACCTGGTAGGGATCGGCCCCGCTGGCGGCCACGGCGCTCTGGGCCAGGTAGGCGTACATGTCGCGGCTGAACAACGGTGGGGCCACCGCCAGCGGTAGGGCCCACATCACCACGGTGCGTCCGAGCTGGGGTCGGGACAGTCTGCGCGGCCGTCCGGGGGCGGCGAACCGGCCCAGCCACAGCCAGGCGGTGACGATCATCAACATGCCCAGCCAGGCGCAGGCCATGGCCACGGTGGGCATCCGGGCGGGCAGTCCGATCAGGCGCATCCCGGAGACCGGGTTGTCCACCGGGGCCGCTCCCGCTCCGATGGCCCCCACGGCGAGCAGCAGGGAGCCGGTGGTTCCGAACCTGCGGGTGAGCGCGAGTTGGCGACGTTCCCGCTCGTCGAGCGGCGCGGGGCCGCGCTGCTCGTCGGGCTCGGGGCCCGTGCTCGCTCCGAGGGGGTCCCGCTCGGACACGCCCCCACCGGGGTCTTCCGTCTCGGTCGCTGCGGCTGCCATGTCGACCGAGCCTAGCTACTCGTTCGTGGCTTCGGGTGTCAAGGGCGACTTCGTCGTGGCATCTCCCGGAGCGGGGCGGTGGGGAGTCCGCCGCCGAGCGGTTCTTGGGGCCGTGGTGTGATCCGAATCATGTGGTCGACCCTGCCCGCTGCTGCGGGTCGACTAATTAGGTAACATCAGTGTTGTGAAAAACGTCGGAACCTCCCCCGCGGACGCGGCGAGCCCCTCGGCCGCCGCGGCGCCGGACGCCGCACGGCCCCCGGCGCCGAACGCCGCACGGCCCCCGGCGCCGAACGCCGGGGACGGGCGTACCAGGCACCTGGTCGCCCGGACGGTGCTGGAGCAGGGGCCGGTGACCGCGGCCGCGGTGGCCGAACGCCTCGGCATCAGCGCCACGGCGGTGCGCAGGCACCTCGACGCGCTCGTCGCCGACGGTGAGGCCTGCACGAGGGAGTCCTCGCGCCGTGGTCGGCGGGGAAGGGGACGTCCGGCTAAGCTGTTCCTGCTGACCGAGGCGGGTAGGGCCCGGTTCGGTCACGCCTACGACGACCTCGCCGTCTCGGCGCTGCGTTTTCTGGCCGAACAGTCCGGCGAGGAGGCGATCCGTTCGTTCGCCGAGCGGAGGATGGCCGCTCTCGTGGAGCACCACCGGGAGGCGTTGGCGGCCGGTGGGAGCGTCGCCGAACGTGCCCGGGTGCTGGCCGACGCGTTGACGCGGGAGGGCTACGCCGCCTCCACCCGCACCGTCGGCTCGGGAGAGCAGCTGTGCCAGCACCACTGCCCGGTGGCGCATGTCGCTGCGGACTTTCCGCAGTTGTGTGAAGCCGAGACGGAGGCCTTCGCCGAAGTCCTCGGCACCCACGTGCAACGGCTGGCCACGATCGCCAACGGCGACGCGGCCTGTACCACGCACGTCCCCCACAGGTCGGACACCCGAGCGGACCGTTCGCCCGGGAGCCGACCGCGAGACTGTTGAGCAGGGGACCGCCGAGCGGAACCCGAAACAGCAGGAGACCGCCCCGATTCCTCATGGAGGGGAGCCCGTATGACTGCCGCTGCGGAGCAGCGCACACCCACCACGGTGCCCAGTTCCGAACCGATGTCCCAGGAGGAGACCCTCGCCACGCTCGGCAACTACGAGTACGGCTGGGCCGATCCCGACTTCGCGGGCGCGAACGCGCAGCGTGGTCTCAACGAGGACGTGGTCCGGGAGATCTCGCAGCAGAAGGGCGAGCCCGAGTGGATGCTGCAGACCAGGCTGAAGGCGCTCAACCTGTTCGAGCGCAAGCCGACCCCGACCTGGGGTGCCGATCTCTCGGAGATCGACTTCGACAACATCAAGTACTTCGTCCGTTCCACCGAGGAGCAGGCCCAGAGCTGGGAGGACCTGCCCGAGGACATCAGGAACACCTACGACAGGCTGGGGATCCCCGAGGCGGAGAAGCAGCGTCTGGTGGCCGGTGTCGCCGCGCAGTACGAGTCCGAGGTGGTCTACCACAAGATCCGTGAGGACCTCGAGGAAAAGGGCGTCAAGTTCCTGGACACCGACACGGCCCTGCAGGAGCACCCCGAGATCTTCGAGGAGTACTTCGGCTCGGTGATCCCGGCGGGGGACAACAAGTTCTCCGCGCTGAACACCGCGGTGTGGTCCGGCGGTTCGTTCATCTACGTGCCCAAGGGCGTCCACGTGGACATCCCGCTGCAGGCCTATTTCCGGATCAACACCGAGAACATGGGCCAGTTCGAGCGGACGCTGATCGTGGTCGACGAGGGTGCCTACGTGCACTACGTCGAGGGCTGCACCGCCCCGATCTACTCGACCGACTCGCTGCACTCCGCCGTGGTCGAGATCGTGGTCAAGCGCAACGCGCGCTGCCGCTACACGACCATCCAGAACTGGTCGAACAACGTGTACAACCTGGTCACCAAGCGGGCCAAGGCCGAGGAGGGCGCCACCATGGAGTGGGTCGACGGCAACCTCGGCTCCAAGGTGACCATGAAGTATCCCTCGGTCTTCCTGATGGGCGAGCACGCCAAGGGCGAGGTGCTCTCGGTCGCCTTCGCCGGCGAGAACCAGCACCAGGACGCGGGTGCCAAGATGGAGCACATGGCCCCGCACACCTCGTCCTCCATCGTGTCCAAGTCGATCGCCCGCAGCGGGGGGCGCACCTCCTACCGGGGGCTGGTCAAGGTCGCCAAGCGCGCCAACCACTCGGCCTCCAACGTGAAGTGTGACGCGCTGCTGGTGGACAACATCAGCCAGTCGGACACCTATCCCTACGTGGACGTGCGGGTCGACGACGTGACGATGGGCCACGAGGCCACCGTCTCCAAGGTCAGCGACGACCAGCTGTTCTACCTCATGCAGCGTGGGCTGACCGAGGACGAGGCCATGGCGATGGTGGTGCGTGGTTTCGTCGAGCCCATCGCGCGCGAACTGCCCATGGAATACGCACTGGAACTCAACCGTTTGATCGAGCTGCAGATGGAAGGGGCCGTCGGCTGATGACGGAGTCGACTCTCGAAACGTCCGGCCGCGAGGGCCTCGACGAGCAGGGCACGACCAACTCCGCGGTTCCGCCGCGGAGTTCCCGGGGACACCGTTTCACCTCCTACGACGTGGAGGCCTTCGAGGTTCCCGGAGGTCGTGAGGAGGACTGGCGCTTCACTCCGATGAAGCGGCTGCGGGGGCTGCACGACGGCTCCGCCGCGGCGACCGGTTCGCTGAGCGTCGAGGTCACCGGGGACAGCTCCGCCCGGGTGGAGACCGTCGGTCGCGAGGACGAGCGACTCGGCAGGGCCGGTGCGCCCGCCGACCGGGTGGCCGCCCAGTCGTGGTGCTCCTTCTCCGAGGCCACCGTGGTGACCGTACCGAAGGACACCAGGGCGAGTGAGCCGATCACCGTCACCGTGCACGGTCCCGGAGAGGGGGCCACCGCCTACGGGCACCTTCAGGTGCGGGCCGAGCCCCTCTCGGATGCCACCGTGGTGTTGGACTACCGGGGCTCCGGAGTGATCGGCGACAACGTCGAGCTGATCGTCGAGGACTCCGCCCGGCTCTCGGTGGTCACCATCCACGACTTCGCCGACGACGCCACCCAGGTGTCCTCCGAGCACGCCAGTCTCGGCAAGGACGCGGTGTTCCGGCACTTCGCCGCCACCCTCGGCGGGGACCTCGTGCGGGTCAACACCAAGGTCAGCTTCACCGACCGGGGCGGCGACGCCGAGGTCCTCGGTGTGTACTTCACCGACAGCGGCCAGCACCAGGAGCACCGGCTGCTGATGGACCACGCCCAGCCGAACTGCCGCAGCAACGTCACCTACAAGGGGGCGTTGCAGGGCGATTCGGCACGTTCGGTCTGGATCGGCGACGTGCTCATCCAGGCGGCCGCCGAGGGAACGGACACCTTCGAGCTCAACCGCAACCTCGTGCTCACCGAGGGGGCCCGGGCTGACTCGGTGCCCAACCTGGAGATCGAGACCGGCGAGATCGCCGGAGCGGGCCACGCCAGTGCCATCGGACGCTTCGACGACGACCAGCTGTTCTACCTCCAGGCCAGGGGTATCCCCTACGACCAGGCCCGTCGTCTGGTGGTGCGGGGTTTCTTCGGCGAGATCCTGCAGAAGATCACCGTCGACGAGGTGCGCGAGCGGCTGGAGGCCGCGATCGACAAGGAACTGGCGGCGGTCGGGGAGTGACCCGGCCACGGTCGGAACGCCGCGGCGTTCCGACCGCACCGCCCACCGCCGCCGCCCGCGGCGTCGGACAAGGCTTTTCGCGACAACACCGGGAGAAGAACGAACACGATGGCCACCCTGGAAATCAAGGACCTGCACGCCGACGTGGTGACCGAGGAGGAGTCCAAGGAGATCCTCACCGGCGTGAACCTCACCGTGCGTTCGGGTGAGACCCACGCCTTCATGGGCCCCAACGGCTCGGGCAAGTCGACCCTGGCCTACGCGGTCGCCGGACACCCCAAGTACACCGTCACCTCGGGCTCGGTGCTGCTCGACGGTGAGGACGTGCTGGAGATGAGCGTGGACGAGCGCGCCCGCGCGGGGCTGTTCCTCGCCATGCAGTACCCGGTGGAGGTCCCGGGCGTCTCCATGTCGAACTTCCTGCGCAGCGCGGCCACCGCCACACGGGGTGAGGCGCCGCAGATCCGCCACTGGGTCAAGGAAGTCAAGCAGGCGATGAGCAACCTGGAGATCGACGAGTCGTTCTCCGAGCGCAGCGTCAACGAGGGCTTCTCCGGTGGCGAGAAGAAGCGTCACGAGATCCTGCAGCTGGACCTGCTCAACCCGAAGTTCGCGATCCTCGACGAGACCGACTCCGGTCTGGACGTCGACGCGCTGCGGGTGGTCTCCGACGGGATCAACCGCTACCGGCAGAACGGGGACAGGGGCGTTCTGCTGATCACCCACTACACCCGGATCCTCAAGCACGTCCAGCCCGACTACGTGCACGTCTTCGTCGGCGGGCAGGTCGTGGAGTCCGGTGGTCCGGAGCTGGCCGACGAGCTGGAGGAGTCCGGCTACGTCCGCTTCACGAACAAGAAGGAGGCGGCCGCACAGTCATGACCGTTGAGCCTCCCGGTGTCCGGGGGCAGGACACCGCGCAGACGGGTGTGAGCACCACGACGGCGCCGTTGGACGTCGCCGCCATCCGTGCCGACTTTCCGATTCTCCAGCGGACGGTGCGCGACGGGCGCCGGCTGGTCTACCTGGATTCCGGGGCGACCTCCCAGCGGCCCCGTCAGGTGCTCGACGCGGAGCGATCCTTCCTGGAGACCTCCAACGCGGCGGTGCATCGTGGTGCGCATCAGCTCGCTGAGGAGGCGACGGACGCCTACGAGGGCGCGCGTGCCAGGATCGCCCGGTTCGTCGGGGTGAACACCGACGAGATCGTGTTCACCAAGAACGCCACCGAGGGGGTCAATCTCGTCGCGTACGCGATGAGCAACGCGGCCACGTCCGGGCCCGAGGCGGAACGCTTCCGTCTCGGACCGGGGGACGAGGTGGTGGTCAGCGAGATGGAGCACCACGCCAACCTCGTGCCGTGGCAGCAGCTGTGCCAGCGCACCGGTGCCACCCTGCGCTGGTTCGGGGTGACCGACGAGGGGCGTCTGGACCTGTCCGAGCTGGACACGCTGGTGCACGAGCGGACCAGGGTGGTGGCGGTGACGCACCAGTCGAACGTGCTGGGGACCGTCAACCCGCTGGAGTCGATCGTGCGGCGTGCCCACGAGGTCGGGGCTCTCGTGGTGCTCGACGCGTGCCAGTCCGTGCCGCACGGGCCGGTCGACTTCGCCGGCCTCGGCGTCGACTTCGCCGTGTTCTCCGGGCACAAGATGCTCGGCCCCTCCGGCATCGGGGTGCTCTACGGCAGGCACGAGCTGCTCCGGGCGATGCCGCCCTTCCTGACGGGCGGTTCGATGATCGAGCTGGTGCACATGGAGCACTCGACCTTCGCCGAGCCGCCGCAGCGGTTCGAGGCCGGGGTTCCGATGACGTCCCAGGTGGTTGGTCTCGGCGCCGCCGTGGACTACCTGTCTGTGGTCGGTATGGAGCGGATCGCCCGGCACGAGCACCAGTTGGTCGAACGCGCCTTGCGGGAGCTCTCGGCGATCGAGGGGGTCCGCGTCGTCGGCCCCACCGAGACCGAGCAGCGCGGGGGTGCGGTCTCCTTCGTGATCGACGGGATCCACCCGCACGACGCGAGCCAGGTGATGGACGACCAAGGCGTCGAGGTCCGAGTGGGTCACCACTGTGCGTGGCCGTTGCATCGCAGGATGGGAGTGCCGGCGACCATCCGGGCGAGCTTCTACCTCTACAACGAGCTCGACGAGGTCACGGCGTTGGCGGATGCTGTTCGGGAGGCACAACGTTTCTTCGCGGTGACACCGACGGCAGGCTGAGGACGTGGTGATGCAACTCGAACAGATGTACCAGGAGATCATCCTGGACCACTACCGCAATCCGCACCGACACGGGCTGCGGGAGCCGTTCGACGCCGAGTCGTTCCAGGTGAATCCGACCTGTGGCGACGAAGTGACGTTGCGGGTGCGCTTGACCGGTTCCGGCACGGAAGCCACCGTCGAGGATGTCTCCTACTCCGGACAGGGTTGTTCGATCAGTCAGGCGGCCACCTCGGTGCTGACCGATCTGGTGGTCGGACGTCCGTTGCGGGAGGCACTGGACAAGCAGGCCGCCTTCACCGAACTCATGGAGGGGCGCGGCCAGGTCGAACCCGACGAGGACGTTCTGGAGGACGGTGTCGCCTTCGCGGGAGTCGCCAAGTACCCCATGCGGGTCAAGTGCGCCCTGCTGGGGTGGATGGCGTTCCGGGACGCCGTATCGCGCGTTGTCGACGAGGTAGGAGCGTCATGACCAGTACCGAGAACGAATCCCGGCAGAACGCCGGGGACAACACCGAGGTGGTGCGCGGGGCCGAGGGGATGCCCGAGACCTCGACGGCCACGGCGGAGCTGGCCGCGGTCGAGGACGTCGAGGAGGCCATGCGTGACGTGGTCGACCCCGAGTTGGGGATCAACGTGGTCGACCTCGGCCTGGTCTACGGAGTGCGGGTCGAACAGGACAACACGGCGACCATCGAGATGACGTTGACCTCGCCGGCCTGTCCGTTGACCGACGTCATCGAGGAGCAGGCACGTTCCGCGCTGACCGGCGGACCGGGTGGTGGTCTGGTCAACGACTTCCACATCGAGTGGGTGTGGATCCCGCCGTGGGGTCCGGAGAAGATCACCGAAGAGGGGCGTGAGCAGCTCCGGGCACTCGGATTCACCCTCTGAAACACGGCGGGCCGCGTGTTCGTGGCCCGTGAGTCCCGGACGGACCCCGTGGAAACGTCGTTCCACGGGGTCCGTTCTCGTGGAGGGGCCGGTTCCGACGCCGCGCGGGGCGGGGGATCAGGGACCGTCGCCGCGGTGTTCGACTCCTCCCGGAGGATCGGGGTCCCGGCTGGGGAAGCCGGGATCGGCCTGGGAGGGTATGTCGGGGGGTGAGCCCCGCAGCACGTCGACGCGGCCCGAACCGATGCGCGACATCACCCAGCTGGATCCCGCCAGGGACTTGGCCCGTTCCTTCAACGGAACCAGCATCCGGGAGGCCTCACGGTAGGAGTCCGTCTCGTTGCCGGCGCACACGAGGGTCGACAACGAGAGGGTCACGTTCAGCTCCCCCGCCCGCCTGGGCGGGTCGAGTACCGCCTCTCCCAGGGAGAGCAGGTCGTCCAGGTCGGTGACCACCAGGAAGTCGTCCCCGCCGACGTGACCGACCCGCACCGACCGTAACGCCGTGGCGGCGTCGGTGAGACTTCTGCCGACCGAGCGGATCAGCTCGTCCCCCACCGAGAACCCGGCGGTGTCGTTGATCGTTTTGAAGCTGTCGATGTCCAACCAGCTCAGCGCGAAGACCTCACCCGCGGCGATGCGGGCGTTCACGTCGCGTTCGATCGCCTCGCTGCCCGGCAGCCTGGTCAACGGGTTCAGCGCGGCCGCCTGTTCGGCGCGGAACTCGGCCATCCCCCTGATCAGGTGCACCGCGCGTACGGTACCCAGACACCTGCCCTGTTCGTCCACGACCACGGCGTCGTCGTAGACCCGGGTCTGGTCGGAGCCGCTGACCAGGTTGAGGGCCTCCATCGCGGTGGTCGCCGTGCTCACCACACGGGGTTCGTCCGCGAGGCGGTAGGCGGGGCGCTGGGCGTGCAGCGCGTGCCCGTAGGGACCGGTGACCGCGAGCAGGAAGCGGTTGCGGTCGATGGAGTACTCGGGTCTGTTGTGCTCGTCGACGAGCACGACCCCGCTGATCTCCGGGTGGTCGGCGAGTACACCACGCACCGTGTCCGCCGTGACGTCGTCGGGCAGCATGGTCGCCGGGGAGAGGAAGTCGGTCACCCGGGGGCCGGAGGGAGCGGGATCAGGGCGGGCGGAGAATCCGCTGATCTCGGTGGCCGGTTCCGTGATCTGCAGCGAACTCGGCGGGCGGCGTGCCGGGGCGGCCAACAGGTTTCCCTGTACCGTCCGGACTCCGCGACCGCGGAGCGTTTCCAGCTGGTGCTCCTGTTCCACCCCTTCGGCGATGAGCACCGCACCGATCGTCTCGCACAGTCCCAGCAGCGTGTCCAGCAGGGCGACACAGCCGGGGTCGTCGGGCAGGCCCCGCACCACACCCGGGTCGAGTTTGACCGCCTCCGGAGCGAGGTCGGTGATGGTGCGCAGTGGGACGTCGCCCTCCCCCACGCCGTCCACCGCGATCCGGTAGCCGTGGGAGCGCAACCGGTCGACCCCGGCGCACAGCCTGTCCCGCTCCAACCGGGCGAACGGAGGGGTCAGCTCGAGGGTGATCTCGGGAGTGCGACGTCCGACCTCGGTGAGTTTCCCGTGCAGCCTGTCCAGCGAGTCGGTTTCGTAGGCGACCGTTCCCCCGAAGACGTTGAGGTGCAGTGGCAGCAGGGACTGTTGTTCGGCGGTCCGTGCCACGGCGGCGACCGCCAGTTCGACGTCCAGCGTGCCGACGCGCCTGTCGCGTGCGGCGTTCCGGAAGAGTTCGGTGACGTGCCCGTCGGCGGGACGGGCCAGTGCCTCCACGGAGATCACGGCTCCGGTGCGGATGTTGATCAACGGCTGGAACGCGAATCGCACATCGTTGGCCGGTCCAAGCACGTGATCGATACTGCCCGGATTCATGCTTGCTCAGCGAGTCCGTTCACCGGGTGTTCACCGACATATCAACGCTCCTGTCCGAGAGTCTTTCGACAACATAGCGCGTTCGTTCCTGCCGTGACAGCGATCGCGGGCGGGCGGTGTGGTGACTCCCACAGCGCAGTGCTCACGAAGCGCCACGTTCCGCGTCCTTCCCGTGGGGGAGTGGCCCCGCTCCTTCGGTCCTCCCACTCGGTCGTGGACCACCGAGCGCCCCGGACCCGAGCCCTCCGAGAACCAGGTGCCGACGCAGCCACCAGGGGGAGTGGCGGAACAGCTCCGTCATCGCCTGGTGACACTCGCCGGGAGTTCCGGTGGGCGAGAGGAAGGCGTGCCGCCGCCGACGGCGCATCGTGAAGAACACGTCGAAGAAGTGGGGGACGGCCTCGGAGGGCATCGTGAGCAGCCCTTCGGCGGCGCGCAGCCGCAGGTGACGGGCGAGCCGCGCCCGGGGCGGCCACAACACCCGCCGGGCGTTGTCGGCCGCCGCCACCGGACCCTGTCCCAGGGCCGCGGACACGGCACCGGCGACCAGCGGCGCCAGCCGGAGAACGGCACCCACGCTGAACCCGGTGGCCGGGTGGATCAACCCGGCGGCGGCTCCGAAGGGAACGATTCCGAAGGGAACCGTCCGGGAGAGCTCGGGCACGGGATCGTCCAGGGTGAATCGCACCCTCTCCTCGGCCAGCCGGGGACAGTGTTCCAGCCCCCGGCTGGCCAGTCGGTTCCGCAGCCGCTCACGCAGCACGCCCAGGGGCAGTCCCGGTCGCCGGGCCAGCGCCGTCTCCTCCACCAGGACCCGTCGGCCCGGAAGCGGAACCGCGTAGAGGAACGTCGGCCACCCCTGTGGCACGTGCGGCGGTCGGGTCCAGTCCATGAAGATCCCGCCCGCCCCGCCGAGCAGCGGAGCAGCGCTCTCGGCGTCGAGCACCACCCCCACGGCGGTTTGCTCGCTGGCCGTGCGGGCGGGGCGTCCTCCGCAGAGCACCCGGTTACCGCCGGAGGCGTCGACCAGCACGGTCGCCGAGAGTTTCCTGCCGTCCCGCAGCAGCACCGTCGGGCGGGCCCCGGCGTCTTCCACCGCGCGCACGATTCCCGCCACCTCGCGGACCGAGTCCCGGTGCAGGCTCCCGCGCAGCGCGGTGTTGTCCACCACGCAGTACTCGCCCTCCAGGGGGTGGGCGCGGGTGCCGACCGCGGTCATGCGGTCGGTGCTGGCGGCCACGACCGTGTCGTCGAAGGGGGGCGGGAGTTCCTCGCGCCACAGCGCGTAGGTGTGGGGCCATTCCCGCTCCGGGGCGGGGTCGACCAGGGTCACCCGCAGTCCGAGGTCCGCGCAGGCCGCCCCCAGGGACCGACCGGCGGGACCCGCACCCACAACCAGCACGTCCGCCACGGGGCCATCAGACCACGAGGGCGGTGCCTCCGTGGGGCGGGCCGGTGAGGCGGTAGCGTGACGTCATGGACAGCGAGCCGCCAATCGAGCGAACCGCGCGGCGCGGCGCTTCCGGTTCCGCCGGGGCAGCGGCCCCCGGCGAGGCCGGTCAGCCCGCCGACCTGGCCTCCAGCCCGTTCCGCGCCGACCGGGACAGGATCTCCAGTTCGGCCTTCTTCGCCCGTCTCGGTGGGGTCACCCAGGTCGTCAGCCCCAGTGGTTCGGGGTTGCTGCTGCACAACAGGCTCACACACAGCCTCAAGGTGGCCCAGGTGGCCAGGGCGATCGCGGAGAGCCTGCTCGAGGATTCCGACAGTCGTGCCGTCCTGGAGCGACTGGGCGGATGCGATCTCGACGTGGTCGAGGGGGCCGGACTCGCCCACGATCTCGGGCACCCTCCGTTCGGCCACCTGGGAGAACGGGTGCTGGACCGCGTGGCGCGGCAGCGTTTCGGGATCGCGGACGGTTTCGAGGGCAACGCCCAGACCTTCCGGATCGTCAGCAGTGTGGACGTGCGCGGTGGCGGCGGGGACGGACTGGATCTGACCGCCGCGACGCGGGCGGCGCTGCTGAAGTACCCGTGGACGCGTCTGTCCCGCCCCGAGCCCCATCCGAGCGGATGGCCCGTGCCCCCGCGCGGGGCCTCCGAACCGGAGGACGCGCCGGGAACCGGTGCCTCCAAGTTCTCGTGCTACGGCACGGAGCTCGACGACATGCTCGACTGCCGGGCACCGTTCGCCGGACGTCTGCGGCAGTGGCAGCAGACCGTGGAAGCCTCGATCATGGACACGGCCGACGACATCGCCTACGCGATCCACGACCTGGAGGACTTCCACCGCGTGGGGATCCTGCAGCACGCCACGGTCTCCACGGAGCTGACCGAGTGGCTGGGCCGTTCCGCGGAGCTGGCCGCGCTGGACGACGGGGTGGTGGAGCGCGGGATCGAGCGTCCGGGCTACTCGCTGGAGAGCCTGCGCCGGAGGCTGCACGCCAAGGACTCCTGGATCGCCGACGACGAGGCCTTCGTCAACGCCGTCAAGAAGGTCCAGGCCGACCTGGTGACCAAGCTGCTGGAACAGCCCTTCGACCGTTCCAAGCAGGCAGAGCAGGCCGTGGCCGCCTTCTCCGGAACGTGGACCAGACGGTTGGTGCGTGGTGTTCGGGTGGAGGAGGAGCCCACGGTCCGCTCCGGGCATGTGCTGCTGGAGACCGAGCAGTGGCACGAGGTCCAGATCCTGAAGTTCGTGCACCGGCGGTTCGTGCTGCAACGCCCCGACCTGGCACTGCACCAGCGGGGACAGGACCGGCTGGTGAGCAAGCTCGTGCAGGCCCTGGACGAGTGGTTGATCGACCGCAGCGAGTCCGCGCGCCTGCCGCACCGGCTGCGCGACCTGTTCGAGCACGCCGTGGGTCAGTTCGAGCGGATGCGTCGCCAGGACCCGGAGTTGTTGGCCCCCTCGGGGGGTTCGCACGGTCCGCCCGACCGTGAGGAACTGGAACGCATGGCCCGTGGCCGCGCGGTCATCGACTTCGTCGCCTCGTTGACCGACGAGCAGGCGGCGGCGCTGTTGGAGTCGTTGTCCGGACGTACCACCCAGCTGTGGTCGGACACCTTCGTGCTGTGAGCGCCTCGTGAGCAGAGTGCGACAGTTGCCGGGAGGCGGCAGAGCGGTCGAGGTGGAGCCGGAGAGGCTGCTCGGGTGGTTCGAGCGTTTCGCGGCGAACCACGAGGGGACAGAGTCCACCACGGTGGAACCCCGCCACGTGCGGGTGCTCACCTCCGACGGGGCGAGTGCCACAGTGCGCGTTCCCTTCGAGGAGCTTTCCCCGCCCCACGGAACCCGTCCCGGCCTGGAGGTGGACGGGCTGGTCGAGCACGTCGGCAGGAGCCGTCGGACAGGGCTGGTGCTGGCGCGGCACGGGGCGCACAGTGTCGGGGTGGCCCAGGGGGAGGAGGTGCTGTTCTCCTCCACGGACCGGCACCACCTGCAGGGCAGGAGCAAGGCCGGTGGTTGGTCCCAGAAGCGCTACGCGCGCAGAAGGCAGGGCCAGGCGCGTAGGGCGGTGAGCGCGGTGGCCGACACGGTGGCCGAGGTGCTCCTCCCGGAACGGGAACGGCTGGAGGGGCTGGTGCTCGGTGGAGACCGGGGGGTGCTGTCCGAGCTGGGCTCCGACACCCGGCTGGCCGAGCTGTGGCGGTGGGCGGAACCCCGGGTGCTGGACGTGGCCGAACCCCGGCGCTCGGTGCTGGAGCGGGCCGCCCGTCGTGCCCGTGCCGTGGAAGTGGAGGTCCGGGAACCCGGCGGGTGAGCGGCCCGCTGCCGGCTCCGAAGTGGTGTTCCGCGTTCGTCGCCCGTCGCGCGCCGGCGGAGACCAGAAATCCTTGTCGTGCCGCGTTCCGGGGCGGGTATACTCGTTGCGGCTCGTGACCGGCCGCTTTCCGTGGCTCGTGACCTCGTCGGGCTCGGACGTCCGGCCGTTTCGCATGGCTGTTCCGCGGGCTGCCGCCTCGGTTCGTGGGTGCGTGTCCCGCAGCGGGACACGGGAGTCCGCCGGCCCGACGCGTCCGCTGTTTCCGCCGAGTCCCGGGGTGGCTGTGCCCCTGTAAGTCTGTGTGCCCGATACGTCTCGATCCGGAGTTTTCGTTGATCTCTGCGAATGGCCTGGAACTCAGGGCCGGTTCCCGCATCCTGCTCTCGGACGCGACCCTGCGCGTCCAGCCCGGTGACCGGGTGGGTCTGGTCGGACGCAACGGTGCCGGCAAGACCACGACCCTGCGGGTGCTGGCCGGTGAGGGGGAGCCCTACGGAGGCGAGATCACCCGGCAGGGCGAGATCGGTTACCTGCCACAGGACCCGAGGGAGGGGGACCTCTCGGTCACCGCCCGCGACCGGGTGCTGTCCGCGCGCGGACTGGACCGGATTCTGCGTGACATGGACAAGGCCCAGACCGAGATGGCCGAACTCGTCGACGAGCGGGAGCGCGATCGCGTCATTCGCAGGTACGGCAAGCTGGAGGAGCGTTTCGCCGCGCGTGGTGGCTACGCTGCGGAGGGCGAGGCGGGACGGATCTGTGGCAATCTCGGACTGCCGGACGGGGTGCTGAACCAGCCGCTGCGAACCCTGTCGGGAGGCCAGCGCAGGAGGGTGGAGCTCGCCCGCATCCTGTTCGCCGCCTCCGAGGCCGGTCCCGGCGGGCGCTCCAACACGACCCTGCTGTTGGACGAGCCCACCAACCACCTGGACGCCGACTCGATCACCTGGCTGCGGGACTTCCTCAAGGCCCACGACGGGGGTCTCGTGGTGATCAGCCACGACGTGGAGCTCATCGACGCCGTGGTCAACAAGGTCTGGTACCTGGACGCGGTGCGCGGTGAGGCCGACGTGTACAACATGAACTGGCAGCGTTACCAGGAGGCCCGGGCCGACGACGAGAAGCGCAGGCGCCGGGAACGGGCGAACGCGGAGAAGAAGGCCTCCGCACTCAAGGCCCAGGCCGATAAGCTGGGGGCGAAGGCGACCAAGGCCGTGGCCGCCAAGAACATGGCCCGGCGTGCCGAGGAGATGCTGGCCGATCTCGACGAGGAACAGGCCGTCGAGAAGACGGCCAGGATCCGTTTCCCCGCTCCGGCGAACTGCGGCAGCACGCCGTTGACGGCCAGGGGACTGTCGAAGTCCTACGGGTCGCTGGAGATCTTCAGCGGGGTCGATCTGGCGGTGGACCGTGGTTCCAGGGTGGTGGTGCTCGGGTTCAACGGCGCGGGCAAGACCACGCTGTTGCGCCTGCTGGCCGGGATGGAGGCGCCCGACGCGGGGCAGGTGCAGCCGGGCTACGGCCTGCGGATCGGCTACTACGCCCAGGAGCACGAGACCCTGGACACCGACGCCACGGTGTGGGAGAACATCCGCGGGGTGGCCCCGGGGACCCCGGAGCAGGAGCTGCGCACCCTGTTGGGGGCCTTCCTGTTCGGCGGGGAACAGCTCCAGCAGCCGGCGGGGACCCTGTCCGGTGGGGAGAAGACCCGGTTGGCGCTGGCCGGACTGGTCTCCAGTGCCGCGAACGTGTTGCTGCTGGACGAGCCGACCAACAACCTCGACCCGGCCAGCCGGGAGCAGGTGTTGGACGCGCTGCGCGGTTTCACCGGAGCGGTGGTGCTGGTCACCCATGATCCGGGTGCGGTCGAGGCACTCGAACCGGAACGGGTGATCCTGCTGCCCGACGGCAGCGAGGACCACTGGTCCGAGGAGTACATGGATCTGGTCCAGCTGACCTGATCTCCGGAGGCGGTCGGCCCGGGTTCGGACCCGGGCCGTTTCCGGCCGTGTCACTCGGAACGTGTTCGTTTTCTCGGAAAACGTTCGCCCTGTCGGTCGTGCGTGGTCGACAGGGCCTCGGGTGGGGAGCTTCCCGGTCGGGACGGAGGCCCCGTGTGGTCGGGATCTCTCCCGTGGAGGGCGTGTTTTCCCGGGCAATCCTGACTCAGCGACCTCGGCTATGTCCGAAACGAATTGTTGATCTTGGTTTTCGGTTCCCCATATCGCATTTTCAAGATCAATAGGAATATATTTGCCGGCAGTGGGGGATCTGTTGCCGAGGTCGTCTGGCGTTTCCGGCTTTCCTGTTCGATCATTGGCTTGACAGGGGTCGTGAACGGCCCTACCTGTTCTACGGGGAAGGCGGGGAGACTGTGGTTGATCTGAAGAAGGGTGCGCGAATCACCGGAAGCGCACGAGACAAGTTGGCCAGTGATCTGAAGAAAAAGTACGAGAAGGGAGCGAGCATTCGGTCACTCGCGGAGGCGACCGGCCGTTCCTACGGCTTCGTCCACCGCGTGTTGGTCGAGTCGGGAGTGCAATTGCGCGGGCGTGGAGGAGCGACCCGATCCAAGAAGAAATAACCTTTCACCGTCGTGCGGCGTGCCCGGCACGCTGGTGGTGCCGGGCACGCCGTGCCCGCGGCGCCGAGTTCTGCGGTGGCATCCGAGGCCACGACGTGCGCGGTGTGCCGAAGGGCTTCGGCCGGAGCGTCGTGCGGGAGACCGGCGGTAATCCGCCTCGTCCGAAGGAGGCTCCGCTCGGTGACCACCTCCGCACCCCCGTGGGAGCGGTCCTAGAGTGGTGCCCGTCTTCGACCACTGTGGTGCATCGCGACGGAGGACCGCTTGACGGAATCGGCAATTGACCCCGGCCTGCTCGAACGCGGACACGTTCGGCTGACGGTCAGTGGAGCCCGTGCCACGATCGTGCTCGACCGCCCGGATCGACTGAACGCGCAGACGCCGGACACGTGGAAGGCGTTACGCGAGATCGGACAGAACCTCGCCGACGAGGTGCGCGTGGTCGACGTGCGTGCCACGGGACGGGCGTTCTCGGCGGGGCTGGACCGGCGCCTGTTCGAGGCCGAGGAGGTGGACGGCTCGCCCGGTCTGCTCTCGCTGGCCTCCCGCCCGGTGGAGCAGGCGGACGCGGAGATCGCCGCGTTCCAACAGGGGTTCAGCTGGCTGCGTGACCCGGAAAGAGTGACGATCGCAGCCGTGCGTGGCCACGCCATCGGGGCGGGTTTCCAACTGGCGCTTGCCTGTGACCTGCGGGTGGTGGCCGAGGATGCCGGCTTCCGTATGGCCGAGACCGGTCTCGGCCTGGTCCCCGACCTGGGCGGCACGCTTCCGTTGGTGCAGACCGTCGGTTACTCCAGGGCGGTGGAGATGTGCCTGACCGGGCGGGAGGTTTCCGCCGAGGAGGCGCTGCGTGTCGGACTGGCCAACTCGGTGGTGGCCTCCGAGGACCTGGAAGCGGCCACCGACCGGCTGGCCGACGCCGTGGTGCGGGCACCGCGGGGAGCCGTGCGGGAGACCCTGGCGTTGTTGTCCCAGGCGAGCGAGGCCGAGGACCCGGAGCAGCAGCTCGCCGCGGAGCGGGCGGCCCAGCTTCGCAGGCTCGGGGAGCTGAGCGGTACCACTCCCTCGGAGGAGTGAACGACGGCGCGGCCCCGGCGGGGACCGGATCCCCGCCGGGGCCGAGTGTGCCGGTGCCGACTCCCGACGGTGCTCCGGTTCGGTCTAGACCAGTTGGGTCGTTCGGGTGCCTCATCCGAACGGGTCCGTGCCCGTGGCGGAATCAGCGCAGCGGGGGAATCCGTCGACCGTACTGCTCCAGTTGGGCGGCGTTGGCCTCGTCCCCACCGGGAATGTTCGAGCTGCGCCACCACGGCAGGACCACTCCGTGGGCACCGGCCCGTTCGTAGGTCTCCACCATCAGCAGGTTCCACAGGAACATGTTGGCCAGCGAGGAGGCCGGGGCGGTGGCGGGACGGGACTCCGGGTACGTGGTGTCCCCCGGCGGGACCAGCGTGTCCAACACCAGAGTCGCCTGTTCGGCGAGCGTACCCGCCGCCGTGCGGCGTGGCGCCGCGGCGGAGGCCGCGCGGGAGGTGACCGCCACCACCGGGCATCCCCGTTCCCGGGCGGTGGCCGCCAGCTCGACCGGGTAGGGATTGATCCCGGAGTTGGAGAAGACCACCAGCACGTCGGTGGTGCCGTCCACCCCGGCCTCCCGCAGTGTCCTCTCGGCGAGACCCTCCTCGCGTTCGGTGGCCGTGCTGGTCGCCGCGCCGTGCAGCGGAAGCAGCTCGGGTTGGTACAGCGGGTGCACCGCGGCGAGGCCGCCCGCCCGGTAGAAGCTCTCCATCACACCGGCCAGGGAGTGCCCGGCCCCGGCGGTGTGGACCAGCCCGCCCGAGGTGACGCACTCGATCAGCAGTCCCGCCGCCTCGGCCAGCGCTTCCTCGTTGTGTTCGGCCACCCGATCCAGCTCCCGCAGGCTCTGTTCGGCGTGCTTGCGCGCGTGGGAACCGTCCGACATACCGTCCTCTCGATCGATACTGTGCGGTGGGCTCCGATCCTCGCAGCAACACGGCCGCCTCGGGGTGCCGGTGTGGCGGATCGCTCCGTGTCCCGCGGTCGGTGCGGCACGACGCTCCGTGCCCGAATCCCTCCCGGGGGTGGTGACCGGCCGGGCCCTCGGTAGGCTTCCCTCCGGGATCGTGCTCGGTCACCGCCGCGCCTTCTTCCGAGGGCGGGCTGGCAACATGATCACGGCAGCCCGGTGGCGGAGAGGGTTCGAACGGTGCCACCAGGCAATCGGGTACACGGATGGAAACGCGGGGAAAGCATGTCGAATCCGCCGTCGCACGACGAGTCCGCTGCCCCGGAGAACCTTTCGGAAGTGTTCGCCCGGCTCACGGACGTCCCGCTGGAGCAAGTGGACAAACTGGTGGAAACGGTCGAGTCCGCCTACGCGGATCTGAACAGGGTGATGGAACACCCCTACTGGGCGGACCTGGTCTTCCACCAGGGATCCACACTGCGTGCCCTGCGCGAGGCCCGCGCTGAGCTGGACGCCTTCCGGGCCGAGGCCACCGGGGCGCGCAACACGGAACTCGGGATCATGGTGGCCACCGGGGTCATCGACGGTAGGCGAGAGTACGCCGAGGACGAGGAGAGCAAGCGGGCCCTGGTCGAAAGGCTGCTCCGTCCCCCGCGACAGGGGCTGGCCTGCCACCTCTACGTCTGGGACCGCCCGCACGAGGACGACCAGGTTCCCGGCCCCTACCAGCACATTCGTGTGGTCACCTCCCCCGAGGAGGAGATGGGGGCGCTGACCTTCACCGAGGAGCAGGAGGACGGACAGCTGTACTCCTGGCAGACCCACAACCGGGACCAGCCCGAGGGGGTGCCGACACTGCGTTTCGACCGGGGCAGCGCGTTGACCTTTCCGCGCAGCTCCGTGGTCGGGTTCTCCGAGCTGCGCACCGCGCTCGACGAGTTCGTGCGTACCGGCGAGTGCCCACGCAGCGTGGAGTGGCGCCAAGCCCGGTGGGGGGAGTGAGCGCTTCCGGCGGTGCGGTCCCGTGGTCGCCGCCTCGCCCTCGCCGGACTCATCCGTAGGTCTCCTGGGCCGCCCTGGAGGCCACGGTGGTGACCACTTTGAAGGTCCGCATCGCCGTGGTCATGTCCGTGGCGTCGAAACCGATCCGGCGGGGCGAGAGCTGTTCCACAGTGGGCACGAGAGCGGCCGCCGCCGCGAGGTGGGTAGCGGCGAACTCCACCTCGACGCGGTGTGCGTCGACGGAGGGCTCCTCGCCGCCGGCCAGGTTCATGGCCTCCTCCGCGACGGCCCGGATGGAGGCGGCCGTGCGTTCGGGGGTGGCACACACCGCCGCGTACCTGCTCACGCACTCCTTCACCGGGACGGTCCGGCACCGGGGGGCGTAGGATCCGGCCTCCTCACAGGTCAGGTCGTCGCCGGTCACCAACAGCACCGGAACTCCGTGTTCGGCGGCCAGAGCCGCGTTCAGCCTTCCCTCGCTGGCGTGGACCCCGTCCAACCACACCCCGGTCAGCCCGCTCTCCACGTAGGTGTGTGACAGCACCCCCTCCGCGCCCGCACCGGTGTGGTAGCCGAGCAGGACCACGCCGTCCACTCCGGAGTCGACTCCCTCCATCATCGACAGCGGCTTGTGCCGTCCGGTGAGCATCCTGGCCCGGGAGTCGAGCCGTTCGAGCAGCAGATGCCGCTGGATCGAGTGGGCCTCGTTGACCAGGGTCTCGGTGGCCCCTCCGGCGAACAGGCCGGCCACGCAGGCGTTGACGTCCCCGGTGAACAGCTCGCGGAACCGGTGCCAGGGTTCGGTTCCCGCGATCACGTCCTGGGGGCCGGTCACGCCGGTGGCCCCCTCCATGTCGGCAGAGATCAGAATCCGCACGCCGACCACGATAGGTCCGCCTCCGCGCCCGAGCATTCCCCGAAACGGGCCCGCCGCCGTTCTCACCCGCGCCACGCCGAGGCGGTGAACCATTGACGTGGAACCCCACGGGGTGGTTCTTTTTGGACACGTACCGCGAGGGAGTGATCACCATGCGTGTGAGTGCTGTCGGAGTCCGCACGGCACGACCCCGCGCAGCGGTGCTGCTCTCCCTCCTCGTCGTGGCCCTGCTGGCCCCGTCCGCGCCGTTCGCCCACACCGGCACCGCCCAGACGCGGCACGACCGGGCGGCCGCGGACGGCGAGGTCACGCTGCGGGTCGGCATCCAGCAGGAGTTCGACTCGCTCAATCCCTTCCTCGGGTTCAGCCTGGCCGCCACCGACGTCTTCCGGCTGATCTACCCCACCCTGACCACCTACGCCCCGGAGGACTTCTCGGTGATGCCGGAGCTGGCCACCGAGTGGACGTCCTCACCCGACAAACTCACCTGGACCTTCCGCATCAGGAAGGGGGTCAGCTGGTCGGACGGGGAACCGGTCACCGCCGCCGACGTCGTCTACACGTTCGAGCGCATGATGAACGACCCGGCCGCGGCCACGGCCAACGGGAACTACGTGGACAACTTCGCCGAGGTCCACGCCCCCGACGCGCGGACGGTGGTGATCAGGACGGAGACTCCCCAGGCCACGATGCGTTCCATCGCCGTTCCGATCGTGCCCGAACACGTCTGGTCCGGAGTCGACGACGTGGCCGGTTTCGCCAACCAGCGCATGCCCGTGGTCGGCAGCGGTCCCTTCGTGGCCACCGAGTACCGTCCCCAGCAGTACCTCACCCTGGAGGCCAACGAGGACTTCTGGCGCGGTCCACCCACCGTGGACCGACTGCGGTTCGTGAACTTCGAGAACAGCGACGCCGCGGTGCAGGCACTGCGCAAGGGCGACATCGACGTGGCCAGGGAACTGACCCCGGCGCAGTTCGACGCCCTGGACGGAGCGCGCGACATCGAGCGGGTACGCGGCAAGGGCCGCAGGTTCTACGAGATCGTGCTGAATCCGGGTGCGACCAACAGCGCGGGTTCCCCCATAGGGACCGGTCATCCCGCCCTGCGGGACGTGCGGGTGCGCCGGGCGATCGACCACGCCGTCAACCGTGCCGAACTCGTCGACCGGGTGCTCGGTGGGTACGGCACGGTCGGGGCGGGCTACCTGCCTCCCATCTTCCGGAGGTACTACTGGAGTCCTCCCGAGGAGCAACGACGTTCCTTCTCGATCGAGGCCGCCAACCGTGCCCTGGACGAGGCCGGATACCCCCGGGGCCCGGACGGGATCCGTCGTGGTCCCTCCGGGAAACCGTTGGACTTCGAGTTCGTGCTGCACGGCGACTCCGCCACCGACGCGCTGGTGGGCGAGTTCGTCAAGGAGTGGCTGGCCCGGACGGGGATCCGAGTGCGACTGCTGCCGGTCTCGGACAACCAGGTCAACCAGCGCACCACCGCCGGTGACTTCGACATGGTGGTCAGCGGCTGGTCGGTCAATCCCGATCCGGACTACGTGCTGCGGTTGCAGACCTGCGGGGCCCGCCCCGATCCCGGCGGGGGCGGTCTGCCGGACAGTTTCCTCTGCGACCGGCGTTACGACGAGCTGTACCGGCGTCAGCTCACCGAGTTCGACGAGTCCGAACGCGTGGAGACGGTGAAACGGGCCCAGCGGCGGTTCCACGAGATGGCCACGGGGCTGATCCTGTTCTACCCGAACGCGCTGGAAGCCTACCGGGCGGACCGTTTCTCCGGCTTCCTTCGTCAGCCCGCCGAGCGGGGAGTGATCACGGCCCAGCAGGGCTACTGGGGTTACTACCGTGCCGAGCCCACCGAGCGGGCACGCACGGCGGGAGGCGGCGGTGGCTACCGCTCGGCGGCCCTCGCGCTCGGAGGGGCGCTGCTGCTCGGGGGCCTCGTGGTGGCCGCCGTGACCGTCCACCGTCGTCGCACCGCCGAACACCGGGAATGAGCCCATGACCGACACGCTCGAACACGGGGGGACACGCCGCTCCGGAACCGTGCCGCGGACGCTCGGCTTCGTGGCGCGGAAGCTGGGGGGTGCCGCGGTGAGTCTGGGCCTGGTGGCGGTGCTGGGCTTCTTCCTCTTCCGGGTGTTGCCCGGCGACCCGGCCCGGACCATGACCAGGTCCGCCCCGGTCAGTGCCGAGCAGCTGGCGCAGCTGCGTCATCGTTTCGGGCTGGACCAGCCGCTGTACGCGCAGTTCCGGGACTTCCTCGGGAACCTGGCACGGGGGGACCTGGGCACCTCCTACACCTACAACAGGCCGGTGACCGAGCTGATCGGCGAACGGCTCGGTCCGACCGTCCTGTTGGTGGGCACCGCGACGGTGCTCGCCGTGCTGCTGGGGCTGTGGCTGGGGACGCGGGCCGCGTGGCGGCACGGTACGGCCACCGACCGCTGGTTCACCTCGGTCGGGTTGACACTGTGGTCGGTACCGACCTTCTGGCTGGGGCTGTTGCTGCTCATGGCCTTCGGGGTGGGGGTGGGTCCGCTTCCGGGGCTGTTCCCGGTGGCCGGGATGTCCTCGCCCGACGTGCCGCCCGGTGTGCTGCCCCGCGTGCTCGACGTGGCCCACCACATGGTGCTGCCGTGCGTGACGCTGGTCGCGGTGATCCACGCGCAGTTCATGATGGTGATGCGTAGTTCCCTGTTGGAGGAGATGGGTGCCGAGTACCTGACCACGGCCCGGGCGAAGGGGCTGCGCGACGACGCGGTGCGTCGGGGGCACGCGGTTCCCAACGCGTTGCTGCCCACGGTGACGTTGGTCTTCCTCCACCTCGGGATGGTGGTGGCCGGGGCCATCACGGTGGAGACCGTCTTCTCCTGGCCCGGGCTCGGGCTGCTGACCTACGAGGCGCTGCGGGTGCCCGATCTGCCCCTCCTGCAGGGGACCTTCATCGTCCTGGCGAGCAGCGTGATCGTCATGAACACGCTGGCCGAACTGTTGTACCGGGTTCTCGATCCACGGGTGCGTGCCTGATGACCACCGGAGGCCCTTCCGCCGACGTCCGTGCCCGTCGACCGTCCGCCCTGGCTGAGGGGTGGCGGGCCTACCGCAACGAGCGGGGAGGTGTGTTCGGACTCGCGGTGCTCGTGCTCGTCGTGCTGTTGGCCCTGTCGGCTCCGTTGCTGACTGATCCGGCCGGCTTGGACGTCACCCGAGTGGAGGAGGCACCGCTGCGGCCGCCGGGGGCGGGGCACTGGCTGGGCACGGACGAGTCCGGGCGTTCGGTGCTGTTGTTGACCTGGTGGGGGGCACGGGTCTCGCTGTTGGTGGGTTCCTGCGCGGCGGCGCTGTCGATGGTGATCGGAACCCTGGTGGGGGTGACCGCGGCCCACTTCGGGGGCTGGACGGACACCGTGCTGCTGCGACTCACCGACTTCTTCCTGGTGCTTCCGGCCCTGGTGCTGGCCATCGCCCTGTCGACGGTGCTCTCCCGGGGCGTGTTCACCATCGTGCTGGCCATCGGGGTCACTTCCTGGCCGCAGACGGCCAGGTTGGTGCGGGCGCAGACCCTCACGGTGCAGACCCGGCCCTATGTGGAACGGGCCAGGGCCCTCGGTGGCGGTCACCGACACGTGCTCGGCAGGCACGTGCTGCCGGCGGTGCTGCCGCTGGTGTTCGCCACCACGACGTTGACGGTGGCCAGCGCCATCATCGCCGAGTCCACACTGTCCTTCCTGGGACTCGGCGATCCGAGTCGGATCTCCTGGGGAGCGATGCTGAAGTCGGCCATGGACACCGGGGCAGTGACGGCGGGAGCCTGGTGGTACCTGTTTCCCCCCGGGCTCGGTATCGCGGTGGTCGTGCTCGCCTTCACCCTGTGCGGGCGTTCACTGGAGACCGTGCTGAACCCGAGGCTGCGGGGGGAGGGGCGATGACGTCTGTCCTGCGGCTGTGCGATGTCTCGGTGGACTACGCCACACCGGCGGGACCACGCCGCGTGGTGGACCGGGTGAACCTGGACCTGGACTCCGGCGGGACGCTGGGGCTGGCGGGGGAGTCGGGGTGCGGCAAGACCACGCTCGCGCTCGCGGTACTGCGGCTGCTGCCCCGCACGGCCCGGGTGCGGGGACGGGTGCTGCTGAACGAGCAGGACGTGAGTCAGCTGACCTGGGGTGGCTTGCGGGCCGTGCGTTGGGCCGGCGCCTCGGTGGTGTTCCAGGGGGCGATGCACGCCCTCAACCCGGTCCGCACGGTGTTCGATCAGATCGCCGAACCCCTCCGGGTGCACTCCGTCGAACGCCCTACGGTCTCGGCGCTGCGGGAGCGCGTGCGCGAGCTGCTCGAACGGGTGGAGCTGCCTCCGGAACGGGCGAGGGCCTATCCGCACGAGCTCTCCGGAGGGCAGCGGCAGCGTGTGATGATCGCGATGGCGTTGGCCTGCGAACCGAGCCTGGTCATCGCGGACGAACCCACCACCGCCCTGGACGTGGTGGTCCAGGCCCAGGTCATGGACGTGCTGCGGCGCGCCGTGCGGGAGCGGGGGGCCGCGTTGCTGATGATCAGCCACGACCTGTCGGTGCTGGCCGGAACCTGTCATCGACTGGCGGTGATGTACCGGGGCGCCGTGGTGGAGCAGGGGGAGACCGCGCGGCTGGTCACGGCCCCCGAACACCGGCACACCCGTGAGCTGGCCGCGGCTTTTCCGACCGTGGGGGACGCGGGATCGCGTCACGTCGACGGTTCCGCAGGCTCGGGCGGGGGCGGGAACGTGCTGCTCTCCGCGCGGGGGGTCGGGGTGACCTTCGTGGACCGCTCACGGACGCGGACGAGGGCGGTGCGCGACGTCGATCTGGAGGTGTGCGCGGACGAGACAGTCGCCCTGGTGGGGCAGTCGGGATCGGGCAAGACGACGCTGGCGCGGACCCTGTTGGGGCTGTGCCGTCCCGACACGGGACGGGTCCGCTACCGCGGGGTCGAACCGGGCTCCTCCTCCGGGAGCCTGCGTGAGTTCCGCAGGCAGGTGCAGCTGGTCGCCCAGGATCCGACCGGGGCGCTCAACCCGCGCCACACCGTCTACGAGGCGGTCGCCGAGGGGCTGCGGATCCACCGGGACGTGGTCGGGGAGACGGAACGGGTCCGGGCCGCTCTCGAAGCGGCCGAACTGCGTCCCGCCGCCGACTTCGTCGGGCGTTTTCCCCACGAGCTCTCCGGAGGACAACGCCAACGGGTGGTCATCGCCGGGGCGCTGGTGCTCGAACCCGCCGTGCTGGTCGCCGACGAACCCGTCGCCTCGCTGGACGCGACCGTGCGCGGTGAGATCCTGGAGCTGTTGCTGGAGCTGCGCCGTCGACGCGGACTGTCCGTACTGGTGATCACGCACGACCTGGGGCTGGCCTGGAGCATCGCGGACCGGGTGGCTGTCATGCGCGCCGGGGAGCTGGTGGAGCAGGGGCCGGTGGAACGGGTGCTGACCGAGCCGGAGCACGAGTACACCAGAGCCCTGCTGGCGGCCGTGCCCTCGCTGCCCCGCGTGGTCGACTGACCGGACCGCGTGTCCGCCGTCGGGAGGTGTGCTCAGTCGAGGGCGTCCACCACCGCCGGACGCTCCGGGTGGTCCATCCTGATCACCCGGTCGGCGGTGCGTTCCGGACGGGTCCGCCTCGCGTACTCGGCGAAAGCGGGAAGCTGCCAGCGGTCCTCGACGGGGGTCCTGCGGTGCAGTACCTTCTCCGAGACCCACAGGTGCACCGTGAAGTCGAAGTCCAGGCCGTGTCCCAGCAACAGGGGGCCCTCGACCAGGGCCATTCCCCGTTCACCCAGGTCCGTGCGTGCCAGACGGGGGGAACGGTCCCTGTCCGGGTCCCACAGGGCCGGGAGCACGTGGCCGCTGCCACCGGGGGCCAGGGGGGTGAGTACCTCACGGCTCAGTCCCGCGAGGTCGAACCAGTCCTCGCGCAGGCCTTCGGGGTTGTGGCGTCCCCGCTCGAACCGTAGCGAGGCCGGTCGCAGATAGTCCCACATCCCGACGCGTACGGCCCGGACACCCGCCACACGCAGGGTACGGACCAGGGAGTCGGTCAGCTCGCGCGTTCCGGAGACCGGATGGCCGTCGAGCGCGATCCGCGTTCCCGGCGGGCGTGCCCGCCGCGTGATGGTCTCGGTCAGTTCGGCCACCAGGTTCTCGGAGGTGGTGGGGCGTACTCGCATGGGGTCGGCGACTCCGCTCCAGGGTCGGTTCCACGCCGGCAAGCCGGGCCCGCGCGTGCGGGCTCCGAGGAGGAGACTATCCCCGAGCGGGGGAGGGGCTGGTGTGGATCACCAGTCTTCCGGCGTCGGCGTCGAGCTCGGCGGGCAGCCCGAGCGGGACGGTGAGCTGCCCGGCGCAGTGCCCGAATCCCAGCTCCCAGACCACGGGGACACCGAGGTCACCGAGGATCTCGGACATGGTCTGCCGGACCCGTTCGGGATCCCCGCAGCGCTCCCACGAGCCGAGGACCACCCCGGTGGCGTGGCCGAACCATCCGGACCGCCGGAGCTGGGTGAGATAGCGGTCGAGCTGGTAGGGCTCCTCGGTGACGTCCTCCAGCAGCACCAGGGCCCGTTCCGGAGGGCGGGGCGGCGGGATGGTGCCCAGTGTTCCGGCCAGGACGCTGAGGTTCCCTCCGTGGAGGACTCCCCGGGCGCGGCCTCCCACCAACGGTTCCGCTGTGCTTCCGGTGAGCACGCGTCCCTCCACCGGGTGGAACAGTGCCTCGTGCAGGTGTCGTCGGGCCACGGGGTCCTCGGTGAAGGCCGAGGTGGCCGGCATCGGTCCGAACAGGGTGGGGACGCCGAGTCGGCGGTACAGGGCTTCGTGCAGGGCGGTGACGTCACTGGAACCGACGAGGGTTTTCCCCGGGACGGCGGCCATGCTCGTCCAGTCCAGCTCGTCGAGCGTCCGCAGGGTTCCGTATCCGCCGCGTGCGCAGAACACGGCCGAGATCTCCGGTGAGCACCAGGCCCACAGCAGGTCGGCGGCGCGGGCGGTGTCCGAGCCCGCCAGGTAGTCCACCGAGGGGTGACGGTCCAGCACGTGCTTGCCGAGCAGCACCCGCAGACCCCAGGACTCGAGTTCGACGACTCCGGCACGCAGCTGTTGTTCGGGGACCGGGCCGGCCGGAGCCACCACGGCCACGGTGTCTCCGGGACGCAGGGGAGCGAGTGGGGCAGTGCTGTTCGTCATGTCTTCCTCTCGGGACGGCCGTCGTTGCCCGGCCGGAACGTGACGTTTCCGACGGTCTCCGTCCACCGAGAGTAACCCCCTTCCCCGGAGGGTCGTGATGTTCGCGGAAGGCGAACAATCCCACGGCTTCCGGAGAAAGTCCCGGTGAGGCCGGAATCGGCGGGGGAGCGAACGCGTTACCAGCAACGGATCCCCGGCTGTGACAGGGGCGGGGCTGCACGATCCGCGCGACGGTGACTTAGTGTCGAGGGTGTCATGGCTCGTGTCATCCACGTATTCCGTCAGCCCGACCGCTTCATCGTGGGAACGGTCGGAGAGCCCGGCGAGCGTACCTTCTATCTGCAGGCCACCGAGGACTTGCGGACGGTGAGCGTTCAGCTGGAGAAGCAGCAGGTGTCGGTGTTGACCGAACGCATCGACGCGCTGCTGGAGGAGGTGCAGCGCCGGTTCGACACCGAGCTGCCCGCCGAACCGCCCGCCGAACTCGTCGACTCCGGTCCTCTCGAGGTCCCCGTCGAGGAGGAGTTCCGGGTGGGCACCATGGGGCTCGGCTGGGACGCCGAGACGGAGGCGGTGGTCGTGGAACTGCTCGCCGCCACCGAGGAAGAGGTGGACGAGTCGGTGGTGCTCGACGACACCGAGGAGGGGCCCGACGCGGTTCGGGTCTTCCTCAGCGCCGCCTACGCCCGCGCCTTCGCGGAGCGTGCCCAGCGAGTGATCGAGGCCGGACGCAAACCGTGTCCGCTGTGTTCGGAGCCGCTGGACCCGAACGGCCACATCTGCCCACGCCAGAACGGATACCGGCGTTCGGAGGAGGAGTAGCGGATCGTGCTCTCCGACGATGTCGCCGCCGAGTTGTTGGCCAACGGGCGGATCGAGGTTCGGGGGCGACTGGTCGAGGCATCCAACGCGACCCTGCTCTGTTCCGTGGAGCACGAAGGGGTGCGTGCCGACTGCGTGTACAAACCCGTACGCGGAGAAAGGCCGCTGTGGGATTTCCCGGAGGGGACGCTGGCCGGGCGTGAGGTGGCTTCGTACCTGCTCTCCGAGGAGATCGGGTGGGGGCTGGTCCCGCCCACCCGGTGGCGGGACGAGGCCCCGTACGGGCCGGGAATGCTCCAGTTGTGGGTGGACACCGAGCAGGACACCGAACTCGTCGACGTGCTGCCGCCGCGGGAGGTGCCCTCCGACTGGCTGAGCGTGCTGCACGCCCGGGACGAGGAGGGCAGTCCGCTGGTGCTGGCCCACGCCGACCATCCCGGGCTGCGCAGGCTGGCGATTCTCGACGTGGTGCTCAACAACGCCGACCGCAAGGGCGGCCACGTCCTCGTCCCCGGCGACGGGCGGGTGCTGGGGATCGACCACGGGGTGAGCCTCAACGTCGACGACAAGCTGCGTACGGTGCTGTGGGGCTGGCTGGGGCAGCCACTGGGCGAGTCCGCCGTGGAGCACCTACGGCGGTTACGGGCCCGCCTGGACGACTCGTTCGCGGCCCTGCTGGCCGAGTACGTCTCCCCGAAGGAGATCCGGGCCACCGCCGACCGGATCGACCGGCTGTTGCAGCAGGGAGTGTTACCGGCCCCCTCGGGGGAGTGGCCCGCCATTCCCTGGCCGCCGTTCTGAAGTGTCCCCGCCCGCGTCGGTGCGCGGTTCACCCGGCGAGGTGTTACGAATCCTCGCGCGAGGATGGCAGGCTCGGAGTCTCCCGGAGTCGCGTGTTCACCGGTGGGTTCCACAGTGCGGAGGCGGTCGAGATGGTCTGGGGTGTTCCGTGCCGGGGACGTTTCGTCGGGAGGTTGCGGAGTTCGCCTCCGCGTCCGTGGGAGGTGCTGCGGTACCGCGGTGGAACCAGCACCGGTCGTACGGAGCTGGACCGCCGGCTCGTTCCCCGCTGTGAGGGGCGACTTCCCGAGCTCGGGCCGGGTGAGGTGTCACTCACCTGGATCGGGCATGCCACCTTCCTGCTCCGTACTCCGGAGCTGTGTCTGCTGATCGATCCGGTGTGGTCGGTGCGGATCCCCTTCGTCCGGCCCCGTCTGAGCCCTCCCGGGATGGCTTTCGACGCGTTGCCGCCGGTGGACGCGGTGCTGATCAGCCACGACCACTACGATCACCTGGACGCGGCCACGGTACGTCGTCTTCCCCGCGAGACCACGGTGCTCGTCCCGCTGGGACTGGGCAACTGGTTCACCCGAAGGGGTTTCACGGATGTTCGGGAGGTGGACTGGTGGGACTCCACCGTGCTCGGCACGACCCGGTGCGACTTCGTCCCGGCACGGCACTGGAGCAGACGCGGGGTGTGGGACTTCTGCCGCAGTCTGTGGGGCGGCTGGGTGGTGACCACCTTCCACGGACTGAGGCTCTACCACGCGGGGGACACCGGGTACGGACCGTTCTTCGCGGAGATCGGGCGGAGGTTCCCGGAGATCGACACGGCCCTGCTGCCGATCGGGGCCTACCACCCCGTCGAGGTGATGCGGACCGTGCACCTCACTCCCGAGGACGCGGTGCGGGCGGCCCGTGACCTCGGCGCGCGTGAGCTCGTGGGGATGCACTGGGGCACCTTCGCGCTGACCGGAGAACCCGTTGCCCAGCCGATGGAGCGGTTACGCCGGGAGTGGTCCGCGGCAGGCGGACGGGGACAGCGGCTCCGGGAGGTCGCGGTGGGGCAGACGTGGGTGTTGTCCGCGCGCTCGGCTCCGGAGTGAGGCGCCCGCACGGCCGCCCTCGGGAAGGGTGACGGCGACCGTGACGCCCCAGCGGGGTGCGCGGCCCGCGGCCGTGGTCCCGACGCCGGGGACTAGGGTCGAACACATGCAACCCTGGTCGTCGGTTTCTGTTCCCGGCCTGCCCGGCAGGGCTCGGCCGTTACACCTGTTCGACACCGCGACCGGCGAGGTGAGACCCGTCGGGACCGGTCCGCAGGCACGGATGTACGTGTGCGGAATCACTCCCTACGACGCCACGCATCTGGGGCACGCCGCCACCTACCTGGCGTATGACCTGGTGCACCGGTTGTGGCTGGACAACGGCTACGACGTGCACTACGTGCAGAACGTCACCGACATCGACGATCCCCTGCTGGAAAGGGCCGAGCACGACAACGAGGACTGGGTCGTGCTGGGGATGCGGGAGACCGCGTTGTTCCGGGAGGACATGGCCGCGTTGCGCGTGCTGCCTCCACACGACTTCGTCGGTGCGGTCGAGGCGATCCCCGAGATCGAGCGCGCCGTGGCCGAGCTCCTCGCCTCGGGAGCGGCTTACCGGGTCGACGACGAGTACCCGGACGTCTACTTCCACAAGGACGCCACCGGCCGGCTCGGGTACGAGTCGGGATACAGCCTCGCCGAGATGAACGAGGTCTTTCCCGAGCGGGGCGGTGACCCGCAGCGCCCCGGTAAGAAGGACCCCCTCGACGCCCTGTTGTGGCGGATGGCCCGCCCCGGTGAGCCCTCCTGGGACTCGGAGGAGCTCGGAGCGGGTCGGCCCGGTTGGCACCTGGAGTGTTCGGTCATCGCGCTCAACCGGTTGGGGATGGCCTTCGACCTGCAGGGGGGAGGATCGGACCTGGCGTTCCCCCACCACGAGTTCAGCGCGGCCCACGCCGAGGCGTTGACCGAGCGGCATCCCTTCGCCCGGCACTACTCCCACACCGGCATGGTGGGGTTGGACGGGCAGAAGATGTCCAAGTCCAAGGGCAATCTCGTGTTCGTCTCCCGGCTGCGGGGCGACCGAGTGGACCCCATGGCGATCAGGCTGGCTCTGCTGGGCCAGCATTACCGCAGTGACCGTTCCTGGACCGCCGATCTGCTCACGGCCGGGGCCGCGAGGTTGGCGCGGTGGCGACAGGCCGTGGCACTGGACCGGGGGCCGGAGGCCGGGACCACACTGGATCGGATGCGGGAACGGCTCGGCGACGATCTGGACACCGAGTCGGCGTTGCGTGCCGTCGACGAATGGGTCGAGCAGGCCCTGTGCGGGCAGGGCAGTGATCCGCGGAGTCCGTCCTTGGTCAGGGACGCCGTGGACGCCCTGCTGGGTGTGGCGTTGTGACCCTTCCGCCGTGGATCTTCGGGAAACTCCGAGTTCGTCCGGAGTTTCCCGAAGCCTCCAGCGGGAACCGCTCAGCGTGACAATTGTCGTCGCTGTCGGTATTCGGCTTTCCCGAAAAGCGGGAAATCCCCGCGGAACGGTGCTTACCGGCTCGGTGTGTTGTTTTCCCTGCCGAAATACGGTCGGGGATAGTCGTTTGGTGTGTCCGGACCTTTTTCCGGAAGGGTGCCGGGCCCGACCCGTCGAGTGGTCACTCTCGGTGTTCCTTGTTCGGAAGCGGGCCCGATTCTTCGGGAAAATCGGACACGCACGGTGTCTCCCTTTTCGGCGCGAAGCGCTCCCGTCCTCATTCGTGAGGCGGTGAGCTGCGTTTCCGTTCCCCTCGGCGAATCATGGTCGATATGTGTCCGACTGCTCCGTTGCGGTGAACTCCACTGAAACGAATCATGTCGTCGGCACTCGCCATTCTGCTCCAACCAGGGGCGTCGTACACTCTTGCGCGCCGGTCTGATTGGATCTTGTGACATGAGTCCGCACGGAGCCCGGATCGGTGCTACGCGCTTTGGTTGCGAGGTGGGACGGTGAGTCGGGTATGGGAGATGCTCGAACGTTCGCGCAGAACGTTGCGGGAGGGGACGGCCAGACAACGGTTGGAGGGCTCCACCAGACAGCTGTTGCAGCGTTCCCGCGAGACCGTGGCCCAGATCATCGGACCGACCTCCCCGCGTGAGTCCGGCACCCAGGACGTGCTGGCCGGGGTGTGCTCCAGTGTGGCCCTGCGCGACCTGAACCTGGTGGACTCGTTACTCGAACAGCTCGAGCGGATGGAGGCCGAGGAGGACGATCCGGAAGCCCTGGACCGCCTCTACCGGCTCGACCATCTCGCCACACGACTGCGGCGCAACGGGGAGAACCTGCGTGTGTTGGCGGGCAGGGACGCGGGCGGAACGCGTCCGGAGTCGGCCACGCTGGTCGACGTCGTCCGCGCGGGGATGTCGGCCATCGAGCAGTACGGCAGGGTGGAGTTCGGGAAGGTGGCCGAGCTGGGCGTGGTCGGCCTGGCCGCCGACGACGTCAGCCGGTTGTTGGCCGAACTGCTGGACAACGCCACGGTCCATTCCCCACCGGACTCGGCGGTGACCGTCAGTGCGCACCTGACCGAGCAGGGAAGTGTCATGGTGCGGGTCGAGGACTCGGGGATCGGCCTGCCCGCGGCGCGGCTCTCCGCGCTGAACGAGCGGCTGGCCAGTGCCCCCGTGCTCGACCGCGAGGCGGTGCGACACATGGGACTGGCGGTGGTGCGCAGGCTGTCGGCCCGGCACGGGATCCGGGTGTGGTTGTCCCGCCGTGCTCCGCACGGGACCACCGCCTCGGTGCTGCTTCCGTCCGCTTTGGTGCACGAACGTTACCGATCGGACTCCCGCGGCGGCGGGAAGGAGACCTCCGGAACCCCGGGAACACGCCTCACTCCGGCCGCTCCGGTGGGAAGAGCCCGTACTGGGAACCCCTCAGGCACGGAGGACCGAAGCGGCCCGGTCGAACCACCGGAACGGACGTCCGCGCCGCCCGCCACGGAGGAGCCGGCCTGGCCTTCCGAGGACCAGCGGACTCCGCGACCACGAGAGACGGAGCCCTCGACCACCGTGAACGGACTGCCGCGCAGGGTTTCGCAGAGTCTGAAGGGGTCCTCGGCGGCCCGCCAGGACACCCCCGCCCCCACGGACCGGGGCACGGGGGTGGACATGCGCCGTAGCCACGAGCAACTGTTGGCCGATCTGGGTGCTTTCGCCGAAGGCGAGCGGGAGGCCAAACAGGCCGGTCAGGACGACAACGACGACGCCGAGAGGTCACAGCAGTGACGGCTGCAGAAGACAGTGCCCAGCCCCCGAACTTCGACTGGTTAGTCGACGACTTCGTGCGCAGAGTGCACGGTGTCACCCACGCGTTGATCCTGTCGGCGGACGGTCTTCCGCTGGCGGGGTCCTCCTCGGTCACCAATGACGAGGCCGAACAGTTGGCGGCGATCTCCAGTGGTCTGCTCAGCCTGGCCCAGAACGGGTCGGCCCTGTTCGACAAGGGGGCCTGTGAGCAGATCATCATCAGGTTGAACCACGGCTACTTCCTGTTCATGGGGATAGGAAGCGGTGCCGGGTTGGCCGTGCTCACTTCCTCGGAGGCACAGATGCGGGTGGTCGCCTACGAGATGACCCAGTTCGTCGAGAACACCGGACACGCGTTGACCCCCGAGGTTCGGGCCGACCTGCGGCGGGTGGTCACCGCCAGGCGACCGAGTGACTGATCGGTTAAGGAACCCCCATGGCCACACACGCACAGACCCAGCGGGAAACGCGCAGCAGCCGGGTGCGCCCCTACGCCCTGACCGGTGGGCGTACTCGGACACGCCACCAGCTCCTGGTCGAGACGATGATCTCGGTCACCGAGTACGACCCCGAGGTCGCCGAGAGGCTGCTGCCCGAGTCCCGTGCGGTGTACGAGCACGCTCGCAGCCCGGTCTCGCTCGCCGAGCTTTCGGCCACACTGGACATCCCGCTCGGTGTGATCCGAGTGCTGGTCAGTGATCTGGCGGCGGACGGGGTGATTTTCATTCACCCGACCGGGCAGGCCTACAGTTACGACCACAACATCCTCGAGAGGATTCTCGATGGCCTCAACAAGCTCTCCGCGTGACCACGCCGAACTGATGCTCTCGGCGAAGATCGTGATCGCGGGTGGCTTCGGAGTCGGTAAGACCACGTTCGTCTCGTCGGTGTCCGAGATCGCACCCCTGAACACGGAGGCCTGGATGACCGAGGCCAGTGAGGGCGTCGACGATCTCGACCCCGACGGGGACAAGACGACCACCACGGTCGCGATGGACTTCGGGCGCATCCAGCTGCACCCGGATCTCATGCTGTACCTGTTCGGCACCCCGGGCCAGTCGCGTTTCTGGTTCCTCTGGGACGACCTGACCAGGGGTGCGCTCGGTGCCGTCGTACTGGTCGACACCCGACGTCTCTCGGAGTCCTTCGCGGCGATCAACTACTTCGAACACGACTCGGAGATCCCGTTCGTGGTGGCGGTGAACCTGTTCGACGGCAGGCTGACCCACGACCTGGAAGAGGTGCGTGAGGCGTTGGCGCTGGCCCCGGACGTTCCCTTGATTACCTGTGACGCACGTGATTCATTGTCCACTGTGGATACGCTGCGTGCCTTGGTCACGCACACCATGAGGCTGAACGTGACCCACGGCGCCGCGTGACCGTGGCCGTGGCGGGGAAATGTCGTCGGGTGAGAAGGAGGACGCGGTGCGCAAGATCCTCATCGTGGGTGCGGGGCAGGCGGGCTTACAGATCGGCCTCAGCCTGCTCGCGCACGACTACGACGTGACCATCATGTCCGCACGGACCCCGGAGGAGATCCGCGGTGGCCGCGTCATGTCCACACAGGCCATGTTCCACACCGCGCTGCAACACGAACGGGAGTACGAGCTCAACCTCTGGGAGGACCAGGCACCCCGGATCGAGGGACTCGGCGTGTCGGTGGCCGACTCCGACGGACGACGCGCCATCGACTGGGTCGGCGAGCTGGACCACTACGGACAGTCGGTGGACCAACGTATCAAGATGGCCGGCTGGTTGGAACTGTTCGAGGACCGCGGAGGCAAGGTCGTCTTCCACGGTGTGACCACCTCGGACCTGGACTCGCTGACCAGGCACTACGAACTCGTCCTCGTGGCGGCGGGCAAAGGCGAACTGGTGCAGCTCTTCGGGCGGGACCCGAGTCGCTCCCCCTACAGCACTCCCCAGCGGGTGCTGTCGGTGAGTTATGTGCACGGCGCCGAACGCAGGCCCGAACACCCCGACATGGACGCGGTGCGTTTCAACGCCGTCCCCGGTGTGGGCGAACTGTTCGTCATTCCCGGTCTGACGCTGAGTGGGCCCTGCGAGATCCCCTTCTTCGAGGGGATACCGGGAGGGCCCCTGGACTGCTGGTCCGACCGTCCGCCCGCCCGGGAGCACTGGCAGCGGATGCTGGAGCTCATGCGCCGCTACTTTCCCTGGGAGCACGAGCGTTTCCGGAACGCGGAGGTGACCGACTCCCAGGGGACACTGGCCGGCGGGTACCCGCCCGTGGTCCGACACCCCGTGGGGGAACTTCCCTCGGGAGGGCTGGTGCTGGGCATGGCAGACGTCGTCGTGGCCAACGACCCCATCACCGGCCAGGGCTCCAACAACGCCAGTAAGTGCGCGAGATCGTACCTGGACAGCATCCTCGAACACGGGGACCGGCCGTTCGACCGGGAGTGGATGCAGCGGACCTTCGAACGCTACTGGTCCGTGGTGGAACCGGTGACCACCTGGACGAACACGATGCTGCAACCGCCGTCCGAACACATGATGGACGTCCTCAGGCGGGCGGAGCGGAACAGGGCGGTTCGGCAGCGGTTCGTCAACGGTTTCAACGATCCCGCCGACTTCGGTGACTGGTTCCTCGACGAGGAACTGGGCCGGCGGTACCTGGCCGAGGTGGCGCCGAACTGACCGGGGTCCGCGAGCCCGGTCGCTGTCGAGACAGGGCGGGGCTCGTCCGGCTGAGGTGGCCGGTGCGGTGTCGCGACGGTACCGGCCACCTCCGCCGACCGGACTCACGCCGAGGTGGGGCCGGACGGCCCCTTCCCTCCGGGATCCTCGGGGCCACGCCGGCGCAGATAGCGTTCGAACTCGGCGGCGATGTCCTCACCGCTGGTCTCGGTCAGCGAACTCTCGGCGTCGCCCCGTTCCTCCAGGGCCCGGACGTAGTTGCGGACGTCCTCGTCCTCCTCGGCCATCTCACTGACGGTGTTCTCCCACTCCTCGGCCTGTTCGGGCAGGTTGTGCAGGGGCACCTCCAGGTCGAGCACCTCCTCCACGCGGTGCAGCAACGCCAGAGTCGCCTTGGGGGAGGGCGGTTGGGAGACGTAGTGCGGAACCGCCGCCCAGAAGGAGATGGCGGGTACTCCCGCCTGAACACAGGTGTCCTGGAAGACCCCCACGATCCCGGTGGGGCCCTCGTAGCGGGAGTGCTCCAGACCGAAACGACTGGCCGAGGCGTTGTCGTAGGCGGTGCCGGTCACCGGAATGGGGCGGGTGTGCGGAGCGTCGGCCAGCAGCGCCCCCAGACTGATCACGGTCCCGGCTCCGGCCAGCTCGACGTGTTCGAGCAGTTCGGCACAGAACGCGCGCCAGCGCATGTTCGGTTCCACACCGTGTACGAGCACCACGTCCCGGTCGAGCCCGGGCGGCCGGCACACCGAGAGTCTGGTGGTCGGCCACACGATCTCCCTGCTCACTCCCCCCACGAGTTTCACCGTGGGACGGGACACCTGGAAGTCGTAGTACGGATCCGGGTCGATCTCGGTCCAGCTGGTCGCGTCCCAGACGAGCTGAAGGTGCTCGATGGCGGTGCTGGCGGCGTCGCCACCGTCGTTCCAGCCCTCGAAGGCGCAGATCAGGACGGCGTCTTCGGGGTCGAACCAGTCAGGCAGTGGAGGTGTCACGGGGAACAGGGTACTCGCCGTAGTCGGTTGTTCAGGAGACGACGGATACGGGCGCGGCAGTACGTCAAGGGGGCGGGCCGACCGGGCCGGGAGTTCTCCCGCGACGGCTGCGTGGAGCCGGATCGGACACCGGGGCCGGTTCCACCGGGAACCGGTGCCGAGGTGTTCGTGATCACACGGGACGCCGCCTACCGTGCGTGAACCATTAGGCTGGGACCATGACCTACGAGCGAGGCGTGTGGTGCCCGGTCATCCGCGACGGGGAAAGCACCGAGCGGTAGGCCCGGTGCCGATGTCCGAGACGGGTCCTCGTCCCAGGCGTGAACCTCGGAGGCAGGCCGTCACGCCGCCGGCGGCGGTGCTGTTCGACATGGACGGCACCCTCGTCGACTCCGAGAAGCTCTGGACGGTGGCGATGGACGATTTCGCCGCCTGTCACGGAGCCGAGATCAGTGAGGCAGCCAGGGCCAGCATGGTGGGCTCCAACATGACCCGCAGCATGCGGCTGTTGCTGGCCGACCTGGGGATGCCCACGGAAGCGGCCGAGATCGAGTCCGCCGGACGGTGGGTCGTGGCGCGGATGGCCGAGATGTTGGCTTCCGATCTGGAGTGGCGGCCGGGAGCCGAGAGGGCGCTGCGTGAGATCACCTCCCAGGGCATTCCCACCGCCCTGGTGACCTCCACCATTCGTTCGTTGACCGACATCGCCCTGCGCACCATCGGACCGGACACCTTCGACGCGACCGTCTGCGGTGACGAGGTCGACGGCCTGAACAAGCCCGAGCCGGAGCCCTACCTGCGTGCCTGCCGCGCGTTGGGGGTGGACCCCGCGGAGTGCGTGGCGGTGGAGGACTCACCCACGGGGGTCGCTTCGGCCGTGGCAGCCGGGTGCACCGTCCTCGGTGTGGCCTGCGAGGTTCCTCTCGAGCCGGCTTCCGGGTGCGTGCTCCGGGACTCCCTCGAAGGGCTCGACAGCGCCGAGCTGGCCGCCCTGTTCGACGAGCGTTGAGTTCTCCCGCTCCGTGCCGTGGCTCCCACGGCCGGTGTGGGTGACGGCGACCGGGGATGCAAGGATCGAGTTCGTGAAGACCTTCGACGAGCTGTTCAGCGAACTCGAACAACGCGCCCGCACCCGTCCTGAGGGGTCCTCCACCGTCGCCGCCCTCGACGCCGGGGTGCACGCCCAGGGGAAGAAGGTGCTGGAGGAGGCCGGTGAGGTGTGGCTGGCCGCCGAGCACGAGTCGGACGAGAACCTCGCCGAGGAGGCCTCCCAGCTGCTCTACCGCCTGCAGGTGATCCTGCTGGCCCGGGGGCTCACCCTCGGGGACGTCTACCGCCACCTCTGAGGACTCCGGGCGCGGTGAGCTCTTCCGGACTCACACGTCCCGTCTCCGGGACCTCCCGGTGGACACGGTTCCCGGCGCTCACGGGAAGGTGTGCGACCGGCACGGTTTGATCGGATCGTGATCGAAAAACCCCACAGTGTGTTCCGGCTGGGGGACAATGCCGGGGCAGAGGATCGCGAAACCGCTCGGGAGGTTCTCATGGGTGTGGTCCCTGTGGGCGCGGCACCGCCCAGGTGGCAACTGTACGCGGGTATGCCCTGTTGGATCGAGTTGGTGACTCCCGACGTCGACAGCGCCCGCGAGTTCTACGCCGCGTTGTTCGGGTGGAGTTACGAACAGCGCAACGACTCGGAGGGCGGCCACCACCTGCTGGCCCTGCACGAGGGTTTCCCCGTGGCGAGTCTGCGCACCACCGCCTCCGGTGAGGACGCCAAGTGGCGGTTGTTCCTGGCCACGGGGGACTGTCGGGCGGCCTGTGAACAGGCGGTGGAGCGCGGTGCCTGCGTCACGGTCGCACCCAGTCAGCTCGACGGTGTCGGAACGAAGGTCGTGCTGGAGGGCCCCTCGAACGCCGAGTTCGGTCTGCTGGAACCCGAGGCCTCCTGGCAGTTCGACGTGGGACTGCCGGGAACGCTCATGTGGGCCGAGCTGGTGACGATCAAGGCGCAGACGGCGGACCTGTTCTTCCAGGACCTGTTCGGCTACACAGACGCCCAGTTCGGCACGGAGAACCACCTCGACTACTCGGTGTGGTACCTGGGCGAGGAGTCGGTGTTGGCCAGGGTGAGCATGCTGCGCGAGCACATCGACGCACGGACACGTCCGCACTGGCTGCTCTACCTCGGTGTTTCGGAGGAGGTCGGCACCGACGAGGCGGTACGACGTGCCGTGGGTGCCCACGGGCGGGTACGGGTGGATCCCTACGACTCGGCGCTGGGCAGGGCCGCCGTGCTGCGTGACCCCACGGGGGCCCGGTTCGCCCTGGTCGATCCGAGCCGGGCTCCCGTGGGGAACGCCGCGAACTACGATCCCTACGAGGACTGAACTCGCCGACCCACGCGTCGGTGGCCGGTTCGCCGCCGGCGGACCGGCCCGGGAGGAGCCCTCAGACCCTGCTCGGCATCAGCGCCTGGGCGCTGCGCCCCACCGGGCCCGTGGCGTCGTGCAGGGTGCTGTGGGTCAGGCCCGCCCCGTCCGGACCGATGGCTGTTTTCGCGTCGAGTCCGACCCACTCGTCCACGGGATCCCGGCTCAGATGGACCGTCAGGTCCGTGTTGGCGAAGGCCCACCGTTCGAACGGCAGGGGGCTGGACACGCCGCTGGAGCAGTCCGCGACGGCGAACAACCGTTGCAGTGGACTCGTCCGTTCCCCGGCGACCAGCGGCAGTCGTGGGCGTCCCCAGACGGCGGTGCCTCCGAGTCCGGGATCCGAGGTGTTCGCGTTCCGCCAGTCGAGTGCCCGCGCGTAACCTCCCGACCATCCCGCGGGCAGCGGCATGGGCCCACACGAGTCCGGCGCGGGCAGGCGGCGGGACTCGTCGGAGGCGACCTCGGTGGTGTCGGCGCGCCGCATCAGCCAGGCCCGTGCCAGCGCCGCCACCCGGCCACCGGCCGAGATCTCCGCCGTCACGAGTTCGACGGAGCGGCCGGGACGCGAGACCTCGCAGCGGACCTCGACCTCGTCCACGGGGACGGGCCCGAGCACGTCGACGGTCACCCGTCTGACCCCGCGCCCGCTTTCCGCGGTGTGCTGTTCGACTCCACGGACCAGCAGCGCGGCCACGGGGCCCAGATGCTGGGCCTTGTCGGACCAGGGGCCCACGGTGTGTTCGGTGGCTCGGTAGCGTCCCTGGCCCAACGGCTCGTAGAACGCCTCTTCGGCAGCGGATGTGTCCACCAGGTCTTCCTTCCGAAGCGGGGTGTGCTCAAGACGCCGATGCTGTCACGGCAGGTCCTCACGGCCGCGTTTCGTGGGCAGCTCGTCGGAGGCGGGTTCGGGCTCCGGCCATCCGGGATACTCCGGAGCCGTCCCCCCGTGCGCGGGGCAGAGCGGTTTGAAGTCGCAGAACCCGCACAGCCGTGAGGGATTGGGCCGGAAGTCGCCGCTGCGGCCCGCGCGCAGGATGGCCTGCCAGATCGCCTCCAGGGTCCGTTCGAATCCGGTCAGCTCGGCCTCGTCCGGAGTGTAGGTCAGGGCCTGCCGGTCGGACAGGTACATCAACAGCAGCTGGCTGGGCAACTCTCCCCGGAGGCGCCACAGCACCAGGGCGTAGAACTTCATCTGGAACATGGCCCTGGCCTCGCCAAGCTGCCGGGGAGCAGCCCCGGTCTTGTAGTCCACCAGGCGGATCTCCCCGGTCGGGGCCACGTCGATGCGGTCGATGAACCCGCGCAGCAGCACCCCGCTGTCCAGTTCGGTCTCCACGCGTTTCTCGCAGGCCTCCGGTTCGATCCGCCGCGGGTCCTCCAACTCGAAATAGGACTCCAGCAGTCGTCCGGCCGACTCCAGCCACTCGTCCAGTTCGGTCTCGTCGCTGAACAGCTCGGTCAACTCCGGCTGCTCGGAGCTGAGTTCCTTCCAGGCCGGGGCGAGCAGGTCGGTGGCCGTGGCCCGGTTGCGCTGCGCGGCGGGCAGTTCGAAAAGTCGTTCCAACACGCTGTGCACGACCGTCCCCCGAGCCTGTGCCCGGGTGGGGGTTTCCGGCAGTCGGTCCACCGCGCGGAAGCGGTACAACAAGGGGCACTGCTTGAAGTCGCTCGCCCGGGAGGGGGAGAGGGCGGGTCGGCGCTGTGGTTCCCGGTCCGACCCGGGCCGGGAGGTGGCATTTCCGTTCTGTTGGGCGTTGCGGACCGATTGCGCCATGGACGAGCACCCTAGTCGATTCCGGGCGGAGATCGTGCGACCAATCCCGTCGGGACGGCATCGCGCCGGCGCAACCGGCCCCGCGCTTTCCGTACGACACACCGGGAAGGACGCCACGGGTGCGAAACCGGGCCGCGGGGCGTTCTAGGCTTTCGTCATGGCCACAGGCGACCGAGCCGGAAACGGTACGGGGGGACTGCACCTCTGCCGGGTCTCCGGTGTTCCCGTGTTGCTGTCTCCGTCGTGGTGGCTGGGGGCCGCGGTCGTGGTGTTGCTGTACACCCCGCTGGTCGGAGAGCTGCTGCCCGGGGCGGGCGTGTGGGCCAGTGCGCTGGTGGCCACCACGTTCACCGTGTTTCTGGCCGTCTCGGTGCTGTTGCACGAACTGGGGCACTGCCTGGTGGCCCTGCGGCTCGGTCTGCCCGTCCGCAGGATCAGACTGTTCCTGCTCGGGGGGATCTCGGAGATCTCCCGCAGTCCTCCCACCCCCTTCCGGGAGGGGCTGATCGCGGCGGCCGGCCCCGCGGTCTCCCTGGCGCTGGCCGCGTCCACCGGAGTCGGGTGGTTCGCCCTGCAGCCGCACGGGGCCGTGTGGCTGTTGGTGGCCCAGACCTGCGTGGCCAATCTCGCCGTCGGGGTGTTCAACCTGCTTCCCGGGCTGCCGCTCGACGGGGGACGCATGTTGCGGGCGTTGGTCTGGAGACTGACCGGGGACCGCCATCACGGCACCGTTGCGGCCGTGATCGGGGCCGTCGTGGTGTCCGTGGGGCTGCTCGGCTGGGCACTCGCCGGGATCCTCACCGAGGCGCAGGGGCGGTGGCTGCGCCTGGCCGTGTGCGTCCTGATGGCCTGGTTCGTGATCGTCGGAGCGGTCTCGGAGTACACCTCGGGGCGGCGTGAGCGCTGGCCCGTCGGGGCGGAGCTGCGTGACCTGTTGCGGCCGGTGCTGCAGTTGCCCGCGGAAAGCCCCGTGGGGGACGCCCTGTTGGCCGCCGCCGGGCGCGGGGTGGTGCTGGTGCGGGCCGACGGGATCGCGGTCGGGCTGTTGGACGGGGACAAGGCGGTCAGGCTGGCCGAGTCCTCGCCCGCCGAACCTGCCGAACGGGCCGCCGAGGAGGTCAGGCCGGAGACGGTGCTGCTGGACAGCGAGTCCCCGGAACTCGTGTTGCAGCGGGTGCACGGGGCGGCGGCCAAGCAGTTCCTGGTGGTGGACGGTGACGGCAAACCCTGTGGGGTGCTGTGGCGCTCCGAACTCCGGGCTGCGGCGCGCCGGCACGGCACCGCCTGAGTCGTGCCGGGGCTCGGCACGGTGTCTGGCAGGATGGCCTGCCGTCTCCGCATCGGGGACCGTGCGTACACGTGGGAGGTTCGACACAGGTGAGCAGCGTCAACGGGCCGTTCGGGCCGGGGGATCGGGTTCAACTGACCGATCCGAAGGGACGACGCAAGACAATCGTGCTCCAGCCGGGAGGCGAGTATCACACCCAGTACGGTGTGCTCTCCCACGACGCGTTGATCGGCCAGCCCGAAGGGTCCGTGGTCTCCTCGACCGGCGGGATGTCCTATCTGGCCGTGCGACCGTTGTTGTCCGACTACGTGCTGTCCATGCCGCGGGGTGCGCAGGTCATCTATCCCAAGGACGCCGCCCAGATCCTGATGTGGGGGGACGTCCGTCCCGGGGCGCGGGTGCTGGAGGCCGGTGCCGGTTCGGGGGCGCTGACCTGCTCGCTGCTGCGTGCCGTCGGTGAGCACGGGACGGTGGAGTCCTGGGAGGTGCGTTCCGACCACGCCGACCACGCGGAACGCAACGTGGTGCGGTTCTTCGGCGAGCACCCCGCCAACTGGACCCTGCACGTCGGGGACGTCACCGAGTACTCCGGCGGCGAGGTGGACCGTGTGGTGCTGGACATGGTCTCCCCCTGGGAGGCGCTGGAACCCGTGCACCGGGCGCTCGTTCCCGGCGGGGTGCTGGTCGTCTACGTGGCGACGACGACCCAGCTGTCGACGGTCACCGAGGCCCTGCGGGAACAGCAGGGCTGGACCGAACCACAGTCCTGGGAGACCCTGATCCGTCCGTGGCACGCGGTGGGTATGGCGGTGCGGCCGGAGCACAGGATGGTGGCGCACACGGCGTTCCTGCTGGTCGCCCGCAGGCTTGCCGATGGTGTGACCCCCTTGCGCGTGCACCGCAGGCCGAGCAAGGGATGACGGGGTGGACTCTCCGGCGGGTCGAACCGGGGCACTCGCTCGACCCGTCGGAGGTCAGCCGGGGCTTCGGTCACCGGGTTCCGTGTCCCGGCGCTCCTGTGGGCGCGGCACTCCCGGAGCGGGACGAGCCGGTGTTCCCGGTCACCCCATGCTGTCGCCCGCGTTGCCGCACGCCTTCCACTCCCCGCTCTCCTTCTTCATGCGGATCGTGTTCCTGAAGGGGTCCTGGTTCCGCCCGTCGAGGGAGAGTTTCATCGTGAACTCGCCGGTGTCGTCCTGGTGGGTGACGTCGACGAGCTCCACCCGCACCTTCTTCAGCTGTTCGAGCTGCTGGTTGGTCATGTTCTCCGTCTCCTGCCGCATGTCCTCCAGGGACTTGACGAACTCGGACCGCTTCTCGCTGCAGACGAGGCTGCTGAACTCGTCGCCGAGGGGCTGCTCGGGGGCGGCGAACTGACGCTGGGCCAGTTCCGTGTAACGCTCTGCGAGCTCCTGCGGACCCCTTCCTCCGCCGGTGAACGCGACGACCAGGAGGACGACGGCGCCGATGAGAACGACGCCGCCGACTCCGCCGAGGATCCAGGGGAGCTTGGATTTTCCGCCTCCGGTCGGGCCGGTGGGCTGACCGTAGGGGAACTGCTGGCCCGGGTACTGCTGGTATCCCGGCTGACCCCAGCCTGGCTGACCCCAGCCCTGTTGGGGCCAGCCCTGTTGGGGTCCGGAGGGCGGGTACTGGCCGCCGGGCTGACCGCCCCAGACCGGTTGCTGTCCACTGGCCGGGTACTGCCCCCCGGGCTGTGCGTAGGGGTTCGAACCGTACTGCTGTCCCCACTGCTGTTCGGCACCGGCGGGGAACTGGCCTCCCGAGGGGGCGTACGGGTTCTGCTGTCCCCAGGGGTCGTGCTGCCCCGGTTGCTGCGGGTATGTCATCGTCTTCCTTCTCTCGACGGTCGTGCCGCGTCTCGTCGGTTCGTCAACGGGCCAGATCGCAGAGTTTCCACTCGCCGTTCTCCAGGCGAAGTCCCAGGGTCTGATCGACCCGCTGGGACGTCCCCCCCAGGAAGTAGGTTCCGGTCAACTCCACCGTGGCGGTGGCGTCGTGGGCGGTGACTTCCCCCAGGCTCAGTTGAAACCGACCAGCGCTGAGCTGTTCGATCTGCCGTCGTAGTCGTGTCGAGTTCGCCGCGCACAGCTCCTCGTCCAACGCGGCGAAACGTCCGGAGTTGATTTTGTCCACCAGCCGTGCGGCGGTGTTTCCGGGGTCCACCGGTCCGGTGGGAACCAGGAAGTAACCACCCAGCAGTGCCGCGGCCAGCAGCGTGGCCGAAGCCGCGTACCGGCCCCTCCGACGTGGTCTGCGTGGCGGTGGGTCCAGTTCGGGGGGAATTTGTTCGTGGTCGAAGCGCCGGTGCGGACCGAGTGCCGGGTTCTGCCAGCGGGCGTCCCGGCCTTCGGGATGGGGCTCCTGCGGTCGGGGTGGCGGGTTCTCCCCGGGGAATCGTCCCCATGGGCTGGGAGTTCCCACTCCGCCGGCGGGACCGCGCGGGCCCGGGGACGTCGCGGATCCGGTCTGCCGGAAGGGGTCCCAGGGGACGGGTGACGGTGGCGGGTGGGACATCGGATCCTCCCCGAACGAGGACGTACTGGTCGACACGATCGGCCGCTCAAGTAGATCAGAAGTACTTTCGGTGGACAGGGGGAGTCGGGGAATTCCCCCGAAATCCGGACGCTGTGTCACCGCCTTCGCCTTTCGGAGGACATCTTCCGTGTCCAGTTGGTCGGGGCACAGCGTGTTCCCGAGTTCGCCGAACCTCGGCGTGTTTCCATGATGTGGGAGAAATCGGCGAACTTCTTCCCACTCAGTGGAAGCAGGAGAGGGGAAAGCTGGCGGAACCGTATTACGAATCGGATACCACACAGATGTCCGCCGCCTCTCCACGAACCCGGGATGTGGCGACAGCAGGTGTGTGTCGGAGCGGTACGACCGTCCTGGGTTCCGCTCCGTTCTCCCGAACGGACTAACGGGACGAAACACACCGTGATCGTCGCTGCGGCGGAGTCCCGTGACGGGAAGGTTACCGACGTGGTGTGGTTCATGTGGCACGGCCGTTTTCTGTGGCACTCTGGGGCGCCTGGCGGGATGCGATGACCTCGCGTTGTCGTTGATCGCCGGTACCGTGGTGGTACGAGCACGGGAGGAGGGTGCCGATATGCAGCACGACCGTCCCGACAACCGGCCGGAGGAGGCCGTTGGGCAGGGTGCCCGCGGCAGCGCGGACCAGAACGAACAGATCCGCGCCCTGCAGGACGAGATAGCCTCGCTGCGCAGCAGGCTCAACGAGTCTCCCCAGCAGGTTCGGTTGTTGGAGCAGCGGCTGGCCGAGGCATCCGAGAGAGTGAGCCAGCTCACCGAACGGAACGCAAAACTCACCGAGACCCTCAAAGAAGCGCGCAGCCAGCTGACCGCCCTGCGGGAAGAGGTCGACCGACTCGCCCAGCCCCCGAGCGGATACGGGGTTTTCCTCTGCGGGTACGAGGACGGAACGGTCGACGTGTTCACCTCGGGCAGGAAGATGCGCGTTGCCGTATCGCCGAACGTGAACGTGGAGGAGCTGCAACTCGGCCAGTCGGTCCGGCTCAACGAGGCCCTGACCGTGGTCGAGGCCGGGACTTTCGAACGTACCGGCGAAGTGTGTACGTTCCGCGAACTGCTTCCCAGCGCCGAGACCGACCAGCCGCGGCGCGCGCTGGTCACCGGCCACACCGACGAGGAACGCGTGGTGTGGGTGATTCCACCCCTGGTGGAGGCCGGGCTCAAGTCCGGTGACTCGGTGCTGGTGGACAGCAAGGTCGGTTACGCCTACGACACGGTGCCGAAAGCCGACGTCGAGGACCTCACCCTCGAGGAGGTGCCCGACGTCCGCTACGAGGACATCGGCGGGCTCGGCAACCAGATCGAGGAGATCAGGGATGCCGTCGAGCTGCCGTTTCTGCACTCGGAGCTGTACCTCCAGTACAAGCTGGCTCCCCCCAAGGGTGTCCTGCTGTACGGCCCGCCCGGGTGCGGGAAGACCCTCATCGCCAAGGCCGTGGCCAACTCGCTGGCGAAGAAGGTCGCCGAACAGCGTGGGGACGCCGACGGCCAGGCGAAGTCGTACTTCCTCAACGTCAAGGGTCCCGAGCTGCTGAACAAGTTCGTGGGTGAGACCGAGCGTCACATCCGGCTGATCTTCCAGCGTGCCCGGGAGAAGGCCTCGGAGGGCACACCGGTGATCGTGTTCTTCGACGAGATGGACTCGATCTTCCGTACCAGGGGCAGCGGTGTCTCCTCGGACGTGGAGACGACGATCGTCCCCCAGCTGCTCAGTGAGATCGACGGTGTCGAGGGGCTGGAGAACGTCATCGTGATCGGCGCCTCCAACCGCGAGGACATGATCGACCCCGCGATCCTGCGTCCGGGGCGACTGGACGTGAAGATCAAGATCGAGCGGCCCGACGCGGAGTCGGCCAAGGACATCTTCGCCAAGTACCTGACCAGCGACCTCCCCATCCACGAGGACGACCTGCGGGAGTTCGGCGGTGACCAGCCCACCTGTGTGGACGCGATGATCCAGACCACCGTGGAGCGGATGTACGCCGAGACCGACGAGAACCGTTTCCTGGAGGTCACCTACGCCAATGGGGACAAGGAGGTCCTGTACTTCAAGGACTTCAACTCCGGCGCGATGATCCAGAACATCGTGGACCGGGCGAAGAAGGCCGCGATCAAGTCGGCGATAGAAACCGGCCAGTCCGGCCTGCGGATCCAGAACCTGCAGGACGCCATCGTCGACGAGTTCGCCGAGAACGAGGACCTGCCCAACACGACCAACCCGGACGACTGGGCACGGATCTCCGGGAAGAAGGGCGAGCGGATCGTCTACATCCGCACCCTGGTCAGCGGTAAGAACCAGGAGTCGGGGCGGGCCATAGACACCGCCACCAACACCGGTCAGTACCTGTGACACCGTCCCCGCCGGGGTCGTTCCCGGTGGGACGTCGGGGCGCCGTCCGACGGACGGCGCCCCGCGTGCGTCTCGCGCTGTCGTGGCAGGCCCCGGCGGGGTACGTTACGGCCCATGACGGGTGTGGCGAACGCTCCCACGGAACGTCTCGGTGTCGGGCTGGCCGCCCTGGGACGGCCCGCCTACATCAACGTGGGGCGGGCCGAGGTGCTGCCGGGCCCGCGCACGGTGGAGGCCATGCGCGAGCGCACCAGGCAGGTGCTGGACGCCGCGTACGCGGCGGGGATCCGCCACGTGGACACCGCGCGTTCCTACGGCAGCGCCGAGCTCTTCCTGGCCGAGTGGTTGCGGGAGCGAGGTCACGCCGACGTGGTGGTCTCCAGCAAGTGGGGCTACGCCTACGTCGCCGAGTGGCGGATCGAAACCGAGGTTCACGAGGTCAAGGAGCACTCGCTGGAACGGTTCCGCCAGCAGTGGCCGGCCACCAGGGAGACGCTCGGCGAGCACCTGCGCCTCTACCAGGTTCATTCCCTGACCAGGGACAGCCCCCTGTTCGAGGACACCGAGTTGCAACGGGAACTGGCCAGGGTCCGCGACAGCGGGATGCTGCTGGGAATCTCCACCACCGGGGCGGGACAGGCCGACGCGATCGAGGCGGCCTGGGACCTGCGGGTCGGTGGCGAGCAGCTGTTCGGAGCGGTGCAGTCCACCTGGAACTCCCTGGAGCCCTCCGCGGGCAAGGCACTGCGTTACGCCCACGAAGGCGGATGGAGGGTGCTGGTCAAGGAGACGCTGGCCAACGGCAGACTGGCGGTGCGACCTCCTGCTCCGGTCGCCTCCGTGGCGGGACGGCACGGTGTGGGGGCCGACGCGGTGGCGTTGGCACACGTGCTGGCCCAGCCGTGGGCGGACACGGTGTTGCTCGGGGCGGCCAGTGTGGGGCAGCTCCGTAGCAACCTGCTCGCGTGTTCGTTGACGCTGGAGGAACGTGACCTGGACGAGCTGGCGGCCGCGGCCGGCGACCCGGCGACCTACTGGGGAGAGCGTTCGGCGCTGCCCTGGCACTAGGCGGTCCCGGTGGAACGGGTCGCCGAGCCGGGAACGGATGCCCGGCCCGTCCACCGCCACGGTCCCACGGCGGTGGACGGGCCGGTCGCGCTCACCCCAGGCCGTGGAAGGTCAACCACTCCTCGACGAACTGCCTGCCGTCCGGCACGAACGGCCAGTGCGGATCCCGCAGGCGCTCCCGTAACTCGGACAGGTGCATCCACCAGCCCTCGGCGATCTCCGTGGGCTGGTGCACCACCGGCCCGTCCCAGCAGGTTTCGTACACGAACGCGTGAAAGCGCACCGTCCCCCGTTCGTGGCGGGTGCGGAACAGGAACCGGGGGGTGGTGTGGACCCCGAGTTCCTCGGCCAGTTCCCGGGCCGCGGCGTGGTCCGGGGACTCACCGGCCGCGACGACACCACCGGCCCAGCAGTCGTACGCGCCCGGATAGACGTCCTTGTCCCACGTTCTGCGGTGCACGTAGACCGAGCGCAGATCGGGGGAGCGAACCAGCACCGAGGAGGCCGCGTGCCACAGCCCCTCGGCGCGCATTCTGCCCCGAGGGGCCGAACCGGTCACTGCGCCTTCCCGGTCGTAGATCGCCACCGATTCGTCACCGTCGGTCACCCTTCGAGGATGGCAGTGCTCCGGTGGGGGGCTTGTTCCGGCCACGGCCTCGCGTTAGGGATTCGTTCGTCGTGTGGAATCCGTAGGCTGAGTACTATGCGCCGGATCATGGGAACCGAGGTGGAGTACGGGATCACCGTGCCGGGGGATGCCACGGCCAACCCGGTGTTGAGCTCCACGCACATCGTGCTGGCCTACGCCGCGGCGGCCGACGTCCCACGTGCGCGACGCGCACGCTGGGACTACGAGGTCGAGTCACCGCTGCGGGACGCCCGTGGCTTCGACATGGGGGCGTCCACGGCACAGAGCAACGGTTCGGAAGGAGACGATCTGGGTGCGGCCAACGTCATCCTGACCAACGGGGCCCGCCTCTACGTCGACCACGCCCACCCGGAGTACTCCTCACCGGAGGTGACCAACCCCCGGGACGCTGTGCTGTGGGACAAGGCCGGTGAACGGGTGATGGAGGAAGCGGCGCGACGCGCGGCCAGCGTGCCGGGAACCTCACCGATCCAGCTCTACAAGAACAACATCGACGGCAAGGGCGCCAGCTACGGCACCCACGAGAACTACCTGTGCTCCCGGGACACCCCGTTCACGGCCGTGATCACCGGGCTGACCCCGTTCTTCGTCTCCAGGCAGATCGTCTGCGGCTCCGGGCGGGTGGGCCTCGGCCAGGTGGGGGAGAAACCGGGTTTCCAGCTCTCCCAGCGCGCCGACTACATCGAGGTCGAGGTGGGGCTGGAGACCACCCTCAAACGCGGCATCATCAACACCAGGGACGAGCCGCACGCCGACGCGGACAGGTACCGCAGGCTGCACGTGATCCTGGGTGACGCCAACCTCGCCGAGACCGCCACCTACCTGAAGATGGGGACCACCGCCCTGGTCCTCGACATGATCGAGGCCGGGCACCGTTTCGACGATCTCAGGCTGGCCGACCCGGTCAAGGCCGTTCACCTGATCAGCTACGACCCGCAGCTCAGTCAGAAGGTCGAACTGGCCGACGGCAGGCGGTTCACCGGCCTGGACCTGCAGCGTGCCTACCACGAACGCGCCGCCGCCCACGTCGACTCCCGGGGTGGGCAGTCGGCCCGTGAGGTGGTGGAGACGTGGGGAGAGACGCTCGACCTGTTGGGGCAGGACCCGATGAACTGCGCCGACCGGCTCGACTGGCCCGCCAAGCTCCAGCTGCTGGAGAGCTACCGGGCCAGGGACAACCTCGGGTGGAGCTCCCCCCGGCTGCACATGATCGACCTGCAGTACGCCGACGTGCGTATGGACAAGGGGCTGTACAACCGGCTGGTCAACCGCGGCTCGATGCGGCGCCTGCTCACCGAGGAGGAGGTGCGGCAGGCCGTGACGAACCCACCGGAGGACACCCGGGCCTACTTCCGGGGGAGGTGCCTGGAGCACTACCCCGACGAGGTGGCCGCGGCCTCCTGGGACTCGGTGATCTTCGATCTGGGACGGGACTCTCTGGTGCGCATCCCCACCCTGGAACCGCTGCGGGGAACCAAGGCCCATGTGGGCGAGTTACTGGAGTCCGCCGCCAGCGCCGAGGAACTGGTGGACTCGCTCACCGGACGGTAGCGAGCCGGGCTTCCCCGGGCGGGGGAGATCGAAAAGTCATCTTTCGGACCTGGGCGTGTGGCCGGTTGACTAGGTAGTGTTCACACCAGGATGTTCCCGGTGTGCGGATCGGAGGCGGTGGCTTCCGGGCCGCACCGGTACGGCCCGGCGGACGCCGGGCCGGCGGACATCCTCGACAAGACCACCGGGAGGCGAGATGTCCCAGGAAAAGGTTGAGCGGCACGGCGGCGGGGACAACGAGGAGAACGAGGAAACCGGCGCCGGAGCCGCCGGACAGGAACGCCGCGAGAAACTCGACGAGGACGTGGACACCATCCTGGACGAGATCGACGACGTTCTGGAGGAGAACGCCGAGGACTTCGTCCGCGCCTACGTGCAGAAGGGTGGACAATAGGTCCTCAGACACGTGTCGGTCGGCCCGCCGGGCCGACCGACACGTGTACGCACCGCCTGTGACGTGTGCGAACCGGAACATGTGACGCCAGCTATTTCGAGCAGGAGACGATGTCGCCCATGGAATCCAGCTCGGCTCGGAACCATCCGGGTCAGGCCCTGCCCCCCGAGTACTTCACCCCCGGATCCTCGTCGTTCACGGAGTTCCTGCGAGCGGCCTCCCCGGAGCTGCTGCCGCAGATCAACGAGAACACCGATGTTTCGGTGGAGGCGCCCCACGGCACGACCATCGTCGCGCTCACCTTCCGCGGCGGTGTGCTCCTCGCCGGAGACCGTCGTTCCACCATGGGCAACATCATCGCGCAACGGGATATGGACAAGCTCTACGTGACCGACGGCTACTCCGCTGTGGGAATCGCGGGGACCGCGGGGATCGCCCTCGAAATGGTGCGGCTGTACGCGATCGAGCTGGAACACTACGAGAAGATCGAGGGCGTTCCGCTGTCCCTGGACGGCAAGGCGAACAAGCTCGCGACCATGCTGCGGGGCAATCTGCAGGGGGCGATGTCCGGACTGGCCGTCATGCCGTTGTTCGCCGGTTATGACACCTCGGCCGAGGATCCGGAGAAGGCCGGGCGGATCGTCACCTACGACATCACCGGCGGGCGCTACGACGAGAGCGCCGGCTACCACGCGGTGGGCTCGGGGTCGCTGTTCGCCAAGTCCGCGTTGAAGAAGCGTCACGATCCGGAGGCCGACCTCGACGCCGCCGTGCGGAACGCGCTGGAGGCGCTCTACGACGCGGCCGACGACGACAGCGCCACGGGAGGCCCCGACGTGGCTCGTCGGATCTATCCCACCGTGGTGACGATCACCGGCGCGGAGGGAGCCGTGCGCATGTCCGAGGACCGGACGGCGGCCGTCGCCGAGGAGGTCGTGGCCGGACGTCAGCAGAATCCCGGGGGCTGAGTCGCTCGGACTCCGGACGCGTGTGGCCTCACCGAGGGCGTCACACGTTCCCCACCGCAGCGTGTGCGGACCAAGCGCCATGTGCCGGACCGTCGGCACAGCACGATTCGAGCCAGGAGTGCACAGCCGTGTCGATGCCCTTCTACACCTCGCCAGAGCAGCTGATGCGCGAACGTTCCGAGCTCGCCCGCAAGGGGATAGCTCGGGGCCGCAGCGTGGTGGTGCTCAAGTACGCGGGCGGGGTGCTGTTCGTCGCCGAGAATCCCTCCACCACCCTGCACAAGATCTCCGAGATATACGACCGGATCGGTTTCGCGGCAGTGGGCCGCTACAGCGAGTTCGAGAACCTGCGCATGGCGGGTATCCGGATGGCCGACGTGCGGGGCTACTCCTACGACCGCCGTGACGTCACCGGACGCGCCCTGGCGAACACCTACGCGCAGACGCTCGGGGCGATCTTCACCGAACAGGTCAAACCCTTCGAGGTGGAGATCTGCGTGGCCGAGGTGGGCTCGACCCCGGAGGGGGACCAGCTCTACCGGCTGACCTACGACGGTTCCATCGTGGACGAGCCGCAGTACGTGGCCATGGGCGGGCAGGCCGAGACCGTGACCTCCGCGTTGAAGGAGTCCTTCACCGACGGGATGGAGCTGGGGCCGGCCGTGCGTGAGGCCGTGAGCGCGCTGGTCGCCGGAGGCGAGGGTTCCCGGGAACTGGGAGTCTCCCAGCTCGAGGTGGCGGTGCTGGAACGGTCCAGGCCGCACCGTACGTTCCGTCGCATCACGGGGGCCGCCCTGCGGGAGCTGTTGCCGAGTACCAACGCGGACAGTTCCGCCTCCGCCTCCGACGACTCGGCCGGATCCGAAGGCGACGGGAGCTCCTCGGAGACGGAGAACGGCAGCACAGCGGGCTGACTCGGCCCCGGTGGCCCCGTCGGTGGAGGCGGGGTGCCGTCGGGAGGTCGTGTCGGGGACGGGACCCGGTCGTCGAGTCGTTCGCGAACACCCTGCGTGAGAGGTTTTCGGGAAATTCGTGACTTCCGTCCCCGAACGGCGGACCGCCGAGTTCGTCGAAGACGCCTACCGTGGAGGCATGCAACGGAGGATCTTCGGTATCGAGACCGAGTTCGGGGTGACCTGTACCTTCCACGGGCAGCGCAGGCTCTCCCCGGACGAGGTGGCCAGATACCTGTTCCGCAAGGTCGTGTCGTGGGGGCGTTCGTCGAACGTCTTCCTGCGTAACGGGGCCAGGCTCTATCTCGACGTGGGTTCGCACCCCGAGTACGCGACGGCGGAGTGCGACGACCTGGTGCAGCTCGTCACCCACGACAAGGCCGGTGAGCGGATACTGGAGGATCTGTTGACCGATGCCGAGCGCAGACTCGCCGAGGAAGGCATCGGTGGTGACATCTTCCTGTTCAAGAACAACACCGACTCGGCGGGCAACTCCTACGGCTGCCACGAGAACTACCTCGTCGGCCGTTCGGGTGAGTTCTCGCGTATCGCCGACGTGCTGCTCCCCTTCCTGGTGACCCGTCAGCTGATCTGCGGGGCGGGCAAGGTGCTGCAGACCCCGCGCGGGGCGGTCTACTGCCTGTCGCAGCGTGCCGAACACATCTGGGAGGGCGTCTCCAGCGCCACGACGCGTTCCCGCCCGATCATCAACACCAGGGACGAGCCGCACGCCGACGCCGAACGCTACCGCAGACTGCACGTCATCGTCGGGGACTCGAACATGTCCGAGGTCACCACCCTGCTGAAGGTGGGCACGGTGAACCTGGTGCTCGAGATGGTCGAGCAGGGCGTGCAGTTCCACGACTTCAGCCTGGACAACCCGATCCGGGCGATCCGGGAGATCAGCCACGACCTCACCGGGCGCAGACCCGTCCGACTGGCCGGGGGGCGGGAGGCCTCGGCACTGGACATCCAGCGGGAGTACTACGGCCGCGCGGTGGACTACGTGGCCAAACGCGGCTCCGACCCCATGACCGACCGGATCATGGACCTGTGGGGGCGTGCGTTGGACGCGGTGGAGTACCAGGACTACTCGTTGATCGACCGCGAGGTGGACTGGGCGATCAAACACCGGCTGTTGGAGCGCTACCGCAGCAAACACGGCCTGGAGCTGTCCAGCCCGCGGATCGCCCAGCTCGACCTCGCCTACCACGACCTGCGGCGCAGCCGCGGCCTGTTCGAGATGCTGCAACGCAAGGATCTCGTGGACCGCGCCACCAACGATGCCGACATCGAGGCGGCCAAGGACACGCCCCCGCAGAGCACCAGGGCCAAACTGCGGGGAGACTTCATCTCCGCGGCGCAGACGGCGGGCAGGGACTTCACGGTGGACTGGGTGCATCTCAAGCTCAACGACCAGGCTCAGCGCACCGTGCTGTGCAAGGATCCCTTCCGGGCTGTGGACGAACGGGTGGAACGTCTGATCAACTCGTTGTGACCCGCGCCGTGTCCGGCTCCTTGCGGACGTGTCGTCGGCGCGGACGGTGCGAGCGGGAGGACGGCGTGGAGTACGCGGAGTACCGAGCCCAGGACGGTGTGGGACTGGCCGAACTGGTCCGACGGGGTGAGCTCGCGGCCTCCGAACCGCTGGAGGCCGCCCTCGCCCGCAGCGCACAGGTCAACGACCGTATCAACGCCGTGGTGCGCCGGACCGAGGAGTGGGCGCGCCGTACGGCGGCCGAACCCGGCTCCGGGGCGCTGGCCGGCGTGCCCTTCCTGCTGAAGGACCTTCAGCAGGAGCTGGCGGGACAGCCCTCCGGTGGCGGAAACCGCGCCTTGGCGCGGGTCCCGGCGGCGGAGACCGCCGAGGTGGTGCGCCGCTGGCTGGAAGCCGGTCTGGTGGTGTTCGGCAGAACCAACACTCCCGAGTTCGGGGCCAAGCCGGTCACCGAACCCGAGACCTGCGGCCCGAGCCGCAACCCCTGGGATCCGGAGCGCACTCCGGGCGGTTCCTCCGGGGGCGCGGCCGCTGCGGTGGCGGCGGGGGTGGTCCCCCTGGCCGCGGCCAGCGACGGGGGCGGCTCGATCCGGATCCCCGCCGCGTGCTGCGGGGTGTTCGGACTCAAGCCCGGCAGGGGGCTGGTTCCGGCGGGGCCGATGCGCGCGGAGAACTTCCACGGTGCCGCCGTGGACGGAGTCGTCTCCCGCACGGTGCGCGACAGCGCGGTCGCGCTGGACAGCGTGGTGGGCGGTCACGGGACGAGCCCCTATGCGCCCGCCGTTCCCGAACGTTCCTTCGCCGTGGAGAGCACCCGGGAGCCGGGGAGGCTGCGCGTCGGGTTCACCGGCCAGTCCGCCCTGGGGCGGCCACATCCCGACGCCACGGCGGCACTGAGCGACGCGGCGAGGCTGCTGGAGTCGTTGGGCCACCGTGTCGAGCCGGTCGAGTCCCCGGTCGACCTGGAGGCCCTGGCCGTGGACTTCCTGCGTGCCTGGTCGGTCAAACTGGCGGCCTCCGTGGACGAGACCAAGCGGCTCACCGGTGCCACCGACCGGGACTTCGAACAGGACAGCAGGCTGTTGGCGGCGGCAGGACGTGCCGTCGGAGCCGCCGAGTACAGCGCACTGCTGGACAGGTGGCACGACTACACCCGCAGGCTGGCCGAGTTCCACCGACACCACGACCTGCTGCTCACTCCCGCTCTCGCGGGGCCTCCGGTGCGGATCGGGCAGTTGGACACCCCCGCACCGCTGCGGCTCGCGGGCGAGCTGGCGCTGCGGCTGGGAGCGCGTGGTCTGCTGCGCTCTACGGGGGCGGTGGACCGGGTGGCACGGGAGAACCTGCGGCACGTGCCCTACACCCAGTTGGCCAACATCACCGGGCGACCGGCGATGTCCGTTCCGCTGTACTGGAACCGGCAGGGGCTTCCGCTGGGAGTGCAGTTCGTCGGACCGGTGGCCGGGGAGGGGATGTTGTTCCGCCTGGCCGCCCAGTTGGAACGGGCCCACCCGTGGGCCCGTCACGAACCGCCGTTGTGATCCCCGCCGGTTTCCGGACCAAGGAGACAACGGGGAGTCCGCCCCCGCGTGTCCGTCCCGCCCGTGCCCACTAGACTGGGCACAGTGGGCATCCCGCGCGCCGAACGCCTGGTCAACCTGGTGTTGTGCCTGTTGTCGACCCGTCAGTACCTGACGGCCGAGCGTATCCGCCACATCGTTCCGGGGTATGCGGACACGGGCAGCGAGGAGGCCTTCTACCGCAAGTTCGAACGGGACAAGGCGGAGTTGCGCGATCTGGGGATCCCGCTGGAAACCGGGCGGAACTCCGCGTTCGACGGGGTGGACGGCTACCGGATAGCGCGCCGGGACTACGAGCTGGCCGACATCGAACTGGCTTCCGACGAGGCGGCGGCCGTCGCGGTGGCCTCCCGACTGTGGGAGTCCCCCGAGCTGGGAGCGGCGGCACGGGGTGCGCTGCGCAAACTGCGCGCCGCGGGAGTTCGTGTCGACGACGGCGCTCCCGCTCCGGTCGAGCCCAGGGTACGTGCCGCGGAACCCGCCCTCCCCGCGTTGTTGGCCGCGGTGCGCGCGGAACGCACGGTGCGGTTCGACTACCGCAAACCGGGGGAGACGGCCTCGTTCGTCCGGACGGTGGATCCGTGGGGGGTGGTCGCCTGGCGCGGCCGGTGGTACGTGGTCGGCCACGACCGGGACAGGCGGGCGGCGCGCTGTTTCCGGCTGTCCCGGATCCTCGGCTCCGTGAACACCGTCGAGCCCGGTGACGACGCTGCCTTCGTGCGGCCTCCCGCCGGGGTTGAGCTGTTGGAGCTGGTGACCGGTGCCGAACCGAACGCCGTGGAACCGACCTCCGTTCGTCTGTGGCTGGCCCGCGGACGCGCCCAGGGGGTGCGGCGGCACGCCGAGGTGCTCGGTGACCGGGAGTTGGCCGGAAAATCCGGTCAGGAGGTCGTGCTGGAACTGGAGCATCCGGAGACGGCGGCGGGGTGGTTGGCCGGGTACGGGCCCGACCTCGTGGTGCTGGAACCGGAAACGCTGAGCAAGGCCGTGCACGAGGCCTATCTGGCGACGCTGGCGGCCTTCGGAGGGGAACATGACGGGCAGTAGCACGGCCGAGCGGTTGCCGCGCCTGTTGGCGCTGGTTCCCTACCTGGTGAGTCGACCGGGGGTGGCGGTTGCGGAGGTCGCGGCCGATTTCGGGGTCACCGAACAGCAGGTGCGTCGTGACCTGGAACTGCTCTGGATGTGCGGACTGCCCGGATACGGGCCGGGCGATCTGATCGACCTCTCGTTCAGCGGGGACACCGTGACCGTCGTCTACGACGCGGGCATGCGCAAGCCCCTGCGGCTCACCGGTCAGGAGGCGACCTCCCTGCAGGTGGCGTTGCGGGCCCTGTCGGAGACCCCCGGGATCGTCGACACCGACGCGGTGCGTCGGGCGCTCGCCAAGATCGAGAACGCCGCGGGGCAGGCACACCCCGCCGGAATGGTGGTCGGTCTCGACGAGAGGCCCGACCGGGTACCGGCCGAGGTGGAGGAGACGGTGCAGCGGGCGGTGCGCCAGCGTGCCGCGTTGCGTATCCGCTACTACACCGCCTCGCGGGACGCGATCACCGAACGCACCGTGGACCCTCTGAGGTTGGTGCTGCTGGAGGGGCGGCGGTATCTGGAGGCGTGGTGTCGCCGGGCCGGGGGAATGCGGTTGTTCCGCATGGACCGGGTTGACGAGGCCGAACCACTGGACGAACACGCGTGCCCACCGGCCGAGGCACGCACCACCGACCTCTCCGGGGGGCCGTTCCGCCCGTCACCGGAGCAGCCACGCGTGGAGCTCGAACTGTCTCCCCGGGCCCGTTGGGTCGCCGAGTACTATCCCGTTGACGAACTGACCGAGCTGCCGAACGGCCACACCAGAGTGGTGCTGCGTTATTCCGACCGGGCGTGGGTCGTTCGTCTCGTACTCGGTCTGGGGGGCCGGGGGCGGATCGTCTCCCCCGAGGAGCTGGCCGGGGAGGTGCGCAGCCGGGCGGAGGAGGCCCTGGAGCTCGCTCGTCACCTGCCGTCAACCTGAGGGAGTTACGGTATGGACGTGCCGTATGTGCTGATGGTCGGACTGGTGATCCTGGCCCTGGTGCTGCTGGGAGTGTCGTCGCGGACAACGCTGCGTTCGGCGCGCGCCCTGCGTGCGGAGCGCTCCCGAGCCGTCGCCGAGGTCGCGGACAGGGCGGGGTTGTTGCGTGCCAGAGCCGCCGGCGTCGGAGTGGCGCTGCGGCGACGGTGGCCCCGTCGGACCTGTCGGGAACGGGCACGCACGGCGTAGTATTTCCGCGGTAGCAGGCTCTTCAGAGAGGTGTGCGAACATGGGTTTTCCCGGTGGGTGGGAACTTGTTCTGATCGTCGGTGTGCTGGTGCTCCTGTTCGGGGCCACCAAGCTGCCGCAGCTGGCCAGGTCGCTGGGCCAGTCCGCCCGGGTCTTCAAGGCCGAGACCCGTGGGATGAAGCAGGACGAGGAGGCCGCCTCGCAGTCCGGCAGGAGCGAGCAGGAGCAGCCACAGCAGCTCACCAGCGGTGAGCAGCACGGCAGCGGTTTCACCGCTCAGCGGGCGGACCAGGTCAACGGGGAACGTCCGGCCGAGAGCACGTACCGCAACGACTCCGCCAACTGAGCCGGGGGCTGGACGGTGGAAGGCAGTTCGCGTCGCCGCCGTGGTCGTTTCGGTCGTGATCGGAGCACGTTCAGCCGCAGACACAATCCCGACGGGACCATGAGTCTCGTGGAGCACCTGTACGAGCTGCGCTATCGGCTCGGAGTGGCGCTGCTGGCCGTGGTGATCGGCGGCATATTCGGCTTCTGGTGGTTCTCCCACCGGCTGTTCGGTCTGCCCAGCCTCGGTGACCTCATGACCGGCCCCTACTGCTCGTTGCCGGACACCATGCGTCTGGAGCCGAACGGCGAGTGCCAGCTCATGCAGACCCGCCCGTTCGAGGTTTTCCTGCTCCAGCTCAAGGTGGGTTTCTCACTGGGTGCCGTGCTGCTGAGCCCGGTGTGGCTGTACCAGTTCTGGGCGTTCATCGCGCCGGGGCTGCACAAGGGCGAACGCACCTTCGCCCGGGTGTTCGTCGGCATCGGCAGCGTGTTGTTCGCGGTCGGGGCCGTGCTGGCCTACTTCGTGGTGCCGAAGGGGCTGGCCTTCATGACCGGCTTCGGAGGCGACGAGTTCTTCACGGCCCTCACCGGGGGCGAGTACATCAACTTCGTGCTGCTGATGCTGTTGTTCTTCGGTATCAGCTTCGAGCTTCCCCTGGTCATGGTGATGCTCAACAGGGCGGACGTGGTCAGCTACGCCAAGCTCCGCAGCTGGTGGCGGGGGAGCGTGTTCGCCCTGTTCATCTTCGCCGCCGTGGTCACTCCCCAGGATCCGATCTCCATGCTGGTGCTGGGGTTCTCGCTGTGCGTGCTGTACGGCATCGCCCTGCTGATATGCCGTGCCCAGGACCGCTCCAAGGAACGCAGGCGTGCCGCCGAGCAGACGGAGGACCCCGACCAGCCCTCCGAGGTGGATACCCGGCCCTCGGCGTTGCAGAGCACGGGCGGTTCCGCCGACGGAGGTGACGAGGCCACCTGAGTCCCGACGGTGGCGGGGGGCGCTCCGGGGCGTCCCCCGTTGCCCGTGCGGTGAACATCACCGCGGTTGGCACATCTCCGGGTGAGGTATGAAAGTCTGGAGGGGTGGCTGACAGCCGTACGGAAACCACGGAGACGGGCTCCGCCTCGACGACCCCGGCGGAGGCGCCCGCCGAGCACCGCGCCCGCAGGGCGCACCCACGTCTGACCGCGTTCACGAAGGACATGTCCTTCGAGCTGGATCCCTTCCAGCGGACGGCCTGCCAGGCGTTGGAGGACGGGCACGGTGTGCTGGTCTGCGCGCCCACCGGCGCGGGCAAGACCGTGGTCGGTGAGTTCGCCGTGAACCTGGCCCTGGCCGGCGGACGCAAGTGTTTCTACACCACACCGATCAAGGCGCTTTCCAACCAGAAGTACACCGACTTCTGCGCGCGTTACGGTTCCGGCAACGTCGGTCTGCTGACCGGTGACACCTCCATCAACGGCAACGCCCAGGTGGTCGTGATGACCACCGAGGTGCTGCGGAACATGCTCTACGCGGGGTCGAGCACCCTCGACGCCCTCGGTTACGTGGTGATGGACGAGGTGCACTACCTGGCGGACCGTTTCCGCGGCGCCGTCTGGGAGGAGGTGATTCTGCACCTTCCCCAGCACGTGCAGGTGGCGAGCCTGTCGGCGACGGTGAGCAACGCCGAGGAGTTCGGTGAGTGGCTGGTCGAGGTGCGGGGGGACACCACCGTGGTGGTGGACGAGCACCGCCCGGTGCCGCTCTGGCAGCACATGCTGGTGGGCAGCCGCATGTTCGACCTGTTCGGCGGCGAGGACCAGAACCGCGAACTCAGGATCAATCCGGGCCTGCTGCGCCACACCAGGGAACTCGGGCGCGCCGGGGAACCTCCGGGGAGGGTGCGGCGCGGCCCGAACGGTAGGCGCAAGGTCCAGCGTGGCGGCAACAGGTTCATGCAGCCCTCCCGGGTGGATGTGCTCGGTCACCTGGAGGAGGCGGAGCTGCTGCCCGCCATCGTGTTCATCTTCAGCCGTGCGGGGTGCGACGCGGCCGTCTCCCAGTGCGTCCGGGCGGGGCTGCGCCTGACCACCGAGGAGGAGACGACCGAGATCCGCGAGGTGATCGAGGAGTACACCAGCACGCTGCCGGAGAGCGATCTGGACGTGCTCGGCTTCTGGGAGTGGCGGGAGGCGCTGGAACGGGGTGTGGCCGCGCACCACGCGGGGCTGCTGCCCGCCTTCAAGGAGACCGTCGAGGAGCTGTTCGTCCGGGGACTGGTCAAGGCGGTGTTCGCCACCGAGACCCTCGCGCTCGGAATCAACATGCCCGCGCGCACGGTGGTGCTGGAGCGCCTGGTCAAGTTCAACGGAGAGTCACACGTCGACCTGACTCCCGGCGAGTACACCCAGCTGACCGGCAGGGCCGGGCGGCGGGGCATCGACGTCGAGGGGCACGCCGTGGTGGTCTGGCAGCCCGGCATGGACCCCAAGCAGGTCGCCGGCCTGGCCTCCACCCGTACCTATCCGCTGCGTTCCTCGTTCCGTCCCGGCTACAACATGGCGGTGAACCTGGTCGGTCGGGTCGGTGTGGAGGCCGCCAGGGAGCTGCTGGAGCAGTCCTTCGCCCAGTTCCAGGCGGACCGTTCCGTGGTGGGCCAGTCGAGACGTGTGGAGCGCAACGTCGAGGCGCTCGACGGCTACGCCGAGGCGATGCGGTGTGACGAGGGGGACTTCGCCGAGTACTTCGATCTGCGGCGCCGTATCTCCGAACGGGAGAAGGAGCTGGCGCGGCAGAACAAGGCCGCCCGGCGGGCGGAGGCGGCGCGCTCCCTGGAGAAGCTCCGCAAGGGGGACGTGATCGTGATCCCCGCGGGGCGGCGTTCGGGACTGGCCGTGGTGATCGACCCCGGGGTGGACTCGATGACGGAGCCGCGTCCACTGGTGGTCACCGAGGACCGGTGGGCGGGTCGGGTCTCCGTGGCCGACTTCACCAGCCCCGTGGAGCCGCAGGAGCGGATCAAGCTTCCCAAGTACGTGGACGTCCGTTCCCCGAAGTCCCGGCGCCACCTCGCGAACACGCTCCGTGAGAGCGGTGTGCGGCGCGGTGGGAAGCGGCGGGGGAACAAGGGAGGTCCCGCCGGGGAGGACGAGGAGCTGGCGAGTCTGCGGCGGGCCATACGTTCGCATCCCTGCCACGGCTGTGCCGAACGGGAGACCCACGCCAGGTGGGCGGAACGTCACGAGCGGTTGCGCAGGGAGACCGAACAGCTCCGGAACAAGGTCGCGGCCACCACCAACTCCCTCGTCCGTTCCTTCGACAGGATCACCGCCCTGCTCGGTGAGCGGCACTATCTCGACCCCCACAACCCGGACGATCCGGTCACGGAGTTCGGCCGAAGGCTGTCCCGCCTCTACGGCGAGTCCGACCTGCTGGTCGCCGAGTGTCTGCGGGTGGGCAAGTGGCGTGCGTTGGAGCCGGCCCAGCTGGCCGCCGTGGTGTCCTCGCTGGTGTACGAGTCCAGGGGGGACGCTCCCATGGCCCCGGAGGTTCCGCCGGGGCCGGTGGCCGACGCCCTGTCGGCCACCTGGGAGCTGTGGGCCGAGTTGGAGGACGACGAGCGCAGGCACAAACTGGAACGCACCCGTGAGCCCGATCCGGGTTTCGCCTGGCCGGTCTACCGCTGGGCCAGGGGGGACTCGCTGGAGAAGGTGCTGACCGCTTCCGCCTCGGCGGGGCACGAGCTCTCGGCGGGGGACTTCGTGCGGTGGTCCCGTCAGGTGGTGGACCTGCTCGACCAGATCCGGGAGGTGGTCGGCCACGAGGATCCGGTCGGTGCCGCCGCCCATCGGGCGATCCAGGGGATCCGCCGGGGTGTGGTCGCGGCCGGATCGGTCTGACTTCCGACAGGGCCTTCACTGCCCGGGATGGGACGGCACGAAACATGAAAATCCTTCGTGTGATGCCCGCCTGTCGGAATGTGCTCGGACTGTGGTTGGATCATGGCGATGTCGAGCGAGCCAACACGGGGTGTGTACCGGAGGGGTGGATGAGCGTCCCGCAGGGTCCGCCCCCGAACGGGGGACGACAGGCCTTTCCACCGGGCGACTCCGGAGGATCGTGGGAGACGGGCCCGTACCGCAGCGGTGCGGGAGTCCGGCCGGAGCGGAACACGTGGGTGCCCGCCCCGGCCCCGACCGGGCCGCTCCCGGGCGAGGGCACACCGCCCCAGACCTCCTCACATCCCCCTGCCGCCCGTCGTTCCGGAGGCAGGGGGCGGAGGCTGTGGGCGTGGGCGCTCGGCCCGGCGGTGACGCTGGTGGGAGTCCTGGCGGTGCTGTTCCTGGGGTTCGTCAGCCCCGGTTGGTTCTACCGTGACGTGTTCGACGCGGACTCGGTGGGCACCGGTGTGCGCCAGGTCCTGCGCGACTCCTACGGGGTGGAGGGCGTCGAGTCGGTGTTCTGCCCCCCGAGTCAGCCGGTTCAACCCGGGCACAGCTTCACCTGCCGAGTGATGGTCGGGGACGAGAACCAGTACGTGCGTGTGGTCGTGCGGGACGAACGCGGTACCTACGCCGTGCAGCGCCCGGACTGAGTCCCGAGTGACGAAAACGGTTCGAGAATATCCGCGGGGAACGGGCATGCTGGTGGGGTGACCGAGCACGACGTCCGCTGTCTTCCCGAATCCGAGTTCCGCGCTTCGAACGACCTCTTCCGCGAAGCGGTACACGCCCCCGTGGCCACGGACGAGGCCTGGAGGATCATCTCCTCCCGCTACCAGACGGGCAGGGTCTGGGGCGACTACCTCGACGGGGAGCTGGCCGGTACCGCCATGTCGTTCGCCAGCTCCCTGACGGTGCCCGGGGGAGCGGAGTTACCCGCCGCCGCCGTGACCGCCGTGGGGGTGCGGGCGGACAGGACGCGGCGCGGTGTGCTGACCGCGCTGATGCGTGCCCAGCTGGCGCAGGTGCGGGAGCGCGGAGAGGCTGCCGCGATGCTGCACGCCTCGGAAACGGGGATCTACGGCCGTTTCGGCTACGGAGTGGCCACCACGTCCAGAACGGTCGCCCTGGAGACGGCCCGTGCCAGGCCCCGGCGGGACGCTCCCGGAAGCGGTCGGGTCAGACTCCTCACCCCGGAGGAGGCCGGCAAGTTGCTCGCCGGGATCTACCGCACCGTCGACTCCCCCGGAGCCGGGATGATCTCCCGCCCGGACTTCTGGTGGACGCTGCACCTGAACCGTGAGCACACCCACGGCCATCGGGTCCGGGTCGCGGTGCACAGTGACGAGCACGGGACCGACGACGGTTTCGCGGTGTGGGTTCCCGGCGCGAACGACCACCGGTTCGGGGACGGACGCACCACTCTGCGGGTGTTGGACCTGCACGGCGTCGACACCGAGGCCACAGCGGCGCTGTGGTGGTTCCTGCTCGGGGTGGACCTGGCCGACGAGGTGGTGGCCATCGAGCGTCCGCTGGACGAGCCGCTGGAATGGTGGCTGGCCGACAGCCGTCAGTGCCGGATCCGTGACGTCTACGACGAACTGTGGGTGCGTCCGGTCGACGTGGCCGAGCTGTTGCGGCGGTGTCGCTACGATCCGGCCGAACCGGTGGTCCTCGGGGTCCGTGACCGGATGCTTCCGGAGAACACCGGCTGCTACCGGATCGCTCCGGACGGGGCCGAACGCAGCCAACTGCCCCCGCAGCTGGAGGTGGACGTCTCCCGGTTGGCCCCGTTGCTGTTCGGGGAGGTCCGTGCCTCCACGCTGGCCGAGGCGAACCTGATCGAGGTCTCCGACCCGGACGCGGTGTCCCGGGCGGACAGGTTGTTCGCGACGCGCCGTCGTTCCTGGTGCGGCACGCACTTCTGAGCGGAGGGCAGGGCCGTGCCGGTCACCCCAGTGCGGCCACGAGCCGGTCCACCGGGCTGCCCAGCCCCCAGCTTCGTCGCAGTTCGGCCACGGCGGAGGTGTCGACGGGGATCTCCCCGCGTCCGTCGGAGGACAGGGTGTGCACCACCGGCGCGTCGGTGACGGTGCGCACCACGGTGGGGGCGGCGGCCAGGTACTCCTCCGCCTCCAGCAGCAGTCTTCTGGTGCGTGTGGTCAGCCCCTCGTCCCCGTGCCGCGCGGCTTCCAACAGGGAGTCCACGGATCCGAAGCGCGAGACGAGTTTCGCCGCCGTCTTCTCCCCGACACCGGGGACACCGGGCAGCCCGTCCGAGGGGTCGCCGCGCAGGACGGCCATGTCCGCATAGGCCGTTGCGGGGTTCTGCTCGGGAAGTCCGTAGCGTTCGGCCAGTTCCCGTGGTCCGTAGTCCTGGATCCGGTTCAACCCCCCTCCGATGTAGACCACCCGCACCGGTGTGGGTTCCCGCCGGACGAGCTGGAAGAGGTCCCGATCCCCGGTGATCACGTCGACGGGGTCGTTCCGTTCCGTGCTGGAGAGGGTGGCCATGACGTCGTCGGCCTCGTAGCCGGCTGCCTCCGCCGTGTCCACCCCCAGTGCCCCCAGCAGGTCGAGGATCACCGGGATCTGCGGGGAGAGCGTGTCCGGAACGTCCTCGGCCTCCGGGGACTGCTCGGCGAGCCGGTGGGTCTTGTACGAGGGCAGCGCCCGTACCCGGAACTCCGGTCGCCAGTCGTTGTCCAGGCAGACGATGACTCTGTCCGGGGAGCGTTCGGTGAGCAGTCTGGCGAGCATGTCGCAGAACCCGCGGACGGCGTTCACGGGAGTTCCGTCCGGGGCGGTGAGTGACTCGGGCAGCGCGTAGTACGAGCGAAACCACAGTCCGGCGGCGTCGACGAGCATCAGGCGCACGGTGTTCAGCGTGGCATGTCCGGGGCCGTGGCTCTCGTCGAGGGGACCCCGAGACCAGGAGAAGCGGTGGCGGGACGGTGCGCGTGCCCGCCGTATCGGTTCGGTTTCGAATGTGGTCTTGACAACACCATATAAACGGGCAGAATCAGGCAACACCAAACTTCAATCGGAGGAAAACGGGCATGTATGGGGCGGAACGTCGGCAACTGCTGATGCACCGGGTGCGCCGGGACGGGCGAATCGACGTCGCCGTGGCCTCCGAGGAACTCGACGTCGCTCCGGAGACCATCCGGCGCGATCTCGGGGCGCTCGAACGTCAGGGACTCGTGCGCCGGGTCTACGGAGGAGCCATCCCGCTGGAACGGTTGGACTTCGAACCGGGGGTGGCCCAGCGGGATGCCACGTGCGCGGCCGAGAAGGACCGCATCGCCCGGGCCGCGTTGGACCTGGTTCCGGAACGGGGGACTCTGCTGCTGGACGCGGGCACCACCACCGCCAGGCTGGCCGGTATGTTGCCCGCCGAAGGCGAGTACACGGTGGTGACGAACTCGCTGCCGGTGGCCCACCAACTGGCCCACCGCGGAAACTGCGATCTGCACCTGCTCGGGGGCAGGGTGCGGGGCACCACCCTGGCCACGGTCGAGTCCTGGGCCGGAGACGTGCTGGCCCGGCTGACCGTGGATCTCGGTTTCCTGGGGACCAACGGATTCTCGGCCGAACGGGGCTGCACCACCCCCGACAGCGCCGAAGGGGCGATCAAGGCGGCCATGGTCGGCGCCAGCAGGAAACGCGTGCTGTTGGCCGACCACACCAAGTACGGCCACGACTGCTTCAGCAGGTTCGCCACGGTCTCCGAACTGGACGTGCTGATCACCGACAGTGGACTGGACTCCGAGGCCGTCGAGGAACTCCGCGCGGCGGGCACGGACGTGGTGTCGACATGATCGTCACGGTCACACCGAATCCGAGCCTGGACCGCAGCGTTCCCCTCGACCGGCTGGAACGCGGTGCGGTGCACCGCGCGGAGCGCGCCCTGCTCGAACCGGGAGGCAAGGGGGTCAACGTGGCCCGGGCGCTCGCCGCCGCCGACCACGACGCGGTGGCGCTGCTCCCCGTGGGGGGATCCGAGGGCGACCGGCTCGCCGAACTGCTGGCCCCCGAGGCCGTGTCCGTGGTGGCGGTGCCCGTGGAGGCGGCCACCCGCACCAACCTGACCCTGCTGGAACCGGACGGCACCACCACCAAGGTCAACGAACCCGGAAGTGCGCTCAGCGCTGTCGAGCTGGAGGAGCTGCGCGACCGTCTGGAGGAGCTGGCCGCCCGGGCGGAGTGGGTGGTTGCCTGCGGCAGCCTGCCGGCCGGGTGCCCGGAGGGGACGTACGCGCCACTGGTGCGTACCGCGCGCAACGCCGGAGCCAGGGTGGCGGTGGACACCTCCGGAGTCCCCTTGCGGGAGGCCTGCCGGCAGCGGCCCGACCTGCTGGCGCCGAACCTGCCGGAACTGTCCGGGCTGGTCGGACGGGAACTGTCCGGTCCGGAGCAGACGGTGGCCGCCGCGCGCGAGGTGTGCGAGCTGGGAGTGGCCACCGTGCTGGTGACCCTCGGGGAGGCCGGGGCGGTGCTGGTGGACTCCCGCGGATGTTGGCACGCCACCAGCCCGGCACGTCGGGTACGCAGCACCGTCGGCGCCGGGGACGCCACGTTGGCCGGGTTCCTGCTCGCCGGTGCGCGGGGACCGGAGGCACTGCGGCACGCCGTGGCCTACGGCACGGCCGGAGTGGAACTGCCCGGAACACGTATGCCCACACCGAGGGACCTGCGGCCCGAAACGGTCCGAGTGACCGAAGTGGACGAATTCGCCGTCTCGCTGGAGTGACACCGTGAACAACGAGCTCATCACCGCCGATCTCGTCGACCTCGACCTCCGTGTCCCCGACCGTCACGCGGCGGTACGAGGCCTGGCCGAACGACTGGTCACCGCCGGACGCGTCACGGACCTGGAGTGGTTCGTGGCCGACGTCGCCGAGCGGGAGAAGCAGATGGCCACGGGGATGCGCGGCGGCATCGGGATCCCGCACTGCCGCTCCGCCGCCGTGACCGCACCCACCCTGGCCTTCGGGCGGTGCCCGGAGGGGGTGGACTTCGGAGCCGAGGACGGCCCGGCCCGACTGGTCTTTCTCATCGCCGCCCCCGAGGGCGGGGACTCCGAGCACATGTCGGTGCTGGCCGCGCTGGCCCGCAGGCTCGTGCGCGCGGAGTTCACCCGGACCCTGCTGGAGGCCACCGAGCCGTCCGAGATCGCCGAGTACGTGCGCCGGGAGGTCAGTCCATGAGAGTCGTCGCGGTCACAGCCTGCCCCACGGGAATCGCGCACACCTACATGGCCGCCGAGGCCCTGGAACAGGCCGCCGTCGAACGAGGGGACGAGATCTCGGTGGAGACCCAGGGCTCCGCCGGCTCCGAACCACTGTCGACGCGGGAGGTCCACGAGGCCGACGTGGTGGTCCTGGCCGCCGACGTGGGAGTGAACGGCCGGGAACGGTTCGCGGGCAAACCACTCGTGGAGGGCACGGTCAAACAGGCCGTGGAGAACGCGGCCGAGCTGCTGCGACGTGCCGCCGAAGCGGCCGAGGCCGACACGACGGTCGGCGCCGCACCACAGACACGACACGAGGAGACGCCGGAACCGGACGCCGGACACACCGGAGCGGCCACCCGGCTGCGTCAGTGGTTGATGACGGGCGTGAGCTACATGATCCCGTTCGTCGCCGCCGGAGGACTGTTGATCGCGTTGAGCTTCGCGTTCGGCGGCTACCGGATCACCGAGGCTCCCGACGTCACCGAGCACTTCGATCCGGCCACCCTCACCAGCTGGGCCGCCCTGGTGAACCAGATCGGCACCACCGCCTTCGACTTCCTCGTTCCCGTCCTGGCGGGTTTCGTCGCCTACGCGATGGCCGACCGGCCCGCCTTGGCCCCCGGTTTCGTCGGTGGTGCGGCGGCCGTCTCCGTGGGTGCCGGTTTCCTCGGCGGTCTGGTGGCCGGACTGCTCGCGGGAGTCGTGGTGGGGGGACTGCGCCGGGTGCCGGTTCCCCGGGTGATGGCGGGGATCATGCCCGTGGTGGTGCTGCCCCTGGTGGGAACCCTGGTCGTCGGCGTACTGATGTTCGTGGTGCTGGGCACCCCGCTCTCCGCGCTCATGACCGCGCTGACCGACTGGCTCAACGGACTCGGCGGGGCCAACGCGGTGCTGCTCGGCGCGCTGCTCGGCGGCATGATCGCCTCCGACCTGGGCGGTCCGGTCAACAAGGTGGCCTACACCTTCGCGGTCGGTGGTCTGACCACCGGAAGTGACACGGCACTACAGATCATGGCCGCGGTCATGGGGGCGGGAATGGTGCCGCCCCTGGCGCTGGCCACGGCGGCGACGGTGCGCGCGGGACTGTTCACCGCCGCCGAACGGGACAGCGCCCGCCCGGCCTGGCTGCTCGGCGCCTCCTTCATCACCGAGGGGGCGATCCCCTTCGCCGCCACCGACCCGCTGCGGGTCATCCCGAGCATGATCCTCGGATCGGCGGGGACGGGAGCACTGTCCATGTTGTTCGGAGCGACGCTGCGTGCCCCGCACGGAGGGCTGTTCGTGTTCCCGCTGGTGGGCAAGCCGGGACTGTACGCCTTGGCGGTCGCACTCGGAGTGCTGCTGGCCGCGCTGGCGGTGACGGCGGCCAAGTCCTTCGCCCGCGAGGGCGCGCGGGCCCTCGACGGGGACGAGAACGCCGAGTCCACCACGGCGGCCGCGTGAGAGCGGACCGCGAGAACCACGGAAGGAGCGCAACCATGCCACAACGTCGGGTCACCATCGCCTCCCGTGTCGGGCTGCACGCCCGTCCGGCGGCCCTGTTCGCCAAGGCGGTGGCCGCCCATCCCGTGTCGGTGCGGATCAGCAAGGTCACCGACGGGGTCGCCGGGGAGCCGGTGGAGGCGGCCAGCGTTCTCGGGCTGATGGGACTGGGAGCCGAGCACGGCGACGAGGTCGAACTGCACACCCCCGACGTCGAGACCGGCGAGTCCGTGCTGGACGAACTGGTGGAACTGCTGGGACGGGACCTGGACGCCGAACCAGCCGGATGAGTCCGTCGTGACGAAGCCAACCCTGGAGGCACCGTGGAACACGCGAACACCGAAGGCGTGTGGAAACGTCCCGCCGCGCGGCGGAGTTTCCTCACCGGGACGGCGGCGTTGCTCGGAACCGGGCTGGCGCCGACGGGAGCCGCCGCGCGGCGGCGTCCCGAGAGCACCGGGCACTGGCGCCCACTGGTCCGGTTCACGCCCGAGAACAACTGGATGAACGATCCGAACGGTCTGGTCCACCACCGGGGCGAGTACCACCTCTTCTTCCAGCACAACCCCCACGGCATCGACCACGCCGACATGAGCTGGGGACACGCGGTCAGCACCGACCTGGTCCACTGGCAGCACCTGCCGGTGGCCCTGCACCCCGACGAGCTCGGAGAGATCTTCTCGGGCAGCGCCGTGGTGGACGAACACGACACCAGTGGCCTGTTCGGTGGCGGCTCCGGAATCGTGGCCTACTACACGAGCGCGGGGGCCACACAGACCCAGAGTCTGGCCCACAGCGCGGACAACGGTCGGACCTGGACGAAGTACCCGGGCAACCCGGTGGTCGACAACCCGGGCTTCGCCGACTTCCGCGATCCCAAGGTGATCCGTCACGAGCCCACGGGCACGTGGGTGCTGCTGCTCGCCGCGGGCGACCGCGTGTTGTTCTACTCCTCCACCGACCTGCTGACCTGGACACGGGTCGGTGACTTCGGCGCCGACCAGGGGGCGCACGGCGGTGTGTGGGAGTGCCCGGACCTGTTCGAACTGCCCGTGGACGGTGACGAGCGACGACGTCGATGGGTGTTGGTGGTCAGCATCAACCCGGGGGGTCCCGCCGGTGGTTCGGCGACCCAGTACTTCGTGGGGGACTTCGACGGGAGGGTCTTCGTCAACGACAACACCCCGGACCGGGTGCTGTGGGCGGACCACGGCGCGGACTTCTACGCCTGCCAGTCCTGGTACGGGACACCCGGACGCAGACTGTGGCTCGGCTGGATGAGCAACTGGAACTACGCGTCGAACACCCCCACCCGTCCGTGGCGCGGCACGATGACCGTTCCCCGGGAGGTGGGGCTCACCGGAACCGGATCCGGGCCGCGGCTGGTGCAGCGTCCCGCGCGGGAGGTGGAGTTCGCCCACGGCCGACGACGCCGCTGGAGAGGTGTGCTCGTGGGGAAAGCGAAGGCCCCCCGCTTCCGGGGCAGGGCGCTGGACATCAGCGCGGATTTCGAGGTCCTCGACGGTCTGCCGGAGTTCGGGTTCGACGTCTTCCTCGGGCCACGGCACCGCACCCGCGTCGGCTACGACGCCCGCGCCCAGACCCTCTTCGTGGACCGCACCGACTCCGGAGAGGCCGGGATCTCCGAGGACTTCCCCGCGCGGCACGAGACCTCGCTGTCCGTGTCCGGGACAAGGGTGCGGCTGCGGATCCTGCTGGACCACTGCGGAGTCGAGGTGTTCGGCGACGACGGTTCGGTGGTACTGACCGACCTGGTCTTTCCCTCCGAGGAGGACGACGGAGGCCGTGGCTTCTGTTCCGGCGGCAGGGTACTGGCCGAACTGGAGGTGCGTGAACTGAGGCCGTGAACCACCGGAGGCAGCTACCGGGCCGGAACCGTGAGGGGAAGGCCCGCCTTCGCTGACACGGTTTCCACGGGCGAAAACCGTGCGGCCGGACGGAGTTGGGCAACCCGTCATCTCCGTGTTGTGGGTACGGAGGCCCGCCGAGCGGGACGATGAGCGGGCCGGGGCCGCCGAGCGCCTTTCTCCTCCCGTGGGGCGCTGCGGCCCCGCACCGCCGTGGGCGGCTCCGAGCCCGGAACGAAGGGGCGGGCACCCCGCACGTGCCGCGACCCGACCACCCCGACAGCCCGTTCCGCGCGGACTCTTTAGGGTTGAGCCATGTCCACCGGTGCAACGAAGCAGGACCCAACCGTTCTCTCGGCGCGGCTACAGCGCGCCGCCGAGACCGCTGCCGGCGCGAACATCGACGCGCTGCTGATCTCGCCCGGATCCGACCTCGGATACCTCGTCGGGGTCGACGGCGAGTCCTTCGAACGGCTCAGCTGCCTGGTACTTCCGGCCGCCGGAAGTGCGGCCTCCCCCGTGTTGGTGGTTCCCAAGCTCGAGGAGCTCGGCTACGCGGAGGTGCCCGCCCAACAGTTGGGCGTGGAGATCGCGACCTGGGTGGACGGGCAGGATCCTCACGGTATGGTCGCCGATCTGCTGCGTCGTGGCGGCGCGGAACCCACACGGGTCGGCGTGGCCGACGCGATGCCCGCACTGCACACCCTGCCACTGCGCGCGGCCCTGCCCGACGCCGAGCAGGTACTGGCCGGATCCGTGCTGCGGGAGCTGCGGATGCGCAAGGACGCCGCCGAGATCCGGGCGCTGCGTGAGGCGGGCGCGGCCATCGACCGGGTGCACGCCCGCATGGGCGAGTTCCTGCGGGTCGGCCGCACCGAGGCCGAGGTGGGTGCCGACATCAGCGAAGCCATCGTGCGGGAGGGGCACTCCGCGGCCGAGTTCGTGATCGTCGGTTCCGGTCCCAACGGGGCCAGTCCCCACCACGCGCTGTCCGACCGGGTCATCCGTGAGGGCGATGTGGTGGTCGTGGACATCGGTGGCCCCCTGCCCGGCGGCTACAACTCGGACTGCACCCGGACCTACTCCCTCGGCGAGCCCAGGGACTCCGACGTGCGCGAGACCTACGAGGTGCTGCGTTCCGCCCAGCGTGCCGCGGTCGAGACCGTCCGGCCGGGGGCCACGGCCGCCCAGGTGGACGCCGCGGCCAGGCAACCGATCACCGAAGCCGGGTTCGGGGAGTACTTCGTCCACCGCACCGGTCACGGTATCGGGTTGGACGTGCACGAGGAGCCCTACATCATGGGGGGTAACGACATCGTGCTCGAACCGGGAATGGCGTTCAGCATCGAACCGGGCATCTACCAGCAGGGACACTGGGGAGCACGGATCGAGGATATCGTCGTGGTGACCGAGCAGGGTGTGGAGAGCCTGAACAACCAGCCGCACGAGTTGGTGGTGCTACCGACGTGACGGAGCGAAACGCCCCGCAGAGCCCCGAGCTGGAAGCCACCGACCGGGCGATACTGCGGGAGCTGCTGCGGGACGGCCGTTGCAGCTTCACCGAGCTGGGCGAGAAAGTGGGACTCAGCGTCTCCGCCGTGCACCAGCGCGTCCGCAGGCTGGAACAGCGGGGCGCGCTGCGCGGATACACGGCCAGGGTCGACGGCGAGCAGATCGGACTGCCGCTGACGGCGTTCATCTCGCTGACCCCGACCGACCCGGCGGCGCCGGACGACTACCCACAGCGGCTGGAACACCTTCCGGAGATCGAGTCCTGCTACTCGGTGGCCGGCGACGAGTCCTACATCCTGCAGGTGCGTGTGGCCTCACCGGTGGCGCTGGAGGAGCTGCTGCGCAAGATCCGGGAGGCGGCGAAGGTCTCCACCCGGACCACGGTGGTGCTGTCCACGCCGTTCGAGAACCGGGCTCCCGAGCTCTAGGCCCCGGAGCGTCTTCGACCGGGTTCGGACACGGCCGTGACCGCGAACACCCACCCGGTCGACTCCGGTCGCCGGAGTCGACCGGGCGAGTGCCGTTCGCGATGAGGACCGGCCGGTGTTCGTCTACCGTGGTCGAGTGGCGCACAACACGCTCTACGAGCAGTTCGCCGAGGCCTACGCGCGGCACTCCGAGCACAGCCCGGCGAACGCCTACTACGACCGTCCGGCGATCCTGGCGCTGGCCGGGGACGTGAGCGGCAGGAGGGTGCTCGACCTCGGGTGCGCGGCGGGCGTGCTCTCCGAACAGCTGGTGGCCCGGGGAGCGACGGTGACGGGGGTGGACCGCGAGCCGCGCATGGTCGAACTCGCCCGGGCCCGTCTGGGGGGCCGTGCCAGGTTCGAGGTGGCCGAGTTGTCCGAACCGTTGGACATGGTGCCCACCGCCGGTGTGGACCTGGTGGTGGCCTCGTTGGTGCTGCACTACCTGCCGGACTGGCACGGTCTGCTCACCGAGCTCGGCCGCTGCCTGGTCCCGGGCGGGGAACTGGTCTTCTCCGTACACCATCCGGCCGCGGACTGGCAGGGCCAGGGCAGGCCGGACTACCTGAGCACCGAGCTCGTCTCGGAAACCTGGCCGGTGGGCGGACAGGACGTCGAGGTCTCCTTCTACCGCAGACCCCTCTCCGCGGTGTTCGAGCAGCTCCACCGGGCCGGGTTCGTCGTGGACACCGTGGACGAGCCGCGACCGCTGCCCGAGCTGTCCCGGTTGTCCCCGGACGCCTACGCCGAGTTGAGCACCAAACCGGTCTTCCTGTTCGTCAAGGCCTTCGCGGTGGCCCGTCCGTAGCGCTCACCCCTGTCCGGAGACGCGTGCGGAACCCGCCAGCCGTAGCCCGCCCCGTCCGTCCGGGACGCAGGCCGCGCTTCGCCGGGACCCCGTGAGGAACTCGCTCAGGCAGTCGGCGATGCGCGCGTAGCCCCGCGCGTTCGGATGGAAGGACTCCTGCATCGCGTGGGGAGCGCGCTCCTCGTGCTCCAGGGAGTTCCAGTCCACCGACAGCCTGCGGAACCACTCGGTCTCGGCGGTGGCGGCGGAGTCGGCCGTGCACGCCTCGTGCCCGTTGCCGGCCCGCGAGAGGTCCAAAAACCGTGCCCCCTGGGCACGGGCGACCTTCCGCAGGGCGTCGGAGAGCTGGGGTACCGCGGTGCGGTGGACCCAACGGACGTCCTCGGTGCGCAACGGACATCCGGACAGGTTCTGCAGGTCGGGGCGGATGCCGGGGGCGACGGGGGAGGCGTAGGACTGCAACACCAGGGAGTAGTCCCCCCTGCCGTAGCCGGCCCGGCGCATCACGGAGCGGACGTCGGACAACGCCTCCGAGACCTTGGGCCGCATGTTCTCCACCCGCTCCGGCCACCGCTCGCGCAGCCGCCGCGAGCAGCCGCCCTCCGCACGTTCCACCCAGGCGCGCACGCAGGCGTCGAGCACGCCGACGAAGTCGGGATCGTCGTTGGCCCCCACGGCCACCACCACGTCGGTGATCCGGTAGCGCTCGGTCAGCTCGGCCAGCCGGGCAGCCTGGGACCCCTCCACCGGATTCCCTCGGGGAGTCAGCCCCACCTGGCCGGCCCCCGCACCCGAGCAGGCCAGATTGATCCTGGTCACGTCCTCGGGCAGCCGCAGTTGGTGGACCACGGCCTCGGGGGAGCGGTGGCACCAGTTGCCGTCGCGCCCGTTCGTGCCCGGAAGGTAGTCACCCGCTCCTTCGCCGGAGAGGGTGCTGTCCCCCATGGTGACCACGGCCCGGGGCAGCTGTGGTTCGGGTCTGGGAGGGGGAGTGGGTACGGGCCGGTCGCTGACCAGCAGAACCAGCGCGAACACACTGACAGCCAGCAGCAGGGCCGTGAGTTTCGCCGGGCGTGTCCACATCACTCGGGAAGTCTATGGTGCCGCAGGGGGAGAACGGCACGGTGTTCGGCGGGAAGATCGGTACGGGCGGTTCCGGTGTCCGTACTCCCACGATTCTCCCGAGCGGGAGTATTTTCGTGCTCCCGAGCGTTGTCCGGGAAACAGCCCGTAAGCGGAGGTGCCAGCGCGACGTGCCCCTATTCGTTCTGCTGCTCGTCGGTGTCGCCGTCGAGGTCGGCGTGCTCGTCCTCGTGGGCCAGGCCATCGGGGCCCTGCCCACCCTCGGTCTGCTGCTCGCGGGCGCGCTGCTCGGTTCGTGGCTGCTGCGCAGGGAGGGACGCAGAACCCTGCGCGAGTTCAGCGAGGCCGCTCGACTGCGTCGTCCCCCGGAACGGGAGATCTCCGACGGGATGTTCGTCGGGGCGGCGGCGTTGCTGATCCTGCTGCCCGGCCTGGTCAGTGACCTGCTCGGTCTGCTGCTGCTGTTCCCGCCCACGAGGGCCCTGCTGCGCGGGCCGCTGCGACGCGGTGCGCAACGCAGACAGCAGCGCATGGAACAGCACATGCGGGAACGGATGAGCGCTTTCGGAGCCGCCGGATTCGATCCCGGTGCGTTCGTCCACACGGAGTCCACGCGGACACGTGACCGGCGGGGACGCGAGGACGTGATCGACGGTGAGGTGGTCTCGGTCACCGAGGATGACGAACACCACTCCGAATCCTCGGGGCCCGAGCTGCCCGGTCAGACGCAGGAGCCGCCGTATTCCGAGGGCAACGGAGAGCGGGACCGCCGCTGAGCGGGTCGGCTGTGTCATGCCTCCGACAGGGGCGGGTTAAGCTACTCACGACGATCGCGACCGACGACGGCGGGCCGCGTCGGAAGTTCCCGGCGCGTGGTGACGACGTGCCGGACGACGGTCGGACGGTTTGCGCAGTTTGCACACGCGATGGTGAATGACAGGGGTCAGGGTCCGATACATGTCCGACACCATGCTCTTGCTCGGCGGGCACATCTATTCGCCGGGTAACCCGGATGCCACCGCGATGGCCGTCACCGACGGCACGATCGCCTGGGTCGGAACAGACCCGGTCGGTCGCGCGTTGCATCCGGAAGCCGAGATCGTCGATCTGCGTGGCGCGTTCGTCGCTCCCGCGTTCGTCGACTCCCACGTACACGCGACCTCGAGCGGGTTGCTGCTCAACGGACTCGACCTCACCGGGTGTGCCTCCCTGACGGAGTTCCTGCACGCGCTGCGGGACTACGTCGCGGAGAACCCGGGACGACTGGTCTGGGGACACGGCTGGGACGAGAGCTGGTGGCCCGAGCAGCGTCCGCCCACACGCGCCGAGATCGACGAGGCCGCGCGGGGAGCGCCGGTGTACCTGTCCCGGGTCGACGTGCACTCGGCGTTGGTCTCCACCGCCCTGGTGGAACGCGCCCCCCTCGCCCGAGGGGCCGAGGGGTGGGACGAGGAGGGGCCGTTGACCCGGGTCGCCCACCATCACGCGCGCAGCGCCGCCCGCGAGTCACTGAGCCCAGCCCAGCGCCGGGAGGCCCAGGCGGCCTTCCTCCGGCACGCGGCGGCACAGGGGATAGCCAGCGTGCACGAGTGTGCCGGCCCCGACATCTCCGGCGCGGACGATCTGGCCGACCTGCTCGGGCTCTCCGCGCAGGGAGGGGTTCCCGAGGTGGTCGGCTACTGGGGTGAGCTCGGGGCTCTGGACACCGCCCGGGAACTGGGGGTTCGTGGCCTCGGTGGGGACCTGTTCGTGGACGGGGCCCTGGGGTCGCGGACCGCCGCGCTGCGGGAGCCCTACTCCGACGCGCCGGGAACCTCCGGGGTGCTCTATCTGGACGCCGACGCCATCGCCGAACATCTCGTCGACTGCACCAGGAACGGGATCCAGGCCGGTTTCCACGTGATCGGCGACGCCGGTGTGGCCGAGGTGGGAGAGGGGTTCCGTCGAGCCGCCGAGGTACTCGGAACCCCCGCCCTGGCCGGTGGCGGTCACCGACTGGAACACCTCGAAATGATCGACGGGGAACTCGCCGCCGAACTGGCCGGATACGGAGTGACGGCCTCGGTGCAGCCGTGTTTCGACGCCGCCTGGGGCGGGACCTCACGCATGTACGCCAGCCGGCTCGGCCCGGAACGCGGCGCCCGGTTGAACCCCTTCTCCGAACTCGCCTCCCAGGGGGTGGTGCTCGCCTTCGGCTCGGACGCTCCTGTCACCAGGGTGGGCCCGTGGGAGGCGATCCGGGCGGCGGTGCACCACCGTACGGAAGGGTTCGGCATCTCCCCGCGGGCCGCGTTCAACGCGCACACCCGGGGCGGTTGGCGCGCCGCCGGGGTGGTCGACGGGCTGACCGGAACCCTGGTCCCGGGGGCTCCGGCCACGTACGCGGTGTGGAGCGTGGACGAGCTCGTGCCGGCCGGTCAGGACTCGCGGGTGCGTCGGTGGTCTACCGACCCTCGTTCCGGGGTGCCCGCCCTGCCGGACGTCTCACCGGAGGCCCGGTTACCACGCTGTCTGCGTACCGTGCTGCGCGGGGAGACGATCCACCGTCGGGACCGGGGGGACGAGGACTGAGGCGGCCGGACGGTGCCGCACCCGCCGGGAGGTTTTCCGGGCACGACCCTCGCGAGGGGGCGGAGTAGATTCGCGGCGTGCGTCATCGTCTACGGTGGCCGACCGTTCCTCCGTCGCGAAGGTTGATCGTTGGTTACCCCCAAGGTGAACTCGGAGAACCGCCGCAACAGCGGCGGTGGTCTCGTTTCCGACCCGTCCGGTGGGCACCGCATCCTCCGGGTGCTCCCGCGCGTCGCCGCCGCCGTGCTGGCCGGCGGAGCGCTCTACTGGTGCACCCCGCCCCGCCAGCTGTGGTGGCTGGCACCGCTGGCGCTGGCCGTGTTCACCGGTGTGCTCCACCGGCGGGGGCTCCGCGCGGCCTTCGGGTACGGAGTGGTTTTCGGACTGGCCTACATGCTGCCGCTGCTGAGCTGGCTGCTGGACTTCCTGGGCGAGCAGTTCGGTCCGTGGCCCTGGTTGGGGGTGGGGCTGGTCGAGGCCCTGTTCTTCGGTCTGGCCGGGGTCGGCATGGCGTGGGTGCGTCGGCTGCCCGCGGCTCCGCTGTGGCAGGCCCTTGTGTTCCTGACGGCCGAGTTGCTGCGTTCCGCGGTGCCCTTCGGCGGCTTCCCCTGGGGAAGGTTGGCCTTCACCCAGGCCGAGGGGGCACTGCTGCCGCTGGCCTCCCTGGGCGGGGCGAGTCTGGTCGGTTTCGGCGTGGCGTTGAGTGGGACGGGACTGGCCGGGCTCGTGGCGTTGTTGCCACGACCACGACGCGAAGGGCACTCCTCCGAGCTCAGCACGGCGCGGCGCTCGGCGCGACGGTTGGTTCCGGCGGTGCTCGCGCTGGTGCCGGTGACGCTCGGCGCGGCGCTGACCCCCACTCTGGGCACGGGGCCAGAGACGGGGACCGCGCGTGTGGCCGTCGTACAGGGCAACGCCCCCGACGTGGGGCTGGACCTGCTGCACCGGGACCGGCAGCTGTACGTCAACCACGTCCGGGCCGCCCGGGAACTCGCCGCGGACGTGGAGGCGGGCCGGGTGCCCCGCCCCGATGTCGTGGTGTTGCCGGAACAGGTCGGTTCGTGGGGACCCGAGCGACAGGACCCCGCGTTGCGTCGCGTGTCCGAACGACTCGGTGTGCCCGTGGTCGTCGGTGGACTCGCCCGCGGCCCGGACGGGGAGCTCAGCAACCGTGTCATCACCTGGCGTCCCGAGGGGGCGGGCGCGGAGTACGTCAAACAGCACCTCGTCCCCTTCGCGGAGAAGATCCCGTTGCGTTCGGTGGCCGGGGCGGTGAGCCCGTTCGTGCGCCGTTTCGACCGGGACATGGTCCCCGCCGACGAGCCGGGTGTCCTTCCGAGTGGGCCGGTGCGGCTCGGAGTGGGGATCTGCTACGACGTGGCCTACGACGACGTGTTCCGCGAGGCGGCCGGAGCCGGTGCCGAGCTGTTCGCCCTGCCCACCAACAACGCCTGGTACGGCCCCTCGGAGATGAGCTACCAACAACTGGCGATGGCACGGTTGCGGGCCGTGGAACACGGGCGTTCGATGCTGGTCGCGGCCACCAGCGGGGTCAGTGCCATCGTCCGCCCGGACGGGAGCGTGGCCCACCGGACGGACCTGTTCACCGCGGAGACGCTCGTCGACGAGGTTCCGCTGCGCTCCTCGACCACTCCGGCCACCCGGTTCGGCGCGTACGTCACCTGGGGTGTGGTCGTACTCGGGCTGTTCGCGGTGGCCTGGAGCGCGTGGCGGACTCGCCGTCCCGGACGCGGGGGATGAGTGGTGTGGTGACGGCCGTGTGTGGTGGGAGACCACGGCGGGCGCGGAGGTGTCGGACGGCGGTGAGCAGGCGAGGAGACAGGAATGAGTGAGCCGCGGAACTCGGGGGTTTCCGGGGACCACCCGCACACGCTGGTGGTGATCCCCACGTTCAACGAGCGGGACAACCTGCGGCCGATAGTGCGCCGCCTCAGCGACGCCCTTCCCCGGGTGCACGTGTTGGTCGTCGACGACAACAGCCCGGACGGTACGGGGGAGCTCGCCGACCGGCTCGCCGAGGACGCACGGGTCCACGTGCTGCACCGCACCGGCAAGGCCGGTCTGGGGGCCGCCTACGTGGCCGGATTCGACTGGGCCCTGCGGAGGGGGTATCAGGCGATCGTGGAGATGGACGCGGACGGTTCACACTCTCCGGAGCAGCTCCCCGCCTTGCTGGAGACGTTGTTCCGCCGTGACGTGGGGGCTGTTCTCGGCTCACGTTATGTTCCCGGCGGCAGGGTGGTGAACTGGCCGTGGTACCGCTCGCTGCTGTCCCGTGGCGGCAACGTCTACTCCAAGTGGGCCCTCGGGGTGGCGGTCAACGACCTCACCGGGGGTTTCCGGGCCTACCGCAGCGAGGTGCTGCGTGAGGTGGACCTGCACACGGTGGCCTCCCAGGGATACTGCTTCCAGGTGGACCTGGCCGTGCGGGTGCTGGACACGGGCAGGTCCGTGGTGGAGGTCCCGATCACGTTCGTGGAACGGGAGAACGGCCAGTCCAAGATGAACGGGGCCATCGTCCGGGAGGCTCTGCTGCGGGTGACCGGATGGGGGGCGCGCCGGTGGGGCAACAGGCTCCGCGCCGTCCTGCGGAGTTCCGGCGTGCTCCGGCGTTGAGGTGTGGTCGGTTCCTCGCCGGCGCCCGGTTCGCCGGGCAACCGGGCGCCCGAGTCCGCGTGCGCTGGGTCAGTTCGCGCTGTCTCCGGACCGGCTGCGACGGGAGCGCAGCTCCTCCAACCGTTCGTTGAGCAGTTCTTCGAGCTCGGGGATGCTGCGGCGTTCCAGCAACATGTCCCAGTGGGTGCGCGGCGGTTTGGCCTTCTTCTGTTCCGGCTGGCTGCCGTCGACGATCTTCGACTCGGTGCCGTGCAGGCGGCATTCCCAGGTCGTGGGGACCTCGGCGTCGTCAGAGAAGGGCACCTCGAACTCGTGGTCCTTGGAGCAGGCGTAGCGCACCGTCCGGCGCGGTGCGAGGTCGTGGTTACGGTCCGTCTCGTAGCTGACTGCTCCGAGCCGGCTGCCACGCAGAACGCGATCGGCCATGACGGTTCCTTTCGCTTCGGCCCGGGGGTTCCGGGGGCTTTGCTCACCGAGTGCAACGACAGGGGGGTGTCGTCTGTTCCCGGTTTGGGGGTTTTGGTTGCCGTCGGTGACGGCATTCACTCGTCAACAGCGTTGACTACCCGTGGGATGCATCAGCGGAACGTTCATGACGCGTTATCCCTCTTGTGACCCACAGGTGCGTCCGAACGGGTGATAGTGCCAGAGCACCCGGCGTCATGACCAAGTGCGGACGCGGTCACGAACGAGATTGGGAGCGATATCACGTCCTCCGTTCTGGTGACGGACAAAGTTGTATTCACTCTTCGTGTTTGTGGTGGTTCCTGTTCCGGTGGTGACGGAAGGTACTGGAATATGCCGCACCATGGGCCACGGGGGAACCCTCCCTCACCGTTGTGGAGCAACCCCCTGGTCCTACGGGGGCGGGACGACGGCCCGCGAGCACGGTCCGGGCCCGGGCACGTTCACAGTTTCGCCGGGGGCTCGTTGCCCGCCTCGCGAATGGCACGTTCCAGGGGAATCGGCCAGAACAGCACCAGGCCGACGACGAAGAACCCGATCAACGAGAGGATCGCCAACCGGAACGAGCCGGTGGCCTGCCCCACCGCCGCGAACACGAGCGGACCCGCCCACGAGGTCGACCGTTCGCCGATCTGGTACAGGGAGAAGTACTCGGCCTCCCTGCCCCGGGGAATCATCTGGCTGAACAGCGACCGGGACAACGCGTTGGTGCCGCCCAGCACCAGCCCGATCCCGGCCGCCACCGCGTAGAACTGAGCCGGCTCCCCCTCCCGGGTGTGGAAAGCCGCCGTCAGCACCGCGATCCAGACCAACAGACTGGTCACGACGGTTCTCCCGGCCCCGATGCGGGCGGCCACCCAACCGTGCAGCAGTCCGCCGAGGAAGGCGATGAACTGCACCACCAGGATCGTGCCGATGAGCACGTCCTGGCTCAGCCCCAACTCCACGTTGCCGTACTGGGCGGAAACCTTGAACACGGTGCTGATCCCGTCGGTGAACACCATGTAGGCACCCAGAAAGGCCAGCGTCAGCGGCAGCCGCCGCGCCTGACGCAGGGTCGTCGCCAACTGGCGGAAACCGCCCCGCAACGTCGACGTTCCCACGGGGGAACCGCCCCCGGCGGGGGAGGCGTGCCCGCGCAACAACACCAACGGGAACACCGTGAACACCGCCCACCACACACCCGATGAGGCGAAGACCAGCCGCACCGCCGTCTCCCGCTCGATGCCCAGCACCCCGTGTCCGGTGTAGAGCACCAGATGCAACGCCAGCGCGGTCCCACCCCCCAGGTAGCCGAAGGCCCAACCGCGCGCGGAGAGCCCGTCGCGCTCGTCGGCGGTGGCGATCTCCGGAAGCAGCGAGTAGTAGACCACCACGGCCGCGCCGAAGCAGACGTTGGCCACCACGAACAGCGCGGCCCCCAGCTGCCACTCCTTCCCCCCGGTCAACGCCAACAGCGTGGTCGCGGCGGCCCCGCCGAAGGCGAACAGGCCGAGCATTCCGCGTTTGTCACCGGTGCGGTCGGCCACCGCACCGGCCAGCGGAAGCACCAGCAGCTGGAGCACCGCCGCCACCGACAGCAGATAGCCCCACAGGGACCCCGCCGGGAAGTGCCAACCGAGGAAGGCCACGTCACACCGGCGCAGCGCGTCCCCATCCGGGCACGCCGCGCTCCCGTTGCGGGCCACATCGGACTCGGCGGCCCTGGTGGCCACCTCGGTGAGGTACAGCGAGAGGAAGACGGTGGTGATCGAGGTGGGGAACACCGAGTTGGCCCAGTCGTACCAACACCAGCCCCGTTGTGCGTCGCGGCGGACGTTTCCCGGCGCTGTCTCCGCGCGGTCGGCGTGCATGCGTGTCCCGTCCTCGTGTGACCTGCCGTGGCGACTACCCCGAGTACCTTTCTCGGTCACCACTGGACGGGACAATGCGTAGTTCCACTCAGACCTTCGACTTCTCCGCCGTGGAGGCGGGAACGCCGGGGAAGTCCTCCCGCGTCTCGGGCCACTGCCCCCGGGAACGCAGCAGTTCGCGCAGTACGTCCGGCCGGTCGGTCAACACCCCGTCCACCCCCAGATCCAACAGCCGCGCCATCTCCTCGGCCTCGTCCACCGTCCACACGTGCACTTCGGTCCCCCACCGGCGGGCCAGCTCCACCAGGCGCGGTGTCACCACCCGCAACCCGCCCCATCCGCGGGGAACCTGGGCGGCCGCCCCCCGTGTCAGGACCGAGCCCACAGATCTCGCCACGGGGCCGACCACCGGGCGGGAACCGACCCACAGCCACGCCACCGAGCCCGGGCCCATGGAGGTCAGCAGTCGGGCCTCGCCGTTGCGGCGCAACATCCGCAGGCGTCTGTCGTCGAAGCCGGCCAGGCAGACCCGGTGCCAGGCGTCGTGCCTGCGGATGGTGCGCAGTGTCGGCACCACCGCGGAGTCGGCCTTGACGTCTATGTTGAGCAGTGCCCCGGGCAGTTCCTCGAGGAGCTCGTCCAGGGAACAGACCCGTTCCCGCCCCGCGATCCGGGCCGTGCGCACCCGGGACCAGGGTTGTCGCCGGATCCTTCCCCGTCCGTCCGTGGTGCGGCCCAGATCGGGGTCGTGATGCACCACCACGTGGTCGTCACTGGTGGCGTGCACGTCGGTTTCCAGGTATCGGTATCCCTCCGCGAAGGCGCGGCGGAAGGCGCTCAACGAGTTCTCCATACCCCGCAGGTCACCGATGTGCCAGCCGCGGTGGGCGAAGGCACGGGGATACGGGCCGCGCAGGAAGGGGTGGTCGAGGGCGGAGGATAGCGTTGTGAACATCGTCCCCATCTCTCGTGTGTTCGTCTGACCAGCCGCTCGGGAGGGCGAGGACGGCCCGGGCCGTCGAGGGCACGGGCGCGTCCGCCGTGCGGGATGCTACGAGAATCCGAAGGAGGCGGGGATTTTTTCGGCGTGGCGCCTCAGCAAATGAGCCTGTTTCGGACTAGCGTGGTCGTCCGTGGAGACGACATCGGACACCGAGTCACTCGGCACGCGAAGTGGTCCACCCCGGCACTGCTCGTGGTGTGGCCGCCGGATACCCGGTGCGGGCAACGTCGGTCGCCCCCGGATGTACTGCGCCCAGTCCTGCAGGCAGCGAGCCTACGAACGCCGTGCCGCGGTGCAGCGTGGCGGACTTCCCGAGGATGCCGTGGTGCTCTCCGCCGGGGAACTGGACAGTCTGCAGGACCGGCTGTTCCAACTGAGGTGCGCCGCCGAGGACGTGGCGACGGCGGCCGGAGAGGGAGCCCGACCACAGGAGGTGCACGCTTTGGCCCAGCGACTGTTGGACAGCGCACGGGATCTGGAACGTATCCGGTGAACGCGCGGCGACGTTCGTCCGAACGGAGCATTGCCGTGCCCGTCGGACGCGGTCAGGATGAGACGCCGAACTTTGCCCCAACGGAGTGATCGACATCGTGCGAGGGTGTCGACGGTCGCTCCAGGTCCGGCCAGAAAGTTACGAAGTTGCCTCCTCACTCGACGGTCTGTGGTCTGCGCCGTGCCGAACTGCGCTCTGCCGACCCCGCGGAAACCGCGCTGTTCTACCGAAGGTTGCTGGACTGGACGGTGTTGCGGTCCGAGCACGGCTTCGAATGCTGGGTCGGCGAGCGCAGGTGCGCGACGGTACGTGCCGACGGTTCCCCGGGGGAAACCCCGCGATGGCGTCCCGTGTTCGCGGGAGCCTCCGAGACCGCCGAACTCACCGGACCCGAGGACACCCCGGCCAGCATGGTCACCGGGCGGGCCCAGCACGGGCCGTGGGCACCCCGTCCCCGGCGGGGGGAGCCGTGCTGGATCGAACTACACACGAGCGAGGAACGCTCGGCCGACGAGTTCTGGAGCGGTTCGCTGTTCTGGTCGGTGCGGCAGGGGCCGCCGGGCGCCCTCTACACGGTGCGGGACTCGGCGATAGCGGGCCGGACCGCCCAGCGTGGTTCCGTCGCGGGAACCGGGTGGTTGTGTTACTTCACCGTCGACGAGCTCGACCGCGCCGCCGAACGGGTCCCCGAAATCGGAGGCTCGGTGCTGGAGCAGGGTCACCACGACACGCTGGGCAGGACACTGGTGGTCGCCGACGTCGACGGCGCGGTCTCCGCCCTGGTCGAAGGGGCCGGAGGTTGGGGAGGATGAGACTCACTCGTCCTGTCGGCGGGAGGTGAGTTCGCCCAACACCCGGTTGGTGCGGTTGGCCCGCACGGACAGCCGCTGTTCTCGGGCCGTGACGTCGATGTAGGACTGGCTGGAACTGATCGAGGCGTGCCCGAGCAGTTTCGCGATCTCGGCGGCGTTGGCGCCGTCCTCGGCCAGTCTGGTGGCGAAGGTGTGCCGCAGCGCGTGCACCATCGCCCCGCGCCGCACCCGGTCGGAAACCCCGGCGGCCTTCAGGGACTGCTGTACCAGGTACTGCAGACCACCGCGGCGCAGCGCCTCACCGCGGTGGTTGACGAACAGCGGCTCGGCTCCGGGCAGGCGTCGCCCGAAACGTCGTCTGCGACTGTCCAGATAGTCCTCCAGAATCCCCTCGAGGGACTCGTCGATCGGCACGGACCTGTTGACCCCGCCCTTGCCGCGTACGTGCAGCCTGCGTTCCCCGCGCCGCCCGGCCAGGCAGGACACGGTCAGATCGAGCAGTTCGGCCGAGCGCAGCCCGGTGCACAGCAGGGTCGCCAGCACCGCCAGGTCCCGTTCCGGCCACGGGTCGCGGGCCTTGCGCGCCCCCTGGGCCACCGAGCGCAGCAGCCTTTCCGGGGTCTGCTCACCCTCCAGCGGTTTCGGCGTGGTCTCCGTGGTGCGTGGCTTGGGCACCACCGGCATCGGGTTTCCCGAACTGGCTCCCTCCACCACGAGGAAACGGAAGAACCCGTTCCAGCTCGACCACGCCCGCGTCACCGAGGAGGCCGAGCGGGTGGCGGCGTAACGGGCGAAGGCCGACCGCAGCGAGTGGGAGGTGACCTCGGAAAGCGACAGTTCGTCTCTCCGGCGGCCGGTGACCTCGGCCAGTTCCGTGGCCACCGACTCCAGGTCCCGCCGGTAGGCGCGCAGCGAGTTCTCGGCCATCTTCCGGGCCTGGAGGTGTTCCAGATAGCTCGCGCTCCACCGGGCCAGGGTGTGATCGGCGTCGGAAGCGGATTCCGTGTGCATCCGAGAGCACCTCCGCAGCGGTCGTGTCCGTGTTGGTCGGCGGGCGGGGCCCGCGGCACGGCGCGTGGCTGTGCCGCGGGAGGGGCCTTCCGGGGTCAGGCGGTACGCAGGAAGTGGTCCAGCACCCTGGTGCCGAAGCGCAGACCGTCCACAGGAACGCGCTCGTCCACCCCGTGGAACAGGGCGGAGAAGTCCAGGTCGGGGGGAAGCCGCAGCGGGGCGAAGCCGAAGCAGTTCATGCCCAGCCTGCTGAAGGACTTGGCGTCGGTGCCGCCGGACATCATGTACGGCAGGGTGTGGGCGGCCGGGTCCTCGGTGAGCAGGGAACGGCTCATGGACTCCACCAACTGGCCCTCGAAGCGGGTTTCCACCGGGGGAAGCCCGACCCACTCGCGTTCCACCTCGGGGCCGAGGATCTCGGCGAGCTCCCGGTCGAAGGCCTCCTCCCGGCCGGGCAGGATGCGACAGTCCACCGAGGCCTCGGCGACGGAGGGGATGACGTTGGCCTTGTAACCCGCGTTGAACATCGTCGGGTTGGCGATGTCGCGCACGGTGGCGCCGATGATGCGGGAGAGGTTACCGAGCTTGGCGAGGGCCCCGTCGAGGTCGTCTTCCGGGAACTCCCAGCCGGTCAGTTCGGTCACCCCGTCGAGGAACTCCCGCACGCTGTCGTTGAGCACGATCGGGAAGCGGTGGTTGCCGAGGCGGGCCACCGCCTCGGCCAGCTTGGTGACCGCGTTGTCCTCGTGCACCATCGAACCGTGTCCCGCGCGGGCGCGGACCCGGAGTTTGAGCCACCGGATGCCCTTCTCCGCCGTCTGGATCAGATAGGCGCGGACCCCGTCCTCGAAGGTGACCGAGTACCCTCCGACCTCGCTGACGGCCTCGGTGCAGCCCTCGAACAGTTCGGGGCGGTGGTCGGCCAGCCACTGGGCACCCTGCAGCCCCCCGGCTTCCTCGTCGGCGAGGAAGGCGAACACCAGGTCGCGTTGGGGGGTGATGCCGTCGCGTTTGAGACGGCGGGCGCTGGCCAGGGTCATGGCGACCATGTCCTTCATGTCCACCGCCCCGCGTCCCCACAGGTAGCCGTCCCGCACCGTGCCGGAGAAGGGGTGGACCGACCACTCGGTGGGCTCGGCCGGGACCACGTCCAGGTGACCGTGCACCAGCAGCCCGCCGCGCTGCCGGTCGGCCCCGGGCAGACGGGCGATCACGTTGCCCCGCCCCGGGGTGTCGCCGGACTCCACGTAGGTGGTCTCGAAACCCACCTCGCCCAGTTTCTCGGCGACGTACTCGGCCGCGGGGCGTTCCGGGCTGAGCGTGTCCGGATCGCCGGTGTTGGTGGTGTCGAAACGGATCAGTTCGGAGGCGAGGTCGACGACCTCGTCCTCGGCGCGTCGCAGGCCCGGGTCGCTGTTGGCCGAGCCGCCGTTTTCGGGATCAACATGTGCGCTCACCTGGCCTTTCTACCATCCATGGTCGGGACGAGGGGGGCGGTTAACGGGTGGGGGAACCGATCGGTTATCGTGGTGTCACAACGCAGCGAGGGGCCGAAAGGGAATTCCGGTCAGGCTGCACGTCGGAGTGGCGGAAACGGTAGACGCGCTAGCTTGAGGTGCTAGTGACCTATTAATGGTCGTGGGGGTTCAAGTCCCCCCTCCGACACACTGTCAGGGGAGATTTCCCCGATACGCGGGGGGCGAAGATTTGTTGTGGCGGCACCGTGGGTGCCGCTTTTTTCGTGTGTTGACGCGTTGGCTGTGTGTGGGCCGTGCTGTGACCGCCGGGGTGGTGGTCGGCGTGGCAGGGAGTGCTCCTGGTGCACCCGCCGGTGGTGGCCGAGCGGCACGCGGCCGTGTCGGGGCTGAGCCCCGATGAGTGATCCCGGGGAGCAGTCCGGCAGTGTTGGTCCCGGTCCGTCGGAGCTGGAGGCGGCTCGGTTGGTGTTGGCGCGGATGGGGGTGGCGCCGGAGGATCTGGTCGGGTCCGCGGCGGGTTCCTGTGTGGTGCCGAGGTTCGTCGAGTATGTGCCGGGGGTCGGCTGAGCAGCCGGTGGCGGAGGTGAACCGGGTGGCCGCCTCGACGGGTAATGATCCGGCGTTGGATGCGTTGTTGGTGCGGTTGCACACCGAGACGGCCTGCCGCCGGGGCGGGGCCCTGGCGTTGAGGGTGGCTGATCTGGATGTGGATCAGTGTCTGGTGTTGTTGCGGGAGAAGAATGATGCGGATGCGGTGGCAGCCGGTCTCGCCGACACTCATGCGGCATTTGCGCGAGCACGCCGACCAGCGGAGCGCGCATGTGGCTGGTGACGGGAGGGTGCTGCGCTACCGCGGTGGTAACCCGTTGACGCATCGCCGGTATGACCACGTGTGGCATCGGCTGGGGCAGCATGTGTCGTGGGTGGCCATCCAGCAGGTCAGCACGCACTGGCTGCGGCACACCACGCTGACGTGGGTGGAGCGCCACTTCTCGGCTACGCGGTGGCCCGGGCCTATGCCGGCCACACCGACCACGCCGGCCAGGACGGGGCCACGGCCACCTGCGTTCCCGCCGGACTCCCCGAAATCGCCACGGCGTTGACCGCCCTGACCGGAGAAGACCACCCACTGGCCGCACAGGGTTAGAACCCGGAGCTGTCCTCCGGTCCTTCCCGGACAGTTGGTGCCGCTGTCTTTCTCTCGAGGCCTGCCCGCCATCACGGATGGTAGGTAGGCCCTCCTGTCCGCCGGGGGGCGGGCTTGGAGTGTGTGTCGAGCGCTTCGGGTGATGTCGCGTTGACCGTGGGGGAGTTGCGGGTGGTGGCGCGTTACGCGGTCGACGGTGCGCGCGACGTTCTCGCGGTCTTCGAGGAGGTCTGTCCCGGGGATGGGCGGCCGCGTGCTGCTGTGGAGGCCGCGCGGGCTTTCGCCGGTGGTGCTGTGCGGTCGACCTGGCAGCGCGTTGCCGCGCTGGAGGCGCACCGCGCGGCGGGAGCCGCCGCTGAGGAGACGTCTGCAATGCCGGTCGTGCGGCGGGAGATGCGGTCTCGGCGGCCTGGGGCGTGACTGATGGATCAGGTGCGGAGCCCGATGAGGATGCTGGGACTAGGGCCAGGCTGACGTGGAAGTATCGGGCTTTCTTGTGGAAGCGGGTGGCGATACCGCGCCATTGCTTCAGGCGGTTGATGCTGCGTTCGACGACGTTGCGCTGCCGATAGGCAGTGGGATCGAAGGCGGGTGGGCGTCCGCTGCGGGAGCCTCGCCTGTGGCGGTGTCTGGCCTGGCCGGCCGGTTCCGGGATTGTGACGGCGATGCCGCGACGCCGCAGGTGAGCCCGGATCGCTCGTGATGATTAGGCCTTGTCGGCGATGACCCGCACCGGTCTCCTGCGGGGATGCCCACCCCTGGCGCAGGGAACTCGGACGGCCGCCAACGACGACAGACACTGCGGGGCATCACCACCTTACCCCGGCGTGATCAACATGCTCAGCGGACGGCCACGCTCGAGCACGGTCAGAGGAATCGTGGTGCGTGCTCAGGCCTCCTCGAAACCGACCGAGTCCTGCGGGCCCCTTGTGTCCCGGCTGCGTGCTTGATGAGCCCGCATCACGGGGGAATCCACACTCAGCGTCCAGTCCACCTCACTGGCGGCATCGGCAGCCCCGCTGCAGCTCGGTCAGAACGCGCTCCCACGTGCCCTCCTCGGCCCACCGGTAGAAACGAGACTGCGCTCCTCTGCCACGAGCCGAACCGCTCCGGCACGTCCCGCCACGGGCAGCTGGTGCGGTCTTTGAAGATCATGCCCTCAACCACCTGCCGATGCTCCCGCCACCGGCCACCCCACTGCGGCGTGACCTGCGGCAACATCGGCTCCGACCGCGCCCACTCCCGATCGGACAACTCACCATACGACACACCTGACCAACGACTCAGCACACTAGTGGCCTTCCCTCCGATAAACTGTTTGCGATCCCAGCGATCCGCATGGGACCGGTCTCGTTTCAGAGCTCACCGGCTTCCGGTTAGCGAGGCATCGGCCATACGGACCGGCTTGGACCACGACAGCAAGCTCCCACCCGAGAGTGGGAGGCACGATGGTGGTTCGGGCCGCGACAGCGCCGGTCTCCAACAAGGACTTACGGCCCTGGATCGTCGCAGACGTCTGCCACTTGCCCGGGCCACACCACCTCCGTATCCTGCCCCGCACGCTCTGAGTGAAGGCATCACAGGCCCGGTATCGCCGAGTCGTCGACGGGATACGAGCTGGCGAACGACCACCCGAGTACGGCAGCGGTCTATGGGGAGACCTCACCGGGTCCGAGGCACCCTAGGAATCCATGATCGGCCGGTCGTTCAGTTGTCATGAGGCACCCTACGGTGCCGACGGTCGTCGAGGCCAGCATCGAGCACAAGTCCAGCGCGATCGTGGCGAGGCGTGGCGAGTACCGCTCTGCTTCCACGAACGCCACCCAGCACAGCAGGCTCGTGACGAGCGCGAGCGAGATCCACGGTGGCAGTCTCCGCCGCAGCACGGCGAAGAAGAGGGGCCAGGCCAGCAACACGGTGCTGAGCAGCTCGGCGCTCCACCAGGTCCTCGAGTAGTGGTCCATGAAACGCGACGTGCGGGCAGGACGTGCGTCCGTGGTCATGCGCTGCTCCTGGGATCGACGTCGTCCTCGGCACTTCGACGTCACGGCGACTGCCCGGCCCACCACCTCGGCGTCCGGTGTCGTTGTCCGAGCGCCTGTGGAGGCCGCCGTAACCGGAGCGCGGTCAGCACCCCGACGCTGCACGCAGCGGTCCCGGTCGGAGAAAGCGGTCAGGACGCGAACGAAGAACCTAGTGGTTCCGGGAAGCTGACGGCGTGGCCGAAAGCCCCACCTTGAATCTTTCAGAACTCGACGTGCTCCGCACACTACTCAACTGTCCAGACCACAGCCCATCCGATTCCACATTGGCCAGCGTCAACAACACACCGGACCGATGGCCAACATACCGGCACTCGTACTGGCCGTCTTCCTCGATGTGCCGTGGGGCGGTGCTGGAACCGCTGTTTCCGGTCGGGCAGACGTTCTGTCCTGGAGCACAGTGGAGGAGCTCGTCTTGGCCCCGTCGACGAGATCGCCCCGCTGGCCCGTTGGGCTCACGTAAACCGCCCCTACCGGTACCTTTCATTCTGATCGCGACGGAAGCTCCACACCACTCCTGCCGTGAAGATCAGTAGCCAGGCGACCAGGTTCACGACGCTCCACCACGGAACCTGGCTGCCGACGAACGCTGCGGCGACCAGTTCTCTGGGGCCGCGTGTCGGCATCAGCATCGAGATGGAGTCGAACACGGGTCCCAGCGTCGCGGGCATCACGAACAGTCCACCCAGGAATGCAAGCAGGAAGCTGGCCAGGGATATCACCCCGAGAGCGGTCCGCAAACTGAGCGTGTATCCGAACAATGCGCCCAGCAGGCAGAACGGGATCGTCGTACACAGCAGCGCCAACATTCCCCGGGCGATGGCGCCCGCAGACAGTTGGGCGTCGGTGAACAGTCCTCCGAGAACCAGAATCGGGATCGTACCGGCGATCGCGACGACCGTCGTGGCGAAGATCTGTCCGACCGTTCGCGGAAGCGGGCCGGCCGGAAGTGTCCGCAAGAAGACGAACCACGCCTCGTGACGCATTTCCGCGACGGTGAAACCGATCTGGAAGACGCATGTCGTGAAGAACGCGAATACGCATAGCTGGGCGACCGCGACGGTCGCGTGCCGGGGATCCGGAGCTCCGGTCATCTGCGGGAGAACGAAGGCTGCGAACAGAAGTGAGGGGAAGACCAGCGAGGAGATCATGGCGCCGGGGGACCTGACCAGCTGAGTCATCTCGAACTTGGTGTAGGTTTTGACGAGACGCAGGTCCCGTGTGGCCTCTTCATGAGAAACACTATGCATCCTGTACCTCCGCTTCGTGTTCGGATCCCTTCGTGATGGCTATAAAAGCGTCTTCCAGCGAGGCTCGGTCGACGCGCAGCTCGGAGAACGGGATCTCACTGCGGACGATTTCCCGGATGAGTTCGTCCGAATCGTTCGTGCGTAGTGAGACTTCGTTGTCCTTGCCGACCTTGGGGGCACCGATGAGGGAGGGAAGCGAACGCAACGATATTATGTCCTTTGTGGTCAGAGTGACCGACTTGGTGGCAAACGTTCCTATGAGATTGAGAGTGGCATCGTCCGCAATCACGCGACCCTTGTCGATGACGACCACTCGTTCCGCGAGCGCCTCGATCTCTTCGAGGTAGTGGCTCGTGATGATGATGGTGGTACCCGTAGCGTGACGTGTCAGGATCGAGTCCCACATGAGCCGCCGTGATTCCAGATCGAGTCCTGTAGTCGGTTCGTCGAGCAGAACGAGCTCGGAGTTGCCTACGAAGGCCAGGGCGACCGCCAGGCGGCGTCGCTGTCCTCCTGAGAGGGCACTGCACCTCCTGGACAGGAATCCGGATAGATCGAACGCCTCGATCAATTCGTCCCGGTCGACGGAATCCCTGAAATGAGCCGAGACCAGGTCGATCGTCTCGGACACGGACAGCGCCTCGGGAAGGGAGCTCTCCTGCGGTGTTACGCCCAACCGCTCGCGGACGGATCGGTACCGGGGGTTTCCACCCAGGACGTTCAACGTGCCCGATGTGGGGCGGCGCACGCCCATGAGGAGGCTCAGCAATGTCGATTTTCCGGCACCGTTCGGTCCCAGGAGACCGACGATGGAACCGCGTTCGACGGTGATCGACAAGTCATCGAGGGCCGTGATGTCGCCGTACCTCTTACCGAGGTGCGAACCACTGATCAGTGGAGTCACTCAGCTCTCGCTTTCTTCAGCTCTAGAAGTGTCCGGACATGCTCGAACGTCGCCGTCCCAGCGATGCCACCGACCGATCCTCGACGCTGGCGCGAAGATGGTCCAGCGATTTTTGCCGCGACTGGGAGGACGACGTGCAGATCCTTTCCGATCGGTGGGTACGTGCTCCGAAGTACCAGTTCATCCCGGAGCTTGATGAGAACCGGTGGCCGCTTCGTCCCAGATCGGCTCGGGTGCCTCGCGGACCCGGCCGTCGGAGTGGAACACCAGGAATCGATCGAACGAGCGCGCGAACCAGCGGTCGTGGGTCACGGCGATGACGGTGCCCTCGAACTGCTCCAGACCGGTCTGGAGCGCTTCGGCAGAGAGAAGGTCGAGGTTGTCCGTGGGTTCGTCGAGCAACAGCAGATTGACGCCCTCGAACTCCAGCAGCAGGATCTGGAAACGTGCCTGTTGCCCGCCGGAAAGTGTGTCGAACGGACGTTGGGCAGCGTGCACGATGTCGTAACGTGCGAGTGCACGGCTGGCGTCCTCGCGTGGCATCCCGGAACGACGCTGACCGCCACTGGTGAGCAGTTCCAGCAGCGAGCGCCCGTGGAACTCAGGGTGCTCGTGAGTCTGCGCGAATATTCCCGGCACCACCCGAGCACCCAAACGCGCGCTGCCTGTGTGTGAGACCGGAGTGAGGGCCTCCTGCTCGAAGAATTCCTGCTGGCCCTCGCTGCCGCCGCGGGCCAGCAGTCGCAGGAAGTGCGACTTGCCGGTACCGTTGCCACCGAGGACAGCGATCCGCTCGCCGTAGCGAAATTCCGCGTCGAACGGTTGGGTCAATTCGTCGAATGCGAGATCTTCGCAGATCACCGCACGCTTACCGGTGCGGCTGCCACGTATTCGCATCTGGACCCGTTGGGTGCGTGGCACCTCCTCGGGAGGGCCTGCCTCCTCGAAGTGCCGCAGGCGGGTGCGCGCAGCCTGGTAGCGGGCGGACATGTCGTCGTTGTACGAAGCTTTCTGCTTGAGCTCGTTGACCAACCGCACTAGCTTGGCGCGGTCTTCGTCCCATCGCCGTCGTAGCTCACTGAGTCTGGAAAGACGGTTCTCGCGCGCTTCGTCATAGGTGGCGAACCCGCCGCCGTGCACCCATACACGGTTTCCCGCTGCGCCTAGCTCGACGGTGATGATGCGACTTGCGGTGCGGTGCAATAGTTCACGGTCGTGCGTTATGAACAGGACGGTCTTCGAAGTCGTTTGGATCTGCTCTTCCAACCACTCCTTTCCCGGAACGTCCAGATAGTTGTCTGGCTCGTCGAGCAGCAGAACTTCGTCCGGCCCGCGCAGGAGGTACTCCAGAGCCAACCGTTTTTGTTGTCCCCCCGAAAGATGTCGCAGCTTGCGGAACCGAAGTCGGTGGTAGGGCAAGCCGATCGCGGACGTGCAGCACTGGTCCCATTGCGCCTCGGCCTCGTACCCGCCGGCGTCGATGTATTCGACGGTCGCTTCGGCGTAAGTCATCTGGGTAGCGTCGTCGTCGTACTCGATCAATTGGTTCTCGACCTGATCCAGGTGCTTCGCAGCCGAACGCAGTCGTGGTCCAGACAATGATACCAGCAGATCTTGCACAGTCGAGTCATCACGCGCATGACCGATAAATTGGGGCATCACACCGAGTCCGCCAGAGTGGGTCACGGTGCCTTCGCTCGGCTCCATGTCGCCGGCGAGCAGCCGGAGCAACGTTGTCTTCCCAGCACCGTTCGCCCCGATCAAGGCGGCTTTGACTCCCTCACCCACGCGCAGTGATACGTCGTTGAGCAGCACTCTTCCGTCCGGTAGCACGTAGTGCACTTTGTGTAGCTGGATGTGTCCCACAGCAGTTTACTCCCCAGAAGAAGGCGGAAGGCCGAGCTCAGTGAGTTTCTCTCGGTGCCGACAAGGACGATGATATGAGCCCGGAGAGGGGCGCGTAGCGCCGTCAGCCGACGGATCTGTTGATCGACCCGTGGGCGTGCAGGCCCAGCTGTCGGCTGGTATGTCGAGCCGTTCTCCCCCGGGAAAGGATTCGGAAGGCAGTGTCCTCCGGTCGCGATGTACTTGCGTCTGCACCGCACATGATGAGACAGAACGCGACGTCGACGATACGGATCCTTGACGAAACCGAGAGGCCGGTGATCATTGATGATGATGTTATCATATTTGTGGTATTTGTGCCCCCGACGGGGCAGCGGAACGTATCCCTCGAGGAGGTCAGCAGATGCCCCCTTACTTTTCCGGCTCGCCCCTGCGGGGCGAGGGGCGTGCGAATCGTCGTATTCATCGAGCGTCACTCGGTGAACTCGGCTTGCGCACGGGGTGCGCGGCTTTGTCGAGCTGGTAGTTCCATTCGTCCGCGGAGGCTGACGGCCCGACTATCGTCTTCCCGTTCCAGAACCGCCACTTGGTGACCGGGGACACGCCGTGCAGCGTGTTTGCCGTCCACACCGCAAGGGTACCGACTTCGTCCAGAGACAACCGGTCTCGCCGGATTCGTACTCCGTGCTCGACGGCGACGTTCAGCACGGCCGACACTGTGACGGACTCCAGTGCGGGAAGGACCGGGGTCGGCACGCACAACGCGTCGTCCCGCCACCACAACACGGCGGAGTGGGCACTTTCCACCACGTAACCCTCTGACGTGCAGAGCACGGCGTCGTCGGCACCCGCCTGCTGTGCTTCCTCCCTCAACCCGGTGAGCGCCGGCAGGTCAGGCCCCTTGACGGTCGGCACACTGCGAGGATCCGGAACGCTGGGAACCCAGAGCTCGGTGGTCTCACGCCGCTTCGGTGCCAACCGAAACTGGACGGCCAAGCCGGTGTCCCATGCCTCGATGCGGGGGAACCATGACCCGGAGGCTGGCGACCGCTCCCGTACCGCAGCCAGGAAGCAGGTCAACTCGTCGGCCGCGAGCTGTGGAAATCTGTACGAGCAGGCACGTCGGAATCGTCGTTCGTGGTCCTCGAGACCAACCACACCACCGTCGGACAACAACCAGGAGTCGACCACGACAGGTTCTGCTTCCGGCCTGCTGCCGTCGACGAGTTCCTGCCCAGTCCACAACATGCTCCGCGCGTTCAAAGGGGTCCCTCAACGGCCGCTGCCTCCTCGGAGTCTCGTTCCATGCGCTCCTCTCCGACCAGGCGCAGCAATGGAGTCGCCTTGACGCCGGTCTCCTCGTACTCGGCAACGGGATCGGACAGCGCGACGATCGCACCTCCCACACCGAACTCCACACCGGATGGCTGTGCGACGACGGTCCTGATTACGATACTGAGGTCGGTGGCTCCGTTCAGCGAGAAGTAGCCGAGCGCTCCGGAGTACACACCACGCGGTCCGTCTTCCAAGCGGTCGATGATCTGCATGGTGCGGATCTTCGGAGCTCCGGTCATCGACCCACCGGGGAATGCCGCCCGTGCGCAGTCCACAGCAGACTTGTTCGGCCTCAGCTGGGCCTGCACGGTGCTGACGAGTTGATGCACCGTCGCGTAGCTCTCTACGTTGAACAACTTCGGCACCCGTACCGTGCACACTTCGGCACAGGTACTGAGATCGTTGCGCACCAAGTCGACGATCATCAGGTTCTCGGCGTGATCCTTGATGTTCTCCATCAGGTCACGACGTAACCGCTCATCCTCCTCGACCTCATCGGATCGCGGCCTGGTGCCCTTGATCGGTTTTGACTCGATCTGCCCGGATGCTGTGACCCGCAGAAACCGCTCCGGAGAACAACTCAGCACGGACAGAGACCCAAGACGAAGCAGTGCGGCGAACGGCGCCGGATTCGCGTTGCGCAGCTTACGGTATCCCTGCCAGACATCGAGTTCACCGGACGCGCTGATCATATTGGTCAGACATACCTCGTAGGTCTCGCCTGAGTGGATCTCGTTCTGGCATTCCTCGATCCGCTCCAGATAGGCTTGCCTGTCGTGGCGCAGTTCCGGCGGGCCGAGCGCGGTGATCGCGCCGCTGTATTCTGGGGAGGGGGACTCCGCAGTGAGCTGGTAAAGCCGTGCTGCTGTGTGTTGGAGCCAGCGGAGCATCTCGTCGTCGTGTTTGGTGCCCGACAGCGCGAGTAGGTGGATCTGCCTCTCCTGGTGGTCGAACGCGATCGCTCGGTCGGCGAAGATGAACGCCGCGTCCGGATACGAGGAGTCGTACACGCGCTCACCACCGCACTCGGCCTTGAGCTCGTACCCGAGGTATCCGACCCATCCGAGTGCGAAGTCGAAGGGAAGGTTTCGAGTGACGACTCGATGTGCGCGGATGTCCGCGTCGAGCCAGTCGAAGAAGGAGTCGTGTACGGTCTCCACACCGTGGTCGTCCACGACCGTGATGGTTCCGGTAGAAACATCCGCCTCGACCGTCCGGGCAAGCGGACCGCTTGCGTCTCCCATGAAGGAGAACCGCCCGCGTTCGGCATCGTACTGGCTACTGTCCAGCCAGAATGCGTGCTCTGAGTCGCGGTATAGCTTGTCGTAGACTTGTTCCGGAGCCAGGTCCAGGTCGAACACCCGATGGTGCAGCCCCAGCTGTGGTTTCGGCTGAGTCGCGAGGTCATTGGTTTCGCTCGCCCGATCCGGGCCAGCATCAGACGGGTGCGGTCGGTGTTTCTGATTCCACCGTTCGGCCAGCCGCACGAAATTCGCGAGGAGCTTGTGACCGTGTTCGGAACGGATCGATTCCGGATGGAACTGCACACCCCACTGGGGCAGGCTGCGGTGCCGCACGGCCATCACGACGCCGTCCGGAGTCCAACCTATCGGCTCGATGCCCGTGGGAAGCCGGTCGGTGACGAGGGAATGGTAGCGCACCACATCGAACGGTGACGGGATGTCATCGAACAGTTCCCTTCCGTCATGGACCACCTCGGACACGCGCCCGTGGTACGCCTCCGGTGCGAAAATGACGTCGCCACCGTGAAAGTAGCAGATACCCTGGTGTCCGAGGCAGACACCTAGCACCGGCAGCTGCGCCGCACGGATGATCTCCGTACACCAGCCGAAGTCGACCGGGCGGTCCGGCCGACCCGGTCCGGGCGAGAGGATCACGCAGTCGAACCGGGACAACTCCGCCAGCGACCACTCGGGAGTGTCATTGAGGATCACCGTTGGTTCGCAACCGGTCACCTCGGCGACGTAATGTACAAGATTATAGGTAAAGGAGTCGTAGTTGTCAACTATGAGAGTACGCACAGAACACCTCGGATGACAGATTGCTTAACACGGCCCGGAAAAAGTGGAAACGCGATGTGCGTCCGCACCACTCGCGTCCCTGTTCGACGGTGATGTCGGGAAGACAGCCGGCCGGGGGAAGCTCGTTGAACGGCCGGTTATTTTTCTGTTCGTTCACCGGCGGGCGTGAGCGTGGCGATGTCTCAGTCGGCGGATATGCTCCGAGTGTTTCCCGGGTGATTGCGCGCTGCCCGGTTCTTGCGTGAAGCGCGACATTACTGTTGCGCTGAATGGTCCCGCTGGAGCGGGTTCAAGTGCAACACCGCGAACGGTGCCGGCCCGTGCCACTGCATTACCCCCAGTGTGCGGTAGCGTCGAATTAACCAATAGCTGTCCCCAGTTCGGAAAGACAAATTTGAGGCGAGTGTAGCACACGACGAGCACTTTCCGTTGTTCCTGACTGCAGAATGCTCCTACTCGTAAGTTGGGAGCATAGATGCTTTCAGGTGACTCGTTGGTGAATTTCTTCACGTCGCGCTCAGCCGCTTTGATGCTCGAGAAGAAGTTTGTCTGGTGTTTTACCTCCGGATCCGGACCTTGTTCTTCGGGGAGCATATCGGAGTCCGGCTTGGACAGCAACACCATCTTTGTTGTGCGTCGAGTGACATAAATCATGTAGTCTGCATTTTCGTTTTTAGGGTCATGAAAAACCAAGTGACCATCGTGTTGGAAGAGCGCCCCTGCTTGCTCAGTCTGGTGTCATGTTTTCGCCGCTCAAAGCGGGTTCTCGTGTCCGGCTGGGGTGCGGGTTTAGCAAGATCCTGATTTGCCGGACACGTCGTGACGACTGCATGTTCTCTCCTTTTGGGGCAGCGGTGCCTGCCCCAAAAATATTAATCTCTCCTCCAAACGTGTGAACCCTTCCTCTGAACGTACGATCTGATCCTCCCGTCCGCCCGCTGTATAATTCTCCGCTGCGGACTTTCCCCGTCAGTGTTCTGAAATGAACCCGCAGGTCGGGGAAGCGGGGGGTGTATGCCATTGACCTACGACGAGAACCGTGCAATGATCGACAACATCGAGGATGAGCATGGAACCTCGACACCGGGGGTGAGCAATCTTATTGAACCGATGGGCGATGTGTCGCGGATGCCGACTCTCTGGAGGGGTGCATGATGCTGAACTCCGTCGTGGAGCCGCATAATTCTTTGGGATTACTGCTGCCGGAGGAAGTCTTTATGGCCAGAGTGGCTTGAAGGAACTGCAACTGGCCATGCGGTACACACGATCAGAACTGAATCGTGTTCTTTCGTTGATGATTCACTGGCCGCAGCAGGAGGTATTCATGCTGTGGGCTGCATTTCTGGAGGGAATTACGCTGTTCATTAAACGAGAGTTGTCCGGTGCAGCGCGGTCGCTGCACGAATCTAACGGGAAACGGTGTAAACACTCGCAGTCCACTGGCGAACGTGCTGTCAAAGTCATCGTGTTCGAGCGCGAGCGAGTGGTAGAGCCCCCCGGTTCCGATATCGACGTAGACATCGATGGTGCCGTTGTCACCGTGATTCCGTGTCGCGAGCAGTGGTGGCGATCGCCTCCGGTGGGTGGCTCCGTGGTTGATGAGGTCCGCGCGGGCCGGAGTGGGGGTGCGTGGTGAAGGGGATCGTGTTGGCTGGTGGCTCGGGGTCCCGGTTGCAGCCGGTCACTCGAGCGGTATCTAAGCAACTGCTTCCGGTATATGACAAACCGATGATCTACTATCCGATCTCGGTGCTCATGCTCGCCGGAATACGAGATATCATGATCATCACCACCCCGACCGACATGCCCGCGTTCGAGCGCCTGCTCGGCGATGGCAGTGAGTGGGGGCTTCGGTTCACCTACGCCGAGCAAACCCATCCCAACGGGCTGGCCGAGGCTTTCCTCCTCGGTGCCGATCACGTGGGTGACGATTCCGTGGCACTGGTGCTCGGGGACAACATCTTCCACGGTCAAGGCTTTTCCAGTCTGCTGTGCCGGGCTGTGGACGAGGTGGAATCAGGTTCCGGCGCTATTCTGTTCGGCTATCCTGTGCGCGATCCCGGCCGCTACGGCGTGGGGGAGACCGATGCCGCAGGCCGGCTGGTCTCCATCGAGGAGAAGCCGATGCGACCGAAGAGCAGTCGGGCCATCACCGGCCTGTATCTCTACGACAACGACGTGCTTGCCCTGGCCCGCCAGCTCACCCCCTCGGCGCGCGGTGAGCTGGAAATCACCGATCTCAACCGCGCTTACATCCGGCGGGGAACCGCCAGAGTGATCGATCTCGACCGTGGGTATGCGTGGTTGGATACCGGAACCCACGATTCGTTGGTCGAGGCCTCGCAGTACGTCCAGCTCCTCGAACACCGGCAGGGAGTGCGCTTCGCCTGCATCGAAGAGATCGCAATGCTCCAGGGGTGGCTCAGCCCCGAGCATGCTCTCGGTCAGGTCCATGCCAACAGTGGGTATGGGGACTACGTCATCGAGGTGGCCACTCGTGCTGGTCGGGCCGCGCAAGTGGCCCCGGACCCCGTTCCGGAACGCGAAAGAAGAGATCGAGTCGGACCTGTTCGGGGAGCGTGACAGTCACGCCGAAAGCGCAGTCCAATTCGTAGCTTGTGCACAGCGCGGTGGCCAGCACGCCACCGCACCACAGTACTGAAGAAGAGCCGGAAAACCATGAACGATAATACGGCTATTCTCTCGGAAAAGCTCGCGCACCGAGGCGGATGGTTAGACAGTTCGGCGCTCATCGACGAACGAACGGGTGAACGCTACCGACACCAGGATGTTCACTCAATCGCGCGGTACCTCGCGGACAAGTTCGCCGAATCGGGAGTAGGAACCGGTGATCACATCGGTTTCGCGGTGGGGGACCGATTGGAATGGCATCCTGCTTTCCTCGCTCTCCATCTGATCGGGGCCGTCCCGTTGGTCCTGAATCCTGATCTAACTTGGCGAGCGCAATCGCGGCAGTTGACGGTACTCTCGGCGAGTTTCCTGCTCGCTCATCAGAGCGGTGAGCTGTGTCTACGCAGCATGCCGACGATGAAGCTATTGCGATCGTGGAAGAGAAGCACGCTGACCGAGGTCGGCAAGTCCTCCGGGGAGCACTTGAACGACTTCCGCATGCCCGATGTCTCCGTATTCGGACCTTCCCGTTACTACCTGTACAGCTCCGGATCGACAGGGTCTCCCAAAGCTGTTGAGCACACCAGCGATGACCTGCCGATCTTTCACGATGCGGTCGGTGGCAGCAGCTGTCTCGACATCCAAGCGGACGACACCATAGTCTCGCTCTCTCAGTACTACTTCACGTATGGGTTCAGCAACCAGTTCGTTTATCCGCTCTTCAGCGGAGCCTCCGTCGTGCTCAATTCTGAACGAAGAAGCGCGGACGAGTTCGCGCAGTGCCTGGATAGGTACGATGCCTCGCTCGCCTTCTCGGTTCCGTCAGCTCTGTCGATGCTTGCTGACCACATCGACGAGAACGCTATCGAAGCACCACCGTCGCTCCGAGCGATAGTTTCCGCAGGGGAACCACTTCCGGTTTCTCTAGCGCGGCGGTTCGAAAATCTGTGGGGGATTCCCGTTCTTGGCCAGATTGGTTCCACGGAGGTCGGCAACGCGTTCTGCGCGAATGGTAAAGAGCTTCGTTCCGAGGGGAGCGCGGGATTCGTCCGCCCCGGGTACCGCGTGGAATTGCGGCCGGTGGAAGATGCGAGTATCAGGATGGTGGGAGGACGGCACGAGGACCACGAGATCGGCGCGGTATGGGTATCGGGACCGACCATCCCGGCGGCCGCCGCGACCGTTGACGGCAGACGAGAGCTCCTTGCCGGTGGCTGGTTGGAAACCCGAGACTACGGGTACTGGGACGAGCACGGCGCACTCGTGGTACTTGGTCGCATCGATGACTTCGTCCATGTAGGGGGGATCTCGATATCCGCGATCGAGATCGAGTCGGCGATTCGCGAGTTTGACCACGTGTGGGACTGCGCCGTGCGATCTTCCTGGGTAGAGGGCGTCTCCACGCTCGTCGCCCTGATCGTGTCGGATGTCGCTGGTGTCGAACCGGACGACCACTTCGACACGATGAGATACGAGCTGCGCGAACGGCTGGAACCCTTTCAGATCCCTAAGCGATGGATTCCTGTGGAAGCGGTTCCACGAACCGCGAGTGGTAAAATAATTCGCCACCGTTGCGATGCCATTATTGATGAGAAATTCTAATGATTTCGTCATTTCGTCGCAAGGGGGAGCAATTTTGGTCAAAAAGGAGTGATTGACTATTTTTCCCTTGTATTCAGAGGGGCATGATCCCGTCGAATCGGGGAAAATTCGAATCGTTTCGGTGGAAATGGGGACGGCGCGAGATTGAGTTTGTAAGGATGGAGTTAGGCATGAGTGCATGCGTGGAACGTTGCCGGACCGATACTGGCTCCCTCTCGGGAGCCACCATGGTACCGCAGTATCTCCGGTTTGGTCTCGGAAGGATACCGGGACGTCCTGCGCTGAGCACTGGGCGGCGAGAGAAGTTTGGGTGTTGAGGAATGGCTACAGGTATTGTCTTCGGTCCCGCTGACGCGACTGCTGACTTCCTGCGATACGCGCCGATGGTGGAGAGCTCAGAGACAGCTCAGTCCGTCTACCGCGAGGTGGCCGCAGCATCCGGGGTCGAGGTCGACCAGCTCCTGGCGCGGCCGGCGCCCCATGTCGGTGCTGTTGTGCTACGTTCGTTGAGACAGATGGCTGCCATGTTGAGCATCGCCAAGATCCTCGAAGCCGATTTCGGTCGTGCGCAGGTCTACGGTGGCATCTCCCTGGGTGAACTCGCCGCGCTGCACATGGCGGGTGCTGCCTCGGTCGAGATGGTTGTGGACCTGCTCCGGGTCCGCCACCTGCCCGATACCTCGCTGGACGAGGCCATCTGCTTCACGTTTGTACCGACGCTCGACGACTGGAGGTACTACGACGATGTGGACAGCATGTCCGTATCGGTCGACTACGGTCCTGTCTTCGATGGTACTGGAAGGATGATCATGCTCTCCGGGCTGCGCTCCACCCTGGAATCGATGCGGACCGCAGGGCCTGCGGAACTACAAGTAGTTGATCGGGACATGGCGGATCAGGCATATCACTCACCTTTTCGGGAGCCTGGACGACGGCGACTCAGTTCGTTCCTGGTTGAAAACCCTCTTAGCGACCCCATGGCCCCGGTGCTCACTGCGGTTCCCGGTCTTCAAAAGGCATCCACCGGTGGTAAAGCGACCGAAGCTCTCCTGAAAAGTGAAACCCACCCTCTCTCGGTTCCCGTTTTGGTAGAGGGAGTGGAGAAATTCGGACTGGATAAGGTGCACGCCGTCAGCTCCTTCCTGGGGGAACTGCGGATTCGATTCGGGGCCCCGACGGACTACTACGGCGATCGCTGGTTGGCATACAGGTTCGGCTGAACGGAACACATCCGTGGCTTCGCGGTTCAATACTTTCAAGGCGGTTTCGAAGTTGCAGCGACAGCAGAGTCATGAGTCGAGCGATCAGCCCACCCCCGATCTGCTCGATCGCATTATCCGGAATGCCGATCAATTTCCGGACCGCGTGGTGATCGAGAGTGACGGCAGCCACATCAGCTACCGGCAGCTGATGCAGATCGCCGAACGATTCAGAGTGGAACTCGCCGCCTCCGGTGTGCGCGCCGGCGACGGCGTCGGTGTGCACCAGAGACGAACACCCGAACTGATCGCCAGTCTGCTCGCTGTCCTCGCGTTGGGAGCGCACTTCATTCCGCTGGATCCTAAGCAACCGCGGGCGCGACTCCGACGCTTCATGACCCTGAGTCGTCCCAGGTTGGTCATGTGCGATCCGAATCATCAAGACCTGGGCCGTGAGCTGGGCGAACCAATGCTCGTCAGCCACGCCTCCCCCGAGGCAGGGGCCGCGACGTTGCGCGCTGAACGCCCCCGTGCGGACGCGCTCGGCTACGTGCTGTTCACCAGCGGATCCACGGGCGCACCGAAGGGGGTGGAAGTTTTCAGAAGATCCATGTCGACGTTGTTTGACAGCATGACCGATCGGCTGGGGCTCGGTTCCGACGACATCGTTCTCGCGCACAGCACAGTGGGCTTCGACATGTCGATCCCCGAGCTGTTCTTACCTTTGACGCTCGGCGCACGGATGGTCCTGGCTACCTCCGAGCAGTCCGGGAGTCCGCAGAAACTGCTTCCGCTGCTCCGTGACGTCACATTCATGCAGGCGACACCGACGATTTGGAAGATCCTGCTAGCCCTCGGGATGGACCGCACCGACGGACTGACCGCCGTAACCGGCGGTGAATCCATCGACATGGCTGCTGTACGAGAGCTCCTGGAGGCGGTGGAGACGTTGTGGAACTTCTATGGTCCCACCGAGGCGACCGTCTGGGTTTCGTGTCAGCAGCTCAGCCCGAACACGTCCTACGCGCCGTTGGGAGACCCGTTCGCGGACACCCGACTTTCGATCACGAACGATTCTGCGGACGATGTAGGTGAACTGGTCATCTCGGGCAGCTTGGTCGCCCGGGGCTACTGCGGTGAGGACAGTACCGAGGTCGGCGCGTTCGGCACCGATGACCGGGGCGTTCGTTCCTACGCGACGGGGGACCTCGTCAGAAGACATGGTGACGGAAGCCTTGAATGGGAGTCGCGAAAAGATGAACTCACGAAGGTTCGCGGTAACCGCGTTTCTTTGTCCGAGATCTCCGCTGCTTTGGAGGATCTCCCGGAGGTGCGCAATGCCTTGGTGGTCCAGCGAACACTCGCTAAAGACGATGAACCGGCGCTCGTTGCTTACGTCGTGTCTGCGCTGGAGGTCCAGTTGGACTTCTCGGAGATCAAAAGAATGCTGGGTACGGCCCTGCCTTCCTACATGCTTCCCGACCGCTACTGCCAGCTCGACGAAATTCCGCTCCTTCCCAGCGGGAAGCTAGACCGTTCCGCCCTGCCAACGCCCGCGCCGGAGGAGCCCGGTGACCGGGAAACAGGAGGTGGGGGAGCTGCTTCGGGGAGTGGGAACGGCGAATTCGACCAACATCTTCTGAATACGGTGCTCTACGTGTTCCGGAAAGTTCTCCGAGTAGACGATCTTTCGCTGGATGGCGACTTTTTTGATCTGGGTGGAACGTCGGCGCTGGCTGCAGTTGTGGCGGGGCTGCTCGGTCGAACTATCGGAAGAACAGTGGAAATCAGGGAAGTTCATGATTTCAGGACAGCCCGGCAGATGACTCTACACCTGATGGAAGAGCGATCTGATGTGCGGGAGTAGCATCTTTTGGGTGCTGTTCTGCGGGCTAAGGCGAGTTTTTCGTCGGACTTCCTGAACGAGGGGAGAGCTCGCCACAGCAGCTTTGATCGTTGGTGGAGCGTTGGACGAGCGTCCCGGTCGGGTCGAACGGTTCGGTCAAGACCTCGTACTGGCGAATAATGACGAACATGTAGTCGGTAGGCACTGCGGAGGCAAGGCCGAAATGCAACACGATTCGAAAATCAACAATGTTCAGATGTACCGACCTCGGGTAGCACCATCCGCGTTGGATCGGCTGCGGCATGTACTTGATTCGGGGTGGATCGGCCTCGGGCCAGTGACGGAGGAGTTCGAGAACGAGCTGCAAAGGCCTGAGCTGATCGGAAAGAACCCGGTTCTCGTGAATTCGGGAACGGCGGCGTTGCACCTGGCTTTGGTGGCGGGTGGGGTGCGGAAGGGATCGGCGGTAATCGTCTCCGCCAACACCTTCGTATCGACTGCGGCCGTCGTGCTCTTCCACCAATGTCGCGTCATCATCGCCGATGTCGAGCGTGTTACTGGAAATATCGATCCTGATTCAGTGCGGAGTATTATCGAGAGCACCCCCGACGTCAGCGCCGTGATCGTCGTCCACTACTCTGGGATTCCCTGCGACGTGGCCGCTCTGTCCGAGATCGTCGGAAAGTACGGGGCCGTCGTAATCGAAGACTGCGCGCACGCCGTCGGTTCGATCTGGAACGGGCATCCGCTGAGCGCGTCTCCTAACATTCAAGCGTACTCGTTCCATGCAACCAAGGCGCTCGCCGTCGGTGAAGGGGGGTGCGTCACTTTCCCGGACGCCGAGTCCGCCGATCGCGCGCGACGTCTTCGAAGGCTCGGTATCGACATGTCGACGAGATCGTGGGGAAACCCGTACGATATTCCTGAACTCGGATTCAAATACAACATGGGAGATGTCGCGGCCGCGATCGGTATGGCTCAGCTCGAGAACTTGCCGAGCGAGCTCGACAAGCGCCAGTCCATTATGTGGCGATATCGTGAGCGATTGGCGGATTCACCTGTCGAGCTTGTCCGCGAACGTGACTCCACCGATCGGTCCGGAGGATTCGCGGTTCCGGCTCTGGTTCCGGAGCGCGATCGTGTTCGGAAAGAGATGGACTCTTACGGGATCGGAACGGAGATTTATTTCAAGCCGTTGAATTCGTTCTCGATCGATTGCACGGGGACAGCTCCCGTCGCTGACCGTTTTGCCAGTGATGTTATTTGTCTGCCGATTCATCCTTCGATCGACTTCGACTCCGTGGACTATGTCTGCGATCGGCTTCTGGAAGCCGTGGCATGAAAGTAGGAGCGATCGTTCCCGCATTATGGGAGTGGATTTGCGCGGGGTGGAAATCGGCATCAAGTAACGTCACGCGAAGAGGATTTTTCGTAGAGTGGATTGCTCTGCTGCTCGGCTGCCAACGTGTGAGGCGGGGCTGGAGTTCAGCACGTCCAGGTCTGTGTGGATGAGCGATCTAGCCAGAAGAATTCCTGGTAGAACCTGAAAGAATTGGGGTCAGTATGTGGGAAGGTATCAGCCGGACGTATCTCGTCGAGAACGTGTCAATGGCCGGGCGCAGGAATAAGAAAATGATTTTCGATTTTCCCGAACGGATGCGTGGGTATTTTACAACAGGCTGGGAGCTGGCATGCGTGTGATCGATACGGTGGCGGAGTTACGGTCGGAGTGCCAACGGCGTCGCAACAAGCTAGAGGCGCGCGTTCTGCCGATACCGCTATCGGACCTGCGTTATTGGTCGATGACTGAAGAAGGCTCCCTGTCCCATCACACAGGACGTTTCTTTCGCGTCATAGGTGCGCGAGTCGAGGACCCCTCGGGGTCGGGAAGGATGCTCGAACAACCGATAGTCGATCAGCCGGAGGTAGGAGTTCTGTGCCTGTTCGTGACGGTCATCGAGGGCTCATATCACGGTCTGGTCACGTTCAAGTTTGAGCCGGGCACTCCGGACGGTATTGAGGTGGCCCCGAGCGTTCAGGCGACTCGGAGCAACTACGAGGCAGCGCACGGCGGTGCGCACGTGTCTGCGGTTGGTCTCGCGTTATCGGAGACCTGCACGACACTCGCCGACACCGTGCAACGTGAGCAGGAGGCGTGGTTCCTCGGGAAGGTCAATCGCAACCGCATCGTCCTGCTCGACGCCGACGATGCCGACAGCGTTAATTCGTCGATTCCGGACAGCTATTGGGTGCCGATCCCCGCATTGCTCGCGGGGACGCTCCAAAGCCGACTGATCAATATGGATTTGCGTTCGGTGCTGTCGATGTGGCCATTGGATGCCCTCCCCGGAATCGGGGGCGACTCCGAACCTGCTGGGCGTACGCCGACCGTACCAACCCCAGACCCAGGGCCGGATGAGCACGTCGAGCGAGACGAGACGCTGGGCACCAGTCCCGAGCTGGTACCGCTGGACAGCTTGCTGAACTGGGAGCTGTCCGACAGCCTCGAACACCGGTACCGTCGGTTTTTCGCGATTGTGGGATGCCGGGTCGAGGGACAGAACCGCGAGAAGGAATCGTGGGACCAGCCGCTTCTCGCTCCCATGGGCATGGGGCAGTGCTCTCTTCTCCTGCGCACTGGCGAAAAGGGCCTCGAAATGCTGGTGGCCGAACGAGTTCGTATTGGTTCGGTCCAGGGGCCGACGCTCGAACCTACGCACCAGCGAGGCGACGTAGCGGATTACACGACAGCAGCCCGTCGCGTATCGATGGTGGCGGAAGCGGCTGATCTCGTGGATTGTGGCAGCGTCTACTCCGTCGTGCACGCGGAGGAGGGGGGGAGATTCAGAGGTGCCATAGTCTCTTACCAGATAGGTTTCCTCGTTGACGAGGGAGTTCACGAACGAGCCGGTCGGTGGGTTCCTCTGGAAGAAATAGAATCCCTAAACCGGAACGGGAACTACCTCAGCGTCGAACTTCGCACAAGTCTTGTGATGCTGAAAGGTATCGTCTCGGCGGAAAGTATCGAGGCATGATCGCAGCAATCGGTAACTCCGAGTATCTGGGGCGTCGGATCGCGCCTATCCTTCAGGAATTGAACGGTTCTGCCGGACCGGTCCTCGTGGGCACGGACCACCCGGTCGACCTTCGCTTCGATGCGGGAGCGGATCAGCTCGCGACCGTCGACCGCGTGGCAGTGCTCACCGCTACGGATGTCGACGCCGTCTATGTTTCCAGCGCGACCGGACGCCACTTCGATGATTGCCGGGCAGTGCTGGCCGCAGACAAAGACGTTTTCGTGGAAAAGCCGATCTGTCTCCGCTCGAGTGAGGTCGTCGAATTGGATCGGATGGCCCGAGAGCGTAATCGAACGGTTTTCGAGTGCCTTTCGTACCCGTACCATCCGGTCTGGAGTGAATTCGTCGGTCGCGTGAGGACAACGGACTGGGCAGCGAATACGACAGTATCAGCTGCGTTCCGCATCCCCGGCCGAAACTCGACGGACTTCCGCATGGCGCCGGAGCACGGCGGAGCTGCCGCTGACTTGGGGACCTACTGCATCGACGCATTAGTGCGGCTCGGTGCTTCCGCGGACGGGATCCGAGTCGGCAAGATGCTCATGGGAGCTCCGACGAATGACTGCGGTTTCGCGATAGCGGGTTCGGACACGGGAAAACGTAATTCGAATTATGGGGGACTGTGGGCGATCGAAGACGAGTACGCGAACAGTGTTGTCGTTGCGGACGGCTATCGAAGAATCGAGCTGCATCGAGCTTTCACGCCTCCGCCGGAAACCGTCGGTCGTGTGGTCGAGCGCACGCGGGACGATCCTGAACCGTCTGTGGTGGTCACAACCGAGCCGGCTACGTCGAGCAGAGCGTGTCTGGCTGCGGGCAGCCGCTACAGACGAGACGAAATGGTATCCGGGGTGGTGGACAGAGAGGCCATCATTCGACGGGTTGCGGCCCTGGAGGAAATAGCTGCCGCGCACGACAAGGCTCCGCCGATGTGATCGGCGGGACCACCTGCCCCCCGGGGGCACGTGTACACGATCAGGCGGGCGATGTGGCTCGCCCGCTCGCGTCGAGGAAGGAACCGCAGCATATCGCGGCAGCAAGCGAGACAGTCTTGGACGACTGGCAGGAAGTTTGGAGAGATTCAATTGAGTACTCAGTTCAGTGACCACAACAAGAAACTTTCGGACCTCGAGGAATCGGCAGTTCTGTCGATCCGGGACGCCACATCCGAGGATCGAGAGGCAGTCCGGGCCCTTCTGCACGGTACGCTCCGGCGCAACTACGACGGTGACCACATTGCCCAGGCGGACCGCATCCTGGATGCGCACCTGGCGGGTGGAAAGGACGCCGTTGGACACTTTTCGCTGACACAGCGGGTTTTCGTAGCTATGTTGGGTGATGACCTCATTGGCGTGATGAACATCGCAGAGAAGCGACAAGGAACGATGAAGATCAGTCCGCTCATCATCAATCCGGATTACAGGGGTGCCAACGGTGCTGGCAGTTCCCTGCTCGACAAGGCCTTGGAAGTCGCCCAGGCGCGTGGTGTGCGCCAGTTGTACGGCACCGTGGCAGAGTCCAGCTCCTGGATAGAGACCTTTTACCTGAACCGTGGTTGGACATGCGGTTCGCAGGCGGACAGCCAGTACCGCCCGGGTGTTATCGAGCACGCGATTTACATCAACGTTGATGACGACATCAGCGCGTATGAGGAGAAACTGGAGTTCGAGGAGTACTCACCGGAGAAGTACGAGGAACTTAACGACTTCCTGCTGGAGCACATGCCGGCGTTCGCGGACGGGATCGACACCGAGTTCGTCCAAGCGCTGGTGGCCGGTCAGGAGCGCAAGCGGGAGCGCGTGGTTGAGCAGAAGTACAAGGAGGTCTACCTCGGGTACGAGGGCGGTGTGTTGAGCTCTGTCGTCGCGTTCGGCCCGAAGAAGGGTGGCTCGGTCAAGCTCATGCCGCTCTGCGCCGTCTCACGGGGAGCGATGCAGGAGACTCTCAGGTTCGCGCAGGAGTGGGCGACCGGACGCACTTATAAGCTTTACACGCACCAGCCAGTCGACGCGGCTACGGTAACGGCGTTCGAGGACGAGATGTGGACGCTGGAGGGGTTGCTCCCAGGGGCGTATGGGGAGGGAAAGGTCGCCGCACAGTGGGGTTGGCTTTCCAACGAGACGACGCACCTCGGGCGCAAGACGGATCGCCTCAAGGCTTACAGCGAGAGGTTGTTGGCGTTCACCCAGGCGCGCGGGTGGGATGAACTCGAGGATGCTCGGAGTCTGTCGATGGCGATCGGTGGCGAGGCGGGAGAACTCCTGGCCGAGCTCCAGTGGCTGAGCAGTGATGAAGTTCTGGATCGGTTGGAGAACGATTCCGGGTTCAAGAAGTCGGTCTCGTTCGAGGTGGCGGATATTCTAAACTACCTGATCCGTTTTTCACGGCACTGCGGATTCGACTTGATCGAAGCCGCCGACAAGAAGCTCGCGGTCAACATAGACCGATTTCCGGTGGACAAGGTCTACGGTTTAAAGGGGAAGACTTACAAGGCGAGTGAATAAGCTGTCCTCCTCTGATATGTGTTTCTGAACCTGTTTCCGACGATGTCCCGAAGGCGGATACCGCTGTGGCAATCTCGGTACCCCCGAGGCGAGCAGTACCTTTGTGGACATATGCCGGGACTCGTTCAAGAAGATGTTGTTCCGGTGACCGTGATGAGCGTGGTCACCGAATACGGCCGCTCCTATTGAGGTGTCAACACGAGTGAATATCCTGTTCGTGTGCAGTGTCTACTATCCGATCACCGGCGGGGCACAGGACCCGATCGACCAGTTGGGGAACGTGCTCGCCTCCCGGGGGCACCGTGTCGACGTTCTGACACGACACGCTCCTGATACGACTCCCAAACTGGAGCAGCGCAACGGAATCTGGATTCATCGCATAGGTAACGCGGTGCTCCCATCGGACTTCCGGAGGACGCCTGCGGAGCTTCGATTGCTGGTGCAGCAGATGCCGAAGCCGGATGTGATTCAGGTGGTCGGGTTGCGACGCCCGCTTCCGATGATCGCCGAGTTGTTGGGCTGCTGGTGGAATGTCCCGGTCATTCAGACGGTGGGGGGCTACGACATCCCGGACCCGGTGGATCCCGATCCGAGAAAGGTTTTCCTGACCAGCAAGGACTCAATGCTTCCCGCGATGCGGCGGGCGGACCTGTTGAACGCCGCGTCGGACGATCTCGCCAGGAAGACCGAGCTGTTGCTGGGGAACAGGTCCCCGGTGCCAACGTTTTACGTCGGCATCGACTACGAATTGTTCAACTTGGCTGCTCCTGAGGAGGACGGGAACGACAGACCCTTTCTGCTGTCACTCCGGCGGCTGGAGCCCGCAAAGTCGGTGGACAAGATCGTCGAGGCCATGCACATCCTCCGGGACGAGATGCCGGAGCTCGACCTGGTGATCGCCGGAGAGGGCAGCGAGCGTCGCATGTTGGAACGATACGTCGACCAGCTCGACCTCCGGGAGAGGGTCTCCTTCCTCGGGGAGGTGCCAATCGAAGTGGCGGCACGGTTGCTTCGAAGTGCCTTCGCGACGGTAGTGGCATCGAAGTCGGAAGGTGGCGGGCTGGTCAACGTCGAAGCTCAAGCGGCGGGGTGTCCGGTCATCGCCACGCGGGCCGGCGGCATCAGCGAGTACCTCGGAGACGAACGGGGAGCACTCTACGTCGGCGCCCCGGATGGCGGGGAGATCGCGGACGCGGTACGTAACCTGTGGCATGATCCGGATGTTCGCGAACGGATCATCACTGCAGGACGCTCACTGGCGGAAGGTTTTAGCGCCGCATCGTTAGCTGAGCACTACCTCGAGGTCTATGCGGAGCTCGCCGAGTCTTACACTCCGAGGGAGTTCCTGCCCTGGAACATGATTACCGCAGCGCTGTGGGACGATCTCGCTCTCGAAGACGGTCGTGAGCCCGCTTTGGACGATCCCTGGAGCGAGCCGATCGCGGTCGAGAACCTCGTCCTGTCGACCGCTGAGCCCGAGTTCCGTGCGCTCGGGCGTGGTGCGATGGCGTTCTACTACCTCGGGTGGGCCAGCGGTGTGAGCACCGAAAAGTTGCGAGATGTCTGTCGGCACGTGTTGGAGGCTGAGCACGACGAATCGAAAGAAGCTGTCGCGGAGGCGCTGGAGCAAGCTGCTGACTGGGGCCGGTTCGACGTCGATGATTGCTTGAAATATCTGTGACAGAAGGAAGCGCATGTCGGGAAAAGAATGGTACTCGGATGGTGACCTGACAAGTTCGGCGCAGTTCTATGATGCGTTTGCCGAGGCTTACTCATCGTACATGGACCAGCATGCGGGGTATATCGAGTCAGTCGAGGATGAGATCGTCGGTATCGCCGCCGAACGGAACGGGGTGGCCATACTGGATATAGGGACCGGTACTGGCGAGCGGTTCGATCGATTGACTTCGAGAATCGGTCCGAAGCGGGCGGTTGCGGTCGACGAAAGTAGTGAAATGACTGCACTGGCCCAACGTAACTGTCCGGGCGCCGAGGTGGTGGCTGTCTCGTTGACGGATCCGCTGATGAAAGATTCAGTGAAAGGCTTGTTCAATATTGTGACTTGCCTGTCGAATGTGCTGGGACACGTTCCTGCGGAGGAAATCGTCCAGTCGTTGCGGCAGGTCAGGGAGCTTCTTGAGCCGGATGGCATATTGATATTCGATGTCAATAATCGCTACAATGTAGCTCACTACGGTATCATTCCGGTCTGTCGCAACAAAATCAAGGACATGTTTTCGTCGCGCGGTGGGGATTTTGTCACTTCGTGTACATCCGGGGGGCGTGTATTTCGTACATCGGTTCACTTGTTCAACCGATCCGAGGTGGCCGGCCTGCTGCGTCGCTCCGGTTTCGAACTGAAGGAAATAACATTTCGTGATTATATGACAGGAAAGAAACGCGGTGAATACGGTGGCAGTATGGTCGTGAAAGCGGTTGTCAAGTGAGTGGTGGAGTCGGTGTTATGTCCAAAGTTTTTTTGGCTGCACGGTTCGGCGGTCACGTGACCGAGACAGGATTCGTGCTGGAGCGCAAAAAAGAGATTCTCACGTACTACAACAGGTTGCGTGCGGACGGTGCGTCGGTGTTCAGCTCCCACATCAACGAGGCGTGGGGCGAAGAAGGACTGCCACCGGAAGAATGCATGCGCGATGATCTCCGTGCTCTCACGGCCTCCGACTGCCTGTGTGCCCTTGTGGACGATTCCCCTTCAGCCGGTGTGGCTTTCGAACTCGGTTATGCTGCCTCGATGCGCCGACCGACCGTGGTCGTGACGCTGGATTTCTCCAGGCTTTCCTCGATGATCCGGGGGATGGGAGAACTCCTGGATCTTCAGGTAGTGGAGGGGAATCTCGGCGACCCGGCTGTCGTCGAGAAGGCGTGCACGTCAGCGCTGGAGCTGGCATCGAATCAGGCCACCTCCGATCGGTTCTGGGAAAGCGCCGATGTCGTCCGGGCGCTGAAGTTCCGTTCGAATGGAGGGCGGTGATGAAGACCGCGAGCGTGACGACGCGTGGTGTGCGGATAGGGGTCCTCGGCGTGAACTTCGGCTGGGGGCCGCATGCCGCCCTGGAGTCCACGTTGCGTGAGGTGCGGCGCATGACAGGTGGGCACTGCCGGATCGTCGGTTTCGGCAGCGAGTACGGCCGTGGCATTCTGCGCGACGTCGTGGACGAGTGGTGCGAGTTCGATGGAGCCGACCACCGTGCGCTCACCCGAATCGCTGAGGCGAAGGAGCTCGACGTGGCTCTTGTGGCGCTGGAGGGCTTTGCCGCGCGCTCGTTCGAGGAAGCCGGGGTCAGGACGGTCTTCCTGGACCTGATGCCATTCCTATGGCGGGGGGACGATCTTTCGGTGCCACCGCGCGAGGTGAGCTACTACCTCGCGATGAATCTTCCCGGATTGAAGAAGGAAACCCTCAGCTGGATGGAGACGGTCCGGAATCTGCGCTGGATAGGGGCGGTCGTGCCACTGCACTCCGGTGAAATGTCGGGTGGAGCTGAGACAGCGTTCCAGAAGGATCGTCAGGCGATCGTCACACTCGGCGGAATTCTGGGCATGTACATGAAGAACACCAGTAATTATCCGAAGCTGGTGCTTCCGGGCGTCCTGGACGCACTCATCGATTCCGGGTTCGAGCATATCGTGATCGCCGGGAATGTGGCGGAAGGCGTGCTGGACGAGATCGTTGAGCCGTACCGCTCGTATGCGGAGTTCCGGATCGGTGCGTTGGGACGCGATGAATACCTCTCACGAATCGCCGAGAGTTCCCTCTGCCTCACTCAGCCGGGGTTGATGAGCCTGTTGGAAGCGAGTTCCTGCGGTACTCCGCTGATTCGTCTTCCACCACAGAACGTATCGGGGTTCGAGCAAGCCGAGATCCACAAATCGGGAACCGGAGCGGATACCGATGTCAGGTGGCCCTCCGAGGTCGTCGACGAGAAGTTGGCTCGAAGCAAGGCGGCGAACCGCGAAGCGCCAGGGAACGAGTACGTCTACTCGGCGATAGCCGAAGGAGTTGCTCGGAAGGCAGAAATCGTGCGTGACTCAGTCCGGAAGCAGATCACCGAGTTGGTTCCCGAATGCCGCTCTCTTCTCTCCAGCACGTGGCGAGGACTCGTGAATGAAGTGGGAACGGACGGTGCGAGTGAGGCCGCCGAGTTCGTAGTACAGGCGGCAGATGACTAGGATGGGAGTGTGACATGGCCGATACGGCGGTCGTGTTCGGCGCGAACGGATTCATCGGCAGGTGGATATCGAGAGCCCTCGTACTGGACGGTTGGCGTTGCGTGGATCTCGATCGGCGCGGACGTGCCGGAGGTGCGGCACGTGATGTGGAGGCTCCGTACTACGATGGGGGGAACTGGTCGGAAGTCACGCTGACTCGATTCCTGGAACAGTTCGGTTCGGTCGTTGTCATCAACGCGGCCGGAGCGGCGTGGTCCACGGACGCCCCTACCGTTCTCCGGGACAACATCACCTGGGCGCGCCGGTTGGGTATCGCGTGCGAGATGTCCGAATCGGTCGCAGAAATCGTCCACATCGGTTCCGCACACGAATACGGTGAGCTGCCCGAAGGCGTGGCGGTACGTGAGTCGGACCCGCTGACACCCGACTCGACTTATGCTTCTTCGAAGTCAGCCGGGGCCTCTTATCTCGTTCGTGCGGCGTACGGAAGGGACGTGCCCATTCGAATCGTTCGTCCCTTCAATGTCGTAGGACCGGGTCACGGTTCCCAGGGACTCTGGGCATCTGCGGTCGAATTGTATCGAAATGCTCTGGCGGAGAGCTCCGAGCAGGTAGTGGCCAGTGTTCCGCGTCCGGAGACCACACGCGACTTCGTGGATGTCAGAGACGTGGCGAGGTTGGTGACGTTGACTCTTGGACGCCCCGATCTTCCGTTGGCGTCCGTCTACAATGCCGGATCTGGTGAAGCGACGACCATTCGGGAACTGTTCGACGTCTTCCGGGAGGAAACAGGAATCGATTATCAGTTCTCCTCCACGACGATGTCCTTGCGGCCGGGATCGCGATGGCAGTGTGCGGACATCGCGAAGGCCGAATCGGAATTGGGATGGCGGAGAGAGTTCTCCTTGCTGGGTTCGGTCCGGGCGAGTCTCGTCCTCTACGGGAAACAGGAGGATGCGGTTTTTCCGGGAAAACCGTGAAGGGGATAAATTATCGAAGGACGTTGGAATCTGATTGCTGCGGGCCCAATCGTGGAGGATTGCGCGCTTCTCGGTAGAGTGGTCGCTCTGCTCGATTCCGTGATCGGAAATTGTGCGGCGGTACGTTCGCCAGTTGTGGTGGGGACCATGAGCCAGATGCCGATTGCCTCACGGGAGCGGGGGCGGCGCGCATGAAAGGTAGGAGTGAGTGAAAATTCTGGTCACTGGTGGCGCGGGATTTATCGGATCGCATTACGTGCGGAGGCTGCTGGCCGGGGGGTGCCCCGGGAGCCCCGATGTCCAAGTTACCGTTCTCGACAATCTGACCTATGCGGGAAAAATTGCTAATTTGCCGGATGAGCACCCGAGGTTGAAATTTGTCAAGGGCGATGTGTGCGATCAGGATCTGCTGTTCGGGCTGCTACCGGAGCACGACGCTGTCGTGCATTTCGCTGCGGAATCCCATGTTGATCGGTCGCTGGTCGGGGCCGCCGATTTCGTGCGTACCAACGTTCTAGGGACTCAAAATTTGTTGGATTCTTGTGTTCGTGTCGGGGTGGGTATGGTGGTGCACGTTTCGACGGACGAAGTATACGGTTCCATAGAGAGAGGGACTTGGACGGAGTCGGAGCCGTTACAGCCGAACTCGCCTTACGCGGCCTCGAAAGCGGGTTCGGACCTGATCGCGCGCGCCTTCCACCAGACTTATGGTCTCGACGTCCGGATCACCCGCTGCTCCAATAACTACGGCCCGTACCAGCACGTCGAAAAAATGATCCCGCTGTTCGTTACGAATCTTTTGAGCGGCTATGCGGTGCCGCTCTACGGCGATGGTGAAAATGTACGTGAATGGGTGCACGTCGACGATCACTGTCAGGCTATTGACCGGGTACTGACCTATGGGGAACCGGGATCGATCTACAATGTCGGAGGCGGTACCATTCTGAGCAACCTGGAACTGACCGCGCGGTTGCTCGAATTGTGTGACGCGGGTTGGGACCGCGTGCGCCGGGTGTCGGACCGGAAAGGTCATGACATGCGCTATGCGATCGATGACTCGAAGATTCGTCAGGAATTGGGATGGAAGCCGCTCTGGAGCTTTGATGATGGGCTGAGCAAGGTCGTGGAGTGGTACCGTGATCACCCTGAATGGTGGCGAACTCTCCAGAGGTGACGTGCACTTTTAAGGGTGTATCGATCTGATGGTATGTCCTGATTAATTTAAGGTTGTCGACGCGCCGGGCGTGTGATCTGTCTCTTCCTCGCGTGTTCGTCGAATTCGAACGCACTGCAGTGCGTTCGAGGGTTAGAGCAAGAGAGTTCAGCAGTGCCGAGTTGATGGGGTGAAAAAGTGAGAGTCCCGAACGTCAGCGGCAAGTCCGCGGTTTCCGATTCTGACGCGGTGTTGTCCGGATCTTCCGATTTCGGATGGTTGAGCTCGCTACCGGCTTGGCAGCAGCCGGACTGGGAGGACTCCGTACTGGTTGAACAGGTGCGCGACGAGATTTCCACGTTGCCTCCACTCGTGCGGGCCGAGGAAACCAATCAGTTCCGCGAGCTGCTGGCTGCGGTGGCGCGTGGGGAGAGTACCGTGGTGCAGGCGGGTGACTGCGCGGAGGACTTCTCGGAAACCCGCCCGGTGTGTATCGCTCGGAAAGCGGAGTTGATAGACACGATCGCCAAAACATTAGCCATTCGTAGCGGCACTTCTGTGGTCCGGGTCGGTCGTATTGCGGGACAGTTCGCGAAACCGCGGTCCCGTCCGGTGGAGCAGGTTGGTGATATGGAACTAACAGCCTACCGTGGCCACATGGTCAACAGTCCTGAGAAACATCCGGGCCAGCGCCGTCCCGACCCGAAACGGGTACTGTCGGGTTACTGGGCGGCCAGCGCGGCGATGGATGCGGTGCACCAGCACAACGCGGACCGGCTGGACCCCGGACAACGGATCTGGACCAGTCATGAAGCGCTGCTGTTGGACTACGAATTGCCGATGCTGCGCCGCACCGCAGAAGGCAAACTGCTGCTGACATCGACCCATTGGCCGTGGGTGGGCGACCGCACTCGGCAGCTCGATGGAGCACACATCGCCCTGCTCGCCGAGGTGCGCAACCCGGTGGCCTGCAAGGTAGGGCCGAGTGTGTCCGAGGACGAGCTGATCCGACTGTGCGCGCGGCTCGACCCCGAGCGCGAACCCGGGAAATTAACCCTCATCGCGCGGATGGGTGCGGCAGATGTCGTGGAGCGGTTAGCGAGACTGGTATCCGCCGTCCGCACGGCGGGACACCCGGTTATCTGGCTGTGTGACCCTATGCACGGCAACACGGTCAACACGTCTTGTGGGCGTAAGGCCCGGGTGTTGAACGACCTGGTAGACGAGCTGCACGGGTTTTTGAAGGTGGTAACCGTGGAGGGAGGTGTCGCAGGAGGATTGCATCTGGAGACCACTCCTGCAGAAGTCACCGAATGTGTCGCGACGCATGCGGACATGTTCGAAGCGCACAGCGTGCACACCAGTCTGTGCGACCCCCGACTGAATCCCCGACAGGCAGTTTGGCTCACTTCCTGCTGGGATGCCTCCCCCGTTGCTCCGGATCGGAGTAACGATCAGATCTCACTTTGGAGCTTCTGACGCATTGGTCCCGACGCCACTGGTTGGGGGAACGGCGCGAGCAGACGGGGCTGATGACGAGGGAGTGGGGTGGCCGAGGTCGGTGCGGTGCTGTCAGCGGATGAATGTCCGGCGGACCTGGTGCGGCCGCTCCCCGAGCCAGCGCACCGGTTGATCGGAGTCGTGAGTGTGCTTCCGGCTGATCAGCGGAGTGGTCCCGCGGTGTCGGAGCTGTTTGGGGCTCGTCGCCATGGTCGCAGTTGGTGACGAGCACGTCGGGCTTGTGGTGCGGTCGGTGAGACTGCGCGCCAGATCGGTGAGGTTTTGGCCGTTGGTGCGGGCGTAGTCGCGGAGCATGGTGAAGGCGCGCTGCATGGTCGTGTTGCCGTATTCGGCGAGCACCCTTTTGGCCTGTTCGATGACGATGTGGTGGTGCAGAGTGGCTTGGAGCTGTTCGAACAGCGTCGCGTCCCGGTGACCGTGCGGTGGTGGCCGCGCTGGGCTGGAGTCGTGCTCAGCGCTGCGAGCTCGGTGTGGTCGCGGGCTCGGTGCTGCTGCGGGCCCACCCGGACGGGCTCTACGGGCTTTCCGGGCCGGGGTATGTGGTGGTTCCGGCGCGGGCGCGTTCGCGCTGCGGGATCAGCCCGGGTGATCGTGTGCTGTTGGCGGGATCGCCGCGGCAGGGGGTGCTGCTGGTGCACCCGCCGGTGGTGGCCGAGCGGCACGCGGCCGTGCTGGGGATGAGCCTCGATGAGTGATCCCGGGGAGCAGTCCGGCAGTGTTGGTCCCGGTCCGTCGGAGCTGGAGGCGGCTCGGTTGGTGTTGGCGCGGATGGGGGTGGCGCCGGAGGATCTGGTCGGGTCGGCGGTGGAGTCCTGTGTGGTGCCGAGGTTCGTCGAGTATGTGCCGGGGGTCGGCTGAACAGCCGGTGGCGGAGGTGAACAGGGTGGCCGCCTCGACGGGTAATGATCCGGCGTTGGATGCGTTGCTGTTGCGGTTGCACACCGAGACGGCCTACACGGTCCCACCTCCCGCGCTTACTACGACAAACACCGAATCAGCGGCAAGACCCATACACAGCACTACTACGCCTAGCCCGTCAACGCCTCAGCACCCTCTTCGCCATGCTCCGCGACGGCCCTTTTACCAACCCCGCCCCCCATGCATCGCTTGACAAAAACATAGAGACACCCCTACCCGCCCCACTGGCCGACTGCTCACCGAACGCACCACATCCATCGGAGCGAACCACGGATCGGACTGGCTGTTCCCCGGCCGCCGACCAGGCCAACCTCTCCAGCACCGCAGCCTTGGCGACGCCCTCCGCCGCCACGACATCCCCATCCAAACCGGACACACCTCAGTCCCGCACCACCTCGTGCTCCAAGCCCCGGCACCCGTCGTCGCCACCATGCTCGGGCTTCCACCTGGGCGGCCGCGTCACGCGGCCGTCCAGGCGCATGACGACCTTTACGTTGTGCGGCGGACCCGATGCTGTCGGGGGAAGCACCGGCTCCGGCGCCCCTCATGGCGCTCGTGAGAACACCGAGGTCTCACTCATGGCATCCAGTCTTTTGCCGAACTTGCTGTAGCCGTACGTTCGTAGCGGCTCCACAGAAGAGCTACAACGTAGCTCCTACAGATCCAAGAGTTGTGCATACGCCCATTCGGGTGATGTTGTTCTTGGGACGCGACCATGCGCTGTATGCCGAAGATGGGACGTTGACCAACAGACGAAGGAGACCATCACGTGGTTGCCACTTCGAGTCCCGCGCTGCTTAAGCGCTGGATCGCTCTCAACCTGCGCCAGCTTCGTCAAGAAGCCGGTAAGGAGCGTTCCGAGGTCATGTAGCGGCTCGGTCCCACCATGGTTTGACCTGTTCTTGGGGCTGGAAGCGGGAGCCGCTGAAGTCTTCAGCTTCGACACCTCTGTCATCCCTGGACTGTTGCAGACACCAGCCTATGCCGAAGCCGTGATCCGTGCCGACCCCGAACTCACCGACGAGCAGGTCCAACAGCGTGTCCAGCTGCGCCTCGGCCGTCAGAATATCCTGGATCGGGAGGAGGATCCGGCCCGCCTGTGGGCCATCATCGATGAATCGGTACTGCACCGCCCCCGTGGCAACGCTGAGGTGATGGCCGAACAACTCGATCATCTGATCAAAGTCTGTGAGCGCCCTCGTGTTGACCTGCAGATACTGCCCTTGAACGCGGGAGCGCATCTGGCGCAGTCCGGTGGTTTCCAGGTTCTGAAGTTTCCCAGCGAGATGGCAGGAGATCCCGGGGTCGTGTATCTGGAAGGACTTGTCGAAGGCCGCTACTACGAAAAGCCCGACGAAGTCGCACTGTACGAGCGTGCCCTGACCCGCCTACGAGTACAGGCCGCGAACCAGGAAGACTCGCGGGCGATGTTGCGCCAAGCAGCACAGGAGGTACACAAGTGACGCAGTATCCACTCGACGTCCCCTCGGATGCCGAGTTCCACAAGAGCAGTTACAGCAACGATCACCAAGGCTGCGTCGAGGTCGCCATAGCCGCCGACGGTGGTCGTTGGCTGCGGGATACCAAGGATCGCAACAGGCCGGCACACTACTACACGCCGACCGAATGGCAAGCGTTCGTTGCCGGGGTCAAGGACGGCGAGTTCGACTAGCCACCAGTAGCATGTACTGCGCTTATGGGCTGTCCTCCCGGCCAGACATGGGGGCCGGGAGGACAGCCCAACGAGCGCCGCGCGGGCTCACGGCAGATGATGCCACCACCACGCTCCGCGACAGCACCTACCGTGCTCAGTCCACGATGGCGTGACCAGGAAGCTCACTATGGTCATCATTCTTCGGAATAGATAACGAGGAGTTTGCTGTGCCGCTTTTCGATGGATGCTTCCGGGGGATCGGTGTCGACTGGGTAGGCGGTCACGGTGGGGCGCGCGTCGCGTGCCTCCGACCAGAGTCCGAGTACCTCGATCAGCCGGTCGGCCAGTGTTTCGGCGTCCGGTCCGTGGCCGATCGCGCCGAGTTCCCATCGGGGACCGTTCTCGGTTTCGGTCCGTTGGTGGGTCACGTAGGCCAGAGAGGCACCCTGTACGAGCGCCGGGGCGCGCATGTGCTCGATCGGAGCGGCCACGTCGCGGGACACATCCGGGTGCACGTTGATCCGGCAGGTGCGGTCGTCCTCGGCGGTGAGCCGCAGCCAGATCCCGTCGAAGGGTTCGGAGCCGCCGAGGGTGTGGCCGGACCAGCGGGTGGTGCTCGGGGTGTCGAGCACGCCGCGTAGATCTTCGGGGGTCACCGGCTGGTCGCGGTCCCAGTGCAGGTTCACGGTGCCGTCCTCGGTAATCGCACCGGTCTGTTCACCCTCGGTGTCTCCGGTCAGATTGACGAATCCGCACAGCTCGACGCTATCGGAGACCAGTTTTCCGTCCTGTTCGGCGAACGCGATGCTGCGGGTTTGGCCGCGCCACCGCAGCGGGAGGACCATCCGGCCACCGGGGGTGAGCTGCTGCCACCAGGCCGGGGGGATCTCCCAGGGGGACACGGTGGCGATGATCCGGTCGTAGGGTCCGTGCTCGGGTACACCGTCGGTGCCGTCTCCGATGACCACGCGCACGTCGCCGTAACCAGCCGAGTCCAGGTTGCGACGGGCCTGCTCGGTCACGTCCTCGTCCACGTCGATGGTGGTCACGAGCTGGGAGTCGCCGGTGAGTTCGGCAAGCAGTGCGGCGTTGTATCCGGTCCCGGCTCCGATCTCCAGCACCCGATCGCCGGGACGTACGTCGAGCTGGTCGAGCATCATCGCCACGACGAACGGGGCGCTGGCACAGCTCAGTGAGGTGCCGTCGGCGAAACGGTGGGTGATCACCGCCTGGAACGGGTGGTAGGCGGTTTCCAGGTCATGCTCGGGCACGAAGTCGTGGCGCGGCATGTCCCGCAGTGCTTGCTCCACGCGCGAGTTCGTGGCGAAGCCCTTGGCGCGGACCTTGTCGACCATGCGGGCACGCAGTTCCTCGGCGGAGGCTGCGTCGGTGGTGGTCTCGGTGTTCATCGCTTCCTTTCGTGATGTTGTTGTCTGGTTACCCGTCGAGTAGTAGGCAGGCATCCCATCGCGTGAGGGGGGTCTGGTCGGTGGTGGCGGCGTGCAGCGAGAGCCGGGCTCCGGCCTCGCCGGTGAGCAGCCCCGAGTCCACCGGGGGCTGCTGGGCCAGCCGCTTCGTGACTCGGTCGATCAGCATCGGCGGATAGGCGCGGAGCCGCACGTCGTGCTGGCTCATGCGCCAGGTGGTGTGCAGCATCCCGGACCACCCGTGGCAGAGTCCCACGGCGGTGAGTTTCCCGATCTGGTGATCGTCGGCGAGGCACGCTGCGAGCGTGGTCTCGGGGAACCGCTGACGGTGGGTGTCGCCGAGGGCGAGCCCGGCGAGTTGCTGCGCGCGAGCGATACCGGGTGTGCCGTAGCACCACGACGGGCGCGGCGTCTCCCTCGGCGCTTCCCCGGTGTCCTGCTCCGGGCGGGAGACGGCGCCGGGCCAGCACATCCCGGTGCGGTCGAACCACTGGTCGAGCCAGCCGAGGATGCGGTGCATCGCGTGGGACTGCTCGGCAATCTGGATGCCGCGCCGGTGCGTCTGCGCGAGCAGCGCGAGGGGGCCCGCGATGCCGTGGGAGACCCCGAGGTTGCTGCCGTGCCTACCGTGCCACGCACTCTTAGCGCCGGTCGGGCCGTGGGCGGCCCACCAGCCGGGAAGCCCGTCCGGGCGGGGTTCGGTGAGCCGCACGAGATAGGCCAGCACGTCCCGCAGCAGCGGACCTTCCCCGTAGCGGCGCAGCAGATACGTCCCGAATCCGGTCAGCCCGGCCATGAGGTCGTACTCGCCCTTGTCGGGCAGGTCGCCGTGATCGATGCGGCGGTGGGCCGTGGCGAGGCGGACGCGGGTGATCGTCTCGATGTGCCCGTCCACGGTGGCCAGGACACGGGTCGGTTCGATCGCGGCCAGCGTGAACGCCACGGCGGGAGCGCCCTGTGGAACAGGGTCGCCTGGTTGGGGTGAGTCATCACTGGGGCGGCGAGCATCGCTCGAATCCCGTCCATCCAGGGCGCGCCCTGTTCCCGGTGCAGCAGCACGGACCCGGCCGGGCCGTCCGCGAGCGACTGTGCCCGCCGGGCTCACCCCCGCGTGAGCGGGGAAACCCGGCTGCGACGTGCTGACGCTGCCGAACATGTGGGCTCACCCCCGCGTGAGCGGGGAAACCCAAGCTCGGCGCGGCGCGCGGAGCTCCGTTTCCGGCTCACCCCCGCGTGAGCGGGGAAACCAACAGGTGCATCACGCCGAACTTCTTCTTGTAGGGCTCACCCCCGCGTGAGCGGGGAAACCAAATTCCCTCACACAGCTCCCGACGCGAACGGGGGCTCACCCCCGCGTGAGCGGGGAAACCTGACCAAATGGCCTTCGTGAGCGGTGAGTGGGGTGGCTCACCCCCGCGTGAGCGGGGAAACCCCGGTCCTGAGTCGCTGCTCAGCGACATGGGCGGGCTCACCCCCGCGTGAGCGGGGAAACCGTGCGATCTCCAGCCCCGAGGTTTGGCTCATGGGGCTCACCCCCGCGTGAGCGGGGAAACCGTTTCGCACAGTCACGCTAGTTCGTACGCGTGAGGCTCACCCCCGCGTGAGCGGGGAAACCCCACAGCCACTCCCACATCAGACCTCCCGGCCGGGCTCACCCCCGCGTGAGCGGGGAAACCCGGGGACCAGATATCGGCGTGGGCCTACCAGAAGGCTCACCCCCGCGTGAGCGGGGAAACCACGGATCCAATGCATCGACGATGGCCACGATCGGTCTCACCCCCGCGTGAGCGGGGAAACCGTAGCGTTTTTGTTCCACTCCCTGTAGGACCTGGGCTCACCCCCGCGTGAGCGGGGAAACCCCGGTTTCAATGGTTTCAACGAGATCGGGTGACGGCTCACCCCCGCGTGAGCGGGGAAACCCCTCCAACACCTCGCTGACGAGGTTCCCAGCGCGGCTCACCCCCGCGTGAGCGGGGAAACCTCGCAGCAGGACAGCACGAGCAGCGAAGGCGAGGGCTCACCCCCGCGTGAGCGGGGAAACCACTTTTTGTGCTGGGAAAATAAGTGCGATTTACCGTTTTGTGATCTCCGGTTCGGAATCGTTGTCAGGGGTCAGTGTCCAGGAGACGAGTGAGAGGCCGTCGAGGTCGACGATCGTTCGGCCTCTGGTTCCGGGGCCGTGGGTGTGGATGTTGTAGCCTTGTTCGTTGTCGGCGTTGCAGATGAGCGCGGCCCAGCCTTCCTGGTCGTCGATGCTCTCGCAGACGGCTTGCCACAGGTATTCTCGGACGCGGTTGGTCAGTGTGCCGACGTAGACTCCCGGAGCAGGTTCGAGCATCCAGCGGGTCAGGGCTCCGCGAGTGCCGTCCGCGACGGCGCTGGTGGTGATAACGGCGAAGGTGCTCATCAGAATTCCGGATCATCGTTGTTGTCGTCCAGGCTGGCGTAGTTGACCCCGGCGGGCACGTTGGTCTCTGGATCCCACAGGTCGACCACTCCGGTGGGGGCGTCTTTCTCGGGTGCGGCGCCACCGTTGAGGACGTAGCGGATGTCGCGGATCATGCGGGGGACGAGTCTGAGTAGTCGGGCGTTTTCACGTAGCCGGTAGCGCATGTCCCGGTCGGGATGGGCGCTTTGGGCCAGGGCGAAAGCGATCGGAACGGTGAGTTCTGCTTTGTACAGATCGGCGATGTCGTAGGTGAAGGCGCGTTGGTTGTGCTCGTGGATGATGCCCAAGGCGGGCGAGGCACCGAGGCTGAGCAGCACGGCGGTGCATATTCCGTAGAGTGCGCTGTTGCCCGCGGTGATGGCCTGGTTGACCGGATCGCTGGCGCTGAAGTCGTGGGGATCGTAGGAGCGGCGGAACGGCCCCACCCGATGCTTTTTCGCCAGCGCCTTGTAGGTGGCTTTCATCCTGGCTCCCTCCAGGCTCCTCAACCGAGCTACGCCCGCGTCCTCCGGAGGTGATTCCCCGAAACGGAGTTGGAAGTGCCGGTGCGCCGCGGTGATGCGCTGGTCGTCATCGGTCAGGAGCTGGACTTGTTGATGCAACAGTTCGGTGGAGGTGCTTTCGTGCAGGAAGGCGGAATAGCAGCGCACTCCACCGGAACCCACCCAGCCGAGCACGGTCCCGTCTCTGGTCAAGGCGGTGACGGCGGCGTGGGTGACGCTGGTGCCCGGCCCGAGCAGGAGGCAGGCCAGGCTGGCGGTCGGTAAGTAGACGCGGTCGATCGTGCCGGTATCGGGGTGTTCGGTCTGTGCGCACACACCGTTGCGGTCGGCCACGACTCGAACGCTGTCCACGTAGAGATAGGTGATGCGGTCTTTGACCGGGTGGAGCCCGAGCACGCTGGGCGCACCGAGTGCTTGGGGAAGCCGTTGGTTCACCGGTCACCACCCGTCAGGGGGACGAGGGACAGCATCCCGCAGCCGTAGGATTTCGCACGTCCGATTCCTTCCAGGACAGCGCGGAAGGTTGCCTCGGGATGAGTGACCGTGGCGCTCCCGTCGAACTGAGTGGCCCCGTGGTAGTGGGGTCGTCGTGAACGCTGCGATTTGTCCCCGACCAGTCGGTATTCACGGGTGAGCATGGCTGATTCGAGCTCGAGTCCTGCCTCTTCGGCGCGACGGTGCCACCAGGCCACGGCATGGTCCCCGACTAGCTGGCGTCGTTGTTTCCTGCCTTCGTCGGTGGTTTCGATACGGGTGGGATTGGCGACGATCCGGTAACGGGCTCGCATCCCGACTTCCAGCGCGGTGAGCAGAGGACCGAGGTCGCGATGCGCGGTGGTGGCGTAGCCACGTGGGAGTCGGGTGGTGTCGGGGGTGAGGGTGGACTGGATGAGCACGACGGCTTCTGCGTGACTGTGTTCCACGCGGTGGAGAACACCGGCTTCGGCACGAGGGTTGTTTCCGAGCGAGTCGGGGAACAAGGACATGACACGGCGGTGCATTCGATCTACATTGGCCAGTTCCCGGCCGGTGGCCGGATGACGCGGGTTCAGCCGGAGTTGCGTCAGCATCGCCGTGCGTGGGGCGGTTGTGGTCATGCGGCTTCCTCCAAGGCCGTGGAGAGGGCATCGAGGTAGTCGGTGCCGTACCCGCCGCACAGGCCGGCGGGGAGGACGCGCCGGTAGCGGTAGGCGGGACGGCTGTGGTAGCTGCGGTGGTCGGGGGTGAAATCCCGCGGGTCGTCGGCGACGTTGTCTGTCCAACCTGTGGGCTCGTCCGGAGGATGTTCGGAGACGAATTCCACGGTCACCGATTTCTCATGCGGAACAGGTCTAGCCAGCGGAAGACGCTGGTGCAACCAGGTGTGGGGGTCGTCCACTGCGGTGATCAGGAACGGAGTGTCCGGAGGACATGCTCGACGCCCGAGGTAGCCAGCCCAGTAGGGATGACGCAGCGCTTGCTCAGCCTCGGTGAGCATCGTGCCGTCCGAGCTGGTCACCGCCACGGTGAACACTGCGTCGGACAAGTAGTGCCGGTTGGAGACCAGTGTGCCCGTGCCTTCTTGCCGGTAACCGCCTTTGGCGGTCGGGACGGTCTGCTTCGATGGCCGTCCCCCGCCGACGGTGTGGAAGTCGACGAGATGAGTACCGGGCCGGTCGATACGCACCAGAAACCGCAATGAGGAAAAACGCTCGGGGTTCATGGTACGGGGATGTCCTCCGGAGGCGGCGATGAGGCCGATTAGCCCGGAGCGGGTCGGGTAGGGGTGTGTGTCCCGTTCGGTCCAAGCCGAATGGGTGCCCCACGACTGCAGGGGTCCGCCCAGACGGAGTAGGAGCCCACTCATGCCGCATCCCCCGCTCGGTTCGTGCTGTCAGTAATCAGGTCGTGCAGGCTGTCGTAGCCTTCGCCGAGTTGGTCGTAGGGCTCGGCGGCGATCGAGGCGTGGCCGTGCCAGAACAGTCCGTCGGTGCCGAGGAAACGGTGCAGCCTGCCGGTGTAGTGGGCGAGCTGCTCACGCGACGGTTCCGCGTAGCCGCTTCCGTTGTGGCTGCGCACGGGCTTTTCGAACGCTCCCGCCAGCGACAGCGGATCGTGCCGCAGCGCCAGATACACCAGCTCGGGACGGGTGGTGGCTCCGGTGGTGCGCTGCTTTCCGCTGGGGACGGCTTCACAGAAGGCGCGCAGGTAGGCGTCGACCACTCGTAGGGCGTCGTCGAAGCCGTCCCGCGTCTTGTCCGTACCGCTGAGGTTGGTGGCGAGGTCGGTGAGGTTGACGCTGCTGTAGCGGTAGAACACACCGCTGGTGAACTCGGCTGTGGCCAAATGTCCGGAGCCTGTCGCAGCCGGGGGATTGAGGTCGTCGACGGCAGTGAAGAAGTCGAAGTCCATCGCTGATTCGTGTGTGGTGAACGCGTGGGCGAACAGACTCGCCCCGTCGACGCGGTGGCCGGGGATCTCGGCCAGCATCCGTCCGAGCAGGTTGATCGAGGGGGAACGGCGACGCAGGATGTCCTCCACGGTGGCCACCGGTAGCACCGGCCGCAGCTTGTCCTGTTTCTTCGGACGTTCCTTCTTGGTGACTTCCTGCTGCGACGGCAACGGCATGTCCGCGATGGCATCGGGGTACTGCTCGGCCAGGTCCGAGAGTTCCGTGATCACAGCTCGAGGAACCCAGAACAGCACATCGGACTGGTCGTCGTCCGGCGTGGGGAACAACCCGCCTTCCTTGGTGTCTTTGCGGGTCGCTGCCTGGTCCGCGCTGATCAGCACCGCACGTCCGGCCTTGCGGGCCGTGTCGTGATCCCAGCCGCGGTGTTCCAGCTCCTCCTGCACGGCTTTGGGGATTCGACGGGTGCGGACCGTGGGTTCGTCGAGTTGCTGTTCGAGTTCGAAACGGACGGCGCGTTTCCAGGATTGACTGGACACGCGTGTGCGCGTCGATCCACCGTAGACACAGCTTTTCGGGCTGCCCAGCGCGTCGCGGTTCAAGTTCGAGTACGGGACAGGCTGCAAGGCGTGAATGTCCAGGTGCATGTTCTTTCCTTTCGGAATTCCTTGTCTGTTTCTTGGGCCGATGCCGGAGAAGATCGAGAAGGGGGTGGAGTTTATGAGGAGGAAGTTGTGGAGGCGAGGGAACGGTAGTAGCTCTGCAGCCAGGTCTTGGCGATTCGGCGAGACTGCCAGGGCCAGCGACCGGCATCGTCGAACAGCCGCGCGAAATCGACCGGTATCCCGGTGTCGCGCAGCGCGAGTACGACGGTGGTGAGGTACCGGCAGAGCGTACCGGGGTTTTGGCGGACCACGAGATGCAGGTAGTTCTCCGTGGTGGCGGGGGCGAGTACGTGGTGTTGGGTGGCGAAGGCCAAGGACTCGCCGAGATCGCGGGGGGCGTTCTCCACGGTGGGGACGGCGGTTTCGGGGGCGTGTGCGATGAGTGCGGCGATCGTGTAGTGGACGCGTTCCTTGTCGGGGTGGATATCTTCCTCCAGCCACGGGGCGACGAAAGAGTGCATGCGGTGGCACTGGTCGGGTTCTCGTCCTATCCCGGTGCGCAGCGCGGTGCGTATGGCCGGGTTCGCAGTGGCCTGGGTGGCGATGTCGGTGACGAAGCGGGTCGCGTAGTCGCTGGCTGCACGGGTCATGGGTGGTTTCCTCTTATTGCTCGCGGGGTTCGGCTTTGGCCGCTGCGTTGATCAGGTTCTGGCGGGCGGTGGCGAGTGCGTGGCCCACCGGAGGATGATGGGCTTCGTGGTCGGTGGCTGCCTCCAGTGCCTGCAGCGCGCAGTCCGTGCAGGCACGGTACGGTTCGGTGAAGTCCTCCTCGTACATCCGTTCCCAGAACACCGTTTCCGCGGTGGGCCAGTAGTGGCGCAGTGCAGGGGCCACCCATGGCACGTCTCCGCTGCCTGCTCGACCACTGTTGATACTCAGGGAGTGGTAGGCCCTGCGCAGCTCCGAGACCAACCTGGTCGCGACGGTTTCCGCAGCGTCGTGCAGTTGCCTGGCGCCGTCGGCGGCACGGGGATTCTCTGTCTCGAGCCAGGGCATGATCGGTGGAGTCGTCGCGGTCATCCACTGGCGATCGCGGGACTGACGGTCCTGGTCGACCCCGTGGACGCGGACGCGGAGCGCGTCCCTGACCCCCTTCGGTAGTCCTGTGGCCTCCGTGAGAACGGCGGGACGTGTGTGCGTGTCCGTGTCGGCCAGCAGCGCGTCCAGGTCTCGCCAGATGGCCCGGTCGGCCTGAGCGCTCCGGTCGGTCCACTCGCCGCTCTTCGTGCGTTGCCGAATCGTGTACGGGTCGGCAACGGGGGGATGGGGTTTCTTGTAGGCCCAGGTCAGACGACATTGGGTCACGTGTTCGCCGGTCTCGTTCGGATGTAGCAGCAACGCGTGCCGGCATCGCCCGACCAGAATCCCCGCAGGCCAGGTCACAGGTGGTGGATGCCCCAGTGGGTCGGGAAGCTCGTGCCGTTCCCACGGAGCCAGGTCGGCTACATCGGACTCGTGCTCATGGTTCGGCCCAGGCACTCCGAGGACCAGTGTCTCCAGCAGGTTGCGGCCGAGCGGATGATGGCTGAGCACGCCTCGCAACGGACCGCTGCTCATGTACTGATCGGAGACCGTCTGACCGAACCCGTCGGTGACGGTGCGTTTCCCTCCGGTTCCGCCGGATCCGTAGAAACTGTGCACCAACAGATACAGAACCGCCTCCGCCGTCGGCAGCGCCGGTGCGTGTCCGTGGTGAGTGTGGCGAAACCACACGGGAGAGTTGTCCCCGGGACGACTCGGATCGAGCTGGTTGATGCTTTTGATTTCTGCCTGCTCGACCAAACGCGGATCCTGCATCCAGGGGCGGGCGGAGTCGAACAGGTTCCACGCTCCCGGGTCGGCGTCGAGGTAGGCGTCGACAGCGTCTTTGTCGAATTGGCCCTCGCGCAGCACGGTGCTGCGAGCCTTTTTCCACTCCTCCGAAAAAAGGTGTTGGTCGAGACCGGTCACGCGGGCGGTGATGGTGTACAGCACCCGAAGCAGTCCCACGGCTGCGGGAGGAACCGTCACTGCCAGGTCTTCTGTTTCGTGCGCGTGGTGAAAGACCTCGCGCAGGGAGAGGGGGAGTGTGATCCCGTTCTTGGTGACCACAGGTATCCATCGCTGGTCACGCAGGTCGAAGGCGGCCGAAGACGTCACGTGTGTCCCTTCGTGTGGCGAACCAGTCCCAGTTCGGGGTCGACGGTCAGCGAGCCGTAGGTCGGCGCGGGCAGAACGCGGGCATCCCGCAGTGTCGGTGTCCGTGACCAGGTCGACTGCGGTTGCAACTCCAGCTCGTCGACCCAATTACCAGGACACGGGATGGAATGGTCGATCAATTGGTTAATCGTGTCCGAGTTCGGTCGTTGGGTGGGCCAGGGACGTGTGTGGGCGGCGTCCAGCCACTGACGACCATCGCTGCTGGTGTACTGCGGAATCACCCGTACCGTGTCCACACCCAGACGTGTGGACACATCGGCCTCGGTGACCTCCGGTTCGGTCATCCGGGCCAGGTCGTCAACCTGGTCCGGTTCGGGGACACGTACCAACGCCGCCTGTTGGTGCTGTGCGCGGTTCTGACTGAACTGTTCGTCCCACAGCTGTTGCAGCTGACTGTCGCTGGTTCCGCTGGTGGCCGCGTGCACCTGCTGCACCAAGGGGTTCACGTCGGTGGGGACCTCCAAGGTCGGATCGCGCTCGGTCAGCACACGGTGTGTGGCCACCATCTCGAACGGCGGGTAGATTTCTCCCCACTCAGGTGGAACTGGGGGATCGGCGGATTCGTCGACCGGATCGAGCACATCCACTGTCGGTACCGGACACCACGATGGACGCTGGTACTCCTCGTGCCACTGCGGCAGAGGATGGCGCTGGCACCGCCCCAGCCGTTGGATCAGCCACGCGATCGGTGCGATTTCACTGACGATCCGGTCGAAGTCCACGTCCAGGCTTTGTTCCAGTATCTGAGTGGCGACCACGATCGCCTTCGCTGGACGCGTATTGTTGCCAACCCCGTACTTGCCGAACCGGCCGGTCAAGTTCGTGGTAATGGTTTCACGTTCGTGTAGCGGAAAGCGCGCGTGCAGCAGAATGAGCTCGACATCGTCCGGAGCCTCGGTTTTCAGCGCCGTGTAGGTATGTTGGGCGCTGGCGACGGTGTTGCACAACACCGCCAGGCATCCGCCTTGCCGGGAGACGCGCTCGACGAATCCCCGTAGAATCTCCTGACGCGCCGAGCCGCTACGGCGATGCGGATGGTGGCACAACCTCGCCGTTCGAGCGCCCTCCGTGGCCATCGTCGAGACTGTCGTCGTCGACGGTTGCACCAGGTTTCCGCTCGCGGTCACGAACGCCCACCCCGGGTACGGCAGATCCAGCTCCTCCTTGAGGTGGCTGCCCGCACCGGACAGATACGCTCGCACGAGGTTCCGGCTCACCGGCTGCGGCAGCGTGGCCGACAGCAACACCACCGGCACACCCAGCCGGCCGCACCAGGACAGCAGTCGTGCGAGCAGGGCTTGCATGAACGGGTCGTAGGCATGCGCCTCATCGACGATCAGGGTCTTGTTCATCAACCCGTGCAGCCGCAGCATGTTGTGTCGTGCTGCCAGTGCGGCCAGCAACGCCTGATCGATCGTGCCCACCGAGATTCCGGCCAGCAGAGTCCGTTTCAACGGCCGCAACCAGGCACTGACCGTTACGTCGGCGCTGTAGGCGGGCTGAAACGCCGCCATCGAATGCGCCAAGGTGACGGGGATGGGGGGCACCGCGGTAGCACTGGAATACTCAGTAAGCCGAGTACGCATTTCATTGGCCGTGGCCATCGTGGGAAGCCCCGCGTACAGGCCGGACCGTCCTGTGGCCTGACCCAGCGCGTGGGCGGCCAAGAGCCCCGCTTCCGTTTTCCCCGTACCGGTCGAGTCAGTGATCACCAACAGGCCCGGTCCGTTCACGTGGGGTATCAGCTCATCGATGATGGAGCGTTGCAGCACTGATGGAGCGAAGCCCCACACACCTTGGGTGCTGATCCGTTCGACGAACTCCGGCCTGTTCAAACCAGCTTGCGTGATCTCCGTTCCCATGGCGGGGACCGTGTAGCCGTACCGTGCTTCCAGTTCTTCCGGAGCGTGTTCCAGCTGCCGGTGTATGAAGTCCTCGTTCGAGGACAACCAGTCAGCCACGATCACCACACCGGACAGCACCACAGCCACCGGTGCGGGGATCGTCTCCGGCAGCCTTGGGTTATCCAGCACGGAACGCACCGAACTGGTCACGTCGGAACGAATCGCGTGCCACTCCTGTTCGCCCAGGTTCGCGACACGTCGAACCGGCTGCTCCACGTCCCGCTCCCGCGGCGAGTAGTAGACCCCGTGGTGTCCGCCCAGAAGTTGTCCGATCCGGTACGCGACGTCCGCGGTCAATAATCCGTCGTCGCTCAGTCCCAGCAGAGTGGGTAGTGCCAGGTGCGTCGCCTCGTCATGAGCAAGCCAGCCAGTAGTTCCGGGTTTTGGCCATTGCTGCTGGAAGCACGGGATGGCTTTTCCGATGTCGTGCAGCCCGGCCAACAGTGCGACCAGCCGAGCCGAGTCCGCGTCGTTCATCCCCAGTTCGGTGGCGATCTGTCGTCGCGCCCCCAGCGTGAGATGCATGTGCCACAGCGCTGTGGCCCCCGCCGCAGCGTCGATCAGGTGCCACTCCAGCGGATACGGCCTCGGCAGTCCCCGCGACTTGCCCCACACGTATAAATGCATTGGACCCCAAAGTTCTTTGGTAGAACAGCCAACCTTTGTGAAGGTTACTGTAACTGGCTGGGGACTTGGGGTGAACAAGGGGGTCGACGCTGACCTGATCTGCTAGCTCTATCCGAAGAGTTCAGTGCAACGAGGTTGTCTTCTTGTCGCTCCACAAGCAGCACGGTATGCGCCCATTGAGGGGACGGAGACACTTACTGGTGTACTGTTCGACTACCCTTAGGGGAGATCCCCACACGGTGGGGGTGTACCGGTTGGCTGTTCGACGAGAGGTGTCTTGTCGCAGTTCCCCACGACCACGTAGCAGGGCCTGATCACGGACCGAATTACCTGATCAGAACTCTGTTCGCTAGTGGGGGGAGGCCACGGTTAACAAGAGTGGAAGCGACCTCTGACGGTGGTAGTACCTCAGCGTGCCGCCACCGTCAGAGGCCGGGTCTTCCTGCTATTTATCGGTGACTCAGAGCATCTTCGGTCTCACACCGCTCGCGTGGGGAGTTCGACGGCCTCGGCGGCGAGCAACGTGTCCAAGGCTCACCCCCGCTCGCGCGGGGAAAACGCGTTGGCGACGGCGGCGGGGTTGGACGCGGAGGGCTCACCCCCGCTTGCGCGGGGAATCCTGGCCGCCTCGACCAGGGATGACAGATCCACGGGGCTCACCCCCGCTTGCGCGGGGAATCCCACGCGAAGGCCACGCCGACGGCAGCCGCCGACGGCTCACCCCCGCTTGCGCGGGGAATCCGACCGCCGCCGGAAACGCCGCCGCACCGGCGCCGGCTCACCCCCGCTTGCGCGGGGAATCCTGCGGGTCGGTCATGTCACAGACCCGCAGCTGCGGCTCACCCCCGCTTGCGCGGGGAATCCGCGCCGCACTCAGCGGGCCAACCTACGGGCAGAGGCTCACCCCCGCTTGCGCGGGGAATCCCGTCGCAGGAAAGTCCGGGCGCTCTCGCTGGCGGGCTCACCCCCGCTTGCGCGGGGAATCCTAGACGAGGCTGACCGCGAGGCGCGCGAATATCGGCTCACCCCCGCTTGCGCGGGGAATCCATCACGCGTCGTAGGGGTGTACGAACAGCTCCGGGCTCACCCCCGCTTGCGCGGGGAATCCAATGTCAGATACTGACCAAGGGTCCCATCCTGCGGCTCACCCCCGCTTGCGCGGGGAATCCGGGTACATACCGGTCAGGAACGGGTACCATTGAGGCTCACCCCCGCTTGCGCGGGGAATCCTACACGTGGAAGAAAACCGCAGGTCATACAGCCGGCTCACCCCCGCTTGCGCGGGGAATCCACATGTCAGAGTTTTACGCCAGGTCTCACGACGGGCTCACCCCCGCTTGCGCGGGGAATCCGGTCTTGCGGTGGAACGCGAGAGAGTCGTCCACGGCTCACCCCCGCTTGCGCGGGGAATCCCCTCGGGCTCCGACATAGACGTGGCGGAGGTCGGCTCACCCCCGCTTGCGCGGGGAATCCGTCAACGCCTGCAAGCGTGGGGTGCCCAGCCTGGGCTCACCCCCGCTTGCGCGGGGAATCCTCCATGTACGTGGAGATGTGCTCGTAGGCCTGGGGCTCACCCCCGCTTGCGCGGGGAATCCCGAACCAGCTCGCAGACCACCCCGTAGTCTTCGGGCTCACCCCCGCTTGCGCGGGGAATCCGGCAGCTGACCGCGGCGTTTCGGGCGGCCGGGAGGCTCACCCCCGCTTGCGCGGGGAATCCTAAGAGCATCCTCCTCGCCCAGCTAGCGTCGTGGGCTCACCCCCGCTTGCGCGGGGAATCCGGATAATGCCACGATTGAAAGAAAAGGCCGAGCGGCTCACCCCCGCTTGCGCGGGGAATCCCGAACTCCTCGGTGGCTATCGCAAGAGCCTCAGGGCTCACCCCCGCTTGCGCGGGGAATCCCCTTTTTGTGCTGGGAAAATCAGAGTGGGTTACCGTTTTGTGATCTTGTGGTGTGCTCGCTTGCCGCGATGTCGGAAGGTGTGGGGAGGGGCATCGACGATCAGTCTGTCATCGAAGGCGTAGTTCGTGTAGCCGCATGGTCGTGTTTGCCTCGAGCAGCGTGTGAACTCTGGCTGCTACGCGGGCTGGTGACCGGACCGGACGAGTGTCGTCAATAAGCATCTTTGTCAAGGAAACACTGACGTCGTTGTAGATCAGGTGATACTTCGATCCGGTTGTGTCTCGCTTGACCGCGAAGGGAACGGTTATCGAGCCGCCCTTTCTATGCGGAGGTGGGAAAGGCCGTGATGTTGAGAACAGTCGCCCCGCTCGGCATGTTTAGCTCGGCCCGAACCACAGCTTCTGCACAGCTCATCTCTCTGGATGCCGGTGGATCACACGAACGGCCTCCTTACGCTCTTGAGCGAGCAACGACGGTTTCGGGCCTGTCTGTTGGCAGCGCACACCGGCAGCAGAGGCTCGGCCGATGCCTAGTGAGCTTCGGAGAGGATTCGCGGAACTGATGGTGGTCTCCGGGGCAAAATCGGACGTGACCGTAGGGCGTGTGGCACGCTCGCTCGGTGTGCGGTTGGTCCTGTCGCGGACATGTTGATTTCCCAGATGCGCGATAGCGAGTGTGCTTCGAGGGGAGAGGTCGTGTCGTCGAAATCCAGAGCGGAGCGTGTTGTCGAGGGCCTCGTTCCGGTGGGAAGACCGACTGGTGGTCGGGTTCCGCGGCTTCCGGTGGCGGCGTTGTCGTCGACCGGTACGAGCTCGATGACCTATGGGATCGCGGCTGTTGATGCGAGTGGCCGGGTGAGTGAGCGTGGTGTGCTGCGGTCTTTGGGCTGGCGAACCGGCGATCGTGTTCGGGCGTGGTGCTCTGGGAACGCGGTGATCGTGCGGAGCTGTGTGGAAGGTGAGCTCGCGGCTGCCGAACGGGGGAGAGGGCCGATTCCGAGTTTGCTGCGTGAGCGGTGCGCGATTCGTCCCGGAGATCGTGTGTTGTTGGCGGGCTCCGTCGAGTACGGAGTGCTCATCGTACACACGATGTCGACGGTGGAGGCGATGCTCGCGTGCCATCACGCAGCACATGACGGCCAGGAGGCGGGGGAGGCGTTGTGAGTTCCTACGACGCACTCAGTCCGGATACCGGTCATCATCCGGCTGAGGTGGAGGCAGCGCGGCTGGTGTTGACCCGGATGGGCGTTTCTCCGGAGGAGCTCGTCAACACACCAGGTCAGCGGAAGACGGTGCCTGTGTTCGCCGAGTACGTTCCCCGGGTGGCCGAGGCGGTCTCGGTGGGGACTTCTCGGGCGTATCGGTCGTACTGGAATCGGGTCGTACGTGAGTGGGGAGAACGTCGACTGGATGAGCCCACCCCTCGGAGATTCGTCGGCTCGCCGAGCACATCCGCGGTCAGGTCATGCACCGGCGCAACACACGTGGCGGTTGCTGCGCGGTGGAACACCTGATCGCGGCGTTGCGGTGCATATACAGTCACGCGGTGGCCGACGGGCTGCTCGACGAGGCGGACAACCCCGCCCTGCGGGTGCGAAAGCCCCGTCGGTTGCCGAGTACGCGGCGGGGGCTGTCGGACGAGAGCATGGCCGCGATCAACCGGGTGGCCGGTCAGACCGGCAACGACCCGATGCTGGACACGCTGTTGCTGCGGTTGCACACCGAGACCGCCTGCCGTAGGGGAGGGGCGTTGGCCTTAACCCTTGCCGATCTGGATGAGACGCAGTGTGTGGTTCTGCTGCGAGAGAAAAACGATACCGTGCGCTGGCAGCCTGTCTCCCCGACGCTCATGCGTCATCTTCGTGAGCACGCCGAGCAACGCGGTGCCGAGACTTCCGATGATGCCCTGCTGCGGTACCGCTCGGGAAAACCGTTGACTCGACGGCGCTACGACCATCTCTGGCACCGGCTGGGCCAGCATCTGCCGTGGGTGGCCACGCAGCAGATCAGCACCCACTGGCTGCGGCACACCACCCTCACGTGGGTGGAGCGCCACTTCGGCTACGCCATCGCTCGTGCCTGGGCCGGGCACACCGACTCCAGTCATGCCAGTGCGACCACCATGTATATTCGTGCTGATCTTGCCGATATCGCCACCGCCCTGGCGGCACTCACCGGCGAGCGGCACCCTCTGGCCGAATCCCGGAAATGATCCGAGACCTTCACAGGATTCCGCCATGGCAGCGGAGACTCCACTGCCGATATCTCTGCTGAGCTGGCGGTGTCGACGTACGAGCACACATCGTTCGTGACTTCGCGAAGTGGTGCTCCTCGTGTGTGACAGGCCGATGGTCTGTTACGGTCTCGGTATGCTTTCCCCAAAGTGGGGAAATTTCCCTGGTCGGAGGACTCCAGTCCTCCTCCGACACCCTTATCGTTCACCCGGCCTGCTGGCTGGATGGTGACGTTGGCTCTCCGAGCGAGTCGAGCCGCGCGTGAATCTCGTCGGCCTCGCTCAGAGAGCTGGTGATGGGAACGTCGAACTCGGCCTTGGCCGCTGGCCGTTTTCGGCTTGGCTCTCGTTGGCCGTCTCGACCAACGCTGGAGGCTCGGCGGTTTCACAGTGGATTCCAAACCGGACTCTGGAGCAAGTTACACCAAACGGTGCCGGACGAGCTCGGTGCCGAGGGCGGGATCGAATGGGCTTGCGCGCTGGTCGACACGGTCACGATTCGCGCCAGTGCACCTCGACGTGGGGCACCGCTACCGAGGGCGAGGATTCGGTGAACTCGCTCTGACCGACCGTCGACACCGCACCGGCAGCCGATGGTGACCCCAGGCCGCAGACCGTGAATGAAGCCCGGCCGTGCGGGCCGGGAACAGCGGAGACGATACATGACCGAGCTGACCAGCGCTGTCAAAGATCATCGCGAGCACCACACACCCACGGCGGGCATGTCCACGCCGCTGTATGCACCTCGACAGAGTTGCCCGAGCGGGCTGGAGATGAACCGAAGCCCTAGGACAATCTCACCCACGCGTGTATGCCGGGACTGAACGATCGCGGCGGTCGGGGCTTGGGACGTCTCGTCGTGTCGGGGTGGGTGTACCCGTGGCTGGGGGCGGGGTCAGGCTGGCGTCCACTGGGGGTCGCGGCCGGTCAGTCCGAGCAGTCGCTCGAGGTCGGGAGCGTCGGCAGGGACGGGCACGACCGGACCGTAGAGACCCTCGCGGTCAGCCTCCTGGCCGGGCTCGGACATCGCGGCGGCGAAGTTCAGGCACGCGGTCACGCTGACGGGGTCGGCGTGGAAGGCCTGCCCCGTGGCCCGCGCCAGGTCCCAACCGTGCAGCACCAGTTCGTCGAGGGCCACCACGCCCATCGTCTCCGCGGGCATCACGACACCGCCGGCTTCGGCCTCGCCCTGCCAGGCCTCGGGCGTGTTCCACGCGGCGACCAGCGCGTCCAAGCGCTCATGTAGCTGAACCTTCCAATCGCTCGGCAGTCTCCCATCGAGCTCAGTGGTGTCTGCCCGCAATGGTGTCTTGTTGGCCGCAGCGGTAAAGGCCGCCGTCAGTCCGAGCAGATGGTCCAGCAGAAGGGCTACCGTCCAGTCCTCGCAGGGCGTTGCTGAGTCCAGCTGGTCGTGGTTCACCCCGTCGGCGAGGCGAGCCACCTGGGCTGCCGCGGGGGCAAGGTCGTAGGTGGTTGTCATGGGTATCCTCCGGTGAGCTCCTTCGCGGTCTGTCCCTCTACGCCTTCACTGTGCAGTGGGCTCGTGACCACGCAACTCGTCGTTGCGGCGATACCGGACCCCGAACTCGGTGTGACCGACCGGTCGTGGACGCCGCACCGGCAGTCGATGGTGACCCCAGCCCGAACTGCGGCTCGGATCGAGTCGTTACGCCGCATCCGGAAGGCCGCAGCGAACCGGATCATTCCCGATCCGGCTGCGAGAGGTGGGGGCTCGAGATGACCACCTCATCGCTGTTCCGCGTGACGTCGGCGACCTTGGTTCGCTCGAACACCCCAGCCGAAGAAGAGGGCAGGGCACGACTGGGGTCGTAGTCACAGTCGATGTCGTGCGTTGTGGGAGTTGACCCAACAGCCGCAGAACTCGGCCTCTCCGGCAGCACCGCGTCCTGACCACGTTCGGCGAGCCGCGGCGCCGCCGCCGCCATGCCACCCATGCCCCCGCCGACCACGGCCACATCGTACGTGAGGTCGCCATCGAGGCTTGGGAGGATGTCCGCGGGCGGGCCGATCCAGCCGGTGAAAGTGCTGTACTCCACGTTGTCGGTCTTCATGACTTCGCGCTCGCTTCCTGAGTCGGCTCGACACCCGTCGCTACGTTGTGGGCGTGCAGTGCGCGGTATGCGAAGTAGTAGACGAACCCCTGGGTGCCCCACGTCGCCAGGGCGGCGGTGTAGAAGATCGTGCGCTGCTCGTCGTCGAACGGGAGCGGAAAGAAGTCGTAGGTGATCGCGATGATCGACGCCGCAGCGGTGACCAGACCCGTCCAGATCGCGAGCCGTTTGGAGCCGATGCTCCAGAGTCGCCTGGCGAAGTAAGCCAGGAAGAGTGTCGTGAGCAGGTTGACCACGACGTAGAACGTTGCGACGTAGAATGCTGCGGGGGCGGCATGAATGTCCTCGCCGTGGAAGTGCCGGAGGTAGAGTCCGGCGGCGACGGCGAGTCCGAACACGCCGATGTCGACGGCGAGCGTCGGTTTGTACCGATGAGTGACGACCATCAGACCCAGGACGAGGATCAGCGTGATGCCGACCGATCGTGAGAACGCGTCGAGGAAGTACGCGATGTCGTAGAAGACGCTGTCCTCGTCGCCTCCGAGCAGTGACCAGAGGAGGAAGTTGGAGCCGGACGTCGCGACGATCATCCACTCCAGCCCGAGGAGGTAATTGCTGTGGTTCCGGATGAACTTCCACCCGAAGACGAAGCCGGCGAAGATCATCCATAGATCCGCCAGCAGGAAGATCAGATCCTTCACTGTCCTGGTTCCTCTCGAGGTTCAGGTCGGGGCTGGAACGACGTGGCGACCGGTGCTCGATCGCGAAATCAGACGGTCATCGCGTGCATGGCTGCCGAATTGTTCGAACGAACTCAGCCACTTCGGATTTGAGCGATAATGGTGCGTGTCACATCGCTTGTCAATCGGTGACGCTTTGAAGAAGTGGACTTGGTGCATCCTGCACATGCTTCGACCGAAACAGGTGCGCGTTGTTGTTGAGACCGGGGTTCACGGTCAGGGACGGTGAACACGCCGGTGACGGTGGATACGCCGGTACCGCGATCAGTGAGGAGTCGGAAGCAGCTATGGCCACTGAGGACTCGGAAGCAGCCGCGGAGTACGACGTCGTCATCATCGGAGCGGGAATCTCCGGGATCGGCGCGGCGACCTATTTCAGCCGGGAACTCCCCGACAAGTCGCTCATCGTGTTGGAAGCTCGCGACAACATCGGTGGCACCTGGGATCTGTTCCGTTACCCGGGAATCCGATCGGATTCCGACCTTCACACCTTCGGTTACGAGTTCAAGCCGTGGCGCCACGAAAACGCGATCGCGGACGCGCCCCTGATCCGGGAGTACCTCCAGGAAACCGTCGACGAGAACAACCTGGGACGCCTCATCAGGTTCCGCCACCGGGTCGTGAGGTCGGAATGGTCCTCAACGGACTCGAAGTGGACCCTGAGCGTTGAGGCAACCGATCCCGCCACGGGAGCGACCAGCACCAGGACGATCCGCGCGAAGTGGGTGTTCGCCGCCACCGGCTACTACAGGTACGACGAGGGATTCTCCCCGGAGTTTCCGGGGCGCGACGACTTCGAGGGATTGGTGGTTCACCCCCAGCACTGGCCCGAAGACCTCGATTACAGCGGCAAGAAGGTCGTCATCATCGGCAGCGGGGCGACCGCGGTCACGATGGTGCCTGCCATGAGCACAGGACCGGGCGCCGCCCGGCACGTGACGATGCTGCAGCGCACCCCCAGCTACATCATGGCGATGTCCCGCGTTGACGGACTCGCTGTGACTCTCACGAAGCTTCTCGGTGAGCAGCGCGGCTACGCCGCGACGAGACTCAAGAACATCTGGCTCGAACACGCGATCGTCAAGGGTCTGCGGGCGTTCCCCAGGGCCGGGCGTGCGCTGATCCGGCGGCACAACATCAAGCGCCTGCCCAAGGGGTTCGACGTCGACAAACATTTCAACCCGCCGTACGACCCGTGGGACCAGCGGTTGTGCCTGGCGCCGGACGGCGACTTCTTCGACGCGATCAAAGCCGGCAGCGCCTCCATCGTCACTGACTCGATCGCGAGGTTCAGCGGACGCGGCATCGTTCTGAAGTCGGGCGAGGAGCTGGAAGCCGACGTCATCGTCACCGCGACCGGGTTGAACATGCAGCTCTTCGGCGGAATGCCGATCGTGGTCGACGGGCGTGAGATCGACATCGCGGACTCGGTCAGCTACCGCGGGATGCTGCTGAGCGGTATCCCGAACTGGGCGATGGCGATCGGCTACACGACATCGTCCTGGACTCTCAAGGTGAGCCTGATGTGCCGCTACTTCATCGACCTGGTCAAGCACATGGATGCCCACGGACATGACTGGGCGGTCCCGGTCCCGCCGCCGGGGATGGAGCGCAAGCCGATCGTGGACCTGAACGCCGGCTATGTCAAACGCGGGGAGGCGGTCCTGCCCAAGCAGGGGCTGGCCAGCCCCTGGCGGATGGCGATGTCGTACCCCGAGGACGCCAAGGCGCTCCGCGGTCCGGTGTCGGACGAGAACCTCCGGTTCGGCACCGGCCGGTCGGCGGCGCGGCCGGCCGATGGGAGGCGGTCCGCCGGTGTCTGAGAACAGTGGCCGAGGGAGCGTCGACCAGTACGCAACCCTCCCGTCCGGAACAACGATCTGCTTCCGAGACTACGGCGACGAGGCCGACCCCGCGATCCTGCTCATCGCCGGACTGGGCGAGGACCTCACCTTCTGGGGCTCGTTCGTTCACTCGCTCGTCGTCAGAGGCTTCCGGGTCGTAGCCATGGACAACCGTGACGTCGGCCGATCCACGTTCACGGCCACACCGGCCCCCAGGCTGTGGCGTCAAATGCTGGGACGCCCCCGCCGTGATGGCTACTCGCTGGCGGACATGGCCGAGGACGGCGTCGGAGTGCTCGACCATCTGGGCATCGCGCGGGTTCATCTGGTCGGACGTTCCATGGGCGGAATGATCGCGCAGACGATCGCCGCGACGGAACCTCGGCGAGCCCTTTCCCTGACGTCCCTCTTCTCGACCACCGGGGCGGGCAGGGTCGGTCAGCCCGCGCTGTCGACACTGCGGCTGCTCGCCGCCCCACCGGCGAGAACCAGGACCGAAGCGGTGTGCGCCCACCTGCGGATCACCGCGCATGTCGCGGGGGAGGCATACCCCATCGACGACGCCGCGGAGGCCGCCATCGCGGCACGCGGATGGGACCGCAGCGCCGGTGACCCGGCGGCGGGCAACGCTCGCCAGATTCAGGCGATCCAGGCATCCGGGGACCGAACCGCCCAGTTGAGCAGGATCACTGCTCCCACCTTGGTCATCAACGGTGATCGGGACCTGCTGGTGGCTCCCAGCGGCGGTGCCGCGACCGTCAGGGCGATCCGCTCGGCGCGGCACGTCGTCTTTCCCGGCATGGGCCATCACATTCCCGAGGCCCTGGTCGACCCGATCACCCAACACATCTCGCAACACGCGGACCGCGTGGGCAACGGAGGAAATGATGTCGAAAACTCTTGAGAGCGACTCGAAGGCCACATCGGTCGATGTCGTGATCGTCGGTGCCGGCTTCGCCGGCCTGACCGCCGCGGAGCGGCTCGTGAACACGGGCTTGTCCGTCCTGGTCGTCGAAGGCCGCGACCGGGTCGGCGGCCGAGCGCGCACAGGCGAGGTGGCCGGGGTTCAGGTCGACCTCGGAGCGACGTGGGTCTCACCGCGGCACGCCGCGATCCGAGACCTCGCGAGCCGATTGGGGTGCACCACGACCAGCCAGTTCGACGAAGGTGACAACGTCCTGTGGATGGCAGGCCAGCGCAGCACCTACACCGGCACCCTTCCCGAGATCTCATCCGAGGCCTTGGAGGACGTGGGCCGCATCCAGATGATGCTGGAGGAGTTGACCTCGACCATCAACGTCGACGCCGCCTGGGAGTCCCCGGACGCAGGCCGGCTTGACGCGATTTCGTTCGGGGACTGGCTCGACCAGCAGCAGGCGAGAACGAGCACTCGTGCGCTGATGAGCATCCTCAGCAAGGTGCAGTGGGGCTGCACCCCAGGAGACGTCTCCCTGCTGCACGCGTTGCGCTACATCCGCGCCGTAGGTGGTATAGACCATATGCTCAGCGTCGAGGGCGGTCAGCAACAGGATCGAATCACCGAAACGACCCAAGAGATCGCCCGGCGGCTCGCGCAGCAACTCGGCGACAGGGTCGTTGTGGGAACCCCTGTTCGACGAATCACCCAGGACGACAGCGGCGTCACGGTCAGCACCGACTCGGAAGAGATCAACGCCAAGTACGCCATCGTCTCTACCGCCCCCTCGCACCGCGCCGACATCGACTTCCAACCCGCCCTGCCGGACAAGGCCGAGGGGGTCACGAAGACCTGGCGTCTGGGCACGCTGAGCAAGGCGTTCGTCGCCTACGAGAAGCCCTTCTGGCGGAGCAGTGGGCTCTCGGGGGAGGCACTGACCGACACCGGGCCCGTGTTCATCACCTTCGACGTTTCGCCCGACGACAGCGGACCAGGCGTCCTGATGGCCTTCTGCGACCCTCGCGTCTTCGACGGTTTCAACTCGGAGGACCGGCGCGGCCGAGTGATCCAACAGCTCGTCGAGCTGTACGGTCCTCAGGCGGGCACCCCCATCGACTACGTGGACCACTGCTGGGGCGCCGAATCCGAACCGTTCGCCCCCGGGGGGCCGAACCCCGCTGTAGCCCCCTATGCGTACGTCAGCTACGGCAGCGCCCTCGCCGAGCCGCACGGGCGCGTCCACTGGGCCGGGGTGGAAACCGCGGGCGAGTGGGCCGGGACCATGAACGGCGCCGTGCTCACGGGTCAGCAGGCCGCCGAACGAGTCGCACAGCGGATCGCGGGCAGCGCCGACGAGGGTGCCCGGTAAGCAGCGTGTAGCCGTGCCCGACCTCGGCCCACCTGTGCAGCCGCCGCCGGACCGTGCGGTCCGAGTACCCCGCAGTGACGATGCGCTCGTAGCCACTGCCATGCACCAGCGCAGCGAGCATGTGCTCGAACACCGTCCGGTCCGGAATCCGCCGGCGATGACACCCCACGGGTGCGTCGGCGAGAACTCAGGCCGCTCATCCATGCCGAGCAGCGTGGCGAACCCGACCCACAACGGCTCTGCCAGCGATACTGGCAGCAGAGGCACGACCCTCCAAACGATCTCGGGACATCAGCAATCCCATGATCACTTCTGGGGCCGTGCCTCTCCCCACAGCGACACGCAGACATCATCCATCGTCGGATGCTCCTAAAGGAGATCAGGACAGCATGAGAACCGACGGCACGAAGTACAGCAACTTCACCGGCTGGATCGACCGACCGGACGACGTGCAGCCCGCGCTGGACGGTGACCTCACCTGCGACATCGCCGTCATCGGCGGCGGCATGGGTGGCATGGCGGCTGCGCTGCGCCTCGCCGAGCGCGACCAGGACGTGGTCCTGCTGGAGGCCGAGTTTTGCGGCTACGGCTCAGCCTCACGCAACGGCGGTCAGATCGCCGGGGCACCGGGTGGCGACCTGCGGATGCTCAGCCTCCAATCTCCGAAGAAGATGCCGGTCATGGTCAAACTGGCGGAGAACGCGGGCCACTACGTGGAAAACCTCATGAAAACGCACGACATCGACTGTGACTACGTGGCGAACGGCCTGGTGTGGGGTGCGGTCTCGCCCATCATGATGCTCAGGGTGCACACCCAGGCGGCGCTCCTGCGCGCCTTCGGTGGGCAAGGGACCGTCGGCAGCAGAGAGGAACTCGGCCTCCCGGCCGGCTTCGTGGGCGGCATGCGGGAGACCATCGGCGGGATGCTGAACCCGGGCAAGCTCGCTCGTGGTGTGCGTCGCGCACTGCTCGCCTCCTCGGCCAAGGTCTTCGAGCGGTCGCGGGTGAGCCATGTCCGGCGGACGGGCAGCACGGTCGAGCTCACGACATCGCAGGGCACCGTGCGGGCCAACAAGGTGGTGCTCGCGACCAACGCCTACTCCGGCGAGTGGGACATCACGCCCAAGAATCTCTCGACGCCGCTGTACGTCATCGAGATCGAGTCGGAACCCATCGCGCCGGAACGGCTCGCCGAGCTGGACTGGACCAGTCGTTCCGGCATCATCACCCAGCACCAGTTGATGACCCACTACCGGCTCACCGAGCGCAACACCATCGTCTGCGGTGTCCGCCAGCCGCAGCGCGGCCAGACCTACCCGCTCCCGGACCGAGTCCCGGATCCCAGTGTCGTGCGGGACATGGGGAAGGATCTGTCCAACCGGTTCCCGTCGCTGTCCGACGTGGCCATCGAGCGGGCCTGGGGCGGTTGGATCGGGATCACCCCGGACTGGCTGTCGGTCGCCGGGCAGGTGGGCGACAACGTCTACTACTCGCTGGCCTGCAACGGCCACGGCCTCGCCCAGGTGCCGTACGTGGCCAATCAGCTCGCCGACTACGTCGTCGACGGTGAGATGTCGGAGGACCTCGCCGGCATCTGGTCGGACGTCTCGGAGTACCCACGGTCGATGGCGCGGCTGCTGAATCCGTTCGTCATCCGAGCCGTCTGGGGGCTGGACCGGTTCAACGACTTCTTCAACGGCAGCAAGACGCTGGCGCGACGGGTGCTGCGTCGTCGCGGGCGCGGGGACCGCTGAGGGTTTGGGTGACTTCTGCTCCGTGACGGAGCGGCCGCTGCTGGAAGGATGTTCACCACGCCTGAGAGTCTCCGGCAAATGATGTCGTGGTCGTGACTCCGGTGACGTGACGGTTGGCAACATGTCGACAACATGTCGCCACCCGAGCGGAGACCCGTCACTCGCAGATGCGCTTACCCTCATTCGCCGTACGGTCTAAGATCGAGGAAAGCGCCCTGACGTTAAGTTGCACGCCCACGTGATCGAGGCAGACTGCCGACATGGAGGAGTTGTGGTCCCCACCCGCCCCCGAGGTCGCTGAGGCGATTCGATCGCTGTGCCAGCGGATCCTGGCCGACACGGACGGCCTGACCGACGCCTTGGCAGTACCCGCACGCACGGCCGAGGACGATCCCAATCTGCTCTCGGACGCGTCGCTGGCCGAGGAGGATCGCCAGCTCAACCGCGCCGACGTCGTCCAGTGGCTCACCGCGAACATCCAGGAACCGGGGCGACGGGTGGCCCCTTACATCGGGACGAGGACATCGGCCTACATTCGTGACCTCGTTTCCCGCGGCATCACCCCGGATTTCGCTGAAGGTTGGAGGGCGGCACTCCCAATCGCGTGGCGCCGATGGCTCGAAGAGTGTTCGGTGTACTGCGAGGACCGGGATCTGCTCGTGGAGGTCCTCGACGTGTCGGCGCAGTCGATGGTGCAATACGCCATCGACTCGGTGTCGGCCCTGCGTGAGGCCATGTTCGCCGCCGCGACCGGTGACGCGGATGCCGACGCGGTCGCGGTGATCCAGTTGATCGCGAACGGGGCCCCGCTGACACAGGACTTCGCGGAGGGGCGCCTGAACTATCGAATGTCCCGTTGGCACGTCGCCGTCGTCCTGTGGTCCGACGAATTTCAGCGGGTCGGTGCCTTGGACGAGGTGGTCGCGGCCGTACGCTCCAAGACGGCTGGTCGAAACGCGCTCGTCGCCCGCGCGAGTGCCACCGCGCGTTGGATCTGGCTCTCCGGATCCGCGGTTCCGGACCCCCATCAGATCGAAGAGGCCATGGCGAGGGCCGAGGAGATTCACGCGGCGGTCGGGAGGCCCGGGTACGGTCTCGAAGGGTTCCGGTCCAGCCACCAAGACGCTCTCGCCGCCCAGGCGATGGTGGTCCGGCTCGGATCCGACCGGCGCTTCACGGCGTACGCCGAGGTCGAGCTGATCGATGCCCTCACGAAGGACCGCTCCACCGCACGCCGGTTCGTCACCAAGACTCTGGGCCCGTTGGCCGAAGCCGACGAAGAACTGCGGGAAACCCTTCTGAGGTATGTGCAGTGCGGTTTCAACACCACCCGTGCGGCAGCAAGTCTCTACGCGCACCGAAACACCGTCGAGCGGCGCGTCACGCGCGCCAACAACCTCTCCACGGTCAAAGTGGAAAACAACCCCACCCACGTCGCCGCGGCACTCCTCGTTCTGGAGTTCGTGCCCGACATCGTGGCGGCCCCGTTCTCGTAGACCTCCGGGGGACGAGAGGCGGCAGCTCGACGGTATCGACCATCGGCCACGTCGTCGAGCTGTCCTGTCTGTTCGACAGCAATCTGGGGAAGGACTAGACGAGTGTTTCTTAATGGTCGTAGGCGATGAGGCTGCGGCGGTGGGGTTGGCCGGTGTGGGTGTTGTGCCAGATGGCGGCGGCCAGGGCGAGGAGTCGTTGCTCGACGCGGGTGTAGAGGCCGATTTCGGTGCGGGCGCCGTGGCGTTCCAGACAGAGTTGGCCTTTGAGGGTGTCGAAGATCGATTCGATCCACTGGCGAACACGTACGAGGCGGCGTACGAGAGGGCCGGGAGCGGGGTGAGGATCGGCCTTGCTGGACCGAGGTGGTGTAACCAGACGTGCACCGAGGTCGGCCACGAGGGCATCGAACTCGTGACCGGAAAAGCCTTTGTCGACCAGGCTGACCTGTCCGGCGGTGAAGAGAGGGTGATTAATGTCGAGCAGGGCGGCCATGATCTCGCGCTCGCCGAGTGTGGGATGAGTCAGACACCAGGTCATCGGCATGCCTTCGGCCGTGGTCATCAGATACAGCCGCAGGCCCCAGAAGAATCGGGTATGGCTGACGCAGTAGCTATACCCGGCTGTCCCTGTCAGCTCGGAGCGTTGCACCGTCTCCCGCGACGTTCCGAACGGCACCGGGGTGGGATCGGTCAGCTGCAGGGCCGACATTCCGATAGGGGTGGCCGCCGCCAGTGCCCGCAGCACTCGCGCGATCACCCCGGCGGCCCGCAGACGTTTGTTCCACCTCGACTGGCCGGGCAGGGAGGGAAACATCTCCGCCAGGTGTTTGCGGGCATAGCGTAGCCAGGCAGTCTCCGAGGGAGGTTCCAGCAGCACTTGGGCCACTGCCAGGGTCACCAGCTCGGCATCACTCAACCGCTTCGGCCGACCCGGTCTGCAGGGCTGGTCCAGGGCATCGTCAACGACGCAGTACAGTGCGGTCAGAAGGGTATCCGAGTCGTTCTTCACACATCGATCATGGACACCCTTCGTCTATGTCCCCACATCCCTACGACCAGCAACCACTTCGGAATCACTCGTCTAGGACAGTTCCCAGGTCTGCCGGGGCAGTCCGGTGAGGTAGTCGGTCAGGTGGCGCAGGGCGGTCTCACTCGATTCGACGGTGGGAGCGGGTGGGCCGGAGGGAATCTGGCCGAGGGAGGTGGGGAACGGCTCGGCGTTGTCGTAGGCGGCCATGAGGTTGGCGGCGCGCTCGATGACGCTGGGCGCCGCGGAGCTGGAGGAGCGGGAGAGGACGGCGGTGAGCACCGTGGAGGCCACTGCGGGGTCGATCAGCCGGGTGTGGAAGATCGTCTGGTCGATGTCGCGCAGTTCTTCGTCGTCCTGGGCGCGGGCGGAAGCGGCGTCGATAGCGATCTCGATGACGCGTTCCATCGGCAGGGCTGCCGGGCCGGCGGTGAGCCAGTGGTCACCGTGCGCGTCGTGGTCGTGGGCGAGGGCGGCCAGCGCGGCGGCGACGGCATCCCGGGGAACGAGGTCGACGCGGGTTCCGGGCGTGCAGGGCAGGAAGGGGAGCTGGCCGGACAGCGCGAAGCCGAGCAGGTAGTGGAACGCCTGAAGCCGCGGGACGTCGCCGATCACGGTGGAGATGCGGGCGATGCAGGCGGGCAGGCCGGATTCGCGGACCAGGGTCTCGCCCGCGGATTTGGTGGCGGCGTACGCGTCGAAGGGGGTGCCGTCACCCGCGCGGGCGACGAACGCCGTGGAGCCGTGCACGAGGCGGGCTTCGGCGTCCGCGACGAACCGCAGGACGTGGCCGGTGCCGACGACGTTGACCCGATGCAGGTGCTCGTGTGAGGCCGAGAAGTTCACGGCCGCCGCGCAGTGCACGACCACGTCGACCTTGGCCGCGAGCTCGCGGTACTCGGCCGGGTGGAGGCCGAGCCAGGGCCGGGTCACGTCGCCACGCACGGAAGCGGTGCCGACCGGTTTGTGATGGGTGAGCGCGATGACCTCGTCGGTGCCGTCCAGCTCGCGCAGCAGGGCGGAGCCTACGGCACCGGAGGCTCCGGTGATCAGGATCATGGGGTCCTCACAGTGGCGGATTCCTCGTCCCAGCTGACGTCGTCGAGACTGGTTACCTCGACCGTGCTCGGGTGGACACCGGTGGTTCGGGCGACGTGGTCCTTGACGGCGATGTGGGCCAGCCAGTCCGTGGCGCGGGTGTCCGCGGGCAGACCGTAGATGACGTTGACGGTGCCCGGCACCGTGTCGGCCCGCTCCACGTCGTGCCGTCGCAGCACTCCGTCCGGGCTGGTCAGCAGGAGGCGGGAGTCGGGCGCTGCGTCGCGCAGGTAGGCGCGTCGTTCCCGTCCGGAAACCGCGGTCAGAGCTCCGACCGGGATGTGCACGACGACGGTCCGGAACGCGACCAGCACGTTTTCTCCCCGGCACATCTGGATGTCGATCGCGACGAGGTCGTCCGGCAGCGTGCCGGCGAAGCGGGCCTCGACCTCGATCTCGCCGTGGTCGGGCAGGGGCTCGTGCACGGCGAGGTGGCTGAGCCGGTGCGGGAACGCAAGCCGGTCGGATCCGATCGCCGGGTCCCACCGGTGCAGTTCGTCGTGTGGGATGGTGTGCAGCGCGGCGTCCAGCAGCCCTTGGTGCAGCACGCCACGGGGCACCGACCCGCGGTCGGCGTCGAGGACGCCGCTGGCCCCGGTGGCGCCCATCCTCAGTGTCGTCAGGTACTGGAAGCTCGGCCCGTGGAAGAGGTTCGCGTTTTCGTACGGATCTGGCACGTCCGCGAGGTCCGCCAGCGGGGCGAAGCGAGCTGGGCGCGGTGGCGGCTCGAAACTGACCGTCGCGGTGGCCACCGGCACGAATCTGGAGAGCGATCCGGCCTCGTGCCACACCGCGAGCCGCGTCTGCTCGTCGGTGCAGGTGGCGCGAAGCCGGATCGGGTCGGCGACGGGCAGCCAGCGCTGCATGCTCAGGTCACGCAGCACCCGCACCGGGCGTCCGGCACGATCCCCGGCGGACCGGACGAGGAGTTCGGCGGTCGACATCAGCGGCACGGCGGGGACCGTCCAGGTGGGGCAGTGGTCGGCCAGCCACGTGTCCGTTCTGGGGTCGAGTACGGTGTCGACCGCGGAGGGCGAGTCCGGCGCGCCGGGCACCACGCGCACCCGCAGGCGGGGCACGTGGTAGATCTTGCGACCGTCCACCCACAGCCAGGCCTCGGCCGTTGCGTGCCCGCCGTCGGGACCCAGTTCGACGTCCAGCACGTCCAGTTCGATGGTGACGAGCGCGTCGGAGGGCAGAACCTGACCGCGGTACGTCCACGAGTCGGGCACGACGGGCTCGAAGCGGAACCCGTCCTCGACGCCGTGCTGGATCAGGTAGCAGGACAGGAGCTGGCACATCGCCTCGACCCCGAGGGAACCGGGTTGGACCGGGTCGTTGAAGAAGTGCGCTTTGAAGTACCAGGCCTCGGCCCGCACGTCACACTCGGCGCGTAGCCGTCCGAGTCCTGCCGAGCCGCCGTCGGGCCAGTAGCCGGTGAGCCGGTCGAGCATCAGCAGCATCTGGCCGGGCAGCCGGGCGGAGTGCCCGAAGAACCGCGCGGGTCGGGAGCGCAGGTCGACAACGGGGTGTTCGCAGGGCTGGGCGAGGCGGGAGCGATCGTGGTCGCTCACCGGCAGACCGGTCTGGACCGTCAACTGCTCCGCCGAGGTCAAGGCGAATACCGTGGTGCCCTCCAGGGCGGTGACGCCGTCGGCTTCGCAGTGGATACGGAACGTTTCGATCGTCGTGCCGTCCCAGTGCTCGATGTCGGTGAGCTCGACCGCGGTACGCAACGAGCCGACGTCGGGGGGAACCTCGTGGACCGTCGAGAGTCGACCGTCGAGATTGCGGATTCGCAGCCGCTCGTCGGCCGTACCGCCGTTCATCAGGGCGGTCAGGAAGCCGCAGGGCTGTAGCGCGATCTCCATCAGCACGGCGACCGGCACCGTCCCGCTCTGCTCGCGGAACCACACGTGCCGGGGTACGTCGTACTCGGCGGTCAAGCTGCTGCCGGGGAGGAAGTACCCGTGGGTGACGGACAGCTCGGTGACCCGGGTGAGGAACAGGTACGGCGGCCCGGGCAGCCGCAACGCGTCGTCGCTGGCGCCGGGGAGGATCTCGGCACGCGGTCCCCAGGCGGCGGTGAGCATCGCGGCGTGGTCGTAGCGGATTCGGCCCGTGTCCGCTGCGGCCGGATCCTCGTGGCCGCGCAGGCCCGCCAGTGTGCTGAGCGGGACCGGGTCGCCGGTGCGCTGGACCGCGGGTGGGCCGAGGAGCTTCCAGTGGGGCAGGGGGGTGTCGGCGACGAGGTGAACGGCGAGTCCTTCGGCGCACAGCACCACCTGCTCGTCGATCGTGACGACCACGTCCGCCTGCGCGGTCGTGCCGGTGAGTGAGCGCAGGGTGAGGTGGTATCGGGGTGTTCCGTTGGGAGCGTTGAGCAGGATCCGCAGGCGGGCGGAAGCCTCCGGAAGTGGTTCGAAGCGCCAGCCGTCGTGGTGGATCGTGCAACCGGTCGCGGCGAGGTGGAACGCCGTCGCTTGCAGGCCGCCTTCGAGCAGCGCGGCGGGCGAGTGCCACGTGGTCGGCGGGGTGCGGCCGATCGCGGTGAGTCCGCGGTCGGGATCGAACGCGGTGACCTCGCGCAGCAGGAGGATGCGTCGTGAGCCGATTCCGGGGCTTCGGACGTGGGCACGCGTGAGCTCCCACTCGGGACCGGTGAAGCAGTCGGCTGGGCGGCCCTCGGCGAACGCCGTGACCGCGTCGGTGTCGAACGCGACCCCGGGATGCTCCGTCGGCAGGGCCACGTCCAAGCCGTCCGAAAGGCTGCCGTGCAACGACAGATGGCCGTCGATTCCGCCCTGCAGCGCCGCTCCGGTGGCGGTCAGCGAGCCGAGCAGCTGATCACCCGGTGCGGGCAGGGCGTGGTGGAAAGTGAGTTCGCCGTCGAGCACGCCGTCGCTCTGCGACCACAGCGCCAGCAGCTCGTCCAGTACGGCGCCGCCCGTCATGCGGCCGGCCCGGTCGAGGTACCAGCCGTCGAGCTCGACGGTGGTCCGGGCCGTGCGGGCCGGTTCGGTGGCGGGTTCGACGGCCGTTCCCGTGGTGGGAGGGTGAAAGCTCGCCTGCGTGGCCAGGAAGCGCTCGTGGAGCTCGGTGGCCTGCCGCAACTGTTCGGAGATCAGCGCCGCGGCACTCTTCGGGGCCGGTGTCGGCTGGTGGGACCGCGGAGGGCGGGGCATGACCTCGAAGTCCTGGTCATCCATTGGTGGCCTCCCCGAGTCGCGTCAGCGCGCGGCCGGCGGTGATCAGTACGCGCGGGTCGTCGGCAGAGGAGCTCAGTTCCTGGGCGAAGACGCGTGCTCCGTCTCGCAGGGGGATCAGGTCGACACCGCCGAGGCGGAACACCTCGGCCAGTTCGGGGGTGACCATGCCACCTTCCCACGGCCCCCACAGCAGTGAGCGGACCACAGCGTCCGGCCGAGCATGCTGTTCGGTGGCGAGCACGTGGTTGAGGGTTTCGTTGGCCATCGCGTAGTCGCACTGCCCGGCGTTGCCGGTCGTGGCGACGACCGAGGAGAACACGCACAGCAGTCGCAGCGGGTCCTCGCGGGTGGCGTCCAGCAGTGCTCGCAGCCCGTCGACCTTGGTGCTGAACACCGCCTCGAACTGACCCTCGGTCTTGTCCTCCACCCGCTGGTCGTTCAGCACCCCGGCCGCGTGGACGACGCCGGTGATCGGTCCCCACCGCTGTCGGACGTCGGCGAGCGCCGTCCGTACGGCGTTTCCGTCCCGGACGTCGACGGGCATGTAGCGGACCTGGTCCAGCCCGTCCACCTCGCGGCCGGAGCCGCGGCCGAGCAGGACGAAGCGTGCGCGGTGCCGGGATCCGAGTTCTCGCAGGGCCGCCGCCGTGACGGCCCCGGTCCCGCCGGACACGACGATCACCGGGTCGGCTTCCCCGCCACCGGCCCAGTCACCGGCCGCGGCCGGTTCCGGGGCCTCGGTGGTGTCGAGCGTCCACCGGGTGCCGTCCGCGGCGAGCGCGACGTCGAGGTCCGGGCCTCCGGTGAGCAGTTCGTCGACGAGGGCGGTGGCGGTCTCGGTCGCCGAGCGGTTCGCACGCTGGCAGTCGATGGCCTTGACCGCGGCGAGCGGCCATTCCCAGCGGACGGTGCGGGCGAGTGCGGCCAGGCCGCCGATCCAGGGCCGTTGCGCGTCGCGGTGGCCGAATCCGCCTCCGGTGTCCTGCACGGTGACGAAGACACCGCCCGCGGCGCGCAGCCGGGGCGCGACCGCCTGTGCGGCTCGGAAGGCGTCCCGTTGGATGGCCAGGGCCTCGTCCGCGGACGTGGTCTCGGCCAGCCCGCCGAGCAGCACCAGGCCGTCGGCCTCCAGCGTGGTGATGTCGGCCGCGGTGCCGACCCGCGCGTGGACGCCGCGCTCGGTGAGCAGTCGTGCCGTTTCCTCGGCGACTCCGGTTCCGTCATCGGTGACCAGGACGGTTCCGAGTCCTTGCATGGCGTCGCCCGGTGCGGGCGCACGCCGCAGCGTCGGCACGTGCCGGTGGATCGTCCGGTCGGGGGCGGTGGTGACGGGCTGGGCGGGTGCGTTCAGCAGCTCGCGTAAGCGGTCGGCGATCTCACCGAGGGTGCGCAGCGTCAGCAGCGGGGTGAGCCGTTCCCGGTCCATTCCCTCCAGTTGCGGGAACATCGGGCGCAGGGCCGAGAGAACCTGGGCGCGGGTGATCGAGTCCAGGCCGAGGTCGGCCTCCAACTCCATGTGCGGTTCCAGGATCTCCACCGGGTAGCCGGTCTTCTCGGCCACGGCGGCCAGCACCTGGGGTTCCAGTTCTTCGATGCCGCGTGACTGCACGGGTTCCGGGGCCGTCGGGGTCACCGGGGTGGTGGAGGCGGCGGGCGGTTCGGAGGTCGCAGGGGGTTCGGGGGACGCGGGTGGCTCGGCCGGTGTGGGTGGTGGGGTGGTGGTCCGGAAAGTCGGTGAGGGAGCGGCAGTCTGCCCGAGGCCGGGGCCCGAGGCAGGGGCCAGCGAGGTCAGTGCGTCGATCGACTTCTCGGCCATGCTCAGGTACGCCGCGTGGGCGCGGGCGACCTCCTGCTGGGCTTCGGCGACCGCGCGCAGCGTCTCGTCGTCCTGGTTGCCGGATCCGGTCCCGGACAGCGCAGGGGCCGGTGTGGTCGGCGCGGACTCCGGGGTCGGCGGGTAGGACCTGCCGTGATTGCCTCCGTTGATCATGATGGGCATCGCCGGTCGTGCGGGCTCGGGCTCCTCCGGGCCGTGCCACAGTCCGGCGAAGTCGAGCGGGATGCCGAGTGCGGTGAGCTGCCCGAGCGCGTCGAGGAGCCCGGTCACCCCGTTGGAGTTCGCGCGGTCCAGGGCGATCGCATGGCAGTCGGAGAGGTTCTCCCTGACCAGGCTGGTCAACGTACCGCCCGGCCCCACTTCCAGGAAGATCCGCACCCCGTCGGCGTGCATCGCGTGCACCATGTCCGCGAACCGGACCGGTGAGGCGACGTGGTCGGCGATCGCCTGCCGGATCTCGGCCGGCCGCACCGGGTGCACGGCTGCCGTGGCGTTGCCGTACACGTTCAGCAGCGGTGCACGCACCGTCTCCGCCGACAGGAAGTCCCGCAGCGGTTCGGTCGCGGGGGCGACGAGAGGGCTGTGGAAGGCAACCGAGGTGTCGAGCGTCCGTGCGGTCATTCCGGCCGCGGTGGCGTGCTGGCGCACCAGCACGCCCGCCTCGGCGGTCGCGGCCACCACGACCTGGCGCGGGCCGTTGTGGTTGGCGATCCAGGCTTGACCGAGGTTCTGCCGCTCGAGGAGGTTGGTCACCTCGTCCGGGCCCGCGTCCAGGGCGATCATGACGCCGGAGCCCTGCCGCATCAGCTCGCCCCGCCGGACGGCGAGCCGCATCAACGTGTCCTCGTCGAACGCGCGTGCCGCGTGCAGCCCCACCAGCTCGCCGAAGCTGTGCCCGGCCACGCAGTCCGGTCGCACCCCCGCGGTCTCCAACACGTTCAGCAGCGCGAGGCTGTGCGCGGCGATGGCGGGTTGCGCGACGCCGGTGTCGGTGAGCGCGTGCTGCTGTGCCTGCCGCTCGGCGTCGGTGAACGCCGGTGGAGGGAAGACCAGCGGGGAGATCTCGTGCCGGTCCCACACCGCGTGGGCCTGGGGGAAGTGCATCGCCAGGTCGGCCCCCATGCCGACGTACTGGGCTCCCTGACCGGGAAAGAGGAACGCTGTCCGACCCGGCGCGCGCCCGACACCGTAGTGCAGGCCGGAGGGTGTTGAGAACGGCTTCGTGCCGACCAGTCCCCGGGCCTGCTCCAGCTTCTGCTCGAGGTCCTCCTTGGACGAGGCGACCACCGCCAGCCGGTGTTCCCGCGTGTGCTGGAAGGCGTTCTGGGAGTGCCGCGCGACCGCGGTGAGGCTTCCCGACAGGTCGAGTGAGAACAGCTCCTGCGGCGTCGCGGCGGACAGCACCACCAGTTCTCCCGGCCGTGCTTCGCAGCGCACCGCGGGGCGGGCTCCCGCCGTTTCGTCAGTGTACTCCTCCAGTGTGACGTGGAAGTTCGAGCCGCCGAAGCCGAAGCTGGACACCGAGGCCCGTCTGGGGTGCTCGCTCGTGTTGATCCACGGTCGTGCCCGCGTGTTGAGGTAGAGGGGACTGTTCTCCAGGTTCAGCGCGGGGTTCGGTCGGTCGACCTTGATCGTCGGCGGTAGCACCTTGTGCTGCAGCGCCAGGGCGGTCTTGAGCAGGCCTGCGGCTCCGGCGGCGGCCTTGGTGTGTCCGATCTGGGATTTGACGGACCCGAGCGCGCACCACTGGCGGTCCGTCCGCCCACTCGCCTCGAACACCGAGTGCAGGGCGGCGGTTTCGGTGGCGTCGCCGGGGGCGGTGCCGGTGCCGTGTGCCTCGACCAGCCCGACTGTGTCCGGTCCGTAGCCGGCGGTCTCGTACGCCCGGCGCAGCGCCCGTGCCTGCCCGGTGTCCAGCGGTGCGTACACCGAGGTGCCGCTGCCGTCCGAGGAGGAGCCGATGCCGCGGATGACGGCGTGCACCCGGTCGCCGTCGCGTTCGGCGTCGGCGAGTCGTTTCAGGGCGAACAGGCCGAGGCCCTCGCCCAGCATGGTGCCGTCCGCGTGCTCGTCGAACGGGCGGCAGTCGCCGGTGGGCGACAGGGCCGGTGTCTTGCTGAAGCACTGGAAGGTCATCGCGTCGTTGAGCGTGTCCACCCCGCCGGTGATCACCATGTCGGAGCGGCCGAGCAGTAGGTCGTCGACCGAGACCGACAGGGCGGCCAGCGAGCTCGCGCAGGCGGAGTCGACGGTGAAGTTGGTGCCGTGCAGGTCGAAGCGGTTCGCGATCCGCCCGGCGACCACGTTGCTCAGCATGCCGGGGAACGTCGCTTCCTGCCACGGTGGCGTGTACTCGAGGATTCGATCGCAGACGGCGTCGGCGTCCGCCTCGGACAGTCCGCTGTCCAGCAGTGTCCGGCGCCACTGCGGGCGTCCGGACCGCATCGCCATCTCGCCGAGCAGCTGCAGGGAGGCGCAGCCGAGGAACACGCTGACCCGTTCGCCGTCGATCTGGCCGAGCCCGGTGTCGGAGAGTCCGGCCAGCAGGCGTTCCGCGGCGACCAGGGCCAGCAGCTGGGCGGTGTCGGTGGCGGGCAGGTTGCGGGGCGGCACCCCCAGGGCCATCGGGTCGAACTCGACTTCGGGCAGGAAGGCCCCGCGGCGGGCGTAGGTCTTGTCCTGCGCGTCCGGGTCGGGGTCGTAGAAGTCCTCGATCAGCCAGCGGTCGGCCGGTACGTCGGTCATGAGGTCGCGTCCTTCGACGACGTTGCGCCAGAAGGAGTCCACGTCCGGCGCGCCCGGCATGATCGCGCTGACGCCGACGATCGCGATCCGGTGGTCCATGTTCGTTCTGCCGTTTCTCAAACCAGTGGGCGGGGGCGAAAGTCGAAGGCATCGGAGGGGAGGCGGACCCCGAGCGCGCGCAGCTGGTGCACGCGGGTGAGTACGGCGGCTCCCTGGAGCAGGTTGCGGGCGATCTGCGTGACCGTGCGTCCGCCGGGTTCGGCCAGGAAGCTGCCCGTGGTCCACGTGTTGAACGCTCCCGCCGCGGGGCCGCACCACAGCTGGTAGTCGTTGCGGCGGCCGGGCGTGCCGTCGACCGCCCATGTGACCGAATTGCCCAGGTACCAGCGGAAGACCAGTGCCATCCTGTGCTTGGGGTCCGCCTGAGCTCGGGTGATCTCGCTCGGGCAGCGCTGCGCCCAGTACTCCTCGGTGCGTTGCCACACCTCGTCCAGGCTGGCCCCGAGGATCTCGCGCTCCAACGAGTCCCTGGTCTCGGCGGGCAGCGATTCCAGCGAGGAGTGCTCGAGATAAAGCTGGTACAGCCGGGCCGCCCGGCCGGCGAACATGGTGCCACGGCGCAGCACCTGGACCTTGGCGCCGAGTTCGAACATGTCTCCCGCCGGTGCCATCGCCACGTCCGCCACCCCGGCCTGCGCGAGCATGGCTTTTGCCTCGTCGCTGACCGCGGCCTCGCGCGACATCTGGTTCACCGAGCCGGTGAGCACGTAGGCCGCGCCGAGGGAGAACGCCGCGGACACCGCGGCCGGGTCGCCGAGTCCGCCCGCCGCGCCCACCCGCACTCCCGGGCTTTTCCGCCGCGCCAAGGACAGGACCGCGGGCAGGATCGACACCAGCGGTCTGCCGTCGGTGTGCCCACCGCTGTCCGCCTCGACGGTGATGTCGTCCGTCACCGGTATCCGGCTGGCCAGACGGCCCTCCTCCTCGGTGATCTCGCCGTTGTCCACGAGCCGACGAACCAGCCCGGAAGGGGGAGGCGACATGAACAGCTCAGCCGTCTCCGGGCGTGAGACCTTGGCGAACAGCGCGGTCTTCCGAATGATCCGGCCCGTCGCGTCGGTGCGCAGTCCGGAGGCTGCGCAGCGTACCACCGCAGGGGTGATGTCCAGGAACGCCGACAGAGAGATCTTCGGTACTCCGGCGCGTAACAGGCGCGCCGCGACCGCGTCCTCCATGGCCGCGTCGTCGGGGTGGTGGATGAGGTTGACGCCCCAGTTCCGTCGCCCGGCGAGACGGGTCCGCAGTCGTTCCAGTTCCCGGTCGAGCCGTTCGAGGCCGAGCCCCGCCGTCCCGAAGAAGGTCAGCATCTCCGCCCGCGCCATGGTCTCGACGAGTTCGACGCCGGTGATGCCGTGTGCCATCTCGCCCGCGACGTAGGGGAATCGCACGTCGTGCGCCTCAGTGAAGCTCTGGCCGCCCAGCCACTCCGGGTACAAGGCAGGCACCGTGCCGACGGCTCCCGGAACCGGCCGCTCCGAGAGCCCCAGTGCGCCGTCCCGCTCGTGCGCCACCAAGTGTGCCGGCTCCGTCACCCGCTGGGCGAGTTCGACGAGGCCGGCACCGTAGAACACTCCTGTCATGGCGTCAGATGCGCCCGAGCGCCAGGTTGCCCGGTGCCTGTGGGTCGATGCTGATGATGAAGTCGGTGACCGCCATCAGGCTCTCGGGATAGCCGAGGTAGCCGTTCCCGTCGGAGTCCAGCACCGACCACGCGTGCTCGGCGTGCTCCCGCTCCACGCGCAGTACCTCCGTGACGAGCCGGAGTCCGTCGTCCCGGGTGACCAGTCCGTCGTTGTCCTCGTCGGCCATCGCGAAAGCGAGGTTCGTGACCACGCCGATGTACTGCAGTGTTTTGTCCGGCGTTTCCGCCACGCTGTTCGCCATCACCGTGACGAACTGCTCCCTGTCCAGTCGTTTCGGGTCAGGCACCCAGGCGGGTTTGACCACCAGTGCGTGCCAGATCCGGTTCACCGTGGCCTCCAGCTGCCGTGCCCTCGGCGAGTCCTCGCTGTGGCCGGTCAGTCGTGCGAGGCGGTGCGCGAACTGCATGGTGTCGGCGGGCGTTACCGCGCCGTCACCGTCGTCGTCCAGCACGTCGAACATCCACAGCTGCTTGCGTCGCAGGTACGAGTCCTGGTTCGCCGCAAGTCGCTCCGCCGCGGCGATGGTGGTCGCCGCGTCCGGTTTGGACTCGGTGGCCGCTTCGCCCGCCATGGCCATTCCGGACACGGCTCCGGCCGCCACGTCCGCGGTATCGCGCAGTGTCGATCCGCGCGTCACCTCTGTCGTTTCGTCGTCCTTCGGTGCTTCAGCCACCCCGAGCCCTTCGAATTCACGACGTGATCGCTGTCGGAAACGTCGTTCGTGATCTTGCGCTCGGGATGCTAACAGCTCTGCGAGCTATCGATCTTGAAGGCACTCGGTCTGGCCATGTGAACATGAAAACTCCCGCGAGGTTTGATGCGTTCGGTAGCGGGAGGCGGTCCTGGGACAGGCGTGCATCGGCGTCGTGTCGACCTCGTCGAGCTGGTGCTTTCAGGCTCTGTCGCACATGGACGATCAGCGGGCTGGTGTGCTCGCACTCGGGGTGTCCGGGTGGTGTGGCGGCGGGTCGAGTGTCTCCGTGGGGGCCACGGTCGGGAATGCGATCACCACTGACAGGATCCGGGGCGCTGCCCCGTCGGTTGCCGGACCGGATGGGCCAGCCGGTGCGGCCGGGGTCGCCGTGCTCGGCTTCAGCGGAGCACCCGGTTCAGGAACTCGGTCTGGTCGGCCAGCGCTCGTCGTTGCCACACGCCGTCATCGACGTTGACGTGCTCGGGGAGCTGGGCCCGGACCTGCGCGATGAGGAGCCTGCGCATCAGCTTCGGGAACCGCTTGCTCCACTTGTAGAGAGTCCTCGTGACGGCGATGTTCTTGCGTCGGAGGTAGCGTTGTGCTCGCCGCGGACCGAGCACTTCGTTGAGGACGTGGGCGGAGGAGATCAGCGAGCGGAAAACCGAGAAGTACGTCGGTTATGTGGCCAACGTGTTCAAACTCTGAGAACGTTATTCATGAGGCTGTGTAGCAGGTACGGAAGTGTTCCAGTCCGGTGATGATGTGGACGACGCGTTGCAGGTGGCAGAGGCGCCTTCGATGTCCGGTGGCCGGAATGTTCCGGTTCTTGGGTTGTGCGATGACCCGTTCGACGGGAGCACGCCATCCTGCCAAGGCTGCGTTGAAGGCAGCGCGGTCGGCGTCGAGTTCGTACCCGTGTGGTTTCCGGACCGGAACGACCATGTTGGTGCCGCGACAACCACCGTCGGCGATGGTGTTGCTCTGGTTGGGCAGCGAAGCGAGGCTGCTGTTGCGGAAGGCTGTGACATCGTGGGTGGAACCACGAAAGATTTCGGAAACGGTCAGCAGTCGCCCGTCCGAGGTTGCGACGACGTGGGCACCGACTCCGGATGGGCGGCGTTTACCGGAGTAGATTTTGTCCTGGTCAGACCGGTTGTCGATGGGGATGAGGAACCCGTCGAGCAGGGTCGCATCGTGCTCGGGGGCATCGAGGTCGATACGGAACTCAGTCACGATGTGGGCCAAGCTCTCCTCGATGGTGGTAATGATCCGCGACAACGTCGGCTGCGATATTCCATGAAACGCCGCCAACATATTCTGGGACAGGTTGTGCGACAGTACTCCAATGTCATAACCACGGCCTGAAACACGGAGAACGTATTCCCCGATCTCCACGTCACCATCCCCGTTGCTTCTCGGGTCAGGTAGTCAACCGCCTCGGTCGACAGTCCTGTGGCACGGTGGTAGTGCCACGGTCTTTTCTGCGTGCGAGTTTCTGTTCCCAGGAGCCATCGTACACGGAAGGCCGTTGCTCTTTCTGGGGCGCTCTTTCATACCCGATATGAATAACGTTCAGAGTGTGAGTCCTTTTCTGCTTCGTTCGACGGTCAAGTACGAGGGCGTCGTGCTGCGCTCTGAGTGGTCGGGAGCTCCGCGTCGCAGCCGGATCAGCTCCGTCAGTGCGGGGAGTTCTCGCGGAGCAGGGCGTGTCGTTGCTCGGGAGGACGACCGGGGCAGGAGGAGCACTTGTCCTCGCCGGGCGCCCGGTAGAGCAGGCAGCACGAGGTCCGCTTGGTGAACAACCGGGGAGTTCCCGAGGGGGAGTCGATCTCGGTGTAACGCGGTGCGGGCATCGGAGCACCCATGGCCGCCACCAGCGGTTCGGCCAGGGCGGTGGCCCGCTCCGGCTCACCTCGGGCGCGTGCTGCCCAGAGCAGGCATCCGGCGACGGCGTCGGTCGCGATCGCCCAGAGGGGGCGATGCCGCATCCGGGCGGTGGCGGCTACCGAGGCGATGCTGCGTTCGAGAGTCTGTCGCAACGCCTCGGCCAGGGACTCCAGGGCAGGACCGCCGGTGAGCACCTTCACCGAGGTGACCCCGGACAGTCGGCTGTCCGGATGCCGGTGCAGCCACAGGTCCTCCAGACTGGGGGACAGTACCTCGCCGGTGACGACGAACGAGGCGATCGACGGCGTGATCAGCCTGCTCGAGGTCGAGAACCACCACAGGGTGGCCAACACCCGCGCGTCGTCGGTGCCCCAGATCCGGCCGCGCAACCGCAGCTGCTCGGCCATCCAGTCGGGATCCTCGACGAGGGAGGCGGGCACCAGCTCGCAGTTCTCGGCGGGGAACAGCCGGGCGCGCTCGGTGGGGCTCATCCCGTCGAGTGTGCGGGTGAGCAGGTGGTTCGCGTGCGTGCTCATCTCTCTCCTGAAGGACGGGGCGCGGTCCACACGGTGCCGGGCGGCCGATCAGTCCCCGAAGAGCACCGTCGGAGCGCCGGTACGGGGGTGGATGCCGATCTCGGTGGGCACGCCGTACACCTCGGACAGCAGCGGTTCGGTGAGCACCTCGACGGGAGTTCCGAGCGCCACCACCTCACCCGCGGCGAGCACGCATATCCGGTCGCAGAAACGGGCGGCCAGGTTCAGGTCGTGCAGCGTGGCGAGGGTCGTCACGTTCAGCCGACGCACCAGGGTCAGCACGTCGAACTGGTGACGCATGTCCAGATGGTTGGTGGGCTCGTCCAGAACCAGCACCCCCGGTTCCTGCGCGAGTGCCCGAGCGATGAGAACCCGCTGCTTCTCCCCGCCGGAGAGCTGGTCGAACGGCCGACGGGCCGACTCGGCCATCTCGACCATCTCCAACGAGACGGTGGTGATCCGTTCGTCACCGATACGGTCCCCGCCGATCCCCCGCTGGTGCGGAGCGCGTCCCATCGCGGCCACGTCGTGGGCGGTCAGCTCGAACTCGGCGGGGAACTCCTGGGGCAGGGCCGCCAGCCGTCGTGCCAGCGAGCGGCGCGACATCCGGAACACGTCCGTCCCGTCGAGCAGAACCCGCCCCCGGCTGGGTCGCAGTTGTCGGTAGGCCGTGCGCAGCAGCGTCGACTTTCCGGCGCCGTTGGGGCCGACCACACCGACCATCTCACCCGACGCCACTGTCAGCGACACCCGCGAGAGGACCTCACGATCCCCGACGGTGCAGGAGACCTCCCGGATGTCCAGCTCGGCCGGTCGCACTTCGTGGTGACTCATCGGAGTGCCCTTTCCCGACGCGCCTGACGACGCAACAGCCACACGAAGAACGGTCCTCCGCACAGCGCCGTGAGCACCCCGAGCTGGATCTCCTGCGGCGCGGCCACGGTGCGGGCGGCGAGGTCGGCGAGGATCAGGAACGTCGCTCCCAGCAGCGCCGCGGTCGGCAGCACGCGCCGGTGGTCGGCCCCGACCAGCATGCGCACCGCGTGCGGCACCATCAGACCGACGAACCCGATGGAACCGCTGACCGCCACCATCACGCCGGTCATCAGCGACACCAGCACGAACATGCCGGTGCGGAAACGGTGCACGTCCAACCCCAGGGTTCCGGCCGACTCCTCACCGGAGACCAGCAGGTTCAGCCAGCGCGCCTGCCACAGCAGCACGGCCAGACCGAGCAGCACCACGATCGCCGGGACCGGAAGAGTCCGCCACTCCGCCCCGGCGACGCTGCCCAGGGTCCAGAACCGGATCGAGGACAACAGGTGCGGATCGGCGGCGGTGCTCAGCAACAGGTCCGCCAGTGCGGACAGCACGTAGGACACCGCCACACCGGCGAGCACGAGACGGGTGGTGGTCATGCGTCCCCCAGAACTGGCCAGCGTGTAGACCGCGACCAGGGTGACCATCGAACCGGCGAACGCGGCCACCATCGGTGTGGCGAGTGTCCCGAGAACCATGGCTCCGGAGACCAGCACCGCCACAGCTCCCAGGGACGCTCCCGAGGAGATCCCGAGCAGGTAGGGATCGGCGAGCGGGTTGCGAACCAGCGCCTGCAGGGCGGTCCCGACGGCGGACAGGCCGGCACCGACGATCCCGGCGAGCAGCACCCGAGGCAGGCGCACGTCCAGCACGATCGTGTCGTACGTGGCCGGCCATCCGGGATCGACCCATCCCGGAACCACCTGGTGCACCAGGACGGCGGCCACGTCCGTCGGAGGAAGCCAGACCGAACCGACGGCGAGGCTGACCACAACGGCCACCACCAGCGCACCGCCGAGCAGGGCCAGCACCGCCGGGTAGGGAATCCGGCGCTCGCGCGGCGAAACGCGTTCCGGAGCCGGGCGGTCGGGTTCCGGTGGCGGGTTCGTCTCCGCCGGTGCGGTGCTTGCTGAGCTTGTCACCCCACCACCGTTCATCGGAACCGCCCCGGATGCAGCTGCTCACTCAGCTCGGCCACGGCGCGGGGGACACGCACTCCGGTCACCGCCGAGGACAGCGGCAGCACCGCGAACCGCCGGTGCTCGACGGCCGGGATCTCCGCCAGCGCGGGCTTGTTCAGCAGCGCGTTCCTCTTCTGCTCGACCGTGGTCGAACCGTAGTCCAGGATCACGATCCGCTCGGGACGCTGCCGGATCACCTGCTCCCAGGAAACGTCGAAGAAGCTCTCGTCCTGGTCGGCGAAGATGTTGCGACCACCGGACATCCGGATGATCGCGTTGGCGATCCCGTCACCGCCCGTGGTGTAGGCCGACTTCGTGCCACTGTCGTAGACGAACACGCTCACCGGCTGCACGTCGCCCAGCCGGCGCTGGACCTGCGACAACGTACCGGTCATACGGTCGATGAGCTTCTCGGCCCGTTGCGGGACGCCGAAGATCTTCGCGATCGTCCGGATCTCCTCGTGGACCTCGGACATGCCCACCGGTTCGTCGGTGCAGTTGGCGATGTTCAGGTGCGTGTTGACGCCCGCCTCACGCAGTCGTTGGCGCGAGCGTCCGTCCTGCTGGCTGAAGGCGGAGGAGTAACCGCCGTAGACGAAGTCGGGAGCCTTCTTCAGTAACGCCTCGTAGGAGGGGTAACGCTCGGCCAACACCGGGATCCGCCGGTACTGCTCCCGGTACTCCGGGAGGATGCGGTCGTCCAGGTAGGCGGTGCCCACCATGCGGTCCGCAAGGCCGAGAGCGAGCATGATCTCGGTGGCGTGCTGGTTCATCGTCACCGCGCGTTGCGGAGGGCGCTGGTAGGTGGTGCTCACCCCGCAGTTGGTGACCGTGACGGGAAAGCCGGGGGGAGTCTTCTCCTGGTCACCGCCGGTCGTTCGCGCGCCGGTGGTGCCGCATCCGGCGATCAGCGCGGTGAGCGTCAGCGCGGTGAGCACCGTGACAACGCGTCGTGGCCGGTCGCGTCCGGCGCGGGGCCGGGCGGCGACACGTCTCGCCGGGTGGCGCATCTGTCCTCAATCCCTCGTCGAGCGATACCTGCGCCGCAGCCGGTCTCCTGGCTTCCGGATCCTCGTGTCCCGCGCTGCCTTCCCGGCGCTTCGGCCAGTGGCGTCGTTGGTGCGGGGACACTCCCCGGTCACAGTGGCGAGGACCACGCCGGACTCTCACCGGCTTCCCGAGCACTGCGGCGAGCAACGAAGCTACACGGTCGAAGCGTGGTGGTGGACCGTCTCATGACATACCCCACTCGCGCACTCGTGCCGTGGTCCGTGCCGGCTCCGGGCGGTGGTGGCGCTCGGCGAACGGTGGGGCGCCCGGCTCCGCCGGGGGAGGGGCCTGGGTGTTCGACCGAGTTCCGGGCTCGGTCACCAGGGGTGTACGCCGCCGTAGAAGGTGTTCGCGTCGAGTCGGTACGTCCTGCGCATGACCCTGTCCGGGTTGTCGCCGGTGTTGCCCTCGATCAGGGTGACGCTGTCACCCCGGATCTTCTCGACCACGCCGATGTGGTGACTGGAGGTGGGAGTCCGCGGGCCGGTACCGAACAGCAGCACGTCACCCGGTCGGGCCTCCTCCAGCCGCGCGCTGTCGTAGGCCGTGCCCTCACTCCGTCCTGTGGTGTAGACGTCGCCGGTGAAGGCGAAGTCCTCGGTCTCGACGTCCACGCCCGCCCGTTCCCAGGTCGACATGGCGAACAGCGCACACCAGGGCACGCACTGCTCGGAGTACGCGTGGCAGTTCCTGCCGACCTCCTCGGTGCCGAGTTCCGCCCGTGCCGCCGTGACGATCTCGTCCCGCACGGTTCCGGGAGCGGCCGTGATCACCGGCGCTCTCGTGCCGTCCGAGGGGGTCTCGGTCGGGGAGGGCGCGAGCACGGCAACCGTGGTCGCGACCATCACCACCAGGCTCGTCAGCACGCCCAGCACTGTTGCGCTCCGGTGGAACCGGTGTGCGGCCGGGTCTCCGCTCCGATCGCCACGTTGAGTCACCGTCGGGCTCCTCGCGCTTGGTGCTGACGGGGTCACCACCCGAGGTACCCTGTCCCCCGGCGGTGGTAAGCATCAGTGACGTACACCGGACACGCCACAGGCCGGTCATGGCGCCGATCGGTGTCTCCGCTGCGAACACCCCAGGCGGTGGGGATCACCGTCCGTACTTCCTCGAGAGCTGTCGCAGCATCATCACACCCGGCTGGCAATCCGACGGACCTCCGTCCGGAGACGGGGTTCCGCGACTGTTCGTGCCCTGCCTCAGGGGTGGCCGGGCCGGGGAGCACGTGTGTCTCCGAGAGCGGCAGGCGACAGCGAACGGGTTCGCCGGTCTCTTCACCCGGTCCTCGGCGGAACCGGACTCGCGAGGGCGCACCCGAAGCCGCGGGTGCGCCCGGAGCGGCTAGGCTCGGACCGTTCCGGAGGTACGGGAACGGTTCGCCTGCCAGGCCGTCAGCAGCGACAGCAGCACCGCGAGAACGACGTAGGCGTTGCCCACGAGCTGCTGCGGCAGCCAGGGCATGTTCTCGTTGGCCAGCGCGGTGAACGGTAGCCTCCTGGCCGCGACGACGATCACCACGGCGAGGGCCAACCGGCTGAGGCTGCGGCACCGCACGGCGGATCCGAGCAGGATCAGCAGCCCGGGGATCACCCAGACCCAGTTGCTCGTCCAGGACGTCGGTGAGGCCAGCAGCGAGAACAGTCCGGTCAACGTCATCGCCACCGGCGGGTCGACCCGTCCGAGGGTGCGCGCGAGTATCACGAGCAACCCGAGGCATATGCCAGCCCAGATCCCGTACTGCAACCATGGCTGCGGATCCAGCCGCGCGAGCATTCCCAGGATCGACTGGTTGGTGTCGGCCGCGTGCCCCGCCACGGAGGAGGCCGGGCCGTGGCGGAACCAGTATTCCACCGAGGCTTCGAAGTCGACCACGAACCCCAGCAGCGTGCAGACCACCGCGGTGACCGCGCTGACCAGCGCTGCTCGAAAGTCCCTGCGGAACAGGAAGAACAGCAGGAACGCAGCGGGCATGAGCTTGGTCGCGGCGGCGACACCCACCAGCAGTCCGCGTGGCCAGCGCGGGTTCGGTACCAGACAGTCCGCGGCCACCAGGCCCATCAGCACGAGGTTGATCTGCCCCTGGGTGAAGCACGCGGCGACGGGATGCAACCACAGTGTGCACGCGAGCGCCACGGCCGCGACCGCCAACACGCCGCGCGGGCCCACGGCGGGCCAGCGGTGTCGCACGACCAGGTAGAGCGTCGTGCCGATGGCCGCCGCGTCAGCGGCCCACATCAAAAACGCGCCCACCGCGGCCGGTGGCAGGGCGAACGGGCTCAACGGCAGCAGCGCGAACGGGGGATACACCCAGGGCAGCTTGGTGCCGTTCCGCAGCGGTGCCCAGTTCTCGACGATGTCGCCGCCGGACAGCCAGGTGTGTACCGCCCAGCGGTAGACCTCGAAATCACCCCGGAGGTGGGGCCCCTCGCTCCCCCAGTGGAGGAAGGGCAGCAGCACCTGCCACACCGAGAACGCCAGTAGCGGTACCGAGGCGCCGAGGAGGACACGCGGGTACCGCCTCACCAGTGCCTGCGGCCATCCCCCCGAGAAGCCCTTCGAAGCCGACGTTTCGGGAACGACCGATGGCCTCGTGGAAGTGTGCTTCGAAGATGCCACTTCGCCATTCGATCACACTGTTCCCGAGTGGGAACCGAAGGTGGCCCGAACCCGGGCGTGGTGTCCGCCGACAGGCCCGGAACGCCACGAGAACGACCGATTCCAGCCCTTTGTCGGAGTGATCCGCTGGTTCCGCTGCCGCTCGGGTGACCGGTATGGGTGCGGCGTCACAGCTGTCCTGGCGGGATGAGTGTCGCCCTCGCACGGGGTCCTATGATCCTGGCCGTGCTGGTGTCGTCGTTCGGGACGACGTGTGGGAACCGTTGTTTCGGGAAAGGGGATCAGTGAGTACACAGGCGGAAACGTTCGAATTTCAGGCGGAATCCCGCAGATTGTTGCAGTTGATGGTCCACGCCATCTACTCGAACAAGGACACGTTCCTGCGCGAGCTCGTTTCCAACGCCTCGGACGCGCTCGACAAGCTGCGACTGGAGTCCTTCCGGGACAAGGACCTGGAGGTGGACACCTCCGATCTGCACATTCTGATCGAAACCGACAGGCAGAACCGCACGTTGACGGTGCGCGACAACGGTATCGGGATGTCGCGTGACGAGGTCCAGGAGCTCATCGGCACGATCGCGAAGTCGGGCACGGCCGAGCTGTTGCAGCGGTTGAAGGAGACCAACGACGGCGCGGCCGCCCGGGAACTCATCGGCCAGTTCGGGCTGGGGTTCTACGCCAGTTTCATGGTCGCCGACAGGGTGACCCTGCTGACCCGCCGGGCCGGGGAGAACACCGGCACCCGATGGGAGTCGACCGGCGAGGGGACCTACACCCTCGAGACGGTCGACGAGGCCCCGCAGGGTACGGCGGTGACGCTGCACCTGAAGGCCGAGGACCAGGAAGACAGCCTGCTCGACTACACCGACAGCACGACGATCACCGACATCGTCAAGCGCTACTCCGACTTCATCTCGTGGCCCATCCGAATGGAGGTCGAACGCACCGACTCCGAGGGCGAAACCACGCGGCAGGTCGAGACGATCAACTCGATGAAGGCGCTCTGGGCACGTCCCAAGGAGGAGGTGGCCGAGCAGGAGTACCACGAGTTCTACAAGCACATCAGCCACGACTGGAACACCCCGCTGGAGACGATCCACCTGCGGGCCGAGGGCACGATCGAGTACCAGGCGCTGCTGTTCATCCCCTCGGTCGCTCCCTTCGACCTGTTCACCCGTGACCACAAGCGCGGCGTCCAGCTCTACGTCAAGCGTGTGTTCATCATGGACGACTGCGAGGAGCTCCTGCCGGAGTACCTGCGCTTCGTCAAGGGCGTGGTGGACGCGCAGGACCTCTCGCTCAACGTCTCGCGGGAGATCCTGCAGCAGGACCGTCAGATCCAGATGATGCGCAGACGTCTGGTCAAGAAGGTCCTGTCCACGGTCAGGGACATGATGGGCCAGGACCGGGACCGCTACGCGAAGTTCTGGGACCAGTTCGGTCAGGTCGTCAAGGAGGGGCTGCTCAACGACGTCGACAACCGTGACCAGATCCTGGAGATCGCCTCCTTCGAGTCCACCCACGATCCGGAGAACAGGACGACGCTGCGTGAGTACATCGAGCGGATGAAGGAGGGCCAGGACAGCATCTACTACATCACCGGCAGCTCGCGGTCCAAGGTCGAGAACTCCCCGCACATCGAGGCTTTCCGGGACAAGGGTGTGGAGGTGCTGCTGCTGACCGACCCGGTCGACGAGATGTGGGTGGAGTCGGTCCCCGAGTTCGACGGTAAGCCGTTCCGGTCGATCGCCAAGGGGCAGGTCGATCTCGACGAGAAGGACGAGGACGGCGAGGACGGCGAGCGGGCACAGCGGGAGCAGGAGTTCTCCGAGGTGCTGTCCTGGATGACGACCAAGCTCTCCGACGACGTGAAGGAAGTGCGGCTGTCCTCGCGGTTGAGCACCTCACCGGCCTGCGTGGTCAGCGACAGCAACGACATGGGGCCGACCCTGGAGAAGATGTACCGCGCCATGGGCCACGAGGTGCCGCCGGTGAAACGCATCCTCGAGGTCAATCCCGACCACCCCCTCGTGCGAGGGATGCGCGAGTCCTACGAGAAGAACGGCCAGAGCCAGGAGCTGGAGGAGACGGCCGAACTCCTCCACGGCATGGCACTGCTGGCCGAGGGCGGTGAGCTCCGGGAACCGGCGCAGTTCACCAGCCTGCTGGCCAACAGGCTCGCCAGGACGCTGTGACCACTTCCGCCCCGTCGGGGTCGGAAAGCGACCGCTCTCCGGCCCCGACGAGCGGGGAGCTGGGGACCCGAGAGGTGGATCCCGCCCCGGTGTGGATCTCGTGCGCCCACCGGTGGTGAGCGTGCTCCGTCGGGTGAGACGGTAGTTCTGCGTGAGGGTGTGCTGGGTGATGACGCCCGCTCAACTGCCCCCGGCGGCCGGGCCGTTCACGGGGTTTCCCGCGAGGAACCGAGTCCTTGGGGATCGATCGTGGTGGCGGCCTCGCGGTCCGGTTCGTCGCTGAAGGCCCTGCGGGCTCCCGCTCTCACCAGCTCGAGCTGGGCCTCGACGGCGGGGGCGCGGTAGCTCGGAACGGTCTCCAGCAAGCCTCGAAGCAGCGCCAACAGCCGCCGGGAGACCTGTAGCGAACCCGCTCCGAATTGGCGGGTCTCGTCGAGGGCCAGACTCAGGTAGTCCTCCCAGGAAGGTGTTCGCGACCGGAACCGGGCGCGGCCCTCCGTGTCGTGCACCACGTCGGCTCCGAGACGGCGGTGCGCGAGGATCCGCAGCAGGACTTCGATCTGGTTGAGCGTCTGCGTCGCGGTGGTGGGGTCGTTGACCCCCGGAGACAGTGCCTTGACGGAGATGTCAGCGAGCAACCGGAAAGCGAAGGCGGGATCCTGCTCCACGGACCGCTCGTCACCGACCACGATCGAGGACTCAAGCTCTTCCGCCTCGAGTGCCCCCGCACGTCCGTGGACCCGAAAGAGCGGGTCGCCGGGGACGAGGGGGTCCCCGACAGCGGGCACCAGCTCGATCACCGCCTCGGCCTCGGTTGCCAACGACACCAGGTCCTGCCGGTCCACACTCTGAAGCACGCCGGGTTCGCCACGGTAGGTGATCACACGGGAGTCCTCCGGAAGGGGAAGGGGATCGCGCTCGCCGGCCTCGTCGGCTCCCGCAGGTTCGGGATAGGCGCGTTCGATCACCTTGCGTGCCTCCCGACCGAGCTCGCTCACCACCGAGGCCACACGCAGCCCGGAGGTCGTGTTGGTGATCAGCCGCAGGAACATGAACATGCTCGCCAGCAGCAGCACCAGGGCGATCGAGATCGAGTTGTGGGGCACGAAGCCGGGGTTCTCCGCGCGGCCGACCGCGCTCAGCACCAGCAGCGAGTACAGGAAAGTGGCGACGAAGGTGCCAAGCGCCAGCTGGGTGACCGGATCCCGCAGGAACAACAACAGCATCCGGGGGGAGAACTGGCTCGATCCGAACTGCACCGCCACCAGCAGGATGGAGAAGACGAAGCCGGTGAAGGTGATCATCCCACCCGCCAACGAGCCAAGCAGGCTACGGGCAGCCTCCGGGTCGAAGGCGATGGCCGTCAACTCCGTGGCCCCGTCAACGACCGGGAACACGATCCCGGCCGTGATCGCCAGCACCGCGAACACGGCAGGCACAACCCAGATCCTGTTACGCAGGTGCTCCGCGAGGCGCATGCGCATGCGCCACACCCGGAGCGGGATCCTGTGCGGCGATTCTCGGTTCACCGGGCCCCGGCCCTCCTACGTCCTGGCGACGGGAGCACGCCCCCGAGGAGCGTCCCGATCCCGTCAGTGTCCCTCGGAGGGGCCGTCTTCGCGCGGTGTGCTCCCCCGAGCGGGCGACAAGCACGTGCGCTTCCGGTGCGAGTCGAAAGCGCGAACCAGTTCGCCGAGTGCCCGGTGGCATCCGGTGAACCACAGTTCGACACGCCTCGGGTACTCGCGGAAGTAGGCGGTAGACGGACGCGGTCGGGATGCCCGCACGCTCGCCGATCGTCTTGAGGGCGGCGACTCGTATGAAACGACTTTGTTGCGGAGCCGATAAACGGATACTTACGGGTACGGTGCCGCGGTCCGAGTCGGATGCCGCCTTGTCGGCTTTATCTCACGAGAGCGTGGCGGACGAGGGTTTCGAGTGTGTCGTGGTCGGGTTCCTCTTCTCCGAAAATCACTTGCATTTGCAGTCCACATGTCAGAGTGCCGAGCATGCGGCCGGTTGTCGTACTGGTGCGGGAAACGAGTGGTTCGGCGAACGCGTCATCCCAGGCGGCTGCGGTGGAGCGGAGACAGGGTCGATGCAGCGCGGCCCCGTAGAGGTTGTGTTCGGCGACGGTGCGTTCTCGTTGTTCGGTTGTTGAGGTCACGACGAAGTCCGCGAGCGCGGCGGAGAGGTCGGCATCCGGGGGAAGGTTCTGCTCCCATTCCCGTAACTGGGACACGCTGTGACGAGCGACTTCCTTCATCGCGGCTTCGACGAGGTGGTCGATCCCCGTGAAGTAGTAGGTCGTGGATCCCAGGGGGACGCCGGTGGCTTCGGCCACCCTACGATGGGTGAGTGCTTCGATGCCGCCTTCGGCGATCAGTGTGATGGCTGCGCGTACGATCCGGGAGGGTCGGTCGTCGGAGGTGTTCCGCCCACGGCCCCGCTTGCGCGTAACCGCGTGATCTCTCCCCATGTCTGGTTTCTCCTTTTCCGTCCGCGCTGTGTACACAGGCAGTTGCGTCGTGGCGGGGCGCGACCGCCGTCGGGGCGCTGGATCCGACGAGTCTTCCGCGGTTCGCCAAAAAAAGATTCGAGGTTACTGTGACAGATGACCAGGGGATTGCCCAGAAGTTTGTTCGGTGGGGAGCGTTGCCGTCGCGGCACGCGGTCGGGTACTCGGGTGTTGACGTGCTTTTGGCAGGTTGTGCTGGGGCTACGCTGGTTCCGGGGCCGCCTGGCGCCGAGTCGGCTAGGACGGGATCACGGGGTCTCGCGGGCCACGAGCTATCGCTACCTGGATGAGGTCATCGCGGTGTTGGCCGCCCAAGCCCCGGGCCTCCGCCGGGTCCTGCAAACCGCTCAGGATCAGTCAGGAAGTGGGGTATGTGATCCACTATGGTATCCTGCTGATCTCAGCCAACCTGAGCGAGAGCACCACCAGCGCACGATGAGTGCTGGTAGTCGCTTACCCGTTGGTTTCGGGGGTTTACACGGTATGCCCCGCATTGACCGGAGCGCGGTTGTGACTTCCGCTCGGTGGAGAGGGCTGTAACGTTCCGCTTTACTGCGATTCTGCGGTGAGCCCGCCTTGTCCCATGGTCGAGGGAGTCGCCCTGTCCGGAGGGGATACCCCGATGGGCGAGCAGAGAATCTTACGATTCCGCCGGAGACCGGCTATCATGGGTGCTGTGAACACTCGGCCGCTGCCCGGTGGGGTGGTGCACGCGTTGCCCGCGGACCTGCGCGCCGCGTTGGTCGCCAGCACCACCGCACTGGACGCCTGGAACGACATCACTCCGCTGGCACGTAACGAGTTCATCTGCTGGGTCGAGGACGCCAAACGGGACAGCACCCGCCAGCGTCGTATCCGTCGGTGCCGGGAGGAGCTGGAGCAGGGGCAGCGTCGGCCCTGTTGTTGGCCGGGGTGTGCCCACCGCGAACGCCTTTCAGGCCGGTAGGCGCTGTCGGTGGTGTGCCCGTCGCGGGCGCAGCGTGAGGTGCCGAGGTGTTGGTGACGACGAACTGAGCTCGTCCTCGATCACCATGTCAACATCTCCTCAAGGGGCCGAGCGGGACGGAACGTACCAGCATCCGGAGGCTTCCCGCGAACGGATATCTCACGGGCGCGCGTATGCTTCGGGGAGGCCGTCACCGACGTGTGGTCACCGGCAAGGCAGCTCCACCCGCCCGCTCCCCACTGGATGACAATGTTCCGAACTCCGCGTGTCGCGGCACGTCAGCGACACCGCGTCGTGATCGCACGGAAGGGATGTCGGCAGTGAGTGCCCGTTTCGAGGAACTCGATTGGCGCGAGACGCCGATCGGGTTGATCAGTCTGCGTCGCCGCTGGGACCGGTCGCTGGGCCGGGAAGTGCACGAGATCAAACTGGACGACGAGTTCCTCATGTCCGACCTGTTCACGGTGGCGGAGGTCGAACTCGCGCGGCTCGGGCTCGCCGCGTCCTCGGCCGCCGAACTCGATGTGGTCGTCGGTGGACTCGGACTCGGTTACACCGCCCACGCCGCGCTCGAGGATCCTCGGGTGCGCTCGCTGCACGTGGTGGAGTCCCTCAGTGAGGTCATCGAGTGGCACCGTCGTGCTCTGCTGCCGCTCGGCGCGGAGCTGACGGCGGATTCCCGGACCCGTTTGGTGCACGGGGACTTCTTCGCGATGGTGGACTCCGGGGCCGGTTTCGACGTCGAGCGGCCGCGGCGGCGTTTCCACGCCGTTCTCCTCGACATCGACCATTCGCCGAGGCACGTGCTGGACCCGAGCCACGCCGGGTTCTACGAGGTCGAAGGGCTGCGTCGGCTCGCCAGCCAGCTGCACCCTGGTGGGGTGTTCGCGCTGTGGTCGGACGATCCGCCGCAGGAGGAGGTCACGGCGGCCCTGGACGAGGTGTTCGCCACGGCGCGGTCCCACGTCGTCACCTTCGACAACCCCTACACCGGTGGCCGGTCCGGCAACACCGTCTACACGGCCGTGCTGGAGTGAACGACCGGCAGCGGTGAGACCGGTGCGGTGTTTCGCGTCGTGAGCCAACAGCGGACCGAGTTGGGCCTCGGCTGAGGCCACCAGGCGGGAGCGTCGCGGAGCGACGAGAGCACGCCGCGCGGTTGCTACGTCGGCGCGGCCGGTGGAAGGGGGCCACCACGGCCGTGTGGTCCTCGCGCGGCAGCGGCGTCCGCGCTCGTGGTGAGTGCCGTGGTTCGTGCGGGGACCGAGGTGGAAGACGAACAGGGGTGCCCTTCGGGGTGACGAAACCGAAGGGCACCCCCTCACGTGCTCCGCGTGGGCGGAGCATCCGGGCAGCCGGCGGAAACCAACCGTTCCGCAGGGCTTTTCGGAGAGTTCTTCCCGAAACGGAATTCACCGGAATATTCCGTCATTCGGGTCTCTCGAGGGAAGAACCGGGAGGGTCGTCCGGATCCGTTCCGTTGTTTCTTTTCAGGACTCGCACTTCTTCCAGGAGAAGTGGTAGGTGGTCTTGATGCTCCCGTCGGTGGAGTCCATGGTCATGAAACTGGTCTCTTCGGAGTCGGAACTGCCCGCGTTCACGCGCAGTTCCGTGTTGATGTTGAAGTTGCGCTGCACCCCGCAGGGTTTGTAGACGATGTCGGCGATGTCCGTTTCGTCGGTGACCTGCCAGTTGTCGCTGTAGGCTCCTTCGAACGTCGTGCTGGTGTGGGTCGTCTCGGAGTCACCCTGGAAGTAGTAGCTGGCCTTCTGGGTTCCGGTGGCTCCCTCCGCGAGGTGGGCGAAACCGCGGTAGTCGGCCCGGGCGATCCCGTAGGTGAACCCCTGGGGGACGTGCACGATGAGGTTGAGCTGGCAGTTCTTCCGGAAAGCCGTGGGATCGGAGTCGGGTCCCACCTCGGCGAGGTAGTCGCTGTAGGTGACGGTGAAGGCCTTGTTGTCGGGGGAGACGGACACGTCGGCCGTCCCCTCCGGGCAGCCGGAACCGTTCACGGTGGCGACGTCGATGACTATCTCGTCGGAAGGTGGATTCTTGAATTCTTCCGTGGCGGGAGCGAAGAAGGTGGACAACGCCATTCCTGCCGCGATCATGCTGGTGAACATCGTGTTTCGCCTCTCTGCTCCGACAATGCGTTGTTGTTCGTTTCCGTGACGCGGATTGTCGACCGCCTCTTCGGGGGCGGTCGAGGATCACTGTATGAGGGAGATTTCGGGAGTTTGCAGATGCTTTCGGAGTAATCATGGTGGTGTTCCGGTAGTACGGAAATACTTCGGATCCGATGGTCGGACGATTCGTGACGAAAGGGGATGTCGTTACCTCGGTGTGCGGACCCGGAGGAATGAGGGGAAGCGTTCGGGCCCGTTCTCTGCCGGATTCGGAGCATCGTCGTCTCCGTCATCGGATCCCTACTGGCCCGATCGTGTGAGTACGACGTTTCCTCCGTTTCCGCGGGGGGAACCGGAATCCGGTCACCGGCGGATACCGTGGTGCGGGCGGAATCCCGTCCGAGTCCCCGAGCACCGTCGGAAGCAGGTCGGCATGCAACAGCTCATCACCGCCGAACAGGTCGTGGTCGGACCGGCCGGACAGCGCGTCGCCGATGGCGCGGTACTCGTCGACGGCGACACGATCAGCGCCGTCGGCCCCCGTCACGAGGTCGAACCACGAACCGAGGACACGTGTCGCCACACCGCGGTCGGCGGCACCGTGCTGCCCGGCCTCGTCAACGCCCACGTCCACCTGTGCTGGGACGCGGATTTCGGGATGCTCGAGCGCTACCGGGCCGCTGACGACGCGGAACTGCTGCTCGGCATCGCCGGTCGGGCGCAGCGGGCACTGCGGGCGGGTGTGACGACCCTGCGGGATCTCGGGGACCGGGACGGGCTGGTACTGCGGGTGCGGGACGCGATCGAACGCGGCGATCTCGTGGGGCCGAGGCTGCTCGGATCCGGCCCACCACTGACGCCGCCGGAGGGACACTGCTGGTTCTTCGGTGGTGAGGTCTCCGGCCCCGAGGAGATCCGCGCTCGCGTCCGTGGCAACGTCGCGCTCGGCGCCGACGTCATCAAGGTGATGGCCTCCGGTGGGCAGATGACTCCCGGCTCGCCTCCCACCTGGCAGAGCCAGTTCTCCGCCGAGGAGTTGGCTCTGGTGGTCGAAGAAGCCCACGCGGCCGGGCTGCCCGTGGCCGCGCACGCGCACGGCACCGAGGCGATCGCCGCCGCGACGGCGGCCGGTGTGGACACCATCGAGCACTGCTCGTGGCAGGGGGCGCGGAACTCCGGTCCGGACCCGCGTGAGGACGTCGCCCGGAAGATCGCCGCACGGGGCATCGCCGTGTGCCACGCCTATCCGCCCGACTGGCGGACCTTCCAGCGGGTGGTGGTCGGTGAGAAAGGAGCACGGGACGTCCTGGAGCGGATCCACTGGATGGACGGGCACGGCATACGGTTCGTGCCCGGCACCGACGCGGGACTGCCGACCTCGGTGTTCGACAACTACGTCGGTGCGCTGAGCTACTACGTCGAGGCGGTCGGCTGGCCGCCGGCACGTGTGATCGACATGGCCACCACCGGGGCGGCCCGAGCTCTCGGGTGGGAGCGGGTCGGGGAACTCGCTCCCGGCTGCTCGGCGGACCTGCTCGTCGTCGACGGTGACCCACTGTCCGACATCACCGCGCTGCACCGACAGCGCCTCGTGCTCGCACGGGGAAACGCGGTCGTCCCCGACGCCGCCGTCGGACAGCGGGCCTCCTAGCCGCCGGTCACCCGGGAGGACGCGGCGGTCTCTCCGGACGAGAACGGAAGGGCTGGCTCAGTACAGGGTGGCCAGCGCCTCGCGGGTGAACGGGACGAGTTCGGTCTCGCGTCCCTCCAGGACCTTCTGGCTCCACTCCGGATCGGCCAGCATCGCACGACCGACGGCGACGAGATCGAACTCCTCGCGCTCCAGCCGTTCGGCCAGTCCTTCGACGCTGGTCACGTTGGTTCCCGCGCCCTCGCCGAGGGTGGCGGGATCGAACACCGCGTCCAGCCCGACCGAGCCCACGGTGATGACCGGTTTGCCGATGAGCTTGCGGGTCCAGCCGCCGATGTTCAGCTCCGGGTCGGAGTCGGGGAACTCGGGCTCCCAGTAGCGGCGCCCGGAGGCGTGGAAGGCGTCGACCCCGGCCTCGCTCAGTGGGGCGAGCATCGCCCGCAGCTCGTCCGGCGTTTCGGCGAGTCTGGTGTCGTAGTGCCCGACCTTCCACTGCGAGAACCGCAGCACGACGGGGAAGTCGGCCGAGACCCGCTCGCGCACCGCCGCGACGATGTCGGCGGCGAACCTGGTGCGCTCCACCGGGGAACCGCCGTAGGTGTCGGTGCGCCGGTTGGTGCGTTCCCAGAGGAACTGGTCGATCAGGTAGCCGTGCGCGCCGTGGAGCTCCACGCCGTCGAAGCCGACGCGTTCGGCCTGTCGTGCGGCCTCGGCGAAGGCCTCGACGAGGCGTTCGACGTCGGCCAGTGAGAGTTCCTCGCCGGTTCCCGGAGTCCCGTCCAGTGCGACGCCGGAGGGACTGACCGAGGGGGCCTCGGGGACCGGTGGTTTGCCCGCCCGTCGCTGGATGCCGACGTGCCACAGCTGCGGCATGATCTTTCCGCCGTGTGCGTGGACGGCGGAGACGACCTCGCCCCAGCCGGCCAGTGCCTGTTCACCGTGGAAGCGTGGCACGTTCTCCTGGTCACCGGCGGAGGGGTCGTCGACGTAGGTGCCCTCGGTGATGATCAGACCGGTACCGGCCGCGGCACGCCGGGCGTAGTAGGCGGCGACGTTCTCGTCGGGAACCCCGCCGGGGGAGTGGGCACGGGTCATCGGGGCCATGACCAGCCGGTTCGGCAGCTCCACAGAGCCGAGGGTGAGTGGTCGGGACAGCGCCTGCGCCGCGCGAGCGGACATGTGGACGTCCTCCTGGTTGCACACGGAAAAGTGTTACTGGAAAAGATACACTTCTTTGTGGGAGCTTCCCGCCGGGTGTTGCTAACCTGGGACTCCGTCGAGGCGGAGCCGCCGGGACGGCCGAGGAGGGAGGTGTCCGTCGCAGTGCTGGACATCCGTTTTTCCAGTTCCCTGATGGCGATGTTCCTCCTCGCCGTCGCCGAGGAGGAGGGAAACCCGACGCTGAGCTCCGCCCAGCTCGCCGAGAGAATGGACACCAACGCCAGCCTGGTGCGCAAGCTGCTCATCCCGTTGGCCCGGGCCGAACTCGTCGTGTGCACCAAAGGACGCGCCGGCGGAGCCAGGTTGGCGCGTCCGGCGGAGGAGATCACCCTGGCCGAGATCTACCGCTGTTCGACGGGGGACAAACCGCTCTGGAACTGCCGTTCCGGTGACGAGCACGACTGCCGGATCGCCACGAACGCGCAGAGTTACTTCGCCGAGTTGACCGCCGAGGCGGAGCGGGCCGTGCTGGGCGCGCTCGGCGACCGCACGCTCGCCGACGGGGTCCGCGAACTCCGACGTCTCGACGGGGAGGGGAACCCGGGTGGGGACGGCGCAGGACTCCGTGGGGTCGCTTCGTCCGACCGGTCCTAGCGGTACCGGGCGCGGACGGAGGTGGTCGAGACCGAGCGGGAGACACCCGAGGCACCCGGCTCATCCGGCCGTCGGGTCCGTGCTCACCGAACGCGCGTAACGCACCCCGGCCGCCAGCAGCACCAGACCGGTGCACAGGAACGCCACCACCCGCGCGAAGCCGTCCAGCGTGGCCAGGTCGAACAGGAACAGTTTGGTCAGCGCCACGGGAAGCAGCACCATACCCGCGACACGAAGCGAAGTCAGCCTGATCCCCCGCAGCAACAACGCGATCGCGGCCACCACCCAGCTCAACGTGATCGACACGTGTCCGAGGAGGAACCCGGAACGGTCCGGTTGCAACAGCGACACCAGCGCCATCGTCGCGCTGGCCGTGCCGTACAACACCAGGACTCCCGCCAGGATCCACAAGGTCTTCGCCGCCGGCGGGCGGGACAGCACCCCGAGGCGAACTCCCGCGACCGGAATCGCCACCGCGACCAGCGCGGTCAGCGTGCCCACCAGAACTCCGGCGGCACCCGCCGAGTGTGACACCAGCACCAGGTGGCGCGGCGGAATGTCGTGGTACAGCGCCATCACCGTACCGAGCGTCGCGTAGCACAACGCCCCGAGCAGCACACCGGGGCTGCGCAGCCACAGTGCCCCGAGGGTCAGCAGCAGTGCCTCGCACAGCAACGCCGTGGCCCAAACCGAGGCGTCGAGCGCGGTCATCGTGGACTGCACGACGGCGATCGCCGCGATTCCGCCCGCCGCGGTGGTGAACTCCTCGGGCAGCCGATCACGCCGGCTCAGGAGGAAGCGCGAGCCCCACAGGACCGCCAGCGCTGCGGCCACGCCCGCCGCGAGCGCGGCCGCGAACGGCCGCTCCACCAGCGGGGTGGCCAGCAGGACCGGTATCGGTGCGGCCACCAACGAGGCGGTCGCGGTGTTGTCCTCCGGACGGAGGGCGGAGGTGACCGTGGCGACCACCACCCCCAGCAGGGAGGCGGCGCTCACCACGAGCACCACGGCGAGGTGGTCGGTCGCGGCCAGCATCGCCCAGACGTCGGCGAGAACCGCGGCGATCACCACGGGCAACGCGGCGACCCCGGCCAGTTGCCTCCAGCCGTGCCGGAGCTGTACCGGAGTGGCCACCAGATGCAACAGCGCCAGAAAACCGACCAGCACCGCGTTCGGCTCGCCGATGACCAGCGGCGCGCACACCGCACAACCCGCAACCACTCCCATGGCCACCGGTTGGGCCCGCCACCGGTCGGACAACAGCAACCCGCCGCCGGCGAGGACGAAGCCCGCCGTGAGACCCCCGAATACCGACAGGTAGTCGTACAGGACGGTGGCCGCCACCACGTCCAGGTACAACGCGGCGAAGCCCGTCGCGGCCAGCGCGTAACTGCCGGACGTGCCGCCAGGTCTGCCGCGCACGCGGAAAGCGGCCGCCAGCAGCACCGCTCCCAGGCCGGCGCCACCGAGCACCCGTGTGGCTGGGCCGAGCCAACCACGTTGGACCGCGAGCATCAGCAGGAACACCACGCCGAGCAGCGTCACCGCCCCGCCGATCCAGGCCAGCAGCCTGCTCGGAGTCCAACCGTGTCCCACAGGCCGGGAGTCCGGGGGGCGCTGCTCCCCGCCCGGGACAGCGCCCTGGGCGGGCGCCGGTGGTCCGTGCCACGCCGACCAGGTGGGGGAGGGGGCGACCTCCGACGGTGGAGGTGGGGTGGAGGTGGGTGGTGCTGGGAACGGTTGTTCTGCGGGGAAATGCGGTGAAGACGGGTTCGTCTGCAGCCGTACGGCACCGGCGAGGCGGTCCAGCCGTCGGCTGATCTCGGTGATTTCCTCGGCGACCGCTTCCAGGGTGGGGTGCTCCGGCTCGGACATGTCCTCAAGATGGTGTGTCAGGCCTCGGTGCGGGAACAGTACGAATACTCAGATCCCCGGCCACCTCCCTGAGTACTCGGCTGTTTGTCGGTGTTGTCGGCTCTCGTCGGAGACGGGGCTGTTCGCTCGGCTGGAGTTCCCCCGCGACCGGGCGCTTTCGAATTCGGAGCTCGCCCGCGGGAACGTGCAGGGGTATGACGCGGCGGGCCAACTGGTGTCCGAGACGGACGCCCGCGGTGAGAAGCTCGTCTACACCTACGACGAACTCGGGCGCAAGACCGCCACGCACTCGGGTTCCTCGGACGGGCCCAAACTGGCCGAATGGAAGTACGACACCGCACTGCAGGGCACGGGCGAGCTGGCGGTCGCGACCCGCTGGATAGACGGCAACGCCTACCAGCGAAAGTTCGCGGGATACGACTCGTTGCGCAATCCGCTCAAGACCGAAACCGTCATTCCCGAGTCCGAAGGAAAGCTCGCCGGGTCCTACACCTCGTATTTCCAGTACGCCCCGGACGGTTCCCGGGACAGCAGGACGTATTCGGCGATCGGTGGGCTGGCTGCGGAAACGGTCAGCCACACCCACGACGATCTCGGTAATCTCCTGACCACGTGGGGGACGATAGAGGGTAGTCCGGACTACGTTTCCGACACCCGCTACACCTCCTACGGGGAGCTCGCCCGTCTTCAGTTGGGTGAGGTCGGCAATCGGGTGTGGCAGTCGTACTACTACGACGAGCACACCAGGCGCACCAAGCGCACGATCGTGGACGCCGAGGTGCCGGATCCGATGCAGGCCGATCTGGCCTACTCCTACGATCCGGCGGGCAACATCACCTCGATCGCGGACCAGCCGCGCGGCGGTGTACCGGATGTGCAGTGCTTCCGGTACGACCACCTGCGTAGGTTGACCGAGGCTTGGACCACTGGGTCGCGGTGCTCGCAGGATCCCACGACCGAGGACCTGGGCGGACCAGCGCCGTACTGGCGTTCCTACACCTACGACGAGGTCGGCAACAGGCTCACCGAGACACGGCACTCCGCCGCTGGGGACACCGTTCGCGAGTACTCCTACGGACAGCGGGGGCACGCGTTGACCTCGGTGTCCACCGACGGTACGACGACCGGTGAGTTCGGCTACGACGCCACCGGCAACATGATCGCCCGGAAGGTGGATGGTCGTGACCAGACGCTGGAGTGGAGCGCGCGAGGAAACCTGAGTCGGGTTTCCACACCGGACGGCACCAGCACCGAGTTCGTCTACGACGCGGAGGGGCAGCGGCTGCTGCGTCGCTCCCCCTCGGGGACCACGTTGTACCTGGACGGTCAAGAACTACGGTTGGATGCCGAGACCGGGGAGCTGTCGGCCACGCGCTACTACCAACACGGTGACAAAACCGTGGCGATGCGGGCCTCGGGTGAGGGGCTGACCTGGTTGGCCTCGGACCACCAGGGAACCTCGAAGCTGGCGATCGACGCGGAGTCCCTGGACACCACCAGGCGGCGGTTTTTGCCGTTCGGTGGGGACCGTGGGGGTCAGACCGAGTTTCCCGGGGAGAAGGGCTTCGTCGGGGGCACGGTTGATGCTTCCGTCGGGGTGACCACCCTGGGCGCGCGGCAGTACGACCCGGATCTGGGGCGGTTCATCTCGGTGGATCCGGTCATGGACCTGACCGATCCGCAGCAGATGCACGGTTACACCTACGGCAACAACAATCCCGCGACGTACTCGGATCCCAGCGGAAAGTTCTTTATTCCGTTCGTCCCGAACTTCGTGTTCAATTTTTTGAACTACGTCCTGAACTCCATGATGGACTACGGGGATCAGGGAGCTGATCGCCGTTTCGTCGGTGGTGGGGGCGCCCAGAGCCGTTCCGGTGGGGTTTCCGGTGCTCGTGCCGGGGAGGGGCAGCAGAAGCCCGAAGAGAAGAACTCGCACTTGCCGACACTCAAAGAAGTCGGCCACGGGTTGTTGGACGCGGTGGGGATGGTGCCGATAGTCGGCAACGTCGCCGATGGCGCCAACTGCGCGTGGTATTCCGCCGAGGGGAAAAAGACTGATGCCGCGCTCTCGTGTGCGGCGGCGGTTCCTGGCGCGGGTCAGTTCGCCACGGCGGCCAAGTACGGCAAGCGCGCCTGGAACGCGGGCAAAGGTCTGTGGAACAAAGCCCGGGGCCTGTGGAAGAACCTGACCTCGCGGCGCAAACCCAACTGTGCTCCGAACAGTTTCGTGCCGGGCACGGCGGTGTTGATGGCCGATGGCTCGCATGAGCCGATCGAGGAGGTCGAGGTCGGGGATCGGGTGATCGCCACCGATCCGGAGACCGGTGAGACAGCGCCGCGGAAGGTCGTGGCCACGATCACCGGCAACGGTGCGAAGGACCTGGTCGAGGTCACCGTGGACACCGACGGTGCGGCCGGGGACGAGACCGGGGTGGTGGTGGCCACCGATGAGCATCCGTTCTGGGTCGATGACCGGGGTCGCTGGGTCGATGCCGAGAAGTTGCGGGCCGGTGACGAGCTGCGCACCCCGGACGGTGAGCTGGTCGAGGTCACCGACATCCGCCAGTGGACCCAGACCCAGCGGGTGCACAACCTCTCCATCAACGGCATCCACACCTACCACGTAGTCGCTGGTGACATCCCGATATTGGTACACAATAGCGACTGCGCACCGTACTCAAGATATGATGATGTTACTGATCGTGGATCAAGGGTAATAAACAAATCAACCGATGTTGGTCCTGAGAAGTTCAAGAAAAACCTCGAAATTGATGGATGGAATCGAACGGAAAAAGGGCCGAATTTTATGTATGAAAAAGACGGGGCGAGATACTTTCTTCGTAAAGAGGTAAAAAGTCACGATGGGTGGACTGCAGACTATTACATGCCAGGTTCAAAGAAAGCTGATATCAAAATCAGGCTAGGAGATGACTAATGGTTGATGCGGGTTCGATAGCGGCCGATCGAGAAGAATATAAAAGTGTTTATTCATGTGTTTCTGCAGTATTCAACCTGGATCTCAGATTGCCGAATCAGGTTTTTAAGAAGAACCAAGGAGATTCGCTTTTCAGTGAGTTCGACGGAGTGCTCGCTCCGGAACTTTGGCCTGCGTTGTGCGAGTTGGCTCGATGGAATGGGGATAGTCACGTAGAAATGCTGGTTCTGGAGCCGTCCTGTGAGGGATTCTATTTTCCAGAATATCGTATGTATCCTGCTCTTTCATTGTCAGTCAACGCCGATGAGGAGGACTATTGGGAGTTGATCGGATACGAGCCTAATGGTGAAATTTTGGGATCGCTCGCTAAGTCTGCGGAGGTTGTCGCTATCAGTGGCCGCTCTGGCAAATGGGGGTGCTGGGGAGAAAGGAACGATGAGGTGGCTGTGTTCCAGGGATTCCAGGAAAGTAGTATGCGGAACGAATGGTGGACTCGGTACGGTCCTTTCATGGAGGTAGCGGACGCATTAAAGACGTACGTATATCCTGCTCCGGCGAAACGGGCTGTTTCGGAGGAGTACGCTCAAACTTTGATGGCAAACTACAGTATTTTCTAAAATCAGTATCAGTAACATTAATACTGAGATTTTCTCGGTAGTGAGTTCGTAGTTGTTCGGGAGAGACCAGAGTGGGGATGCGGAGAGCCTCTGGTAGGGCTGGAGTTGCGACGCTCTGCCTTTTATCGAGAGGCTCTCCGTAGTTTTCTTCATCGCGTGCCAGCTTGGATGTGCTCTCGGGCGCTCGCCCGGCATGTGTCCGGTCTGTTGGCCCTCGAGCGGGGACGCGGTACGCGATGGGGCCTCTGCGTTGGCTCGGTTCTGGCAGGCGGTACTGGTGCTGCGGTGGTTTCGGGGGAGGACACGCGGATATTTCGGCTGGCTGCCGATGCCACTGTCGATCTCGTCACGGCGTATCATCACCTCGACGAAAGCATTGCCTGTGGCCGAGTAGGCCTCGACCTTGGACGAGGTGTTGCGTCAGTACCACGAGCAGCGCGATACGCACGTCATCGTCGAGGGGAACGCTGATCCGTACCGTCCGCTTGGCCGACCGCATCGAGACTGGCATCGACCGGGGATGCTCAGGCGAGCAGCACGTCTTCGGCGGGAACTTCCTCATACACCAGGTTGCTTCTGGATCGGATTTCGTCCCAGACACAGTGAACCACGGATCCCACCGAACCAACCAACCCACTGATCCACTCGATCACCCAGCACAGCCCGTCCACACGCAACCCTGTGCTATTGTCCGCACGACGATCTTTCCTTCGCGTACTGCTGTTCTTGGTCAGCAAGCATGACATCGAAAAGATCGTTGCTTTGTGTGTAGACAACAGGGAAGGCTATGCAGGTGAGCCGAAGACGAGGGTGGCAATAAAAAGCAACGGTCTTTCCGGGTATCATGGAATTCGACCAAAAATCCCATGCACTCAAGGAAAGACCGTTGCTTCTTGTGCTTATCCCCACTAATCACCACACCTGCATAACCTTCATGGTGTTTCAATAGGAATTGCCGAGGCGGGAGAACGGGAAACGTTTTTCGACAAAGAAAAAAACTGGTTATGTGTCACAAGTGGAAACATTGAGAATCAGAAAATTATAAGATAGCTTCGAACACGATTCTGGGTATTAAGGATCGCGAGTTGTGTTCTGTTTGGCTTAATCCCATATTTAGACGATAAGGTCTTCTCCTGTCGGACTCCTCCTGGTGTGTCGTCGCCGGGTGGAGTCCGACAGGGTGTGGGGAACCGGTGGAATGTGGTGCTGGTGATGACGAAGAGCGGGATCGGGCGGTTCCGGGTGGGGTTGGTGGGATCAGTTCTGGTGGTCGAGACTTTTTGGTGGTTCTGATGAATTCGGTCGACGATATCCATGGTTTGAACGGTGAAAATGGATTTGAAAACATGTAAGAGGGCCGTTTCCGACGAACAAGGAGAGCTTGTTTTTGATGGGTTGATAAGAGGAGAAGGCCATTCTACGGTCCGTGTGGTATTTATTGATCATAACCTTCAAAGAAAATCAGTTGCGGTGTCAGGATGTTACAGGGGAGACTGAGGATCAGGTCTGTTACGTTTACTACTGAGGGTGTATATCGTGTATGACGAGCGTGTTGCTGTGGCGGCGTTGCGGGCGGCGTATCCGGATGTGGATTCGGAGGATCCGGTGGCCTTCTTCGGGGAGGAGGGGACGCATTTTCAGGGGTTGATGTTCGCGTGGTTGTACTGGCCGCGTCTGATTGAGATCCACGGAGCCGTGTTTCTCTGTCTGAACGGTGAGGATGAATCGTATATCCGTGAGCTCCTGTCAACTCCAGTGGCAGATGGTCATTCTGACTGGCTACCTATGTCCTGGAAAAATGTTGTAGACAATTTCAACTGGTTCGAGGTGCTTCATCTGTTTGGTCTTCACGTTCCTCCGGATGAGTATGTTGTTCCGGCGTCGGAGCAGATCGCTGAGATTCTGGTGGAGTCGTGGTCGGCGCGGTTGAAGGTGGCGTATCCGGAGCGGGAGTTCTCGGTGTCTTTGATGGACAGTGACACGGAGGATGTGGGGATCGAGGTGGTGCAGACCGCTCCGGAGTTGGAGGTTCCTGCCGGGTGGGATCCTCGGCGGCGTTTCATCAACCCGGACGTGTGAGGTCCCCAGGGTATCCAGCGAGCCGGAAGACGCATGAAGCCTTCCAGGGAGGTCGTTGATGGTGGATTCCGCCTCGAGTGCGTGACAGCGTGAAACGGGCGGCGCTGCGGAGAACTCACGCCCCACGCCCGAGGGTGCGCTCGAACAACGCCAGCAGTTCCGTCCAGTGCCGTTCGGCCGCGTCCCGGTCGTAGCTGGCCGTGTCGGCCTGGGTGTAACCGTGCGCGGCGCCCTCGTAGACCTCGGCACGGTGGCGGACCCCCGCCTCGGTGAGCGCCCGGTTCAGCCGCTCGATCTGCTCGGGCGGCAGCGCGTGGTCCTGGTCGGCGTGGCCGAAGTACAGCTCGGCGGTGATGTGTCCGACCAGCCGGTGCGGACTGTCCGGATCCTCCGTGGCCAGGTTCCCGCCGTGGAAGCAGGCCACCGCGGCGACGCGGTCTGGATGGGCGGCGGCGGTGCGCATGGCCAGCGCCGCGCCCATGCAGTAACCGGTGACCCCGACGGGCCCGTTGGCGGCCTCCGGGCGGGTGGCCAGCCATTCGAGATAGGCCCCGGCGTCCCGCACCGCCCGTTCCGGAGTGAGTTCCCGCATGATCGGACCGATCCGCTCGAAGAGGTCCGGGCGCTGGTGTGGGTCGATGAACTCGGGCAGTTCCACCACCGGAGTGCGACCGTGCCGGTAGAACACGTTGGGCACCACCACGGTGTAGCCGGAGGAGGCCAGACGGTCGGCCATGGCGGTCAGGTGCGGACGGATCCCGAAGGCGTCCATGTACAACAGCACACCCGGATGGGCGGCGGTGTCGTCCGGATGGGCCAGGTAGGCGTCGGCCACACCATCCGGCGTGGGGATGTCCACCGAGCTTCCACGTACGGCAGTCATGGGACCGCTCCTCTCCACACCGTCGATATCCGCCTGCCTGAAGGACACTTCCATCCCATCACATCCTCGTGGGAGGAGGCCTGCCGGCGGAGGCGGCTCACGGGGAGGACGCTGCGGTCATGGCGGTTATGTAGTCCGCACTGGCGATGGGGGCGGGCAGCACCTCGTCGTCCAGCCCCGCTTCGTCCAACAGGTGGGGCCCCGCTTCGAGCAGTGCCCGGAACTGTTCCCCCAGCGTCGGAGCGATCCGTCGCTGCTGGGCGGGGGTGACCCACTCGTGTAGCAGCAGCTGCTCAGCATGGGAGTGCAGCTCCTCCAGCGCGTAGACCAGACACAGCCGGCGCAACAGCTCCCGTGGCTCTCCCTCCGGGAGACGCTCCGTCCGTGCCCGGAACTCCTCGAGCGTCCGACGGTGGGCGTGTGCGCGGACGAGTTCCCACGCCAGGGCGGTGTTCTCGTTCCACCGCTCGAACTCGGAACGGTCGCACATCGCTCCCAGCCGGGTGCACAAGCGCGTGTGCAGCATGTTCTCCCGAAGACGGGTGAGCTCGACGCAGACGGGCAACTCCGAGACGTCCCCCGTGGGAGGAGCGGGACTCTCCCGGGGGGCCGGGGGGTGCGCCCACAGGGTCAGCGACCGTGCCAGGTCCAGCACCGTCAGACTGTTGTCGCCCGCCGCCGAGTGGTAGACGCTGGCCAGGCCCTCGTACGCGCGAACACGGTTGACCTCCAGGATGCCCTGCGCCCCGAGGCTTGTGCGGCAGTCCCGGGTGACTCGCTCGGCCGCCCACGTGGCCGCCACCTTGGTCAGGGCGAGTTCGTCGTGTACCGAGGCCCACGGAGACCACGTGGTCTCCGCTGATCGTTCGGCACGCTCCCCGGACACCACAAGTTCCCGAGCACGGTTCACTTGGGCGGTGATCGCCATGGCCGTGGCCAGGGACCCGAACACCGCCGTCTGGACACCTCCGTGACGGATCGCCGTGGCACCCGGAGCGAGTTTTCCGGAAGTGATCCTGTGGTGTAGGTAGCGGAGTGTGATCGCCGTCGTCGCTCGGGTCACGGCGGCCAGCCCCATCGCCCCGGCCGCGGAGGCGTTCCGGGATATCTGCAGGGAACGCAACAACCGTTGCTGTGGAGAACCGGCGGGATCGTGGAGTTCTCTCTCGGAGGTCAGCTCGGCACCGTCGGACAGCCAGCAGTCGAAAGGCACCCGTACTCCGTCGAAACGGACGAGCGTGTAGTCCAGGGAGACCGCTTCGGAGTTCCACACGGGACCGACACACACTCCCGAACACGTTCCCGCCCGGTCCCGCAGCCGGACGAGGAACGGGAAGACGCCGTGGCAGACGTCGTGCACGTACAGCTGCGCATAGACCATCCCGATCTTGGGAACGCCTTCCAGACCGGCGTGGGCCATGAATTTCCGCGCCGCCTCCTCCGGAGTGCGCAGTACGAACGTCTTCGTGGATGGGTCGTAGTCCGCGCGGGTGCGCAGGGCCACGTGACTCGTGCCGTGCCCGAGTTCGGTGATCAGAATGGTTCCGACGGCCTGTCCGGATTCGAGTTCGGCTCGTGCCCGGTCCACCTCCGTACCGCTACGTCCCATGCCGTCGATCCCGGCCAGGCAGACCCCGTAGTGGACTTTCGTGGTCAGGAACAAGGCGGGGTTGACCACGGCGACCCATTCCAGTGTGGTGAACAGGATGCGACGGTCCCGCCGGACGCGTTCGGCCAGACCGAGCACGTCGTTGAGGTGGCGCAGCTGTTCGTAGGTGCGGTGTTGGGCCTGTGACTTCGACTGGTCCCGCGGAGGATCGGTGAAGGGCGGGGCGGTGAACACCCTCCGCATCTCGGCGTCGTAGCGCTCGTCGCCGTCTCGGACGAAAGAACGGATCATGTTCTGGTCACCTCTTCTCCGGCGGGCCGGTACGTGTCAGCGTCCTTCGCGCCTGCCCCGCTTCGGCCTCGAACACCGCGTGGGGATCGAAGGCGTTGAGCTCGAACTCGTACACGCCGGTGGTTTCTCCGGCCTGCTCCGTTTCCACGCGGGCGGTCAACGGCACGCGGTCCTCATCGGCTTCGCCGGAACGTGACAGCCGTGCGCGTAGTGTCGTGGGAAGGGGAAACACGAAACGGTGGAACGAGAAACCGCACCGGTGCATCACCGCGTATCGGGCTTTTCCGCCCGACGTTCGGGGAACCGTTTCCCCCACTCCCCATGTGACCAACTGAATCGCGGCCTCGATCAGCAGCATGCCGGGAAGGTGCTGCTGATCGGCCGTGTGGTCGCGGATCATCTCCGTGTCGTTCGGCACCGTCAACGAGGCGCCGATGGTCTCTCCCGAGGCGTGGGCGTCACCGATGAGCACGTTGTCCTGGGACTGTTTGAGCACCCTGTGCCGGGCCACCGGTCGGGGTGGTTCGCCGTGGAGCGACATCGACGCGGAGAGTCCGCGAGCGAGGATCGTCTCCTCCAACTCTCTCCAGGAAGTCCGGTCCACGCCCATTCCCGGGTGCAGCACGGTCGTGTTCTGCCCGCCCGGACGCTCCTCCGGACGGCTCAGAACCCCGCCTAGTGTCTCCACACCCTCGTTCCCGGCGAAGCGGGCGAGGCAGTCTCCCACGACCCACACGTGTTCTTCCGACATCAGGTTCCTCCCGAATCTCGCTTCCGTCATCCGATCAACGGGTGCGCCACCAGCCCACCGTCGACGACCAGGGTCTGGCCGGTCATGAACGAGGCCGCCGGAGAGGACAGGAAGATCGCGGGTCCCACCAGTTCCCCGGGCTCGGCCCAACGGCGCTGGGGAACGTGTGACAGCACCGCCTCGGAGGTGGACTCGTCTTCGTGCGCCGAGGAGGTCATTTCGGTGCGTACCCAGCCGGGGCAGAGGGCGTTCACCCGAATTCCCTGGCGGGCCCATGCGGTGCCCAGGGAACGCACCAGCGACACCTGGGCCGCCTTGGCCGCTCCGTACGGCTCCATCCCTCCTATTCCCACCAGGCCGGCCACCGAGGACATCACCGTCACACTCGGATCCGGGGAGACGGACAGAAACGGTCGAGCCGCCCGAAGCAGCCACACCGTCGCCATCAGGTTGACGTCCAACACACCGGCCCATTCGGTGTCCGAGGCCCCCAGTACCGTCCGCATCAGCAGTACCCCGTCCTCGTCGACGATCGGGCCGCCGGCGTTGTGCAGTACGACGTCCAGACCTCCCCCCAGCGCTGTCACGGCGTCCTCCACGACTCCGGTGCAGCCATCACCGGTGGACAGATCACCCGGAACGGCCGTGGCCCACCCGCCTTCCCCGCGGATCGCCGCGGCCTCCTCCCGCAGCGTTTCCGCGGAACGAGCCGCCATGGCCACCTGAGCACCGGCGGCGGCGAAACCTCGTGCGAGGCACAGTCCGATGCCCCGAGAAGCCCCGGTGATCAGTACCCGCCGGTCCGAAAGGTCGAACAATGATCGCGCTGACTCCATTCGTCACCTCTGTGTCTCATCGAACACGCTGGCCGGTGTGTGCGTGGTGGGGGACCAACGCAGCAGACACGAGCCCCATGTCAGTCCTGCCCCGAAGGTGGGAAGCAGCACGTGGTCACCGTCGGAGACTCGGCCGTGAGCCACGGCGTGCGTCAACGCCACCGGGATCGACGCGGCTCCGACATTGCCCAGTCGTTCGCCGATGATCACCGTCTTTCCCTCGGGGAGTCCGTTCCGCTCGCTCAGGGTCCGCAGCAGCAGTGGATTCGGTTGGTGGGGCACCACCGCGTCCAGATCCGCGATGCGGATTCCCACGGCCGTGCAAGCCTCGGCCAACACCCGGGGGAACATGTCGGTGATGAACTCCCGCACCGCTCGTCCGTCCATGGAGATCGTGTGTTCTCGCTCGGTGAGCGAGCGGGAGCTCGCGGGGATACGGCTTCCACCGGCCGGGATGAGCACCTGGTCGGCCTGGCTGCCGTCCGAACCGAGTGCCACGTGCAGGATGCCCCGTTCGGGGGGCGCCGGTCCGAGCACGGCCGCTCCCGCTCCGTCACCGAACAGGGTGGCGGTCCCGCGGTCAGCGGGGTCCAGGAACTTCGTGTACGTTTCGGCTCCGATCACCAGTGCGTGTCCTCGTGTTCCCCGCCGGGAGAGCCAGTCGTGGGCGATTCGTGTTCCGAACACGAATCCGGAACACGCGGCGGCCACGTCGAAAGCGACGGCTTCGTCGGCGCCGATCAGGGCCTGGACCCGACACGCCGTGGACGGTCCCAGTTCGTCCGGGGTGGAGGTCCCCAGCACCAGCAGTTCGATCTGGTCTGCCGCGATGCCGGCCGAGCTCATGGCACGACGAGCCGCTTCGGCCGCCAGGTCGGAGGTGCCCTGGTCCTCCTCGGCCACTCGGCGTTCTAGCACTCCGGTGCGTTCTTCGACCCACTCGGCGGTGACTCCCGCCGCGGGTGCCACTTCGGCGTTCGTACGCACGGTCTCGGGCACACAGGCGCCCAAACCGACGATTCCGATGGGGTTCGGCACTGCTCACACCTGCTTGTCCGAAGAACGAGGGAGACCTTGGGGTCTTTTCTGGCTGTTCTCTGTGCTGCTGTGGGAACATCCGGTATCGGACTGTTCCTTTCGCTCGGTCGAACGGTGTTTCCTCGCCAGAGGCGCCACGTTCGTGTTCGTGGCGCGGGACACTAACGTCGTCGCTGACACGGTGCTGACGTGCTGCTGACACGGGGCCCGGAGGTGGGTCCCCAGTGGTCGGATCAGGAACACTCCCGACGCTTCCCGGTTCGTGGAGGAGCGTGACGGACACTTGACACTTAAGCGCTTAACTGATGAACTGCCTTCCAGTTGTCGTCAGGGGAAGGGTGGGCCGGTACGGATCGCCGTCAGTCCGTGCGCTCCGTTGACGGCGTCTCGACCGGGAGACAGCACTCGGACGAGTCAAGGTAGGAACGCCGGTACCCGGGCTGTGCGGTTTCCCGCGTGTGTACGAGACGTTCGCTTCGGGCGAGGCCGAAACGCACCGGTGCCGTGGGACGTCTCCGCAGCTCCCGCTGCCTCGTCGGTACCCACCACGACCCACACCGTGGGCGGGGAGACCCGGCCCTGTTGAGGAGAGGATTCCATGCGTCGCCACTTCGCGATGGTCAACACGTCCGGCCGGCCGGGTAACTGGCTCGGCGCCAACTTCTGGTCCCGAAGCGGTGGCCCGCGGATGTGGAGCAGATACGACTCCGAACTGGTGCGCACGGAGCTGCGAACCCTGCGACGGCACGGACTGACCGTGACCCGGTCGTTCTTCTTCTGGCCGGACTTCATGCCCGAGCCCGAGCGCGTCGACGAGAACTGCGTCGCCAACTACGCCGACTTCCTGCGGGCGCACCTGGAGATCGGCATGACCACCATCCCCACCTTCCTCATCGGACACATGTCCGGCGAGAACTTCGACCCTCCGTGGCGCGGGGGACGCGATCTCTACACCGACGTGTGGATGGTGGACAGGCAGGCGTGGTTCGTCGAGCGGATGACCGAGCGTTTCGCCGAACACCCCGCCGTGGCCGGGTGGCTGATCAGCAACGAGATGCCCATCTACGGTGGTCACGCCTCCGAGGAGACGGTGTCGAGCTGGGCCCGGATGATGGTGCGCGCGGTTCGCGCGGCGGGCGGGCGCCAGCCGGTCTCGATCGGTGACGGGGCGTGGGGCGTCGAGGTCACTGGTGTGGACAACGGTTTCTCCGTGCGGGAGCTCGGCGAGATGACCGACTTCCTCGGCCCGCACGTGTACCGGATGGAGGACGACCAGATCCGCCAGCACTACGCGGCCGCCTTCGTCTGCGAGATGGTGAGCACCCTCGGGCACCCGGTGGTGCTGGAGGAGTTCGGACTGTCCTCGGACTTCGCCTCGGCCGAGCACTCCGCCCACTACTACCGCCAGGCGCTGTACCACAGCCTGCTCGCGGGGGCCACGGGCTGGCTGGCCTGGAACAACACCGACTTCGACAATCTCTTTGACCAGGACCCGTACCGCCACCATCCCTTCGAACTGCACTTCGGTCTGACCACCGTCGACGGGGAGCCGAAACCCCAGCTGGAGGAGATGGCCGAGTTCTCCCGGGTGCTGTCCGAGATCGACGTGGCCCACTGCCGACGCAGAGACGCCCGGACGGCCCTGGTGGTGCCCGAGTACCTGGAGGGGCAGGTACCGATCACCGACGAACGGGACAACCGGTTCTCCTTCTCGGTGCTCCGGCAGGCCTACGTGAGTGCGAAACTGGCCGACGTTCCGGTCGGCCTGACCAGGGAGCGCGACGGACTCGACGGGGACTGCTCGCTCTACGTGCTGCCGTCCACCAAGCAGCTCACGGCTCCCGCCGGCTACCGGCTCGAACAACTGGCCCGCGACGGTGCGGTCGTCTACGTCTCGTACTGCCACGGTGTCACACCGTTCCAGCGCGGACCGTGGTTCGCGCACCTGAACCGGATGTTCGGGGTGGAGCACCAGCTGCGTTACGGCCTGGTCGACCCGGTCGAGCACGACGAGGTCGAACTGACCCTCACCACCGAGTTCGGCGGGTTGTCCCGGGGGACGACCCTGCGCTTCGCGGTGGCCGGCAACGAGCACAGTCGTTCCCGCCTTCCGGTGCGGCCCACCGAGGCCGAGGTGGTGGCGACCGACCAGGACGGCAATCCCGCCCTGCTGCGCAGGCGCGTGGGACAGGGGTGGGTCGTGCTGTGCACCTATCCGCTGGAGCACATGGCCGACCTCACCCCGGGAGTGAACCCCGACGCCACGGTGGCCCTCTACGAGGCGTTGGCCACGGTCGCGGGGGTGGACCGGCCGGTGGTCACCGGTGATCCCTCGGTCAGCGCGGACGTGCTGGACCACGGCGACGGACGGAGCTTCGTGTTCGTGGCCAGCCACTCCGACCTGCCGGTGACGGTCAAACCGGAGGTGGCGGGGCGGCTCGTCGACCCGCGGACGAACACCACCGTGGAAACGCTGGAACTGGCCGCCCACGAGGTCCGCGTGCTGCTGCTGGAGGGCTGAAGCGCGCCGAGGCCCGTCTCGCTCCGAGCGGGGACCGGTGTCGAAAAGCACTCCGGTCTCGGTGGTCCTCGCCCGGACGGTCGGGGATTCGGTTCCCGACAGGTACCGGAACACTCCCTGGGAGGAACTCTCGTGATCGTCGTAGGAGGAGAGGCGCTCGTCGACCTCGTCCCGGACGGGGGCGTCCCCGAGGGGGAGCTCGCCCCGTTGGTCCCTCGCCTGGGTGGGGGACCGTACAACGTCGCCGTCGCGTTGGGCCGGTTGGGAGCGAAGGCCGCCCTGTTGTCCCGGATCTCCGGGGACACCTTCGGCCGGGCGCTGTTCCGCCGTCTCGTGGCGTCCGGAGTGGACACTTCGCTGGTGCAGCGCGGTGACGAGCGCACGACACTCGCCGTGGCTCTGCCGGACGGGGAGGGGAGGGTCGACTACGACTTCCGTGTTCACGACACCGCCGACCGTCTGGTCTCCGATCCCGGCCCGCTGCCCTCGCGGACACGGGCGGTGGCGCTGGGAACGTTGTCGCTGGTGCTCGAACCGGGGGCCGGTGTCTACGAGACCGTGCTGCGGCGCGAGTCGGAGCGTGGTGTTCTCGTCGCGCTCGATCCGAACGTCCGGGGCGCGTTGGTCTCCGAGCCCGTGGCCTACCGGAAACGTTTCGAGGGCTGGTTGCCGCACGTCGACCTGCTGAAGCTTTCCGACGAGGACGCGTGCTGGTTGGACGCGGGCAGCGGTCGCGAACCGATGACCTCCGCTCGGAGATGGGTGGGGATGGGGCCGTCGGCGGTGGTGGTGACCCACGGTGGTGCGGGCATGTCGGTGGTGACCCGACACGGCACGTGTGTCGAGGTTGCAGGCCCGGACTCCCCGGTGGTGGACACCATCGGGGCGGGGGACACGGTGCAGGCCGCCCTGCTGGCCTGGCTGGACCAACGGAACCTGCTGGGGCGGGAGGGGGTCGCGGCGATGGGAGCCGCCGAGTGGCGGGAGGCGCTGGACTTCGCCACGCGGGCGGCCGCGGTGACCTGTTCCCGCGCCGGGGCCGAGCCTCCCCGGGCAGCCGAACTCGACACGGGGGGTCCGTCCGTGGAACGGTGGCCCGGCTGACCGGTCTCTTCCCCTCAGTGGCCCCGATGATCCGTCCGGATCAGCGGGGCCGTGTCGTGTCGGGGTCCACGACGCCGCTTTTGTCGGTTCCGTTCACGGGGTTGAAACTTAAGCGCGTAAGTGTTTCGCTGTCTGTGGCTGAGATCACGGTGAACATTCGGGAAACCCCGGTGTCCGTCTCGTTCCACCGTGATCGAAGGAGGCCGGATCCGGATTCGCCGTCGGACAGGCAAGCACACCACGAGGTGTTCCATGAAAACACGGTTACGCGTTCTGGGCACGGCACTGGCCGTGCTGGCACTCTCCCTGGCGACGACGTTGTCGCAGGCCACCGCGGACACGACCCACCATCGGCCCGCTACGGAGGGTTTCCACGTCAGTGACGGGCGTCTGCTGGACGCCAACGGCAACGACTTCGTCATGCGGGGAGTCAACCACCCCCACACCTGGTACCCGGACCAGACACAGTCGCTGTCCGACATCAAGTCCCTGGGAGCGAACACGGTGCGCGTGGTGCTCAGCAGCGGTCACCAGTGGACACGCGACGACACCGCCGACGTGGCCGAGGTGGTCGCCGACTGCAAGCGCAACCGGCTGATCTGTGTGCTGGAGGTGCACGACACGACCGGATACGGCGACCAGGGTGGCCGGGCCGCCACCCTGGACCAGGCGGTCGACTACTGGCTCAGCGTCCGCGAGGCGCTTCGGGACCAGGAGGAGTACGTCATCGTCAACATCGGCAACGAGCCCTTCGGCAACAGCACCCACTCCCAGTGGACCTCGGCCACCAGTGAGGCGATCCAGCGCCTGCGCTCGGCCGGTTTCGAGCACACCCTGATGGTCGACGCCCCCAACTGGGGCCAGGACTGGCGGTACACGATGCGCGACGACGCCGCGAGCGTCTTCGCCGACGACCCGCTGGGCAACACGGTGTTCTCCGTCCACATGTACGGCGTGTTCGACAGCGGGGACGCGGTGCGCGACTACCTGCGGCACTTCGTCGAGGCGGGACTGCCGCTCGTGGTCGGCGAGTTCGGCCACAAACACTCCGACGGGGACGTGGCCGAGGACGCGATCCTGGCCGCGGCCGAGTCGTTCGGTATCGGCTATCTGGGCTGGTCCTGGAGCGGTAACAGCGGTGGTGTCGAGTACCTGGACATGACCGAGGACTTCGACCCGACCAGGCTGACCCCGTGGGGGCAGCGCCTGTTCAACGGTGAGAACGGCATCCGGGAGACCTCCCGGGAGGCTTCGGTCTACTAGGCGGAGTTCGTTCTTCGGGGACTCGTCGGGCGGAACCCGCCGGCGACTCCCTGCCGGTGGCCGCGGGAAGGCACCCGCGGCCACCGGTGTGTGCCGGGGACCGGGGAGAACGGGGAGTGCGTGCTCGCCACGGGGACGGAAGGTCGCTTAAGCGAATAAGTCAACCGTGGAATGGCGAGTGGTGCGAGGGACTGTCGCCCCTTCGGGGACTCCTTTTCGATGGTTACTTGATTAATCAAGTAACCGGGATGTCGCTGTCACTCTTGTCTGTGCGGAGATTCTCGGCAACTATGTACGCCAACTCACTTAAGCGCTTCACTCAACGGCTCGCAACCGCGGTCGACGGAGGCGGACGAGGATCGTGACAGGAAGGAGCCGCCATGCCAGCACGCCTCACGAGGCGGACGGTGCTCAGAGGTTTCGGAGCGGGCGCCGCGCTCGTGGCCACGGGATGCTCGGCGGTGGACAGCGGTGGGGACACCACGCTGACCGTCTACACCGGTAAGAGCGGAAGGTTGACGAAGAACTTCAACCCCTTCTCGGCCACGTCGAACCCACCGGCCCGCGGCATGCTCTACGAACCGCTGATGTTCTTCAACCAGGCCCGCGACGACGCCCCCACCCCGCAGCTCGCCACGGGCTACGAGTGGGCACCGGACGGAACGTCGATCACCTTCACCCTGCGGGAGGGAGTGTCGTGGACCGACGGGACGTCCTTCGACAGCGCCGACGTCGCGTTCACCTTCGACCTGATCAGACGTATCCCCGCGATCAACACCGCCGCGCTGCCCATAGCCGGGGTACGAACTTCCGACGCGCGCACGGTGACGATCGACTTCACCCGACCGGTGTTCGCCGACCTGTGGTACATCGCCGGCTACACCTTCGTCGTTCCGGAACACGTCTGGAGTGAGGTGGACGATCCAGCCACGTTCCCGAACCCGGAACCCCTCGGGACCGGAGGGTACGTGTTGGAGAGTTTCTCCCCGCAGAGCTACGTGATGACCCGCAACCCCGACTACTGGGAACCGGGCAAGCCCGAGGTGCCGAGCCTGCGCTACGTCTCGCTGAACGGCAACCAGGCCGCGACCAAGTCCCTACTGGCGGGAAAGATCGACTGGACCCAGATCTACATCCCCCGGGTCGAGAGGACCTATGTCTCCCAGGACGAGGACAACGCCTACGTCACCACTCCGCTGTACCTGACCGTGATGATCGCCAACAACGACCGGGGTCTCACGGCGGACCGGGCGGTTCGTCAGGCGCTGGCACTGGGCATCGACCGCGAGCAGATCAACGAACTCGCCTTCGGCGGTTACAACGAGGCCCCCTCCCCGGCGATGCTGCTCCTGCCCCGCGACGAGGCCTACACCGCACCGGAGTTCCGGGGACGACGCATGGACACCGACAGGAAGCGTGCCCGCCGGACACTCACCGAGGCCGGCTACCGGCGTGGTCCCGACGGGATCTTCGTCAGCCCCTCGGGGCAACGGCTCTCGTTGACGGTGAAGATGGTCAGCGGCTACACCGACTACATCTCGGCGGCCGCCGTCATGCGCAGGCAGTTGAGCGAGGTCGGTGTCGAACTGAACCCCGAGGAGGTCTCCTACGCCGCGTTCACCGCCGAACGCAACAACGGCGAGTTCGAACTTGCCCTGGACAACCTCTACGGCGGTCCGATGCCGTACTACCTCTACAACCGTTTCTACAACAGCGCGAACACCGCCCCGGTGGGACAGCAGGCCAATCCCAACTACGCGCGTTTCCGCGACGACACCGTCGACGCGGCCCTGTCCCGGATCGCCTCCACCCGGGACGAGGAGATCCGGCGGGAAGCCTACGCGGAGCTGCAACGGGTCATCGCCGAGGAGGTTCCCTACGTCCCGGTGCTGCAGTCGAACTCACTGACCGAGTACAGCACCGCCCGGGTCACGGGATGGCCCACCGAGGACGACCGCTACGCCGTTCCCGACGCCCAGTTCGTGCCGGATCTCGGGATCGTGGCCAAGAACCTGAAGGTCAGAAAGCGGCCCGGGTCGGCGGGAACGAGGTGACACCGGTATGACCTATCTCCGACGCAAGATACTGTTCTATCTGGTCGCGGCGTGGATCGCGATCACCGTGAACTTCGCGATTCCACGGATGATGCCGGGCAACCCGGTCGACATTCTGCTGGCGCGGCTGCAACAGGGCGGCGCCACGGTGCTGCCGCAGTCCCGGCGGGCCCTCGAGACGGCGCTCGGCCGATCAGGAGACGGAAACGTCCTCGTCCAGTACTTCGAGTACCTGGGTAACCTGTTCACCGGAGATCTCGGCGTCTCGGTGACGTACTTCCCCACCCCGGTGCTGACGGTGCTGGGACAGGCTCTGCCGTGGACGCTGGTGCTGGTGGGGGTGTCCACCCTGCTGGCCTTCGTGCTCGGTGTGGGCGTGGGCACCTTCGTGGGATGGCACCGGGGCACCTGGCTGGACGGGGTGGCTCCGACCACCACCTTCCTGTCGGCCATCCCCTACTTCTGGCTGGCACTGATCCTGCTGTTCCTGTTCGGTTCCTTCTGGCAGGTGTTCCCGCTGGCCGGTGGGTACGACTACGACACCACCCCCGGCCTCAACGCGGAGTTCCTCCTCAGCGCGCTGCACCACGCCGTGCTTCCCGGGCTGACGATCGTGTTCAGTTCGGTCGGTGCCTGGATGCTGGGGATGCGCAACATGATGGTCTCCACGCTGTCGGAGGACTACGTCCTCACCGCCGAGGCCAAGGGGCTGCGCTCCCGCCGGATCATGCTGGCCTACGCCGCGCGTAACGCCGTGCTGCCCAGCATCGCCGGATTCGCCATCTCGCTCGGTTTCGTCGTCAGCGGCTCGATCGTCACCGAGGCGGTGTTCTCCTATCCGGGGGTCGGTTACGTGCTGCTGCAGGCGGTGCAGAACAACGACTACCCCCTGATGCAGGCGATCTTCCTCGTCATCACGCTGACCGTGCTCGGCGCGAACCTCGCCGTGGACCTGCTGCACTCGGTCATCGACCCCCGTACCAGGAAGGCTGAGTGAGACTCCCGATGGCAACGCGCACCTCCCCCACGGGCCGGGCTGGCCGCGAGGAGAGCCCGGAGCCTTCCGGGCGAAGCCCCCTCGGCGATCCGCTCCCGACGTCGGGCGGCCGGAGAAACCCGCTCCGCCGACTGCGTCTGCCCTCCTCGGGCAAACTTCGGGCCGGTCTGGGCATCGTGACCGCCATCGTGCTGTTCGGCGTTCTGGGGCCTCCGCTGACTCCCGACCCCCAGGCGATCAGCGGCGCGGTGCTGAGCCCTCCCAGCGGGGAGCACTGGTTCGGTACCACCCAGACCGGTCAGGACGTGCTCGCCCAACTCGCCGAGGCCACGCGGGGCTCGCTGCTGGTCGGTTTCGTGGTGGGGATCCTGGCCACCGCGCTGTCGGTCGTCGTCGGCGTCGTGGGTGGCTACGCCGGCCGCAAGACCGACGAGACGCTCTCGCTGCTGACCAACGTGGTGCTGGTGATACCCAGCCTCCCGTTGGCCATCGTGATCGCGAACTACCTGGCCGGTGGCGGGCTGGCGGTGACCGTGCTGGTCATCGGTATCACCATCTGGGCCGCACCGGCGCGGGTGCTGCGGGCACAGACCCGCTCGCTGCGGGAACGTGACTACGTCAGCGCCGCGAAGGCCTCGGGGGAGCGGACGTGGCGGATCCTGTTCGTCGAGATCCTGCCCAATCTCCTGCCCGTGGTCGCCTCCCAGTTCGTCTTCTCGGTCGTCTTCGCCATCCTCACCGAGGCGTCGCTGGCCTTCCTCGGACTGGCCGGGTTCGGGCAGCTCACCTGGGGGACGTTGTTGTACTACGCGCAGAACGCCCAGGCGCTCGTCCTCGGCGCCTGGTGGTGGTTCGTTCCTCCGGGGCTGTTGATGGCGCTGACCGGATGCGGTCTGTCCCTGATCAACTTCGCCATCGACGAGGTCATCGACCCGAACCTGCGCACCCCGGCACACAAGCGGAAGGTGTCCCGATGAACACACAACCGACCTTTTCCGAACGGTGGTCACCGGTACTGACCGTCCGCGGTCTGAGCGTCGACTACGAGGCCGACCGGCCCGTGCACGCCGTCCGTGAGGTGGACCTGGCTCTCGGCCGCGGCGAGATTCTCGGTCTGGCCGGGGAGAGCGGGTGCGGCAAGTCGACACTGGCCTACGCCGTGAACCGGCTGCTGCGTCCTCCCGCCCACGTCGTCGGCGGTGAGGTCGTCTTCCACCACGCCGACGGCGCCGAGACCGACGTGTTCGCCCTGGACGGTGAACAGCTGCGCCGTTTCCGGTGGAACAGGCTGGCCATGGTCTTCCAGGGTGCGATGAACGCGTTGAACCCGGTGCTGACCGTGCGTGCCCAGTTGGAGGACGTCATCCGCGCCCACGAGCCGGCGACGGACAGGCGCGAGCGCGGACGGCGCTGCGCGGAACTGCTCGAACTCGTCGGCGTGGACCCGCGCAGACTCGACAGCTACCCGCACGAGCTTTCCGGCGGGATGCGCCAGCGCGTCATGATCGCCATGGCGTTGGTCCTGCGTCCGGACGTGTTGTTCATGGACGAACCGACCACGGCGCTGGACGTGGTCGTGCAGCGCGAGATCCTCGCCGAGATCACCCGACTGCGTGCCGAACTCGGCTTCGCGGTCGTGTTCATCACCCACGACATGTCCCTGCTGCTGGAGATCAGCGACCGGATCGCGATCATGTACGCGGGCCGGGTCGTCGAGGAGGGCGGCACGGAGCGACTGCGCCGCACACCGCTGCATCCCTACACCCTCGGCCTGCTCCGTTCGTTTCCCAGTCTCACCGGTGATCCCACCGGTCTGCACGGCATTCCCGGCCGCACACCGGACCTGGCCGAGTCGCTGGACAGGTGTGCCTTCGCCGAACGCTGCCCCTACCGTCGCGAGGTCTGCGACGGCGAACAGCCCCCGCTCGTCGCCCACCCGGACTCCCCGGCCGGAGCGGACGGCCGAGCGGCCTGCCACGCCCACGACCCGAGCAGGTACGGCACCGCGCCCCCGGAGTCGCTGCTGCGTGGCGAGTTCCGTCCGATCGAGGAGTCAGAGGTGATCCGGTGAGCACCTTCGAAGTCCGTGACCTGGTCAAGGAGTTCCGCCTGCGCGAGAAGGGCGGCAGGCGGAGGCTGCGTGCCGTCGACGGTGTCTCGTTCGACCTCTCCGCCGGAAGTACGGTCGCCCTGGTGGGGGAGAGCGGCAGCGGAAAGTCCACCCTGGCCCGGATGCTCGCCCGCCTGCTGCCGCCCAGCTCCGGAGAGGTGCGCGTGGACGGCAGGGTGGTCGGCACCGGGCGCGGGGCCACCCGTGGCTACCGCGGCGACGTGCAGATGGTTTTCCAGGACCCGTTCGCCTCGCTCAACCCCTTCCACACCGTGGGGCATCACCTGAGTCGCCCGCTGCGGTTGCACGGTGGCAGGCTGACCTCCTCCGAGCTGAACGAGCGGGTCGAGCGTCTGTTGGAACGGGTGGCGCTGGTGCCGCCCGACCGTGTGGTCGGCAAACAGCCGCACGAACTCTCCGGGGGGCAACGCCAGCGGGTGGCGATCGCCCGCGCCTTGGCCCCCGGTCCGAGGGTGCTGCTCGCCGACGAGCCGGTGTCCATGCTCGACGTCTCCGTCCGGCTGGACATCCTCAACCTGATGGACCGCCTCAAGGCGGAGGAGGATCTGGCGGTCCTCTACATCACCCACGACCTGGCGACCGCGCGGCACTTCTCCGAACGGGTGCTGGTGATGTACCGGGGACAGGTGGTCGAGCGGGGCGACAGCGACGACGTGATCCTGCGGCCACGGCATCCCTACACCCGTTTGCTCAGGAGCGCGGCCCCGGATCCCGGCGGAAGCGACCCGCTGACCGTTCCCGTCGAACCCGCCTCCACCGAGGTTCCGGCCGGGGACCAGGGGTGCCCGTTCCGGGCCAGGTGCCCCCATGCCATGTCGGTGTGTTCCCGCCGTCCTCCCGAGTTCCCGGTCGGGGACGGTCACCTCACCAGCTGTTGGCTCTACGAGTCCTCGACGGAGGAGAACACGTGAACGAGGTGCCGGGGCACCGGTCCACCGAGGTGTCCCACCACATCCTTCCGGACGAGAGAGGGTTCCGAGTGCCCGTGCCTGACGACGAGCGAACCGGTCCCGCGAAAGCGGGAGGACACGTTTCCGCGCCGTTCCCGGACGGTTTCCTCTGGGGCGCGGCCACGGCCTCCTTCCAGATCGAGGGTTCCACCGCCGCCGAGGGGAGAGGCAGCTCCATCTGGGACACCTTCTGTGCGCGTCCCGGCACCGTGGCCAACGGTGACACCGGCGAGCCCGCGGCGGACCACTACCGGTTGATGCCCGCCGACGTCCGGCTGATGGCCGAGCTGGGGCTGCGGGCCTACCGGTTCTCGATCGCCTGGCCCCGGGTGCGGCCCGACGGCGGGACCGTCAACGCGGCGGGGTTGGACTTCTACGACCGGCTCCTCGACGAGTTGCTGGAACACGGCATCGCCCCGTGGCCGACCCTCTACCACTGGGACCTTCCGCAGGCACTGGAGGACCGTGGTGGGTGGACGAACCGGGACACCGGCTACCGCTTCGCCGACTACGTGGACAGTGTGCTGGAACGCCTCGGGGACCGCGTGTCGAACTGGACGACGCTCAACGAGCCGTGGTGCTCGGCGTTTCTGGGATACGCCGCCGGTGTGCACGCGCCGGGGCGGACCGAGCCGTGCGCGGCCGTGGCGGCCGGGCACCACCTGCTGCTGGCCCACGGGGAGGGACTGGCGGTCATCCGTGAACGCGTCCCCCACGCCGGGGTGGGAATCACGCTGAACCTGTTTCCCGTGCGCGCCCGCGACCCGGCCGACGAGGCCGACGTGGAGGCCGCCCGCCGGGTGGACGCGCTGCAGAACCGCTTCTTCCTGGATCCGTTGCTGCGCGGTTCCTACCCGCGGGACCTGCTGTCCGATCTGGAACCCTTCGGTCTCGGTGAGCACGTGAAGACCGACGACGCCGAGCGGATCGCCGCCCCCGTGGACCTGCTCGGCGTCAACTACTACCACGACCACATCGTCACCGGTCGTTCGGGCGGCGGCCCAACCGCCCCGTCCCCCTGGGTGGGGGCGGAGTACGTGCGCTTCCCCGGCCGTGGTCTGCCCCGCACCGACATGGGATGGGAAGTGGTTCCGGAAGGGTTGACCGAACTGCTGCTCGGGCTGAACCGGGACTTTCCCGGTACGCCGTTGTACGTGACCGAGAACGGAGCAGCCTATCCGGACGTGGTCACCGCCTCGGGAGTGGACGACCCCGAGCGCGTCGCCTACCTCGAAAGCCATCTGGCCGCGGCCCACGAGGCCCTGCGAAGAGGGGTCGACCTGCGCGGGTACTTCTACTGGTCCCTGTTGGACAACTTCGAGTGGGCCGAGGGGTATGCCAAGCGTTTCGGACTGGTGCACGTCGACTACGCCACACAGCGTCGTACTCCGAAGGCCAGCGCCTACCGGTACGCCCGCGTGATCGCCGAGAACGGTCTGTGAGAGCCGGTGGGCCGGGACCCGGTGGTTTCCGTCCCGGCCCACCGGGCTCGGCCCGGCCGGTTCCCTCCGTGGGAGGCTTCCCGCCCCGAGGCTCGGATCACCGGGAGGCGAACAGCGCCCGTCGGGCGAGTACGGCCGGGGCGGGCGAGAGCGGAAGCGAGGGCAGCAACGCGGCCTGGTAGGCGTGGTAGGCGTCCGGTTTGCCCACCCAGACCGACTCGGAGAGTCGCCCGTCGGGCGTGACCTCGTGGAGCCAGCTGCCGTGTTCGGTGTCGACGTGGTGAGTGCGGGCGTAGTCCCAGAAGACCTCGTACCAGCGTGCGTAGCGTTGTTCACCGGTACGGTGGTACAGGGCGGCGGCCGTGAGCACGGCCTCGGCGACGACCCAGTGCATGCGTTCCCGCACCTGGGGGCGGTCCTGCCAGTCCAGGGTGTAGACGAAGCCGGGATGGCCGTCGGAGTTCCAGCCCCGTGTGACCGCCGAGTCGAAAAGCTGTTCGGCGTCCGCGAGCAACCACTCGGGGGCGGTGTCTCCGAGGGCGGCTTCCAACTGGACCAACAGCCGGGCCCATTCCAGCCAGTGCCCGACGGTGCCGCCGTGGGGACGGAACGGGTCTCGCGGTCGGTCGTGGTTGTAGTCGAGCACCGGCCGCCAGTCGGGAGTGAAGTGCTCGGGCAGCCGCCATTCGTGGGCGGCGGCGACCTCGTGGACGAGTTTTTCCGCGATGCGCAGCGCGCGCCGGTGCCAGATGGGGTCCTCGGTGACGTCGCCGGCGGCGAGGAAGGCCTCGACGAGGTGCATGTTGCTGTTGGCGCCGCGGTAGGACTCGGTGGTGTGCCAGCCTCGGTCCCAGCTTTCCAGAGCCAGTCCGACGTCCTCCTCCCAGAAGCGGGCGGTGACGGTGTCGAGGGCCTCGGTCAGCAGCTCCTCGGCTCCGGGTCGGCCCACGGCCGCGGCGCTGCTGGCGGCCAGGACCACGAAGGCGTGTTCGTAGGCCCCTTTGGTGTCGTCGGCGGTGCTGGTGTACCAGCCGCCGTGCTCCGCGTCGTGCAACGGGCCGCGTAGCGCGGCGATCCCGTGGTCGGCCAGCTCCGCCGTGTCACCGTCCCCGAACCCGTGGGCCAGGCTGAACACGTGGGTCATGCGGGCGTTGATCCAGGTGGCCAGGGGTTCGCGGGAGGCGAGCCCTCCCGAGGCGTCCAGCCAGCCGAATCCTCCTCGCGGAACGCGGGCCGCGGTGGCGAACTCGACGATGCGGCGGCGTTCGGTGGCCAGCGGGTCGTTGGGCGCGGATGTGTGTGGGTCGTTCACTGTGTCTCCTCGACGGGAACCGTCGTCGATGGCGGGTTGCGGTGCATCGCGCGTGGCGGTGTCCGGGGCGTCGGGGGAGGCCGGGGTCCGCCGGGAGTGCTGCGCCGAGACGGATCGGTGAGCGGTGTTCGTGACGAGGGGGAGGGTGGTCTCCCCAAGACGCGGGACGAGGCTGGACTGTGACGCACGGAACCTTCCACAGGTGGTGTTCGGCGGTGCCCACACGACAGGCCGGTTGCCGGTGGGCTCAACCCGTGAGGTCTGCGTCGTGTCCGCGTCGCGGACGCGTGAGGGACTCTAGGGGGCGGTGCGCCCTCCGTCAACATCGCCCCACGTCTCACGAGCGGCGTGGGCGGGAAGAGGGGCGAACCCCTTAGCCTGGGGCGGGAAAACCGGTTCAGTGATGGGAAGTCGTTGATGGCAGGCAAGCGTCCGACGATCTCGGACATCGCCCGTGAGGCCGGGGTGTCGACCGGAGCGGTCTCCTACGCGCTCAACAACCGTCCGGGGGTCTCGGAGTCGACCCGACGGCGGATCCTGGAGATCGCCGAACGGCTGGGGTGGGCGCCCAGCAGTGTCGCCCGTTCGTTGACCGGCGGGCGGGCCAACGCCGTGGGGCTGGTGGTGGACCGCCCCGCGCGCGTGTTGGGGGTCGAGCCGTACTTCATGCAGCTCATCTCCGGTATTCAGGACGCGCTCGCCGACGGGCCGACAGCCCTGTTGCTCCAGGTCACCGACGACAGCGCCGCCGAGCTGGCCGCGTACCGGCGCTGGTGGGCCGAGGGCAGGGTCGACGGGGTGCTGCTGGTGGACCTGCGCACGGAGGACCCCCGGCTGACTCTGGTGCGGGAACTCGGCATGCCGGCCGTGGTGCTGGGCGAGCCCGCCGCCCAGGACGAGCTGCCCTGCGTGTGGACGGACGACGAGGCGGCGGTCGTGGAGGTGCTGGAGTACCTCGTCGCGCTGGGACACCGGCGGATCGTACGGGTGGCCGGCCCGGAGGAGTTCGTGCACACCCAGACGCGTTCCGCGGCGTTCACCGACGCGGCGCGGCGGCTCGGTCTGGAGGAGGCGCGTATCGTGCCCGCGGACTACTCGGACGAGGCCGCCGCGCGGGTGACACGTCGGGTGCTCACAGGGGGGCGGGCTCCCACGGCGCTGGTGTTCGACAACGACGTGATGGCGATATCCGCGCTCGGGGTGGCCCAGGAACTGGGGATCGCGGTGCCGGAGCGACTCTCGTTGGTCGCCTGGGACGACTCGTCGCTGTGCGAGCTGGTGCGACCGGCGCTGTCCGCGGTCCGTCGGCCGATCGCCGAACGCGGGGCCGCCGCCGTCGGGTTGTTGCTGGAGATCCTCTCCGGGGGCTCACCACGCAAGGTGAAGACCTCGGATCCGGAACTGGTTCCCAGGTCCAGCACGGGCCCGGCCACCCCGCGGTGAGTTCGGTGCCCGCCCGGGCGGGCACTCTTGACACTTAACCGCTTAACTGGTGAGCTGTTCCCGCACCCGGACGGACGCCGGAGTGGTCTGCGTCGTCGGTGTGGTCGTCCGGGCGTCCACCGGCCGCCGGGGAGGGGTATGTGAGAACACGGTTCTCCCGTCCGGAGAGATTTCCGAAACCGTCGTTTCCGGCTCGTCGTGACCGGTGACGGCCGGGGCCTTCAGTGCGCGTTTTTCCGTCACCTCCGTTCGACGTAACCGTGCTTCGCTGCGAGGAATTCGATCGGACGGTGTTTTCGGGTGGTTCCGTTTCCGTGGACGGACCGGGGCCCGCCGGATTGTCCGGCGGGTGGCCTAACCGTCCTGATCGGACGGAACCGTTTCGCGTCGTCAGCGCCCACCTGTCGGTTCGTGGGTTCGCCGTGTCGGCAAGAACGGCCACGCACCGGCGAACTTTTCCTTGACGTCACCGTCGAGGTATGGCGGAATACTTTTTCGAAACTGACGGCGAGGAACGGGGAAAAGAACCTGCTCCGGTTTCTCCCGGATTCGTTGGTCCGAACAATTCGGGGCATCCCGTGAAGTTCCGCCCCGACAACGACCGGAGTTCGCGAACGAGGACGTGGACACCGGACTCTCTCGGGCACGACGAGTGACCCCCGCACCCCTACCGCATCGTTCACGAGGAATTCCGCACATGTATCCACCGCGGACACCGGAGACACCCCCGGAGGAGGGGGAAAGCGGTCCCGACCGGACAGCCCGCCTGACCGGACAGCACGTCGGCCCAGGATTCGTCACCCGCTACGTGCTCGCCGTGCTCGGACTGTGGACGGCGCTGCTGACCCCCTCCTCCATCACCCTGGGACTGCGGATCGCCGAGCTCGACCCCGAGGGCAAGGCCGGTTCCCTGGCGACGGTCTCCGGGGTGGGGGCCCTGGTGGCGCTGGTGGCCAATCCCGTCTTCGGCCGTCTCAGCGACCTGTCCACCTCACGTTGGGGACAACGACGTCCCTACATGGTGGGAGGGATGGTCTTCGGCGCCGTCTCGCTGACGGTGATCGGTTGGGCTCCGAACGTGTTCCTCGTCGGCCTCGGATGGTGCCTGACCCAGCTCTGTTTCAACGCCGCGCTGGCCGCCCTGATGTCGTTGCTTCCCGAGCGGATCCCCGAGAACCGTCGGGGAACCACCTCCGGACTGCTGGGCATCACCAACCAGGTGGCTCAGGCGATCGGGAGCTATCTCGTCGCGTTCACCGGCACGGTCGGCCCGACGATGTTCCTCGTCCCCGCGGCGGTGGGGATCGTACCGGTGTTGGTCTTCGTCGTGTTCCTGCGCGAGGTTCCCAGAACGAGGGAGGAGCTACCGGACCGGACCTGGGCGGACCTGTTCACCAGCCTGTGGATCAACCCGGTCCGACACGCCGACTTCGCCTGGGCCTTTCTCAGCAGGTTCCTGATGCACACCGCCATAGCCCTGCTGACCACGTACAAGACGTACTTCCTCATGGACCGGCTCGGTCGCACCGCTTCCGAGGCCGCCGAGATCCTGGCCTGGGCGATGCTCGTGCTGGCCGTCGGAGTGGTGGTGGGAAGCCTGGTCTGCGGCTGGTGGTCGGACCGCGTGGGCAGGAGAAGGATCTTCGTCGGGAGTGCCGCGTTCCTGTTCGGGATCGGGATGGTCGTGATCGCGTTCTCCCACAGCCTGGCCGGGTTCGCCGTGGGAGTCGCGATCGCCGGTGTGGGCCAGGGGACCTACGCCGGTGTGGACTACGCGTTGGTGGCCCAGGTCCTGCCCGACAGTGACACCGCCGCCGCCAAGGGGATGGGGGTGTTCAACATGGCCAACTCCCTTCCCCAGACGGTGGGGCCGCTGATGGCGCCGATGCTTCTCTCCCTCGGTGGAGGGCAGAACTACACCGCGCTCTACCTCGGCGCGGCCGTGTTCGCCGCTTCCGGTGCCGTGGTTCTCCGGTTCATCCGCGGTGCCGGGTAGCAGTGCCGAAAACGGCCGTTCGACGACACGGCGCGCTCGAAGCCTCGCCGCCCGGATCGCGGACAGCGCGGTGCGGCCCCTCGTCGAAGGATCCGGAGAAAGGATCCCCGAGGACACTTCCCTCGTGGCCTACGAGACGGTGGGCGGCGGTGGGGCGGTGCTGCGTCCCGGCACGAGACGGGGCGAGAGCAGGCGAACCTCGGCGGAGGCGGTTCCCTCCAGCTCGCGCATGGTCATCTCCACCGCCGTCCGACCGATCTCGTCGGAGGGCAGCGGCACCGTGGTCAGTGGAACCGGCCAGTTCGCGGTGGTCTCCCCGGGACCGACGGCCACCACCGAAACGTCCTCGGGAACTCGCCGTCCCCTGCCACGCAGTTCGGACAGCAGGGAACCCAGTACCGCTTCGTTGTGCACCACCAGTCCCGTGGGCTCCGGTCGTTCGGCGAAGATCCGGTCGAGGCACTCGCACACCCCCTCGTAGGAGGGCGGGCACGGACGGCTGACGGCGTGGGTGTTCCGTTGCCGCGCGGCCGTGGTGAACCCGTCGAGGAACCGCTCGGCGAAGCTGGTCCCGCGTTCGTACACCGCCGGGGAGGGGCCGACCAGCGCGATGCGCTCGTGCCCGAGTTCGGCCAGGTGCTGCACACAGCGTCGCGCCGCCGCGGAGAAGTCCAGATCCACACAGGACAGGCTCCCGGGGTCGTCCGGCAGTCCGACCAGCACCGCCGGGCAGGGCAGCGAGTGCAACACCGGAACCCGTGGGTCCGTCGTCTCCACGTCCATCACCAGCAGCGCGTCGGCCGTGGCCGAGTTCGCCACCCGACGAAGTCCCTCGGGGCCCTCGTCGTTGGTCAACAGCAGCACGTCGTGCTCGTACCTCCGTGCGGAGGTGACCACCGAGGTGACGAACCCCATCAGCACCGGCACGTCGATGTCCGGGCGCAGCGGCATGACCAGGCCCAGGACGTTGGTGCGGCTGCTGGCCAGCGCCCGGGCCCCCGCGTGCGGGTGGTAGCCGAGCCGGCGGACGCTGTCCTCCACACGACGCCGCGTCTCCGGCGAGATCGACCGTTTGCCGGAGAGCACGTAGGAGACCGTGCTGGAGGAGACCCCCGCGTCCCGCGCGACGTCGGCGATGGACACCATCTCGTCCTCCCGGCACGAGTCCCGAAGCGCCTCGAACGAAGTCCGGGGCGAAGTCACACCCCCACCCGTCGGTGTGGTCCGCTCCGACGGGGTGGGCGAGCAGAGCACCGCCCGGCCCGGCATCCTACTCCGCCTTCCCGGCCTTTCCGCGCTCCGTGCGTCCGGACCGGCGGAAACGGTGGGGTCAGCTCCCCCGTGTCGGAGACGGCGGATCCGAGGTGGTCACGTCCTCCTCCAGGTTCTCCAGGCTCCTGCCCGTCGTCTCGGGAACGAAGGAGCGCACGAAGAAGAAGGACACCACGCAGAACACCGCCAGCAGCAGCATGGACGACGCCTGTCCCACCCCGACCAGCAGCACGGGGAAGACCAGCGAAACCAGGAAGTTGCTGGCCCAGTTGCTCCAGGTGGCCAGCCCCTCGGCGGGCCCACGGATCCGCAGCGGGTAGAGCTCGGGAAGCATGACCCACACCACCGGGCCCCAGGTGGCTCCGAAGGAGCTGATGTAGGCGGTCAGACAGACGATGGTGATCACGCCGATGGCCGTCCCCGAAGCACCGACGAGCAGGGTCAACACGCCGAGCACCGTGAGACTGACGCTCATGCCGACACTGCCGGCCAGCAACAGTCGCTTGCGTCCCAGTCGGTCGGTGTAGCGCACCGCCACCAGGGTGGCCAGCATTCCGATCACCCCGATGCCGACCTGTGCCGCGATCGAGGCGCTGTTGCCCATGCCCAGCTCGGTGAGCGTGGTCGGGGCGTAGTACATGACGGTGTTGATGCCGACGAACTGTTGCAGCACGGCCAGCCCCAGCCCGATCTTCAGGGCGGGTCTGATCCAGGGGGAGGTGAGGTCGCGCCATCCGGCCTGCTCGCGGCTCTGGCGTTCGGCCGCGCTGATCTCGGCCTGGGCCTGCTCGATCTCCTCGGGACGGTGGGTGCGCCGCAGCACTCTCCGGGCCTGCTCGGTCCGGTTGTGGCTGGCCAGCCACCGCGGGGTCTCGGGCATGAACAGCATGCCGACGAACAGGGCCACGGCCGGGATCACGGCCAGACCGAGCATCCACCGCCAGGCGCCCCAGGGGGAGAGCAGGTAGTTGACCGTGTAGGACAACAGCAGTCCCACCGAGATGGAGAACTGGTACAGCGAGGAGAGGGTGCCGCGGATCCGTGTCGGGGAGATCTCGGAGAGGTACATCGGCACCACCACCGAGGTGAGTCCCACCCCGAGGCCGATCACGAACCGCGCCACCACCAGGATGGTCACGTCCGGGGTGAACGCGGCGGCGAGTGATCCGACGGCGAAGACCACCGCCGCGACCAGCGTCATCGGCCGACGTCCCAGCCGGGCGGCCAGACTCCCTCCGAGCAGCGCCCCGACCATGGCCCCCACGAGCAGGGCGCTGGTGACCACTCCCTGCATGAAGGCGTTGTCGGCGATGCCCAGCGGCCCTTTCAGGTACAGCAGTGCTCCGGAGATCACCCCGGTGTCGTAGCCGAACAGCAGCGCTCCGATCGCGCAGACCGCCGCCGCCACGTACACGGACCGCCCGTCGGCCCGGGAGGTTTCCTGTGTGGTCATTGGTGTCGTCCTTGCGTCGCGTCAGCGGGATGGCCGGGCGGATCGTGTCCGGACCGCCGGGCCGAGGAAGAGCCCTGTGGAGCGGAGAACGAGGTCCCGCTACCGCCCGAACCGGAAGGAGGCGAGGTGGACCGGCCCGTGGAGGACCAGGTAGAGGTCGCGGCGCCCCTGCGCCCGCGCCAGGCTGGTGTGGACCGTGCGGTAGGAGTAGCGGTCCCCGGTGTTCGGGACGGTGATGGTGCCCAGCTCGTGACCTCGGGGGGTGTCCAACCGGACGGTCACGCTCGCCGGAGCGGAGGAGCCCTTGGACAGCAGCGCGGTGAGCTCACCCGGAGTCGTGCCCAGGTCCGTGTCGCCGAAGAGGATCCACCCGTCGGTGTCGGAGACGGTGACCGCCGTGCCGCCGTCCTTGCTCCGGTCGGTCAGGGTGATGCCCGCGTAGTCGTCGAAGTCCACGGCTTCCGTGGTCCGGTGCGGGTCGCGCGGTGGGATGGTCTCCCCGCGCACCAGCAGTGTCCGCCGGGCGCGGATGTCGGTGCTGGAGGAGCCGAGCAGGAACTCGTGGGGGGACTCTTCGACCACCCACCGGCCGCGGGTGACGTCCCAGTGCGCCAGTTCGGAGGCGTGCACCGTGAAGCTCACCGTCCGCTGCCCCGCCGGTTCCAGCCGGATCCGTCGGAAGGCACGCAGTCGTCGTGGTTGTGGGTTCCGGGAGCGGAGCTGGTGGGTGTAGAGCTGGACTACCTCCTCACCGGCGCGTGATCCGGTGTTGCGGACACGTACGTGCACCCGCACGGTGCCGTCCCCGTCGATCACGTGCGCACTCAGCCGTGCGTGGGTGTACTCGAAGGTGGTGTAGGACAGGCCGTGCCCGAACGGGTACAGCGGCGGGACCGTGGAGTACTGGTAGGTGCGGGCGGACCTGATGACGTCGTAGTCGAGGATGTCCGGCAGCTCCTCCGCCGTGCGGGGCCAGGTCTGGGTGAGTCGCCCCGCCGGATCGGCCTCGCCGAGGAGAACGTCGGCCAGGGCGTTGCCGGTTTCCGCGCCGGCGTGGGTGGTCCACAGGATCGCGGGCAGGTGCTGCTGGGCCCAGGTGATCGTGGTGGGGTAGCTGTTCTCCAGCACCAGGACGGTGTTCGGGTTGGCCCGGTACACCCGCTTCACCATCGCCTGTTGCCCGGCGGCGAGGTTCGTGTCCCGGCGGTCGTCGTTCTCCCCGCCGTTGATGAGCGGCATACTGCCGGCCACCACGACCGCGACGTCGGCGTTCTGCGCCGCCTCCGTCGCCTCCGCGACGCCGTCGACGACCACCTCGCGGGTGAACACGGTCGCCGACTCCGGGGAGGAGGCCGAGACGGTCAACCGCCCGTTCGGTTCGGCGACGACGTAGCCGCCTTCGCCGAACCACGGTTCGGAGGCGTCGTTGCCGGCGTAGACCAGCACGTGGCCGCCTTCGTGGGCCACCAGCCGGAACTGCTGTCGTACGTACCATCCGTGGGGCTGTTCCGCGTCGTTGACCAGGGTGCGCTCCTGGGTGCGGGAGACGTAGCGGCCGTTGGAGACGGCCCGCAGCGTCACGATCCGTTCGCCCCAGTCGAAGACGTCGAAGAGGGTGGTGGCGTCCTCGGCCGTGGTCAGCTCCAGGGGCCGTTCGGCGGGGCCCGCGGTGACGCGGCGCCCGTCCGCGGCCCGCAGGGCGATCCGGTCCACTCCCTCCTTCGAGGTGACCGTGGTGTCCTGCCCGAGCGCGGCGCGGAGGCCGCGTGACGGTGTCACCTCGTAGGGAAGGGAGCCGGAGTACCAGTCGGTGTAGAGGGTCTCGGCGAGTTGGCCGAGCACGGCCACCCGGTTCACCCGCCCGCGATCCAGGGGCAGGGTGCCGTCCTCGTTCTTCAGCAGCACCATCGCCTCCGTGGCGGCGCGTCGGGCCAACGCGCGGTGTTCGGGACTGTCCACGACCTCCTTGCCGATTCCCCCGTACGGACCGCCGTCCGGGTCGAACTCGCCGAGCCGGACCCGCAGGTCCAGGATGTTCCGCACGGCCTCGTCCACGTCGGGGACGGTGAGCAGCTCCTCGGAGAGCGCGTCGCTGATCGCGGTGATCGTTGCCGTCGGGTCGGTGTCGTCGACGGTGAAGCTGTCCAGCCCGGCCTTGAGGATCGCCGCGTCGGCCTCCGACTGGGTGGTGTAGTAGTCCTGGGCACCGGTGAGGTTGTTCGGTCCGCCCGCGTCGGTGACGTTGCACAGTCGACGGGGTGCCCAGCCGCGCAGTACCTCGTCGAAGTCGGGGTGGACGGTCATCGGTCTTCCGTTGACCAGGTTGTAGGCCGACATGACTCCGGTGACCGCCTCCGCCGACAGCGCCGGGCGGAAGGCCTGTTCGTAGTACTCGTGTTTGACCCGGGGTGGAAGCGTGACCGAGGTGGTGTGGCGGTGGGTTTCGTTGTTGTTGGCCAGGTAGTGCTTGAGGACGGGGGCCGCGCGTAATCGTTCGGGATCGTCACCGCGGACGCCGCGTCCGTAGGCCGTGGAGATCACTCCGGTGAGGTGGGGGTCCTCGGAGTATCCCTCCTCGTTGCGGCCCCATCGGGGGTCGCGCAGCAGGTTCACCGTCGGTGCCCACAGTTGCAGGCCCCAGACCTCGGGGTTCTCGGCGTGGTAGCCGCGTGCCTCGGTGCCGACGGCCGCCCCCACGCGTTCGACCAGTTCGGGATCCCAGGTGCTGGCCAGGCCGATGGCCTGGGGGAAGACCGTGGCCGTGGCGGTGACCACCGCCCCGCCCGAGTTCCGGTCGTTCGACCAGGCCAGCCCGTGCAGGGCTTCGGTGCCGGTTTTGAACGGGGCGAGCCCCAGGCGGGGGATGGCCGGTTGGTACTGGTGCAGCAGGGAGATCTTCTCGTCGAGAGTCAGTCTGCCCAGCAGGTCCTCCACGCGGTGATGCGGCGGCAGCGTCGGGTCACGGAAACCGGGTGTCGCCGGTGCCGCCTCGGCGCGGCGGGGAAGGTTACCGGCCAGGGTCGACCCGGCCGCGGCGGTGAGAGCCAGCGACAGCACACGGCGGCGGGGGATCGGGTTCGGGGGAACCGAGCACATGGACGCGAAACACCTCCGGAAGTGTCGAAGAGAAATCGAATCGCTTCGACGATTATTCGACCGATTCGTGCTTATCCGGGAGCGATGGAGGAGACTGTGACACCGAACGACCTTCCGGTCAACAGCTCTTTTCGAGTGCTTCCTTGTGACGTCAAGATGTTTCTCAGAGCTGTTCTTGTGTTCTTCGTCGCCTCGCTCTAGCGTATTTCGCACCGGATCGTCGATGCGCTTCGACGCATCGAGGTACCACCATGTCGGGAACACCGGGGACGTGGCCCGGCACGGTCCCACCGCGATGACGAGGAGTCGGTGATGCTGGAGAGCCGCGAGGACGGACGGGTGCTCGAAGTGCGGGTGCGGCACGAGGTGATCCGGATCGAACCGTGGGGACGGGACAGTCTCCGGGTCCGCGTGGCACGGCACCGGGTCACCGACGACGTCCCCGGTGCTCTCCTGCCTCCGGAACCGGTCGTCGTGGACACCGAGACCGGCCCGGACGGTGGCCGGATCGTCAACGGGGCACTCGCCGCCGAGGTCGAGCTGGTGCCCACCGACACCGGCGTGGTCGCGGTGCTGACGTTCCGGCGTGGTGACACCGGTGAGGAACTGCTGGCCGAACAGCGCGCCCACTTCTGGTGGCCGGGACCGCGGCTGTTCCTGGGACAGGACGGCGGTTACGGCAGATGGGAACAACGCTTCCACGCCTACGAGGACGAGAAACTGTTCGGCCTCGGCCAGCACCCGCACGGCAGGCTGGACCAGAAGGGGTTGGTGCTGGACCTGGTGCAGCGCAACGGGGAGGTCTCGATCCCGTTCCTGGTGTCCAGCCGGGGCTACGGTCTGCTGTGGAACATGCCCGGAACCGGACGGGTGGAACTGGCCGAGAACGGAACGCGGTGGGTGGCCGACTCGGCACGGCGGATCGACTACTGGGTGACGGCGGCCGAGACCCCGGCTGGGATCCTGGAGCGCTACGCCGAGGCCACCGGTCGTCCGCCCCTGCTGCCCGAGTGGGCGAGTGGTTTCTGGCAGTCGAAGCTGCGCTACCGCGACCAGCGGGAGCTGCTGTCGGTGGCCCGCGAGTACGGACGGCGCGGACTGCCGCTGTCGGTGATCGTGGTGGACTTCTTCCACTGGACCCACCTCGGAGACTGGAGGTTCGACCCGGACGAGTGGCCGGACCCCGAGGGGATGATCCGCGAACTCGCGGACATGGGCGTCCGGCTGCTGGTGTCGGTGTGGCCCTCCGTGAGCCCGCTGAGCGAGAACTTCCCCACCATGCGCGACAACGGCATGTTGGTGGACACCGAACGCGGGGTTCCGGTGCACGCGCCCTGGCACGACAAGGGGTTCGGTACGGAGCTGCCGGTCGCCTTCCACGACCCGACCAACCCGGAAGCCCGGGAGTTCGTGTGGGAACGGGTCAAGCACAACTACTACGACAAGGGGGTTCGGGCGTTCTGGCTGGACGCCTGCGAACCGGAGCTGCGACCCGGCCACCCGCACAACCTGAGCTTTCACACCGGACCGGGAGCCGAGGTGGTCAACATGTACCCGCTGGAGCAGGCCCGCGCCTTTCACGAGGGCAGTCGTGCCGCGGGGGACGAGCAGGTGGTGCTGCTGTGCCGCTCGGCCTGGGCGGGCAGTCAGCGCTACGGCGCCGCCCTGTGGTCGGGGGACATCCCGGCCACCTGGGAGTCGCTGCGGGCCCAGGTGCGGGCTGGCCTGAACACGGCGCTGTCCGGGATCCCCTGGTGGACCACGGACATAGGCGGATTCCACGGTGGTGACCCAGACTCGGCCGAGTACCGGGAACTGCTGGTGCGCTGGTTCCAGTACGGGGCCTTCTGCCCCCTGTTCCGCCTGCACGGCGTGCGGGAGCCGCGACCGCCGTTCGGCCCGGACATGACCGGCGGACCCAACGAGGTCTGGTCCTACGGCGAACAGACCCTGGAGCTGATCACCGAGACGCTGTGGCTGCGCGAACGACTGCGGTCCTATCTGGGCGAACTGATGCGCGTGGCCCACGAGACGGGCCTGCCGCCGATGCGTCCACTGTTCGTCGACTTCCCCCATGACGAGCGGGCCTGGCGGACCGCGGACTGTTTCATGTTCGGCCCGGACCTGCTGGTCGCCCCGGTGCTGTATCCCGGGCGGCGGGTTCGCGAGGTTCACCTGCCCGAAGGGGCCGTGTGGACCGAGGCCTGGACCGGAACCGAGCACACGGGGGGAACCGTGGCCCGGGTGGACGCCCCGCTGGAGCGGATCCCCGTTTTCCTCCGCGACGGCGCCGAGGTGCCGGTACGCGGTTGAACGGGCTTTCCGACGCGTCGGGACGCGCCGGAAGTGGAAGAGAACCGACAAGGAGGCAGGAGAATGCGATTACCCAGGGCTGCCGTGGTGCTCGTGGCGCTGCTGGCGACGCTCGGACTCGGAGGCGGGACGGCCTACGCGGCCGCCTGGTCGTCGTCGGAGAAGTTCGCCACCTGGTCCGACAACGGCTACCTCGTGCGCAACAACATCTGGGGCAGCGGCGTCGGGTCCCAGACGATCTGGGCGAACTCCTACAGCGGTTGGGGAGTGTGGGCCGACCACCCCGACACGGGCGGGGTCAAGTCCTACCCGCACTCGGCTCGGCCGATCGACGAGCGGATCAGCGAGATGGACACGCTGACCAGCGAGTTCGACGTCTCCGTCCCCGAGGGGGGTGCCTACGCCACCTCCTACGACATCTGGGTGGACGACCACGGCTACGAGATCATGCTGTGGATGAACCAGCACGGTCCCGTCGGACCGATCGGCTCCCGGGTGGACACCACGGAGGTCGGCGGTCACACCTGGGACGTGCACCGGGGCTCGAACGGCTACAACGAGGTGTTCTCCTTCGTCCGTCACGGTGACACGAACGCGGCGACGGTGGACATCAAGGCGGTGCTGGACTGGATCGTCCAACAGGGATGGTTCAGCGCCGAGGAGTCGGTGCACGAGGTGCAGTTCGGGTTCGAGATCACCTCCTCGCCCGGAGGTATGGACTTCGTCAGCAACCGGTACTCGGTGACCTCGTAAGCGAGAACGACGCCGACGGTCCGGTGACGTGGAGGCCGTCACCGGGCCGTTCCCGGGCATCCGATCCCGTGAAACGGCCGTGTTCCCGGGGTCGGAGCGGGGCCGAGCACGCTAGTGTGACGGAACCACCGCGTGAAGTCGTCCCGAGGGAGGGGTGGGCTGGCATGGACACGTGGTCGCCGACCGGGTGGGCAGCGGTCTACGACACACAGGTCGAGGGGCAGCAACGGAGGAGTTTCGTCCCGGTGCAGCGGTGGGGCCGGGACGGGGAGCCGCTGGTCGTCGAGCACACCGAGCGCCACTGTCTGGTCGACGCGCGGACCCTGGAGGGGTTCGTGGGGGTGGACGTCTGTGCCCAGGTGTCCGGGATGAGTCCGGCCGCCCCCGGTTGGTCGGTGTCCATCAAGTATCCGGGTGGGGACACCGAGACACGCCCCGTGGCGGCCTGGGTGCTGGAGTCGGACGGCTCGGCGCTGCCGATGGTGCCCGAGCACGAACACGACGGCCCGGTGACCGGCCTCATCGCCGCCGGGGAGGACATCGTGGACGAATACCGGGTGCAGTGCTCGATCAACATCGTGCCGCCGCAGAACTGACCCCGGTGCGTCGGCTCCGCCGGTCGGCAGTGCGGAGGTTGTTCGTCACATCGACCGCGAGACCGGTCGGGTCGGCGGTCTGGCCGCAACCGCATGGAACTCGTGGAACCCGCCCCGAAGGGCGGGCGGAGACACTATGATCACGAACGGCGGGTTCGGTGCCGTCGAACCGGTCGCTCGTGCCGGTGCGGTGGTTCGGGCCCGTGTCTTCCACGCGGAGTCGTTCTGCTCGTTGGGGGCCGAGTGTGCCTTTCCTGTCCCGGATTCGTATCAACCCGTTCCGTGAGCACAGCCGCAGGTTGCTGAGCAACCCCCGCAAGATGCACGGGGCCGTCCTGGGGGGAGTACCGGACTTCTCCACGGACGAGCGAGTGCTGTGGCGGCTGGACGGGGGCGGGTCCCACCGTCCCGAGCTGGTGGTGCTCACCGTCGACGCCCCGGACTGGTCACATCTGGTGGAACAGGCGGGGTGGCCCGGAGCGGAGGGCCGGCACTACACCGTGCGGGACTACGGCCCGGTGCTGGAGGAGTTGAGTGAGGGCCGAGAGTTCGCGTTCCGGGTGACGGCCAACCCCGTGCAGAACGTCCCCCGTTCGGACGAGTCCGTTTCCGAGGGGGCGGCGAGTGCTCTTCCTCGGCGGCAGCGTGGTCGCCGGACGGGCTGTCGCACTCCCGCCGCGCAGCGCGGATGGTTCCTGGAGCGGGCACAGCGGTGGGGTTTCGAGGTGCCGCACTCCCCGGGGGAGGGCGACGGGGAGGACGCCGCGCAGCGGTGTTCGCCCGAGGTGCGCATCACCGACCGGAGGCGGCACTCCTTCCCCAAGAACGGACGCGGTCCCCACGTGGTGCTGAGCACGGCGACGTTCGAGGGGCGGTTGCGGGTGCTCGACCGGAACCTGCTCGCCAGCACCCTGCTCTCCGGGATCGGTCCGGGCAAGGCCTACGGGTGCGGCCTGCTCACCCTGGCGAGGCCGGAGGACACCCGCTCCGGTTGTGCCTGAGCTCGGACACGGTTGCCCCGCGTCCCTTCCCTCCTGCGAGCTGTTCCGAGCCGGGGAGTGTGATCCCGGCAATACCGGGAATACCTCCGTCAGGCGAACGCGTTCGACCGACTGGCCGGAACGCAGCGGCGGCAGGTACCGCTGCGGTACTCGCGCGGAGGGGTGCGAAGCACATGAGTGTCCCACTGTCCGTCCTCGATCTCGCCAACATCGGCAGGGGAGAGACCCCGGGCGACAGCCTGCGGGCGAGCATCGACCTGGCACAGCGGGTCGAACACTGGGGGTACCGGCGTGTCTGGTACGCCGAGCACCACAACATGCCGCGTATCGCCTCCTCGGCGACGAGCGTGATCATCGGGCACATCGCCGCGCACACCAGCTCGATCCGTGTCGGTGCCGGGGGTGTCATGCTGCCCAACCACGCCCCGCTGACCGTGGCCGAACAGTTCGGCACCCTGGAAACCCTGCACCCCGGGCGTATCGACCTCGGCCTCGGGCGGGCGCCGGGCAGTGACCAGAAGACCGTGCGGGCGCTGCGCCGCGACCCGCAGGCCGCGGACAACTTCCCGCAGGACGTGCGGGAACTGCAGGGCTACCTGGGGGAGCAGTCCCTGGTGCAGGGGGTGCGGGCGATTCCGGGGCAGGGCACCGGCGTGCCGCTGTACATCCTCGGTTCCTCACTGTTCGGGGCCAAACTGGCGGCCGCGCTCGGGCTGCCGTACTCGTTCGCCTCGCACTTCGCGCCGAACGCGCTGGAGGACGCCGTGGCCCTCTACCGCCGCCAGTTCACCCCCTCCGAGCAGCTCTCCGAACCCCACGTCATCGCCGGGGTCAACATCATCGCGGATGAGGACGCCGAGCGGGCCCACGAGCAGTTCCGGGCCGCCAAGCGCAGCAGGTTGCGGCTGCTCACCGGCCGCGACCTCACGCGGGAGGAGGCCGACATGGCCCTGGAGTCCCCGGCGGGACAGCAGGCCCAGCAGATGCTCACCTACTCCGCCGTGGGGACCCCGGAGGAGGTGCGGGAGTATCTGGACGGTTTCGCCGAACACGCCCGGGCCGACGAGCTGATGGTCACCTCGATCGCCCCCGACCGTCAGGTCTGGCTGCGGTCCTTCGAACTGACGGCCGCGGCCACCGGCATGGTCACCGCGGCCTGAGGTCGGGCATCGGCGCCCTGTCGGTGATACTCTCGCCCCGCTTCCGGAGTTCCGCCGTTCTTCGCGGCGCGTGTCCGGATGTGTAGGCTTCCGCCTTGGTAGGCGATCCCGGCCGTGGAGAGTGGATGGCATGTCGATCGGGGAACCGGCGTGGAGCGAGGGCCTCGACGTCACGAGACCGAACGCGGCACGGATGTATGACTACTACCTCGGCGGGTCGCACAACTTCGCCGCTGACCGGAGCGCGGCCGAGCGGGCGGTGTCGATCACGCCGGCCATGATCCCGGGTGCGCGGGCCAACCGGGCCTTCCTGCAGCGTGCGGTCCGCTTCTGCCTGGATCAGGGGGTTCGCCAGTTCCTGGACCTGGGATCCGGCATTCCGACGGTGGGGCACGTGCACGAGATCGCCCAGGCGCGGGACTCCTCGGCACGGGTGGCCTACGTCGACAACGAGCCCGTGGCCGTGGCGCACACCCGACAGCTCCTCGAAGGCGTCACGGGGGCCACGATCAACCCGGCGGACCTGCGCAGGCCCGAGGAGGTGCTGGCCGAACCGGGGGTCACCGGGCTGCTCGACTTCGATGAGCCGATAGCGGTGCTCATGGCCGCCGTGCTGCACTTCGTCGGTGACGAGGAGCGGCCCGCCGAGATCGTCGATTCCTATCGCCGGGCCGTGGCGCCGGGCAGTTTCCTGGTGGTCTCGCACATCACCGACCATTACGACGAGCCCGACCGTGTCGAGGAGATCTCGCGGTTGTACCGCGACACCAGCCACAAGGCCAGACACCGCTCGGTGGAGGAGTTCGCCGCGCTGCTGGGAGATCTGGAACTGGTGGAGCCGGGGCTGGTGCACGCCGTGGATTGGCATCCGGAGCCCGGCGAGGTGTCGGAACTGGCCCGCAACGCGTTCTGGGTCGCGGTCGGCAGGTGCTGAGCCTTCCCGTCCTCCCGCTTCAGTCGCTGGTCCGCTCGGCTTCCCGCCGCAGGGCGCTCTGCTGGATCGACCGCCAGCTGTATGTCTGGATTCCGAATACCAGGGTGCAGGACAGCCATGACAGCAGGAACTGCGGCGAGCCGATTCGTCCGGTCACGTAGGGCGTGGCGAGGTAGAGCACCACGACGGCTCCGCTCAGTGCGCACAGGACGACGCAGGCGACCATGATCCGCCGTGCTGTCCTGCTCGACACCTTCAACCACGGGTCGGGTGGGACATAGCGCCGCATGGTCTCAAGGTAGCCAGGCACCGGCACACTCCACGGCGGGGTTCATCGGACGTTGCGGGACCGTGATTCGGGTGTCGTCTCGTCCGGTTCGGGAAGGTGCTCGGGCAGCACGATGCTCGTGTGTACAGTGCCGCGCTCGCCGGGCCGGGGGAGCCGTAAGCCACGCCCGGCCGCCGGCTCACGGCCCGCGGCCGCCGAACTCCGGTATCCGGTGTCGGGGCCGTCCACCGCTCGGCCGGTGCCTGCTCCCGAGGCCTCGGCCGAGCGGTGTCCGACCGGTACTCGCGGCCCATCCAGCGACCACGTCGAGTCCACTCGACCGACAGTGTGGTGGTGCCCCCGTGCGGCACGTCCACCATCAGTCATGACCTGCCTGGTGCGGTGGTGAGGTCAGGCGTGCTCCCCGTCCACGAGCGGTGTGATGGCACGCAGCCGCTGCTCCGCCTTGGCGCTGAGCTGTCGCCAGCCGAACCGGCGCACCACCGCCCGGAACAGTCCTTTCTCGTCCCGCTGGCCGTGCAGCAGGGCCTGTTCCGCGAGCACGGTCGCCAGCTCGTGGGGTGGGATCTCGTCGATGGTGCGTGGCCCGGCGGTGCGGACCCGCGCCTTCGGCTGTTCGGGCAGCCGGAAGGTGCGGTGGGCGATCCGCTTGTCTCCCAGCGGGTTGTCCTCCACCAGCATCTCCTGGCGCACAGCCGCGGAGATGCCCTCGTTGAGGGTTTTGGAGATCTCCCCGGTGCGCCGTCCACCGTAGGCACGGGCGTAGAGCTTGGACAGCCGGTCCCCGAGTATCGGCCCCTCGGTGGCCACGATTTCCGTCAGTCCCTCGGCGAGCTGCTCGCGCATGAGGTTCTGCGGATGTGGCAGCGTGCCGCTGTACTCCACGTACTCCTCGTGCTCGGAAACCGACTTCTCCCCGCTCGGACCGGATGCCTCGGCGGATTTCCCGGCGTCCCCCTCGGCGGGCTCGGAGTCGTCATCGCCCGACTCGGGTTCCGAATCCCCGATCACTGCCTCGTGCTCGGTGGCCGCGATCTCGTCCTCGACCCGCGCCGAGACCGGTTCGCTCGGTTCCGTGGTCCCTACCTCCGTGGGGTCGACCGCTGTCGCCGTGGCCGACTCGACGACGGTCGGTTCCGTGCTCGCCGGCTCCGCGACTTCCGGTTCGGCTCCCCGTGGGTGGATTCCCTGCGCTCTCAGGGCCTTCCACAGCGAGTCGAGTTCCTGTGCCTGGTTCACGTAGAACGCAGACTCCCGGATGCGGTGGAACGTCCAGCCGCAGCGTTCCAGCTCGCGCTGTCGTGCCAGGTCGCGTTCGTAGGCTTCCGGACCGTGCCACGCGTCGCCGTCGCACTCCACCGCCAACCGAGTCTTGTTGCCGATCACCACCAGGTCGATCCTGTAGGGCTCCACGGAGTACTGTGGGATGACCGAGTAGCCACGCTCGACCAGCCGGTTGAACACCCGCTGCTCGAACAGCGAGTCGAACCTGGTGTCGCGGTGTTCCTCGGAGACCGTGCCCACCAGCTCGTCCGAGTCGGTCCGGGCGGCGCCGTCGATCATGCTGTAGCAGTGCTCCAGGAGCTGGTAGCGCATGTCCTCCTGGTTGTGCAACTCGGACAGGCTCACCGAGTGGAACAGCCAGACCTGGTCCCTGGCCCGGGAGACCGCCACGTTGTAGCGCTGCACGTGGTGCAGTGTGGTCAGCGGGCTGATCCGCTTGCCCTCCCTGCTCGCCTCCACCATGGACAGGAAGATCACGTCGCGTTCGGCGCCCTGGAAATCGGGTGGGGTGCCGCACCGCAGCTGACGTCGCTCGATCTCCTGCGGTGAGAGCCGTTCCAACACCTTCTGTTTGATCAGCTGGGCCTGCCGCGCGTCCCCGAGCAGTGAGATGACCCCGAAGGTCTTTCCGTGGTAGCGCGGATCGGCCGCGCAGCGCACGATCTCCTCGACCAGCGCCTCGGCCTCGGGTTCGTTCAGCTCGCCCTTCCGGTGGCCTTCGGTGACGTGGCGGGCCCGGAACGGTTCGAGCCGGTCGGCGTCGTACTGGCGCACCGGGCTCAGCCTGATGTTGTCCGGCCGGTAGGCGATGCGGTTGGAGAACTCGATGATCTCCGGCACGCACCGCCGGTGTTCGGTCAGCGTGATCTGCCCGCCGTAGCGCATCTTGGCGTCGTCGAACAGGCTGTGCAGCGGGTCCTGCCAGGCGTTGCGGTAACGGTCGTCGGCGATGTACTGCCCGGCCAGTGTGCGCAGATCCTCCTGGTCCAGACCCACACCCATCGGCGAGACCTGCTTGTCGTCGCCGATGACGACCATCTTCGGTGCCATGTACTGCAGGAACACCGCCTCCAGCCCGGCCTGCGAGGCCTCGTCCACCACGACCACGTCGAACATGTCCGGCTGGATCCGGAACTGTTCGGCGATCCGGTAGATCGGCATGATCCACACCGGCACGGACGGCCTGCAGCGCATCATGGCCTCGCGGATCTCCGAACGTCGCCGTTCGGCGTGCGTACCGGTGCCCTTGCCCAGTCGGCGGACCAGGTTGGAGTAGTTGCGCAGATCGGCCCGCGCGCTGCCCCCGAGTCGTTCCGGGGCGACCGCGTGGCTCCACGCCCGCGTGGCGTAGAGCCGCTCGCTCTGCTGCCGGATCTCGTTCTCCAGCTTGTTGATCCGGGCCCGCAGTTCGTTCTCGTCGACCGTGTGCTGTCGCAGCAGCCAGTCCCGCACGGCCAGCCACCGCCAGGCCGCTTCGAAGTCCGCCAGCCGCTCGGCCCAGAGTTCCGCCGTGGTGTCGGCGGCCTCGACCTCCGTACGCAGCTGCGGCAGGGCTTCGGTCAGCCGCTGTTCCAGCTCGTCGCGCCGCCGGAGGCGCCGTCGGATCTCCAACAGGTGCAGCAGCCTGCGGTGGTGTGCGGCGTAGTCGTCGATGTCGCGTGCGCGCACGGCCTCCAACAGCGCGTGGACGCACTCACCGGTGTTGGACCAGCGTGTCTCGCCCACCAGCTTGTGCTCGAGTTCCCGCAGCGGTGCGCTCGCCGCCGTCGTGGCCTCCACGGCCGCCGCGGCGTCGACCAGCGTGGCGTAGCACCGCACGGCTGCGAGGTCGTTCCAGTCGGGTTTCGGCAGCCCCTTCCGGGCCAGGCGCTGTTCCTCGGTGGCCAGTTCCTCGCCGAGACGCAGTACCCGTTTCAGCTGGTTGGCTTGGGCGAGGTGCCAGTCCAGCCGTTCGCGGAACGTGTCCTCGGCGGTGACCGTCATGTCCTCGGGCCATACCTTGTCCAGCGCGGTCAGCGCCCGGTAGGACTCGGTCCAGTGCAGGAACGCCCGCAGTTGTTCGACCGTGGTGGGGCAGCTGCCGTTGACCCGAACCTGTCGGAAGAGCGGTTCGGCGTGTTTGATCCACTTGGCGGTGAACAGGCCCAGCTTCGGGGTGCCGTCGGAGCGGGTTTTGATCCTGCCGCCGTCGTTCAACCGCTGGAGTACCTCCTCGGCGAGGTTGACCAGTGCGGAGGCGGCACCGTCGACCCGCACCTCAACCAGCGGGTCCAGTTGTTTCAGCGCGGTCTCGCAGCGTTCGGTGAGTTCGTCGATCCGACTCACGCGGGAACGCCAGATCTCACTACGGCCCGCCAGCACGTCGTGCAGGGCGGTGTTCAGCCACTCCCGCGAACCGCCCGCGAGTTCCTCGACGGTGTCGGCCAGATCCCGCAGCCGCTGTCGCAGCGATTCCCGCGTCGCCTGGTCCAGCGCGCTCACCGCGTCGAACGCGGCGTGTTTCTTGAGTTCGTCGTGCCGTCGTTCCTCCTCGCGCGCCTGGGACTCGGCGGCGACCAGGTCGGCGAACTTCTCGGGTGCGACGATCTCGGCGGGGTCGACCAGTCGTTTCCGTGCCCACGGTTCCTCAGCCGAGCTCTCCCGGTCGTACAGTGCGGCGCGCCACTCGTTGATCTCGGCGTTGTCCAGCGGCGGTGCGCTGTCGGCCGACACCGAGGCGAACTCGGCCAGCCACTCGTAGCGTTCCGCGTCGGCGGCGTGCTGCTGGGCGATCCTCGACAGCGTGCCCCGGTAGCCACCCACGGAGTGTTCCCTGGTCTCGTGCTGTCTGGCCTCGACCAGCTCGTGGTGCAGTCTGGCGCGTTCCCGCCGCGCCTCCTCGATCCGGTTCGAGCACTCCGTGATGACCTCGGTGGCGCGCTTTTCGTCGTACTCCTCGGTGTTGTCGGCGATCGTGTCCACGGCCACCCGCAGGTCCGACATCTCCTGGCGCGAGTTTCCCACCACCGCCACCGACAGCGGTTTGATCTCCTCCGGGAGCTTGTCGCGGACCTCATGCAGGGCACGGTCGGTGTGCGCGGTGACCAGCACGCGCTTGCCCTGGGCGAGCAGGTGCGCCAGCAGCGCGGCCGTCGTGTGGGTCTTGCCGGTGCCGGGTGGGCCCTGCACCAGGGTCTGCGGTTTCGCGTCGACCTGTCGTATGACCCGCAGCTGTTTCTCGTTGACCGGCAGTGGGAGGAAGGTCTCCTCGTCGGTGTTCTCCCGCCTGTCGGTGGAGCCGGGGCTCTCGGAGCCGACGGGCCGCTGGTCGGGGTCGACCAGGGGACGCACTCCCGAGGGGACGACGCCGCTCTCGGCGAGCTGCGCGGCGATCGACTCGAAGATCCGCACGATCCCACGCCGCGAGCGTTTCCGGGTGATGATCGCGGGAGCGAAGGTGGCGACGGGATGGGACTGGGCCCGCGCGGGCTCGTCCTCGTCCCGGTACTGGCCGTCGGCGTCGAGGGTGTGCACGAACCGGCGGATCACTCCGGCCAGCTGTTCCCGGTCGAGCGGATGTGCCTCCAGCGTGGCGGCCTCGGCGGCCAGCTCGGTGAGTTTTTCGGTGTCGGTGAGCAGCTCGGGGGCGAGCATGTCCCGTTCGAGGGTGAACTCCTCCGCGCCCTCCTCGGAACGAACGACGGTGAGTGTGCCGGAGTCGTCGTCGAAGTGGACACCGGCGGCGGTGGTCAGCAGGTGCCGTTTGATCCGGGTCCGGCTGTCGGGCTGCCAGCTCAGGCAGCCGATTCCCAGCACCAGTTCCAGCGACTCCGGGTTGTCGCCGATCTCGGTGTAGACGCCGAACAACTCGTTGTAGAGGTCCCGCACGGGTCGGTCGGCCAGTTCCCGTTCGGCCCAGGAGCTCCAGTCGGCGAGCCAGTCCTCGTGGTCCTCGTCGATCTCCGGGTGGTCCTCGCGTCGCAGCCGTTCCGCGCCGCGTTCCTCGCTGCCGCGTTCGGTCCTCGGTGCGGCGGCGGCCGGAACCGTGTCACGCGGTCGGGGCGTTTCCGTCGGGTCGTCGATCGGGCCGCCGAGCCATTCGGCCAGCCGCGCCGACGGTTGGGGCGGGTCCTGCTTGGGCAGTCGTTCGACGCTGAGCACGTGCTCGCTCTCGGCGGGGTCGCTGTCGCGGCCCGCGAGCGAGACGGCCGGATGCTCGGGGATCTCACTCGTCCAACGAACCGACTGGTACTTCTCCACGGTGTGGATCGGGGTGGTGCGCAGTCGTTGCGCCTCGCCGAGGAACTGGAACAGCCGTCGCGCTCGGTCGGCCAGCGGGTCGTTTTCCCGGGCCCGCTGCTGCGTTTCTTCGGTAGTCGGGTCCGCGGTGCCCGGGTTCTCGATGTCCGCGGCTTCGGCGTCCGGTTGGTCGGGGGAGTACGCTCCCACTTGCTCCCTGTCGATTGTCAAAGTTGTTCTCCTCGCGGGGATCGCGTTGTCGAAAAGGGAGGGCGACGTCCTGTCGCGCGGATGCGTCGTCGACGTTCGGGACGACGGTGTTCTCGAACGGGGAGTCGTCGATTTCCGGGGTGATCGTGTTCCGCCGCTGTTCTAGCACCTGTCGTTCGGGTTCCGGCAGGGCAGGTGGGTTGTCGGTGTTCCGGGAAGGACGGTGTCTCGGGTGGCTGAACGGGAGGGGCGGCCGTCGTCGTTCAGATGTGGTCACCGGCGCGTTCGACCAGCCCGATCAGCTCGCGCACCTCGGACTCCTGCGGGGCCAGTTCGAAGGCGTGCCGGTGGCAGGCCCGGCTGAGTCCGTACCAGGCACGTTCCAGCAGGACTCCCGTTCCGTCGTCGAGCACGCGGACAGCGATGATCAACAGGGCTCGGTTGTTCGCTCCGCTCACGCTGCCGTAGCGTCGCTCGCACGCTGTCCGGAGGAGCGTTTCCGCCGCTCGCCTGGCGAGCAGCGCGGCCATGCGGGGTGCCGACCACCCGGTGACCTCCCGCTTGTGGTCGAGCAGTTCCCTGGCCCTGTCGAGCAGGTCATCCGGAGTCGGGGTGTTCATCGTGGCTCCCGCAGCAGGTCGTCGACCGTGGTCTGGACGCTTCTCACGGCTTCGTCGGCCGAACACCTCAGTCCCTCGTGCGCGCCCTGGGAGCAGATTCCCAGTGTGCGCCGCCGCCGTGGGTGTCCCTCCAGCCAGAAACCGAGGTCCACACCCGCCTCGCCGCACAGCGCGAGCCCTATCCGGTCGCTGGTGCGGCTGTTCTCGTTCCAGAGTCGTTCCGCCTTGTCGCGGTCCTGGCCGTTGTGGAACCGCTTGGCGCTGTAGACCTCCCAGGCAGCGGCTTCCACCGCCATCCGGCAGAGCTCCGGAAGCACCGCTTCGACCACCTGCGGATCCATGTCGGACTTCGCCACGACCCTGGCCTCGGACACGTGACCGCGCGCGGGGTCGTTCGAGTTCACGACGGTGACCTCGGAGTTCCTGCCGCGTTGTACCTCCAGGATCCGTGCCCGCACGTCGGAACGTCGCGCGGAGTCGGCGAGCCGGTCGTCGTGCGAGAACACGACGACCTGGCGGTGTTCGGCCAGCTCCGCCAGCACCCGCACGAATCCGTCCACCTTGGCCGGGTCCATGGCCTGTACCGGGTCGTCGAGCACCACGAACCGGAACGGGCTCTGCTCCATGGTCGCCCGGGGCAGGAACAACGCCAGCGCGAGCGCGTGCAGCTCGCCCTGGCTCATCACGCCCAGCGCCTGGCTCCGGGCCCCGTCGACGTCGGCGTGCAGCGCCACATTCCGCTGGGGTCCGTTGCCGGTCAGCTCGATCGCCCCGAGGTCCACATTGCTCTGCTGCCGCAGCCGCGACCAGATGTGGCGCGCGTGCTCGGCCAGCGGCCGCAGGTGTTCGTTGCGCAGTCGCTTGGTGTTGTCGCGCAACCATGTGTGGGCGGTGCGCACGTCCCTGAGGTCCTGCGCTGTCGAGCGGACCTCGCGCATCAGTCCGAGCCAGTTCGCCAGTTTCTCTGCGATCGGTGACCAGGCGTCCCGGTACTGTTCCAGGCGAGCCGTCGCCTCCTCGCGGAGTGCCGTGAATGCCGCCACGAGTTCGGGGTGGGTCGCGACCACGTGTTCGGCCAGGTCGCTGTCCCGTTCCGGAGGATTCGCCCAGCGTTCCCGCGCCCGCCGGGCCCGTTCCAGGCTGTCGAGTTCGACGCCCGTCGTCTCCGGAAGAGCGGGGACGCGGGCGATGAGGGACCGCAGTTGTTCGGCGCCGCGCCGCACCGCTTCGTGGGCCTGCCGGGCGGCTTCGGTCCACCGTCGACCTGCATCCGGCCTGCGGGCACCGGCGGGATGCTCTCGGCTGCCGAGGACGTGGTCACCGGCTACAACGCCGACGCGACGGTCACGCTGTTCGGGCAGGAACTCAACCCCGAGTCGTACGCGATCTGCAAGTCCGACCTGCTGATCAAGGGCCAGGAGGCGGACAACATCGCCAACGACAACTCGTTCAGCCACGACCGGCACTACGGCAAGCGGTTCGACTACCTGCTGGCGAACCCGCCGTTCGGGGTGGAGTGGAAGAAGGTCCGCGAGGACGTGGAGCGCGAGGCCGCGCTCGGCCACGCCGGTCGGTTCGGCGCCGGGCTTCCGCGCATCAACGACGGTTCGTTGCTGTTCCTGCAGCACATGATCGCGCACATGAAACCGGTCCACGAGGGTGGTTCGCGGGTGGCGATCGTGTTCAACGGCTCGCCGCTGTTCACCGGGGGCGCCGAGTCGGGTGAGTCCAACATCCGCCGTTGGATCCTGGAGAACGACTGGCTGGAGGGCATCGTCGCGCTGCCGGACCAGTTGTTCTACAACACCGGTATCTCCACCTACTTCTGGATCCTTTCCAACAACAAGGCCGAGCGCGATCGCGGCAAGGTCATCCTGCTGGACGCCCGCGAGTACTGGGCCAAGATGCGCAAGAGCCTCGGCGACAAGCGCAAGTACATCACCGAGGAGCAGATCGCCCAGCTCACCCGGCTGTACAACGAGGCCCAAGCGATCGCGGCCGACGAGAGCCACGAGCTGCACGACAAGGTCAAGATCTTCGACAGGTCCGACTTCGGTTACCAGCGCATCACCGTGGAACGGCCGCTGCGGCAGCGTTTCGAGGTCACCGAGCAGACCCTCGCCGAGGTGGACAATGCCAAACCCGTCGGAAAGTACGACGATCGTGAGGCGTTGTTGGCCGCGCTGCGTGCGCTGGTCGGCCACACCTGGTGGAAGAAGGTCGACTTCGACGCCGCCTTCCGCCAGGCACTGGCCGAGGCCGGGGCCTGCGGCAAACTCCCCACCCCGGTGAACAAGGCCGTGACCAACGCGGTGGCGGTCTCCGACCCCGAGGGTGAGTTGCAGACCGACAGGAAGGGCGCGCCCCTGCCCGATCCGGACCTGCGCGACAACGAGAACGTCCCCCTCGGCGAGGACATCGACGAGGGTGAGAAAGGCGGTGAAGTGGTTGGCTGTGCGTTCGTATCGCGGGTCAGTCGTCGGTATCCGGAGAGCCAGGCCAGTCTGCGTTCGGTGACCCACCGGTGGCGGCCGAACGTGTGGCTGGGTTCGATGCCGATGCGGGCGATGCGTGGAACGATGTTTCGCTGCCGGAGCCAGGTGCGCAGCGCGTTGTCGTCGTAGGCTTTGTCCGCGTGCAGTGTGGCGGGTGTGCCCCGACGCGGTCCCCGCCGGGAACGGACCTTCGGGATCGCGTTGACCAGGGGGTTCATCCCGTTGCTGTCGTGGGTGTTGGCTGCCGAGACCGCTACCGCCGGCGGGAGGCCGCTCTGATCGGTCAGCAGGTGGATTTTGGGACCGGCTTTGCCTCGGTCGACGGGGCTGGGCCCGGTCATCGATCCTCCTTTTTTCGCGCGCACCGTGGCCACGTAAACCACCGCGCGGGCCCACTCGATCTCACTGCGGGCGCTGAGTTCGTCCAGCACCGCGTGGTGCACCTAGCGCCACAATCCGAGCTGGAATCCACTGGTGAAACCGGTGGTGTGTCGTGGGCACCGTGACCGGAGAACGACGGCGGTGGGTCTCGCCAGGCGCATCCGTTGGTCAGGACGGATCCACGATTCGCCGTCAACACCGCCCGATCATCGGTGGGGCGTCCCACCACCCTGCGGACGCTGCGCGAACCCCGGAATCGCTGCCCGGGCCTTGTGTGGTTGCTGGACGTGACTCTTGAGGAATTTCAACAGCGTTTGCGTGCTTTCACGGATAACCTGATTGGTACCGGCTCCACGCTCCGAAGAACCTCGCCAAGGCTTTGACCGGCGAGATGGGGAAGCTTGTCGAGCTTCCCCAATCCCTGGACGAGAAGATGATCTTGAGTGCGGATGGGTGACCGGTCGAGCTGGCCAAAGGCTACGCGCAGAATTCCGTGCAGCTCGTGTGCGACGGCCGTTAAGGCCTCTCTCACCGCACACCCTGGAGTTCTCCGCCACGATCGATCCTTTACCCTTGTGTGGTAAGAGCGCGGCCCGCCGGGCACCGAAGCACCACTTCGTCGCTGCCCCCACCCGCGAGTAAATTACTCGTGTCCAGTGGAGGTTGGAAGTGGCGCTGGTTCGTCGGAGCGCTGGGGAACTGCTCGACGACGCGAAAGCCGACCGGTTACACTTGCTTCTTAACGAGCAGGCCAGGTTTCAGCTCGACTCTCGGGTGGGAATGTCCGAGGTGCGATCCTGGAAACGCAGCCTTCCAGTGCTGTTGGCCGATCTAGCCGATGCCGGGCTCGGTCACGTCGAGGTGCTCCTGGAACACAAGCTTCCGCACAGTTCCCGGCGCGTCGACGCCGTGCTCTGCGGGACACACCCCAAGACCGGAGAACCCAGCTACGTGCTCGTTGAGCTGAAACAGTGGTCCCATGTCGAAGAGGTACTCGGCGATTTGGTCCGCATCTCCGCTTATGGCCCGAACCCTCTTCTGCATCCGGTCGAACAGGTTCGCGGCTACTGCCAGTACCTCGTCGATTCGACCCCTGCCCTCGCCGCACGGCCCGACTCCGTCTACGGCATCACCTACCTGCACAATGCGCGCAACTCTGATGTCTCGACACTGCGCGACCAGGCGCTGGACGAATACGGGCGCCTGTTCACTCTCGATGACCGAGGGAAACTCGTCGAACACCTGCAGGCCAGACTCGATCCCACCGGTGGCAGAGACGCTGCGTGCAATGCAGCCGACGAGTTCCTCGATTTCCACCACGCTCCTTCAAAACCGCTCCTCGACCTCGCGGCCAAAGAAATCCAGGAACGTGAACAATTTGTCCTCCTAGACGAGCAGAAAGTCGCCTTCGAGGCAGTAATGCAGGCCGTCCGTAATGCTCGTGCCGCCAACACTCGCACCGTCGTGGTCGTTCTCGGTGGCCCTGGTTCCGGGAAGAGCGCCATCGCTCTCAACCTGGTCGGCGAACTCGCCCGAAAAGGCCGTGCCGTCCACCACGCCACCGGATCCAGCGCCTTCACCCGCACGCTCCGCAAGATCGCGGGAAGCCGTAATGCCCGCGCACAGGGACTTTTCAAATACTTCAACAACTACGTCGAATCCAATCCCCGCGAACTCGATGCCCTGGTCTGCGACGAAGCGCACCGCATCCGCGAAACCAGCGTCAACCGCTTCACCAAAAAGGAAGTACGCGCATATGCCGGACGTCAGATTAACGAACTGATCGACGTCGCCTCAGTCCCCGTGTTTTTGCTCGACGAACACCAGATCGTGCGTCCGGGAGAAATGGGGTCGCTGGAGGAAATCACCACAGCAGCAAAAACGCAGGGCTGCGCCGTTGAAGTCGTGCGTCTGGAAGGCCAGTTCCGCTGCGGCGGCTCTGTAGCATTCGATACGTGGGTCTCGCGACTTCTCGGACTCGAACAGACCCCCCCAACGGCATGGACTCAACTTGCGTCCTCGGTCGACGACGAATTCGTCGTCACCAGCGCCGCCTCCCCGCAGGAGATGGAAGCATGGCTGCGGACTCAGCAGTCCGAACATGGCGGTACCGCGCGCATCGCAGCCGGCTACTGCTGGCCGTGGAGTGATCCGATCAAAACCGACCATGGCAAGCGCCTCGTCGACGACGTCGTCATCGATGACTGGAAACGTCCCTGGAACGCAAAACCCGATAAACGAGTCCCAGATGCGCCCGAATCCTATTTCTGGGCTTCCGACGAACGCGGATTCGGACAAGTCGGATGCATCTACACAGCGCAGGGATTCGAATACGATTGGGCCGGGGTCATTATTGGCCCCGACCTCGTTCGCCGCGACGGACAATGGGTCGCGCGCCGCGAGTACTCCTATGACCCCGCTGTGCGGAAGGCTGAAGAAATCCACTTCGCCGGACTTATCCGCAACACTTATAAGGTTCTCCTTACCCGTGGAATGAGGGGAGTTTGCGTGTATTCCCCCGACTCCGAGACTCAGGAGTTCCTGGACCACATGGCGCGGTGATCAGAGCGGATGTTTCCATCGGTAGAAGATGAAAACTCCATGCGCTTTATTCACTGTCCGGTACTGCCCGCCCGAGTCGTGGACGTGAAGCTACCGCACAACTTGGGAGATCCTCGCTCGCGTCTTATTCCTTGTTTCCGGCGAGTACTTCGACGATCTCGATGACGGCAGCGACACTCTGGCCGGATACCATTCCGCGCTGCACGGGCCCGATCCTACGGTGACCGGTCATGACTCGTGGAACGAGGAAATCACTGCTCTGGCCGCTACGCTGCGAACCTGGCTCTCAGAGCTGGCGACCAGGGAGCACGGCATCGAGCAGGACCCGCGTGGTCGCATCGCGGTGTGCGTCGCGGACCGGGATGCAGTGAATCAGGTCATGCGCTACCTGAGCGATGAGGCCGTCATTACCTGTGCCGAACTGGCCAAGGAAGATTCCCGCGGAGATGGGCAGATCCACGTCGGAATCATGCACCGCTTCAAGGGAATCGAATACCAGCGGATCGCCATCGTCGGTGACTGCTCCGGAACCATACTTCGGGAATCGGCCCTTGAGAGAATCCGGAAAAGGATGCCGCACCTATCAGCGAGATCTTCGCAAGTCACGCTCGCTCCTGTTTGTCGCCGCCACCCCGTGCCCGCGAGATCCTGATGATCTCGTGGCACGGTCAACCGAGCCCCTTCCTGGTAGGGATGAGGCCCGACAGTTAATTGGTAGCGGAAACTGGATCGCTAGGCTCAGAAAGCTGGAGGTGACCAATGGCGGCACGTGATATAAGGATGTGTGTGTCACGTTACCGCTTTTGCGGTGTAGTACTACAGGGATGGTGCAGACGACCAGCTCGAACGTGGTAGTCACTGCATTATGAAGGAGCAAATGTGTGATTAGTATGCAAATTCTCCCCGCTGAGACTGTGGGTGCCAAGTCCATGTGGCTCGCACCCGAAGTCGGGTGAGTGTTTGGGGAGAGAATGGGTGCCAATCGGGGCAGCCTCGGGACGACTCAAGAGCCAGGACGACATCTTCGTGCTCGACCTGGCCAACGAGGCCGAGAACATCCAGGCCGAGTTCCGCAAGTTCCACGAGCACGCGGTCACCCCGCCCACCGACCCCAACCTGCTGTACACCGCGCAGCATCGGGTGATGCACTACGCGCTGCTCGTGGAGTCGGAGATGCGCAACTTCGTCGAGGCCCACGCCGCCGCGCAGCGGGAGTCCGGCACCGAAGCGCAGTGGCAGCGCGCCCACGCCGACCTCTACCGGTTCACCGAACCCGCCAGGGATCGGTTCGTGCGTTACCAGGAGCAGGAACCCGAGGAGGCCGAGGAGTTCCGGGCCGCGCTGCGGGACTACGTGCGGATGTACGCGTTCCTCTCGCAGGTGATCCCCTACTACGACACCGACCTGGAACAGCTGTACCTGTTCGGCAAACACCTGCTCAACGTGCTGCCGCGCGGCGAGGACGGCTCCGTCGACATCGGAAAGGTCGATCTCACCCACCTGCGGATCAGCAAGACCGGCGAGCACGACGTGCGCGTCGAGCCCGAGGGCGAGCAGGTGCTGCCCGGGTTCAGCGGCGGCGGCTCGGGCGCGGCGGCCGAACCGGAGAAGGTCACGCTGGCCGAGCTGCTGGCCGAGTTCAACGAGCGGCACGGCACCAACCTCGGCGAGCACGACATGATCGCCGACGTACAGCGGGTCATCGCCGACGGGCACGTGCAGGCGGCGGCGCTGAACAACAGCGAGGAGACCTTCGCCGACGTGTTCGACTCCAGGTTCGAGGACAAGGTGATCGAACGCGGCGAGGACAACACCAAGTTCCTGCAGAAGTTCCTGGACGACCAGGAGGTGCGGGACGACTACATCCGGTTGGCGCGCAGGCGGGCCTACGAGATGATTCACCGCGAAGTGGCCTGAAGCGGTGCGGGGGAGCTTTCGCGGGTGGTCGGGTGGATCCCACCAGTGCCCGGGCGCACCAGCAGCGTGCTGGTGCGCCTACGGCAGGCAGCCAGCAGACCGAGCCGCCCGGTGGTGTGCACGACGAACCGTTTCGACAAGCGCGCCGGGCGCTACGAAGCCACCGCCCACCTCGTCGCGATCAACGAATGGCCTTGGTCCGCTTCGACGCGCGCCTAGCCGGTGGGGTTGGCGAGGTGGGCGTCGACGAGTTGTCGTACTTCGGCGCTGACCGGATGCTGGTCGGTGGTGACCACCCAGGCGGACTCGTCGTGTTCGCTGAGGTGCACCTCGGCGGGGTTGGCCACGGTGACGGCCCAGGTGTGTTGGCGGGTGTGTTTGCCGGAGCCGGAGGTGTAGTCGAACGCGCCCAGATAGCCGGTGACGGTCGAGATGGTCAGGCCGGTTTCTTCGGTGACTTCGCGGTGCAGCGCGGCGTACAGGTCGGCGTCAGTGGGTTCGACTTTGCCGGAGGGCAGTTCCCAGGTGCCGCCGCGGAAGTCGTCGGCGGGGCGTTTGAGCAGCAGGATCGTGCCGCCGTGGTCGATGACGGCGCCGACGACGCGTTGGTCGATGCCGTCGGCGGCGTCGGCGCGGGTGAGTTCAGCCAGGTCGGGTGTGTTCATGCGAGGATGCCTTCTTTCAGCGCGCGCCCTAGGCGACGACGTCCGGGAACGGTTGCAGGATGGCGCCGGTGAAATCGCCGAGTACCCAGGTCACCGACGTTGGACGTTGGCCTCCGGTGCTCCGGAACTCTCGGAGCGCTGTGCGGGCCCGCTCGATGGGGATGGCTGTGAACCGATCGTGGTAACGTCCGGTGTCGATGTCGCTGGCCAGGTGGGGGCCTCCAGCGGCGGTTTCGAGTTGAACGATACCCACATCCGGTCCGGGTCGAGATCCGAGGCGGTGAACAGCAACGCTGCGTACCCGGCGGTCGGGTTGACGCAGACCCGTAGGTGGTATTCGGGAAGGTCCATCGTTTCCAGCGTCACCGTCTGTTCCCCCACGAAGATCTCGCTCGGCCGGAGCGGATCACCCTGCGTGAGAACAGTGTTGATGACCTGATCGACCTGGTCAGCGTCGTCACCGCGCAGTCAGTCGTGTTGGTGACTCGCACTGATGATCACGATAGGTGAGTGACAGAGGGGTCAGCCTGCTCACGCCATGTGACTAGCTGCGGAAGTTCGCCCGTCTCCAGGAATTCGGTGACAAGGCGTGTCAACGTGGGAAACGAGAGGCCGTTTCCGGCACGCATCGTGTCCGAACGGCTGGTGTGGTACTCCGGCGAGTCCGGGTCTCCCACTGCCTGGCACCAATGCCCCGGGCCAGTGTACTCGGCGTAACCGTAGCCACCAGCAACTGCGATCTTGAGTGAGTGGTCAGGGGTCATCCGGCCCGTCAGTGGATGCTGCTTCATCGGGCGGGACTCGTGGGTCAGTATCGCTTCGTTCGCATTCGGGTCCGACAGTCCCGCCAGAAACGTCTCCACATCGCTGTCCGTAACCAGAGTTGACTCGTGAAGGTTCTTAGTCACCGTGCTATCCGGTTCGAATTCGAAGTGCTTGGCACGAATTGTCACGACGGCTCCCTTCCCACGTAGCGAGCTCGTTCACTGTCGTGTTCGACGGCAGTCAGGCTCGCCCCAGCCTTCAGGATAAACGGTAAAAGCTGGTCGCAGGTTGCTCGCTCGTCGTCGAGGCGGCGTCGTTGCTCGTCACTGAGGTTGCGCTCTCGGCCGCACACCTCTCGGTCGAGCACGAAGACTTCGTCGCCAGGGGAATTGTCCAACATCTCTACGGCGACCTTGACTTCAGCGTGTCGGGCAAGCGCCCACACACCAGGGTCGTCGGGAAACCTCGCTTGGAGCAAGCGTTCGGCACGCTTGTAGGAGCTGGCGGGGTCATCATCCGGACCACTGCACACGCGCTTGGCGCTCTTGCCAGGGCCGAGCCACCATCCCACAGTCTGTGTCCCGCGTGTTCCCCGAGGCAACGATGCTCGTACCTGTTCGACACGCTCTTCTGAGACCCATGTGGGCAGCGGTTGATCCGGGCTCGGCGGCGAGTTGCCGCCCTCTTCCGTTGCTTCAGGCACAGGGGTTGGTTCCGACCGTGATTCGAAAGATGGCTGGATGGCTGGTGCTGGACTCGCCTCGTCGTCAGGGGGTCCAACGGACTCGGCGCCGGGAGCGCCGATGCTGGTCATGTAGGCGCGGATGGCCTTGTCGACCGAAACGAGAGTTTTGCTTGTCGCGCTCGTGGTGGACCAGGCTTCGCGGTAGGCCGGGATGCCGGCCGACAGGTCGGGGTGGGTGTGCTCGTCGACGATGGCGGCCAAAGTTTGGCCGCTTTCGCCGATCCGTTGGCGGGCGTGGGCGAGAGCGGTCTGGCTTTCGGCGAGTTTGGCCAGTACCAGGGCCAGCTGTTCGCCGAGTTTTTCGAGGCTGCTCACGGTGCCTGGCTGTGTTTCCGTTTCGGCACGAGCGAAGGCGGTGACTTGCTTCCTCCCCGGTCTGGGCGAGGTTCACGATCCTCGCTGCCGTCGCTGAAGGCCAGCTCCTGAGAGTCGCTGACGGCGTGTTCGGGCCTCGCACGGATAGCGGGGAGGCTGGGCGGTTGTCGCATGGCGCGACGGTAGCGCCGCCGACCGACAGCGGAGGCTCTCCAACGGACGAGCCCGTTGCGAAAGACTCTCTCCCGCATCAAAAGTCAGCCGACCGGGCCGGAACGCCACGTAGGCAAGCCACTCCGGTCGCGGTGTAGTGCTGGCCGGTACAGACGATCAGCGCGTTGGGAATCAGGAGCGTGGTCAGCGGCGAGTTTGGTGGCTTCGGGCCGGGTTCCGACGACCAGCGCGATGGTCACGGGTGCGGAGCTCCTGCTGTGTGGTTCCCGAATCCCATGTGTCGCCTGCGGCTCTGTGGGAAAGACGGACGGCGACCTGTTCCGGGGTTGTGTAAGGCTGTCGGGGATCGCTGTCCGGAGGTCAGCACGCGGAGTCGGCACGACCGCGGGAACCGGCGGGAGACCGCGATGGCCAACGGGTGGTTCACAGCGGGTAAGACGGCGTCTTACCCGCTGGTTCGGCTACTGCGTCCAGTGTGTCCAGGGGTGACGAGGAGACACCCCCTTGTCCGTGTGTCGTTTCCCCGGCGGGCGTGCTCAGAGCCTCCGGAGCCCGTCGAGCACCCGTTGCAGAACCGAGTACGGCACCGTTGTTCGTTTCCTCGCAGGTGCGTACAACTCGCCGGAGAAGGCACGGACGTATCCGCGCACGCGGTCCGGTTCGCGGTGTCGTCCGGTCACTGTTCCCCCTCGGCGCTGCCGGTGCCCGCCTGTTCGGCGCTGCCGATGTCCGGCTGCGCAGCGCTTCCGCCGCCTGACTGTTCGGCGATCAACAGTTCGGTGCAGTCCGAGCAGGTGGGGGCCTGGACCCAGTCCAGCTCGCTGGGTTTGGCCATGGCGCACTGAGCGCCGCACACGGAGGTGTCGGCTGATCGGCCGTCCCAGTGTTTGCCCCGGAAGGCGTGCCGGTGCCAGGTGAACCCGGTTCGGTCCGGTACGGGGAGCCAGTAGTGCTGGCGTTCGGGGATGTTCACGATCATTCCTTCCAGGTCGGCTGAGCCCCGCGGAGCTTCAGGTAGGCGGTGAAACAGAGGTCGCAGAACGGTCGGATGTGGTGCATCCGGCGGTCTTCGGCCGGGGGAGCTTCGGCGTAGGCGTGGCCGCCGAGGGTGTTCACCGCGCCGCCTCCGAACGGCAGTTCGTCCAGTGTGGCGTGTTGGTGGGTGTCGCCGTCCGGGACGAACCACGACACGACGACCCGCCTGGTCTGCTCGCTGAGCTCCACAGAGTTCCCCCGTTCGATCGCCGCCCGGCCCAGATCGCGGCCGGACTGCAAGCTGCTTAGTGCGCTCATTGGCTAGGAACATAGCCAACTGCAATTGCAATTGACGATCCCTCAATCAGGGGATCTTGTCTGTAGGGTTCACGCGATAGTCTTCCTCGCATGAGCAATACGCCACCCGCAGTGCGCCGTGTCCAAGTTGGGTTGATCCTGCGAAACCTGCGCCACGAGGCAGGGGTGTCGCCAGCCAAGATCTCCGAACGTCTCGACTGGTATTCGGGCAAGCTGACCAAAGTGGAGCGCGGAGACTTGACCGCCAGTGCGGCCCGAGATCGAAGTCATGCTTGAGATGTACGGCGTGGCGGACGATCAGGAGCAGGCCGAACGGTTGCGAGCGCTCGGTAAGGAAGCCCGGCGACGCGATCAACCGGCCAAGGTTCCCGACTGGGCCGCGACCAGTGTCGCGCTGGAAGGCGCGTCATCCGAGATCAAGGTCTACGATCCCGAAGTCATCCCCACGATCTTGCAGACCGAGCACTACGCGCGGGCCGTGCTGTCCAACCCGCTGGACGAAACCGTGGACCCCGAGCCCGGGGTGGCCGAGCGGATGATGCGAGCCGATCGGGCTCTTCGCGAGGAAGGACCGCAGGTGTGGGTGATCCTCGGTGAAGCCGCGCTGCACCGACAGATCGGGGATTATCAAGTCCTTCGCGATCAGCTCCAACACCTGCGCAAGATGGCGAAACGCTCCAACGTCACGATCCAGATCATCCCGTTCACCACCGGTGAGCATGTCGCGCTCGGCAGCGGATGGATGTTGCTCACGCTGGAAGAGCCCGCAGCGACTTATGTCTATCTGGAGGGACTCACCTCCGCCGACTACATCGACCGTCCCGCCCACACGGACGCCTACAAGCGAGCGTTCGATAGGCTGCGTGCGGCGGCGGCGTCCGAACGTGAGACAGCTACGATGCTGGACCGCCGAATCAAGGAGCTGCGACACCAGACCACGGAGTAGGTAATCATGGCTGATCTGACCGGCGTGACCTGGCGGAAGTCCAGCCGCTCGCAGGGCTCGAACAACTGTGTCGAAGTCGCGGTGGCCGCCGAAAACGTCAGCGTGCGCGACACGAAGAACCGCGAGGCGGGGCACTTCACCGCCACCGGCTCGCAGTGGTCGGCCTTCCTCGACGCCGTGAAGAGCAGCCGCTTCGACTGAGCCCCAGCCGAACAACTTCGCACCCTCGGAATCGTTTCCGGGGGTGCTTTCGTATGTGGACACTCGGCTGAGCCCTGCGGAGTTTCAGGTAGGCGGTGAAACAGAGGTCACAGAACGGTCGGATGTGGTGCATGCGGCGGTCTTCGGCTGGGGGGCTTCGGTGTTCGGGGAAACCGACCCGAATATCGGATACGTCGAAGGTCCGCTCGGCGGGCACATCATCGAGGACAGTAACGAAGTGACCACGCTGCGACACATCTTCGACGAGGTCCGTTCGGCAACGCTGTCGCAGCGGGAGTCCGTGAAGTTGGTGCGTACGATGATCCCCGCATGAGCGGATGCGACAGGAGGGAACGCACCATGAGCGCGTGGCGTACGAGCTCGTACTCTGGGCAAGGCGGTCAGTGTGTCGAGGTCGGCCGGGTGAATGAACATGCTGCCGTACGCGACAGCAAAGACCGCGAGGCTGGTTACTTCACTGTTACCGGCTCGCAGTGGTCGGCCTTCCTCGACGCCGTGAAGAGCAGCCGCTTCGACTGAGCCCCAGCCGAACAACTTCGCACCCTCGGAATCGTTTCCGGGGGTGCTTTCGTATGTGGACACTCGGTTGAACCGGGGGAGCTTCGGCGTAGGCGTGGCCGCCGAGGGTGTTCACCGCACCGCCTCCGAACGGCAGTTCGTCCAGTGTGGCGTGTTGGTGGGTGTCGCCGTCCGGGACGAACCACGACACGACGACCCGCCTGGTCTGCTCGCTGAGCTCCACAGAGTTCCCCCGTTCGATCGCTGCCCGGCCCAGATGTCGGCCGGACTGCACGGCACTGGTCGCACCCATCACCCCAAGCATCGACGTGGTGTCGCTTCGCGCACAGTGGCGGAACGGGGTCACTTCGGGGGCAGCTCGGTGGCAGACTGAAGAACTATGATCGGTAACGATCACCTCAGGGCGGCACGCCACGCGGCGGAATCGGCCCGCGTGCCCGGTGAACACATGAGCCGCGCCGAGTTGGCCGAACGGGTCAACGCGTGGCTGGCAGAGCACACCGGCAGGCCGGGAGCACTGGACCGGCACTACCTCGGCAGGCTTGAGCGCGGGCAGATCCGACGGCCGGGACGGGACTACCGTGCGGCCTTCCGCGCGATTCTCGGAGCGTCCGATCACGACCTCGGATTCGCTCCCGACCCACGAGCCGAGCGGCTTCGCCGTGCCGCACAGCACCCCCGCACGGCCGACACCACGGCCCTGTCCCAAGCAGCCGAGATGCTGTCCACCGTGCGCAGACTCGAAGACGAAACATCCGCGAGCGCCGTCCTGCCCAGCGTCGCGGCCCACGCCGAACTCGTGAACCACCTGGCCGAGGAGTCCAAGCACACCCCCGAAGCAGTGGGACTGGCCTCGGAGACCAGCCAGTACCTCGGCTGGCTCAAGATCGCACGAGGCGAACACGGCCACGCGCAAGCCCACCTGGACCGCGCGGCGCGGCTGGCGATGGAGGCCGACGACCCCCAGCGGCTCGCCACCGCACTGAGCTTTTCCGCATACCGTGCACTACTGATCGGTAACTACAGGCAGGCAGCCAACCTCAACGAGGCGTCCCTGCGTGACAGCCGCGTTGATCCGGGGCTGTATGCCTACATGACCATTCAGGGTGCCGAGATCGCGGCACACGAGGGAGATTCCCGCGAGGCCACACGTCTGCTCGGCCAAGCCGATCACCGAATCGAGCGACTACCTTCGCCGGAGGAGTTGCCGGACAACTCGTACTGGTACGTACCATCCGTCCTGAGTGGACACAAAGGGTTCGTGCTCCACGCGCTCGGGGACGCCGAGCAAGCCCGCCAGGCAGCGAGAGAGTCCCTGGAAGCCATGCCGGAAGCCTGGACCCGCGCCGAGTGGGCGGCGGACCACCGTGCCCTCGCCGGATGGGAGGGTGAGGCTGCCACACAGCGGATTCGTGAACTCGATTGAACTCCTCTTCGACTGAGCCTCAGCCAACGGCTTCGTACCCTCGGATTCGTTTCCGGGGTGTTTTCCTGTCCGGAGGCCGAGCGTTCCAATGTCGTTTTGCAGGTAATCCCGTTCACGACCGGTGAGTACGTCGCGCTCGGCGGCGGACGGAAACTGTTGCCTGTGGGTGGGCGTTCGATAGGCTGCGCGCGGCGGCGGCGTCCGAACGGGAGACGGCCACGATGCTGGACCGCCGAATCAAGGAGCTGCGACACCAGACCACGGAGTAGGTAATCATGGCTGATCTGACCGGCGTGACCTGGCGGAAGTCCAGCCGCTCGCAGGGCGCGAACAACTGTGTCGAAGTCGCGGTGGCCGCCGAAAACGTCAGCGTGCGCGACACGAAGAACCGCGATGCGGGACACTTCACCGCTACCGGCTCGCAGTGGTCGGCCTTCCTCGACGCCGTGAAGAGCAGCCGCTTCGACTGAGCCTCAGGCAACGGCTTCGCACCCTCGGAATCGTTTCCGGGGGTGCTTTCTCTTGCGTGCACGCTCGGTCACGAGCGAAGAAGAGTCCCCTGATCGTGACCAGGGGACTCCGTGCTACTTTGTATCCGCCAAGATTACAAATAGCAGTGCCGAGCGTAGCACGGAATACGCTTCCCGCCACATGTGGTCCAGGCAGCGTGTGGGGAGGGACGTAAGTCCTGGCCACGGTTCACAGCCGTGCGGACCGCCGTCAGAGGGCGTGCAGCTCGCGCGTCAGGCAACGCACGATCTAGGCGAACCCGGCCGTGTCCTTGGTAAGCCCTGGCGCTCATGTTCGGGCACTATCGGCCCGCCATCGCCGCTCTGCCCGTAACCCCCGGCTCGGCGCGGGTGTAACACCCCGCGCGGGGTGAAGCTCCCAAGTCACAACTCCGGTAGACCGAGAACCTCACCTCCCCCTGATCCCGGGAGAGCTGTGCCGCGTGCCCGGCTCACCCGGGATCGAGGGGGGATCGCAGCCGTACGGGTCCACGCGGTTCCCGAGCCCCCCGGGAGCCACAGTGCCTCACCTGCTGCTTTGACCGTCGTAGGCAGGGGTGATACGGATGATCTTCTGTCCGTGTGTCCGTCGTGGGAGGCTGTCGTCCCGGTCCGCTCGGGCGGTCGTTCGGCGGAACCTCCCGTGACGGTGTCGGTGGGCGCGCCGGAGGCACCGGACGGCACGCGCGGTTCCGTGCCGCACGGGAGCATCCGCCGGAGTGGTGCTCGGGCGCGGTGCGCCGGTGGCAGGTGACGAGGAGGACCGGTGGGCAACAACCGGGTGATCGCGCGGCGCTACGAGTTGACCTCGCCGATCGGACACGGAGCGATGGGCCAGGTCTGGTCCGGCTACGACCAGCGGCTGGACCGACGGATCGCGGTGAAACTGCTGCCCGCGGCCAAACTGGCCGAAGCCGACGACCCGCAGCTGCTGACCAAACGGTTCGTGCGCGAGGCCCAACTCACCGCCAGGGTCGAACACCCCGGCGTTCCCGCCGTCCACGACGTCGGCACCGAGGGCGACGAGCTGTTCCTGGTCATGCAACGGATCTCCGGCACCGACCTCGCCGCCATCATCGCCGAACACGCGCCGCTGTCGGTGTCCTGGGCCGCCTCGATCGCCGCGCAGATCGCCGCCGTGCTGGCCTCGGCACACGAGGCCTCGCTGATCCACCGCGACCTGAAACCGAGCAACGTGATGATCGCCGACAGCGGCACCGTCAAAGTACTCGACTTCGGCATCGCGGCCGTGCTGGAAGGCGGACACACCAAACTCACCCGTGCGGGCGAGAGCATGGGTACCCCCGCCTACATGGCACCGGAACAGGCCATGAACAACACCGCCACCCCGGCGAGCGACCTGTACTCCCTGGGATGCGTGCTGCACGAGCTGCTCAGCGGCGAACGGGTGTTCGACGCCCCCGGGGCGCCCGCGATCGTGCACAAGCACCTGAGCGTGTCGCCGACCCCGTTACGGGAGTGCGGCGTGACGGTTCCGGCGGACCTGGAACGACTCGTGCTCGACCTGCTGGCCAAGAACCCGCAGGAACGCCCCGAGGACGCACGGGAGGTATACCGGCGGCTGCTGCCGTACCTGCCCGCGCCGGAGAACTCCGTCACCGTCACCGACAGCGGCGACCCGACGGCTCCCTACCGGCACCCGCACGCCCCGCGCTCCCCGCGGTCTCGGCCCGCGACCACCGAGACTGGCGACGAGGTTGCCCTCGCGGACCCACGCGAGGCCGAGGAACGCATCCGTGCGGAGCAGCAACGGGCCAACGAACTGGTCGACGAGGCACGGTTCACCCAGGCGGCCGAACTGCTGCGTTCGTTGCTGCTGGACCGCTCGCTGCGGCGACAGCTCACCCCGGACCGCAGGACGAAGATCAGGCGCAACCTCGCCACGTTCCACTTCCTCGGCGGCGACTACCGGGCGGCGCTGGAGGAGTACACGAGGCTGCTCGCGGAGTTCGACGACGACTCCGGCGTGCCGATCTCCTCCGTGCTGGAGTGCCGGTTCATGGCCGCCACCTGCCGCATGGAACTCGGCGAGAACCAGCGGGCCGCCAGCGAACTGCGCGCGCTGCTCAACGAATACCTCCGGCTGTCGCCGAACGAACTGGAACGCATCCTGGAGGTCCGTGTCCAGCTCGCGACGCTGCTGTCGAACACCGGGGACACGCACGCGGCCCGGGAACTACTGCGGCAGGTGCTGGCCGCCGCCACCACCGAGGAGTCCCAGCTCCACGCCGAACAGGCACGCCGGATGCTGGCCCGGCTCGACGAACTGGGGCGATGAGTACTCCCGTCCGCGCCTTCGGCACACCGTCTCAGCCGAAGAGCCGGACGAGGAACCACCCGAGGCGGCTGACCCTGCGAACGCGGGGGTTTCCGGCGACGCCGTGGATCTCCCACTGCTGGCCACACACCCCGCAGCGCCACAGGCCGATGCGTGAGGTGTCCGGGCGGCACCGGTGTCCGTTGCGTCCTCGTCGCATGGGCCGATCACACCACGCCCGAGCCCCGGACGTCCTCCTCCCGGAGAGTGGTCTTCGGTTCGTTTCCGTCCCCGCGGTGCGGGACCCGGCCACTCCGCCGTCCGCGGGACCGCGGTGGGTCGTCCGTCAGGAGAACGGCGTCTCGGGCCGCCGCTGGAGTTCGCCGTCCAGATGCAGATCCACACGTTCGTCGTGGAAACAGACCAGCCCGGCGATCTTGTGGCTCTCCGGCAGCGGCGTGCGGTAGATCCACGCCACATCAGTGTGCTCGGCCTCGCCGGTGTGCACGTGCCAGTAGGTGGCCGTTCCCTTGTACGGGCAGCGGGTCACGTGCTCGCTGGGGCGCAGCAGCTCCATCCGCACGTCGGGTAACGGCAGGTAGTAGCGGGGCGGCAGGCCGGTCTCGAACAGGATTCGCGGATGGTGCGAGTCGGCGACGGTGACGCCGTCGAGCCGCACCACCACGTGCCGCGAACTCTCCAGGATGTCCACCCGCGTGTAAGGGTCGCGGGGGTGGACGTAGACCGGCTCGTCCTCCTCGAACCACTCGTCCATCGCGTTCCAGTCGATCCGGACCAGCTCGCGCAGTCGGGGCAGCGGGCAGTTCCGGTAGCCGATCGCGGCCGCCGGTGCCCTCGCCGAGTCGGTGACGACGTCGTAAACCGTGCCCTCACCCAGCCGCCGCGAGTGCCGCACCTCGCCGGCCTCGGTCAGCTCGGCCCGCACGTCCTCGCGCGGAACATAGTAGGTGGGGTAGTAGGGGTGCTCCCAGACCAGCACCGGCCGTCGGGTGTCGGCCACCACGTGCCCACCGAAGACGGTCCGCACGCGCTTGGCGGACGTCTCGACGCCGATCTCCTCGCGGCTGTGCTCACTCATCGGAGACTCCTCCGCCGATCCTGGTCGCCGCGGTGCGGCCGTTTCCGCCGTCGTGCCTTCCGGAGCCGAGCGGGCGAAACGTGTGCGCCTCGACACCGGCAGGGCGAGGACTTGCTGACATACTACGAGTCCGTTGAGGTGTCGGTCACGCCGAACGGGCGTACCCTCGAAAGCGGCAACGGGTCGCCGAAACGGCCGGAGACACCGGTGATCGTGGCCCGCGCACGCTCGCAGTGGAGGTTCCGTGACCGAGGGCAAGGAATCCGCCCGGGACGGTGAGTACATCGCCACCCGCATCACCGCCGACGGGGCCGAGGGTTTCCCCGTCGAGTCCGGTCGCTACCGGCTGGTCGCCGCGCGCGCCTGCCCGTGGGCGAACCGGACGCTCATCGTGCGGCGACTGCTCGGGCTGGAGGACGCGATCTCGGTGGGGATGCCGGGCCCGACGCACGACTCCCGCTCGTGGACGTTCGACCTCGACCCCGGAGGGCGCGATCCGGTGCTGGGGATCCACCGCCTGCGGGAGGCCTACTTCCGGCGGGACCCGAACTACGCCCGGGGGATCACCGTTCCGGCGATCGTGGACACCACCACGGGCGCGGTGGTCACCAACGACTTCGCGCAGATCACCCCGGACCTGTCCACGGAGTGGCGCGCCCACCACCGGGCGGGCGCCCCCGACCTGCTGCCCGCCGAACACCGTCAGGAGATCGACGAGATCAACCGACGCGTGTTCACCGACGTGAACAAGGGGGTCTACGCCTGCGGTTTCGCCGAGACCCAGGCCGCCTACGACGAGGCCTACGAGCGGCTGTGGTCGGCTCTCGACTGGTTGGAGGACCGGTTGCGTGACCGGCGCTATCTGGTGGGGGAGACGATCACCGAGGCCGACGTGCGCCTGTTCACCACACTGGTGCGTTTCGACGTCGTCTACCACGGGCACTTCAAGTGCAACCGCCACAAACTCACCGAGATGCCCGCGCTGTGGGCCTACGCGCGGGACCTGTTCCAAACCCCCGGGTTCGGGGACACGGTGGACTTCGAACAGATCAAGCGGCACTACTACGTCGTGCACAGCGGCATCAACCCCACCGGGATCGTGCCCGGCGGCCCCGAACTGTCCGGTTGGACGAGTCCCCACGGGCGTCAGGCCCTGGGCGGGCGTCCGTTCGGGGACGGAACCCCTCCCGGCCCCGTGCGGGAGGACGAGCGGGTGGACCCGGCGCACACCCCCCCTGGGATGACCGGGAAGAGCGGGGTCAGCAGCCGGGGAGCCTGCCCCGCTCGTACTGTTTCAGCCGTTCGTCGGTGCGCAGGAACGCTCGACAGTAGACCTTGGCCACCTCCCAGAACGTCGGTGTTCTCGCGCGTTTCGGCGGCGTGCGGTCGCGACCGCGCTCGGGCTCCGGATGTTCGTCCCGGGGCGCCGGCACGGTCGGTGGGAAACCGTCGTCGGGGGAGACACACAGCACCCGGGCGAGTTCGGCCAGCGGTTGGGGCGGCCAGTCCGCCAGGTCCTCCGCTCGGGGTTCCGAGGTGCTCGGATCCGGGCGGGTCAGGGTGCACCATCGCCCGCCTGCGGTCTTGATGACCCGTCGTGCCCGGGGATCGGAGGGAAGGTCCGCGGGATGCACCCGGACGGTTCCGCCCGGGTCGCCGCGGGGGTCGGTGCCGGTCTCCGGTGTCTGTCCGCGCGCGTCGGTGGTCATCACGGCTGTCCTCCGTTCGGAAGCGGCGACAGGGGCCGCCCGGACCAGGATGAGCGATCCCACCGTCGCGACGAAGCCGCCGAACGGATGGCACGAGCAACCGCTCCCGGAACCGGGGTCTCGTCAGTGACCGGGCGCGGGGGCGTGTTGCCGGAATCGCGAACCGCGAGTTTCCCGTCCGATTCGGCAACTCGATTCAGTGATTCCTTTCGCGCATTCCGAGGAACACCATAACCGGAGGAGCACCCGAGAGAGTGTCGAAACGGATCGTTTCGTTCTTTTTGTCTCTCGTGACCGGTAAAGAGGACGGTTCCTCCGTCGTTCGCGTTCGGCCGGGTGATGTTTCGGGTAGGGTTCGTGGTGTGCGAATCCCCGTGGGCCACTCGTCAGTCCGATCGTCACGGGGAGGATTCGTCGGGGGCGGTCGGGTGACGTTCGTCGGTGCCGACAAGCCGTGCGTGTGGCCCCAGTACCATGAGTTCCGGTGGGCGGACGATCTGGAGGACCTATGACGAGTCCCGGGCGTACCCGGGCCGCCGGGCGGCCGACTCTCGAACAGGTCGCCGCCGAGGCCGGTGTCTCCCGCGGCACCGTGTCGCGTGTGGTCAACGGCTCGCTCGAAGTCAGCACGAACACCCTGCACGCCGTGCGGGAGGCCATCGACAAACTCGGATACGTTCCCAACCAGGCCGCGCGCAACCTGGTCACCAAACGAACCGACACGGTGTTGTTGGTGGTCTCGGAAGCGGAGGAAAGGGTTTTCGGCGAGCCGTTCTTCGGCGGACTCGTCCGGGGGCTGGGGGAGGAACTGGGCAGGACGAATCTTCAACTGAGTCTGATGCTGGCCGGCAGTGACCGGCAGCGTGAGCGGGTCGAGCGTTTCGCACGTGACGGTCGTGTCGACGGGGCCGTGCTGATTTCGTTGCACGGGGCCGATCCCCTTCCGGGAAAACTCGTGGCCGCCGACATTCCCGTGGTGCTCACCGGACGACCGCTCTCCTCGGGGAGCGGGATGCCGTTCGTGGACGCGGACAATCTCTCCGGGGCCGAGACCGCCACCGATCACCTGTTCCGGATCGGATGCCGCCGGATCGCGACGATCACCGGTCCGCAGGACATGGCGGCCGGAGTCGACCGGCTCGCCGGGTACCGCGCGGCCCTGGAGTTCCGCCGCGGTGGCGCCGGGCTGGTCGCCCACGGGGACTTCGGCCGGGCCAGTGGGGAACGCGCGATGCGTGAGCTGCTGGAGCGCGACGACACGATCGACGGGGTGTTCGCGGCCAGTGACCTGATGGCGGCCGGTGCCATGCGGGTCCTGCGGGAACACGGCAGGAGGGTTCCCCACGACGTCGCCGTGGTCGGTTTCGACGACTCGGACGTCGCCCGCAACACCGATCCCGCCATGACCAGCGTGTCCCAGCCGGTACGCCGCATGGGCAACGAACTCGCCCGCCTGCTGGTGACCAGGATCGAACAGCCGGACAGTGTGCCGGGGCCGGTGATCCTGCCCACCGGGCTGGTCCACCGGGACTCCGCCTGAGGGGCGGGTGCCAGTGACCCCGCCGGAGGGCGGGAGGCCGTCTCCTCCGGCGGGCGTGGGGAGCGGGCACGGACGCGAGCGGGGAGTGCCCGTGCCCGGGGGCTCGGTCAACCGATCTCGACCGAGAAGTCGTTGGTGGCCAGTCCCGCTCCGCCGACCCACGGTTCGAAGCCCGCCTGGACACTGTTCAGGTACCAGTGCGGTGCGACCGAGCCGCGCTCGACGGCGTCGGCGGTGAACGCGCTCAGGTCGAGATCGACGGACTCGGCCGGTTCCGCGCGGACGTAGCTGATCACGTTCCAGCCCTCTCCGCCGGTCCAGACCTCCCAGCGGGTGCCGTCGAGGGTCACGGTGTCCACCGGGGAACCGATCGGTTGGATGTCCCCTCTGCGGTCGACCCAGATCATCAGTTCGGCCGCGTTCTGTCCGGACTGGTTCGCCACCGGATCGAACCACAGGTCGTAGGCGGCGTTGTAGGTCCCCGCATCCGGGGTGGTGATGTCCCAGTGCGTGCGCACCTCACCCATCCGGTCGGCCCGCAACGGAAGGGAGTCACCCGTGGTGCAGTTGTCGTAGTGACAGCCGAGATACACCGAGGGGTACGCCGCCGGGGCCCCGTCGGTGGGCCTGTCGTGCTCGGCCGTGGTCACCGTGAACGAGGTGCCGTCCACGTCGAGGCATTGCGTGGTCTCGGCCCCCCACACGTTGTTCTGGACGATGTAGCGGCCGTCCGCCACCGGTGTGGAGGCGTACTTGTCGCACAGTGTGGTGGCGGGTTGGGCGGCGGCCGTCCCGACGGCCGTGCTCGAGGCCAGCACGCCCGTGGTGAACAGGACGGCCCCGAGCAGCCGGCCACTGGTTCCGTTGACCATGAAACGATCCTTCCCGGTCGGGTTCGGCACGGGCGGTGCGGTGGGCTCCGCACCGCCCGTGTGGTGGTTGGCGATCCACCGGCGTGTCGTCACCGGAAGATCACGTCGGAGCAGTTGTAGAAGGCCTCCGGGCTGTCGGAGCGCTGCCAGATCGAGTAGACGAGGTGCCTGCCCTCCTTGTCCGGGAGCTCGGCCTGCCAGGTGTACTCGGGCCCGTGCGGTCCCTCGCCGTTGATCGGCGGGTCGGTGACCACGTTGAACGGTTCGGGTTCCAGGTCGTCCCAACCCAGCGGTTGTGTCGGGTCCCAGCCGTCCTTGGTCACGTACTGGTACCAGGTGCCCGGATGTGCCGCCCAGGCGTTGTAGCGCAGGGTCACGGTCTCGCCCGCCGGCATCTCGGTGGTGGGCCAGTCGGTGCGGGCCATGTTGTAGGCGTCGTAGGTCTCCGTGGGGCCGCACAGCTTGCCGTCCGGGATGATCTCGCGGTGCCGTCCGTCCGCGTCACTGATCAGGTTGCCGAACCAGTTCCACAGCGCGGTCTTGCCGCCGCGTTCGACCGCCTCGGCGCAGGCGGGGTTGGTGGGGTCGAGATCGCCGCCCTGGCCTCCCTCCAGGCCGTTGACGTAGCAGGCGTAGGTCCGGGTCTTCGGATAGGTGAATCCGCCGTGGGCCTGGGCCGCTCCGGGATTGACGGTCGCGCCGAACAGCGCGGCGACTGTTCCGAGCGCCCCGGCGAGGATCAGCGTGCTTCGTGACCGCATCTGTCGCTCCCGTCTCGTTTCCGTGGGAATCAGCTGGGTTCGTCGGAGGACGGGTTCCCCGTCCCGACACCGGTCGTGCCCGGACGGGAAACCCGTGTCGGTGGCCGGTCCGCGAAGGAACCGGTCAGGAAGGGGAATCAGCCCTGCTCACCCGAGGAGTCGACGTTGGTGTTCACCTCGGAGGTCCCGACGGCGGGGTGGGCGTTCTCCACCAGCATCGTGAACTGGTCGTGGAACCAGTGCCCGGCCAGCGGGGAGTCGGGCAGGGCCCCGGTGGGGTTGTTGCCCGCCTCCGGTGCGACGTAGTCGGGATCGCACATCGGGTCGGGGTGTTTGCCCTCGTTGTTGGGGATCTCCTCGCTGGAGCCGTCCGACTCTCCCGGCGGTTTGATCCAGACGAAGGCGTCGAGGTGGGCCTCGGCGGACACCGAGGGGTTCGCCCGCGGAGGCTGGCCCATGCCGGCTCCGCTGGCGTTGCACCAGAGACCGCGGTGGGCACGTCGATCCACCTTGGACTCGTTGACGTAGGTGTCCAGGTCGTTGCTGGAGCTCTCCCGGGTGGGCCGTTCGGGACCGCCCCACCCGTTGCGTCCCGTGTCGATGATCGTACCGATGTCACGGGGCCAGCCCCGGGCGACGAACTGGGAGTGGAGGTCTGCGGCGAAGTCCGTTTCGTCGAAGTTCGGGTTCCACTCGTAGAACGGGGCGGAACGGATCTGTTGACCGCCCACTCTGCCGTAGGGGTCGTTCAGGAACGGTTCCTCGGTGGGGGTGTAGTTGGCGGTGTTGATCGCGAAGCCGTCCACGCTCGCGAAGCCGCCCTCGGTCCCACGCACCACGTCGGTGTAGAGGTCGACGCTGTCCGTGAGGTTGTTGTTCCAGCCCAGCCAGCCGGAGTGCGCGAAGTCCATGTAGGTGTAGACGTTCGGGATCTCGTGGAACCGGTTCAGCGCGTACTGGACGGCCTCGACCTGGATGCCGCTGGACTTGGCCTCGGCGCACTCGGGGTCGTCCAGGTTGGTCACCAGGTTGGGCAGTCCGTCCGGCTCGATGACCGTGACGATGCGGACGTCGTCGTACTTCGGATCCTGGAACACCTCCGTGATGGCGTCGACGTAGTCGTTCTTGTAGCGGCGTAAGCCCTCCTGGGTCAGCGGGAGCTCCCCGTTGGAGGCCAGAGCCGCGCAGTCGCGTCCCGGCAGGTCGTAGACGACGAACGAGGCCGTGATGGGCCCGGAGCCCTTCTGGGCGAGTGCCTCGTCGAGGTGTTCCCGCAGGCCCAGTCGTCCTCCGTTGGCCTCACCTCCCTCGATGGCCGCTATGCGGTCGAGCCACACCGCTGTGGGGTAGGACTGCACGGTCCGCATCCTGTCCCTGAGTTCCGCTGAGTCCGTCCGGTCGATGGAGCTCTGGACGTTGTCGGAGTAGTCGGGATTGACGTAGGAACTGGCACCCTCGAAGGGGTTGTCCACGTGGGCTTGCGCCTGGGGTTGTCCGGACGCAGCGACGGGGAACGCCGCGGTCATGGCGAAGGCCACGGCCGCGGGCAGGAAACGTCGCCACTTTCGTCGTGTTGGTGGCGAAGTGGATGTCATAGGAGTGACTCCTTGTTTTTCTGTTCTGCGGAGTGACCGGCGCACGAGCACCGACCACGATCCCGACGTGCTGCCTCTCGCTTCGCCGAGATCGTTTCAGCTCCCATCGTCGGTGATGTGGATCACTGGGAGCGCTCCCAAAACTAGCACAGAAAAAGAACCAGTAAACCCCTTGTTCGGAAATCTTTCGTTCCTCACGTGGTGTCGAACTCTTCTCGTCCTCCACACGGCCGACGCGTTCCCGGCTGCTTCGGGAAGACGGTTCGTCCTCCGGACACCCGAAACGACAGAACGGTTCGCGTGCCCGAAGGGACGGAGTGACCAGCACGGCCGTGTGGAGTCCGTCCGTGTGTCGACCGGGGACCCGCAGCAGCGGACAGGCGGGGGAACCGTCCCGCCGTCGGACGGAGCACACCGGAAAAACACGTCCGGATACGAACGGATTCCCTTTTTCGTTTTCCGGAAAGGAACATTCCGGAGTTCGGGACCTCGCTGTTCGGGGATATCTCGGCCCCGAGCTGGGTGATCGTGCTGCTCGCGCATCACCCCGAGCCGAGGAAAGCGAACGAGAACCGTCGGAAACCGTACAGTGGAGCGAGTCGGGGACTGCCGTGCCTTTCCTTTCTCGGCTGTTCGGCGGAATCCGGAAACCCCGCCGAACAGCGGAGCCCCTTCGTCCCGGACACGGATTCCGTCATGAACCTCGGTGACCCGAAACCGTCTCCCTCCCGGCCCCGTCGGCACGAGAACGGAAGGTGCGGCCGGGTGCCCGCCCGGCCGCACCGGCGGGTCACTGTCGTGGGTGGGCGAAGTGCCGGGTTCCCGGGATGAGGGTGAGCAGAGTCGGGACCGTGAAGCACAGCAGGGAGCAGGCTCCGAGCACCCACCCGGGCCCGAAGGCCTCGACGGCCGGACCGATCAGGGCCAGTCCCAGCGGAGCGAGACCGTAGGAGACCAGGAAGTCCAGCGAGGAGACCCGACCCAGCAACCGGGGGTCCACCTCCCGCTGGGTCGCCGTGAACCAAGGGACGTTGAACAGTTCTATGCCCACTCCGGCGACGACGTAGCCCGCGAACACCACGAAGGGAGGAACGGGCAGCAGCAGGGTGAGCGGGGCGATCCCGTAACAGCCCAGCGAGACCAGGGCCGTCCATCCCGGGGAACGTGGGCGCCAACGTCCGATGAGGACGGCTCCGAGCAGGGCTCCCGCCGTGTAGGCGGTCAGGGCCCCGGCCAGGACGAACTCGCTTCCGTACCGGTCCCGGCTGATCAGGGGAAGCACGATGTTGGTGGCCGAGTAACCGAAGGTGATCACCGTGCTCAACGCGACCAGCCCAGCCGGGAACCAGCTGTGGCGACGGGCCTCCCGGAGGCCCGCGACGAATCCGGCGACGAGTCCCTCCGTGTCGGACTCCTCCTCATGTCCACGATGGGTGCCGGGGGGAGGGGACAAGGCGGAGACCAGCCACAGTGCCGCGGTGAGCAGCAGCAGTGTGCGCAGACCGAGGGTCGTGGCCAGCAGGGCGGTGCCGGCGGGGGCGACGAAGGTGGTCACGCGTACCGAGAACGTCCGTGCCGCGTTGGCCTGCTGGAGGCGGTCCGGGTCGACGACTTCGGCGGTCAGGGCCTGGTAGGCGGGCCGGGTGGTTCCCTGTCCGATGCCGACCAGGGCGGCGGCGCCGGCGGCGAGCACGAGGGAGTGTCCCATCCCCCAGGCGAGGGCGGGTGTCGCCGTGGCGGCCAGTGTCCCGGAGAGGAGAATCACGCGGCGGGCCGCGTAGCGGTCGGTCAGCAGACCTCCCACGGGGACGGCGACCAGGAATCCGGTGGTGCGGGTGGCCAACAGCAGACCCGCCTCGGTGGGAGTGAGCGTGTTCCGCAGCACCGCCAGGCCCAGCAGGAAGGGAAGCGCCCACGTCGCGGTGGCCGAGGCCGTGGAACCGGCCCACAGCCGGAGGAAACCGCTGTCGAGCAGTATGTTTCGCGGGGGTGGAGGCTTCGGGGCGGTGTTCGCTTCGGTGGTGGTGGACATGGGCCTTTCGACTCCTGGGGTGCCGTGGTGACGAGCGGCTGTTTCCTCCGAGGGTGGTTCCCGGAGGAGCTTTCATGATAATGATAATCGTTTTCGATTAAGACTTCGCGTGCGGGGTCGCTCCGGTGCGGAGCGTGACCGATCTCTCCGGGGTGGACCGTCCTCTAGACGAAAATGATTTTCATTATTAATATGCACGTCGATGACACGACGTGACCGGAAGAACCCGCGTTCATCCGGTGCGGTGAGCCACGAGGAGGACGGCGCGTGCTTCGCTCCAGACCCCGTTCGACGTCGACCGAGGTGGGGGCGCGGCCGGAACTGCTTCCGGTCGTCCTGGTCCTGGTCCCGGTGCTGCTGGTCTCCCTGTTCGTCGGGGTCGCCCTCGGTCCCACGGTCGTTCCGCTCGAGGACACCGTCCGTTACCTCGGGGCCGCGCTGACCGGGGGTGAACTCGCCCCCGACGAGATGACCGGCTACTCGATCGTCTGGCGGGTGCGCAGCCCGCGAGTACTGCTCGCCGCCGTGGTGGGAGCGGGACTGAGCGTCGTCGGCGTCGCCGTGCAGGCGCTGGTCCGCAATCCGCTGGCCGATCCCTTCATCCTGGGCGTCTCCTCCGGAGCCTCGGTGGGGGCCAGCGCCGTGTCCTCGCTGGGGCTGTTCGCCGGATTGGGGGTCTACGCCCTGTCCACGGCGTCCTTCCTGACGGCGCTGGGGGCCTCCGCCCTGGTCTATCTGGCGGCGCGAACCAGCGCGGGACTCACCCCGCTGCGCCTGGTGCTGGTGGGGGTGGCGCTGGCCTACGCGTTCCAGGCTCTGATGAGCCTGATCGTGTTCTTCTCCCCCTTCGGCGAGACCGCCCGCTCGGTGCTCTTCTGGCTGATGGGCAGTCTGGGCGGCGCCACCTGGGGCGCCCTGCCACCGGCCACGGCGGTGGTCGTGCTGACCGTGTTCGTGCTGCGGCGCGGCGGTTCCCGGCTGGACGTGTTGTCCCTGGGGGACGAGACGGCCGCCAGCCTCGGAGTGGAGGCCACCGCGTTGCGCCGGAACCTCTTCCTGCTGACCGCGCTGACCACGGGGGTGCTGGTGGCCGTCAGCGGCGCCGTCGGATTCGTCGGGCTGGTCATGCCCCACCTCGCGCGCCTGCTGGTCGGCCCCGGCCATCGGCGGGTACTGACCGTGGCCCCGTTGGCCGGGGCGATCCTGCTGGTCTGGGTGGATCTGCTCTCCCGAACCCTGTTCGCACCCCGGGAGCTGCCGCTGGGAGTGGCCACCGCCCTGCTCGGAGTCCCGGTGTTCGTCGTCCTGCTGCGCCGGAGCGGTTACCTGTTCGGAGGGCACTGACATGCACGTGACGCTCGACGGGGTCTCCGTCCACCACGCGGGAGCCACCCTGGTGCGGGACCTCACCCTCCACGCCCGCGGCGGGGAGGTTCTCGGCCTGGTCGGACCGAACGGCAGCGGCAAGTCGACCGCGCTGCGCTGCGTCTACCGGGCGATCCGCCCGAGCTCGGGAACGGTGTGGCTCGGGAACACGAGGTTGGAGGAGCTCTCCCCCGGGGAGAGTGCCCGCACGGTGGCGGCGGTCACCCAGGGCAACGAGGTCGGTCTCGACTTCACCGTGGCCGAGACGGTGGCGATGGGACGTTTCCCCCATCCCGCGCGCTCCCGGGACACCGCGGAGTCCGTGGAGTCGTTGTGCCGCGCCGCGATGCTGCGCACCGACATCGCCGATCTCGCCGGGCGCGGCCTGCTCTCGCTGTCCGGGGGACAACGACAGCGCGTGATGATCGCCCGGGCGCTGGTCCAACAACCCAACGTGCTCGTGCTCGACGAACCGACCAACCACCTGGACGTGCGACACCGGATCTCGCTGCTGAGGTACCTGCGCGAGTGCGGCCTCACGGTGCTCGTGGCACTGCACGACCTCAACCTGGCAGCGCTGTGCTGCGACCGGATCGCCGTGTTCGGCGACGGCTCGGTGACCAGCACGGGAACCCCCGCCGAGGTGCTCACCCCCGAGACCGTCCGGCGGGTTTTCGGGGTGACCCCCGACGTCGTGCCGCACCCCAGAACCGGCGTCCCCCAGCTGCACTACGCACTCGACGCGGAGAACACGGAAGGGAACGACTCGTGAACGGAAACACCGCCGCGCTCGCGTCCGGGCTGGTCCTGTGCCTGCTCGTGACCGCCTGCGGGGCCGAGACAGGATCCCCCGCGCGGGCGGGGGACACGGTCACCGTGCGGAACTGCGGGCAGCGGATCGAATACCCGGTGCCGCAACGCCCGGTGGCCTACGACATGAGCAGCACCGAGAAGATGTTCGCCCTCGGACTGGCCGACCGGATGCGTGGGATCGTCATGCCCAGCACCGCCGATCCCTCGGTGGCCCGTTCCCCCTGGCGGCGGGACTACGAGAGGGTCGAGACGCTCAGCACCGACGTGCTCAGCCTCGAAGTGGTGCTGGCCGCCGAGGCCGACTGGGTGCTGGCCGGCTGGAACTCCGGTTTCAGCGAGGGCAGGGGAATCACCCCGGAGAAGCTGGAGCGGCTGGGAATCCGCAGTTACCAGCACACCGAGAGCTGTTTCGACTACGGTCCCGACCCGGTGCGGGTTCCCCCGTTGGAGGCGCTGTACACCGACCTGCTCGACCTCGGAAGGATCTTCCGCGTCCAGCAGCGCGCCGAGCGACTGGTGCACGACCTGAAGGAACGTGCCGAGGCCCTGCGCGAGCAGCACCCCGAGGGGGATCCGGCGCGGGTGTTCGTCTACGACTCGGGCACGGACGAACCGTTCACCTCCGGTGGGCAGGCCGCCCCCGAGGCGATCGTCTCCCTGGCCGGCGGGCGCAACATCCTGTCCGGAACGAAGCAGCGCTGGACCACCGTGGGGTGGGAGCGGGTGGTCGAGGCCGACCCCGAGGTGATCGCGGTGGTCGACTACGGCGACAGACCCGTCGAGGAGAAGATCCGCTTCCTCCGGTCCTTCCCCCCGTTGTCCTCCACGCCGGCGGTGCGGAACGACCGCTTCCACGTCCTCGACTACGGCAGCGCCGTGAGCGGCCCCCGCAACGTGGCGGCCGCCGAGAAACTCGCCGAGTACCTGCGTTCGATCGGGCGCTGAAGGCCCCGAAGGACGCGTTGTCCACCACGGGCTCGAAGCCGGAGACCGACCCGAGCCCGCCAAGAACGGGAAGAAAGCCGAGACCTCGCGATGAGAACGACCAACGAAGCACGGAGTGTCGAGGACCTCGTGGACGGTGTGCTGTCCGGGAGCCGGGGTCCGTCCCCCGACGCGCTGTGCGCCACCAGTGTGTTCTGGGTCCACCACGGCACCCGGCTGTCCGGGGGCACGGTGACCTACCGCACCCGCTACGTGCTCGTCCGGGTGGGGCGGGTCTTCGGGGCCTGCGCCTTCGAGGAGAACGAGCTGGACCCCCGAGTCTGCGAACAGTGGTCGGGAGCCACGGTGGAGCGGTTGCTGCGGCACGCGCCGCCGCCGGTGCGGGCCGCCGCGCTGGACGCCTACCTCGGGTCGGTGGAGGCGCACGGCTCGGCCCCGGGAACCGAACGTCTCGTGCTGCCCTCCGGAACCCCGGAGACCCGTGCCGAGGCCAGGGACGCGGCCATCGTCGGCTCGCTCGACATCACCCCCGGCACGAACGTCGCGCTGATCGGGGTGGTCGACCCGCTGGTGGCCGCCGTGCGGGAACGAGGCGGAAAGTGTGTGCTCTGTGACTTCAACCTGGAGCGGACCCGGTGGGGCGATCCGGTGGCCGACCACCTCTCCGAGGTGCTGCCCGAGGCGGAGGCCGTGATCGCCACCGGCATGACCCTGGGCAACGGGACGTTCGACGTGATCCTCGACCACTGTCGACAACGAGGGCTGCCCCTGGTGGTCTACGCCCAGACGGCAAGCCACACGGCCCGGGCCTTCCTCGGCGACGGGGTGACCGCCCTGCTGGCCGAACCCTTCCCGTTCTCACAGTTCAGCGCCGATCCCACGGTGGTGTACCGCTATCGCGCGGGAAGCGGGGTCGTATGAGCGGTTCGGTGCTGCCCACCAGGACGTTCGGGTACTCCTCCTGCCACCACGGCGAGCTCCTGCAGGGAGTCTTCCGTGACTCCGAGAGACGACTGTGCCGTGGGCTGGTCACGTTGCCGGTGTCCGGCCCCGGTGTGAACGCCGAGTTCCTGCCCGAACCCGGCACGTCCCCGGAGTCGCTGAGGGTGGAACCCGACACCAAGACCAAAGCCGCCGAGGCCGCCGTGCTGGCCTGCGCGGAGTGCGCGCGTCGCGCCCGGAGCGCTCCGTGCGGGGGGCTGGTCAGACTGGCCAGCACCGTTCCGCTCGGGGTGGGGATGGGTTCCTCGACCAGCGACGTCATCGCCGTGGTGCGTGCGGTGGCCGCGGGTTTCGGGGTTTCGCTGCCCTGGCACACCATCGCCGCGATCGCCGTGCGCGCCGAGGGGGCCTCGGATCCGCTGATGCTGGAGGACTCCGCCCTGTTGTTCGCGCAACGGGAGGGGCGGGTACTCGAACACTTCGGACGCGGTCTGCCCCGGATGGTGGTGGTCGGCTGCCTCACCGGGGGCGGAGACACGGTGGACACCCTGCGGCTGCCCCCCGGCGGGCAGCGGGAGGAGGACGTGCGGTTGTTCCAGCGGCTGCGCGGGTTGTTGCGGCGTGCGGTGGCCGAGTCCGACGTGGAGCTGCTCGGTCGGGTCAGCACCGAAAGCGCCCGGCACAACCAACGGGTCCTGCCCAAGCCCGAGCTGGAGAGCCTGGAACGCATCGCGGGGCGGGTCGGTGCGGTCGGGGTCCAGGTGGCGCACAGCGGCAACGTGGCCGGCCTGCTCTTCGATCCGGACAGTGCCGGGGTGCGGACCCGGCTGCGGGAGTGCGTACGGGCCCTGGACCGCCACGGGATCCCGTTCTCCCGCCTGTTCAGAACCTATCCCGTGCCGAGGGGAGGACAACCGGTATGGACACCCACATCGCCGACGCGATCAGCCGTCCGTGCCTGATACGGCTCACGGACAGGGTGGTATGCCTCCGTTTCGAGACGATGAAGGTCGTTTCGGCGCTGGAGGCGGTACGTCGTCTGCTCGACCAGGGCCGGATCAGTCCCGGTGACACCGTGATCGACAGTTCCAGCGGGATATACGCGTACGCCCTGGCGCTGGCCTGTCACCGTTTCGGGTTGCGTTGTCGTATCGTCGGATCGACCACCGTGGACGAGACCCTGCGGCTGCAACTGGAGATCCTCGGTGCGGAGCTGGAGCGGATGCCCCCCTCGGGCAGTCTGGAACTCGACCAGAACCGCCGGGTACGGCGCATCGAGGAGATCCTGCGCGAGCATCCCGAGTACCACTGGATGCGGCAGTACCACGACGGCATCCACTATCTCGGATACCGCGGCGTCGCCGAACGCATCGCCGAGGAGGTCGGCACCGCAGGGCTGACCGTGGTGGGCGGGGTGGGCTCCGGAGCCTCCACCGGGGCGCTGGCGAGCGAACTCCGGCGGCACTCGGAGGGGGTGCGGCTTGTGGGGGTTCAGCCCTTCGGCAGTGTCACCTTCGGCGGCCACCACGTGTCCGATCCCGACATCATCATAGCCGGGATCGGCAGCTCCATCCCCTTCGACAACGTGGACCACACCCTCTACGACACGATCCACTGGGTCTCCTTCGAGGCCGCCCTGGCGGGAAGCGTCGAACTGCTCCGCTCGCACGCGGTGTTCGCGGGGTTGTCCAGCGGAGCGGCCTATCTCGCGGCGAACTGGGAGGACTCCCTGGACGGGGAGGGAACCGTGCTGTTCGTGGCCGCCGACACCGGCCACCGTTACGCCGAGTCCGTGTTCGCCCACCACCGGCGGGCACGCGACGTGCGGGGTCTGGCCCCCCACGAGGTGGACACCGTGGACGGACTGGCCCACCCCTGGTCACGGATGGAGTGGGGGAGACGTCCCCCGGAGTGATCCCGCCGACACGGCGGCGTGTGGGGGCCGTTGCCGGGGACTCTCGGCCAGTGCCCGCAGCCGACGCGGATGACCGGCCGCGCGCACGGCCAGTCGGGTGAGCTCGGCGGTTCCCGCCGGTGCGGTGGGAGCGAGGTGTCTGGTCAGTAACCGTACCCCGTGTTCGGGGGAGAGCCCTCCGAGAGCCAGGCGCTCGGCCGCTCCGGAGAGGGTGAGTTCGCTCAGGAAGTGGCGGCTGGTGACCAGCACCCGGCTGCCGGCCGTGCCGGGCAGCAACGAGTGGACCTGTTCCGCGTCCGAGGCGTCGTCCAGCACGAGCAGCACTCGGCGCCGGGCCAGCAGGCTGCGCAGCAGCCGCGTGCGGGCGTGCCGGCCCGTCGGAGGGGCACTGTGTCCCAGGTCCTCCAGCAGTTCGGCGAGCACCGTCGAGGGATCCGGTTCGGCGGCGAGATCACGGTAGAGGATTCCGTCGGCGAAGCGTCGCCGACATCGCCGGGCCCAGTGCACCGCGAGCGCGGTCTTTCCGATACCGGCGGGTCCGGTGAGCAGGACGTGCGACTGACGGGTGATCCGGTCCATCCTGCGGATCTCGTCCTCCCGCCCCAGGAGTTCGGTCACCGGCGGCAGTTGGTCGGCAACGACCTCCGTGGTCGGGGTGGGAGCGAGCTCGGCCAGCGCGCCCTCCGCCCCGAGCACCTCGTCGAAACGGGCCGCGGTCTCGGGGGTGGGGCGTTTGCGCCCCCGCTCCAGGTGCGAGACCAACGACACGTGACAGTGCGCCCGTGCGGCGAGCTGGCGTTGTGAGAGCCTGCGGTAGCAGCGCCAGTACCTCAGGGTTTCCGCGAAAAGGGCCATGCGGCTACAGCGCGATCCTTCCGGTTCCGACTGGACGGACTGAGGGGTACGTGGGACGCCGAGAGACGCCTCGTTCGGTCTGTCCCCGTTCGCCGATGTTCGCTACAGTGGACACCGGCGAGGCGAAAAGTACGCCGCACCGGGTTTTCGTGTCAACTGGGGCGAACGGTTCGGGAATACTGTCCACTGTGGCGGACACGGGACGAGCTATGGACGACGAAGAGAACGCGGAGGGGTTCCCGCTGGGAGAGCGGATCTCCTTTCTGCGGCGCACCCTCCCCAAACCGGGAGGAGGGCGCTACACCTGGGACGAAGTCGTCACGGGCACGGGTGTGGGACGTTCCTATCTGTACGAACTGCGGGCGGGGAACAAGACCGACCCCTCCATGCGGATCGTCAAGGCGTTGGCCGAGTTCTTCTCCGTCCCGGTGGACTTCCTCGTCGCCGAGGACGAGCGCGCGCTGCGCTACGCACGACAGATGGACACCGCCATACGGCTCGGTGAGGCGGATGTGGTCCACATCGCCGCCCGTTCGGGTGAGCTGTCCCCGCACAACCGTCGGTTGGTCTGCGAACTGGTCGAGCGACTGGCGGCGCTGGAGAACGAGGCGAACTCCGGAGAGGGGTGAGGACACGACCGGGACGGGATCCCGGAACCGGTGCCGCCGGCAGCTCAGCGCTCCCGGGACCTCCGTGGTAGGGGGGTGGTGTCGCGATGGTCCTGATCCTCCATCGCCCGCGCCAGCCGCACCAGGGCGTCCTCGGTGTCACTGACGGCCACCGGCACGGCCTCGCCGCTGGTGGGAACCACGCCCTGGCGTTCGCGGCGCAGCGCGGTGTTCACGGCGGTGGCCTGCTCAGCCAGCGGGGTGTCGACGGTGATCCCCAGATCGGCCAACTGCGGTCCGAGACGCAGCAGCGCGTCGCGGATCTCGACGGTTCGCCGCCAGTGACGGCGGTGCACCCGCCACGGTACCCAGCGCCGCCACCGTCGCTCGCGGTGTCCGACCGTCGGAGGAAGGACCTCGTGCAACCTCACCCACAAGGGTGTGAGCAGCCGGTACTGCCTCCAGTGCCGTGCCCACAACCGCATGGCGTCGACGCGGGCCAACCACACCGGGTACAGCAGTCCGAGCAGGAACAGGGCCCGTCCGGTGTGTAGCGCCGTCCGCACCGTCGTGTCCACGGTGGTCGGCATTCGGCCCGTGTTCCCCAGGAACGCCGCACCCGCCTCCGCGCAGACGGCCAGGCCGTACAGCCACAGCCCGAAGGCACCCACCCGGGGCCCCGGCCGCATCCGGTCGGCCACCTCGCGAGCGTAGCGGGCTGACCAGGAACCGGCCCGCAGCGTCATCACCGCCGTGTAACCCCCCGAGATCAGGTGGAACCCCGGTGGCCCCACCTCGGCCGAGATCTGCGGCAGTGTCGTCAGCAGCACCAGGGCGAGCACGACGACGGCCGCGCCGAGCAGCTCACCACGCGCCCGTCGGTGTGCCTCGGGGAGGGGATGGGCACTGTAGTGGAAGAACAACAGCAGCGAGGCGACGGCCGCGACACGGACTCCGTGTGTGGCCAGCACCGTCGCTGCCGAGGACCCGCCCGCCAAGGCGTGCACCAGCGTCGTGTGCGTGCCCCACGGTGCGGGTTCGATCAGCAGGAACAGCAGCAGGGACGCGTTCAGACCGAGCAGGGCTGGGTCTGTCGGCGTGCGGCGCAGCCGCAGCAGCCGGCCGCACGACAGGACCAGCAGTGCGATCGTGGCCGTGGTGCGCGAGACCGGTTCCATATCCGTTCACACCCAGCCGGGGTCGCCTTCGAGCGCCGCCTGGGCGTGTGCCGCACGGTGGGAGCGGGCCGGGGTGCGCAGGGACTTGGCCACCTCGGCCCGCTCCAGCAGCAGGGTGGCGATGTCCTCGGCCTCACGTTCCCGGGCGTCGTCGTGGTGTTCCCGCGGCAGCAGTCGCGCGATCAGCTCGGGCGGAAGATCCGGAAGCAGCTGCCCGAGCAGCTCGTTGTGGCCCGTCTCGGGATGGTGCGTGGCCAGCATGTGCCCGATCTCGTGGGCGATGATGTGCTCCTGGTGAGCCAGGGTGGTGTGCTGCTGGTAGCACACGTAGTCGGCCTTTCCCGTGGCTATCCACAGCCCGGAAGGCCCCCGCGGGTCCAGAGCCATGGGAATCAGCCGCAGCGGCCTGCCACGCCGTTCGGCGAGCCGGGCGGCGACCGTGGCCATGTCGGTGGGACCGTGCAGTCGCAGGTTGTCCAGCTCCCGACGCAGCCTCCGCCGGAGTGCCCACAGTTCCCGTTCACGGCGCAGCCGGTGTCCCAGCCGCGCCACCCCGTTGTTCACCCTCGTCACACGGAGAATCCTAGGTTCGGCGGCGCGGTGTTCGGCAGGGAGCTTCCCGCAGGGGATTCGTGCCGAGCACGAATGGGGTTCGCTGGAGAGATGGTTGACCGGGTTTGTCAACCCGTCACGACTGTCGTGGTGGGCTCGACTGTGTTTTCCTGGATTCGGCCCACATCCGGGATCCTCCCGGTGGATGACGTGGTGGTCGCGACGTGGGGCGGTCTCGGGGTTCTCTGGGGGTACCCCGAGACCGTGTGTCGCCCTCGGTGGCCGCCGTCCGCCGCGTTCGTTCGCGACCTTCGCGGGTCTTGAGGCTCCCAGCGTTTTCCCAGCTCTCTTCCGGTTCCTTCGCACCTTCTTCCGGCGGGATGGCGTCGAAGCGATCCGGAAGGGAGGTGGTGGGACGACAGGCGTTTCGCGGCCGGTGAGCGCTTCCTGGCGGCGGTGGCCCGGGGTCAGGGATGGCGTCGTCCCCGCCCGGCCAGTATCGCCCGGTAACCCTCCCGGTAGGTGGGGTGGGCGAACCGGAATCCGGTGGAGCGGAGCCGGTCGTTGCGGAACCGCTTGTCCCCGGTGACCGGGTGGTCCGCCGCCGGTGGAGGGCCGCCGGTCTGTTCGGCGAGGAACCGGAGTACCTCGGTCCGTTCGACCGGGCAGTCGTCGACTCCCAGATAGACCGGTTCCGGGTTCGGGACGTCGGTGGTCAGGTGCACGATGGCCGCGGCGGCGTCGTCGCGGTGGATGCGGTTGGTGTAGCGCGGGGCGGGGGAGTTCGGGACCTCCCCCGTGCGGGCCTGGTCGATCAGCGAGGTCCGGCCGGGCCCGTATAGTCCGGCGAGTCGCAGGACGACCGCGTCCGGACGTCGTTCGCGCACCGCGTGTTCGGCCTCCAACAGCACCCGCCCGGTCTCCGAGGCCGGCTCGGCGGGGCTGCGTTCGTCGAGCCAGCCGGTGGCGTTGCCGTACACGGCGGTGGAGGACACGAACAGGATCCTGGGACTGCTCCCGCTCCGGTCGAGTGCGTCGAGCACGTTCCGGGTTCCGTCCAGATAGGTGCGTCGGTATCCCTCCGCGTTCCGTCGGTCCGCAGTGAGCACGATGACGACGACCCCGGTGTCCTCGGGCACCGGCGGTCGCTGGTGGGTGAGGTCCACCGAGTGCCCGGTGATCGCCCCGGGAAGGCGCTCGGCCGAGCGGCGGAGGCCGACCACCCGGTGACCGGCTTCCGCGAAACGCAGTCCGGTTTCCGTGCCGAGGTCGCCGCATCCGGCCAGCAAGACCGTCATGTTCGCTCCTTGCTCGGGGATCGTGGTCGGAAACCCGCCCGGGCCACCGGCCGCGCGTGCGGGAACTCGCCGCGTGGCGAGCCACCTCGGGTGGCCACTGAGCCTTCGTGTCGGACGAAGTCGTTCCGGGCCGGTTTCCACCCGTGGGTGCCGTCGTGGGCGGAAAGCCTACCGTTCCGTGGTCCGCGTCGTGGCCGAGGCCGTCGCGTTCCGTTTCCGAACGGAACCGGGGGTTTCTTTCGGTCGAAATCCACCGTGTTTTCAGTGCACACCGAAACCAACTCTCACCACGACTTCACGAACACCCACTCGGTCCGCCTAGAGTGGGCGAGTGGACTTTCTCGACTCCGCGGAGCAGGTACTGGTCACCGACGGGGGCCTGGCCACCGAACTCGAGGCGCGTGGGCACGACCTCTCGGACGCGTTGTGGTCGGCGCGGCTGCTGGCCGACGCCCCGGAGGAGATCGTGGCGGCGCACCGGGCCTTCTTCCGCGCCGGAGCCGTGATCGCCACCACGGCCACCTACCAGGCCTCCTTCGAGGGCTTCGCGGCCCGCGGGCTCGACAGGAAACAGACCCTGCGGCTGCTGCGGCGCGGTGTGGAAGCTGCCGAGACCGCGCGTGCCGAGGTCTCCGGGGACGGGCGGAGGCGCTGGGTGGCGGCCTCGGTCGGACCGTACGGGGCGTTCCTGGCCGACGGGTCGGAGTACCGGGGTCGTTACGGCCTGAACGTCCGGGAACTGCGGGACTGGCACCGTCCGCGTCTGGAGGCGCTGGCCGAGTCCGGCGCGGACCTGTTGGCGCTGGAGACCGTTCCGGACCTGGACGAGGGACGTGCGCTGGTGGAACTGGTGGCGACAACAGGGTTTCCGGCGTGGCTGTCCTACACCGTCGAGCACGGGCGCACCCGGGCCGGGCAGCCGATGTCCGAGGCCTTCGCGGTCGCCGCGGGTGTTCCCGAGATCCTCGCTGTCGGCGTGAACTGCTGTCACCCGGAGGAGGTGCCCGCCGCCGTGGAGGCCGCACGCGCGGCCACGGGCAAACCGGTGATCGCCTACCCGAACAGCGGCGAAGGCTGGGACCCGACGCGGCAGGACTGGATCGGCCCCGACAGCTACTCCGCCGAGCGTGCCCGGCGGTGGGTCGCTGAAGGCGCACGTGTGGTGGGCGGGTGCTGCCGAGTGGGACCCACCGAGATCGCCGAACTGGCCGGGGTCGTGCGCGAGGCCTGATGAGGTGCGGTGCCCGCCCTCATTCGACGGTCCGCGAGGCGGGATAGCTGCGTCCCTTCCAACTCGCTCCCCGTCCGCAGCGGTGCCTGCGGGCCGAGTCGAGGGTCATCAGCGTGTACAACACGGCCGTCGCGGGGAGCAGGAAGGCCGCCACGCCCGGTCGCCCGTGGTACCGCAGCATCGGGACGAACGTGCCGGCCATGATCAGCCAGCAGCCTGCTCCCAGCAGGGAGGGAAGGAGAGCTCCGAGCGCGAGTCCGGCCGAGGTGACCACCACGGGGCCGAGGAACACCACCACGAGCCCGACCACGGTCGCCCCCAGCAGCGCCGGTGAGTACCGCAGCTGGGTGTAGGCGGTGCGACTGATCATGTGCCACAGATCCCCCAGCCTCGGGTAGGAACGAACACTGCGGACCTTCTCGGCCAGCCCGAGCCAGATCCGCCCACCCGCTCGTTTGACCGCGCGTGCCAGGGCCACGTCGTCGATCACGGCCCCCCGCACGGCCTCCACCCCACCGGCCCGGGCCAGGGCGCCGTGGCGCACCAGCACACAACCGCCGGCGGCCGCCGCCGTGCGGGCGGCGGGATCGTTGACCCGGCGGAAGGGGAACAGCAGGGCGAAGAAGTACACGAACGCGGGAACGAGCAGCCGTTCCCAACGGCTGTCGGTGCGCAGCCGAGCCATCTGCGAGACCAGGTCGTAGCCGCCTTCCGCGGCGGCCACGAGATCACGCACCGAACCGGGGGCGTGGACGATGTCGGCGTCGGTGAACAGCACGTAGTCCACCTCTGCCGCCCGCGCGAGGCCGTGGGCCATGGCCCAGGTCTTGCCGGTCCACCCCTCGGGAGGTGCTCCGGGGGAGGTCACCGTCAACGGCAGTACCGCTCCGGAGGTGGAGGCCAGGGACTCGGCGAGGGCTCCGGTGCCGTCGTCGCTGGCGTCGTCCACCAGGATCACCCGGGTGGGGCCGGGACACTCCTGCCGGAGCAGAGCGGGCAGGGTCCGCGGCAGCACCCCGGCCTCCCGCCGCGCGGGAACCACGATCGCCAGGGACGGTCGGCTCGCGGGCGTCCCCCGCACGGGGAGCCGTTGGTCGGTGCGCCAGAACCCGCCGTGCAGCACCAGCAGCCACAGCCACACCGCCAGGACCGTTCCACCCGCGACTGTCCAACCGAGCACGGCGACGAGCCTGCCAGAACGAGTGCGTGGCGGCAGCACGTCGACGGCGGAACTACTCGAACAGGGAGGGGTCGCCCGCCCCGTAGCGGACGATCTCGGGCTCGTCGCCGGAGAAGTCCACCACGGTGGTGGGCTCGGTGCCGCAGTCGCCGGAGTCGATCACGGCGTCCACGCTGCGGTCGAGGCGTTGTTTGATGTCCCAGCCGTCATCCATCGGCTCCCGCTGGTCGGGCAGCAGCAGGGTGCTCGACAGCAGGGGCTCGTCCAGTGTGTCCAGCAGCGCCTGGGCGGTGACGTGGTCGGGGATGCGCACTCCGACGGTTTTCTTCCTGGGATGCAGCAGCCTGCGGGGAACCTCCTTGGTGGCGGGCAGGATGAACGTGTAGCTGCCCGGTGTGGCCGCCTTGACCGCGCGGAAGATCGTGTTGTTGACGGTGACGAGCTGTCCGAGCTCGGAGAAGTTCCGGCACACCAGGGTGAAGTGGTGGTGCTGGTCGAGATGGCGGATGGCGCGGATGCGCTCCAGCCCGTCCTTGTTCCCCACCCTGCAGCCGAGGGCGAAACAGGAGTCGGTGGGATAGACCACCAGGCCGTCCTGTCGGAGGATCTCGGCGGCCTGGTTGAGAGCCCGTCGCTGCGGATTGCGCGGGTGCACCTCGAAGTACTGTGCCATGGGCCGAGCCTAGGCGCGGTCGGGCCGTGGCGCAGACACGCGTGCTCCACCGGGCGGAAGAGTGCCGTTCAGCCGAGCTCGGCGACGGTGATCCCGGCTTGTCGGGAGCTCGGTTTGTTCATCGCGGCCAGTTCCCTCGGAACATCGTCCAGTCCGATCCGGCGGCCGACCAGGCGGTCGAGGTCGATCCGGGAGCCGGTGAGCAGCCGCATCATCTTCGGATACTCGTGGGCCTGCAGGCCGTGGCTGCCGAGCAGCCGTAGTTCCCGCGCGATCACCAGATGCATCGGAACGGGAGCCGGGCCCTGTTGGGGAGGCATCAGCCCGAGCTGCACGTGGGTGCCGTGGGTGCGCAGGACGGAGACCGAAGTGACGCAGCTGTCGGGATGTCCCACGCAGTCCAGTGAGACGTGAGCGCCTCCGCCGGTGAGTTCCCGGACCCGCTCGGCGGTGTCGTGGCTTCCGCGTCCGTCGACCGTGTGTTCCGCACCCAGTTCGGAGGCCAGGCGCAGTGCTTGTTCGGAGAGGTCGACGGCCACCACCCGGGCCCCCGCGGCGACGGCGATCACCACCGCCGAGAGCCCCGCTCCTCCGCAGCCGTGCACCGCGACCCACTGGCCGGCCCGAACCTCCCCCTGCCGCAGGACGGCGCGGAAGGCGGTGGCGAACCGGCAGCCGAGAGCGGCGGCCGAGGTGGAGGTGAGCTCGTCGGGCAGGGCCACCAGGTTCGTTTCGGCCCGCCGCACGGCGAGCCGCTCGGCGAAGGAACCCCAGTGGGTGACTCCCGGCTGGAACTGGTGCGCACAGACCTGCTGATTCCCCGTGGCGCACTGGTGGCACGTGCCGCAGGCACACACGAACGGGACGGTGACTCGCTGCCCGGGGTGCCAGCCGCGCACCCGCGACCCCACCTCCACGAGGCGTCCGGCCAGCTCGTGCCCGGCCACGTGCGGCAGGGTGACCTCGGACTCGTGGCCCTGCCAGGTGTGCCAGTCACTGCGGCACAGCCCGGTGGCCTCGACCTCCACGACCACCCCGTCGGGGGGAACATCCGGGTCGGGGACGGTGCGTACTTCGGGGCTGGCCCCGAACTCGTCGAACACAACGGCCCGCATCACTGTCCCCTCCCCGTCGGCGTCGTCCGCGTTCCGGGCGGATCCTACGGGGGGATCTCACCGACTACACCTAACCGGTGGGAGCGCCCAGGGCGGCGACCGCCTCCGCGATCGGCGTGTTCCCCTCGGTCAGTTCGAGCGTCCGGCCACCTCCCCGCCGTGTGGTGAGCAACTCGGCCAACACGGCGGCCACGTCCTGACGTGGAACCCGCCCCGGTGTCACGGGTGGGGAGGACAGTGTGACCAGACCGCGTCCCGGATCCTCGGTGAGCGCGCCGGGACGCAGGACGGTCCAGTCCAGGTTCCGGGAGCGCAGGTCCTGTTCGGCGCTCGTCTTGGCGTCGATGTAGGCCTGCCAGACCTCTCCGGCGTCCGGGTCCGGGGACCGTCCGGCGCCCATCGTGGAGACCTGCACGAAACGCGGCACTCCGGCCTCCTCGGCGGCCGAGGCCAGCAGCACCGACCCGTCCCGGTCCACGGTGTACTTGCGTTCGACGCCGCTTCCGGGACCCGAGCCCGCCGCGAACACGAGCGCGTCGGTGCCCCGCAGCGACCGGGTGATTTCGTCCCGGCCGGTGTGTTCCAGGTCGACTTCGAGGGGGTGTGCCCCGGCGGCCTCCACCTCGGGGACGTGCTCGGGTTTCCTGACCAGCCCGAACACCTCCGCTCCCCGCTCGTGGAGCAGGCGGGTCAGCCGCAACGCGATCTTCCCGTGTCCACCCGCGATGGTGATGCGCATCTCGGTCCTTTCCGAACGGGGGTGACCGGACACGTTCTCCGCGCCGGTGTGCCGGGCGGAACCCCGGCGTCAGCCGCCGGGGTCCGCCCGTGACTCACGCCAGCGTGGCGAGCATCCGTTCGGCCAGCGGCTCGGAGGAGGCCGGGTTCTGGCCGGTGTGCAGGTTGCGGTCGACGACCACGTTGGGTTCCCACGGTTGTCCCTCGGAGAACTCGGTTCCGAGAGCCACCAGCCTGTCCTGGAGCAGCCACGCGGCCTTGTCGGCCAGCCCGGCCTGTTTCTCCTCCGCGTTGGTGAACCCGGTGAGGCGGTACCCGGCGAACGGACTGCTCCCGTTCCCGCTCTCGGTGGCCAGCAGGGCCGCCGGGGCGTGGCAGACCACCCCCAACGGCTTGCCCGACTCCAGGGTGTCGGTCAGCAGCCGGGCGGAGTCCCCGTTGACGGCCAGGTCCTCCATGGGGCCGTGACCCCCCGGGTAGAACACGGCGTCGTAGTCCTCCGGTCGCACGTCCTCCAGCCGCACCGGCTGGCGCAGTTCGGCCGCGGACTCCAGGGTGGCGGCGACCCGCTCGGCTTTCTCCTGGCCGCCGTTGGCCTCCGGGGCCAGACTGGACCGGTCGACCGGCGGGAGAACACCACCGGGAGTGGCCACGACCACCCGGTGTCCCGCCTCGGTGAACACGCGGTACGGGGCGGCGAACTCCTCGGCCCAGTAGCCGGTGGGGTGCTGTGTCCCGTCAGCCAGCGTCCAGTGGTCGGCGCCGGTCATCACGAACAGGATCCTGGCCATGTTCCCACTCTCCTCGTTCTCGAAGCTCTCTGTAGGGCCCGGGCTCGGTGGCCTGGGCCGTTCGGGGGGCACGGTCTCGACCGTAGGCCGCATTCCCATTATTCGGCCAATAGGGTTTCCGCTATGGTCCATAGAAAAGATGATGGCTCTGCCGGGGACGTCGGCCCGGGGAACACCGGTGCTCCCCCGGACCTGGGGCTGCTGCGTACCTTTCTCGTCGTGTACCGCTCCGGGGCGTTCACCGCCGCGGCCCGCCTGCTGGGGCTGTCCCAGCCCACCGTGACCGCCCAGGTGCGCACTCTGGAGCGACGTCTGGGGCGTCAGCTGTTCGAGCGGGTGCCCAAGGGGGTGGTCCCCACCACGGTGGCCGACGAGCTGGCCGCCGAGGTGGCGGGCCCACTGGACACGTTGACCGCCGTGGCCGAGCGGGGCAGGGAAAGCGGGCGGGTGCCCGCCGAGCCGGTGCACCTGGCGGGCCCGGCCGAGTTCCTGTGCGTGAGTGCGCTGCCGGCGCTGGGCGATCTCGTCGAGCGGGGAGTGCGACTGCGGATCACCACCGGCCTGGCCGACGAACTGCTCGACGGGCTGCGGGACGGACGCTTCGACCTGGTGGTCTCCTCCGTGCGGCCACGCGGGCGCACCGTCACCGCCGCCCCCCTCCTGGACGAGGAGTTCGTGCTCGTGGCCTCCCCACACTGGGCGGAACGCCTGGGGCCGCTCACCCCGGAGGACCCCGGGGTGGTGGAGGAAGCGCCCCTGGTCACCTACGCCGAGGACCTGCCCATCCTCCGCCGGTACTGGCGGCACGTGTTCCACCGGCGATTGACCACGCGGGCGGCGGTGGTGGTTCCGGACCTGCGTGGTGTGCGCGCGGCCGTGGTCGCCGGGGCCGGAGTCACCGTGTTGCCCCGGTACCTGTGCGTCGCCGAACTCGGCTCCGGCGAGCTGGTCCCCTTGCTGGAGCCCGTCGATCCCCCGGTGAACACGGGTTTTCTGGCCCACCGCACCGGTGCGCCGCAGCGCGAACACGTCACCCTGGTGCGCGAGCGCCTGCTGCGCGGTTCCCGGTGAGGAAGCGGCCGTGTTCACCCCTCGGGCCGACGGAACCCGGGGCGTCGGGAAGCTATCCGTCCACATCGTCCAGCGCGGATTCGAGGGCCCGGTGGAAGGTGGGGAAGGCCAGGATCATCCGGCGCAGTTGGGCCATGTGCACCTGGGTCTGTACCGCCACGGCCAACGCCCCCAGGACCTCCCCGCCCGACGGGGCCACCACGGTGGCTCCCACCGGGATGTCGCGTTCGGTGTCGACCACCACCTTGATCAGACCGGCGTTTCCCGGACCGTGGATCCATCCCCGGGTCGAGGAGGGGATCTCCGTCGTTCCGGTGCGCACGGGCAGCCCCCGCTCCCGCGCCTCGGCTTCGGTCAGTCCCACGGCGGCGACCTCGGGGTCGGTGAAGACGACGGCGGGAGAGGCCCGGTAGTCGGCCGGGACCGGGTCCCGACCGAGGATGTCGTCCGCCGCGATACGCGCCTGGTACACCGAGACGTGGGTGAACGCCCCGTGCCCGGTGACGTCGCCGACGGCCCAGACCCCGTCGGCGGCACGCATACGTTCGTCGACCTCCACGGTGTCGGCGTCCTCGTCGAGGCCGAGTGCTCCCACACCCAGGGCCCTCAGGTCCGTGCGACGTCCGGTGGCCACCAACAGCCGTTCGACGGACAGCCGCTCGCCCGAGGCCAGCTCCACGGTGAACCGGCTTCCGTCGTGACGGACCCCGCTCGCCGGGTCCTCGGTGCGCACCGTGATTCCCTCGTCGGCGAACAGTTCGGTGAGCAGCGAGGCCGCCTCGGGCTCATAGTGGGAGAGCAGTCGGGGGCCGGACTCGATCACGGTGGTCTCCGTGCCGAACCGTGCCAGTACCTGGGCGAACTCCACGCCCACCGGCCCACCTCCGAGCACCGCGATCGAGGTGGGAAGCCGGCGGGTCCGCACGGCCTCCCGGTTGGTCCAGAACGGGGTGTCCGCCAACCCCTCCACCGGGGGGACCTTCGGCTCGGTGCCGGGGTTGAGCACGATCGCCCGGCGTGCGCGGACGACGTGTTCACCCTCGGAGGTGGTCACGGTGACTTCGCCCGGTGCGGTGACGCGGCCGGTCCCCCGGAGGAACCGCCCCCCGGTGGCCTCGAACCGCGACACGGCCTCCCGGTCGTCCCACCCGCTGGTGGCCTCGTCGCTGATGCGGTCCGCCACCGGCGTCCAGTCCGGCCACACCCGGCTCGTGCCCGCGAGCTCGGGGACACGGCGGGCCTCGGCGAGGACCCCCGATCCCCGCAGCATCATCTTGGTGGGGATACAGGCGAAGTAGGGGCACTCCCCGCCGAGCAGGCGGTGGTCCACACCGAGCACGTCCAGGCCCGCCGCTGCCAGCTGCCCGGCCACGTACTCGCCGCCGGGACCCATACCCACCACGACGGCGTCGACCGTTTCGTCCGGCATCGGACCTCCCGGGACGGTGGGACAAAGCGTGGAACCAGCACACCACTGTCCCGGTGGGTCCGCACGCCGGAGGAGCGGAGACCGTCCACGGCTGGCGGGGGTCGCACCGCGGTGTTGCCATGGAGCCGTGCCGCCGGAAGCGGGGCTGGTGGGCTGAACACGGAGCGTGCTGGGGGAAGACGTCGTATGGCTGTCGAGCAGGTGGAGTTCCACTTCGATCCGGTCTGCCCGTTCTGTTGGGTGACCTCCCAGTGGGTGCGGGAGGTGGTCTCGCTACGTTCCGTCGAGGTCGACTGGCGTCCGCTGTCGCTGCGCGTGCTCAACGAGGGGATCGGCTACGCGGACAAACCCGCCGACTACCCCCAGGCCCACCAGCGCGGGTTGGAGATGCTGCGGCTCGTGGTGGCCGCCGAACGGCTCTACGGACCGGAGATCGTCGGTGATCTCTACCGGGAACTGGGGCAGGCGGTCTGGGACGTGCCCGCTCCCCGCCAGGCCACGTTCGAGGCGGTGCTGGCCGAGACCGCCCGGCGGCGGGATCTGGGGGCGGTGCTGTCCCGGCTCGGACTGGACACCGGGTTGGCGGAGGCGGCCGTCAACAGCGAGTACGACGAGGTGATCCGGCAGGAGACGAACGCGGCGGTGGAGCGTGCGGGCGGCGGGGTGGGCACCCCGATCCTGTCGTTCGCCCCGCCGGACGGGCCCGCCTTCTTCGGGCCGGTCATCGACACGCCCCCGGAGGGGCAGGAGGCGCTGCGGCTCTGGGACGCGGTGACGACCCTGGCCTACCGGCCCGGTTTCGCCGAGCTCAAACGGGGTGTGCGTTCGTTCCCCGACACCCCGCTCAGCGCCGCCATCGCCGGGGAACGCACCCGGGTGCGGTGAGTCCCCCGCGTCTTCCGTGCTGTCCGGGCCCGGGAATCAGGTCGTCGAAGTTCACCAGCATCGCCGGAAACGACATCCGAAGGTGGGGTGTGTTCCCCCTTCGGCGGAGGCGCCGGGCGTGGCCGATCGTGTGTGGACCGGTTCCGGGGGTCGAATGGGGGCATGAGTGCGTTCACACGTCGTGGCTTCCTGGTGCGGCTCGGAACCGGGATCACCGCGGTGACGGCGGGCGGAGTACCGACGGCGGAGGGACAGCCACGTTCGCGGGACGGCCTGTCCCGGGTGGATCCGGAGCGGGTCGGGGTCGACCCGGAGGGGGTGCTGGACTTCGTCCGGGGGCTGGAGGATGCGGGGTTCGCCGGGAACAGTTTCATGCTGTTGCGCGGGGGCCGGGTGGTCGCCGAGGGATGGTGGCACCCTTACGTCCCCGACGTGGCGCAGTTGACCTACTCGTTGACCAAGAGTGTGGTGGCCACCGCCGTCGGTTTCGCCCTCGCGGAGGGACTGATCCGCCTCGACGACCGGGTGATCGACGTGGTGGGGGACCTGGTGGGCAGGAACCCCTCCGCGCACCTGAGACGGTTGCGGACCAGACACCTGTTGACGATGACCACCGGACACCGCCGGGACCCGCTGCGGAGTCTGCGGCTGTCCCGCTCGGCACCGAGCACCGAGTGGACCCGGGCCGTGCTGGAGGTCCCGATCGACCACGCGCCCGGAACGCGTTTCGCCTACAGCAGTGGAGCCCTGTTCCCACTGGGAACGATGCTGCATCGGGTGACCGGGCGGAACCTGCGGGAGTATCTGCGCCCCCGGCTGTTCGAACCACTCGGCATCCGGGTCGGCTTCTGGGAAGAGTTCTCCGACGGAGCCAACGTGGTCAGCAGCGGTCTCGCGCTGACCACCGCCGACATCGCCAAGCTGGGGCAGCTCTACCTGCGAGGAGGCGTCTGGAACGGACGTCGGGTGTTGCCCCGTTCCTGGGCCGAGCGGGCCACGGCCAAGCAGGTCGACACCCCGGGGCGCGCGCCGGACGAGTCGGTGGGCTACGGATACCTGTTCTGGCGCGGCAGGCACAACACCTACCGCGCGCACGGGGCGTTGGACCAGTGCTCCGTGGTCATGCCCGAGCAGGACGCCGTGCTCGCCACCACGGCCCAGCGTCACGGGACGGTGCTCGACCTGGCCTGGGATCGGTTGTTGCCCGCCATGGACTCCGCGCCCTCCATGCCGGGGCGGCGGTTGGACGAGGAACTGGACGGGCTGCGGCATCCCGTGGTCGAGGGGGCTCCGGTCACCCCCACCGAGCGGTCCGGTCGCTACGTGTTCGCGGACAACGAGCTCGGTGTCGAGGCGATCACCCTCGACATCGACCGACGTCGGTGCTCGGTGGTGGTGGACAACGAGCGGGGACGTCACTCCGTGCTCTGCGGCGTGGGGCACTGGGTGGAGTCGCGCAGCAGCCTGTCGGCGCTTCCGGTGTTGCTGTCCTACTCCACCGATCACGCCATCTATCGCCCTGTCCGGTGGAACCGGATCGCGGGTTCGGCGGCCTGGCCGGAGCCGGACACGCTGCGGATGATCTGGCGTTTCCTCGGGACGCCGCACGCGGACACCGTGACCCTCCGTTTCCGGGGCGGGACGGTGGAGGTGGAGTTCGCCAACAGCGTGTCCCTGCGCGGTCAGGACACCGACAACAGGCCGGTGCTGCTCGGAAGGAGACAGGGAACCGCTCCTTCCGCCAGGAGCGTGTCCGGCTGAAACGAGGTGGCACGACGGGACAGGACCTGGATCAGCACGATGAGGGGGAAGTCCGGAGACGTTCGCGCTCGCCCGGGCGGGACCGTCTCCCGGGAGGGAACCGTCTTCGAGGGGTTCTGGTGAGCGTTCCCGATGTGCTCGGCCACCCCCGCCAGGGGGCGTCGTCACGCCGGTACACCCTCCCGGGGGTGGTGCGGTCGAAGCGCATGTCGCTCTCGTAGTCGTAGCTGGGTTGGTCCACTCCGTGGCCACCCGTCCGCTCGACGCCGGCACCGCCCTGCACCACGTGCGAGACCTGCTCGGCCACCTGGATGCCACCACCCAGCGCTACAACTACAGCCGTAACGCCCTGCACAACTCGACCACCAGCCAGCTCGGAGCCCTCATCGAACACGGCCTAGCCACTCTCGACTGACCCCGCCAGAACGTCACTCGGGATGATCTCCCGATTTCGTTGCGTGCTAAAAGAGGAGGATGGAGCACAACGGTGACTACACGCCGGTGGTGACCGCCCGCGAGGGTGTCTCGACCACACTGATCGACATCGGGTGGGAATACTGGGCGTTGAACGGGTTCGATGAGCACTGTCGGCCGCAGTGGAAAGTGCCGGTCAAAAAGATCGACACGAAAGGCTACGGGGCAGCGAACGTGATCGCGGCCGCCGCCGTGCGCGCCGAAATCCCTGGGGTGACGTGTTCGGGCTGCGGCAACACGCTACAGTTGGCCTCTCGGACCAGTCTGGTATCGGTGCTGGCTGGCGACGGAATCACCTGCGTGGACTGCGATGCGCAGCTACAGCACCGAATCTCCCAGCTGATCAACCCGGACGAGCGCAAGGAGGCGAAACGGCAGGAACGTCTCCGCCAGCAGCAGCACAAACAGGACTATGAGCAGGCACGTCAGGCCTGGTCGCGCCAGCAGCGTGAGCTCGTCGAGACCACCTACGCGACTCGGTTCCACCCTGAGGCGGCGTTGCCCACCGCCGGTGTGGTGACCGAGCTCGTGACGCTGACCATGCTGCGGTTCGCGCCGTCGATCAGCCCGATTCCACCGGTGCGTACCTGGGTCATCGACTTTCCATTCCATCCCACGGAGGATCAGACCAGTTCTTTGCTCAACGACGCACGTGGAGCGGGGATGATCACTCCTGCTCCGAGTACCCGTACCGACGCGTTCGTGTGGCAGTCAACGTTTAGCCAGGCCTACGACGCCGTCGGCGGCGACCTCGACCGTCTCGAATCACCGCAGTTTGGTGACCGGTACATCCCGACCCTGATCAGTTGGCACGTGCCCTACGGCGCTGACGCCGACGACGCCGTCAACCGCCTTGACGATCACTTGGCCCAGCGGCTGGATCCCGCGGGGATGACCGAGTCCCGACAACACGAGCTGATCCGAACAGCCGAGACGCTGCTGGCCGAAGAAGTGCGCCGCTACTTCCACGACCAGCTCAAGTTTCGGAACCTGCCCGAGGTCTCCGAGAACCACCTGTCCCGTCTCGACGAAGTCATCACACGCGCCCTACGGGTACGCCCCCCCGGCGGGGTGTACTGCCTGGCGTGGGCCGCGGTGAAAACCGCGGCCGCCTCCGCACACAGCCATCTGCGCGCGCCGAAAACGAACATGACCACCTACGCTGTCAACAAATTCGAAGAAGACGTGCAACGAGCCAGCGATGATCCCTCGTATTTCACGCGCGTCTTCGACTCCCCCGCAAAATGCCCCCTGTCGGCTATGACCCGCACCGTGTTCTACGCCTTGCTAGAACTCGACCCTATGACCGCGCAGGCTGGCACGTTGGCAGACCACCTCCCAGCACCCATCGCCGAGCCCGACCCAACCCCACCACATGGATACACCGAGGAGGCCTCGGCACTTCCTCCGTTGGACAACGTCGCCCTGGAGTACGCACGCACCGTCGACGTGGGGTGGCCCACCGCCAAACTCGTGCTGCTACTGCTGGCCAGCAGAGCACAGCTCCTGGGAACATCCAGCGACGACAAACCAGGCGATGTCTTTTGCGTCAACACCATCACCAACCAGGCCGAATTCGACGCCTTGGCGGCCGAAGCAGGAGTTCACGGTGAGGTGCTGTGGGCGGCGCTACGGCACCTGCGAGAAGCCTTGCCCTGCGATGTGCTCGTCCACGACCCCCCGTTGACGAACCCTCCCGCCTTGGTGGAAATCCTCTACGGCCCGAATTACGGCACCCCATCCGAGGAGTAACCGAAACGAGGGGTGGCTGTCCAAGCAGGCACAGCCGTTGAAAGGGCTGCGCCGCGAGCCCGAACCGACATCGCCCGACCGGGTACACAGCCGTGGTGAGATCGACCGGCTGGCCGAAGTCGACCGCCAGCAACTGCCCGGCCAGACGACTGTGCCCGTGCCCGGCTACGACACCGATCCGACCACACCGCCTGCTGAAGCAGGCTCCGAGAACACCACCATCGGCACCGGCACTGCCTCAGGCGAACACCACCCCACCTCCAGACCACGAAATCGCAAAGAACCAGCAGGAACCCTGGTGCTCGCGCCGAGCTGGCTGAAAGATGGCACAGGCTGGGAATGGCCTGTCTCTCCCTGAAGTGCTGCCCGGCAGAGGTGGGAACGGCCCCGAGTGGGGAGGTGGTGAGTTCTTGTTCGGCAAACTCCGCGTGCTGCTCGACACGTCGTAACCACTCTTCCCCACCGTTCGGTGGTCCTGGGGCACCGTCGGGTATCCCCAGGGAGTGGTGGTTATTCGCAGGTGACGCAGTCGAGGCTGTGGGGATCTGACCCGGTGCCCCGGATGGGGCCGGTCACGTCGGCGCAGTTCACGTCCGGCGGGTAGGGCGGCATGTAGGGGAATAACCCGGGGTGCAGTGGTGGACAGGGGGTCATGCGTTGTGTTCCTCACAGGGGCGCAGGGAGAGGTCACCACAGTGCGGGAACAGCTCCGGGGCCACGCGGATGGCGGCGCGCCCCCACTCGCGCCACGGACGTTCTTTCTCCCGCGAGTACTGCCGCCGCACCTCGGTTGCCTTGGTCATCCTCTCGGAGTCTCTGCGCCAGCACATCACCCGATGCCTCGCCATGCCGACATCGAGATATGGGGCACTATATGGGATGTGCCCCGGCTTCCGTGGTAAGCCGGGGCACATCCGGTTTAGCTGTTGTTGGCGCGATCAGATCAGGTGGTCGTAGCGTCCTGCCTTGGCGTCGGCGACGAACGCGGCGAGCTCGGCCGGGGTGTAGATCTGGGTCCGTGCGTGCCGGTCGTTGTCGTCGAGTTTGCTGTCCTGGACCGAGATATAGCCGCCGGCAGCGGCTACGGTGATGCAGGCGCCGTTGCCGGTGCTGGCGGCTGGTGCGGCGTGCTCGGTGTGCACGAGTTGTTCGTACACCTCGTCGGGAATGTCGTGGTACGGATTGTTGCTCATGTGTCCAGTTCCTTCATCACGGTGCGGTACAGGGTCAGACTCTCCCGGGCGGGGAGAGCCGTGGCCAGGGCCGCGTTGAACGTGTACGTCAACGCGGAGATGGGCTCACGGTCTTCGTAGATGCCGGCGCCGAGGTCTCCGTCGACTTGCACCACCTCCGAGTCCTGTTCGTCCGGGAACGAGTAGATCAGGAATCCACCGAGTCCCGGCCACGGTCCCTGTTCGTAGGGTAGAACGTGCACGGCGGCGGTTCCCTCTTCCGTGATCTGGCACAGCTTCTCCAACTGGGCGCGCATGACCGCGCGGCTGCCCACTTGGTGGCGCAGGGAAGCCTCGGTGATCACAGCGGTGAGTCCGCCGAAGTCATGCTCGGCCAGGCGTTTCTGTCGTCGCATCCGTAGTTCGACGAGCATGTCGACGTCGGTGGGACGAACCCAGGCACGACTGGATTCAATGATCGTTCGGGCGTAGTCCTCGGTTTGCAGCAGTCCCTGGATCACGCTGGTGTCATAGGTGCGGATGGTCCGTGCGTCCTCACCGAGTTCCACGGTCAGTTCCAGTGTCTCGTGAATGTAGGGACTGTATTCGGACCACCAGCCCGGTTCTTCGGCGCGGGCCCGCAGTGTTTCCAAGCGTGTGGTGATCTCCTCGCCCGCCCGGACCGCGGCCAGGATCCGTTCGAGCTGCGTGGTGTCCAGGCGCGCGGCCCCTGCCTCGATCTTGGACAGCTGTCCTTGGCTCACCGTGGCTCGGTCTTCCTGCCCGGTGTTGATCGCCGCGCACAGTTGCTCCTGGTTGAAACCGGACCGCTCACGCAGCTTCCGGATCTGCTTGCCGAGCCGACGCGCCCTGATCGTTTTGCGTGCCACCTGTCGCTCCTCAACGGGGTCGTTGCACCGCCACACCCGCAGGCTGCGATCACGGTGTCAACGAGGATTACCCGATCGGACGTCTAGACTGATCAAAATAATTCCAGCATCATTTCATGGTGTGTCGGAAATCACTGGAGCATCATAACTCTCCAATTGGTGGTCTGTCCTGACACCACAGACACGGAGGTTCCGTCGTGGACTCCTCGGCCTCCGACGGGCTCGTGCTCACACAATGCTGGGAGAGTGATCATGTGACTACACAAAGGGACCAGGCTGAGGGCCTCCGTGAGGCGATGGTGCGCCAGTTGCAGGACTGGGGTGACCTCCGCAGTGAGGCGGTCGCGGAAGCGCTGCGAACGGTGCCGCGGCACCTGTTCGCGCCGGGCGAGTCGCTGGAAGATGTGTACGCGGCGAACCAGGCTGTGGTGACCAAACGGGACGAACAGGGACTGGCGATCAGTTCGCTGTCGGCCACCCACATTCAGGTGACGATGCTGGAACAGGCTCAGCTCCAACCGGGAATGCGGGTGCTGGAAGTCGGCAGTGGTGGCTACAACGCCGCTCTGATCGCCGAACTCGTGGGCGAGACCGGCCATGTGGTCTCGGTCGATATCGATGGCGACATCGTCGAGCGTGCGCGTGGCTGTTTGCATGCCGCCGGTTACGAGCGGGTCCGTGTGGTGTGCGGCGATGCCGAGCACGGGTACGCGCCGGGGGCGCCGTGGGACCGGATCATCGTCACTGCCGGTGCGTGGGACATCCCCCCGGCCTGGATCGAGCAGCTGGCCCCATATGGGCGCATCGTGGTCCCACTGCGGATGCGGAGCCTGACTCGATCGGTGGTGTTCGTCCACGACGGAGACCACCTGGTCAGCACGGGTTACCGGCTGTGCGGGTTCGTTCCGATGCGGGGTGCCAGCGCCCGCGAGGAACGGCTGATCCCGCTTGAGGGGTCCGAGGTCGCGCTGCGGGCCGAGGAAGAGCAGCTGCTCGACGTGAGTGGCCTGCGGCAGGCGTTGTACGGGCAGTGGGTGCAGCACTGGTCCGGTGTGCGGTTCGACCAGGTCGACGAGTTGGATTTCTGGATCGCCACGCAAGCCCCGGTGTTCGGGTTGCTCGCGGCACGGCAAGACGCGGTCGAACGTGGGCTCGTGACACGTGCCGCGTTGCGCGGGGTTCCGACGTTGCTCCGGGGCAGCAGTTTTGCCTACCGCACGAAACGTCCGATCGAGGGCACCGACGAATTCGAGACCGGGGTCTATGCCCACGGCCCCGAGGCGGACGCGGTGGCCGACGAGTACGTCGAGCTGCTGCGGCAATGGGACCGCGATCTGCGGGGCGGTTCCGGCGCGCGTATCGAGGTGTTTCCCGCGATACGGCCGACCAGTGAACTCCCCAGGGGACGCATCGTCGAGAAAGCGCACACGCGCGTCGTCGTCTCCTGGCCGGGAGCGCGGAAGCCCTGACAGGCAGGGCCCGTGGCATCACGGTGATTGAGAAACGAAGGAGATTCCTGTGGTAGTTCCGGACAACACCACCAGCACAGTGGACGAGGTGGGAGATTTCGCTGGCGAGCAGCCCCTCGTTCCCGACGACTTCGATCTCGACATTCGTTTTGTCGAGTCGGGGCCGGCCGTCGAGGAACTCATGCGTCCCACTGATGACGGCTGTGGGCACACCTGTGAATCGGCCTGCAATTCCTGCCCGGAGTAAGTAGTTCGTTGCAGTCCTGATGTGAATCAGGAAGCCGGGCGGCAGTGTTCGCGCTGTCGCCCGGCATCACGCTTTTCCTGTCGTTAGGGGCCCAGGTGTATCGGTTGCTCGACACCGCCATGATCCGGGCGACCCTGCTCCCCAGCGGGGTGGATGGTGGATCGTGGCCGGATCTGACCGGAAGTACGGATACGCACGTGCGGCAGTGGTGTTCGTGGCTGCGGCGGGTGTGGGCGGTTGAGGAGTTCGCGGTGGCCGTGGAGCTGGCCAGCCCGGTGTTGGCCGGTCGGGTGCGTGCGATCTGCACGGGCGAGGAGCAGCGTGTCCGCGAAATTCGTCGCGCGACGAGTTCGATGATGCGGTATCTGCTGCGTGCCACTACGCGGGCGACCCCGTTCGGGTTGTTCGCGGGGGTGGCCGCCGCCCGGTTCGGCCGCACCACGACACTGCGCTGGGGCGACCAGCATCGGGCGGTGGCGCGGGTCGATGCGGAGTGGTTGTCGACGGTGCTGGCGGAGCTGGAGTCCGATCCGCAGCTGTGCTCCCGGCTGTTGGTCGTGGCGAACTCGGCGGCCGTGGTCCGCGAGGGCAGGTTGGTGCTGAGCTGGCAGCGCCGCTCCGACAACGCCACCGGGCTGGGGGAAGTCTCGGTGCGCCACAGCCGGGTGGTGCGGGCCATCATGCGGGCCGTGGCCGCGCCGATCCGGGTGTGCGAGGCGGCCGAGAAGGTCGCGGCTGAGGTCAACGCCTCCGTCGCCGCGGTGGAGCCGATGTTGGCGGCCCTGGTCGAGCAGGGGTTCCTGATCACCCAGTTGCGGCCGCCCATGACGGCCACCGACCCCCTGGCCCACGTCATGGCGGCGCTGGACGAGATCGAGGCCGACGCGGCGGCCGGGGTGTCGGGGCGGGTGGCCCAGCTCCGTGCCCTCCACCAGGACATGGTGGGGCACAACGCCGTTGGCGCACCGACCCGAGCAGACCAGCACCGTGCCGGGTTCTCGCGGGCGATAACCCGGCTGGCGCCGAGCCAGCGGCCGGTCGGTGTGGATCTGCGGTTGGACTGTGACCTGACCCTGCCGCAGGGGGTGGTCCGGGAGGCCGAAGCCGCGGCCGCAGCGCTGGTGCGGCTGGCTCCGGAGCCGTTCGGCACCCCGGCGTGGCGGCAGTACCACGGTCGGTTCCTGGAACGGTACGGGCCACGGGCGGTCGTGCCGGTGGCCGAGCTGGTGGCCGATACCGGACTCGGTTTCCCGGCCGGTTACCGCGACTGCCCGTGGGGCGCACCGGACTCCGGTCCGGTCACGGAGCGGGATGCGGAGTTGCTGGCCCTGGCCCAGCGGGCGGCCTGGGAAGGCCGTACCGAAATCGTGCTCGACGAGGCCACGATCAGTCGTCTCGAGACCGCGGGGACGAGGGAGACAGCGGTCCAGCCGCACACCGAGCTGCGTGTGCAGGTGCGTGCCCGGACGCGGGACGCCCTTGATCGCGGCGAGTTCGACCTCGCCCTCGCCGGGGTCTCGCGTTCGGCCGGGGCCACCACCGGCCGCTTTGTCGACCTGCTCGACGGCGAGGACCAGCAGCGTGCGGTCGCGGCCTATGCCGAACTGCCCACAGTGTGTGCGAACGCGCGCCCGGCCCAGATCTCGGCGCCGGCGCTGTATGCGCGCACCGACAACGTCGCTCGCAGTCGACAGGTGCTGCCCGCGGTGGTCTCGCTGGGTGAACACCGCGAGCCGGGCCACGGTGTGGTGCCGCTGGACGATCTGGCGGTCACCGCCGACGCCGAACGGCTGGTGCTGCTGTCGCTGTCGCAACAGCGTCCGGTCGAACCGGTGGGTTTCAACGCGGTGGAGATGGTCGCCCACGCGCATCCGCTCGTGCGGTTCGTCACCGAGCTCAGCACCGCGGGTGCGCGGCCGTGCGTGCCGTTTTCGTGGGGAACGGCCCGTCGGCTGCCGTTTCTGCCCCGCATTCGCTATCGCCGCACGATCCTGGCATCGGCCCGGTGGCGGTTGGAAGCCAGCGACCTTCCCGGTTCCGGGGCCTCGTGGCAGGACTGGATGCAGGGCTTTCAAGCGTGGCGGCAGCACTTCGCCGTGCCGGAGCTGGTCTATCTCGGTGACAGCGATCAGCGGATGCGGCTGCACCTGCACACTCCGGCGCACGTGTCCCTGCTGCGTACCGAGCTGGAACGCACGGGAGAAGTCACCCTGCGGGAAGCACCGCCCGACGAGGAGTTCGGCTGGTTCGACGGGCACTCCCACGAGGTGGTGATCCCGTTGGCGGCCACCGCCACGACCGCTTCGCCGCCGAGGTGGTCGGCCCAGCACGTCGACCGCGGGCACGGGCACCTGCCCGGTGACGACACGTGGCTCTACCTCAAGCTCTACGGACACCCCCACCGGCAGAACACGGTGCTCACGAATCATCTGCCCGAGCTGCTGTCGAGCTGGGACACCGAGCCGGAGTGGTGGTTCGTGCGCTACGCCGACCCGGACCCGCATCTGCGGCTGCGGTTCCGGCTGGGCCAGCACGACGAGAGCGCCCCTGCTCTGGCCAGGGTCAACGCCTGGCTCGCCCGGCTGCGCCAGCGTGGACTCGCGGGCCGCGCGCAGTTCGACACCTACTATCCCGAAACCGGCCGGTTCGGCGCCGGAACGGCGATGCGGGCCGCCGAGTCGGTCTTCGCCGCCGATTCGAGCGCGGTGCTCGCCCAGCTGCACGCTGTCGAGCACCACGACGGTGCTCGGCCGCTGGCTCTGACCGCGGCGAGCATGGTCCACCTCGTGTGCTCGTTCCACGACGATCCAGCCACCGGGATGCGGTGGCTGATCGAACACGCCCGCACCTCGGGTCCGGCACCCGAGCGAGTCCTGCGTGAGCAGGCACTGCGGCTGGCCGAGCCACGCGACGACTGGGACGCGGTGCGTGCCGTGCCGGGCGGCGAGGACCTCGCGACCGCCTGGCACCGGCGCCGGACAGCGCTGGCCGCCTACCGCAACGCCCTGGCCGAGTCCGGGAACCGCGATCCCGCCGGCGTGCTGACCGACCTGCTGCACCTGCACCACGTGCGCATGACCGGCGTGAGGCCCGAGACCGAGCGGACGTGCCTGCGCCTGGCCCGCGCCGCCGCCCTGAGCTGGACCGCCCGCACCCGGGGAGCCCCGTGAACACCCTCAACACCGTAGACATCCTCGCCGCGGCCGAGAAGCTCGCCGAGCCTCTTTCCGACCCGCACACGCTCTACCCGCACGGCGGCGTGGGCCGCACCCGGCCACAGTCACTGCTCGGCGGCACGGCCGGCATCGCCCTGCTGCACCTCGAACGGGCCCGCAGCGGCCACGGCAGCTGGCACACCGCCCGCACCTGGCTGACCGCGGCCGCAAGCGAGGAAGTTTCCATCGGCCGCAACGCGACCCTGTTCTACGGGGCACCGGCGCTGGGTTTTCTCACCCGCTCGGTCGCCGACGATCCCCGCCGATGTCCCGGCGCGCTGGCCGCGCTGGACAGCACAACCATCGAGCTGACCCAAGCCCGTCTCACCCTGGCCCACGCGCGCCTCAACCGGGGCCAGCGCCCCCTGCTGGCCGAGTTCGACCTCTTCCGCGGCCTGGCCGGGCTCGGCGCCTACCACCTGCGCCACCACCGCCGGCACGCCATCACCCACGCCGTGCTGGACTACCTCGTCCGGCTGACCGAACCCCTGCCCACCACGTCGGAGGGCCTACCAGGCTGGTGGACCGAGGTCTCGCCCAACGGAGAGATCACCGCCGATTTCCCCGGCGGGCACGGCAATATCGGCCTGTCCCACGGCATCGCCGGACCACTGGCGCTGTTGTCCCTGGCCCTGCTGCGCGGTGTGGCTGTCGACGGCCAGCGCGACGCGCTCGAACGGATCTGCAGCTGGCTCGACACCTGGCAACAAACGGGCCCCTGGTGGCCCGGAGTGATCAGCCGCGCCAACGTCGAAACCGGACAGATCGATCCCTCCCAGCGACAAGCGCCGCGCTGGTGCTACGGCACCGCCGGGCTGGCCCGCGCACTGCAACTCGCCGGGATCGCCACCGGCGACACCGCCCGACAACGCACCGCCGAGGCCGCGATGCTGGGCCTGCTGCGCGACCCCGACCAGCTCGACCGCGTCACCGACACCGGCCTGTGCCACGGCCTGGCAGGGATCGGCCAGACCGCCTGGCGCATGGCCGCCGACGCCGACACCGGCGAGATCACCGGCGAACTGCCCCACCTGTGCCGGCGGCTCCTCGCACGGCTGTCACCACCCCCGTCGGATCCCGAATTCCTCGACGGAACCGCCGGCATCGCCCTGGCCCTGCACACCCTCGGCACCCACCAGGATCCGCACACCGGCTGGGATGCCTGCCTGCTGCTGGCCTGACCCGACAAGGAGCCATCGCGTGACCCCGTCCTGGCGCCAACTCAACGTTCGATTCGACGACTGGGACACCGTCGAACACACCGCAGTGACCCACCTCGGACCCACCCTCACCGAAGCCAGCCACGCCGGACTGATCGAGGCCTGGTTCTTCACCCGCAAAGCCGAACAGGTCCCCGATAGTCACAGCGGCATCGCCCCGCGCGAAGCCACGCGCCCGTGCTGGCGAGTGCGCATCCAGACACCGGACGAAGACACCGCCTCCGAGGCGCTCGCCCTCCTTCACACGCACCTTCCCCCAGCTACCCCGGTCATCTACGAACCCGAGATCCACGCCTTCGGCGGAACCGCCGGCATGGCGCTGGCCCACACCCTGTTCCACCAGGACAGCCACCACGTCCTGACCTACCTCAACCACCTAGGCACCGCGGAAGGGATCGTGGGGCGCCGAGAGCTGGCGATGCTGCTGTGCAGCCGCCTGTTCCGCGCGGCCGGGCAGGACTGGTACGAGCAGGGAGACATCTGGGCCCGGATCGCGCAGAACCGTCGCCCGCCCCACGCGCTCCCGCCGGAGAACGTGCACGCGCTGCACCCCACGCTACGCCGATTGATGACCGTCGACACCGCGCCCCTGCTCCGCGATCCCACCAGTGACCTCGCCTTCGCGGCGGACTGATTCACCGCCTTCGACCAGGCGGGCAGACAGCTAGCACACCTGGCCCGCGACGGCGTCCTCGAGCGCGGTCTGCGCGCCGTGCTCGCCCACCACGTCCTGTTCGCGTTCAACCGCTGGGGTCTCAGCCCGGCCTATCAGACCCTGCTCGCCCACGCCGCGGCCAGGATCGTCTTCGACTGATCGGAGTCGTCTATGACATCCCTGCCCAGCAACGACCACCTCCACGAACGACTCGCCGCGTGGTTCCCGCTCCTGCCGCGACCACGGCCCGCCTGCCGAGCACTCACCGAGCGCGTCGACGAGATCGGCCAACTCGCACACAACGCCACGCACGGTCCGCCGGAGCACCGGCTCACCACGGCCGCCGAAGCCTGCAACAAGGCCGCGCTCATCCTCAGCGACTGCGGCCTGCCCGACCGCGCCCACCAGCTGTGCTGGCGACAGTTCGACCTCTTCCATGCCTACAGCCCTCTGGAACCGACAACGGCCAAGCTCGCCCTGCAACCCCTCGTCAATCTTGGACGGCTGCACATCCGCACCGGGCAGGCCAGCCGCGCGCACCAGCTGTTCACCCACGCCTACCGCGCCCTGCGCACGGCCACGGCGACCATGCTCGACGGCCGGAACGTCGACCTCAACGACCTTATCGACGACCAGAACGCAGCACGAGGCGAGCTCGTCCGATTCCTCTGGACGGTGCTGCTGGCCGACGGCACCCGAGCCCTGACCCGAGCCGGACGATGGACCGACGCGCTGTCCCACCTCGAACACCACAAAGGCATCGGCGACCGCATGCTCGACGGCAGACAAGTCGCCATCCTCACCCGCATCATCAACGGCGACCACGAGCACGCCCTCGACCTGCTCGAACACAGCTCCACCACGGACACGTGGGAACAAGCCGTCGCGTCCTACCTCACCACGCTGTGTCTGACCACCGCAGAACACGACACCCAGCCAGCTGACACAGAGATGGTCGAGCGCTACCTCGCACTCCCCCAACACTCCACACCACCGGTGTTCCACTGTCGCCTCGGCCTATGCGTACTCGACCTCACCAGCCACACACCTCACCACGCACCAATCACCACCGACATCACCCGACAAGCCATCACCTCGGCAGACGCCTACGTCGCGCGGGAGGTGTTGGACGATCCTCTCTGTGCCCAGCACATGTCCGACACCGAGCGACACACGTTGACTCACATTATCGCCACCGCCGGTCTCCACCATGGCGAGGAAATACCAGCCGAGATCCTCACCGAACTCACCGACACGGTGGCAGAAAGCGAAAACAGCCTGGTCCACGAACTCCCGCGACAGCAATGTTGAGCTTCCGCACGGCAGCAGAATTACGGTGGAGGAAGACTCCGTTCGGTATCCTCTTGGGAACTTGGGAATCGTGGGTGTTGGCCGCATCGACCACGGCACGGGCCCATGGCGCTGAGGTGCGCGCCGCTGGCCCGAAGGAGCAGGAGACGTGAGTAAGCAACCCGAGTGGCGCAAGTCGAGTCGTAGTGGACAGGCGAACAACTGTGTCGAAATCGCCGCATCCGGCGACGGTGCTGCCGTGCGTGACACCAAGGACCGTTCTGCGGGCTCCTTCGCCACCACCGGCACTCAGTGGGCCGCCTTCCTCGACGCGGCGAAGGCCGACAGGTTCGGCTGAGCCTGACGGACAGTCCAGCGCCCCGTCCGAGGTGTGAAGTGGTGACCGGGGACGCTGTTTTCCGTTCGGTTCCAGAGGTGTTCGAGACGGAAGCTGCTCGCGGGTTCGGTGCTCGCGCCGGTGCGGTCCGCTGTGGACTTGCGTGGCGGTGATCACCGTCGGGTACCGTCGGCCGTGCGCCACGCGGGAGCTCGCGCCGAAGCGGGCTGAGAGGACGGCTGAGGTCGTCGACCGCCGAACCTGTCCCGGGTAACACCGGCGAAGGGAGCAGCAGGGTGACCACCACCGACCCCGAGTTCACCCGAGCCGACGAGTCCGGCTACTACGCCGATTTCCACAGTGCCTATGTGGACCGACTGCGCCGGGTGTTTCTGGAGCCCACCTTCCGCAACGCCCCCCGGGGATTCGCCAGCCGGGAACGACTGGCCGAACAGTTCGGTCTCCGTGACCCCCGACAGCGGGTTCCGTTCGTGCCGGCACGACGAACCAACATCGTGTTCAACCTCGCCGAGGCGCTGTGGTACCTGTCCGGGCGGGACGACCTGGAGTTCATCGGCTACTACGCGCCGGGGATACGCCGCTACTCCATGGACGGCTATTCGTTGACCGGCACCGCCTACGGAGCGCGGATCCTCGGCACCGGCGCGGGCCCCAGCCAGTGGAGCACGGTCACCGAGCAGCTGCGCGAGGATCCGGACACCAAGCGGGCGGTACTACAGATCTTCGGCTCCGAGGAGCTGCGGGTCGCCGACAACATCGACGTCGCCTGCACGCTGGGGCTCCAGTTCCTGCTGCGCGACGGTGCCCTGCACGCCGTCTCCTACATGCGGGCCAACGACGCCTACCGGGGGCTGGTCAGCGACCTGTTCTCCTTCACCTTCCTGCAGGAGTTCATGGCCACCGAGCTCGGGGTGCGACCGGGAAGCTACACCCACACGGTGGGATCGCTGCACGTGTACGCCTCGGACGAGGACAGCGTGCGGGCCGTGCTCGCCGACCCGGCGGGGGAGGCCGACCCCCCGTTCCTCCTGCCGGCCATGCCCGCCCGGAACAACTGGGAGGTGCTGGGCGAGGTGCTGGAGATCGAGGAGGCGTTGCGCACCAACCGCCACCGCCTGGACAGCGGACTCACGAACTCCGGGATGCCGGAGTACTGGGCCCAGGTGCTGGGAGTGTTCGAGGTCTACCGCAGACTCGTCCACGACGAACCGGTCACCGTCGAGCTGTTACACGCCCTCGATCCCAGCTATGTGCGCCTGCTGGGTTGGCGGTGGGGGGACAGGGTTCCGGCCGGGGAGGTGTTCCGATGAGTACCAGCTGGCGGGCCGAGGAGGTCGCCGCCGGGTTCGAGGCCTACGACGACCTGCCCGAGCGCAGGATCGGATACCCGTTCGTGTTCGAGACGCTGGGGATCGGCGATCCCGCCGTGACCCGTGTGCTCGACTACGGCTGCGGGCCCGGCAAGGTCGCCGAACGCGTGGTCGACGCCTGTGCCTCCACCGTGGTGGCGGTCGACTCCTCCCCGGCGATGCTTGAGATCGCGCGGCGGCAGCGAGCCCACCCCCGGATCGACTACCGGCTGGTCCACGACGAACGGCTCGTTTTCCTGCCCGAGGACAGCGTGGACGCCGCCATGTGCTGCTACGTGTTCATCAACATCGGTTCCCTGGAACGCATCACACGCATCGCCGCCGAGGTCCATCGGGTGCTGCGCCCCGGAGGCCGCTACGCCGTGCTCGACACCAACCCCAACACCACCGGGATACGGTTCTCGACGTTCCGCAGCGGCGATCCCGGACGTCGTTACGCCCCCGGACAGCGGCGCCGCGTTCTGCTGTACCGCCCCGACGGACACACCCTGGAGCTGACCGACCACCACTGGCCTCCCTCCACCTATCACCACGTGCTCGCCGAGGCCGGTTTCGGCGGGATCACCACGCACGAGCCCCTGTGGGACGGGGGCCACGGTCCGGAGGACGAGCTCGCCGAGGGGAACGAACGCAGCCACCCACCCTTCCTGATCGTGACGGGGGAGAAGTGAACAGCGCCTCCCGCCCGAACCGGCCGGGCCCGGCCGAGGTGGCCGCTCTCGGCACCTCGATGGTGCCGCTGTTCGAGGAGGGCCACACCCACGCCTTCCTCGTGCGGGGGCTGGACGCCGTCGCCGAGGTCACCCACGTGTCCGTGCCCGCCGACCGCGCAGCGCTCGGCCCCTTCGTCTCCGCGCTCACCGAGTTCGGGAACCGCCCGCACCAGCGGGCCGGTGCCCGGGGGCGGAACACTCCGCGTTCGGAGTCCGACCGTTGAGCGCGCTCGGAGACGGGAGGAGGCTCCCGCCGGGGGCGCCGGCGGAGCACTTCGACGCGTTCCTCGTGGACCTCGACGGGGTCGTCCGCCTCGGTGAGGCGCCCCTGCCCGGGGCCGTGGAGACCCTGGCGCGGTTGAGGGCGGCGGGCAAGGAACTGCGCCTGCTCACCAACGACCCCCGTCCCGCGCGGCACGAGCTGCTGCGACATCTCGCCGAGCTGGGGGTGGAGTTCGCCCTCGACGAGATCGTCACCTGCGGGTGGGCCACCGCCGTTCGTCTCCACGCGGTGGGCTGCGAGTCGGTCTTCGTGCTCGGCAGCGCCGGGTTGGCCACCGAACTGCGCCACATGGGGATCACGGTCGTCACGTCCCCCTCGGAACCGGCGGAGGCCGTGGTCGTCGGCTGCGACGAGAACCTGACCTACTCCGACATCGACGAAGCGGTCGGGCGGATCCGCCGGGGGGCGTGGTTCGTGGCCACCAACCCGGACGCCTCGTTTCCCAGCCCGACGGGGCCTCGCCCGGCCACCGGTGCGATCCTCGCCGCCGTCGAGGCCGCCGCGGACCGGAACCCGCACGTCGTGGGCAAACCGCACCCACCGATGTTCCGTGCCGCCGTGGAGGGGCTTGCCGAGGGGAGCGAGGCGGTCGTGGTGGGCGACAGCCCGCACTCGGACGTCCTCGGCGCCCACCAGCAGGGGCTGCGGGCGATCCTGGTCTCCGCCGAGGCCGTGGATTTTCCCTCCTCACGGGACTTCCGGATCCCGGACGCGAGGGTCTCCGGCCTTCCCGGCCTGCTCGATCCCGAGGTCGTGCTCCGGAGGTGGCAGAGCCCCGGGTTCTCGTGGCCGGACACCGTCCGGGCCGGGGTGGCGGCCGTGGTGTTCGACGAGGCCGGCAGGGTGCTGCTGCAACGCAGGGCCGACAACGGGATGTGGGGACTGCCCTCCGGGCACGTGGAACCGGGGGAGACCGTCGAGGAGGCGGTCACGCGCGAGGTGTTCGAGGAGACCGGGCTGCGGATCCGGCTCACCGGATTGATCGGTGTCTACTCCGAGCCCGAGTCGCAGAGCTTCGTGTACCCCTCCGGCAGGGTCAGTCATTTCGTCACCTCCTGTTTCCGTTGCCGGGTCGTGGAGGGTGTGCCGGGCGCGCACGGAGCGGAGACGCTCGAAGCGGCGTTCTTCTCCCCGGACGCGTTGCCCACCGGGCTGCTGCCCATGCACCCCCGGTGGCTCGACGACGCCCGCGCGGGCCGCCGCGCGGCCTACATCCGGTGACCAGGGGGTTCTCGTCCGGACCGGAGTACGTGGCTCGGGGACGGGTCTCGGGCTGTTGTCCGTTCGTTCCGGTGCCCGGAGCGGTTCCCGCCAGTGCGGGTGGAGGACCACCTCCGCTTTTATGCAACTAGTTGCAATAAGCTGGGGTGCGGTTGACCGTGCTCCGCGAGAACCCCAGGAGGAAGCCGATGACCGCCTACCCCCACCTGCTCAGCCCGTTGGACCTGGGACCGTTCACCCTGCCCAACAGGGTGATCATGGGATCCATGCACGTCGGACTCGAGGAAGCCCCCGACGGGTTCGAACGCATGGCCGCCTTCTACGCGGAACGAGTGCGCGGCGGGGTCGGACTGATCGTCACCGGTGGCATCTCCCCCAACGAGGAAGGAAGGGCCTACCGGGCAGGCGCGGCACTCACCACGCCCGAGGAGGCGGAGCGGCACCGGGTGGTGACCGACGCGGTCCACCGCGAGGGGGGACGCATCGCCATGCAGATCCTGCACACCGGACGCTACGCCTACCACGAGGACCCCGTGGCCCCCAGCGCGTTACGGGCCCCGATCAGCCCGCACGTGCCGCGGGAACTGAGCGAGCGGGAGGTCGAACGCACCGTCGAGGACTTCGCCCGCTGTGCGGAGCTGGCCGCCGCGGCCGGCTACGACGGCGTCGAGGTCATGGGCTCGGAGGGCTACCTGATCAACGAGTTCCTCGTCAGCGCCACCAACAAACGGCAGGACCGGTGGGGAGGTTCCCTCGAGAACCGGATGCGCTTCCCGCTGGAGATCCTCCGCCGCGTCCGCGAGCGGGTGGGTGAACGGTTCGCGGTGATCTACCGACTCTCCATGATCGACCTGGTGCCGGAGGGAGCCACCCAGGACGAGGTGCTCCGACTGGCCCGGGAGGTCGAGAAGGCCGGGGCCGACGTCATCAACACGGGCATCGGTTGGCACGAGGCCCGGATCCCCACGATCGCCACCTCCGTCCCCCGGGCGGCCTTCACCCGGATCACCGAGCGGATGATGGGAGAGGTCTCCGTTCCGCTGGTCACCAGCAACCGCATCAACACCCCCGAGGTCGCCGAACGGGTGCTGGCCGCCGGTCACGCCGACCTGGTGTCCATGGCCCGCCCGCTGCTGGCCGACCCCGCCTTCGTCGCCAAGGCGGCGGCGGGAACCCCCCAGGCGATCAACACCTGCATCGGGTGCAACCAGGCCTGTCTCGATCACGTGTTCGCGGGGAAAACCACGTCCTGCCTGGTCAACCCCCGCGCCTGCCACGAGACGGAGTTGGTGCTGTCCCCCGCGCGCCGTGTTCGGGACGTGGGGATCGTGGGGGCCGGTCCCGCCGGGATGTCCTGCGCCGTGGCCGCGGCCGAACGCGGGCACCGGGTCACCCTCTACGACGCCGCCGAGTCCGTGGGAGGCCAACTCGACGTCGCCCGGCGCGTGCCGGGCAAGGAAGAGTTCGAGGAGACCCTGCGGTACTACCGGCACCAACTCGACGCGCACGACGTGCGGCTGCGGCTCGGCACCGAGCTCGACGCGGAGGAGCTGGCCGCGGCGGAACACGACGAGATCGTGCTCGCCACCGGCGTGGTTCCCCGGATTCCCGACATCCCCGGAATCGACCACCCCAGCGTGCTGGGATACCTCGACGTGCTCCACGGTCGGGCCACGGTCGGTCGGCGCGTCGCCGTCATCGGAGCCGGGGGGATCGGCGTGGACGTCACCGAGTACCTCACCGCCCCGGACGAGGAGGCAGCGCACCGGCCGGAGGTCTTCTTCGCACGGTGGGGCGTGGACGTCGAGCGCACCACACCCGGCGGGCTGACCCGACCGCTTCCCGAACGGGTACCGCGCGAGGTGTACCTGGTGCAGCGCAGCACCGGCAAGGTCGGAGCCGGTCTCGGCACCACCACCGGCTGGATCCATCGTGCCGAGCTCCGCGACCGCGGGGTCACCACGCTGTCCGGGGTCACCTACGACCGGATCGACGACGAGGGGCTGCACCTCGACCACGAGGGACGGCGGCGGGTGCTGCCCGTGGACAACATCGTGGTGTGCACCGGTCAGGAACCCCGTAGGGAACTGTACGAACAACTGCGGGCACGGGGGCACAGCCCACAGCTCATCGGAGGTGCCTCCGAAGCGGCTGAACTGGACGCCAAACGTGCGATCGACGAGGGCACCCGGCTGGCGGCGGCGTTGTGAGGATTCCCGGAAACCCGGGCTGTTCCGGGGCGAGGTGGAAGGGCCCGCGCCGGACTCACCCCTCGGCGGAGGGCACGGTCGTGGCCCGCAGCACGTCGCGCAGGTCGTTCCTGACACCGAACGCCTCCCGTTGCAGGTTCGCGTTCGTGCCCTCCCGTAGCAGCCGGTTCACCTGCTCGTGCACCGTGTCGTGATCCCCGTGGGCACGCAGGGCCGGTTCGAGATACGCCAGCAGCGTCCGTATGCGTTTCTCGGCGGGGTGGGCCAGTGCCGTGACCGGATCGATCAGTTCGCCGGACAGCCCGGAGCGGGCCGCCCGCCAGCGGGCCGCCCGCTCCAGCTCCGGAACGGAGCGCGGCAGCGGAAGCCCGCCGCGTTCCTCGGCCACGCAGTGCGCGGCCAGGGCCCTGGCCAGGCCCGCCAGCATCACGGTCTGTTCCACCCTGGGCACCACGTCGCAGATCCGGAACTCCACCGTGGCGAGGTGTTCGGAGGGACGCACGTCCCAGTAGAGCATCCCCCGGTCCTGCAACACCCCGGAGTCGACGAGCCGCTGGGTCAGCTCCACGTAGTCGGAGTAGCAGTCGAACACCCCGGGCATCCCCGCACTCGGCCACTGCCACCACACCTGTGCGCGGTAGCTGTCGTACTCGGTGTCCTCACCACGCCAGAACGGCGAGTTCGCCGACAGCGCCAGGAACGCGGACAGCCACGGTCTGGACCGGTTCATCACGGCCACGGCCAACTCGGGGTCGGCCACCCCCACGTGGATGTGGCATCCACACACCACCTGCCTGCGGGCGACCACACCGAAGCGGGTGGCCATCTCCTCGTACCGTCGGGAAGGGGTGATCGTCGGGGTGTGGTCCCCCGGGTGCGTTCCACTGGCCACCAACCGTTCACCGCGTTGTTCGGCCCGGTGCGCGAGGTCCTCACGGAGCCGGGTCAGTGTCCTGCCCAGTTCCACCAGGTTCGAGCACACGGGAGTGGACAGCTCGACCTGGGAGCACAGCAGTTCGGGGCCGAGGTGCCCCGAGGGGGTGTCCTCCCCACCGGTCAGCGGGGGAGACGAGCGGGACAGTTCCCCTGTGGTGGAGTCGACGAGGTGGAATTCCTCCTCCACCCCCAGAGTGTGTTCCACGGGCACACCACCACCCCCACGGGAAGGGACGTGTCTACACCCCCATCGTTGCCCAGGCACGGACGTCGCGCCAGCAGCGGTGGGGAGCCCGGCGTCCCCGTGGTTCACGTGCCGCTCTGGCCCGAGCTCGCCGTACGGCGCTCGTGTGTGGGTGCCTCCGGTACGTGCGCGGGTTTGCGGGCGGCGAACTCCCTGCGCAGAGCTGGTACCACCTCCTCGCCGAGAATGTCGAGCTGTTCCAGCACGGTTTTGAGCGGCAGGCCCGCGTGGTCCATCAGGAAGAGCTGACGTTGATAGTCGCCGACGTACTCGCGGAAGGACAGGGTGCGCTCGATGACCTGCTGGGGACTGCCCACGGTGAGCGGCGTCTCGGCCATGAACCGCTCCAGCGACGGTCCTCCCCCGTAGACGGGGGCGTTGTCGAAGTATGGGCGGAACTCGGCCACCGCGTCCTGGGACCGGGGACGCATGAACACCTGACCGCCGAGTCCGACGATCGCCTGCTCGGCTGAGCCGTGCCCGTGGTCTTCGAAACGCCGCCGGTACAGCTCCACCATGCGCCGGGTGTGTTCGGCGGGCCAGAAGATGTGGTTGTGGAAGAAGCCGTCGCCGTAGTAGGCGGCCTGCTCGGCGATCTCGGGACTGCGGATGGATCCGTGCCACACGAACGGCGGGACCCCGTCCAGCGGGCGGGGTGTGGAGGTGAACCCCCGCAGGGGGGTGCGGAACCGGCCCTCCCAGTCCACCTCCTCCTCACGCCACAGTCGGTGCAGCAGGTGGTAGTTCTCCAGGGCCAGCGGGATGCCCTGGCGGATGTCCTGGCCGAACCAGGGATACACCGCGGCCTGGTTGCCCCGCCCCAACATGAGGTCCACCCGGCCACCGGCGAGGTGTTGCAGGACGGCGAAGTCCTCGGCGATCTTGACGGGGTCGTTGGTGGTGATCAGGGTCGTCGAGGTGGACAGGACCAGTCGTTCGGTCCGGGCTGCCACGTAGCCCAGCATGGTGGTCGGGGAGGAGGGCACGAAGGGGGGATTGTGGTGCTCACCGGTGGCGAACACGTCCAGCCCCACCTCCTCCGCTTTCTGGGCGATGGTGGTCATCGCGGTGAGTCGTTCGTGTTCGCTCGGGAGACGTCCCGTGGTGGGATCCGGGGTGACGTCACCGACGCTGAAGACGCCGAACTGCATCTCGTACCTTCCTTGGGGATCGGGCTCGCCGGGACGAACACCCCGGATGGTCGTGTTGTTCCCCGCGGGAGGACCGCTCGAGTCGGTGGTGGTCCCGCTCACCGCGAGGGGTGAACGGTTCGGCGGGCGGGAGGCGTGACGAACCTAGAATGGTGTTCGCGAACCCCTCGGACATCGGAGAGGCTGTGGTTTCCGCATGTCGCTGCAGCACGCGATCATCACCGCTCTGCTGGAGAAACCCTCCTCGGGACTGGAGCTGACGCGCAGGTTCGACCGGTCGATCGGATACTTCTGGCCGGCCACGCACCAACAGATCTACCGTGAGCTGGCCAGGCTCGAACGGGCCGGATGGATCCGTACGCTTCCCGGGGAGCCCGGGCGTGGGGGGAGGAAGGAGTACGAGGTTCTCCCGGAGGGGCGTGCGGCGCTGGTCGAGTGGGTGGCTGCGGAGGCCGATCCGAAACCGATCAGGGACGCGTTGGTGCTGCGACTGCGGGCCGCCGCCGTGGTGGGGCTGAACGGTGTGGACGAACAACTGCGGCGACATCGCCTGCTGCATCGGCAGCGGCTGTCCGAGTACCTGGACATCGAGGAGTCCGACTTCCCCGAGGAGGGCGAGGAGGACGCCGCCTCCGGGGACCGACTGCGACACCTCGTGCTGCGTGCCGGGATCAAGCTGGAGAGCTTCTGGCTGGAGTGGATCGACGAGACCCTCGCCGAGTTGGAACGGGAGCGGGATCGGCAGGATCCGTGAACACGGGACGGTGTGGAAGGGGCTCCACGCGTTTCAGGCTGGTGGTTGCCATCCCGCGGGCACCTCGCCGAGACGAACCCGCTGCGGATGGTCGCCCACCGGTACGGTGGTGACCTTCCTGCCGGTGTCGAAGTCGAGCACGCTGATCCGGTCCGCTCCGCTTTCCGAGATCACGCAGTGTTCACCGTCGCCGCTCACCGTCGCCCAGTACGGCTTCGAGGCCTCCACCAACGGCCCCTGCCGCAGTGTGTCCCGGTCCACCACGGTGGCGTAGTCGTCCATCGTCGCCGTGACACAGAGTTTCTCTCCGGAGGGCTCCATCGCGATGCCGTGGTGGCGTGAGTCGTTGACCCAGCTCGTACGGTCCTCGTCGGTGTCGGGGTTTTTCGGCAGCGTCTTCACCCTGGTGATCCTGTCCTCGGTGACGTCGTACTCGACGAACCCGTGGAAGAAGGAGACCTGGAAGTACATCGTGGACTCCCCCGGGGTGAAGGCGACCGGTCGTATCGCGTCCGAGAGGTCCGGGCGGCCGAAGGCGTCGAGCCGTTCGCGCATGTCGATGGTGTCGACGACCTCGTAGGTGTGGGCGTTCGCCACGGTGATGCGGCGGTCCCCCTTGGTGAAGTCCAGCCAGGGGGCGTCGAGGTCGGTGAAGACCTCACCGATGGACATGTTCCAGAGGTGTTCTCCGTCGGAGGTGAAGACGTTCTCGTGGGGTTTGTCCCCGGTCGGGAAGGAGCCGAGTTCCTCTCCGGTGTCGATGTCGAGCACGTGCACCGTGTTCGAGGTCGAGGCGGACACTGCGACCCGCGTTCCGTCGGGGGAGACGGCCATGTGGTCGGCGCGGTGGCCGGACACCGGAAAACGCCACTCGATCTCTCCCGTGCTCAGTCCGATGGAGACGACGTCGGCGAAGCTCGGCCGGGACACCACCACGGAGGCACCGTCGGGAGTGGAGTACATGTCGTCGACGAACTGGTCGTGGCCTTCCCCCGGCCCGTGGCGTACTCCGAGGAAGTAGGCCAGCTTGACGGGATTACTGTGGATCTCGCGCATTCGTCGTCGCTTGTCCGGGATCACGTTGATCCGCCCGATCCTGCGGTACTGGCCGTGTGCCTCGATCACTTCGGCGGTGCCGTCCCAGTTGTTGCCGACGAAGAGCACGTCCCGTCGCTCGGCGGATGTTCCGGCGGTCACGGCGTTTCCCACCGGGGTGGTCGTGATCGCCAGCAGGAGCGCGGTCACCACGGCCCCGAGCGGACCGGGAGCCCTTCGACGGGGTTTTCTCCGGCTCCGCTCCCATCGGCTGTTCGGTCCGGACATTGTTCTCCTCCGGGGAGTCCGTGGGGTCGTTCGGCGTCCCTACCGGGAACGTGCTCCGGGGAAGGGGTTACTCGAAAGTACGGGGAGGAGCACACCCCCACAATCCGTCGGAGGGAGGGAACGGGTGCGGCCAGGAGGAGGCGGTGCTCGTGGCCGGTGTGCTCCGTCGGGGCCGGAGGAGGCCGCCTCCGTTCCGTGGTGGGGAGAGCGGAGTCCGCTTCGGGAGAGGAGAGAATCTGTCCCGGTCGGGATGCTTTCACGAACTGTTTTCGGCTCGCCGTGGTGTAGGAGTCTCACTCGATGGGTGAACATCGCGGATTCTTTGATGACCTCCGCGTCGATGGTGCATATATTCGAGGTCGCTCGGTTTTTGGGGGCCGAGCGACGAAATGGGGGTCTTTTTCGAGAGCTTCTTTCGTGATCTGTCGATCAAGCACCGTATGGAGGTAGCATCATGCGTTCCACGACTCGTGTCGGTCTCGCCGCGAGCGCGGCTCTGGTCTGTCTGGCTCCCGGAGCTGCGGTGGCGGCCACGGAGGCGGAGTCTCCCGCGGCGCGCACAATCACCAAGATCACTTGTTTCAACACCCAGGACTGGCCCGCGGCGGACGAGACGTTCATCCGGGTCACGGGGGGAGCCAATCTTTGGGGGCCGGAACACATGCCGGATAACGTCTCCAAACATCCCCATGTGACAGTCCACGACGGAACCACCATCGGAATCTGGGACGATGACGGGCCGGGCGGTCTCGACGACCTGATCGGCAGGGTGAAGGTCAAACCGGGCAAGAATTCCTACGACATCCAGGGTAATGGAGCCTCGTACGCGCTCTATATCCGGTAGGGGTTAGTGCGGAGAAACGCTCCGGACACGTGGCCCAGAGCGGTTCGTTCAGGTCGAACACACGAACGGTCGAACTGGCCGAACTTCTCGGGTAGCCACCCGGCCCGGCGAGGAGGCCGGTTGGGTCGGGTGGCTCGTCACGGTCACCACGGGGTGAGCGTGAGCCTCACCGAGCTGGGCGCCCCGCCACAGGACAGCACGTCGTGGCTGGCGGTGTGGGGAAACCGACCACCCCGTCGCCGAAGGCGATCACACTCCGCTGTTTTTCCGCTCCTTCGGTGACGCACCCGGCGCTGCCACCACGGACGAGAAGGATTTTTCCGACCCTTTCGGACACCCGGCTGCCGCTACGGAGGCTCATCCGAGAACGCGTGCGGCGAAAGCCAGTGAACGGGCGAAGACGTCCTCGACCTCCTCCTCGGAGACCCCGTACCAGCCGTGCTCGCAGTCCGGAACCGTCCGCAGTTCGGCCGAGACCCCTTGGTGCCGCAGGGCCGCGGCGAGTTCACGACTGTGCGAGCAGGACACCATCGTGTCCCCTTCACCGTGTACCAGCAGGAACGGTGGAGCCTGGGGATGCACCCGTGCCGAGGGGCTGGCCGCGTGCGCTCGGAGGACGTCGGAGGCCGGGGCGGCACCGAGCAGGCGGGCTTCCGGGGTGTCCGGATCCCACGGTGAGTAGTTCTCCCGTTCGGCGGTCAGGTCCCCGCCGGGGCCGTACCAGATCACGGCCCCACGGGGCGAGGGTGTGGGGCGGGTGAGTGCCAGCAGCGCCGCCAGATGACCGCCGGCGGACTCTCCCCAGACCACCGTCCGTGTGGTGTCGATCCCGAGTTCGTCACCACGCAGGGTCAACCACCGCAGCGCGGAGTGGAGGTCGTCCACCTGCGCCGGGAAGAGCGCCTCGCCACTGAGGCGGTAGTCCAGACAGGCGACCGCGAGTCCTTCCGCAGCCAGACGCGCGAACGGGCCGGAACTCCAGTCGCGGGTACGCGGTCCCATGTCGTCCCGACGTCCCCGCATCCAGGCTCCGCCGTGGACGAACAGCACCAGCGCAGCCGGGGAGTTCGTCCGCGCGGGTAGCCACAGGTCCAGTTCGAGGGGTCTGCTGCCCTCCACCTCCGCGTAGGGGACGCCGCGCAGCGTCCGCACTCCCGCCTCCCGTACGGCGGCGGGAGGCAGGGTGGCCTCGTCCGGATGCGGGGCGACGACGAGACTCCGCGGGCTTGGCCGTGTCTCGTTCATTCCGTGTACCACCGGTGTTCGGGCAGGAAACGCACGTCGTACTGGTGACCGACCCGTTCGAACCGTTCCGCCGGGGGAACGACGGGTTCGGTGGGCAGGCCGAGTTGTTCGGTGGGGGCTCCGAGGTTCTCGAAGAAACGCTCGAACGTCCCGCCGGGGCCGGCGGCCACCCCCACGACACGGCTGTGGTGACGTTCCATGCGGTAGGCGTGGGGACAGTTCTTGGGTACGAAACCGAAGTCGCCCTCACCGAGTAGCCTTTCCTGCTGTTCGCCCTCGGTGTCCTCCACGAACAGACGCACGGCTCCCGCCGTCACGTAGAAGACCTCGTAGGTGTTCGGATGCACGTGAGCCGGGATGATGTCGCCCTGGGGGCCTTCACAGGTGAAGAAGTTGAAGGTGTTCTCGGTCTGTTCCCCTCCCGCGTAGACGGTGACCAGGTCTCCGAAGAGGTGGGCGCGGTCTCCCTCTCCCTTCCGGATGAAGTAGGGCCTGCCCGGTTCCGCCGGGATGTGGGAGGTTGTCCGGTAGCGGGTGGCGTACTCGATCGTCATGACTGCTTCCTGAACTGGTGAGCCCTGTTTGTCAGGTAGCCTGACATACGTGTTCGCGATCCGGCAAACCCCCGTCCGGGGAACTCTGCGAAGGGGACGAATTGCACACCACCGGTCACAACCTCCCCCGCCTGCTCGGTCAGGCCCGTCACTGGTTCGAGGAGGCACTAACGGAGACGCTGCGCAGGAGAGGGCAGACCCCGGTCTCGCCGACCCAGCTCCAGCTGTTCTCCGTGCTCGACGAACAGGGGGCCACGATCTCCGAACTGGCCCAGTGGATGGGAGTCACCCGGCAGACCACCCATCAGGCCGTGCACGGCCTGATGGAGGCGGGGCTGCTGGAGCGCTCCGCCCACCCGGAGTCGGCCAGGAGGAGGCTGGTCCGGCGTACCCCGCTGGGGCGGCGGTTGCATCGCGAGGCCGAGGCCGTCCTGGAGGAACTGGAGCGGGAGCTGGCCCGGCGTATCGGAAGCGACACGGTGGAGCAGCTGCGCGCGGCTCTGGAGAGTTCCTGGGGCGAGCCGCCGAACGTGGACGAGAGCGGGAACTGACGTGTCTTCCCGTCCGGCCGGACAACCGGATGGGTCGACGGTGCGTCCTCGGTCGAATCCGAAGCCGCGACGCCCGTGCCGGAACTCGGAGGGGTCACTCGGGGTTGTTCAGTAGTACCTTCATGGCACGATTCTCCGATGCCTTTTCGAACGTGTCGTAGGCCTCCGTGATGTCCGGGAGTGCGAACGTGTGAGTGGCCAGTTCCGAAACGGGGAGTAGTCTCGCTGTGAGCAGGGACAGCAGTCTGGGAGTGCTGTGGGTGTTGACGAGCCCCGTCGTGATCGTGATGTTTCTGTTCCAGAGTTCTTCGAGATGCAGTGTCGCGGGTTCTCCGTACACACCGATGCTGGCGATCCTTCCCGCCGGTCTGACGAGACGGGTACACAGTTCGAAGGTCTCGGCGGAACCGACCGCTTCGATCACCACGTCCGCGCCCCGTGACTGTGTCATCTCACGTACCAGTTGCTCGGGGTTCTCCGTGTGGCTGACCACGGCGTCGGCTCCGAGACGTCGCGCCACCTCCAGGCGGGGTGCGGACCTTCCGACGACGATGACCCGACCGGCGGAGTAGAGCCTGGCCGCTCCGAGAGCGGCGAGCCCGATGGGACCCGGCCCGACGATGACCACGGTGTCCCCGGGAGAGACTCCGCCGTTGAGCACCCCTATTTCGTAGGCGGTCGGGTAGACGTCGGAGACCAGGATCGCCTCGTTGTTCGCCGCCTCCTCCGGAAGAACATGGGTGGAGGTGTCGGCGAAGGGGACGCGGACGTACTCGGCCTGGGTACCGTGAACCGCGTTGCCGAGCTTCCAACCTCCCCCTCCGAGGCACTGACTGTAGGTCCCCACACGGCAGTAGCCGCAGCGCCCGCACGAGGTGATGCACGAAACCAGGACACGGTCACCCGGCTTCGCTGTTCGAACGTCGCTTCCGACCTCGACGACCTCGCCGACGGCCTCGTGACCCAGTACGGTACCGGCTGCGACATCGGGGACCTCGCCGTGGATGATGTGCAGGTCCGTTCCGCAGATGGTCGTCGTCGCCACTCGCACGATCATGTCGGTGGGGGACGGCAGGGAAGGATCGTCGATGTTCTCCCAGGAGAAACGTGCTGTTCCGTGAAAAACCAGTGCTTTCATCGCTTTTCTCCTGACGCCGGGGCTGTCGCGGTGTGTTTCCTGATGGTCGCTGGAGTTTTCCGTTCGTGCGAACTGTTGAAATCCGGCACGCTCCGAAACTGTTTTCGGAAAATATGTTGTTCGGTCGACTTTCTTGACGAAGCTGACACGACGCTGGTGGCAGTGTCCTCATCCGTTCAGGTGGAACTCCATGGCTCGGGAGGTTCCGTCGGAATGCTGATCGTGGTTGTCCGCTTCGGCAGGACGTACAGCACGAGCAGCCTGGCCCCGCCGTGTGCGGGGGTGGTTCCGCAGTGGATGTTCCCCGGGCCGGCGGGTTCCAGGAAGGCGTCACCGGCCCGGTAGGTGCGGGACACGCCGTCCGCCTGGTAGTAGTGAAGCTGGCCCCACTCCACGATCACGTACAGCGTTCCGGGATGGTAGTGCCATCCCGTGCTGTCTCCGGCAGCGAACCGGAGGCGACGTAGGCGGAACACGCAGTCCGCGACCTCCGGAACCGAGCAGTCGGCGGTCACGATGCCCTCCGCGAGGGTCGTGCTTCCCCCGGAGGACGGAAGTAACCGTTCAGCGAATTCGCGCAGCGGAGGAGCTGAATAGTGAATCATGGCGTTTCTCCAGTTGACCGTGTAGGGAGAAAACAGGTTAGTGTACAGGAAGTGTGGTCACTCCTCGAAGTGGTCGAAATCCGGACGCTCATTCCGGGAAATCAGCATGTCGTCATTGGATGCTCCTGCCGGAACCATGGGCCATACCAGTTCCGCGGCGTCGACATGGAAATCGATCACCACGGGTAGGTCACTCGTCGCCTCCGCCTCGGCGAGAACGGTCTCCACTTCCTCGGGCTGTGCGCAGCGTAAACCGACGCATCCCATGGCGCGCGCCAGTGCCGCGTTGTCCGGGATGTCACGATCCAGTGTCGTAGCCGAGTATCGCTGTTCGAGAAACACGTCCTGCCACTGCCGGACCATGCCGAGAGTGCCGTTGTTGAACACGGCCACTTTGATCGCGATTCCCTCGGCCACGCAGCTGGCCAACTCCTGGCAGGTCATCTGGAACCCGCCGTCACCCTCGATCGCCCACACCGAATCACACGGCCTGGCGAGTTTGGCCCCCATGGCGGCGGGGACGGCGTAACCCATGGTTCCGGCCCCACCTGAGGTGACCCATGAGCGTGGATCCGTCAACGAGAGCAGTTGGGCAGCCCACATCTGGTGTTGACCGACTCCCGTGGTGAACACGGTTCCGTCCGAACACGTGTTCCGCATGGCTGTGAGGACATGCCGGGAGCGCAGGGTTTCGTTCTCGGCGGGCGAGGGGGAACCAATGTCGTGTCTCTGCCGCCAGCAGGAGAGTCGTTGCCACCACGACTCGTCCGGATATGTCGGTGGTTCCGTGCGCAGACGTTCGTTCAGGGCGGAGACAACAGCACATGCATCACCCTGGAGGGCGACATCGGCTCGTCGGATTTTGTTGATCTCGGACGGATCCACGTCGATGTGCACGACCCGGGCCTTCGGGGCGAAGGTGTCGATTCGCCCGGTAACCCGATCGTCGAAGCGCGCCCCGACAGCGACGATCAGATCACTGTGTTGCAGCCCCAGCACAGCGGAGACCGTGCCGTGCATACCGGGCATACCGAGGTGTTGTGCGTGATTGTCCGGCACGGTTCCCTTGGCCATCAACGTGGTAACGACGGGGGCCTGGGTGAGTTCCAACAGTTCCAGGATCTTCTCGTTGGCGTTCGAAGCCACCGCTCCACCTCCCACGTACAGCACGGGCCGTCGCGCCCGCCGTAGAAGGTCCGCGGCAGCATGAAGACGATCCGCCGAGGGCAGTCTCCGTTCAGGACGGGGCGGGAACTCCCCCTCCCGGAACGGAGAACTCGTGGGTCTCGTTCGGCCTTGTAACGCGTCCTTCGTGATGTCGACCAACACCGGCCCCGGTCGTCCGCGCAGCGCGGTACGGAACGCTTCTCGTACGGCTTCGTGGACCTGGTCGGGTCGAGTGACCTGAAAGCTTCGTTTCACCAGCGGCTGAGCTATCGCGCAGATGTCCGTCTCCTGGAACGCCGTGGTACCGCGTAACCAACTCGGTACCTGTCCGGTGATCGCCACGACGGGGGTGGAGTCCATCGAGGCGTTGGCGAGCGGTGTGATCAGGTTCGTCGCTCCGGGACCGGATGTGGCCAGGCAGACCCCGACCTTACCCGTGGTACGCGCGTATCCTTCCGCGGCGTGCCCCGCTCCCTGCTCGTGCCGGGCCAGAACATGACGGATCCCGAGGGATCGTGCCAACTCGTCGTACAGTGGCAGAATCGCTCCACCCGGAATGCCGAACACCGTGCTGACACCGTGATGGTCGAGTTCCTCGACCACGGCTGCGGCTCCGGTCGGTGCCCGGGGGCCCACTGCGGTGGGGTGTTCTTCCACTTCCTTGTTCGGTGTTCTGATGTTCAATTCGGATCCCGTCGTTCGAGCTGGTTACGGACTGGAACGAATTCGCACGCATCGTTTCGTGCTGGGCATGGAGGTATTCCACTGGTCGCGGTTACTTTTCCGTCTTCCCGCTGTGGCCGAGATCTCGACGTGGTGTTTCCTTGATTGTGCGAGTTCCGCTGACTTGGCACTGACACAGTGCTGACATCGGGTTTTCACTGGTTCCGGTGTGGCTTCGTCGACGGGACGGTTTCGCCGGTTCGACAAGGCGCTTCGGGGTCACCGCTGCGTCAGCGCCATGTCAGCGTCGGAGGCGATCGTGTGGACTGGTTCCCCGGACCGGGCGTGTGGAACCGACGAACCGAGCGGAACCGAAGCCGCGCAACGCGATCTCCTGGGCTCGACGGAGAGGGTGGCAGATGACCGAGACGACCGGGACCGGCAGCAGCGACGCCGTGGAACACACGGAACTGCGGGTGCTCGACAGGGCTTTCACTCTCCTGCGGATCCTCAACACCCGTGGCTTCCCTCTGACCCTCAAGGAACTGTCCGAGTACTCGGGAATTCCCAAGTCGAGCACCCACCGTCTGCTCAACGCCCTGATCAACCGTGAGCTCGTCGAACGAGTGGGTGCCACCTACCGGATCCGCGGGCGCGCGATCGAGTTCGGAGACGAGGAGACGAGGTTCCACGTCCTGCGCAGCAGGCTTCTTCCGTATCTCACCCGGCTGCGTGAGGTGACGGGCTACACGGTCGAGCTGTCCGTACTCATCGGACCGGAGGTCACCGTGGTGTGCCGCCTGGGAGGCCGGATCCCCCGGGCCGGGAACACGGAACGTTCCGAGCGGGTTCCGGCACACACCACCGCCGCGGGAAAGGTACTGCTGGCCCACCACAGCGGCGCCGCCCAGCGCTACCTCGGTACCGGATACTTCCACGCCACCAACCCCACCACCGCGACGTCCGAGGCCAACCTGTTGCGTGAGTTCCACGAGGCGCGGCGGTGCTCGGTCGCTTTCGACGGAGCGGAGACGCCGTCGGGGAGGCGTTCGGCCGCCACCCCTGTCTGGGGGCTTTCCCGGGTTCCCGTCGCCGCGTTGTCGGTGACGGCGCAAGCCCCCGTGTTCCGGGAGGCACTGGCCAGGAGGGCGCTGTTGAGCACCGGCAGACACGCCGGCGCGGTGCTGAGACGAGATCGCGTGTCCGAACAGTGCCGGCAGCGATGACCTGACCGCCGGCGGGGATCCGCACCCGTCGAGGGTGGGTCCGGTTCCGATCCTCGAGGGAGGAGGTGATCAGCCGCCCAATCGTGCTCTCCGAGGAGCACGTCCCGGCAGCGTCACCTCCTCCTCGGAGGGAGGGGGAGGAAACCGCTGGTGCGGGCCACGTACCGCGCGTACTCCGGGTGTCGTTGTCGCAGGCGTTCCTCCAACAGGGGTTTGCCCGTTCCCCGCACCAGCAGCCAGGTCATCACCACTGGGGAGAGGACGGTGAGCGGACCGGGCCACTGCTGGCAGGAAACCAGGTACAACCCCCACCACACGCAGGCGTCGCCGAAGTAGTTCGGATGCCGCGTGTAGCGCCACAGTCCCGTGGTGAGTACTCCACCCCGCGAGGCGGGGTCCTTCCGGAAACGCCGCAGTTGGGCGTCCCCCACGGCCTCGAAGAACAGGCCCACCGCCCACACCACGGCACCCAGCGCGGTGAACACCCCGACCTCGGAACCGGTCAGCTGCACCGGCAGCGAAACGAACCACATGAGCAGTGCCTGGGTCAGATAGACCCTGGTGTACATGCGGGCCGCCGGACGGGACCCGTACCGCTGCGACATCGCGGCGTAGCGCGGGTCCTCGGGCTTGTTCCAGTTGCGCCGGTACAGGTGCGTGGCCAGCCGCAGGCCCCAGAGCACCGTCATGACCCCGGCCACGACGCCGGTTCCGGTGAGCAGGAACGACAGTACGGCGATCAGGGCGAATCCGATCCCCCACGCGGTGTCCACCGTGTCGTATTTGCCGCGTGCGCGGGCCACGAGGAAGGTGATCGACACCAGCACAAGGGCCGTCCCCAGGGTGACCGCGAGTGTGAGGAGTTCCGTGCCGGTCATTTTCCCTCCCCGGAGAAGAGGGCACGCCCCTCGTCACGGGCGGGGCGGGTCGCCAGGATCTGGTCGACGCCCATACGGTTCTCCGCGAAGGCCAGCCCACCCCCGGCCAGGTACAGTCGCCACACCCGGTAGCGCTGTGCCCCGAGGATCCGGAGGGCTTCGGGCTCGTGCTCGTACAGACGGCGTGCCCACAGCCGCACGGTGCGGGCGTAGTGTTCCCGCAGAGCCCGCATCCCGCGGATCTCGAACCCCGCCGTTTCGAGGCGGTCGAGTGTGTGCCCCACGGGGGTCATGGTCATGTCCGGGGCGATGTAGGACTCGATGAACGCTCCGCCCCCCGGTGCTTTCGAGCCACGCGACATCTGTTGCAGCAGCAGTCGCCCGTGGGGACGAAGCATCCGGAACAGGCTCGCCAGATAGGTGGGGTAGTTGTCGGCACCGACGTGCTCCCCCATCTCCAGACTCGCCACCGCGTCGTAGGGTCTGTCGGTGAGATCCCGGTAGTCCAGCAGTCTGACGGAGGCGAGCTCCCCGAGCCCGAGCCGTTCGATCCTGTTGTTGGCGTACTCGTACTGCTGCCGGGAGAGGGTGATTCCACTGGCGCGCACACCGTGGTTCCGCGCGGCGTGAACGACCAGAGAACCCCAGCCGCACCCCACGTCCAGCAGCCGTTGCCCCGGGCGCAGCCCCAGTTCACGGCACACTAGGTCGAGCTTGTTGTACTGGGCCGTTTCCAGATCGTCCCGCTCGTCGGTGAAGTATCCACAGGAGTAGGTCAGTGTCGGATCCAGCAGCAGCTCGTAGAACTCGTTGCCGAGGTCGTAGTGATGGCTGATCACCGAACGGTCCCGTGTCCGACTGTGCCGGGTTCCGGACAGCCGTGCTTCGCAGGCGGGAACCGGGGGACGGGGACCGAGCGCTCCGAGCCGCACGGCGGCCCTGCCCAGCTCCCACCAGCGTCGGTGCGGTGGGGAGTTTCCCCGCAGCCCGTGTTCCCGAGCGAGCTCCCAGCAGCGACGTAGCCCCTCCACGAGGTCTCCCTCGACGTCGAGGTCGCCGGACACGAACGCCCGCGCGGCGCCGAGCTCGCCCGGACTCCACAGCAGATGCCGCAGCGCGCGGGCACGCCGCAACACGACACGCGGGCCCTCCGTCGGTCCCGCCCGGCTGCCGTCCCAGGCGCTCACGCCCACGGGAAGGGGCGTTCCGAGCGCTCGTTCGACGGTGTTCCGCACGACCTCGGCCACGCCGAGTCCGTTTTCCATGCTTCGCGACACCAACACCTCCGTGACACGGGCTCCGCCGAGTGGTGATTCGGCGCGCTCAGCGTGTCGGACTGGCTGGTGTGTTTACGGTCACAGCGGCCAAACCGTGCTCACGTCCGCCCCGAACGAGGGGCATGGAACCGAACGAATCGTGTGACCGGCTTCTCCGTTCGGAGACGTACGCCCCGCCCCTTCCGCGCGGACATCCGCGGCGGCGTCAGTCGGTGTTCACGGCCCCGCATCGGAAGGGGAGGCCGTGGTGAGCCATTCGCGGGTGGCCGTGATCGGCTCAGGGGTGTCCGGACTGACGGCCGCCTATCTGCTGAGTGGGCGTAACACAGTGGTGCTGTTCGAGGCCGAGGACAGGCTGGGCGGGCACGCTCACACCCATCACCTGAGTGCCGAGGACGGGCGTGATGTCGCGGTCGACAGCGGTTTCGTCGTGCACAACCCACGCAACTATCCCAGGCTTTCTCGGTTGTTCGACCAGCTCGGCGTGACCACCCGGGACACCGAGATGTCCATGAGCGTGAGTTGCCGGGGATGCGGGCTGGAGTACGCCGGAGCCAGAAAACTGCGCGGATTGTTCCCGGGGGGCGCGAATCGGAACAACGCTCGTTACCTGCGTCTGCTCGCCCAGATCCGACGTTTCCACCGACAGGCCAACCGGTTGCTCGACCACCCCCGGAACGGGGAGGACACCACCCTCGGGGAGTTTCTGGCCTCGGGCGGATACACGGACTATTTCGTCCGGCACTTCGCCCTTCCCCTGGTCTCGGCGGTGTGGTCGGTCGGCCCCGCGCTCGGTGCCCACTATCCGGCGCGCTACCTCTTCGAGTTCCTGCGCAACCACGGCATGCTCAGCGTCGGTGGATCTCCCGAATGGCGGACCGTGGTCGGTGGCTCGCACGAGTACGTCCGCCGGATCGCCGAGCGGCTGCCCGTGATACACCGGCGTACCCCCGTCCGTGCGGTGGAGCCCCACGCGGACGGAGTGGACATCCGGGACCACACCGGGCGCGCGCACAGCGTGGACCGGGTCGTCGTGGCCACCCACGCCGACCAGGCCCTGCGCCTGCTGGCCGCCCCCACCGAACGGCAACGCCGGGTGCTGGGGGCGTTTCGCTACTCCGAGAACGAGGCCGTGCTGCACACCGACACCTCCCCGCTGCCCCGTCGTTCGGGGGCGCGTGCGAGCTGGAACTACCTCAAGGAGACGTGCGCGGAACAGACCGTGGGCGTGCGGATCAGTTACGACATGAACCGGCTGATGCGACTGGCCGAACCCGAGAACTACGTGGTCACACTCAACGCGGCCGACCAGCTCCAGCCGGATCAGGTGGTGCGCAGGATGCGCTACCGCCATCCGGTCTACACCCCGGAGTCCGTGGCCGCCCAGCGGCAGTTACCCGACCTGGGGGATGCCCGGCTGCGTTTCGCCGGGGCGTATCACGGCTGGGGGTTCCACGAGGACGGATGCCTGTCCGGGATGCGCGCCGCGATGGCCCTCGGCGTCGGAGGTGAGTCACGTGTACCGCTATGACGTGGTGGTGGGACACCACCGGCACGGTCGGCCGCGGCGTTCGTTCCGACATCGGCTGCACACCTGGCTGGTCGATCTCGACGAACTGCCGCGACTTCCCGGGCCGTTGCGGGCGGTGGCCTCCTTCGACTCCCGTGATCACTTCGACGACCCGGAACGCGGCATCCGTGAGAACCTGGACCGCTGGTTGTGGCGGTGCGGCGTGGACCTGGGGGGTGGGCGTGTGTGGATGCTCGCCCACGCCCGCACGTTCGGCTACGTGTTCAACCCGATCAGCCTCTACTGGTGTTACCGGGACACCGGGGAACTGGCGTGTGTCGTGGCCGAGGTACACAACACCTACGGCGGGCGCCATCGCTACCTGCTGCGTCCCGACGAGAACGGGAACTGCCAGACGGAGAAGGAGTTCCTCGTCTCCCCGTTCCTGCCGAACCGGGCCAGCTACCGGATGACGTTGACACCGCCGGGACGGCAGCTGTCGATCCGGGTACAGCTCGTGCGCGACGGTCGGCCCCTGCTCACCGCCACGATGGTCGGCCGCGGCCGTCCCAGCACCCCCGCGGGAATGCTGGGCACCGAACTGTTCCGCCCGTTCACACCGCAGCGGGTCGCCGCTCTGATCAGGCTGCACGGAATCGCGCTCTGGTCGGCGGGGACACCACGTGGATCCGGGTGCCCAGCGGCCCGGTGGAAAGGAGTTCGATGAGTACCAGTGCCGTTTCCCGGTGCCCCGAGAACACGGAACCGGCACCTCCGTGGACGAGGCTGGGACCGGCCCCCCACGCCCCGTTGCGGGCCTTCGCGGCCGAGCGGCTGTTCCGACGGGCGGTGCGGGACCTTCCCGTACGCATCGTGCTCGCCGGAGGCGAACGACTCGGAGCGGGCGGAACCGGGACACCGTTGATGCGCGTCGAACGCCCCGAGGCCTTCTTCCACCGGCTCGGTGCGGACGCCAAGATCGGTTTCGGAGAGGCCTACATGGCCGGGGACTGGTCCAGCCCCGACCCGGCGGCGCTGTTGACCCCCTTCGCCGCGCGGATGTCGACACTGGTTCCCGCACCGTTGCAGCACGCCCGGCACTGGGTGGAACGACGCCAGCCCGCCGCCGAACGCGGGACCCGGTCGGGAGCCCGCAGCAACATCGCGCGACACTACGACCTGTCCAACGACGTCTTCGCGACCTTCCTCGACGAGACCATGACCTACTCCGGTGGGTGGTTCTCCGCCGGAGACGACCTGGCCGCCGCCCAACGACGCAAGATCGACGGGATTCTCGACCTCGCCCACGTCGGTTCGGGAACGAACCTGCTCGAGATCGGGACGGGCTGGGGGTCACTGGCGATCAGGGCCGCCGAACGCGGTGCCGTGGTGACCACGGTGACCCTGTCCGCCGAACAGCAGCGGTTGGCGCGGGAACGCGTCGCCGCCGCGGGCATGTCCGACAGGGTGGAGGTGCTGCTGTGTGACTACCGTGACGTCACCGGCCGCTACGACGCGGTGGTCAGTGTCGAGATGATCGAGGCGGTCGGACACGAGTTCTGGCCCACCTACTTCTCCGCCCTGGACCGCCTGTTGGTTCCCGGAGGACGGGTCGGTCTGCAGGCGATCACCATGCCGCACTCCCGGATGCGTGCCACCAGGAACAGCTACACCTGGATCCACAAGTACGTTTTCCCCGGGGGGTTGATTCCCTCGGTGCGGGCCATCGACACCGCGGTGGCCCGGTACACCGGTCTGGTCCCCGCCGGGCGACGTTTCTTCGGTGACGGGTACGCGGAGACGCTGCGACAGTGGCGTGCGCGTTTCCTGCGAGGCTGGGAGGAACTGGCACGGCTCGGGTTCGACGAGCGTTTCCGCCGTATGTGGGAGTTCTACCTCGCCTACAGTGAGGCGGGGTTCCGCGCCGGATACCTGGACGTCGGGCAGTTCGGGTTCCTCGGATCAGCAGGGAAGTGAGCGGGTAGTGGAGCACGGAACCGAACGAGACAAGGACGGGACTCCGTCGACTCCCGAGCCGGCGGCGAACTCCGATCCCCAGGAACTGTTGCTGGCCGTGGCCAGGGGTGACGAGCGGGCCTTCTCCGGACTCTACGACGTGGTCGTGGGACCGGTGTTCGGTCTGGTCCGGCGTATCGTGCGGGACGAGGCCCAGTCGGAGGAGGTCACCCAGGAGGTGTTGGTCGAGGTGTGGCGCAACGCCACCCGCTTCCGAGCGGAACGGGGCAGCGCCCTGTCCTGGATCATGACCCTGGCCCACCGGCAGGCGGTGGACCGAGTGCGGTCCTCCCAGGCCACGGCTGACCGGGAGACCAGAACCGGACGTCAGCAGCTCGGAAGACCCTTCGACGAGGTGAGCGAGGCGGTGCTGTCCCAGTTCGAACAGCGACAGCTGCGCCGGTGCGTCTCCACCCTGACCGACCTGCAACGCGAGTCGGTCATGCTCACCTACTACCGCGGCTACACCTACCGTGAAGCGGCGGGGCTGCTCGAAACACCGACCGCGACGATCAAGACCCGGCTGCGGGACGGACTGATCCGTCTCCGGGACTGCCTGGGGGTGAGCCGGTGAGCACCACCGAGATGTCGACGTTGACCGGCGCCTACGCGCTGGACGCCCTCACGGGGACGGAACGCGCACGGTTCGAGCGCCATCTGGCCGTGTGCGAGGACTGCACCCGGGAGGTGCGCGAGCTGCGTGAGACGGTCGCCCGGCTGGGCACGGACGCCGCCGCCTCCCCACCCGAGGGACTCAAGGAACGGGTGCTGGAGGAGGTCGCCCGCACCAGACAACGTCCTCCCCGCACCGGAGGTCGGGGAGGACGGGGGGCTCCGTCCTTCCTCCCCCCACATCCGTGGACGACTCGTCTGGCCGTGGCCGCCGCCGTGGTCGGCATCGTGCTGGCGGGTGTTTTCGGGGGAGTCGCCTGGCACACTCAACGGCAGCTCGCCGAAGTCACCCGCCAGGATGAGCGGATCGACCGTGTCGAGACCGCCACGCGGGTGATGCGGCTGCTGAGTGCTCCCGACGCGCGCGTGGTCCGCAGCTCCGAAGGGAAGAACCGAGCCGCGGTCGTGGTGTCCGAACAGAGGGGCGGCGTGGCCTTCCTCGGTTCGGACATGGCCGAGCCGCCGCCGAACCGGGTGTACCAACTGTGGTTCCTGGACGAGGGGAGGCCGGTGTCGGCGGGAGTGTTCGAACCGGCCGCGGGGATGGCGGAGTCCAGTGTCGTCAGCCAGCCCCCGGAGGGGGCGGATCACATGGCGGTCACCGTCGAACCCGAGGGCGGTTCTGCACGGCCCAGCACGGAACCGGTGATGGTGCTCGACATGCCGGTCTGAGCTCGGGCGGGTTCCGCGCGGTGCTCGGTGCGACTATCGGCACGCGGAACCCGCCTTCCGGCAAGGCGTTCCCCTCAGCACTCCTCCGACTCGCGACGAGGAGGTTGTGCCCGCACCTCCCGCGTCGGCTTCCTGGGTCGTACGCGTAAGCGTTGGGGAAGAGACATTCTGGTGATGTCGTGTTTTTCCGTGTCAGCAGTGCGGATCCCGTGATCCCGTCCGGCTCGTTTCCGGGTGTCGCCGCGTCATAACTCTTTCCGGGTGTCAGAGCCGCGTCAGCCTCGTGTCAGTTCGGTGCGGGACAAAGGTGGGCAAGGGAATTCCCGTGGAACGGAATCGGTGTGGATCCGGTTTTTCGCGGAATTCCTTCTGAACGGCAAAGACAGGGATCGGCCACGCGCTGTCCGGGAGGACCCCATGACCCACGGAAAGACCGCTGACGCGGAGAAACTCGTCGAACGGGTGCGTCAGACACGCACCGAACGTCCGGTGGGTAACGCACTGCTCGAACGGCTGGAAGACAACACGCTCACCGTCGAACACCTCAAACGCTTCGTGGCCGTGGAGGAGAAGGCCCACCACGCCGAACTCGCCGCCTACGGGTTGTTCATGACCCGGTTCCCGCACCGCCCGGTGGTGGACTTCTACGCGCGGTTGAGCGAACTGATCACCGGAGCACTGCCGAAGCTGCTCGAATGCGCCCGTGCCCTGGGCATGACCGAGCGCGACCTCGTCCGCTGGCCCCCCGAGTGGGAGACCTACGCCTTCAACGGCACCCTGTCCTGGATCGCGCTGACCGGGAGTCAGGCCGCCGGGGCACTCGCGCTGCACACCGACATGACCGTGTACTTCTCCGGATGCGCCGAGATCGCGACCGGGGTACGCGAGAGACAACTGTCCGTTCCGGAGGAGTTCTTCACCTACTACGACGGTGGCCACCCCGAGGAACTCATGCGTCAGGCCCTCGAAACCGTCCAGGACGGTCTGGACCGGGGCGACGATCCGGACGAGGCCGTGTTCCGCGCTCGTCTGCTCGAGGAGAGCATCGGGCGGTTCTGGAAGGCGGCGGCGAACCCGCGTCCCGAATGATCGTCCGGGATTCGTCACCACGGGTGACGCGTCGTCACATCATCGAGCACTTCGGAGGAGCCCACGTTGCGAGTAGGAATCGTCGGGGCGGGTATGGCCGGCCTCACCGTGGCCTGGCTGATCGACGGAACCCATGAGGCGGTGGTTTTCGAACGCGGACGACGTATCGGTGGCAACGCACGGTCCGTCGCGGTCCGGCTCGGAGGCCGACCGGTCTGGTTCGATCTCGGTACGCAGGAGGTGTCCAGTGAGGACTATCCGCTCAACGCGCGGCTGATGCGGCTGCACGGTTTCGGGGACGAGGACTTCGTGGAGGTTCCGTCCTCACGCACCGTCCTCCTGGAGGGTGAGGAGAGCCCGCTGCTCGTCGGGCCGCACGGCCCCGATCCCGGATGGCCCCGGACGAAGGTGCTCGGTCGTGACTGGGACAGGTTGGCCGAGTTCCTGACGCGGGCACAGGAGTGGGACAGCAGGGGACTGGACTGGGAGGTCCGGCTCGACGAGATGCTGGACTCGCTCGGTACGGACCGACGGAACCGTCCCCTGCTGTACGCGTTGCCCGCCGCGTTGTTCGGCTGTGACCCACGTGAGGCGGGAAACCTGTCCGCCCGTGCCGCCACGGCGGCCTTCCTCGGGGGACAGCGCAGTGATCGCGCCCCGCTCACGGAGAACGTGCGTGGTGGCCTGGAGAGCCTGGCGTGGTCATTGGCCGCCGATCTCCATCTGGCGCGGCTCAGTCCGGACACCGGGGTGGTGCGGGTGCGGGAGAGCGGGTCCGGTTACGAACTGGTCGACACGACCGGGGAGGCCAGCTGGGTCGAGGCGGTCGTGTTCGCCGTCCCTCCACCGGTGACGGCGGAGATCGCCGGTTCGCTCGACGGACTCCGGGATCTCGGGGCGACGTTGACCGCCTTCCCGTACCGGCAGGTCGACTACGCCCTGCACCGGGATCCGGTGGGAATGCCCGACAGGCTCGAACACTGGTCGACGAACAACCTCACTCTCGGTGAGGACCACAGCGAAACGACCGTGTGGTACGGACCCGTGCACGGTGTTGACGTGTTCCGCAGCCAGGTGAGCAGACGTTCCCGACAGCCGAGCAAGGTCCTGGATCGGGAGAGTTTCCGGCAGCTGCTTCCCACCCCCGAGGTGGTCCGGGCGCAGCGGCGGCTCGCCGCACACCAGGGCACCGACAACCTGTACTTCGCCGGGCACTACGCGTTCGGCATCGACTCCCAGGAGACCACGGTGGAGTCGGCCGCACGGGTCGCACGGGCTCTCGCCCCCGCCAGCCCGCGGGTGGCACAACTGCTCGACACCGAGGAGGCACCCGATGACAACCGATGACACCCGAATCGTGGACGTGTTGATCCCGTGCGTGGACCTCACGAGGGGCAGAGCGGCCGATCCCGTGCGAATGTCCGGGGTGGAGGATCCGTACGACCCTGTCGACATCGCCCGGTGCTACGCCGCGTGGGGCACACGACGGATCTTCCTCGACGTGCTCGACGGTTGGGACGAGCTGCACACGGTTCTCCCGGTCGTCTCCGCCGTGCGGGGCACCGGCCTCTCGGTGCTGGTGTCGGTGGGACACGGTCTGCTGCCCTCCGTCGCCGAGGCCGAGCGCCTCCTGCGGGAGGGAGCGAGCGCGCTGTCGGTGAGCACCGCCGCTGTGGAGGATCCCCGTACGGTGGAGGACTTCTTCCGGCGAGCACCGCACGGAGGGCTCATGGGGGCCGTGAACGCCGCAACCGGGCCGCTCGGCCCGTGGACGGCCTACGTCCACGGCGGTCGTGTCCCCAGCGGGATGGACGCTCCGGAGTTCGCCCGCCGACTCGGAGAGCTGGGTGCGGGGTTGGTGCTGGCCAACAGCGCCGAACGTGAGGGAACCGGGCAGGGCTACGACCACAGGCTCACCAGGGCGGTGGGCGAGTCCTCGGGAGTACCGGTGATCGCCTCCGGGGGGTGCGGCTCGGTCGAACACCTCGTCGCGGCGCTCGACTCGGGCGCGGCCGACTACGTGTTGGCCAACAAGGCACTGCACGCGGGAAGACTGCCGTTGTCCGAGCTGGAGCGACAGCGGGTCACCCTCCGGCCGGCACGGAGGTGAGCACGATGCGCGCCGTGGTCTTCCGCCGACACGGTGTTCCGGAGGAGGTGCTGGACGTGCTCTCCGACCTGCCCGTCCCCCGGCCGGGGGGCGGGCAGGTGCTGGTTCGCCTGCACGCGCGTCCGGTGAACCCCGCCGATCTCCTCTACGTCGAGGGGAGATACGGCCGCCGAGCCGAACGTTTCCCCGCGGCCGTCGGTTTCGAGGGCTCCGGAACGGTGGAGGCCGTCGGTGAGGGAGCGTCCCCGCCCGTGGGAGCGCGAGTGGCCGTCGCCGCCCGGGGAACCTGGCGGGAGTACGTGCTGGCCGAGGCCGACGAGCTGGTGCGGGTTCCCGACGAGCTGCCCCACGAGGTGGCCTGCCAGGCCACGATCAACCCCGTCACGGTGTTGGCGTTGTTGGAGGTGCTGAACCTGGAACGTGGAGCGACGTTGGTGCACACCGCCGCCGCCTCGACGCTGGGGAGGATGCTCCTGCCGGTGGCCGAGCGGGCCGGGATCCGCTGTGTCTGTGTGGTCCGAGGCGGTGCGCACACGGAGGAACTCACTCGCCTCGGGGCCGCCGCCGTGGTCGACGGTGAGTGCGAGCCCGTGGAGGAGGTCCTGCGCGAGTACACGGGAGGGGGAGCCGAGGCCGCACTGGACGCGGTCGGTGGTGAGCTGGGCAGTCGTGTACTGCGGTGTGTGCGCAGCGGAGGCAGGTTCGTCTCCTACGGGATGCTCTCGGGTGAGCCGCTGCGGATCGCCCCCGAGAGCCTGGTCTTCGAGGACCTCCGTGTGGAGGGGTTCTGGCTGCCGGTGTATCTGGCCCGGCTGACGAGTGCGGAGCGTTCCCGGCTGGTGGCACGTGCCGTCGATCTGCTGAGCGATCCCCGGTGCCGCCCGGTGGTCGGGGAGCGGTTCGATCTCTCCGAGGCCACCCGGGCGGTGGCCCATGCCGGACGGTCCCACCGTGGGAAGGTCGTGCTGACCGGCTGAACGTGGTGCCTCCTGCGGTACCGGCCGGGCCGCCATCCGGAAACCCGGGTGGCGGCCCGCGTGGTTACTGCCGAGCTGGTTCGCCCAGCACGGTGAGCCGAGGGGCCGACGGCAGGATCCGTCGGACGGCGAGGCAGGCCGAACGCACCGCACTTTCCTGGCTGTCCACGTCCACGGTCCAGCTGCCCGCGAAGTGTTTTCCGCTCCGCCCCTGGACCCGTTCCAACTCGGACTGGGCCGCGATGTGGTCGACGGTGGGAACCGGGTGGTGGTACTCGCGTGCGGCGACGAGTTCCGTCGGCTGTCTCCGTTGATGGGTGATCCAGCTCTTGAACAGCTCGTCCCCGGTGATCGGTCGGTACCAGGTGGACGTCTCGGCCCATCTGGCACCCTCGTGCGGTTCGGAGACGGTGACGGTGTTCGTGGACCGACACTCCCTCGCCGAGGACAGGTAGGTCGGGTCGCGGTGGAGCCCCACCACCGCACGGACGAACCGGAACCGACGCAGTATCCGTGTGGTCTCCGAATCAGCTCGTTCGTCCAGCATGTCCGGTACCCGCCAGGGAGGGGTCGCGAAGACCACGTGGTCCACCCGGTGGGTGTCTCCGGAGCCTTCCACGATCTCGTGGCCGTGTTCCAGCGGCCGTACCCGGATCACCTCGGTTCCGGTGCGCAGACGGGTGTTGCGCAGCTGTCCGGACAGCGTCGTGGCGAGCCGTTCCACACCGCTTCGCAGGTTCGTCCAGGGAGGAGGCTGGGTCGGGTCGGCGGGTGCGTTGCGGACGAGGAAGGCCACGGCGGCCCGCAACGACAGACCGCGGGTCTGTTCCAGCGAACAGCCGACGAAAGAGGCCATCAGGGGATAGAGGACCTCCTGTTTGAACGGATCGGGGACATCGAGCGGCTCGACCACGTCCTCGGTCGGCAGTCGCCAGGCGTTCGGGTCGTTTTCGAGCTCGGCGGCCCGGGACAGGAAGGTTCCCAGGTGGCGCAACGACGCGTTGGCCTCCTCCCCCTCCGGTTGGGGACGTAACTCCGGATGGGGAGTGACCAGCAACGGTTTCCGACCCGACAGCACCGTGACGCTCAGGGGAGAGGGGATCGTCTCCTCATCCAGCCCCAGCCACCGCAGCAGGCGGGTGTGGGTGGGAAACGCCTTCGGAGCCAGGTGCTGTGCTCCGAGATCGGCGAAACCGTCGCCGGTGGGGACCGACTCGGCGTGGCCGCCGAGCCGGTGCCCCCGTTCGAAGAGGGTGACGCCGTCCACCCCGGCGCCGATCGAGTCGTCGAGCAGCCACGCGGCCGTGAGGCCGCTGATACCTCCGCCGATGATGCCCACGCGCATGGTCGACTCCTCTCAGTGGTTCTTCCAAGCGGGGTCGAGGAAGCCACAGCGTTCGAAGTAGTCCAGGTACAGGTCGAGCAGCCGCTCGTCGACGGGCGGGATAACCAGATCGGAGTCGGCCAACCCACGGACGAGGTTCTCCCGCCCGAAGGAGGGGAAGGTCTCGGCGAAGTACATCTCCTTGACCGTCATGTCGCCGGTGTTGGCGGAGTCGGCGAAGACCGGGACGTACGGGGCCAGGGGACACTCGGGATCCTCGGAGACCACTCGGGTCATTTCGGTCACCCACTGCCCGTAGTCCAGGGAGCGCACCGGATACCCCCGCGCCCGCAGCCGGTCCACGAGCAGTCCGAGACGGGCGTCGTGCGGGTTGGTCAGGTGGTAGGCGTGCCCTCGGGGCGGCTCGTGGGTGATCAGATGCACCAGAGCCTCGGCCGCGACGTCGACGGGCACGAAGTCCAGTGGCAGTGCCACGTCCGGGGCGAGACCGGTCTCGGCGATGGTGCGGAACAACGCGCACATCATCGTGTCGGTGTTCCAGATCCCCTCCCCGGTGGTTCCCGTGATCTCGTAGGGGCGGTGAATGCTCACCGGCAGCCCGTGTTCGGCGGCCTGACGGAAGAGCCACTCGGAGACCCACTTCGTCTCCTGGTAGCCCATGGACAACTTCTCCGGGTACGCGGGTGGGGCGTCCTCGGGGACGTGACGAACCCCGGCCACTCCGTTACCGACGAGGGTGGTGATCGACGAGACGTAGTGAGTCGGTTTGAGCCTGGCGGTGGTGGCCAACCGGAGGACCTCGTGACTGCCCCCCACGTTGGCCGCGCGCATACTCGAGTAGGGGAACACGAAGTTGACGTGCGAGCCGTTGTGCACCACGAGGTCGACCCGTTCGGCGAGTTCGTCGAAACGGTCTCCGAGCCCCAGGGCGGGGCGGGAGAGGTCCCCGGGTACGGCAACGACCCGGTGGCCCACCTCGTCGAAGGACAGCCCGTAACGTCGCATGTTGGCCGCGATCCTGGTCAGTGCCCGTTGCTCGTCCTCAGCCCGGGTCAGGCACAGCACCGTGGCGCGAGTACGCCGAACGAGCCGGTCGAGCAGATACGCCCCGAGGAATCCGGTGGCTCCGGTGAGCAACACCATTTCGGGGTCGTTCGGGTTCTCCACGGCGGGGGCGTCGAACCGCAGTTCTGGGTCCAGTCGTGTCTCCGCCCAGAAGTCCACGGTCTCGTTGGCCGGGGAACTCGTCGTGGAGATCGACTCCTCGAGCCGTTCGGTGAACTCACGCAGTGTGGGCGAGGCCAGCAGACAGCGGATCAGGAACCGTCCGTGGGAGGCGGGGATGTTCCACTTCTCCTCCAGCAGTGTCATCATCCGGGTGGCGTGCAGCGAACGTCCGCCCAGGGCGAAGAAGTCGTCCTCACGGTCGACGGCGGCCAGCCCGAGCAGCTCGCACCAGATCGTGGCCACACCCTGTTCCGTCTCAGTGGCGGGCCGGTTGCGCACCTCTCTCGGTTGTCGGTCGATCCCCGGCAACCGGGACCGGTCCACCTTGCCACTGTGGTTGAGTGGGAAGGTCTCCACCAGCCGGATCGTCTCCGGGACCATGAACTCGGGAAGGCGGTCGCGTGCGTACTCCCGTATCCTCTCGGTGAAGCCCGGGTCCGCGCCGCCGCGTTCGGAGGAGACCCAGGCGAGCACACGCCGGTCTCCCGACACGGAGACGCGGGTTTCGACCACGGCCTGGTCCACGTCGGGATGGGCTCCCAGCACGGCCTCGATCTCACCCAGTTCCACGCGGAAGCCGCGGATCTTCACCTGTCGGTCCTGGCGCCCGAGGTACTCGAGTACCCCGTCGGGGCGCCAACGTGCCCGGTCCCCGGTACGGTACAGCCGCGCTCCGGGGTACTCCGAGAACGGATCCGGGACGAACCGCTGTCGGGTGAGTTCGGGTGCCCCGTGGTAGCCGAGGGCCACGCCGTCACCACCGACGCACAGTTCGCCCTCTTCGCCGATGTCGGCCGGTTCCAGGTTCGCCCGCAGCACATGGGCGGTGGCGTTGCTGATCGGACGTCCGATCGGCACGGTCTCGGCGTCCTCATCCAGTTCGGCGACGTCGTAGACGGTGGAGATGACCGAGTTCTCGGTGGGACCGTAGCCGTTGAGGAACTGTCCGGGTGGGCCGTGGGCGAGTACGCTCCGGGCCACGTTGGGATTCATCGCCTCCCCGGCGACAGCCAGGCAGCGCAGCGATCCGAACATGCCCGGCCTTCGGGAGGCCACTTCGTGGAAGACTCCCGTGCTCAGGATCAGCACACTCGCCCGTTCGGAGTCGACGAGCTCGGCCAGGGCGTTGGGTTCGAGCAGGGTTTCGGTGTCGACGAACACCAGCCGGGAACCGTTGAGCAGCGCGCCGAAGATCTCCCAGCAGGAGACGTCGAAACACAGGTTGATCGTGGACAGCACCGTGTCCTCAGGGCCGAGGACCAAGTGGTCGGTTCCCCGTACCAGCCGGGTGATCCCCCGGTGGGGGACAGCCACGGCCTTGGGCGTTCCCGTGGATCCGGAGGTGAACATCACGTAGGCCGGTTCGGAACCGGAGATCTCCTCCCCCTCGGGGGGCGAGGGACGGGAGGCGTCCAGTCGTGCCGTCACGACGGTGCGGTCGTCACTCACTCGGCAACGCAGGGGGGCGGTGGTCAGCACCACGCGGATACCGGCTTGCTCGCACATCCCGCGCAGCCTGTGGTCCGGGTGGTCCGGATCCAGGGGAACGTAACCGGCCCCGGTTTTCAGCGTGGCCAGGATCGCCGCGACGGCCTCGGCCGAGGACTTGATCAGGACTCCCACCAGCTCGCCCACTCGAATTCCCTGGGAGACCAGTTCGTGTGCCAGGGCGTTCGCCACCCCGTCGAGCTCGCGGTAGGTCAGGACGTCCGCGCCACTTCCCACCGCCGGTGCCTCCGGGCAGGCGCGGACCCGCTGTTCGAACAGGCGGTGGATCGGAGTGTTCTTCGGGTAGTCGGTGGCGGTCTCGTTCCAGTCGGCGGGTGGTTTTCCCACCGCGGTCTCGATGTGAGCGGTCACAGTGGCTTCCTCCCCTGTTGTTCGTCTGTGCGTTCCCTCCGAGGTGGGAGTTCGCGACTCCGTGGCCGTGCGCGGAGAACGGTTTCGCCCCGTTCCGGGCTCCCGTGGAGCGCTGAAGGATCTTTTCGCGCGGAACGTTCTCCACACGGCAACGCCATGTTGTTGCGGGACACTGACCTTTCCCTGACGTGTCACTGACGTGTTGGTTCGGAAAGGGCGTCCGAAGGAGCGTGAGTTCCCGGCGGGAAAGGAAGGACGCAAGCTAGGCTCCGCCGGAGTTCCCCGCCCGGAAGGGCGTCCTTTGGCCGTGTAGGCGTGGACACGTTGTCCCGTGTTCGGGAGCCTGACCGACCGCTTCGTCGAGGGCCCGGCACACTCTTCCTCGTGCGAACAACCGTATTCGAAAACCGTTCCACGGAGAGCTCGAATCGAGCAGGGAAAATTTTGTTTTTCGCCGGTGCGCGGCACCGTCCGTGTCGCGCGCCGCGGCGAAAAAATTCCCTCGGATCCGTTGACAGGTCACTGGACCGTGAGGAACATCATTCGATGTCGACGGATTCCGGTCGCTGGTGACGCGGACTGTTCGCGCGATCCGGGACGTCGAACGAATGACCGGATTCATGTCGTTGTCCGGTCCCTGTCCAGTGATGCGAGGAGAGAGTATGTACACGGACGATTTTCCCGTGCACTCGTTCGGTCGCAGAAGCTTCATGGGAGGTGCCGCCACAGTGGCACTGGGGGCTTCCGCGCTGCTGCTGCCCGGAACCGCCCGCGCCGACACCACCATCACGGAGAACCAGACGGGAACGCACCACGGATTCTACTATTCGTTCTGGACCGACGGGGGTGGTTCGGTCTCCATGACCCTGTCCTCCGGAGGAGGTTACAGTACCACGTGGACCGACTGCGGCAATTTCGTGTGCGGAAAGGGGTGGAGCAACGGAGGGCGCAGGACCGTGAACTACTCGGGATATTTCAATCCCTCCGGAAACGGGTATCTGACTCTCTACGGATGGACCTCGAATCCACTCGTGGAGTACTACGTCGTGGAGAGCTACGGAACCTATCGCCCCGGTGGCGACGACCACAGGGGAACGGTCTTCAGCGACGGAGGAACGTACGACATCTATCGGACGATGAGGTACGACGCCCCCTCCGTCGAAGGCACCGCCACCTTCCCGCAGTTCTGGAGCGTCCGTCGGACGCGGAGAACGAGTGGAACGATCACCACCGGCAACCACTTCGACGCCTGGGCCCGCAGTGACATGCTGCTGGGCAGCTTCGACCACTACATGATCCTCGCGACGGAGGGATACCGGAGCAGCGGGAGTTCCGGTATGACGGTGAGCGGCTGAACCGAGCCGGAGCGCGTGGTGGAGAGGGCCGGTCCCCGCCGTGGTGTGGTGCCCGGTGGCTCCCCCGGAACGGGGGCCGGTCCACGGAAATCCGCCGGAGGAGAGGGAGTGGTGTTCCCGACCACCGTCTGGGGCGATACCCTCTCGGGAGGCCGACGCACGTTCCGCGACTGTCGTGCCGGGAGGCTCGTGACCAGGGCAGCCGAGCGCGCGGGGCGGGACGTGCGCCTCGACCCCGTCGGCAGGCAGGGAAGGGACACCGAATGCGGGGGCTGGATTTCGTCGCGCTCGACGTGGAGACCGCCAACGCGGACCGGGGCTCGGTGTGCGCGTTCGGGCTGTCCGTGGTGCGGGGCGGTCGGGTCGTGGACACCCACTCCTGGTTGTGCCGTCCTCCGGAGACACTCGACCACTTCGACCCCCACAACATCGCCATCCACGGCATCACCCCCGACCACGTCGCCGGGCAGCCGCCCTTCCGTCACCGGCTGGAGGACGCGCTCTCCGTGGTCGGAGAACTGCCCGTGGTGGCGCACAACGCGGCCTTCGACACGGGGGCACTGCGGCGGGCCTGTGACGCGGAGGGGGCGCTGTGGCCCACCCTGCGTTACGGCTGCACCCTGGTATGGGCGCGTCGCGAACTGCGCCACCTGCCCAACCATCGCCTTCCCACGGTGGCGGCCGAGCTCGACGTCGCCCAGCGCCGACACCACGAGGCGGGGGAGGACGCCGAGGTGTGCGCCGGCATCCTCGTGGAGCTGGCCTCCCGGAAGGGCAGCACCACCCTCGACGAGTTCGCCGTGGCCACCGGTACCCGTCTCGGATACGTGGGTACCGACACCTGGAGCGGCTGCCGAGTCACCTCCGGAGGCAGGGCCCGGGGCGGTTCCCGTGGTGAGTTGGTCACTCCCGAGCCCGACCCCGAGGCGGACCCCGACCATCCGCTGTACGGAGCGGTGGTCGTGGTCACCGGGTCCCTCGGCGTCTCCCGCCAGGAGATCTGGAACCTCGTCGCCGCCTGCGGGGGCACACCGAACAGGGACGTCACCAAACGCACCACCCACTTGGTGGTGGGGGACGGTTTCACCGGGCTGTCCCCGGAGAGCGTCACCAGCGGCAAGATGACCAAGGCGCTCCGGCGGCGCGCGGCGGGGCAGTCGCTGGACATCCTCGGTGAGAAGGACTTCCGTGCGCTCGTGGCACGGGGTCGAACCCCGACGCCCGGCTGAGGATGCTGTCTCGGGGACGGCCCACCTCGGGTGTTACCACCCACCGTTTCCGTCCCGGACGGCGGTCTCCACCGGTTTCAGATCCTTCCCTCGACGACCGCGGCGAGCGGGGTGGCCGGATGACCGGTCAACCGGGGAACCGCTCGACTGGTCTCCGCGAGCTCGCCGTTGGCGATGGCGGTGTAGGTGGACACCCAGGCGTCGAGCTGCCATTCCGGAACTCCGTGGGAAGCGCGGGACCGGTAGGCCTCCGCCACGCTTTCGGGGCGGTAGGTGATCACGCGACCGGCTGCCTCCGACAGCACCTCCGCGACCTCGTAGAGGGTGAGAGCCCGCGGACCGGTCAGATCGTAGGTGCTGCCGAGGTGTTCGGCGGGTGTGGTGAGCACCGCCGTGGCGGCCTCGGCCACGTCCTCCAGGGACACCACGGCGACACGACCGTCCCCGGCCGGGCCGCGCAGCACGTCGTCGGCCTCCACCAGCTCCGGCATCAGCTCGGCGTAGAAGTTGTCGCGTAGGAACGTGAAGTCCAGTCCGCTGGCGCGGATGTGCTGTTCCGTCTCCCAGTGGGCCCGGGCGAGGGTGAAGGTGGCGTCCGGGGCCGCCCCCTGGAACGACACGTACACCAGGTGTCGCACCCCGGCCTCCACGGCGGCGTCCACGAAGGAACGGTGCTGACTCACCCGCTCGGCGGACTCGGAGGCCGAGACCATCAGGACTCGCCGTGCTCCCCGCAGGGCCCGAACACTGGAATCGTGGTCACCGAACTCGGCGTAACGGGTCTCGGCCCCGGGAAGCCGGGGAGCCCGCTCGGGGGAACGGGCCAGCATGGTCTGCCGTAGTCCCGATCCGGCCAGTCGGCGGGCGACACGTCCTCCGAGGCGTCCGGTCACCCCGGTCACCGCGATCTCCGCGGTCGGGGTGGAACCGGATGTGTCGTGAACCGTCGCGCTCATTTCGACCTCCGTTCCTCCGGGGTGGCTGGTTCTCGTCGTCCCCGGTGTCCGGGGAGTATCCCCGTCCGGAGAGAACCTCGCGCGCGGTCGCTCGGGGGAGGTCCGCGCGTCCAGCGTCCGGGCCTGGTTACGGCTGGTCGGAGGGAGTCCGACTACGGAGAGCCTCCGTTCCGGGCCGCCATGGTCCCGGTCGACCCGGAGCGGAACTTTCGTCCGTGCCTAGGCGGGCGACTTCTCGGGGACGGGCTGCTGCTCGTCCCGCTCCTGCGCACGCGCCGCGGCCTCGGTTCTGCGGCGTATTTCGGGAGCCAACGCGAACTGCCCGAGGGCCGCGGCGCCACAGACCGCGGCGCAGGTCAACCACAGCGCGGCCGAGTTCACCGACAGCAACCGGGTTCCCAGCGTGGGTGCCAACAAGCCTGCGAGTGACCAGGCGAAACCGTACAGTCCGTTGTACCGGCCGCGAAGGTGTGGCGGTGCCATGTTGGAGGCGATGGTGGCACTGACCACCGTGGTCACGATCTCGCCACCGGTCCATATTATCACCGAGAACACGAACATCGCCGTGGACGTGGCGAATGTGGTCGCCCCGAAGCCGAGTCCGGCCAACGCGATGCCGACGGCGGCGACCTTGCCCAGATCCATCCGGGCCAGTCGTCCCACCACGAGGGGCTGCACGATCACGATCAGCACACCGTTGACCGCTATGGCCGTGCCGAAGGCGGAAGGGGGAAGCCCGGCCTTTTCCATGGCCAGCGGCAGACCGATCTGGGACTGCAGGTAGACGAAGAAATAGCCCAGGGTGACGAAGGCGAAACCGACCATGGCCCGGTCCCGGAAAACGTCACCGAGACTGCCTTCCTGCTTTTTGTTCTGTTTCACCTGGTTCGGTTCGGGGACCAGAAGAAGAACCAACACGCCGAACACGGCACAGGTGATCGCGTCGATCCAGAACAGCCACATGAAGGCCGTTTCCGCCAACGTTCCCCCGGTGAGTACGCCGGCGGTGAAGCCGAGGTTGATGGCCCAGAAGAGGAACCCGAAGGCACGTGCCCGCGAGCGCACGGGAACCAGATCGGCGACCAGGGTGTTCGAGGCCGGACGGTAGACGTCGATGGCCAACCCGAGAGCGAACACGCTGAAAGCGAGCATGCCCAGCGACGTGCTGTAGGCCAGGGTCAACACGGACACCGAGGTGGCCAGCATCCCACTGGCCAGGGTGACGCGTCTTCCGATGCGGTCGGACAGCCATCCCGAGATCAGTTGGGAGAACAGTGCTCCCACTCCGAACACCGTCATGACCACACCGGTGTGGGCCAGGGACATTCCCCGGGTTCCGGTCAGATAGAACGCCAGGAACGGCTGCACCATCGTTCCCAGGCGGTTGATGAGGGTGCCCACCCACAGGACCCAGTACGGCCCGGGCAGACCAGCGAGTTCTCGTTTCGCGAGTGAGGACGATACCGACAAGATCGTGGTTCCTTTCCCGGATCGGGGGAAGGGGTTCAGGAAAGTCCTTGTACCGCGCCGCCGTCCACGGGAAGGACGGCTCCGGTGATGTAGCCCGCTCGTGGACTGGCCAGGAAGGCGGCCGTGCTGCCCAGTTCCCCCGGCTCGCCGAGCCGTCCCAACGGGATCCCCTCGGTCAGTTCCTCGACGCCTCCCGGCAGGCTGGATGCCCATTTCTCCAGTTCGGAGGTTCTGGTCATTCCCGGAGCCAGGGTGTTGACCGTGATAGCGCTCCCACCGAGTTCCTGGACCAGCGACTTGGCGTAGCCGAGCAGGCCGGGGCGGACCGTGTTGGACAGCGCGAGTCCGTCGACGGGCTGTTTCACCGACAACGAGGTCATGAACAGCACCCGGCCCCAGCCGTTACGGCGCATGTGGGGCAAGGAGGTCGAAACCAGCGACACGGCCGAGAGCAGGTTGAGTTCCAGAGCCTCGCGGAAGGTGGCGAGTTCGTGTGCGGTGGCGGGTCCCTTGGGCGGGCCACCGGCGTTGGTCACCACGATGTCCACCCCGCCCCGCTCGGCGGCGACCTCCTCCACCCAGGAGCGGACGGCCTCCTCGTCCCGCACGTCGAGGGCGTGACCGCTGACCTCTCCGGAGGTCGACACCTCGCGTAGTTCGGACACCGCCCGGTTCAGACGCTCCTCGCCGCGGGCCGCTATGGAGACGGCGGCTCCCTCCTCGGCCAGTGCGTGGGCCACCGCGTATCCCAGGCCGCTGCTGGCTGCCGCGACCAGAGCGGTCTTTCCGTCCAGCTGCAGGTCCATGACTAGGTTCCTTTCTTCACGAGAGGTGGGTGGTTCGAGCGGCAACGTTCGACCGCCTCGAGCACGGCGGGCAGATCCATTCCCAGCTGGGTGAGCACCTCGGCGTGGTCACCTCCGCACGAAAGCCATTCGTGTCCGGCGTTGACCGTGTGGACGGTGCATCCGGGCATCAGCAGGGCCAGCGCCGAGGCCACCCCTCCGTCCGGGCGGTGCTCCTCCACCACGACGAACCGGTGGTAGCGGGCGGACAGCTCGTCGGCGGCCTGTTGCAGGTGGTGATGGTCCACGAAACACAGGTGGGCGTGGGCCAGAGCGGGATGTGCCTCGCGGGCGCGCAGCGCCAGCTCGGTGCCGGTCTCGCCCACCGAGACCAGACACACCTCATCGGACTCCTCCGGGACGTGTTCCCAGTTGACGAGCGGGATCCCCGTAGCGGGACGTGGCAGACTCGCGGGTTTGGCGTTGCGTCCGGTGCGGATGTAGTGGGGCCGGTCGGAGACCGCGGCTCCACGCACGACCGCACGCATCTCCTCCTCCCCGTGCGGGGCGGCGACGACGATTCCCGGAATGCCGCGCAGCACGGCGAAGTCCTCCAGGCACTGGTGCGTGGTACCGAACCACGCCCCGGCCACGCCGGCGTAGGGGGCGACGATGGTGACTCCGGCGCCGAAGTAACCCAGGCTCAGCTTGACGCTCTCCGCCGCGCGCAGTGCCGCGAAAGGAGCGAACGTGCTGACGAACGGCTTGTACCCGGCGGCGGCCAGCCCGGCTGCCATGTCCACCATCGCGCCCTCGGCGATGCCGAGGTTGAAGAAGCGGTCGGGATGTCCCGCGGCGAAGGGGTGCTTGCTGCCTCCCAGATCCGCCTCCAGACACAGGATCCGTTCGTCCTCGGTGGCCAGGTGGGTGAGCTCGTCCCGATAGGCGTCACGACCGGACAGGGTCATCGCACGATCTCCTTCCACTTGGCCGCGCGTTCGGCGTCGATGGTCACGTAGTGTGATGCGGCCTTCCCCTCCACCGGGGGAAGCCCCTTACCCTTGACCGTGTCGGCCAGCACGGCCAGGGGACACTCGGAATCCCGACGGTCGCGGGCGAAGATCCCGCTCAGTTCGGTCAGGTCGTGCCCGTCGACCTCGACGGTGTCGAAACCGAAGGAACGGAACCTCTCGGCCAGTTCCGCCATCGGCGAGATGTCGACCACCAGCCCGTCGTTCTGTCCCTTGTTCCTGTCCACCACCAGCACGAAGTTGCCCAGTCTCCGGGCCGCGGCCACCTGGCACGTTTCCCAGACCAGACCCTCCTGGAGCTCTCCGTCACCAGCGACGGCGATGCCCAGACCGTCGGCGCCGGCCGTCCGGCGTGCCATCGCCCATCCGGCCGCGTAGGCAACGCCGTGGCCGAGACTTCCGGTCGGGAAGGTGACCCCGGGGACCGCGTGAGTGGGGTGTCCCGTGTAGTGGTGTTCGACCGATCCGTAGAGCGGAGCCGGATTCTCGGCGAGCATCCCGGTCAGATACAGGGCCGAGTACAGTCCGGCCGCGGCGTGCCCCTTGCTGAGCACCATCCTGCTTCCTTCGTCCGCGGCCACCCTGTCCAGCGCGGCGATCATGATGTCCATGGCCGAGAGGCTGCCGCCCAGATGACAGCCGCGTTCGCTGGCGGCCATGTCGATCACCAGCTTGCGCGCGGCCAGGGCACGTTCGTGCAGGGCGGTCCCGCTGTCGAGGGAGGCGGTCAGTGAGTGCGCCTGGGGAGTCATCATTCACCTCCGTGCTGGGTGGAGAGGAACGCGGCCACCGCGTCGGCCAACGTCGACCGGGCCGCCCGGTACTCGGAGGCCGTGACGTGCTCGTGCTCGGTGTGGTCCAGTGCCGAGTCGCCGGGGCCGTAGGCCACCATCGGAACGTCGCGCCACGTCGTCGCCAGCGTGTTCATGTCCGCCGTGCCCTTTTTCAGCAGGTACCGTGGACGTAGCCCGTTCCTTCGGAGCGCTCGTCCGAACGAACGTGTGAGCGGGCTGCTGCGCGCGCTCACGTACCCCGGGGTGGCGCGTAGGTATTCGACCGAGACCCGCTGTGTGCGGACCGCCTCCACGGTTTCCCGGAGTTCCTCGACGTCCACGTCCGGAGGAATCCTGAAATTGAGGATCCCCGTGGCGGAGTGTTGGTCCACTCCCGAGGCGCAGCTCATGTCGATCACCGCACTCAGCGCTTCGGGCGCCTCCTTGAGGACCGCGGAGCGGATGGTCTCCACGGAGCCGATCAGAGCGTCCGGTGCCGAGAGTGCGTCGAAGCCGGCACTGTGTCCGCTGGGAACCGACGCGGTGATCCGCAGTTTGAACAGGCCGTAGTAGCCGAGTGTGAGTGCTCCGGAACCACTCGGTTCTCCGATCACGACGGCCTCGGCGGGATAGTTGTCCCGTACGTGGAAGGCTCCCCTGGAGGAGGAGATCTCCTCCTCCACCGCACCGACGACACGGATCCGCCACCCCGGTGGGACCGTGGCGTCACGAAGGACCTCGAGGAAGGTCGCCAGGGACGCCTTGGCGTCGACGCTGCCGCGTCCGCTGAGTCTGTCTCCGTCCCACTCCGGGGGCCAGTGGAACGGGACGGTGTCCATGTGACCCAGCAACATCAGTGTGCGGGGTCCCGTGCCGCGTTCGGCGACGAGGTTGCCCGCCTCGTCCGTTCGCGACGCGATTCCCTCGGAACGGCACCAGGATTCCAGGTACTCGGCGAGTGCGTTCTCGTCGCCGGAGACCGAGGGGATCTGTACCGCTCTGCTGAGCAGCGCGAGATCCCCGTCCGGTTCCGGTCGCCAGAACCTGGTCCTTCCCTGGGGGGAGGACAAGGTGTGTGGTCCCGTGACGGCCACGTCGGCGCTGCCGTTCAGTGCCGCCTCGGCGGCCCGTACCTTCTGCCGCATCCTGCCCGAGGCGTACTCTCGTCCCGTTCCGGGAAAGGCCTCCGCCAGAGTGGATCGTGGATCCCGGGGATCGGTGAGCAGACCGGCGGTTCCGGTCACGAGCCGGAGATGATCCGCGTGCGTCCCGTTGGACACGGCAGCGGCCAGCATGTCCGCGTCGACGTTGAGCGGACTTCCCCCGTCGAGGTCGGCGATCGGCGGCGCCAGGCACACCACGTCGTTGGCGTCGAGCAGTCTCGACAGGCGTTCGGCGGCCACGGATTCCACGCTGCCCGCCCTGTGGTCCCGGACCAGTACGTTGCGCCCGTCCTTCCGGGTCTTGAGTGGTCTGTTCACCCGGCCGGACACGAGACCGTGCGCTCCCACCTGCGCGAACACCGAGAGCCCTCGGTTCGTGAGGCGCTCGACGACCGAGGGAAGGGTGATCCGCTCGTAGGCGTCCACGATGTGTGGCATCTCCTCGGGAGGGCAGTAGCGGACACTGTCCCCGTTGGGCAGCTCCAGTTCCGGTATCCGCCTACCGAGTGCTCCGTAGTGCTGCTCGATCCCTTCGGCACCGCCGGCGACCAGCAGAATCCGTGCTCCCGTCGCCGAGAGCTCGGCCAGTTCGTCGAAGATTCCCGGAGTGAGCAGTGTGCTGCTTCCGAGCTTGATCACGTGAAGGGCAGGGGCCGTCATGGTGTCACCGCCGTGAAGGGGAGCCCCAGGGACTCCTCGAATCCGTGGATGAGGTTGAGAGCCTGGACCGCCTGTCCCGCCGCTCCTTTGACCAGGTTGTCCAGCGCGCTGACCGCGACGGCCTGCTCGCCGCGCACGGAGACCGCGACCTCGGCCATGTTGGAGCCGACCACGGTTTTGAGCGTGGGGAAGTCTCCCGGCGTCTTGGGGGAGGTGCGTACCCGTACGAAGGGGGACTTTCCGTACGCCGTGCCGTAGGAGCGTTTCGTCTCGAAGGGGGAGACCTCCGGCCGCAGCTTGGCGTAGGCCGAGATCAGGATGCCTCGGGAGACGTCCAGACTGTAGGTCGAGAACTGGATCCGGGGACGACGTCCGGTGAAGTCTCCCAGCGCCTGGGAGATCTCCGGGCCGTGTCGGTGACCGTGTGGTTTGTGCACCCGGAAGTTTCCGATGCGTTCGGCGGGATGTTCGGAGGAGGTGCGTCCTCCTCCGCTCGATCCGGTCTTGGCGTCGACGACGATCTCGTCCTCCACGAGGTCGTCGACCAGCAACGGATACAGTGCGTAGAGCGTCGCGGCCGCCATACATCCGGGAAGATTCACGAAACGGTTCTCCGGAACCGAAGAGAACTCCGGAACATAGTAGGAGAACGGTTCCGGCCACTGCGCGGATTCCGGATAGTGTTCGGCCGCCTCCTCGGGATCGATGAGCCTGAAGTCCCCCGCGAGGTTGAGAACGCGTTTGGCGCGTTCCGAGACCGTTCCCATTCTGGCCGGGAGCTCCCCGGTGGGAAGACACGTGAACGCGACGTCGACCTCGGGGAGTTCGTCCAGTCCGGCGAAGCGCGACTTCGCCGCCTCCGGATGGTTGCGCAGGTTGGTGAGCACCGACCCGATGCTCTTTCCCGCGTGACGCTGCGAGGAGAGGAACACCAGCTCCACTCCCGGGTGGTTGAGCAGTAGGCGGACCAGCTCTCCACCGGTGTAGCCGCTGGCTCCGATCACCGCGACGCGTAAGGTGTTGTCGTTGTCAGCCAAGGCGAGCTGCCTCCTGGTGCGGCGGGCGAGGGTAGTTTCGTTCGTTGACCAGGGTGCGTATCGCATCCGGGCGTTTTGCGATCTTGCGGAAAGCGGCCGCGTAACGTTGCAACCGTTCGTGTTCGACCGGGGAACGCAGTTCCCGACACAGCACGAGCGTGCTTTCCAACATCGCGCGCACCACGGGAAAGTCCTGCGGAGTGTGATCACGGGCCGCTTCCGGATTCAAGGTGAAGGGGTATCCGTTGCCGAATCCGTGCCGGTGCGTGAACGGGAGGTGGCACGGGATCGGGGTGTTCTGCCATTCCCTGGCCGGTACCCCCTCGGCCACCAGGAGTTCGTGTACGGCTTCCTTGACCTTCCAGACGGGCAGATCCTCCAGGCCGACCGCCTCCGGACGCAGCCCGATCCGGTACATGTTGTAGGAGTGGGTGTAGCCCTCCGGGACGTAGGGCGGGGTGAACAGGCCCGTCTCGTCCAACGCCCTGCTCAGTTCCGCGGCGTTCCGGGCCCGGATCGCGTCGTAGTACCCCAGCCGTTGCAACTGGCTCGTGCCGAAGGACGCGACGATCCAGGACATGCGGTAGTCGATGCCGTTCCTGGCCAGACAGGACACCGCACGCTGGTGGGCCTCGTCGGAGGAGAAGAAGGCGATTCCGCCCTCCCCGCCGAGGGGGAAGTTCTTGTCCGCCATGAGGCTCTGTCCGGCCGCCGTGCCCAGGGAACCGCACATGCTGTCCCCGATGCCCGCCGAATGCGCGTGCGAGGCGTCCTCGACCAGGACGGTGCCGTTCCGTTCGCACACCCCGCGCAGGGCCGGTACGTCGGCGGGCAGGCCGTGTACGTGTACCGGCATGATCGCCTTGGTGCGTTCGGTGATCGCCGCCTCGGCCCGCTCGGGTGCCATGCAGTAGGTGTGCGGGTCTATGTCCACGAAAACCGGTACGGCCTTGGCCGCCACCACAGCCTGTGCGGTGGCGATGAAGGTGAAGGCGGGGACGATCACCTCGTCGCCGGGCATCACGCCCGCTCCCACCAGAGCCATGTGCAGGCTCGCCGTGCCGCTGGCCACTGGCAGGGCGCTGTGGGCCCCGACGTAGGACCGGTACCGCTCGGCGAACTCCTCGACGACTTTCTCCGGGGAGCTTCGTTGGGAGCGCAGCATGTGGAAGGTGTCTTCCTTCGTGATGACGGGGAAGACCGTGCGGCGCAGTCCCTTCGGGATGACCGGATCGCCACCGAACTCCGCCAGTTCCGCCGTTGTTTCCGTCCCGTCGAGCAGGGGCAGCGGTGCCTCGGGAAAATCGGTAATCATGAGTTCACTCCCGTTCCGGACGTTCGTGAGGCCTTGTCCGCGGAGAGGGCCTGCATCAGGGCCATGCGCACACATCCCGCCACGAGGGGGCTGAGTCGGTAGTTGAACTGGACACCGGGAACCAGGTCCGGTTCGGACTCCCGCTGGGTCCACATGGTGCGCAGGTCGAACGCCCCGAAGATCTTCAGTCGTTCCGCCCTGTCCCGGACTCTTCTCAGGTCGGTCACCACGGCCCCGGCGGGGCCGAAACCCAGAGGTGTCAGGTCCAACACCACGGCGGCGGCCGTGCTCCGCCCCGCCTCGGCGATCCGCTCGCTCGCGTGCTCGGGGGTGACGGTGACCAGGTCGAAGCCGGGAGTCTCCTCCTCACCGGCCTCGTCGGGAGTGATGCCCAGCCAGGTCACGAACGCCCGTAACTCCTCGTCGAGTTCGGGACACAGCGCGTTCTCCCCGTGGCCCTTCCCCAGACCGGCCAGGGCGGCGTGGACGGCTGCGGTACGGCTGTTGAGCAGAACGACCTCGGAGCGCGAGGTGTGTTTGCTCAGCAGACGTTCCAGGCCGGGAAGTTCCTTGTCGTTCTTCTCGATGCTCATGACGATTCCCGAGGTGAGGATTCGATTGAGCACCATGGCCGTGTCTATGCTCTCCATTTTCACGGAAATTCCTTTCCGGGGTCAGGAAGCCGTTCGCGCTTCTTCGTGGCCGGCGGTCCGCTCGGTCAGTTCTTCCGTCAGACGGTCGGCGAGACGTCCGGCCACGTCGACCCCGTGAATCTCGGAGGAACGTGCGAACTCGGGATTGGCGTTGACCTCCAGTACCAGCAGGGAGCCGGTGGAACGGTCCTCGACCAGGTCCACTCCGTAGAAACCGGGTCCCAGCGCGGCCACCACCCGGGCGCACAGATCTCTGATCTGCTCCGTGACGGTGGTCCTCTCCACTCGCGCGCCGAGATGTGTGTTGGTCTTCCAGTCCGCTGAGGCGCGTCGTATCGCCGCGACCGGTTCCTCACCCACAACCACGACACGCAGGTCGTGACCCGGTTTGTCGACGTGTTCCTGGACCAGCACCGGGAAGGACCTCCCCGCCGCGTCGGCTGCCTCCCGGGCCGCGGACCACACGCGCAGCGAGTCCTCGTCCTCGACGCGCGTGACACCCCGGCCCCACGAGCCGCTGACCGGTTTCACCACGGCGGGCCAACCGAGTGTGGCGGCGGCAGCGTGTACCTGTTCGTCGTTGAACGCGTGGAGGGAACGGGGGTGGGGGATCTCGTGTCGGGAGAACAGCAGCGCCTGGAGCCCTTTGTCCCCACAGGTGTCGATCGTCGTCGCGGTGTTGTAGGCGGTTGTCCCGAGTTGTTCGAGGCGGCGTGCGGTGTCGAAGGCCTCCCGGTGTGAGAGGTTCCTGATCACTCCCATCGCCGGGGGGCTTTCCCGGCCCGACAGAACCTCGCCGAGATCCTGTGGAAGGCAGGTGCGAGGGGCCAGCCCCCGGGCGCGCAGGGCGTCCAGGAGCTGGCGTTCGTCCGCACGCAGCATGGTCACCGACAGCAGAACGTCGGTAGGTGCTGCCGTCACTCGCCCCAGTCCTCCTCGATCTCCGGAGCCAGGGCGAGTTCCACGCCCGATGCGGAAATGTCCGTGACCTCGTGTTCCTGGCCACAGGTGACGCACTCGACGATTTCGCCCTTCTCCGTCGAGCCGTCCAGGGCCAGCTCGCTGTCACACACCAGACATTCGGGGGAACTCTTGATGGCAGTGGACATTTGCTCACCTTTCTTCTTTCTTTCCGGAAAACACGGCAGGAGAGTCCTGTTCTCCGAACCGTGCGGACTCGGGGAGTCAGACGGGATCGACCAGGATCTCTATGTTGTCGATCGACTCCTTGGTGGCCTTCTCCACGTCCTCGTCCAGCGGAGCGTCGAACACCACCGAGACCGAACGCTGACCGGAGTCGGTCTGGTCTCCGAGGACGACACCGGGTGCGCGTCCCACCAGCACGGCACGAACCCCGGTGGGGTCCTCGGCGTCGACCGGTTCGAACCGTGGCCACCTGTCGTCCCGTGCCACCCAGTACACGTCGTTCTCACCGGCGGTGACGTCGCGCAGCACCCCGTGGGGGTGCTCCGTGAAGTACTGGCGTGCGCGTCGCCGCGGCCGGGGGTACTCGATCGTCTCGCCGAGCGCGAGATCCAGCAGCACCGGTTCCAGGGACCGGCCGGTGGCCAGTTCCCACAGGAACGTGATGGCGTCCCCCGGCAGCCGTGCCGCCATCTCCATCAGCACCGGACCCCGCTTCGCGAGACGGTACTCGCCGTGGGTCATACCGTCCCGGACGCCGATGGCCCGTACCGTTTCCTCGTTGACCCGCAGCAGGGCCTGTTCGGACTCCGGGTCCAGGTCCGCCGGGGAGGTGTGCCCGATCTCGGTGAAGAAGTTCCCACCGGACTCGTTGGTTTCCTTGGCCGTGATGCCACTCCACACGATCTCGCCGTGCTGGACCAGCGACTCCACCGACAGCTCGGGGCCCTCCACCCGGCTTTCCACCAGGGAGATCTCGTCCGAGCGGAGTTCGTCGAGAGCCGCGGTCAGCTGTCGCTGGTCGTGGACCTCCCGTACGCCCAGGCTGTAGAAACGTCCCGCGGGTTTGACCACGGCGGGGTACTCGTCGGCGGGGAGGGTGAAGTCTTTCCGTTCCTCCACCGGGACTGCACGACTGCGGGGTGAGTACTGGGGAACGGTCATCCGCTGCATCAACTTGTTGCGACAGATCAGCGAGGCCCGGGAGCCGGCTCCGGGCAGCCCCAGACAGTCGGCGAGAACTCCCGCTGCTTCGACGAACGGTTCTCCCACCGACATCACACCACGGACGGTGTAGCGCTGCAGGAGTGGCTGGACCAGCGGAAGTACCGTGCTCACCTGCGCGTCCGGGACCCGTACGACCTCGCCGAGGGTGGACAGCGGATGCGTGGGGTCCTCACGCAGCTCCGTGAGCCGGTCGATGTCCGTGTTGTTGCTGACGACGACCACCGGAACCATCCCGCGTCGCCGGGTCTCCCGGAAGAGCCCTCCCTGCCGGGAAAGGACGACGAGGTCGCCGAGGAAAAGCACGGCTGGTGCCTCCTCGTCGGAAATCTCTTTCTTTTCCTCCATGGCGCCACCTTTCATGAAAGCGGATTCCTTTCCCGAATCTCCGGGATTGCGGGACCGGTAGATGTGTGTCTCTTTTCCGTGGTTCTTTCCGGGAAAAGAGGTTTTCGTCCCCGGGCGTAGCCGGCGCCTCCGGATGATTTCTCCGGTGTGGATCTCCCGGACGTGGAGGTTTTCCGGAGGGCGTGTTCCTGGGTGTTTCTCCTTCGAAGAAGTCCTCGTCCGTGCTTCCGCGTCGTTGCGAAGGACAGTAACAAACCGCACAAGCGGTTTCAATGTTGGCGAAGGGGAGAGTGCCCGTCGTCAGAGGGGGTTGGTGGGCGCCTCGTGCCGACCCGGACTCTGGGAGAGATGTTTTCCCAGTTCAGTGGATTGTTTCTTGTCGCTTCACGGAGAGCGTGTGGAGTGTGGTTGATCTTGGAAATCTGTCAGGAGTCGTGCGCGGGGGGAGTACCGCCTGATGAAAATACCGGTAGGTTTCTTTTCGGAGGTGGGAGCGGGAAGCGGGGAGGGCGGAGCCCGCTTGCGCGGGGCAACCGGGGCGATGACCCGTCCACGGTAGGCAAACGCGCCGTCAGACCGGTTCCTGCTCGCTCCGTCCGGAGACAAGGGGAGGAAGGTGCTCACCGAGCAGTTGCTCGGCCTCGGCCAGCAGGTCCTTCCCGTAGCGGGCAACGACCAGTCCGAAACGCTCGGAATAGGCCGCGATCACGGCTTCCTCCAGCTCCTCGGGCGAGACCCCCGGTGCCTCCTCGCGGATCGCCCCCACCGACTCCGGAGCGAAGGGCAGTTCCAGACAGCGGTAGACCTCGGTCAACAGCGGTCGCACCAGCTCCGCGTCGTCGACGATGGCGACGGCACTGAACAACCAGGCGCCCCGGATCATGCGCTGGGCGGTTCCGACGAGTTTGACCCGTTGCCGGGCGTTCACACTGTGCTCGCCCGGGCAGTACTCGCCCGGCACCGCTCCGATCCGGGAGTCCACCCCGCGTTCCCGCAGCAGTTCCGCCCACAGCTTGGCGTAGCCGCGGAAACGTTCGTCCATGCCGGAGAGGAAACCGGGGTCCTGCCCGACGTGGTCGACGATCACCGAGTTCGCCGTGTAGGCCACGGCGTGTCCGCCCGGGGCGCGGACCACGGGAGTGAAGCCGGCCTCGTGGACGGCGCGCAGCGCTGCGGGGAACCCGGGGCGCAGGGTGTCCCTGCGGCCGAAAGCGACCACCGGGCAGGTGGGACGGTACACCCGGACGGCCGGGGCGGCCAGGCCCCGCCCCACCCGGCGTAACAGCGCGTGCGCCAGTCCGACTTCCAGTGCCTGGCCTCCGGAGGGGTCGAGCGAGCCACGTAGCAGGTCCACGCACACATCCTAGAGGCCCGCCCATCCACCAGTCCCCTCCGTGCCCGCCGGAAAAACCGTGGGGTTGACGATCCCATCGGCTCCGTCATCCCGGACGCCGCTCCGGCGGGGAGGGGGAAGACGCGTCGGGACGGTCCTGCCGGGGGAGGTCGGTGTGCACGCGACCGAAACGCAGCAGCCACACCCCACCGAGCAGCAACCAGCCACCGAGGATGACCCATTCGTAGGGCCACACCAGCCCGCTGGGCATACCGGGCAGGAACAACACGGCCAGGCCGAGGGAGAGGATCGTGGCGAGAACCCCGACCGTTCGTCCGTGTCCCACCCGGAACGGGCGGGACATCCCCGGTTCGCGATGACGCAGGACCAGAAAACTGATCGTGACCATCACGTAGGAGACGACGACGGCGAAACCTCCCGCATCGATCAACCAGGTCAGCATCCGTTCACCGAACAGCGGCGCCGTCACGGACAGGCCACCGACGAACAGGATCGCGTTGCTCGGGGTGCGAAACCTCGGGTGCAGCTTCGCGAACCAGCGGGGCAGCATTCCCGAGGTCGCCATGGCGTGGATCAGTCTGCTCGCTCCGACCAGGAAACCGTTCCAGCTCGTCAGGATTCCCGCCACCCCACCGAGGACGAGAACGGTTCCCATGGTTTCGCTGTTCCACAGTGCGCGCATCCCGTCCCCGGCGGCCAGTTCGGAGGCGGCGAGAGACTCGGCGGGCAGACCGGCTCCCACGGTGAGCACGACCAGGACGTACCAGCCGGTGGCCGTGCCGGTGGCGAGCAACAGCAGTGTGCCGATCCGACGGAACGGCACTCCGATCTCCCCGGCCGACTGCGGGATGACGTCGAACCCCACGAACAGGAAGGGAACGGCCATCAGCACCCCCAGGGGGCCGGCTGGGTCGGAGGACAGCAACGGGCGCATATTGGCGGGATCGCCGCCCAGGACGGCGCCGAGCAGCAGGCTCGCACCGACCGTGACCAGGAACAGCACGGTGACGCCCTGGAAGACGGCGGCGGGGCGTATCCCGAGGTAGTTCACCCCCGTCATGACCACTGCGCCGAGGACACCCACGAGTGCCCACCCGGCGAACACCTCCTGCCCCGCCACCGACCACAGACCTCCGGTGGCCAGTCCGGGGAGCAGGTAACCGAGACTCCGGGGCAGTGCCACGGCTTCGAAGGCCACCACCGAGACGTAACCGAGCACCAGGACCCACGAGGTCACGAGAGCGGGACGCGCCCCCAGCGCGCGCATCACGTAGTTGTGCTCCCCGCCCGCCCGCGGCATCGCCGAGACCAGTTCCGCGTAGGTCAGCCCGACCAGCCCGACCACGAGGCCTCCGACGAGAAAGGCCGTGGCCGCGCCCAGGGTCCCGGCGTCGGTGAGGAAGTCGCCGGTCTGGACGACCCACCCGAAACCGATCATGGCTCCGAAGGCCATCGCGAGTACGTCCCGTCCTCCGAGGACGCGGGAGAACCCGCTTTTTCCGTGCTCGCCCATCACGCCCCCACAGCGGGACCGCCGTCGGATGTCACGTACCGACATCCTGCTCGTCGCGGCCGGAATCACACCATCGCCGGATCGGAGGACGGCAACGCGTGCGAGGAGCAAAGCCCTCCGTGGGAAAGGCACCGTGCCATGAAAACGACGGACAGGCCGGGAGAGTACCGAGCGGACGTCGGGCCGCGTCCGCTCGGTCGATCCTCACACCACGAGGGAGCACAGCGCAGTGCTTCAGCTGGATTCCACCGGAAGTCTCGACGGCTGGTCCCCGAGATCGGCACCGCCCGGGACACGCACGCGCAGTGTCCCGTCCTCCAACCGGGCCGTGGCGCCGTGTTCGTCCACCCCGGAGGGCAGGGGGACCTCACGGTAGAACACCCGCCCGGCACTGATTCCCGACACGGTCAGTACGGTTCGCCGACGCAGACTCACGTCGACCTCCCCCGTCGTGACACCGGGCAGGCAGATCCGGACCTCCGTCTCGTCCGGGTTCGTCCGGGTGGTCGCTTCCGGCTCCCAGGAACGTCCGAGGGTGTTCTCGATGGGCAGGTCCTGTCCCATGAGCCACTGTTGCTTGCGACGGATCGGTTGGGAACGGGCCTGGCCGAGTTTTTCGGCGCGGTGGTTCTCCCGTTCCGCGAGTACGGCTCGGGTGGTCCCGTCGGGACCCTGTGCTTCGGGTTTCGGGCGCTCGAATGTCGTTGTGCCCCGTTTCATGTCGCGCAGCAGCAGTACCAGCGACGCGACCAACGGCCGGATCGGATTGCTCAATCCCACCATCTCCCAGGACCTGCGTGCCGAGCTGCGTGTGGGCAGCTCGAATGTTGTGAGCCGAAGTCCCGTACAGACCTGTACGAGAGGAAGTGCGTTCCGGACGACACCCGCTGAAGCGGGAGCCACTCGGCCGTTTCGGCGACACCGAGTTCCCCTCCCCGGGTGAGACCGGGCTCCGCACGAAAACTAAAGCGTTCGATCGGTCCCGAAACGGGATTCCCCTCGGAGACACGTGGACGGGCCTGGTACGTGTCGGGAACGGGTTCGTCCCTGTCAACGGATTCCGCGCCCGTATTTCACCATGCCCTCCCCCGAGCCTCGTAGGGCAGGGGGGCCTGGCGGAAAACGTGGGAAACCGTCGCGGAAACCGGGAACCGCTTTCGGTCCGTCACAGGGCGCCGCGCCGGCACGCCGGGACCACCGGCGACACCGGGGTCAGTCGGCGGAGGAGCCGTGCGGGAGCGGATCCCGCAGGCGGGAGTGCCGTATTCCGTAACCGAAGTAGCACAACAGGCCGAGCACCATCCAGCCGCAGAACACCACCCAGGTGTCCGCGCCCAGACTCGACATCAGGTAGAGGCAGAACCCGGCTCCCAACACGGGAGTGAACGGTGCCAGGGGCACCCGGAAACCGCGGGGCAGCTCGGGGCGGGTGCGGCGCAGCACCAACACGGCGATGTTGACCAGTCCGAAGGCGAACAGGGTGCCGATGCTGGTGGCGTCGGCGAGTGCTCCCAGCGGAACCACGGCCGAGAGCACGGCCACGGCCAGCGAGGTGAGTAGCACGTTCTTGCGGGGAGTCCCGGTTCTGCGGTCCACCTCGGCGAACACCCGGGGAACGAGTCCGTCCCGGGACATGGCGAACAGGATGCGGGTCTGTCCGTACATCACCGCGAGCACCACGCTGGCGATGGCCACCAGCGCCCCGAGCGACAGCAGTACCGACCAGAACGCCCCGGCTCCGGTGGCCCGGGCCAGCACCTGGCTGAGCACGGCCTCGGAGCTGTCGAAGGCGGTCCACGGCATGGCGCCCACCGCGGCGAGGGCGACCAGACAGTACAGCGCGGTGACCACGAGCAGCGACAGCACGATCGCACGGGGCAGGTCCCGCTTGGCGTCACGGGCCTCCTCGCCGGCGGTGGAGGCGGCGTCGAAACCGATGTAGGAGAAGAACAGGGTCGCGCCCGCGGCACTCACTCCCGCCATGCCCAGGGGGAGGAACGGGGTGAAGTTTCCGTCGCCGACGGCGGTGAAAGCCACCGCGCAGAAGACCAGCAGGGTGAGGACCTTGATCACGACCATCACCGCGTTCGCGCGGGCGCTCTCCCTGGCTCCGCCGAACAGCAGGAACATGGCCAGCACCACCACCGCGACGGCGGGCAGGTTGATCACCCCGCCCTCTCCGGGAGGTTGGCTGAGCACCTCGGGAATCGTGACTCCCGCGACGAGCCGTAACAGCTCGTTCAGGTACTGTCCCCATCCGACCGCGACGGCGGCGACCGAGACTCCGTACTCCAGGATCAGGCACCACCCGCACACCCAGGCGACCAGTTCGCCGAGCGTGGCGTAGGCGTAGGAGTAGGAGGACCCGGAGGCGGGGATCATACCGGCCAGTTCGGCGTAGGACAGGGCGGAGAACAGCGCGGTCGCCCCGGCGAGGACGAAGGAGAGCACCACGGCCGGGCCGGCCTTGGGCACGGCCTCCCCGAGGACGACGAAGATCCCGGTTCCCAGCGTGGCACCGATACTGATCATGGTGAGCTGGGCCAGCCCCAGCGAACGCCGTAGCTGGCCCGTTTCCTGGGCCAGCTGGTCGATCGGTTTGCATCGCCCCAGCCTGGAGGCCCACCCCGGGCGGCTCGTCCCGGTCGGGGCGGCTGTGACTGCCTCGTGGGGGAATTCGGGGGTGCGTTGGTCTTCCACGGATGCTCCTCGACGGCCTCGTGAGTTCCGGATCGGCGGCCGCGCTGTCAACACGTTGTGAACGACGTTATGGGTATTGGGCAACACTAGGAGTTCACCTGTTTCGCCCGAACCCGGAGAACGTTGCGTGATCAGCCGGCATCGCTTTCGGATCTTGTGCGGTGAGGCGTCGGGAGTGGGCTCGGCCCCCGGTGGGGTTCCGGGGGCCGGTGCGCCCCGGGTCAGGAGTTCGTCGGGGGGCGTTCCACGAGTTGGCTCAGGTACAGCTCGGTTCCCAGCGTCTCGATCAGTTCCAGCTGGGTTTCCAGGTAGTCGATGTGGTGTTCCTCGTCGCGCAGGATGCCCTCGAAGAGGTTGGCGGTGGTGATGTCGCTCTTCTCCCGGCACAGGGCGATCCCGGGTTTGAGCCGCTCCAGCACCTCGCGTTCGATCGCGAGGTCGGCCTCGAACTGTTCCTTGATGGTCTGTCCGATCCGCAGGCTGAACAGTCGCTGGTAGTTCGGCAGCGCCTCGAGGAACAGGATGCGGTCACTGAGCCATTCGGCATGTCGCATTTCCTCGAACGACTCGGTGCGCGTGTGCTCGGCCAGCTTGGTGAGGCCCCAGTTGGCCTGCATCTTCGAGTGCAGGAAGTACTGGTTGATCGCGGTCAGTTCGCTGGTGAGCTGTTCGTTGAGCAACGAGATGACTTCTTCGTCGCCGCGCATGACTCCTCCGCCCGTTGCCGTGGGGTCGCCGGATCCGGCCGCACGCGGGACACGGTACGGGCAGCGGGGCTGTGTGCGGGCGAGCGTGACGGGCGTGTCCGGAAAGTTCAGACCCCGCTGGGTTGTGCCTCGCCGAGAACGCCGTCCTCGGCGTGTTCCTCCAGCAGGGTTTCCAGCTGCTCCACGCACGTTCCGCAGCCGGTGCCCGCCAGGCAGCTGTCACCGATCCGCTCGACGGTGTCCGCTCCGGAGCGGATGCACGCACGGACTTCGGGTTCGGTCACTCCGGCGCAGATGCACGTGTACACGGCAGCGGACCTCCACTGTCCCACCAGGGGTCGTTGGCGTTCCTCGTGGAAGGGCCGTTGCCGCGTGCTCCGGCGGGCGGAACCCTGCCACCAGGACCTCTTAGGTAAGCCTCGCGATATTGCGCTTAGCCTTACCTAAGTAAACGAGAGATTCGGGGCAGATCGCAACCCCCGGTAAGGCGGTTCACACTCCGATCTCGACGGGTTCGGCGGGAACGGCCGTCGTCGGAAACAGCGGCCCGAGGTCGTGGGGCGGATTCCTCGACGGAGAACGGAGCGGGCAAGGAAAACCACTCGGACGAGTGATCGTTCTCGGGTTGTTGCTCTCGCAGCGTGGCCGCCCTAGCGTACTCGGTGATGGACACGACAACAGGGGAGAGCTACACCTTCGCTCCCGAGTGGCACGCCGAACGCGAACGTCTGAGCTGTTTGGAGGGGCTCTGGGATCCCGCCTCGTGGCGGGCACTGCGCAAACTCGGGCTCGGAACCGGGCAGGTCTGCCTGGACGTGGGGGCGGGAGCGGGTTCGGTCAGCCGCATGCTCGCGGAGTGCGTGGGTCCCAGCGGACGCGTCGTCGCCCTCGACAGCGACACGCGTTTTCTGGACCGGGCCCGGTTGCCGGAGACCGTGGAGATCCGCACCCACGACCTGCTGAACGACCCGCCACCGACCGAACGGTTCGACCTGGTGCACGCTCGGATGACCCTGTCGCACCTTCCCCAACGGGAGGACGTGCTGGACCAACTGGTCGAGTTATGTGCTCCGGGAGGAAGGGTGATCCTCTCGGAGTTCGACGCCGAAGGAGCCTCGCTCGCCGAGCGGACCCCTCCCGTGGACGACGCCGAACGCTTCCAGCGGGTCCACGACGCGGTGGTGGCCGTACTGGCACGCAACGGTTGCGACTCCCGCTTCGCGCACCGGATGCCCGCGGCTCTCGCGGCGCGCGGAATGACCGCCATCGACGCCTCACCGGACGGGGAACTGGTGCGTGGTGGCAGCGCGGCCGCGGAGTTCTACCGGCACACCTTCCTGAGGCTGCGCACGCAGATCCTGGAACACACCCCTGTCGACGAGAAGACCTTCGACCGGGCCTGGGAAGCCCTCGCGGAGCCCGACTTCCTCGTCCTTTCCGCCCCACTGGTGTCGGTGTGGGGAACCAGGAGCTGACCCCTCAGCTCCCCCGCTTCGCCCGTTCCTCCGCGATCCGGGAGTTCTGCCGGGTGAGCAGCAACACGCGGTGCAGCAGATCGACGCTTCCCCCACCGCTTCCCAGCGGATACAACCGCACCTCCTCCTGGTAGGCCTGCCGGGCTATCCGGTAGTGGCGTCCGCGGAAGGTGACGGCCGTGCGGAGTACCCCGGCGAGGGCGGCTGCGCTGTCGCGTAATCGCGCTCCCGCACGGTCGTGACCCCCCGCCCGCTCGAAGGACTCCATCAGCCGGGTCACCGCCGAGGGGGAGTGACGCCAGCCCGCGTGCAGTTCGCGCCACAACGGGAGGCCGTAGGGAACGGAGTCGAGCAGGAACTTCTCGTACTCGGCGATACCGCGGTCGGACAACCACACCACCTCGTCGACGAGCCACAGCGGCACCTGGGCCGCTGCCGGTCCCAGGTAGTTCTGCCCGCCCAGGCTGATCTCCTCGAAGTAGGGGCGCAGCGTACGGGCGAAGAACACCGGGCTGACCTCGGCGAGCACCGTGTCGATGGACTCGAGCATGGTGCGCACGTTCCCGTCGATCCTCGTGGCCAGCACAGCGAACCGCTCGTCCTCCGGCGAGGTGCGGTTGAGTTCGGCACACAGCCGCAGTCCCTCGTGCAGGTGGGGGAACACGTGGCGCACGGCGTTCTGGAGGGTGCGCTCCTGCGGATCACCGGTGTACATCCGCCGTCGGGTCCCTTCGGGATTCCACACGCAGTAGTGCAGCACCGTGTCCCGGGGAACCATGTCGGTGCGCCTGCCGAGTTCCATCAGCACCGGCAGGACCTCGGGGACGAGCACGGCCGGCTCGCTGCCGTGGCGTTTGATCGAGCCCAGCAACATGCCCAGATCGCGCACAGCGGCGAGGCACTCGTCGGTCGACAGTTCGGCCACTCGATCGAACCCGGGAAGCAGATCCCGTAGAGCGTCCGCCAAGGCGGCGAGGTCGGCCTCGGCGTTCATCTCCGGTAGTCGGGAGCAGACTTCGTCGGCTCCCAACGGGTCGGCCGACCGGGTGGCCTCGAGCTGTTCCGGCGAGCCGTATTCGGCTGTGGGGGAAGCGTTCATCTCGTCTCCTCGAACTCGCGTGGTGCGGACCCCGAGGTGTGTCCGGACACGGAAAAAGCGATCCGTCGTGGTGCTCGTCACGGAACGGCACGTCCTGGTGGGGAAGGTCCTTCCGGGCGAGGAACGGGGGTGCCGGGGAGGGTGTGGGGAGCGGAACGCGCTCCTCTCCCCGAGACGCTACGGCACACGGGAGGGTGTGGGGGAGTTCGGTGTTTTCCGTTTCACGGAAGAAGCCGAAACTCTCGGGGCCGGGAGGTGCCGTTTCCGTCGTCGCCGAAAGGTTCGGGTGGTGTTCCTCGTCCACCGCCTGCTCGATCTCGGGCATCCGGAGCCGATGTTAATCGGGTTCACCGGAATGTACGAGCAAATTCATGACAATTGTTCGTCTTTTCGGGGAGGATTCCGCTGAAAGGATCATCCTCGACGCGGACAGGGAGTACCCGGTTCGACGAGGTGGCCGAGTCCCACCGAAAAGCGCCTCCCGCGGCGTGCTCCGTTCGTCGAGCGGGAAGCCGCACGGCGACACGCTTCGCGAAAGGCCGGATGCCGACGACACCCCGGTCGGGTTCGGCCGGGGCTTCACCTCCCGACGAGTTCGACTCCCCGGTTCCCCGCGCTCGGTGAGAGCTCCGGGGCCTCGTTGATCCCGGCCTCGAGCTCGGTGAGCCGCTCGGCCGTTCGCTCGGGGGACAGGCAGGACTCCGTGGTTTCCTCGCTGCGCAGTTGCCGGGCCAGCGAACGCAGGCCGGACACGAGCAGCTGGGTGTGTTGCGGGTTGGTCTCGCCGCCACCTCGTTCGAGGTGTACCGCCCGTGCCGTCGCTTCGTCGACGAGTCGTTCGAGCACGACGATCGAGGGCCACCAGCGCTCCGCCGTCCTGCTGGCCGGTGCCGGCTCCACCAGCCGCTGGCGCAGTGTGGCACGCAACTCGGCCAGCTCACGGTAGCTGCGGCGGCGCAGCGCGGAGCGGTCCCTCGTCACCCCCGACAGGGACCGCGACACGTACTCCGCCACGGTGTTCAGACACGCGGCGATCCCCCGTTCCAAAGGCGCACGCCGGAACAACGGGGACAGCACGAGGCAGACCACCAGCACGATGCCGCACCCGAGCAGCGAGTCCACCAGACGCACGGTGGGAAGGTCGGGGATCGACTCCACCTGGTTCATCTTCAGCAGCACCAGACAGGTGACCACGCCGGTGAACAGCCCGTAGTTCCGGCTCAACGTGTCGGGAACCAGGGCGGCCAGCAGCAACGTGAACGGCAACATGCCCCATCCGTGAGCGGGTCCGGCCAACAGCAACACGGCCAGCGCCACTCCGAGCACGCTGCCGATGCCACGCAGCATGGTACGGGCGAACAACGAGCCCGAGTTCGGCTTGAGCACGAGGGCGACCGTCAGGGCGACCCAGTACGGTTGTTCCAGAGGCAAAGCCAGACCGACCGCCTCGGCCACGGTCAGGCACAGGGCCATACGGATCGCCAGCAACCAGCCGGTTCGGCCTATGGCGAGTCCCTCCCGCCAGATCCGGAAACGTGCACGACGTCCCCTCGTGGTGTCGAGCCTGGTCGGTTCGGCCAGCTTCGCACTCCGCAGTGAGTCGGTGAGCTCCGCGAGCTCCTGGTCGAGGGCCCGCAGGGTGGCGGAGTGGGTTCTCCCGGTCGCCGGGGTGTGCGGTGGGGGAAGGGATCCGGTGCGCAGGCACGTCGCCAGGCCGCGCATGTTCTCCAACAGGGAGGCGGGCACCGGTGTGGCCCGGTGCGCCAGGGCCACCGAGGTCTCCACCACCGGTGTGGCGTGGGTGAGTGCCATGTAGAGCCTGTCGTGGATCCTGCTGCGTGCCGTGGCTCCCGCCGTGACCGTGATCAGGATGTCGTGGGCCTCGTTCAACGCCCGGGTCAGCACACGTCGTTGTTCGGTGCGGGTGCCTTCACACGGGGCTTCGAGCATGCGTGCCGTGGACTCGAAAACCCGGGCCACCGCTCGGCGGGCTGGGGTGGTGCGACGGAACGGCCAGGTGGTTGCGATCAGCCCGAAGGTGAGCAGTTCCCCGCCGAGGAACCAGGCGATCTGCTCGCCGGCGGGGGTGTTCTCCAGAGGGGTTCCGGTGGCCACGATGCAGAAGGTCAACATCTGTGCCCCCGCCGCTCCCCACAGGTCACCCAGGCGGCTGGACAGCACGGACAGCACGGAGACACCCACCACAACCAGGGCGCCCGTCCAGAGGGAGGGAGCGAGCAGGCCCGCGGCGAAACCGAAGCCTCCCAGCAGCACGGTCAGGCCGACGCGACGCAGCCGGTAGTGGTAGGAGCCGATGGGGTCGGAGAAGGTGATACACAGGCCTCCCAGGGAGACCAGCACGGCCTCGCCGAGGTTGGCCGTCGCCATACCGACGGCGGGGGGAAGACCCACCCCCAGGGCCGCCGCCCCGATACGGCTCCCGTCCACGGAGATGGGAGAGGGGCGCAGCATCCGCAGGAGCCAGGCGGGAAGAAGCGTTCTCAGCAGTCGTGTCAGTACGGCCGACCAGGAGTCTCGCGTCGAGAGCGTATCGGCGGGAAGCACCCGACCTCCGATGCTTTTCTCGGGGTGTCCGAAGTGTTGATCTTTCGTCCGTTCGCTCTCCCCATTATTACCCGAATATATGTCGCCGGACCCCGGAAACGGCGCACATCACACCTTGTCGTGTGTCACCTTTCTGTGCTCGGTAAATATTCGTTGAAAACGCGATGAAGAGATACGCGTCATGTTTCCGGATGTTTCCCGGGTATTGTGTCGAGCGGGAGCGGTGGTTTCCGTGTGCGAGATCACCGGTGTGCGGGTGGCGATTTTCACGAAAACGCTTCGCACCTGCGCGGGAAAGAGCGTCTCCGTCCCGTGGGGCGCCGTTTCATGATCAGTACTTTGTGGACGATAGCTTCTTCTCACCGGCGACGGCCCCGAGGGCGGGTCCGGTCGGGGCCGTCCGCTGTCTCCGGTGGAGATCCCGTGGAGGTCTCAGCACACCCTGAGCGGTGTGTTCACCAGGGTGTTGTCGGCGACGGTGATGTTTCGTCCACAGGGTCTTTCCACGATCTCCGAGTCCGTGACCGTCAGATTGTGAATGGTCACGTCCCTGGTGAGCGGAAATTCCGCCCGGGCCGCCAGCCGGATCGTCCCCGGCCCGGAGACCCGCCCCCCGTTCGCGGCTATTTCCACGTTGTAGCAGTTCTCCACGAGAACGGCGTTGTTGCCGGTGTCGGCGATGTCGACCCGGTCGATCACGACCCCGCCGCTTTCCGAGACGCAGAACACTCCGCGACCGCCCCCGCGGGCGATCACCTCTCCCACGTGAATATTGGTCGGATAGGAGCCGTTTATCCGCCCGTTCCGGTTGGCCATCCGGAAGGCCGCGTAGCCGGTTCCCGCGCCCGTGTTCTCGGCGTCCACGGTTCCCACCGTGGCGTTGGTGGTGTCGTTGAGCAGCAGTCCCGAGTAGGCGACGTCTCTGGCCGTCACGGTGCCGATCGTCAGACCGTCCACGCCGTAGGTCTCCACCCCGTGGTTGTCGGTGCCCGCGACGTGGACGTCGTCGATGCGCACGTCGGTGGTGGGCCGGTCGCGGTCGGCGTGGTTGTCCACCCGGATTCCCAGTCCCCCGGACAGTCGCAGGTCGATCCGGCCGAGATGGACGTCGCTGACGTTGCGGAAGAAGACCCCGAACCAGGGGGATCCGGTCACACTGAGATGGGGCACCTCCACGCCGGTGACGTGTCGGCCCCGGATCACCGCGTTGTTCCCGGTGGCCTGACCGGTCACGTCGATGGTTCCGCACACGTCCAGCACGGTGTGGCTGGGCAGGTCGATCGAGCGGTCGGCACGCATGGTCCCCGAGTCACGGACGACCACCCGCTCCTTGTGCTGTCGTCCCGGTGTGAGGCTGTCCACGGCGGCTTGGATCGCCACGCGCATCCCCGGACCGTGGTGGACCACCTCGGTGCCGTTGCGCGCGGTCCAGGTTCCCGAGTCCGAGAACACCTCGGCCTGGAAGGACCCGGTGCCGCACTCCCGGTGGGTTTCCATGGGGGCGGCGGACGTTTTCCGGTGCGGTCGTTCGTTCTCCGGGCTTGCCTGGGCGGGAACGGAGACTCCCAGGGCTGTCAGTGTCGCGACGGACAGGACGGCGAACACGTGTCTTGCCCGTGATGGGGAGAGTAATCGGCTCGTCATGGTGCTCTCCGTGCCAGGGGGCGACTTCGTCAACGGCCGGAGCCGTGTTTGGTAAGCGCTTACCAATGGCGTGGAAGTATCCGTGTGACGTGCGACACTGTCAAGGAGTTCGTTCCGGTCGCTACGCCCGACCGTGCACCCTGGATTCGGCCCGCAGTCATCGACGGCGATCTCTCCTCGGTTCGAAACGGCGCACCGACTGGCTCGTGGCACCCAGCTCGCGTGCGACCCCGGACCGTACGTGGGGGAGTCGGACGGTGTGCGACACGAAGTCTCGACGAGGTGTGGAAAACGCTTTCCACATGCTAGGCCGTTGCGCCTGCCGGGCGCAAGGAACGCACGGACAGCCACCACGAGAGCCCGGTGGAAGGTACTATCGGTGCCTCGTCGAGTACGGTCGTCCGGGTGCCGAGGTCGTTGTGCTCGACGTGGCGGTGCCGAGAAACCTCCTCGGGCCGGAAGACGCGGACGCCCGTGGCGGCGCCGGTGGGAGACCTCCGCGACCGAGGCACCGACGTCCTACTACGAGCCACTTCGCAGGCAGGGAGGACGGATGCCACGCGGGTCCGGCAAAGTGAATCTGATCGATGTGGCACGTCGGGCCGGAGTCTCGCTGGCCACCGCCTCGCGGGTGCTCAACGGCAGCACACGCAGCGTCGGCGACGAACTGCGGGAACGGGTGCGCCGGGCCGCGTCCGAACTGGACTACTCACCCAGTGCACCGGCGCAGGCTATGGCCCGCGGCGGAACCGACGTGGTCGGGCTGGTCGTCCCGGACATCGCCGACCCCTACTTCTCCACCATAGCCGCCAGCATCGTCCGCGCCGCCGAGCCCCACGGCCTGATCATCAACCTGGCCAGCACGGAACGCCGCCACGAACGTGAGGCGGAGTACGTGGCCTCGATGCGTCGACAGCAGGCACGGGGCATCGTGCTCGTCGGCAGCCGCACCACCGACCGCCGACAACTGGAGGAACTGCGCGCGGAGATCGCGGCCTACACCGCCACAGGGGGGAGGGTTTCCGCGGTCGGCCAGCACAAACTGCCCACCGACACCGTCGTGGTGGAGAACCGTGCGGCTGCGCGCTCCCTGGCCGAACGGCTGCTCGGACTGGGATACCGGCACTTCGCGGTGCTGGCCGGTCCCACGGACCTGCTCACGGCGCGGGACAGGTTCACCGGTTTCCGTGAGGGACTGCGGGCCGGTGGAGTCGACCTGGCTTCCCAGGACGTCGTCCACGGTGCCTTCACCCGGGACGGTGGCTACGCGGCCGCCTCCGAACTGCTCGACCGGGGCAGCGGGGCATCCTGCGTGTTCGCGGTCAACGACGTCATGGCCGTGGGAGCGTTGTCGGCGTTCCGAGACCGCGGAATACGGCTTCCGGAGGAGCTGGCCGTGGCCGGTTTCGACGACATCGCCAGCCTGCGAGACGTGTGGCCTTCGCTGACCACCGTGCGGATCCCGCTGGAGCGACTGGGAGAGCAGGCCCTGGACTTCCTGCTCGACGAACCAGCCCAACAGACACGGATCCGCCGCTTCTCCGGTGAGGTGGTCGTGCGGGCCAGCACACCGGGCTCGGGCTGAAACCCGCAGAAGCGCGTTGCCCGGTGTGGCCGCGCGAAGTGCCCCACGGCCCCGCGCGAGCCCACCTGTCACCTCCCACTCGGCAGTCCGCTCCGGTCAGCGGTGCAGACGTCTCCCGCCCTCGGCGTCGAACGGGTGCACCTCCTCTGGGAGCGCACGGTCGCGTGCACGGTCTCGCCCAGTTCGGGCGCCCCACCCCTCGGCGCGAACTCATCCTTCCGGGCTCGCCTCGGCGTAGTAGCCGCGGATGTGGGCGGTCACGCGTTCCTCGGCCAACGCCGGTTCACCCCGACGCACCGCTTCGGTGATCCCCCGGTGCTCGGCGCGCAGCCGGTCGGCGGTCTCCTCCCACGACTCCAACGCGGCGGCGATCCGCCCGGTGTAGGTCTCGACGGAGTCCCGCAGCCCGCTCATCATCGCCGTGATCACTCGGTTGCCCGCGGCATCGGCCAGGTTCAGGTGGAACTGGGCGTCGAGCGCGAGGAACTCCTCCCTGGACAGATCCCTGTTCTCCATCGCGTCGAGCAGCTCGTCGATCTCGGACAGGTCCGTCCTCTCTCGGGAGGCCAGTTCGGACACCGCCGAGCGTTCCAACACCTCCCTGGTGCGAACCACGTCGGCGACGGGGAACCCCTGTCCCGCCACCTGCAGACGCATCAGCGCGCTCATTCCGCCGGTGGGCCGGGTGAGGATGATCGCTCCGGAGTCGGGGCCGGAGCCGGTCTGGGCCCGCAGCACACCCAGGGCCTCCAGTACACGCATCGCCTCGCGCACCGAGGAACGCCCCACGTTGAGGTCACTGGCCAGGGCGCGTTCGCCGGGGATCCGTTGTCCGGGGGAGATCCTGCCGTCGCGCAGATCGGACTCGATACGCGCGAGCACCCGTTCCCAAGCACGCGGAGCCACGGAGGTCATAGGGGTGAGTCTATCGGCGGAGAGCGTGCTGTTCCCGCTGCTCCGGTGTTGGTCCTCCCGCACACTCGGGACAGGGCTGTTCCCCCGCTTTCCCCGGTGGAGCCGTCCGCGCTAGGGTAGCCGAGGTGTGGTCAGACCACAGAGGGAGGCTCGGAGATGCGCGTCGCACTGTTCGCCACCTGTCTGGGGGACTCCCTGTTCCCGGAGGCGGTCAAAGCCACCGCGATCCTGCTCACCAGGCTCGGCCAGGAGGTGGTGTTCCCTCCGGGGCAGACCTGTTGCGGGCAGATGCACGTCAACACCGGCTACCAGGCCGACGCGCTGCCGCTGGTGCGTAACTACGCGGCCGACTTCGCCGACGAGTCGATCGACGCCGTGGTCGCCCCCTCCGGTTCCTGCGTGGGTTCGGTCCGACACCAGCACGGAACCGTCGCCGAGCACCACGGCACACCGGCACTGCGTGAGCGGGCGGGACGGGCCGGGGGCAAGACCTACGAGCTGGCCGAGTTCCTCGTCGACGTGCTCGGGGTCACCGACGTCGGCGCCTACTTCCCGCACCGGGTGACCTACCACCCCACGTGTCATTCGCTGCGGATGCTGCGCGTCGGGGACAAGCCTCTGCGGCTGCTCCGGCAGGTCCGCGCCCTCGACCTCGTGACACTGCCCGAGGCCGAGCAGTGCTGCGGTTTCGGCGGTACCTTCGCGCTCAAGAACAGCGAGACCTCCACGGCCATGCTCGCGGACAAGATGCGCAACATCACCGCCACCGACGCCGAGTTCTGCTGTGCCGGCGACTCCTCCTGTCTGATGCACATCGGTGGTGGACTGTCCAGGCTGCGCACCGGCGTGGGTACGGTGCACCTGGCGCAGATCCTGGCCTCCACCGAGCAACACGTCCTCGCCGAACCGGAGGTCATCGTATGAGCCGTGCCTTCCTGGGACTTCCCGGTCCACCCCCTCGTGCCCCCCGGGACACCGGATACCTGCGTGGGCAGCGCCCCTTCCCGTCGGCGGCGCACGCAGCGCTGGAGGACTCCCAGCAGCGCCGCAACCTGGGCAAGGCCACCGGGACCATCCGGGACAAGCGTGCCCGGATGGTCGAGGAGGTCCCCGACTGGGAGCGGCTGCGTTCGGCCGGTGCCGCGATCAAGGCCGACGCGCTGGCACGGCTGCCCGAACTGCTGGAACGCTTCGAGAGCGCGGTGACCGAACGCGGGGGCGTGGTGCACTGGGCCCGCGACGCGGTCGAGGCCAACGAGATCGTCACCCGTCTGGTCGCCGACAGGGGGGCCGACGAGGTGTTGAAGGTCAAGTCGATGGCCACCCAGGAGATCGGACTCAACGAGCACCTGGCGGCGGAGGGCATCTCCGCGGTGGAGACCGACCTGGCGGAGTTGATCGTCCAACTGGGCGGGGACCGCCCCTCGCACATCCTGGTGCCGGCCATCCACCGCAACCGTGCCGAGATCCGCGACATCTTCCTGCGCGAGATGCCCGGCGTGGATCCCGATCTCGACGACGACCCACGAAGTCTGGCCGAACAGGCGCGGAAGTACCTACGTGCCAAGTTCATGGACGCTCGGGTGGCCGTGTCCGGGGCGAACTTCGGGATCGCCGACACGGGCACCCTGAGCGTGGTGGAGTCCGAGGGCAACGGGCGCATGTGTCTGACCATGCCGGAGACGCTCGTCACGGTGATGGGAATCGAGAAGCTGGTCCCGAGCTTCGCCGACCTGGAGGTCTTCCTCCAGCTGTTGCCCCGCTCCTCCACCGGAGAACGGATGAACCCCTACACCTCGATGTGGACGGGTGTCACCGCCGGGGACGGACCGCGGGAGTTCCACCTGGTGCTGTTGGACAACGGACGCAGCGCCACCCTGGCCGACGGTGTGGGACGGGAGGCACTGCGGTGCATCCGTTGCTCGGCGTGCCTGAACGTCTGCCCGGTCTACGAACGCACCGGCGGCAAGGCCTACGGCTCGACCTATCCCGGGCCGATCGGGGCGGTTCTCACCCCGCAGCTGGCGGGGATGCACGAGACCCGCGACGACCCGAACGCCTCCCTGCCGTACGCCTCCAGCCTGTGCGGGGCGTGTTACGACGTGTGCCCGGTCAAGATCGACATCCCGTCGTTGCTGGTGGAGCTGCGGCACCAGCACGTGGAACGGAGCCGATACACCGCCGAGGCGGCGATGATGCGGGCGGCCTCGCTGGCCATGTCCTCGGCCACACGTTTCACCAAAGCGCAGCGCGCCTCCCGACTGGGGCGGGTACTGGGTGGCTCCGACGGGCGGATCACGGCACTGCCCCCGCCGTTCGCCGCGTGGACCTCGGCGCGCGATCTTCCCGTCCCTCCGCGTGAGACGTTCCGGGAGTGGTGGGAGTCCGAGCAAGGACGTGCCGCGATGGCGCGGGCACGCCGTGAGGCGGAGCGAGGTGAGTGGTGAACGCACGGGACGTGGTGCTGGGACGGGTTCGCGAGGCGCTGGCGGCGGCTCCGCCCCGACCGGTGGAGATCCCCCGCGACTACCGGAGGGAACGCGGTCTTTCCGACCAGCGGCGACTGGACATGGTGGTGGACCGGCTCACCGAGTACGGCGCCGGGGTGTACCGGTGCCGTGCGGAGGAGACCGCGACCACCGTGGCCGCGGCGCTGTCCGACGCGCGTCGGATCGTGGTGCCACCGGGACTGGATCGTTCCTGGTTGGCCGAGTTCTCCGGCAGCGTCGAGGTCGACTCCGGTGAGTTCTCGGTGCGCGCCTTGGACGAGGTGGACGGGGTGCTCACCTCCTCGGCGGTGACCTGCGCCGAGACCGGAACGGTGTTCCTGGACGCCTCGTCCGACCAGGGCAGACGAGCGTTGACCCTGGTTCCGGATCTGCACGTGTGCGTGGTGGAGCTGTCCTCGGTGGTGGCCGGGATACCGGAGGCGGTGGCCGAACTGGAACCCACGCGCCCGATCACCATGATCAGCGGCCCTTCGGCCACCTCGGACATCGAGCTGGACCGGGTGGAGGGCGTGCACGGGCCTCGTACCCTCCGCGTGGTGGTGCGGGTGGACCGGTGAACGAACCCGTTCGCCGGTGGTGTCGCCTCGGTCCGGCGGGACGTCCAGGGAGGGTGGGTACCCGTACGGGCCGGGTACCCGAGGGACAGCCGGAGCGCGTTCAGCGCGAGGAGAGCCCCCCGCGCCATGGTCCTTCCAACATGGACTGTTCGAGTCGTACCCCGAGCACGGTTTCCAGGGCCAGCACGGCACGCTGGGCCGTCGACAGCTCGTCCAGTCCCGGTCGCCAGGAGCCGTCGCCGTCGCGGCCGAGCCCCGCTTCGTTCAGCATCGGCCTGAACGTGTCCGCCTTTCCGCCCCACAGCCGTCCGGTGCGCGGGTCGACACCCACCGCCACGTTCCCGTCCCGCGCGCAGAGCACCTCCTGCTCGTCGGGCAGATACATCGCCGAACCGGCCAGTCCGCCCTCCGAGGACAGTGTTTCGAGCACCTCGGGTGCGGTTCCCACCCAGCCGGAGTATCCCTCCAGTTCCAGAACCAGGGACCAGACGTTGCCGAGAGAGCGGGCCAGCAGGGTGACCGGCACCTCGTAGTCGACGATCCTGTCCCGACGTGCGGTCACTTCCTCCACTGTCACGGGCCGCTGTCGTCGCGGCTCCACTCCCATCATGTGCAACGTCTCCGTGGGGGATCTTCGGGTGAGCGTCACGCACCACCCTTCGCCGAAGATTTCCGTCATGTCCACCTGTGCCATGGGTGCTACCTCACGGTGGTGTCGATTTCTTCTTCCCAGGGGTGTTTCGTCCTCACCGATAACAAGGGTGACGGGCGGGTTTCGCAATCCCCCGAACAGCACCGTGGAGGGTGGAGACCTCACTGTCCGGCTGGTTTCTCCCGACGGTCGTTCCGTTGTGCCTGCCTAAGGTGCCGGCGCGTTCCGCACGGTGGAACGGCGGTATCCGGAAGTCGGGAGCAAGCCCACCCGCCTCGGTGGAGGGAGGTTCCGTCCGGAGTACACGGGACGGATCGGGGCTGGCTCAGCCGTACCTCCGTTCGCTTCGCCAGGACGTGTCCGCGGGGCCACGGGCGAGCTCGTTCCCGTTTGGGGGTCTCCGCTCCGCAGCGGTAGGGGAGGAGTCCTCCTGCGGCTGCTCCGTTCGGTCCCGGTGTCGCCACGCCGTTGCGGGCTCTCCCCGCAGCGCGGCGAGTTCCCCCAGTTCACCGAGTGCCTCGACCTGGGAGGTGGACGAGCCCGACTCCCGCGCCGCCGCCAACGCCTCGGTCAGACAGGTCTCGGCACCGACGAACTCACCACGGCGCAGGTGCAGCTTCCCTCGTTCGATCAGGACACGGGCACGTCCGGGGTGCTCATCGAGCTCGTTCAACAGGGTGAGTGCCCGGTCCAGGCTGGTGGCGGCTTCGGCGTAGTGCCCCGTTTCGGAGAGCAGCACGCCGATGCGTCGGTGGCACAGGGCGATGCCGTGCCGGTCGCCGGTGTTCTCGTTCAGGCGTAGAGCCCGGCGGACGTAGTGCAGGGCCAGCTCATGGTCCCCACCACCGTGGGCGGCCTCGGCGAGGTGGGACAGGGCCGTGGAGATGCCGGCGCGGTCGAACGCGGACTCGGCCAGCCGCAGCGCCGGGGTGCAGACGTCGAGCACTCTCCGGAAGTGTCCGAGTTCGAGGTGGGCGGCACCGAGACGACAACGCAGGCGTGCTTCGGCTCGGGAGTGGCCGACCCCGTTCGCCGCCGCGACACCGATGCGGTGCGTGGCGATCCGGGCGCGGTGGTACCGCCGGTGATCGAGAAAACCTCCGAGCGCCTCGCACAACTGCCAGACCTGCTGCTGCCATCCCCACCGGTGGGCCACGTGGAGCACGGCGGTGAGGTTGGCGTGTTCACGGTCGAACCACGCGAGTGCCTCGGCAGCCCCGCAGCGCTCGGGGTTTCGCGAGCTCGGTGCGTGGGAGGGACCGAACCGCCGACGTCGCGGGGTGAGGACCAGGTCGGCTTCGGTGGCGCGAGTCAGGTACCAGCACACGATGTGCCACAGGGTTTCCGTGCGGGGCCCGGTGGTGGCGGCGTGCTCGTCGATGGCCCGGGTGTGGGTGAGCACACGCTCGTGGAACCGGTAGCGCTCTCCGGTGTGCTCGAGCAGATGCGCGCGAGTGAGTTCCTCCAGAGCCGGGCAGTGATCTATTCCGGTGAGTTCGGCCAGGTGCCGTACCAGTTCCGTGGGAAGGCCGGTCCCGGGATGTCGGGACAGGATCCGGTGGAGTGCCGCCGCTCCGGCGGAGAGCCGTCGATGACGAAGGTCGAGAACGGCGGTCACGTGGTGTTCCGCCCACCGATCCTCGGAGGTGGAGCGGTTGCCCTCCACGTGTGGGAGTGCGGTCCGGCGTTCTTCCGCACTCCACGGTGGCCGTTCGTCCGGCCAACCGGCGAGCACGGCCAGGGCCAGGGGAAGGCCGCCGCCCGGCACCGTCTGTTCGCCGGGCGTTTCGGGATGCTTCGGTGGGAAGTGTTGCCCGAGGGTACCGGAGAGCACGCGCAGACTTTCCCGATCGTCCAGAGGGGACGGTTCGAGGAAGCGTGCTCCGTCGTGGGCCAGTCCGCTCAGCCGCTCCGTACTGGTGACCAACAGGGCTGCGTCGGGGGAACGGGGCAGCAGGGGGCGCACCTGGGCTGCGGAGGCGGCGTTGTCCACGAGCACGACCAGGGACCTTCCCTCGGTCAGGCAGCGATAGCGTCGCAGCCGTTCCCCGACGTCCGGCGGTATCCCGCTGGGCGGGACCCCCAGGGCACACAGCAGACTTCCGAGGATCTCGGCCGCCGGGCGCGGAGTGTCCGGACAGGGGCCGTGGCCTTCGACGAACAACCGCCCGTCGGGGAAGTGAGCTCGCCGTCGGTGCGACCAGCGCAGGGCCAGCGCTGTTTTCCCGATCCCGTCGGGGCCGCTGACCACGGCGAGCAGCGGCCCCGACGTGGTCTCCCGCCACTGGTCGAGCGTGGCGAGTTCCGCGTCCCGGCCCACTAACGGACCGGGGTCGGGGGGAAGCCACGGAGGAGGCGGTGCCGGCAGGAAACCGCAGCGTTGGGGAATCGTCTGCGAGACCGTTTCGTGGTGGCTCGTGACCATCGGGATCCGACCGGAGGGGCACTCGTGGGTGACGTGGCCGGGTGCGGAATCATCCCGGATTTCGGGTGGGTGTTCCCCGGAGGTTGCTGTTCCCCGCCCTGGCGGCACTCCCGCCTCCCGCCGTGTGTTCGATGAACCGTCCTCGACGACCGCGCCGTCCGCCTTGTCGTGGGTAGTACCGGCGGAGCGTGCGAACAAGGATCTCGCCCGGCGAGTCCGTGAAACACCGAGTCGTGTGGTTCCCTCCGAGCGCTTTTCCCACCTCGACGGTCCGAACGACGGAACTCGCCATGTGGGCGTTCGTGCATCACCCACGGCGGGGGGCTCGGCCTCGCCGGAGTGGGTGTCCCGGGGAGCCGTTGCTCCTTTCGGGAAGATCGCCTTGTCGGTGGATGTGGCCGGGTGCTGGGATGCGCTTTCCAGCAGTCGATCACGACAGAGGGATCTCATGACGCGAACGCGGAATCCGCTCCTGTCCCGGGAACACCGCTCACTGTCCCCGTTCGTCCTGGTCACGGCCCTGGCCGTGATGCTGGTGCCGGCGCCGGTCGTGACGGCCGGAAACGAGTCCTCCGGTGGTCATCCCTGATGTGTGGCCGACTGGGCGGCCAGCCCGGTTCGAGGGGAGGAGGTGCCCGGTTCCGACTGCCCCGCCGGGAAGGGACTGCGGGGACAGACCGTGCGCAACGCGGTGCTGACCAGTATGGGAGGCGTCCGAAACGCAACGGTGGCCCTGCCCACCCGCAGCGGTTCGGTGGCGAGCACCACGACACGATCAGCTGTTGGATGGGAATCAGCGGCAACCGGTTGTTGACCGAACGGGCCGGCAATCCCTACCCCGGAGTCGCCGGGCTCGACAGGGTGGACCGGGAGGTGTTCGGCCGGAGCGGTGTGGAGACGGTGATCCCGCTGGAGGGCATCAACGACGTCTCCGAGGACGCCACGGCCGAGCAACTCGTCCGCGGATACGAGCGTCTGGTTCGCCGTGCCCACGCACACGGAGTACGGGTGCTCGGCGGCACCCTCACTTCCTAGTACGACAGCGGGGACGGTCCGCATCCCGGCGCCGCCGGGGCCCGGGCGGTGGCCGAGGCGGTGGAACTGTCCCAACCGCGTCCCCGAGCGCCCCGGTGAGCGGACCAGCGGGACAGACGGTGTATCACTCCGCCGAACACACCGGTGCGGAAGCGGGAACAGCCCGTTTCCGCACCGGAGGCACGGAGTCCCAACGGTCGGAATCAGCGGTTCGGTGAACGTTGACTCCCGTGTTCGACACGGTCCGAGAGGGATCCTCCGCAGCGGGCCCGTCTCACCAGTCCCGCGGGTTGCAGCCGGTGGCGGTCAGCCAGAGCATGTTCTTCCGCGTGTTCGGCCCGTACACGCCGTCCACGGCGATCCCGGCCGAACGCTGGACATCCATCACGGCGGAGCGTGTCGCCGGTCCGTAGATGCCGTCCTCGGCCAGGCTCTGGCCGTTGCACTCGTTCAGGGACACCTGCAGGGCGCGCACGGCGTTGTTGGAGATCCCCTGGGAGAGCAGGCAGTCCCACGAGTCGCCGGAGGAAGCCGGAAGGTACTGGAACACCTTCGTGCAGGTGGGCAGTGCCGTGGTGGTGTCGGTGGATGCCGTGGCGGCGGGAGCGACGGTGACGCTCATGGCCCCGGCCGCCGCGAAAACCCCCAGAGTGGCCATGAATCTCTTTATTCTTTTCTGCATGTGCTCCATGATCACACGTTCTTCCCCGGTCGGGACCTTCGTGGCGTGAACACGCCAGTCCCCCGGGGACATCGGCAAGTCGGTGCGCCCGGTCCGGTTTCCCGGCGGAGGGAACGGTGGTTCCGGAGCACGTCTGAGCCAGCCGGGCACTGTGGAGTGGTGTCCGGCTTTCCGGCGCGGTGGCGGGGTGCTCGCCGTCGAGTGGCTACGTACCCGAGGAGTTACCGTTGACGCCGGCCACGCTGACGGAGGGGTGCTGGCCCGCTCGTGAGAAGCCGATGTTCACCGGTGTCGCGGTGAACAGGACAGGGGCGAGAGACGCGAAGCCCTTGTGAGTCGGCAACAGGACGGTTCCGTTCTCGATCCCCCGGTGTCGGGCACGGAGGGGAAGGCCGCTGCCCGCGTTCCGTAAATCGGGTGACCGAGGTGATCCCGGCCGGATAGGTTCTACGGCGTTTTTGTCCCCGTGTCGTGTTGGGAGAGTTCGTGTCCTGTTCGAGATGCGGTGCGATCGTGTCGGCCTGGGAGGGGACGTGTCCCGGGTGCGGCTGCCCGTTGGGTGGGCCGGGGTTGGTGCCGGGACAGTCAGCGGGAGCCGCGAGTTCGCCTCCGAGCGGCTCCGTGGGGCGGACGGGCGCGGTCCCGCACTCGGTTCCCCTCGGTTCGACCCCCCGGAACGGAGAGTTGAAACAGGTCCGTGGTCTCGGCTTGGCCACCGCCTGGCTGTTGGGGGTGCTCGCGGGGCTGTTCACACTCCAGATTCCACTGCGGGCGTGGGGCTACCACCTGTACCAGGGGCTGTTGGATCCGGACTCGGACATCTACCCGTCCGACGTGACCCCGTTCGAGATCGCCGAGTTCGTCTCACTCTGCCTGATCGCCGCGGTGTTCCTGGCGACGGCCGTCGTGTTCCTGGTGTGGTTGTTCCGGGTTCGGGCGAACGCGGAACGACTGGGTACGGTCAAGCAGCGCCGTGCCAAGGGGTGGCTCATCGCCGGATGGATCGTTCCGGTGGTCAACTTCTGGTTTCCGAAGCAGATCGTGACCGACATCTGGCGTGCCAGCCAGCCGGACAACCGGGTCTCCGCCGGAGGCGAGGGGGCGAGGGGATCGTTTCGGGGAACCGGTCTGCTGTGGGCGTGGTGGCTGTTGTGGTGGGCTCATCTCCTCGCGGACAGGGTGAGCAAGATCCAGGAGATGGCCTACACCGGACCCGGACGGGGTGTGGGGTCGCTGGATCCGCTCGACGTCACCCGGTTGTACCGGGACTGGACCGTCTCGGGGATGCTCCTTTCCCCGATCAGCGTGGCCGCCGCCGTACTGGCCCTGCTGGTGGTGCTGCGCATCACGAAATGGCAGCAACAGCACCACGCTCCCCACGACGGACGAATCGGCGCCGTCGCGTTCGCCGGTTACTGAGGTGGTCCCGGGGAGCCGGACAGCACCGGTTCCCCGCTCCGGAGCCTCCGTCCGTGGCGGAGGCGAACGCGCGAGTTCGGAGGAGTTTCCTCCCGGCGCCGTGTGTCGGACGAGGATCACGAAGGCAGACGTCCGGCCGACTCCCTACTATGCTGCCGAACAACCCGACAGGGTTTCGTTTCCGGCCGGCTCGCGTGGAAGGGCAGACGAGGATGACACGCTACGGCGACTACCAGACCGAGATCTACGCGGGCGGACTCGCGGGAGAACTCCCGGCGCATCCGGTCGACTTCCCCTCTCTCGAACGCAAGGCCGCCGAAGTGCTTCCCAGCTGGATCCACTCCTATGTGGCCGGTGGAGCCGGGGACGAACACACTCAGCGCCTCAACGTCACAGAGTTCCATCGGTGGGGACTGGTGCCGCGGATGCTCAACGGTGCCCATGACCGTGACCTGTCCGTCGAGCTGTTCGGACTCACTCTGCCGCACCCCTGTTCCTGTCCCCTGTCGGAGTGCTGGGTATCTGTGCCCAGGACTTCCACGGTGACCTGGCCACGGCGCGGGCCTGCGCCCGCACCGGGGTGCCCCTGACCGTCTCCACCCTCACCCAGGACCCGCTGGAGGAGGTGGCCACCGAACTCGGTGAAACCCCCGGATTCTTCCAGCTCTACACCCCAGACGACCGTGATCTCGCCCTGAGCCTGATCCACCGTGCCGAGAACGCCGGATACCGCGCACTGATCGTCACCGTGGACACCTGGGTGACCGGCTGGCGCCCCCGTGACCTGAACACGGCCAACTTCCCACAGCTGCGTGGCTACTGCCTGGCCAACTACACCAGTGACCCGGTCTTTCGCTGTCGTCTTCCGGGGGCTCCCGAGGAGCATCCCTCCTCGGTGGTGGGGGAATGGGTCAACGTCTTCGGCCGTTCCCTCGGTTGGCAGGACCTCGACTGGATTCGCGAGGCCACCGACCTGCCCGTCCTGCTCAAGGGAATCCAGCATCCCGACGACGTACGTCGCGCCAGGGACCACGGCGTCGACGGAATCCACTGCTCCAACCACGGTGGCAGGCAGGCCAACGGGGGGATCCCCGCGCTGCGGATGCTGCCCGAGATCGTCGAGGCCGCCGAGGAGCTGCCCGTGCTGTTCGACTCCGGGGTGCGCAGCGGAACCGACGTGGTCAAGGCCCTCGCGCTCGGGGCCACGGCCGTCGGGATCGGCAGACCCTACGCCTACGCCCTGGCCGTGGGAGGGGAGCACGGCGTGGTGCACCAGTCGCGTTCCCTGTTGGCCGAGGCCGATCTGCTCATGGCCGTGGACGGCTACCCGGATCTGGCCGCGTTGCGCCGGGAGGGACTGCGTCGGCTCTGAAGCACCTCGGCGGGCCGGTCTCTTCGTGCGGGGCCTCCGGTGGGTGGGACACCCCGGGACGGCGTCGAGGCCTCCCGGGGTGTCCGGGGAAGGGCTCAGCGCGGGTGCCCGATCCCGGCGGCGGGCTCACCGCGACCGAAGTGGTTGCCCGAGGCCCACATGTGCATCCACTTCTCGTTCTCCTGTCGGTAGGCGTTGCCCTGCTTGTTGACCTCGACCGGTTTCGAGTCGTGGTAGAACCAGTTCTCGTTGATGTCGCACCGGTCGGCGGGTATGCCGCGGATCGCGACGGCCTCCTGCGGCCTGGTGTTCGGATGAACGTCGTGGGTGAACTGGAACGTGTTGTGGTGAATGTTGATCGTTCCCCCGGCGACCTCGCCGGAACCGTTGTTCTGGCTCAGCCCGTGCATGTCGAAGGCGTGGCTGATGGGGTGAGGCCCCACCAGGTTGTAGCGGGCGGTGTAGCCGTTGCTCTCGTATCCGAATCCCGCGATCGAGTGCCGGTTGTAGTCGAAGTAGTTCCACTCGATCACGGACTCACCGTTGTACAGGTTCACCCCGTAGCCGAAGTGCTCCATGGGGTTGTTGTGGATGCTGCTGTGATCCACTCGCGCGGAGACCGGGTAGTTCCGTGCGCCCACGGAGATCGCGGCGTGCGTGAAACCGTACATCTGGCAGTTGTCCACGCGGCAGTTGTCCCCGAGGAAGTGGATTCCACCGATCAGATAGTGCTTGTACTCCTCGTGGTCGGCAGGGTCGCCCACGTTGCCCTCGGGATCCCAGTAGTTGGCCAGGCGGGGGCCCTGGATGCGCAGTCCGGTGAACCGGACCCGGTCACCCCGGGTCTGGAACATGGGCAGGGGAACGTCCGCCTGCGGGTTGTGGTCCCGGGTGGTGTAGATCAGCCCGCCCAGGCTGCCGTTGTTGCCACGTCCCCCGGACAGGATGACTCCGGAGGCGATGGACAGGGTGTTCTCGGCGCCGGTCATGTCGATCCGTGCGTCGTCCCTGACACGGATGATGTCGCCGTCGCCGGCCTGCTCCAGAGCGTTCTTCAGACCGTCGAAGTCGCTGACGTAGAAGGAGGGGGTGTCACCGGGACTGGAGTGGTAGGTCTTGCCGCCACCCTGTTTCAGGTCCACCGGTGCCGGGTCGGGAAGGGTGTCCACCGCCAGCGTTCCGGCGGTCCGCCGGGCCGTGGAACGAGTCGAGGCCGCGGCTGTTCCCGTCGCCGTTCCCGCCACGGCGAGTCCCGCCGCACCCACCGTGCCGAGTTTCAGGAAATTCCTTCGCCCGAGGGAACCCTCGTCGGGTCTTCCGGGGCCTTTCGACTCGTCGAATCTCATGAGCGAATCCTCCGTGCGGCGGTTCGGTTGCCGATTTCGTGAATTCCGGCAGGGATCCTCGGAGATACGTCGAGAGCGAGTCAACACCGTTTCCGGAACGGGAACGGAATGGAAAATTCTCCTCGTCATGTCGGTTTCGTTCGGGGGAAGGAACCCTGATACGTCCGAGGGAGCGAGTTGCTACTTCCGGGGGAGTCATTGTCCTCGCGGAAGAGGGGAACTCGAAAGGATTTTTACGAAAAGGCGGGTCGGTGGTGACAACCGGGCGGAGCGAGCCGGGACGGGGCGGGCCGTTCGTTTCCCGGACTTCGGAGAGCTTCGACAACGATGCGGGAACCTTCCGGCTCGTTCCGGCGTGTCGCTGTCGCACGTCCCCGCTCCGCGCGAGCGAGTTCCGCCGGAATCCGGGACACTCGGTTCGGCCCGGAAACCGGGAGAAGGGGGAGATCACTGAGGGGACTGCTTTCACTGCTGGTGTTCGCGCTGCTGTTGTGGTGGGTGGCGGAATCCCCGCAGGAGGCCGCCGCGGCGGCGCAGCACGGGCTGACGATGCTGCGCCGCGTCGCCGAGTCGGTACGGACCTTCCTGGAGACGACGATCTCCTGAACTCCGCCCGCTCGACGGCACTCGCTCTCCCGTCACACGGGAGGGCCGAGGTTTCCGTTCAGAGGCTGACGGCGATGTGGCCTCCCGCCGAACTCAGCATGGCCCGGGCCGCCGTGGTCACGTCCGGCTCGTGACCGTGGTTCTCCGCGTGGGCCAGGCGCAGGTTGGCCGCATGGCGTTCCGGATCGTGCCACTGCGGCCAGCGTTCGCGGGCGCACAGTTCCAGTGCGGCGTGGTCGGGCTCGTCCTCGGTGGTGTGTTCCAGCAGCCACCGCAGATAGGCACGCTGTTCGGCGAGCAGTTTCTCCCCGACGGGCGGTATCGGGCCGTGGCCGGGTACGAGCGTCTCCGCTCCGAACTCACGCAGCCAGTCGAGTGCCTCGATCCACCCGCCGATGCTGCCGTGTAGGGCCAGCGGGGTGACCCCGGAGAACAGCAGGTCCCCGGCGAACAGCACACCCTCCCGCTCGTGGTGCACCACCAGGTCGCCGGCGGTGTGGGCCCGCCCCGGGACGGGATGCAGGCTCACCCGAGCGTTGCCCAGCTCCAGTGTGCGGGTGGCGGGAACCGGTTCGATCCGGGCGGGAGGAGCGATGTTCCCCCAGTCGAGTTCCCCGAGCAGTTCCGGATGCGTGTGGGGACCGCTGTGGACGTCCTCGGCCGTGCGCGGCGTGCCGTGGACGGTGCCGCCGGCGCGTTCCACCTGTCCGGCGCCGTTGGCGTGGTCCCCGTGGGCGTGGGTGAGGACGACCTCCAACGGAAGGTCGCCGGCTTCCGCCCGTACACTGTCGAGCAGGTGACGGGTGCGTGCCTCCGTGGCGCAGGTGTCCACCAGCAGCACGCGGTCGTCACCGCGGATCCAGCCGGTGTTGTTGTGGAACCAGCCTCCGGGTAGGCGCAGACAGACCGTGGCCCGCTCACCCGGGCGGATGATCTCGGGAGTGGACATGGTCCGAGTTCCTTTCGCGTGGCTGTCGTGGTTCGGAACGTCGGGGGTCAGCCCGGAACCCGCGGGCCACCCGTCTCCCCCGGTGTCGCGGTCACTCGTAGTTCCCGTCCGGACAACGAGACCTCGTCTCCCGGTACGAGCTGGCGTCCTCGGCGGGTCTCGACCTCGCCGTTGACCCGTGCCTCACCAGCCTGGATCAGGCTCTTGGCCTCGGCGCCGTGCTCGACCACCCCGGCCAGCTTCAGCAGCTGGCCCAGCCGGATGCTTCCGTCGCTGATCTCCACGTCCTCCATGTGGGGAATTGTCCCGAACCTGCTTCGTATGCGGGTGGGCGCCCCTGGTTGGAGAGGCGGAGAGATGCGAATTTATTTTGTGAAATATTCTTCCTTTTTGGGTTCGGAGCGGTTTCCCGGAGTTTCCGTCTTCGCGGAAAGTGGGCTAACTCGTGCGAATGAATTTTTCGGAACATCTCGTCGAGGGTGGATACTCGGATCCGGTGCGGGTTAGGATGCCGGATGTGGATCATGTCGGCTCGAAACCGTGCCGTGCGGGACCATGATTTTCCCGTGAGCTCGGTGTGCCGCCGTTCCGCACTGAAAAGTGTGATCGATTCGGATGGGGTCGTGTTTTTCCGATCCTTCCACCGATCCGGCCGTTCCGAAGGAGAGACGCGATCATGGACGGTTCCGCTCCGTTTCCCGGCGAGGGGGCTGCCGGAGACTCCGACGAGAACGGGGAGTCCCCGACAGGACGGTATGTCGTGGTGTTCAGTGACGAGGTGTTCGGCCGGGAGGCCGACGAGGCCGAGACGTTGCGCTCGTTGAGCGGAGCCGTCGACATCGCCAGCACCACCGACTTCGAACACGGCGCCTTGGACGTCGAACAGGCCTCCGGTGCCGAGGCGACGATGTTCACCGATCTCGGAATCGGCGTGATCAGGGCCGATCCGGAGCGTGCCCGAGGACTCAGACAGACCGCCGAGGGGGACTCCCGGATTCTCTCGGTGGAATCCGAACGCATCATGTACGCCCTGGAGAGGAGCCCGACGACCACGGGCATCTCCGAGCGTGTCCCGAACGGCGCGTGGTCCACGGTCCGTGCCGCTCCCTCCGAGTTCGAGGACACCGACGAGGCCACCTGGGGGCTGCGGGCCACAGAGGTCACGAGTTCCGCACTGACCGGTGCGGGGATCAGCGTGGCCGTGCTGGACACGGGAGTGGATCGCAACCATCCGGACTTCGCGGGTCGTGAGCTGCACGCACGGTCCTTCGTCCAGGGAGAGCGGGCCCAGGACGGCAACGGGCACGGCACCCACTGCACGGGTACGGCCTGCGGTCCGCAGCATCCGCCCGAGCCTCCGGGCAGCCGGCGTTACGGGGTGGCGGGGGAGTCCGAGATCCTGGTCGGAAAGGTTCTCGGGGACGAGGGATCCGGTTCGGAGACCGGTATCCTCGCCGCGATCAACTGGGCGGTGCGCAACGACTGCCGCATCATCTCCATGTCCCTGGGGGCCGATGTCCGTTCCGTCTCCTGGCGGTACGAGATGGTGGGACGACGTGCCCTGGCGCGGGGATCGTTGATCATCGCCGCCGCCGGAAACAACGCGAACCGCGAGGAGGAGGATCCCGGCTTCGTGGGAGTTCCCGCGAACAGCCCCTCCATCATGGCCGTGGCGGCCGTGGATCCTCGGATCGCCGTCGCGAACTTCTCGGCGCGCAGCAATCAGGTCATGGGAGGACAGGTGGACATCGCCGCCCCGGGGGTGGACGTGTACTCCACCTGGCCGTTGGACCGGCGCTACCGCACGATCTCGGGGACGAGCATGGCCACGCCACACGTGTCCGGCATCGCGGCGCTGTGGGCACAGCGAACGGGAGCGAGCGGCGAGGCGTTGTGGGCGCGGCTGATGCGTACCGCTCAGCGTCTCGAGATCCCGTCTGTGGACGTGGGGGCGGGGCTGGTCAAGGCGCCGCTGTGACATCCCTGGTGCATCCCCGCAGGACATGAGATTCGCATGGTGGAGCGCTTCGTGCGAGACGTACTCGGCCGCCTGCCCCGCCCCTCCGGGAAGCGGGTAGGGAAGTCACACCCCCGAAAGGAGGGCAGTGTCCGACAGGATCGTGGTCACTCTCGACGACGAGGGCGCGGCGGACATCGCGACCGTCTCCGAGGAGTTACGCCGCAACGGGATGCACGTGGAACAGGTACTCGAAGAGCTCGGAGTGATCACCGGTTCCTTGGGGCAGGCGGATTTCGTGGGAATCCGGGGAATCCGTGGAATCGCCTCCGTCGACACCGAGGAGACCTTCGGGATTCCCTGACCGGGGTGTCGGTGACCCGTACGGTTCCACTCGGTGGGGGTGTGGGGAAACTCCGGGAATGGTTTCAGCGGTTCCGCTCGCCCTGACCCGGGTACCACCAGTCCGCGGGGGGTTCGGTATCCGGTGGGACGGTGTTTCCGACAGCTGAGTTCTGTCGGGTGGCACGTGCCAGGCGTTCCCGAAGGATCCTTTCGATCCGGTCCGCCGGCACCATGCCCACCGGGTGCTCGTTCTCGAGGACCAGCACCGATCGGGACGTGGAACTCCCGCGACGGGCGAGCAGAGCCGTGAGTGGCTCGTCCGAGGTGGCGGAGTCGAACTTAGAGAGTGGTTGGGCGAGTTCCCGCAGTCTCGTGTGCGTACGTCGTGCCAGGGGCACGGCACGCAACTGCTCCGGGGTCACTATCCCCTCCGGCGTCCCGGTCACGGCCAGCGCCGTGTTCCCGGAAGGGTCCCCGAACTCGAAGGCGGACCACACTGTCGAGTCGGCGTCAGCGCGGATGATCCGTGACCCGGGGAGATCACGGACCCGGATTCCGGCGAGCGCGGCACTCACCCGGGCCTGCTGTTTCTCCGCTCCCGCCGCCTGGATGACGAAGAACCCCACGAGCACCGCCCAGACACCCTCGAACCCCCGAGTGAGCACGCTGACGAATCCGTAGGCGACGAGCAGGAACCCCAGCCCCGCACCGGCACGCGCGGCCCAGACCGCGGCCCGGAAGCGGTCCCCGGTGCGGGACCACAGCGCGGCACGCAGCACGCGCCCCCCGTCCAACGGGGCGGCCGGTAGCAGGTTGAACACGGCCACCACCAGGTTCAGCGCGCTCAGGTAACCGGCCACCGCGACGGTGAGCTCACCGGCCTGGACGAGGGCCAGCATCCAGGTAACCCCGGCGAAGACCACCGCGAGTGCCCCACTGGTCACGGGGCCGACCACGGCTATGAGCAGATCGCTGCGGGGGGTGGCCGCCTCTCCGCGCAGCCGAGCCATCCCACCCAGCAGCCACAGGGTGATCCCGTCCACGGGTACGCCGTTGCGCACGGCCACCACCGCATGGGCCAGCTCGTGTACCAGTATCGACACCACCAGCAGCGCCGCGGCGGCCACCCCGGCCAGCCAGTAGAGGACCTCGGCATGGCCGGGGAAGGTGCTCGGAAGCCAGTAGGAGCCGAGCAGGAACACGATCAGGCCGACGATGCCCGCCACGCTCCAGTGCAGGCCGAGACGGATACCGGCGACGTGTCCCAGCGGAATCGTGCCCGTCATAGCCGATCAACCAACTCGTCCGGAGGTCTCGCACCGCGGGGGAACCCCGCTCGGGTGCCTCCGTCCCCAGCGTCACAGCCTTCCCGTCCCGGGGCAAGCATCCGGTGGCTGGTGTGCGCACACGCGGACTCATCCGAACAGCACGTGGAGTGTGCCCAGCGCGGCCACCAGGATCGCCAGTAGCGTGAGCACGGCCGGCAGCCGCCCGTCGGGCAGCGACTGGTTCTCCGGTGGAACCTTCCGGTTACCGGCGTGGTACCGCCGCACGGCGAGACCACTGGCCACCCCGGCCGTGGGAAGCAGCACGCAGGCCGCCCCCACCGCGAGGTCCGGTCGCGTGTGGGCCACCAACCGGAGCAACACCAGGGTGCCCCCGAGAAAGGCCAGGCAGGTGCGCAACCAGGCCAGGGCGGTGCGCTCGGTCGGCAGCCCGGGAGGTCCCCGGCGTTCTTCGCCCTCTCGGGACATTCCTCGCTCCGCTCCGCGACCGTGCGTGCCGTGAGTCCGTCCACGGGAAGGTGCCTCATCTGTCCGACAGAAGCAGCAGCACCACGGCGACGAGTCCCACCACGGCGAGTCCGTAACCGAGAAAAGCACCCAGGCGGGGAGGCGGCAGCGAGCGTCCGGTGCGCAACGCGTGTTCGGTGACGGCCCAGCGGGTGAACGCCACGGCGCTGACCACGATTCCGCCGAGCAGCAACAGCACCGCCAGCACGGTGACCAACGGGGTGCGCAGCAGACCCCCCGTGTTCAGCATCTCGATCCCGACCCCGGCGGCCATCAACGCCATCGCGGTACGCAGCCAGGCGAGGAAGGTCCGCTCGTTGGCCAAGGAGAAACGCGGGTCGGGGTCGGTACCGGCCTCGTAGACCCGGCGCGGCCAGCGCCGGGTTCCGTGGGACGGCGCGGACATGACGCCATCCTAGCCGGGACGAAACCCCGGTGGTCACGACGGTGGAGGCCGTCCGCGCTCTCCGCCGGAGACAGCGGCCGAGCTGCCGAACCCCACCGGGTGCCTTCCTCCGCCGCGAGGAGCGCGAAACACCCTCGGTGGTCCGGTTGGGTGGTGCCGCTCGTTGGGTAGCCCCGGAGGGAAGGGTTCACGGAAGGGGGAGCCATGCAACACGACACCTTCATCGGCCAGGTCCAGGCACGCGCGAAACTCCCGAGCCGGGGCGCGGCCGAGGCCGTCACGCGCGCCACGCTGGAGACCCTGGGTGAAAGGATTCCGGAGCGACTCGCCGAGCACGTGGCCGCACAGCTTCCCCGGGAGATCGGTGAGCACCTGCGCCGCACCGAGGTGTTCAGCGGCACGGGAACCGGAGAGCGTTTCGACCTGGACGAGTTCCTCGAACGTGTCGGAGCCAGGGCGGGGCTGGAGAAACCCCGCGCCGTCTACTCCAGCCGCGTGGTCATGGAAGTGCTGCGCGAGGCCACTCAGGGCGGCCAGATGGACAAGGTGCGGCACGCCCTGCCCCCACAGCTGCGGGAACTGCTGGATTCCGGCAGCACCGGTGAGATGCACCCGGCCTGAGGCTCCGTCCGCGCGGCCCGCGCCGCGCTGTGGTGGGTCCCGGGCGCGACACTGTCCTACCCCGGAAGGGTTCCGGAAGGGAGCAGGTGATGAGCGAGAGCGTCGAGGTCATGCGTCTGGGTGAGCACAGCTACGCCGCCGAGGTGCACGAGGCCGGCCACACCACCGAACACCGGGTGGTGCTCGGGCAGGAGGTGTTGGACGATCTGGCACCCCCACCTCCCGAGGAGAGCACCGTGGTGGCCGAGACGGTGCGGTACCTGCTGGACCGGCGTCCCTCCACGGCGCTGCCACACGACATCGACCTGGAGGAGCTGCGGGAGGCCGACGCCGGGTTCCTCCCGGAGCTGCGCGCACGACTCGGGGGGTGAGCATGGCGCGCATCGGATACACCCTGATGACCGAACAGTCCGGGCCGCGTTCCCTGGTGGAGCACGCCGCGGCGGCCGAACGCAGCGGATTCGACTTCGAGGTGATCAGTGACCACGTCTTTCCCTGGTTGACGCCGCAGGGACACTCGCCCTACGCGTGGAGTGTGCTGGGAGCGGTGACCCAGTCGACCAGCGACATCGAGCTGATGACCTACGTGACCGCGCCGATCATGCGGTATCACCCCGTGGTGGTGGCCCAGAAGGCCGCGACGGTCGGCCTGTTGTCGGGAGACCGGTTCCTGCTCGGGCTCGGGGCCGGGGAGAACCTCAACGAGCACGTCGTCGGACGGGGCTGGCCCCCGGTGAACCTGCGGCACGAGATGCTCTCCGAGGCCATCGAGATCATTTCCGCGCTGTTCGACGGCGGCAGCGTCAACTACGTCGGGACCCACTACCGGGTGGACTCGGCCAGGCTGTGGGACCTTCCGGACCGCAGGGTCCCCATCGGAACGGCGGTTTCCGGGCCGCAGTCGGTGAACCGGTTCGCCCCGATGTCCGATGTCATGATCGCCGTGCAGCCCGACGGGCAGCTCTGCGCGGACTGGGAGCGTCGTTCCCACTGGGTGGGGGACCGCAAGATAGGGCAGCTGCCGGTCTGCTGGGACCCCGACCGCGAGGCGGCGGTGAAACGGGCTCACGAACAGTTCAGTTGGTTCGCCGGAGGGTGGAAGGTCAACGCTGAACTGCCCGGCCCGGCGGCTTTCGCCGCGGCGACACACTACGTACGTCCCGAGGACGTGGCCACGGCCATCCCGTGCGGGCCCGAGGTGGAGCCGATCGTCTCCGCGGTGTCGTCCTACCTCGACGCGGGTTTCACCGACGTGGCTCTCGTACAGGTGGGAGTCGACACCGATCCCGTCGGCTTCTTCCGGTTCGCCGAGAGAGAGTTGCTCCCCGCGCTGCGTGAGCTGGGAGGCGACGGCCGGTAGGACTGTCCACCGCTGGTGGCGGTGCTCACCGCGAGCGTTGCCGGGCAGCTTCCCGCGTCGAGGAGGCAGTCGCCTGCTCGACACTGTCCGCGTGGAGGAAGCGGTCGCCCACCTCCAGCAGGGTCAGCAGTCGGGTCACCGTGGGACTCGGCACGAGAACGAGCTCGACCCCCCGTAGACGTGCACGTGCGGCGGTCTCCAACAGTGTGATCACACCGTTGGTGTCGATGAACTCGATGTCGGAGAGGTCGAGTACCAGGGTGGCGGCCGCGCTTTCCAGGCGCCGCCGCAGGGACTCGGCGAAGGCGGTGGAGGCCGCCATGTCCAGCGTTCCGCTCGCCGAGACCACGAGCGTTCCCGCTTCGGGATGGTGATCACCGCAGCGCAGAGGTCTGTCCGGTCGCGCTCCGGGGCGGTAGGCCGGAAGGGACTCGATCTCCGGAGTGCGGGTGCTCTGCTCGGGTATGTCGAATTCGGACATGTTCTCCCCGCAATCGGGAGGGTTCGCGGGCCGCTGCTGGTGACGGATTCCCGCCGTTCGTCCGGTTCCGGGCGGTCACCGGGACAACGCGAGGTCGAACCGCGCGGAAACCGGCGGGAGGTCATCGCGGATCCGTGGGGAAACCGTGTCACCAGGATGCACCCTCCACCGCGTCGCGCAATTCGGAGGAGATCCGCGGGACCGCCGGACTCGGCCTGGCCCGTCGCTCCCACGGGTGCCCTCGTACGGAGTCCGGATGAATGTGAACAACATTCGACGACGGGCGAGATCCCCTGTGATGCGCGAGGATCGGTGCGGTGTTCCGCGGGGGTGAGAGTGTGCACGGGCCGGGTGAGGGACGACACGCTTGGTGGCGAGCCGTTTCCGTGGCGGGGGGGCTTCGATGAGCGGTCTCGGTGCGCTACCGGTGTTGTTCGGGATCGGACTGCTGGGGCTGGGCATCGCCTACGCGACGGCGCGAGCGTTGGCCGTGGCGGGGCCGGACCGGTCCGTCGACCAGTTCCTCCCCGGAGGGGAACCGGTCGAACACGCCTTCAGCCGGTTCCACGTGCGCTGGTACACGCTGGCGATGATCTATCTGGCCTTCGAGATGGAAATGCTGTTCATGTATCCGTGGACGCTGGTGGTGTCCACGGTGGGCGTACGAGCGGTCGTGGAGATGTTCGTCTTCCTCGGCATCCTGCTCGTCGGCGTGGTCCACGCGTGGCGCGAGGGGGCGCTGCGTTGGGTGTGAGTCGAACCGTGCTGCGCCTGGCCCTGGCCCGGCCGCACGTGATGGTGCTCCAGGCAGTGGGCGGGACGCGGGTCCGGCTGGCCGTGGACGATGAGCTGCGTCGCCGCGGATGGCCGAGCGCTCTGTCCCCGGCGGACACCGACGTGCTGGTACTGGCCGGGGCAGCGGGAGCCCGGTTGGCCGGGACGGTCCGATCCCTGTGGCGACGCGTACCGGAGCCGCGGCTGTTCCTCCACGTGGAGGAGGCCGGGGAGGTTCCGCGCCTCTTCGACAGCGTGCGGGACGAGCTGGCAGGGGGAGGGCGGCAACGGAGCCCTCTTCCGGAGTCCGGGGCCGACGCCGGAACGACCGAGGAAAACCGGGGAGAGAGAAGGTACTCGGACTCCTCCGGGAGGCGGACGGCTTCCCACGGGGGAACGCACGGGGAGGCGGAGGGCCACGAGCACCACGCGGGCACTGCTGAGGGGCTCGCCATGGCCGGACGCGGCCCGGACCGGGACGGTCTCGCCCTCGACCGGCTACACGTCCCCCTCGGACCGCCGCTTCCGGGATGGCCTCCCGGCCTGCTCGTTCACACCGTTCTGCAGGGAGACGTCCTTCAGCGGGTCGAGGCGGAACGGCTCGACGACCCCGACGCCGAGGGAGAGTTCTGGGGCGAACCGTGGCGCCACGCCGCCGAAGGACACCGTGTTACCAGGGGGCGGGCCGCACGCCGGGTGGTGGCTGCCCGGCTGGACAGCCTGGCGGGGTTACTCACGGTCGTGGGATGGCCGGATCCGGCCGGACTCGCCCGGAGGATCCGGGACGAGACGTTGGCGGGAGGACCGGGGAGACGGCTGCGTGCCCGGATCGCCCGCCTGGCCGGGAGGCTGCGACGTAGCCGGACGCTGACCTGGCTCACCAGCGACATCGGGGTGCTCCCCACGGGGAGGGCCCACCGGGCCGGCTTCGGTGGAACCGTGCTGCGGGCGAGCCGGGCCGGCGGCGACGTGGCGGCACGGTGGCGGGAGTGGCTGACCGAGATCGAGCGCGGGGCACGCGAGGTCGACGACACCTCCGCCCTTTCCGGAACCACGGAGGCGCCCGCCTGGGTTCGTTCCGGTCCGGTACTGGAGGTGTTGCCCGCTCTGTTGGAGGGGGCCGAGCTGTCGGCGGCGCGGCTGACGGTGGCCAGCCTCGACCCGCGCGGCACCGGGACCCCGCCGGATGAGGGGTGGGGGTTCTCCGGTGCTTGAGACTCCGCTGTGGTGGCCGGCGGTCCTGCCCGTGGCACTCGGCGGGTTCGCCTGCGGTGCGGTCGCCTTCGACTCGGTGCTCTCGGCCCGGGCGGGTGGTACTTCCTCCGGGAGGGAACTCCTCACACCCCTGCGGGAGACGGTCCGGTCGCTGGTGACCCAGCGGCGCGGAACCCGCGCGGCCGACACGGTGCTGTGGCGGGTGGGGGTGGCGGCCGTGCCCGTGGCGGCGTTGTTGGCCGCGCTCGTGCTGCCGCTCGGCAAGTACGTCGTGGCCGATCCCGACGTGGGGATCGTGTGGTTCAACGCGGCGGAGATTCTGGGATGGGCGGCCGTGTGGGCCGCTGGGTGGGGGGCGAACTCGGTTTTCTCCCTGGTCGGTGGATATCGGTTCGTGGCCCAGGGACTGTGTTACGAGCTGCCGCACATGTTCGCCCTGATCGCCGTGGCCACGGCGGCGGGGACGTTGCGGGTGGGGGAGGTCGTCGAGGCCCAGCGGAACGTCTGGTTCGTGGCGTGGATGCCGGTGGCGTTCGTGGTGTATCTGATCAGTGCGGCCGCGATGGCTTTCCGGGCCCCGTTCGGCGCCCCGGTGGGCACGGACCTGGCCGGCGGTGCGGCCACGGAGCTGTCCGGCGTGGATCGTCTGCTGTTCCTGGCGGGCAGGTGGCTGCTGTTCGTGGTGGCCCTCGCCTTCTCCGTGCCGTTGTTCCTGGGCGGTGGACAGGGACCGCTGCTGCCGCCGTGGTTGTGGAGCGTGGTCAAGACGGCCGGGGTGGTGACGTGTGTCGTCTGGCTGTCCCGTCGTTTCCCGACGGTGCGCGTGGACAGGTTCGCCGAGTTCTCCTGGACGGTGCTGCTGCCGGCGAGTCTGCTGCAGGTGCTGGTGGTGTCGGTGATGGTGCTGATCCGGTGAGGAGTAACGGTGCAGACGGTTCTTGCCTGGGGTTTCGGTGTGCTCGCCGTGGTGTGCGCCCTACTGGTCTTCCGGCTGGACTCGATGGCCCGGGTGACCTTCGCCCTGCTGGCCTCGTTCCTGTTCGTCGCCTTCGAGGTGCTGCTGCTGGGGCTGAACTACCTCGGGGTGGTGCTCGTGCTGATGACGGTCATGGAGATGGTGATCATGGCCGTTTTCATGGTCATGTACATGATGAACCCGGCCGGACTGGTGCCCATGGCCATGTACCACAACAGGGCGGGCGCGATGGCGGTCTCGGTCGGCACCTTCTGCCTGCTGGCGGCCGGGACCCTGCTCGTGGACTGGCCGGAACGGGTGGGACGCCCCGTGTCCGATCCCACAGCGGAGCTCGGGGCGGAACTGATGTCCTCCCAGATGCCGACGATGATGACTCTGGGCATGGTGCTGTTCGCCGCGATCCTCGCCACGGTGACCCTGTCTATGCCCAGGGGACGTTACGACCGTTTCGGGGGGAGCCCGCGCGGTCGTCCCACCGACCCGGTTCCGGGGGGCCTCGGCCCCACGACCGTGTCGCCGGGGGAGCGGCGATGACTCCGGAACCGTTTCTGCTCACCGCCTCCGCGCTGTTCGCGACGGGACTCTACGGGGCCCTGTCCCAGCAGTCGATCGTGATGCTGATGATGGGGCTGGAGCTGATGATCGCCGGGGTCGTGCTCGCCGCGGCCGCGTTCCACCACCTCGTGAATCCGGAGGCCTCCGAGGGGCAGGTGCTCGTCCTGGTGACCGTCACCGCCATGGCGGTGGAGATGGCGGTGGGTTTCGCCGTGGTCACGGCCCTGTTCCGGGCCAGGGACGTGGACACCAGCGACCAGGCCGCCGACCTGCGGGGGTAGTTGATGGCCTTCCTGGTGTGGTCGTTGGTCCTGCTACCCGTCCTGACCGGGGGCGTGCTGGCCTGTACGGGCACACGCGGTGCGGTGCCCGCCTTTCCCGTCGGGATCGCCGTGGCCGCGGCGGATCTGGTGGCGGCCGTGGCGGCCACGGTCGTGCGTCCGAGTTCCGAGGTGCCGCTGTTCCGGGGAATCGGGTTCGGGCTGGCCGTGGAGGGTCCGTCGGGTCTGTTGCTCGTCCCGGTCACCGCGGTGGTCCTCGCGGTGCTGTGGTTCTGCGCCACGGCGATCGGCCCGCGCGAGTCGGCGGCCAGGTTCACCGGGCTGATGCTGGTGTTCTCCGGGGCCATGCTGGGAACCGTCACCGCCTCCGGGTTGGTCCCGTTGCTCGTCTGCTGGGAGGTCATGGGGGCGACGAGCTGGGCGCTGATCGGCTTCTGGTGGCGGCGGAACACCGCCGTGCGGGCCGCGAACACCGCACTGCTCACCACCAGAAGCGCCGACCTCGGGATGTACGTGGCCGCCGGTTCCGCCCTGGCCGGGGGAGCGGGTTCGCTGGCCCTGGACGAGCTTCCGGAGCTCGCGGCCCCCTGGTCCACCGTGGCCGCGGGCGGACTCGTGGTGGCCGCGCTGGGCAAGTCGGCCCAACTGCCGTTCCACTTCTGGCTCTCCCGGGCGATGGAAGGTCCCAGCGGGGTTTCGGCTCTGTTGCACTCGGCGACCATGGTCGCGGCGGGCGGGTACCTGCTGCTGCGCGTGCACCCCCTGCTCGCCGAGGAGAGCGGGGTTGCTGCGGCCACGGCCTGGATCGGGGCGCTCACCGCGCTGGTGCTGGGACTGGTGGCCGTGGCCCAGCGGGACCTCAAGCAGTTGTTGGCCGCCTCCACCTCGGCCCAGCTGGGTTTCGTCGTGCTCGCCGCTGGTACCGGCGGCGTGTTCGGCGGTACGGCGCATCTGGTGGCGCACGCGGCGACGAAGGCGGCACTGTTCCTCGTGGCCGGAGCCTGGCTGGTCGGGTTCGGCACCGAGAGGTTGGTGGAACTGCGGGGAGTGGGGCGGGTCCGGGGTGGACTCGGAGGGGTTTTCACGCTCGCCGCGGCGGTGCTGGCCGGACTGCCTCCGCTGTCGTTGTGGGCGACCAAGGACGGGATTCTGGCCGGGCTCGGCGAACACGACGCGGCGCTGTACTCCCTCGGAACGGCGGCGGCGACACTGGCCACGCTCTACGGGGTCAAAGCCGTCCGGCTGGTGCTGACACCCCCACCGGGTGGGCCGCCCGTCGTGCGGCAGGGGACCGAATCCGGGGGAGGCCTCCCACCTGGACGCGCGATCCCCGCCCCGGCCCTGTTGTCCGCGGCGGCGGCCGTGCTCGGAGTCCTCACCCTGCCGTGGACGTCCGAGCGCCTTTCGCGCGCGATCGGTGTTTCCGCCCCGGCCGTTCCCACTCCGGCGGAAGGAGCGTTCTCCGCCGCGCTCGCCGTGGTCACGGCCGCGGTGGTCTGGTGGTGGGGGCGGCGTCCGCCGCCCGTTCCCGCCAGGATCCGTTCCGGGCTGCGCCGTTGGGGGGTGTTCGGAACCCCACTGGCTCGGTTGCCCGTACGCGCGCTCGCCGCGCTGGCCGCCGCGTTGGCGACGTTCGACGACCGTGTGCTCGACCGTGGTGTGCACGCGCTGGCCGGGGCTGGGATCCGGTCGGCACGTGCGCTCGAACGGGCGGTAGAACGCCCGTTGAACGGAGGGGTGTACACGCTGTCCGCCGTCGTGGGCGGTCTCGGACGGACGGCCCGGCGGGCACAGACCGGCCTGCTGCACCAGTACTACGCCCAGGCCGTGGTCGCGCTCCTCGCGCTGGCGTTGCTGCTGCTGGTGGTGAGGTGACCCGTGCTGAGTCTGGTGGTGTTCCTCCCGTTGGCGGTGGCGGCGGCGTTGGCCCCGCTTCCCTCCACCGTCTCCCCGCGGGTGTTCACGGTGGGGTGGGTGTGCGCGGCGGCGGTCGACGCACTGCTGGTCCTCGTGGTGTGGCTGGTTCACGCGGCGGGTACGGGCATCACGTTCGAACAGCGGGTGCCCTGGATCCCCGGAGCGGGGGTGGGGTACCACGTCGGCGTGGACGGGTTGTCCCTGCCGCTGGTGGGGCTCACCTCCGCACTGTTTTTGGCCTGTGCGGTCCACTCGGTGCACCGCACGCGCGGCGTCAAGGGATTCGTGCTGCTGTTCCTGTTCCTGCAGACGTGCTGTCTCGGACTGTTCACCGCGCTGGACCTGATCCTCTTCTTCGTCTACTTCGACCTGTCCATCGTGGGGATGTACTTCGTGATAGCCGGCTGGGGCAGTGGCAACGCCGGGCCCTCGGCCCTGAAGTTCTTCCTGTACACGTTCCTCGGTTCGCTGGCGCTGCTGCTGGGTTTCCTCGGCCTCTACCTGGCCGCCGAGCCGCACACCTTCGACATCGTCGAACTCGCCCGGGCCGCCCCGCTGTCGGGACAGGGAGTGTTCGGCGCGCTGGTACTGGGAGCGATCGGGGTGGGGCTGCTGATCAAGACGCCGGTCTTCCCCTTCCACACCTGGATGCCCCCCGCGCACACGGACGCGCCCGCCGTCGGTTCGGTGATCCTCGCCGGAGTGCTGTTGAAGATGGGCACCTACGGGTTCGTGCGGATCGCCATGCCCCTGCTGCCCCGAACCTGGAACGAGTACGCCTGGCTCGTGGTGCTGCTGGGGGTGGTCTCGGTCCTCTACGGAGCCCTGGTCGCCTTCGCCCAGGAGGACTTCAAACGCATGGTCGCCTACACCTCGGTCAACCACATGGGATACGTGATCCTCGCCCTGGGTTCGGCGGGGTTGGCCGTCGGCTCGGCGGAGCAGGCTCGTGTGCTGGCCGTGACCGGGGCCGTCACCCAGATGGTCAGCCACGGGCTGCTCACCGGGGTGCTGTTCCTGCTCGCGGGAGCGCTGTACGCGCGGGGAGGAACCCACGCCATGGGACAGTACTCCGGGCTGGCCGGACCCGCGCCGGTGTTCGCCGGTGTCACGGCCGTGACCGTGTTCGCCTCGTTCGGGATACCGGGGTTTTCCGGGTTCGTCGCCGAGTTCCAGATCCTCGCCGGAGCACTGGCCACCGCCACCCTCGCCGCGGCCCTGGCGCTGCCGGGCATCCTGGTCACGGCCGCGTTGCTGCTGCGTGCGCTGCACCGGATCTGCCTCGGTGAACGACCTTCGATCCCTCCCCGCCCCACGGAGGGCTCCCACGACTTCACCGACCTGCGAGCGAACGAACTGACGGCGATGCTTCCGCTGCTCGGTGCGGCCCTGCTGATCGGGACGCTGCCCCGCTGGCTGCTCGCCCCCATCGAAGCCGGAGCCGTCCACCTCGTCGGGGCGATCGGTTGATGGAGTCCGGATTCACCGCACTGCTGCCCGAGACGATCCTGGCCACGGGGGCCGTCCTCGGTTTGCTGCTGGGATCCTGGCTGCCGCTGCGACACCAGTGGCCGGTGCGGCTGATGGCGGTACTGGCCTGCCTGCTCGGACTGGCCGCGGTGTTCGCGGCACCACCACTTCCCCATCCGGTCTTCGGGGGCAGCTACGCGGTGGACGTCGCCACGCAGACGGGCCGGGTGGTGGTGCTGGGCGGCACCTTGCTGGTGATCCTGCTGTCGGCGGAGTCGGTGCGTTCCCACCCCAGGGAGACCGAGTTCCACGTGCTCGTGCAGCTCGGGGCGTTGGGCACGCTCGTGCTGCTCGGTGCCACGGATCTGTCCCTGCTGGTCGCGGGCTATCTGCTCGCCTCGGTCCCCCTGTACGCCCTGGCGGGGTTCCGCGGGGATGCCGTGGGAACGGAGGCCGCGCTGAAGTACTACCTGCTGGGGGCGTTGTTCGGGGTCGTCATGATCGCGGGGGCGACCCTGCTCTACGGGGTGGGGCGTTCCACCGGTTACGCGGTGCTCGCCCGTACTCTGCCCACGGCCCCACCGAGCGTGGTCGCGATCGCCGCCGTGGCTCTGCTGGCCGGATTGCTGTTCAAGGCCGGGGCGGTGCCCACCCAGTTCTGGATCCCCGACGTGACCAGAGGGGCGGACGCGGCCGTGGCCGCCCTCGTGACCACCCTGCCGAAGATCGGTGGACTGGTGGCCCTGTTCCGCCTGGTGGAAGGGGTGTTCCCGGCGGGTGGTGGATGGCCGGTGCTGTTCGCGCTCCTGGCCACCGCGGCCATGACGCTCGGCAACCTCGCCGCGCTGAACCAGCCGACGGTGCGGGGGTTGTTGGCCTACTCCACCATCAGCCAGGTCGGGTACCTGCTGCTGGCGGTGACGGTGGCCGGCGAGAGCGAGTTCGCCGGACCGGCGCTGCTGTACTATCTGCTCGCCTACGCGGTGACCAACCTCGGGGCTTTCGCCGTGGTGTGCCGGTTTCCGTACGCCGAGACACCCCGGGACTATCGGGGGATGGCCCGATGGCGGCCGGGCGCGGCCGTGGTACTGCTCGTGTGCCTGCTGGGGCTGGTGGGAACACCTCCCACAGCGGTTTTCCTCGGCAAACTGCGAGTGTTTGTGGCGGCCGTGGACGGTGGGTACGGGTGGTTGGCCGCGGTCGCCGTGGTCAACACCGTGATCAGTCTCTTCTACTACCTGCGTTGGCTCGTTCCCGTGTTCCTGCCGGCGGTGTCCGCCCGGGACGGCGGTCCGGTTCCCACCGGAGGGCGGGCGGCTCTCGGCGGCGGGATCGCGGCCTCGGTGTCCCTGCTGGCCGGAATCGGTGCCGGGCTGTTCCTCCCGCTGTTGGACGGGCCGGTGTTGCCCTGAACCGCGGAATGCCGGGCGGGTGTTCGCGCTGTCTCCCGGGGCCGGCGCCCACGCGGGTTTGCCGGCCCTCCGTAACGGGGAACTCAGTGGTAGCGGGCCGGCCGGGGTGTCGGTTCACCCCTCGGCCCGGTTTCGACGACTCCGGGACCGACAACGCCTACGCACGACACCCCGCGTGTTTCGGACGATCGACACAGGGAGCGGCCATGCCCTTCACCGCGACGAAACTCCTGCTGATAGGTGACTCCGCCGAGCTGGAGAGGTTTCGTGACTGGGCACGGCGGGCTGGTTTCCGGCTCGTCGGGAGAGTGGACCCGGAAGTGCGGTACGTGATCGCCGACGAGGACGTGCTCGACGGCGACTGCACTCCGGAGCAGGGATACTGGCTGGCTCGGGCCAGGGCGACCGGGCTGGAGTGCCTGTCCCCGGCCACCGGGAAGTCCCGACTGTGCCGGATCCTGGAGGGCAGGGTCCCGGAGGAACAGGAACGCGCTCGACTGCTCACCGGCGGTCGTTAGCGCGGGCCACGGTGGCCCCTGCGGTGCTTTCGGAAGCGGAACGGAGGTTCCGGTCGGCGCCGGAGGAATCGAGTGAGCCGACCTGTCCGGCGCGACGGGGCCACCCGCCGACGGCTCAGTTGTACCCGAGCGTGATGACGGTGTCCCGCTCCGCCTCCTCCTCGTCGAACTCCGCGCGGATCTCGTCGGCCGACGGTGTCGAGGCCCGCGTCTCCCGGCGGTCCTCCTCCGCGGTGTGCTGCTCTCGCGGATTCGACGAGCGGCGCATCTCGATCACTCCACTCCAACTGTTTGGCTGCGGCGGGATGTTTTCCGGTGGATTCCCGGCGAGGGCGCGGTGCCAAACCTCGTCGCCCCGTGTTCCTCGGGAACCCGTCGTCGGTCGGAGTGAGCCGGATGCGCTGCCGAGCGCCACTACCGGGAGGCTTCCCGCAACGGGGGGCAGCCGCGTGAGGCGATTCTCTCGGCGGCGGGGGCGGTGGAGGACCGGGCGACCTCGATCGTGGTGTGGTCGATGTCGAACCGTTCGTCCAGCAGTTCGCTCAGGTGTTTCCGGACGGCGTCGGGATCGCAGTGGTCGTGGACGACGACGTGGGCCGAGAGCGCCGGGAAACCGGAGGTGATTTCCCAGACGTGCAGATCGCCGATACCGGTGACCCTGGGGTCGGAGAGCAGCTCGGAGCGGATCTCGGCCGGATCGAGGCCCCTGGGGGCCGCCTGGAGGAACACCCGCGCGGACTCGGCGACCAGGGAGAGCCCGGACTTGAGCATCAGGGCCGCGACCACCAGTGCGGCCAGTCCGTCGGCGCGCATGAATCCCGTGGTCAACACGAGCACTCCCGAGACCGTGGTGCCGAGGAAGGCGTACAGGTCGTTGAGCACGTGCTGGAAGGCCCCTTCGATGTTGAGGCTGTCCCGGTTGGCCTTCGCCAGGATCCAGGTGGCGAGCAGGTTCACCAGGACGCCGATGCTTCCCACCACCAACACGGTGAGTCCGCCCACCTCGGGTGGGTCAATCAGGCGGGTGATGCCTTCGTAGCCGAGATAGCCGCCGAGTGCGGTGAGCGTGAGGCCGTTGACCGAGGCGGCCAGGGTGCCCGAGCGCTTGAGGCCGAAGGTGTAGGAGCCGAAGCTGCCCCAGCTGCTCAGTGTCATGGCGATCAGGGCGAAGGCGATCGAGGCCGTGTCACTGAGCATGTGCGCGGCGTCCGAGAGCAGCGCCAGCGAGTTGGCCACGAGAGCCGCCACGGTCTCACCGACCATGAACCCGCCCAGCAGGAGCAGGGCGAGGAGCAGTTTTCTCCTGTCGGCGTGGGGACTCACCCCGTGACTGTGACCGTGACTGTGGCCGTGCTGTGTCGTGGGGGAGTCTGACTCTCGCGGGTGCACCGAGGAGGCTCCAATTCATCAATACTTACGCATCCGTTCGGCGATGAATATATAAACATTCGCTTATTGGTGCAAGGTGTCGGCTGCCGTGGGCCGATCCTTCCGTCGCCGAGGAGGCCTTCGTCCGGGCGGCCCGACCGGAGGAGCGAGGCGTTTGTCCTCCGTGCTCCACCTCCGCGTCCTACGGGCCCCTTACCCCCCTACCGTATGATGGAAGGGAGCCTCCGGGGTGGCTCGGCGCGTGTTCGCGGGTGTCGCCCCGGGTAACGTGGGCGCTGGACCGTCGAGCGGGCGATGGGAGTGTGAGATGCGCGGATACACGCAGGACAAGGAGGACTACCTCAAGCGGCTGCGGCGTATCGAGGGGCAGGTCCGAGGGCTGGCCCGCATGATCGAGAACGACGAGTACTGCATCGACGTGCTGACCCAGATCTCGGCGGCCACCAAGGGGCTGCAGGCCGTCTCCCTCGGGCTGCTCGACGAGCATCTCAAGCACTGTGTCGCCGAGGCCTTGACCGAGGGTGGCCAGGACGCCGACGAGAAGGTCCGCGAGGCCAGCGACGCGATCGCGCGCCTGGTCCGTTCGTGAGCCACTGAGTCCGCCGGGTGCGTTCCGGTGACGACCGTTTCCGAGCTCGCCTCCCGGTGACTGTCCCCTCTGGTACCCCGCTCCCGTTGTGGTACTGGGTAGGCCCCCGGAGGATCCGCGTCGCGCGGACGCCGGGAGGGTGACGGTTCCGTGATGGTGCCCCGGTGGGGTCCCTTTTCCGTTTTGACACGGTACCCCCGTAGGGTATAACATCCGGGATGTTCGGAACGACGGACCCACGAGCGGCCCGGAGCCGGGTCCTCGAAGCGCACTGTTCCACGGTGCCTCCCGGCTTCCCGGTGAACACGGCACAGCGGAAGGGACCGATGATGACCGGTCGACAGGACACGGCCTCCGCGGCGACCACGACCGAGACGGAACTGTCCATAAGCGGGATGACCTGCGCCTCGTGCGCCGCACGCATCGAGCGCAAACTCAACAGGCTCGACGGGGTCGCCGCCACGGTCAACTACGCCACGGAGAAGGCCCGGGTGCGCCACCCGGTGGGCATGGGCACGGATGAGCTGGTCGACACCGTGAAGGCGGCCGGCTACGACGCCGTCCCCCCGGCCGCGGACTCCCGCGCCTCCGAACCGTCCCGGCAGGATCCCTCCTCCACCGAGGAGCGCGACACCGAGCTCGAAGGGTTGCGCGTGCGACTGCTCGTCTCGGCGTCGTTGTCCGTGCCGGTGGTGGCGCTGGCGATGATTCCCGCCCTCCAGTTCACCTACTGGCAGTGGATCTCGCTCACTCTGGCGGCCCCCGTGGTGGTGTGGGGGGCGCTGCCGTTCCACCGGGCGAGTTGGACCAATCTCCGCCACGGTGCGGTCACCATGGACACGTTGATCTCGATGGGCACCCTGGCTGCCTTCGGGTGGTCGTTGTACGCGCTGCTGCTGGGCGGAGCCGGTGTCCCCGGGATGACGCACGGATTCGAGTTCGTGGCCGAACGCGGTGGTGGTGGGGAACAGATATATCTGGAGGTCGCCGCGGGAGTGACCACCTTCCTCCTGGCCGGCAGGTACTTCGAGTCCCGGGCCAAACGTCGTTCGGGAGCCGCCCTGCGTTCCCTGCTCCAACTCGGCGCCAAGGACGTCACCGTCCTCCGTGAGGGGCAGGAACGGCGCGTTCCCGTGGAGGAACTGGGGGTGGACGATCACTTCGTGGTACGGCCTGGTGAGAAGATCGCCACAGACGGGGTGGTCGTCGACGGTGCCTCGGCGGTGGACACCAGCATGGTGACGGGGGAGTCCGTTCCGCTGGAGGTGGGGCCCGGCTCCTCGGTGACGGGAGCCACCGTCAACGCCGGAGGAAGGCTGGTCGTCCGTGCCACCCGGGTCGGATCCGACACCCAGTTGGCCCGGATGGCCAAGCTGGTCGAGGACGCCCAGGCGGGCAAGGCGCGGGTCCAACGGCTCGCCGACCGCGTCTCGGCCGTGTTCGTCCCCGTGGTGATCGCGCTCGCCCTCGGAACCCTGGTGTTCTGGTTGCTCTCCGGCGGCGGTGTGACCACGGCCTTCACCGCCGCCGTGGCCGTGCTGATCATCGCCTGCCCCTGCGCGCTCGGGCTGGCCACTCCGACCGCTCTGATGGTCGGGACCGGCCGGGGCGCCCGGTCGGGAATCCTGATCAAGGGGCCCGAGGTGCTGGAGTCGACCAAGAGGGTCGACACGGTGGTGTTGGACAAGACCGGGACCGTGACCGAGGGACGCATGGAACTCGTCGACGTCCGGCCCGCCGACGGTGAGTCGGAACAGGAGGTGCTCCGGATCGCGGCGGCCCTGGAAGACGGATCGGAGCACCCCGTGGCGCGGGCCGTGGTCGACGCCGCACGGACACGGGTGCGGAACCTGCCGGAGATCCAGGAGTTCTCCAATGTGGAAGGACTCGGTGTCCGCGGCGTCGTCGACGGGAGGACGGTGCTGGTGGGGCGGCAGCGTCTGCTCGAACAGCACGGTGTCGTCGTGCCCGACTCGTTGGACACGGCCAGGGACGAGGCCGAACGGAAGGGCGGCACCGCGATCATGGTGGCCTGGGACGGAAGAGCCCGCGCGGTGCTGGCCGTCTCCGACACCGTCAAACCGACGGCGGCCGAAGCCGTTCGGGGGATGCGTGAGCTCGGACTGAAGCCGATGCTGCTCACCGGGGACAACAGGGCCGCCGCCGAGGCGATCGCCTCCCGGATCGGTGTCGAGGAGGTCGTCGCCGAGGTGCTGCCTCGGGAGAAGGCGGACGTCGTCGAACGGCTGAGAGAGCGGGGAAGCACGGTCGCCATGGTCGGTGACGGGGTCAACGACGCCGCGGCACTGGCCCGGGCCGACCTCGGGTTGGCGATGGGGACCGGCACCGACGTGGCGATCGAGGCCGGGGACCTCACACTGGTGCGGGGGGATCCACGGGCCGTCGTCGACGCGATCAGGCTGTCCCGCCGAACCCTGCGCACGATCAAGGGCAACCTGTTCTGGGCCTTCGCCTACAACGTCGCCGCCCTTCCGTTGGCGGCGGCGGGTCTGCTCAACCCGATGATCGCTGGTGCGGCCATGGCCTGCAGTTCCGTGTTCGTGGTCAGCAACAGCCTCCGGCTGCGTGGTTTCCGCGGCAGCGGGTCGGGGCAGCCGGCGGAACACGAGTCCGAGCGGAGTGGGATCCCGAGCTCCCCTGTTCACGCGAGCCGGTGAGGGCTCCGTCCTCGGTGTGATTCCGCACCCGCGGCAGAGCGGTGGCCCGCCCGACGGAGCTCGCCCTTCCCGTCGGGCGGGCCGGTTCGCCGTCCGCCCCGGTCTCACGCGGGCCGGCCACCGCGGCTCTTTCCTTCAGTGCCCTGCGGTCGGAAGCGGTCCCACGGAGTCGTCGACCTTGCCGAACAGGGACTCCGAGCGCAGTGCGGCGTAGCCCGGCTTGATGACCTCGTTGATGAGGGCCAGCCGTTGGTTGAACGGCAGGAAGGCCGACTTCATCGCGTTGACCGTGAACCACTGCATGTCGTCCAGGGAGTAGCCGAAGTGCTCGATGAGTTCGGAGAACTCCCGGGTCATGCTGGTCTGGCTGATGAGCCTGTTGTCGGTGTTCACCGTCACCCTGAAGTGCAGTTTCCGCAACAGGGCGATGGGGTGTTCGGCCAGTGAGTCCACCGTGCCGGTGTGGACGTTGGACCGGGGGCACATCTCCAGCGGTATCCGACGGTCCCGGACGAACGAGGCGAGTCGTCCGAGAGCGGCCCGGCCGTGTTCGTCGACGGTGATGTCGTCGAGGATACGCACCCCGTGGCCCAGCCGGGCGGCTCCGCAGTACTGGATGGCCTCCCAGATGGAGGGCAGTCCGAACCCTTCGCCGGCGTGGATGGTGAAGTGGAAGTTCTCCCTGCGCAGGTACTCGAACGCCTCCAGGGACTGGGTCGGGGGGTGTCCGGCCTCCGGTCCGGCGATGTCGAAACCGACCACCCCCGAGTCGCGGTAGCGTACGGCCAATCGGGCGATCTCGGAGGACCGGGACTCCTGACGCATCGCGCACAGCAACAGGCCGATCCGGATGCGACGTCCCGCTTCGGCGGCCCGTGCCGTTCCCTGTTTGAAGCCCTCCAGCAGTGCCTCGACGACCTCGTCGAGTTCCATACCGGCCTGGGTGCTCAGTTCGGGCGCGTAGCGCACCTCGGCGTAGACCACACCGTCGGCCGCCAGGTCCTCGGCGCACTCGGAGGCGGCCCGGATCAGGGCCTCCGGGGTCTGCAGCACACCCACCGTGTGGACGAAACGCTCCAGGTACTCCTCGAGGGATCCGGCGTTGGTGGCCGCGGCGAACCACTGCTCGATCCCGTCCAGGTCCTTGGTCGGCAGGTGCCGGTACCCGGTGCGTTCGGCCAGTTCCACGACGGTGCGCGGGCGGAGTCCGCCGTCCAGGTGATCGTGCAGCAGGACCTTCGGGGCCTGCCGGATCTGTTCGATCGTGGGAGTCGTCATCACGAGCCGTGTCTCCTCGTCAAGCGCGTCGATCTCGATGGGGTGTGTCCAGTGGCCGAGTGAACCGGGGAACTCGGCCCGCAGCGGTCCGGAAAGTGAGTCTGTTGTCAGACAAGCTCGGTTTGGACCGAGTGTCTACCAATGCGGCTCCTCCCCGTCAAGCGCCTCGCGCGGAGAGTCCTTCGATCGCAGTGTACTCCGGAGATTCCCGAAGCGGGGAAAACGCGAAGGGGGAGTGATTGACGCGGCCACCCGGATTGGCTAACTTGTCTGACATCGTTCGGGAGTGAGGTGAAGGTGTCGGGGCATCGAGCACGACGCAGGCCGGCGGTGGATCTCTACGAGCGGATCGTCGAGTCCATCCGGTCCGGGCGGTATCCTCCCGGATCCACCCTGCCCTCCGAACCCGCGCTCGCGGCGGAACTGGGCGTGAGTCGCCCCGCCCTGCGTGAGGCTCTGATCCTGCTGCAGGAGGACGGGGTGATCACGGTGCGCCGTGGGGTGGGGCGCACCGTGCGCAGCGGAACGCCCCGCAAGGGCTTCGAACGACTGTGCCCGGTGGAGCACCTGCTGCCGGGGCAGACACGGGTGCGGGCGTTGACCCGTTCCTCCGAGGAACCCACGGATCTGGTGCTGCAACACCTGCCGGTCCCCGCCCATCGCGAGGTCCGGTTCTGGGAGAGCGTCGTCGACTCGGACGGACGTGCGGCGTGTCTGGTCCAGGAGTGGACGCTTCCCGACGACATGCTGCGGGACAGGGACGCGGAGCTGCCCGCCGAGCTGGAGGCCGCCGTGGACCGGAGGCGCACAGTGCTGGACGTGCTGGGTTCCCACGAGCCCGCCCTGTCCCTGCACGGGTCGAGCGGACTGAGCGCCACCCTGCTGGGCAGGCAGCGCGGGGAAGTCTTCGAACGACCTCCGGAAACCCCGGTGGTGCTGGTCACCCAGGTGGTCAGCGCCGACGGTGTTCCGGTGCTCGTCGCCAAGTACGTCCTTCCCAGCGGTGCCCCCGCGATGCCGCTGCTCCAGTCCCGCTGACCGCGTACCACACCGTGGTCGTCTCCGTCCACCGGGCCGTGGAGGGCTTCGGCGGGCATACTTCGGCGCATGAACGGTTCCACACGGGACAGCGGGGACGTGGTCGAGTTCTGTGACCTGTGCGGTCGTCCTGTCGACCGGGACAACGCCCGCTACGAGAGGGTCGGCGACGTGGTGCTCACCGCCTGCGGCGAGGACCACATGCGCCAACTGCGGGAACGCCGGTGAGTCGCCGACTCCGGTCCGCCGGGGACGGGTCCGGCGCTGTCGCGCGAGCCCCGTTCCTCGGCGGGCGAGCACCGCCGGTGGGTGTCACCGTGTCCTGGTAGGACATCCGTCCGCGACGGGTGTCGAGGACACGTCGACGAAGGGGAGCACATGATCACCACTGACGCCGTTGTCGGGTCCCCGTGCTGGATCGATCTCGGCGCCCCGGACGTGCGGGCAGCCGTGGAGTTCTACGGAACGGTGTTCGGCTGGGAGTTCGAAGGACTCGACGAGGACGGCGAGTACGGGGTCTTCCGCCTCGACGGGCGGAGGGTCGCCGGGATCGGCCCGCTCACCGAGGAGAACGCGCGTTCGGCCTGGATGATCTACTTCAGCACCACCGACGCCGACGCGGCCGCCCGGACGGTGCGGGAGCTGGGGGGAACGGTGCGTCGGGAGCCGTTCGACGTCGACGGACGGGCGCGACTGGCCCAGTTCACCGATCCGTTGGGGGCCGAGTTCGCGGTCTGGCAGGCGGGAACGGACCGCGGACTGGAGGTCGTGGACGAACCGGGCGCGCTGAACTGGATCGAGCTGTACACCAGCCACGTGGCCGCTGCCAAGGAGTTCTACTTCGAACTGTTCGGGTGGAGCATGGAGGACATGCCGCTTCCCGGCAGCGGGGGTGCCTACGCCCTGCTCACTCCCGCCGGGGGGAACCAGGAGCACACCCACGGCGGGATGATGCAGGTGTCCTCGGAGTATCTCGACCTCGCCGAGGGGCTGCCGTACTGGCACCCGGTGTTCGCGGTGCGCGAGTGCGACGCCACGGTTTCCCGGGTCACCTCCCACGGGGGCGGTATCCAACTGGGGCCGGAGAACGCGGAGAACGTGGGACGGATGGCGGTCTGCCTCGACCGTTCCGGGGCGGATTTCGTCGTCCTGGAATCCACGAACGAGTGAGGAGTCCGTCGACCGCTGATACCCCGAATCGGTGTATCGAGTCCACTCTTTCGGGCAGGAGGACTCCGGATTCCGGAGTCAGTTGCACCAAGGCGCGTTGACCTCGGATAACTTCACCTCTACCTTTCGTTTCCGAAAGGTTTCGAATGATTTTCGATATTTCGGACAATTGTTTCCGGTGTTGAGAGCCTTTCGGTTTCCACCGCCGGAAAACCGGTGGAGGTGTTGCGTTCCATGCGTGCACGTTCCGGACGGGTCGCCGTGGCACTCGGGGCGGCCCTGACCGTACTGTTGTGGGCCGCCCCCGCTTCGGCGGCCGACTATCCGATGCCGGGAGCGGTGTCCGGGGACCTGGCCGCCCACGATCCCTCCATGCTGTCCCGGGACTCCGGTTACCTGTTGATGTCGACCGGTGGCGGCATCGAGACGCGCACCTCGACCGACCGCGTTCGTTTCGAACGCGACGGTGACGCCTTCGCCGAGGTCCCCGACTGGGTGTACGACTACAACTCCTCCGGGGATATCTGGGCCCCGGACATCTCCTTCCACAACGGAAGGTACTGGCTGTACTACGCCGCCTCCACCTTCGGCACGAACGACTCCGCGATCGGACTGGCGACCAGCACCTCCGGGGACCCCGGAACCTGGCGGGACCAGGGCATCGTGTACGCCACGGACAGCGGCGACGACCACAACGCCATCGACCCGAACCTGCTGGTCGACGCCTCCGGGCGCTGGTGGCTGTCCTTCGGCTCCTTCTGGAGCGGGATCCGCATGATCAGAATCGATCCGGACACCGGGCACAGACACGACGGTGACCGTACGCTGTACCACCTGGCCAACGGTCCGGCCGGATCCGACGCCGTGGAGGCTCCCGCGATCATCCGGCACGGTGACTACTACTACCTGTTCGTCTCGTTCGGACAGTGCTGTCAGGGCACTGACAGCACCTACCGCGTCATGGTGGGCCGGTCAACCAGCCCCACCGGTCCCTACACCGACCGCTCGGGAACGCCGATGCTGCGCAACGGGGGAACGGAGATTCTGGCCAGCCACGACAACGTCATCGGACCCGGTGGGCAGAGCATCCTCCGCGACGGGGACGAGCGACTGCTGGTCTACCACTACTACGACGCCGACGCCGACGGCGCGCACACGTTGGGGATCAACCTGCTGGAATGGGACCAGCAGGGATGGCCGCGAGTGGTGTGACCGGCTCGGCGGGGCCGTGTCCGACGTGTCCGCGCCGGACACGGCCCGGTCCTCAGTGCTCGCGCCGTTCGTGTCGTCCCGGTCCGGAGCCCTCCTCGCCTTCGGCGCGTTGCCGGACCGAGTGTCGGACCGTGGCCTCACGCAGGCCGGTCAACGGACTCGGCTCCTGCGGTCGGAGCATGGGGCGTTCGTTGCTGAGCCCCTTGCTCAGCCCCAGACACATGATCAGCAGCACGATGCAGAACGGCAACCCCGCGACGAGGGAGGCGGTCTGCAGCGCGCTCAGCGCGTTCTCGCCGCTGACCGCCCCGGCCGCCAGCAGCACGGCGGCGATCACACCCTCCAACACGGCCCAGAACATTCGCTGCTGCCACCGCGGATGGGGGTCACCACCGTTGGTGAGGATGTCGACCACCAACGATCCGGAGTCCGAGGAGGTGGCGAAGAACAACACCACCACCACGATCGCCACCACCGAGGCGATCACACTCACGAACTGGACCACCGGCAGCTGGTTGAACAGCACGAACATGGCCGTTTCGGAACTGGCGTCCCCGAGCGGGTTGTTCGGGTTGGTCCGCAGACGCTGCAAGGCGGCGTCGCCGAACACCGTCAGCCACACCATCGAGGCCCCCACCGGGGCGAACAGCGCTCCGCCGATGAACTGCCGGATGGTTCTGCCGTAGGAGATGCGGGCCAGGAACATCCCGACGAACGGGGACCAGGAGATCCACCAGCCCCAGTAGAACAGCGTCCAGTCCGCCTGCCACTGCTGGGCCTGCTGGTTGCCCGGATAGGTCTCGAAACTCGTCAGCGGCAGGTTCTGCAGGTACGTCCCGATGTTGGTGGCCAGGGCGTTGACGATGTCCCGGGAGGAGGCGACCACGAACACGAAGACCATCAGGGCGAAGGCCAGCCAGAGGTTGACCAGGGAGAGGTTGCGGATGCCCCGGTCGATGCCGAGCATCACCGACACGACCGCGATGGCCGTGATGGCCAGGATCACGATCACCTGTAGCCCGGCGGTGTTCTCGATGCCGAACAGGGTCTCCAATCCGGCTCCCACCTGCTGGCCACCGATGCCCAGCGAGGTACCGAGCCCGAACAGGGTGCCGAAAACCGCCAGGATGTCGATCAGGTGTCCGACCCAGCCGTATATGTGGTTGCCGATCAGAGGATAGAAGGCGGCGGCGGGACGCAGCGGCAGTCCCTTGCGGAAGGCGAAGTACCCCAGGGACAGCCCGAGCACGATGTAGATCGCCCACGGATGCAGTCCCCAGTGGAAGAAGGTGAGGTTCATCGCCTCGGCGACGTCCTCCTGGGTACCTCCCGTTCCGGTGGGGGGACTCAGGTAATGCGAAACGGGTTCACTGACGGCGTAGTAGACCAGTCCGATTCCCATTCCCGCCGTGAACAGCATGGCGAACCAGGGCATGCGGCCGTACTCGGGACGTGAGTCGGGAGGTCCCAGACGTATGTTCCCGAAACGGCTCAACATGATCACCACGACGAAGACGAGGAAGAACGTGGCGGCCAGGATGTAGAGCCAGCCGAAGTTCGTGGTGATGAAGCCGTTGACCGTCCCGGCAACGGTCGCGACGTTGGACGGAGCCAGCACCCCCCAGAGGACGAAGGCCACCGCTATGATCCCCGAGATGATGAACACCGGGGGGTTCGTGTGGGTTCTGACGTATTCTCGAATCACTGTTGATCACCATCCCCGAGCGGCCGCGGGGCACCTGTGGCGCGGGACCGAGGGACTCGGTCCGGAACCATCGTCCTTCATTCGACCGTGTCGTGCAGGACAGTGGGACCGGAGGGCCGTCGGTCGCGGCGGCCGTGGTGGACCGAGCGGTAGCCTGCCGGTGGTTCCCGAACAGTTCGGAAGGAAGTGACATGGTGGAACCGACCGCGAGCGCCCGGCTGGAACTGCCGATCCCGGCGGAACGGGCCTACCGGATGGTGACCGACCTCGACACGCTGGCCACCGTGTCCGCCGAGGTGCACGCCTGTGAGTGGTTGGACGAGCCGCCGCCCCGCCCCGGAGTCAGGTTCCGTGGGTTCAACCGCAACGGTGACAGGTCGTGGTCGACGGTGGCCACCGTGCGGGTGGCGGATCCGGAAAGGTGTTTCGCTTTCGACGTCGACGACGGGGACACGCCCGTCTCGCACTGGCGGTACGAGATACACCCCACCGACACCGGGTGCGTGGTGGTCGAGAGCACCTGGGACCGGCGTCCCGAGTGGTACACCCCCGTGAGCGCGGAAACCACCGGGGAACCGGAACGCGGGGCGGCGAACCAGCGCAACATCGAGCGAACCCTGCGGGCGCTGCGTGCGTTCTCCGAACGGGAGTGAGCCGTCCGCCGACGGACGAGGTGTGAAAAGCCGAGGTGTTTTCCGTGGACACGGTTTTTCCGTCGGGAACGGCTCGTTCTCGGGGATGGACGGTCCGCGGAGTCCGGCGACAGTCGGGGTGGACGGCCACCGCGCCGAAGCGTGTGGGCGAGTGCGTACGATCTTGACTGCGGCGCTCCCACCGGACAGGAGTCGTGCCGGGCCGTTCTTCCCCGCCCGCGCGGAGGAGCGGAGTCTGCTGTGGGCGCTGGCCCCGGCGGGATGTCGCCTTCGTGGCCGTCATCGCGCATGATGCCCGCACGTTCGTTCACGAGGAACGCATGACACAACAACACCCAATGTTTCCGAGCCCCCAGCGTGCCGCCAGGGGGGCGGTGGTTCGTTCGGCCGTAGGCGCAGGCCTGGCCGCGCTGGTGGTGACCGGGGCGGTCACCGTACTGCGCCAGCGTAACCGCATCGCGGAGCTGCTCAGACAGCTCGACAACCACGAAGCCGAGCTCGAACACCTGCGGACCAAACGGCTGCCCGCCCTGGCCGAGTCCCTCAACGGGGGGACACACGTCCGTGTTCCCGGGCCGCTGGGCGGTGGTGACGAGAACGGTGCCGCGGAGTCGTTGGAGGCGCTCGTGGGCGGCATCGAGGAAGTGGTGCGGCTGACCAGGGAGCACGTCGAACAGGCTTCGCGGAGGACCCTCACCGGGGTGCTGGACACCGTGCGCGGACTCGCCGCCGAGCAGCACATGGCGGTCTCGGAGATGCAGCACCGCCACGACGACGCGGACGTGCTCGCCGACCTGTACACCATCGACCACGCGGGATCCCAACTGAGCAGGAGATTACGCGGGTTCGCCGTGCTGTTCGGGGCGTGGATCGGACAGCAGCGTTCGGCGACCCTGCTCCAGGAGGTACTGCGCGGGGCCCAGTCGCAGATCAGGGACTACCAACGCGTCACGGTCAGTCCGCACTGTCCGCGGTCGCTGGGCTGTGGTCCCGAGGAACTCGGGGTGGTCACCCGCGCGGTGGAACCGCTGGTGCTCGTGGTCGCCGAGCTGTTGGACAACGCCACGCGCTACTCGCCGCCCTACGCGCAGGTGTGGGTGGGGGTGCAGCCCGCGCACAACGGGGTCGCCGTGACGGTCGAGGACGCCGGGGTGGGGATGCCGCTGGAGGAACAGCGTCGTGCGGCCCGACTGCTGTCGAACGAGCGGGTTCCCCTGGACGAGATCGGTGACCCGCCCCGGGTGGGGTTCGCGGTGATCGGGCTGCTGGCCGCCCGGTACGGCCTGCGGGTGTCCGTGGACTCCCCCTCCAGCTACGGCGGGGTGCGTGCGGTCGTCTTCGTTCCCAACGAACTACTCACCCGCCTGGACTCCGAGGAGTCCGAGCCGGAGGAGACCCGGCAACCGGCGAGCACGGTGACGGCCTCCGGAGCGGGGAGCAACGGGACGGAAACGACCTCCAGTGGTCTGCCGAAGCGCGGTGGGCGGAAGCGGAACGCCGCCGCGAGACCGGCGCCGGCGGCTGCCCCGGACAGTTCCGGCAGCGCCGTGGGACTGGCCGCCTGGCAGCAGGCCACCGAAGCGAACAGCCCCGGCCGGGGGAACGACGACGGGGAGGACGGCGAAGCATGAACACGAACACGGTTCGGCGGCCTGAACTGCGGTGGATGCTCGACGACGTGCTGCTGCCGGAGGTGCGCAGCGCAGTGGTGCTGGCCCGGGACGGACTGGTCATCACGGCGACCGGTGAGATCGACGAGGCGGACGCGGACCGGTTCGCCGCCTGCCTGGCCTCGTTACGCGCCGCTTCGGCCGCCTCCGCGGAGTTCTGCACGGACGGTTCCACCTCCGAGTCAGCGTGGAACCAGACCCTCGTGGAGCTGAGCACGGGATACGTTTTCCTGATCGCCGCCGGTCCGCACGCCTACCTGGGTGTCTCCACGACCAAACAGGTGGACATGGGGCCGGCCACTCAGCGCTTCCACGCGGTGGTGCAGAAACTGGGCGCCGAACTCGGAACGATTCCCAGGTCCGGGGACAGTGAACGCTCATGAGCCCACCCCGGCGACGGGACCGGGAGGCGTTGGTACGCCCCTATCTGATCACCGGCGGCCGGGCTCACCCGACGGTGGGATCGCTCGGCATCACCACACTCGTGCGGGCGGCCCCGGAGACCGAGTCGCTCGGACTGGGGCCGGAACACCGACGTGTGGTGCGGCTGTGTTCCGGCGGAGCGCTCTCGGTCGCCGAAATCGCCGCCCGTCTCGAACTGCCCGCCAGCGTGACCAGAGTGATCGTGGCGGATCTGCTCGACGAGAACCGGTTGCAGGTCCTGTCCAGTGGACGCGAGCAGGCGCCGGACCGGGAACTGCTGCAGGAGGTGCTTGATGGGCTCAGAGCCCTCCGATGAGGTGTACCTGGCCCCCACGGTCCGCACCGCCGTCAAGGTGCTGGTGCTGGGGCCCTTCGCGGTGGGCAAGAGCACCTTCGTCGGCACCCTGTCCGAGATCCCGCCGCTGTACACGGAGGAGACCATCACCCGGACGGGTGCCGTGGCCGACGATCCGCACGGGATCTCCGGAAAGACGACCACCACCGTGGCGCTGGACTTCGGGCGTCGCACCCTCAACGACCGGCTCGTGCTCTACATGTTCGGCACCCCGGGACAGCGTCGTTTCCTGTCTCTGTGGGAGGACCTCGCCTACGGCTCCCTCGGGGCGCTCGTGCTGGCCGACATCGCCAGGATCGAGGAGTCCTTCGAGATCATAGGCGTCCTCGAGGAACGGGGACTGCCCTACGCGGTGGCCATCAACGACTTCCGCAACGCGGAGATGCCTCCCGACGAGGAACTACGCGAGGCTTTCGACCTCCTTCCGGAGGTTCCCCTCGTCACCTGCGACGCTCGGGAGAGGGACTCGGCGGCGCGGGCGATGATCTCACTGGTCGAACACGTGCTTTCCGTTTGTCCACAACAGTCCCAGGAGTCCGCATGACCCGATCTGACGACTCCGCCGCACCGGTGTGTCCGATGCGGCGAACTCCGCTGCACGACCGTACTTTCGCCGACGACCCGGACGGGGTGTACGAGAGCCTGCGCGCCGAGGGGCCGCTGGCGGACGTGGAGCTGGCCCCCGGTGTTCCGGCGACGCTCGTGCTGGACTACGACACCGCGCTCTCCGTGCTGCGGGACCCGGCCCGTTTCCCCAAGGACTCCCGCGTGTGGCAACGGACCGTCCCCCAGGACAGCCCCGTGGTGGCGATGATGATGTACCGGGACAACGTGCTGTTCCAGGACGGTCCCGAGCACGACAGACTGCGTGAGGCGATCACCGACGCCCTGGGCAGGGTGGACTCCTTCACCCTGCGTCGGTACGTGCGTCAGAGTGCGGAGAGTCTTATCCGGGACTTCGCCCCGAAGGGTGAGGCCGACCTGCTCAACGACTACGCGCGGATACTCCCGTTGCTGGTGCTGACCAAGCTCTTCGGCAGCCCTCCCGAGATCACCTCGCGCATGGTCGACGCGATCACGGCGCTGTGGGACGGGGTGGACACCGAACAGGCCAACCTGGAACTGGGGAGCTGCGTCGCCGAGGTGGTGGCGCTGCGCCGCGAACACCCCGCGGCGGACGTGACCACGTGGCTGTTGGAGCACGAGGCGGGACTGGACGACGAGGAGATGATCCAGCAGCTCGTGGTGCTCATGGGCGCCGGGGCCGAACCGATGCAGAACCTGGTGGCCAACGCGCTGCGGCTGTGGCTGTCCGACGAACGGTTCGCCGGCAACCTCTCGGGCGGCAGACTGCCGGTGGAGGACGCCATCGACGAGGTGCTGTGGCAGCAGCCCCCGCTGGCCAACTACGCCATCACCTTCCCACCCCAGGACGTGGAGCTGGCGGGACGGGTGTTGCCGGCGCACCGGCCCGTGGTGATCGGGATCGCCGCCGCGAACAACGATCCGGCGCTGTGCTCGGCGCGGCGGGACGGCAACCGGGCCCATCTCGCGTGGAGCGCGGGGGCGCACACCTGTCCGGCCCGTGGGACCGCCCGCATGATCGCCTCTGTCGCGATGGAGACGGTTTTGGATACCTTGCCCGATATGGACCTGGCCGTGCCCGTGGAGCGGCTGGAGTGGAGAACGGGCCCGTTCCATCGAGCTCTGACCGCGCTTCCGGTGCACTTTCCGCCGGTCCCGGTACCCGACCGTGACGAGGAAGCGACTGGAGGCAGTGACTCGTGGAGCACTCTTCCTGCCCGTACACAATGGACCCGACAGGGCGTGACGTCCACGCGGAGGCGACGTTCCTCCGCGAACGTGGACCGGCTGCCCGGGTGGAACTCCCTGGTGGAGTGGTTGCGTGGGCGGTGACCGACCACCGTCGATTACGTGAGCTGCTCTCCGACAGCAGAGTGTCCAAGGACCCCACCCAGCACTGGCCGAGTTGGATCGACGGCTCGATCCCCCAGGACTGGGCGTTGGCCGGCTGGGTGGGGGTGCGCAACATGTTCACCGCGCACGGCCAGCGGCACCGCCGACTCCGCTCGCTGGTCTCCTCCGCCTTCACCCCACGCCGAGTGACCGCGTTGTACCCCGACGTCCGGGAGATCACCGAGGAGCTGCTCGACGAGCTGGCCGACATCCCGCCCGGTGCCGAGGTGGACTTGCGGGAGAACTTCGCCTATCCGTTACCGATCTCGGTGATCTGCCGGCTGTTCGGGGTTCCCGACCGGATGCGTCCGGGATTGCGGCGGGTCGTCGACGGCGTCTTCGACACCTCGGCCACCCCGGAACAGGTGCGGGCCACCCAGCACGAACTGTACGAACTGCTCGGTGAACTCGTGGCCGACAAACGCGCGGCACCCGCCGACGACCTGACCAGCGTCCTGCTGGCCGCCCGCGACGAGCAGGACGGCAGGCTGGACGAGCGGGAACTGGTCGACACGTTGATCCTGCTCATCGGCGCGGGACACGAAACCACGGTCAACCTGCTCGATCACGCCGTGGTCGCGTTGCTGAGCCATCCCGAGCAGCTGGAGCTCGTGCGAGCGGGGGAGTACTCCTGGGACCGGGTGGTCACCGAAACCCTGCGCTGGCAGCCCCCGCTGGCCAACGTGCCGCTGCGTTACGCGGTCGAGGACATCGAGCTCGACGACGGGGTGGTCATCGGACGGGGTGAACCCATCCTCGCCGGTTACGCGGGCGCCTGCCGGGACCCACGGCGCTACGACAGTCCGGACTCCTTCGACATCACCCGAGACGACAACGATGACCACCTGGCCTTCGGCCACGGGGCGCACTACTGCCTCGGTGCCTCGCTGGCCCGGCTGGAAGCCAAGACCGCGCTGCCCGCCTTCTTCGCGCGTTTCCCCGAGGTCCGGCTGACGGTTCCCGCCGCGGAGATCCCTCCGGCGGGAGGGTTCATCGCGAACGGGCACCGGCGGCTTCCCGCCGTGTTACGGGAGGAGTGAACCCACGAACAACGTTCCCGTCCGCTCGTCGGGCTCGCGGGAACGACGCGGTTCGCCGGTACGGAGTTCGGTGGAGATCCCTACGGCACCCGGCCCGTCACGGACTACCATCCGGCGGGCCGTATCGACAGCGAGGGGAGCTTTCATGCCCGTATCCGCCGGTCGTGTGATCACCTCCGAGCCGGGCGGTTCCGGTCGGGAACGTCTCGCTCCGATGGAGGCGGTACGGATCGCACGCAAGGTCACCGACAACCTCCGGGACGGGCTCACCGGACCGAGGGCCCAGGCCGCTGTGCGCGCGTTACGTCGCCTGCTCCGGGCCGACGCGGTGGCGCTGGCGGACTTGTCCGGGCGCATGGAACAGGCCGGTCGGATGAGCGGCGCCGACGAGGCTGTGGGCGCGGTGGGCGAGGTGTTGCGCACCGAGAACAGGCGGGGGAGACCGCCGCTGGTGGCCGTGCCGCTCCGCCCGGAGGAGGAGCTGGCCGGGGTGTTGGTGGTCCGCGGCGAGGTACGGATGTCCGAGGTCCGACACGCCGCGGAGTGGGTGGAGGACTCGCTGGAACGGGCCAGGCTGGAGTGCTCGGCCGAGCAGGCGGCCCGTTCCGAACTGCGGGCACTGCGCGCCGAGATCTCGCCGCACTTCGTGTACAACGCGTTGACCGTGATCGGTTCACTGGTCCGTTCCGACCCGGATCGCTCCCACGAGCTCATGCTCGATTTCGCCGAGTTCATCCGGTACGGCCTGGCTCGGGACAGGGAGTACACCACGGTCTCCGACGAGTTCCACGCCGTGGAGACCTATCTGGCGTTGCAGCGGGCCGTGCTCGGACAGCGGCTGCGGGTGCGCATCAGAGTCGCCCCCGACGTGCTCGCCGTGCCGCTGCCGTACCTCGTGCTGCAACCGCTGGTCGAGAACGCGGTGCGACACGGCGTGGAGCCCGCCTTCGGGGCTGATCCACGGCGTACCGGCCTCGTGCAGGTCTCCGGGGAGGCAGCGGAGGGCGACCTGGTGGCCGTGGTGGAGGACGACGGGGCGGGGATGGACCCGGCCCTGGCGGAGAGGATCCTGTCCGGAGACACCAGGGGCAACGGTCTCGGTCTGAGTAATGTGGACCGTCGGCTCCGTGCCGCCTACGGATCGTGGTACGGGTTGGTCCTCGAGACGGCGGAAGGGGCCGGTACACGGGTGACCGTGCGGATCCCCCTGTCCCAACCGGGAGTGGTGCCGCGATGAGACGAGGTCTGCGCGTGCTGGCCGTGGACGACGTGCGACCGGCTCTCGACGAGCTGTGCCGACTGCTGCGAACCTCCCCCAGAGTGGCGGGGACCCTCGGCGCGGGGGAGGCGTTGGAGGCCCTGCGACTGATCCAGGGCGACCGGTTCGACGCGGTGTTCCTGGACATCTCGATGCCGGGCCTGGACGGGATCGAACTGGGATCGTTGCTGGCCAGGCTCGACTCTCCACCGGCCATCGTTTTCGTGACCGCCTACGACGATTACGCCGTGACGGCCTACGACATCGGTGCCGTGGACTATCTGCTCAAACCGGTGCGCCAGGAACGTCTCTCCGCGGCCCTGGAGAAGGTGACCAGGATGGCCACCACGAACGGGCGGGGTGCTGGGGAAGCGGAACCCACCCCCGAGGCCATGGCGGCCCTGCCGGTGGAGAGCGCCGGGCGGACCAGGTACGTACGGCGCGGTGAGGTGTGCTTCGTCTCCGCCGACGGAGACTACGTACGACTGCACACCCTCTCGGGCGAGCACGTGGTGCGGATGCCCATATCGCGGCTCGAGGAGTACTGGCAGGACCACGGTTTCCACCGCGTGCATCGCAGTTACCTCCTCGCGTTGGCAGCGGTGCGGGAACTGCGCAGCGATTCGACGGGAGGGCTCGTCGCCCACACCGAGGTCGGCGACGTCCCGGTCAGCAGGAGACACGCGCGGCAGCTGCGGGAACTGCTGCTACGGCACGCCCAGCGCACCGAGAGCGGAGGTGACGGGCGGATCCGATGAGCGGTGGCAGAAGAACGGTGGTGATGAGCCCGCAGACCAGGCTGGCCCGGTCACGGCCCACGCCCGGCAGACGGTGGCGGAAGCCCCCGCTGGAGGTGCACGAGTTGGAACGGGCCGGAAGACTGTATCGGGCCCAGCGTCGTCACGCCGTGGGCACGGTGGGCCTGCTGGTCGTGCTGGTGTTCGGTCTCCCGCCGCTGCTGGGGCTGTTCGCCGCGGCGGGCCAGCTCCGGCTGTTCGGGGTTCCGTTCTCCTGGGTGGCGCTGGTTCTGGTGCCCTTCCCCGGGATGGTGCTGTTGGCGTGGTGCCAGTCGCGTCGGGCGGAGTCGCTGGAGAGACGTCGATGACGGCCCTGCTCGCGGTGTCTCCCGTGGTGCTGCTGACCCTGTTCGTCGGGCTCCGGGGGATCTCGGCGACGCGGACCACCTCGGAGTTCCTGGTCGCCTCGCGGGGGATCACTCCGTTGGTCAACGCGGCGGCCGTGTCGGGGGAGTACCTCTCGGCCGCCTCGTTCCTCGGAGTCGCGGGCATGATGGTCCGGGACGGGGTGGGAGCCCTGTGGTATCCGGTGGGATTCACCGCCGGCTACGTGGCGATGCTGAGCCTGGTCGCCGCGCCGATGCGCCGCTCCGGGGCCCTGACGGTGCCCGACTTCGCCGAGACGCGGTTGGGGTCTCCGGCGCTGCGCAGGCTGAGCGCGGTGGTGGTGCTGGTGATCGCGGTGCTCTACCTGGTTCCCCAGTTCCGCACGGCGGGGCTGGTGCTCAGTGTGGTCGGGGACGTCAGTTACTGGGTGGGCGTGGTGATCGCCGGAGGGGTGATCAGTACGACCCTGGCGCTGGGGGGAATGCGTGCGGCCACCTACGTGCAGGCCTTCCAGTTCTGCCTGAAACTGGTGCTGTTCGCCGTGCCCGCGATCTGGTTGGTGGTGACGGTGGGCGCACAGACCCGCCAGGAGGCGGTCGACCCAGCGGAGTTCACCAGGTTCGAGGAACGGACCAGAGTGGAGTTCCGGGTCGGGGCGACCCTGCGGGTGCGACGACCGACCGAGGTGCGTTCCCCCGAAGGCAACGCTCGGGTCCTGCGGGCGGGGGAGCACCACGTCGAGGCGGGTCAGGTGCTGGTCTTCCCGGAGGGAGCGGAGGTCCCCGCCGTGCCCGGAGCCGCTCCTCCCGGAGGGGAGCACTGGGGAAGGCCGCTGCTCAACGTCGCCGATGCCGGACATCCCCTGTTCGGAACGTGGGCGGTACTGGTGGCGACCGTGTGCGGCACCATGGGACTGCCGCACGTGCTGGTTCGTTTCCACACCAGCCCGGACGGGAGGGCGGCCCGGCGTACCGCCGCGCTGACCGTGGTGTTGCTGAGCCTGTTCTACCTGTTCCCCGGCGTCTACGGAGCGCTGGGCAGAGTGCTGCTTCCCGAGCTCTACCTGTCCGGGGGCACCGACACCGTGGTGGTGGCCCTGCCGACGCAGGTGGACACCGGCTGGTCGGCAACCCTGTTCACCGTGTTGTTGACCGGCGGTGCCTTCGCCGCGTTCCTGGCGACCTCGCTGGGCCTGCTGCTGGTGGTTTCGGGGGCGCTGTCGCACGATCTCCTGCCCGGCGGGGTGACCCGGTTGCGGGGAACCGCGCCGCTCGCGGCGGCCGTGACGGTACTGCTGGCCCTGCCCGCGGTGTTTCTGGACACCAACATTCTGGTCACCTGGGCGTTCACGATCGCGGCCGCGACCTTCTGTCCGTTGCTGGTACTGGGTATCTGGTGGTCCGAACTCACCGTCGCGGGTGCGGTGAGTGGGATGTCGGTGGGGCTGGTCGGGTCCTCCGCGGGCATGGCGGTTACTCTGTTCGGGCCACCGTTGGACGGCTGGAAAGCGGTGTTGACCGCGCAGCCGGCGCCGTGGGTGGTGCCGTTGTCGTTCGTCACCATGCTGCTCGTCTCGGCCCACACTCGCGCCCCCGGCTGGGCGAGGACCGAGATGCTGCGGCTGCACCTGGACGAACCCGCCGCGCCGGCACGCTAGCCCGGTTCCCGCGGACGTCGGCTGTTCCCCGAACGGGACGGTGGCACGTCCGTCCTGTCCGGACGACCGTTCGTCCACCGCTCGTCGCGCTTGATCGTCCGTCGGGCCCACGGTTCTCCCCGAGACGGACGGCGCCTCCTTAACGTGTCGTGCATCACCCGTTCGTGTCAGGAGGCACCTTCGTGACAACCGATGAGTTCGAACAACGTGCTCCGGCGCCGGAGCAGTGGGCCCGGGCCCACTCCAGCGCGGAGTTCGTCGCGCTGCGGCGTCGTCTGCGCGGCTTCGTCTTTCCGGTGGCGGTCCTGTTCCTCGCCTGGTACCTGCTGTACGTACTGCTGGCCGACTATGCCCACGGATTCATGTCCATCCAACTGTTCGGCAACATCAACGTCGGACTCGTGCTGGGACTGTTGCAGTTCGTCTCCACCTTCGGCATCACCGCGCTCTACGTGCGTTTCGCCAACCGGCGACTCGATCCGCTGGCCGGCAAGGTCCGCACCGAGCTCGAAGGAGAGGAAGAATGATCCGGCTGGCACAGGACGCGGGGCTGGAAGGCAGCAACCCCGCCATCAACATCAGCATCTTCGCGGCTTTCGTGGTGGTGACGCTCGTGGTGGTGCTCCGGGCGAGCCGCACCACCAAGACCGCCTCGGACTACTACGCGGCGGGCAGGGCCTTCTCCGGGCCGCAGAACGGTATCGCCATCTCGGGCGACTACCTTTCGGCTGCCTCCTTCCTCGGCATCGTGGGGGCGATAGCGCTCTACGGCTACGACGGGTTCCTCTACTCCATCGGCTTTCTGGTGGCCTGGTTGGTCGCGTTGCTGCTCGTCGCCGAGCTGCTGCGCAACACCGGGAAATTCACCATGGGTGACGTGCTGGCCTTCCGGATGAGGCAGCGCCCGGTCCGCGCGGCCGCGGCCACCTCGACGCTGGCGGTCAGCTTCTTCTACCTGCTCGCGCAGATGGCCGGAGCCGGAGTGCTCGTCTCCCTGCTGCTGGGGATCGGCAGCGCCGTGGGCCAGAGCGTGGTCATCGCGATCGTGGGCGTCATCATGATCGTCTACGTGCTGGTGGGCGGGATGAAGGGCACCACGTGGGTGCAGATCATCAAGGCCGCGTTGCTGATAGCGGGTGCCGCCGCGATGACCCTGTGGGTGCTGGCCCGGTACGGTTTCGACTTCTCCGCGCTGTTGCAGGGGGCCGTCGACAAGGCCGGCGCCGACGGTCAACGGTTGCTCGAACCGGGAGCCAAGTACGGGACCTCGGAGATCAGCAAACTCGACTTCCTGTCCCTGGGAGTCGCCCTGGTGCTGGGCACGGCGGGGCTGCCGCACGTGCTCATGCGCTTCTACACCGTGCCCACCTCGCGGGAGGCGCGTCGTTCCGTGGTGTGGGCGATTTTCCTGATCGGGTTGTTCTACCTGTTCTCCCTGGTGCTCGGCTACGGTGCGGCGGCGATCGTGGGGCCCGAGACCATCGGCGACGCTCCGGGGGCCTCCAACTCGGCAGCGCCGCTGCTGGCCCAGGCGTTGGGCGGGCCGGTGCTGCTCGGCTTCATCTCGGCGGTGGCCTTCGCCACCATCCTCGCCGTGGTGGCCGGGTTGACCATCACGGCCTCCGCCTCCTTCGCCCACGACATCTACGCCAACGTGATCAAGAAGGGCGAGGCGGAGGACAAACAGGCCGAGGTGCGGGTCGCCCGGATCACGGCCGCGGTGATCGGGGCTCTCGCCATCATCGGAGGGATCCTCGCGCGCAACCAGAACGTGGCCTTCCTGGTCTCCCTGGCGTTCGCGGTGGCGGCCTCGGCGAACCTGCCCACGCTGCTGTACTCGCTGTTCTGGAGGCGGTTCAACACCGCCGGTGCGCTGTGCAGCATCTACGGAGGACTGGCCGTGGCCGTGGTGCTCATCGTGTTCTCACCGGCGGTCTCCGGCAGCGAGAGCGCGATGCTGAGCGGGGTGGACTTCCACTGGTTCCCCCTGGAGAACCCGGGACTGGTCTCCATCCCGGCCTCGTTCCTGCTCGGTTGGCTCGGGACGCTGCTGTCCAGTGAGCACAACGAGGCCAAGTACATGGAGATGGAGGTGCGCTCGCTCACCGGGGCGGGTGCGGAGAAGGCCTCGACGCACTGAGGACGTGACACCGTGACGGGGTGGGGCGCTCGTCGGACTCGACCCCACCCCGTTCGTCCCCCGAGGACGGGTTCGCCTTCCGGGGACGGCATCGTTTCGGGGAACGGCGCGGACGTGGGCCGAACCGCGGCCGTTCCCCGTTTTCAGCGGGCGCGTTCCGGCATCCCTTCCGGGGGCGGGGTGGCGGTGGGGTCGATTCCCAGCACCACCCGCGCCCGTGTCGTCCCCGGAGGAAACGGGGGAGGAGCCGGTTCGAGGTCGAGCAGGGTCATCGGTCCCTCGTCCCCACTGTCGTAGAGCAGGTCCCGCTCGTTGGTGGTTCTCGGGACGGTGTTGCCCGAGTACGGCCACAGGCGGGCGAGGTGGGAGTTGAAGGACTCGGGAAAGTAGAGCTGCCCCGTGTGCGAGGTGTGCCCGCCCTCCCACACGCCGTCCGAACGGTGTCCACCGGTGATCGTCTTGACGTGGATGTGGACGGTGCGTCCCTGGTACCAGCCGGGGACGATGCTGCGGAAACTCGCGACACCCTCGGAGTCGGTGAGCCGGACACCGCGTAACCAGGTCGTGTCGTCGGTCGGTGGGGCGTGACCGTCCTCGTCCAGCGGGGGCGTTTCGTCGTTGCCGTAGCCGGTGTAGGAGGAGTAGACGCCCAGCGCGTCGCAGTGCCAGACGTCCACGGCGATGCCCGGCAGCGGGGAGCAGTCGACCGCGTCCACCACGACGATGTCCAACAGCAGCCCCGACCCGCGTCGGTCCTCGGTGATGTCTTCGCGCAGAATGCGGTAGTCCAGGTAGTACGGCCCCTCCATCTGTTCGGGAGCCAGGACGCAGGAGGGGGCGCCTCTGGTAGGTCCGGCGGATTCGGCGTCCGCGGTGACCACGGAACCGGAGCCACCGAGCGCGGCCGCGGCCGTGCCGAGGCCGAGCCCGCCGAACGCGGCCAGGATCCCGCGTCGCGTGGTCTTCGCGCGGGTGGATTCCCGCGGCTTTCGTGGGGAACCGTTCTCGGAGTCCTGTTCGACCATGACCGGCACGGTAGGTGCTCCGCCGCGGGAGTCCCAGCGCGGTGGACCACAAGTTCGCGCAGCCCGCCCCGGAGCGTGCGGACGTGGACGACCGGCTCCCCACGGCCGGGTCAACCGGGACGGAACCAGGTGAGCGGTCCACGGGAGCAACCGCGGACGGCCTCGGCCAGCATCCCCAGCGAGCTGCCCTGCTCCCCGCCTTGTGGTGGGAGGAAGTACCGCTCCACCAGCCTGATCCACAGCTCCTTGGTGGGGGTGAAGTGCAGGTGCCGACCGGGGTGCTGCTCCTGCCACCGGCGGATCGCCTCGATCTTGTGGGTTCCGTGCCCGTGACAGACGAGATGGACGTCGTAGGGCCCGGAAACGTGACGTGCCAGGTCACGCAGGAAGCCGGAGAGTTCCCCGCCCCGCTCCGGGACGTCACGGCGGGACAGGCGTGTCACCAGTTCGGAACGCAGGGCCCGCTGTCCGGAGTCCTCGACGGGAACGAACACTCTGCCCGCCCCGTTCTCGGGATCGGACCGCTCGTCCACGGCCACCGCCATGACCGACTCCGGAGGCGCGACGTACAGGGCGCTCCATCCGGATGGAGTCCGCCGGTGTTCCTCCTCCGCAGGCGGGGGAGTGACGCCTGCCCGCCGCAGGATGCGCACCACGGAGGAGGGGGAGACTCCCGTCCTGGCGGCCAGGGAACGTTTGCTCCACCGCAGACCGTTCGGAGGGCGCTCGGTCAGCGCCGCCTCCAGCACGCTCCGGACCTGTCCCGAGGACAGGGAACGCGGTGCTCCCGAACGCGGGCGGTCCCGGAGCGCGGCCAAACCGCCCTCCAGGAAACGCCGTCGCCATTTGCCCACCGACTGCGCGGAGACTCCCAGTTCCCGGGCGACGGCGGCGTCACTGGAGCCGCGTGCGCAGGCGAGCACGATGTGGCAGCGCAGCACCACCGCCTGCGGTGTGGAGGGAAGGCCGATCCAGCGCACCAGCTCGTTCCGCTCCCGCCGCGACACCGCCAGTGGTTTTCGCGAGCCGAACGAGGTCGTGTTCATGAGACGTCGATACCAGGCAGTCGGTCGCGTGGAAAACCGGGAGGAAGGGCTTCGGGGCACGCCCTCCGCCCCCGTGACGAGTCAGGACCACAGGCGCTCGGTGGCCAGGTCGGCTCCTTGGCGCAGCGCCTCGAGTTTCGCCCAGGCGATCTGGGGGTGCAGCCGTCCTCCCAACCCGCAGTCGGTGGAGGCCAACACGTTCTCCCGCCCGACGCACTCGGCGAATTTGACGATGCGGTCGGCCACGAGCTCGGGGTGCTCGACCACGTTGGTGGCATGACTGACCACTCCGGGAAGCAGCAACTTCCCCTCCGGAAGCGTGACGTCCCGCCACACCTTCCACTCGTGTTCGTGACGGACGTTGCCCGCCTCGAAGGCGTAGGTCCGCACGTCGATCGCCAGCAGCACGTCGACCAGATCCCGCATGGGCAGATCCGTGACGTGGGGGCCGTGCCAACTCCCCCAGCACAGGTGGAAACGGATGCGGTCCTTCGGAAGGCCCCGGATCGCGTGGTTCAGGGCCTCCACCCGGCTCATGGTGAATCGTTTGTAGGCCTCCACCGAGGGTTCCGGGTTGATCTGGTCCCAGTTCTCCGCGATGGCCGGATCGTCCAACTGCAGGATCAGACCGGCGTCGATGATCGCCTTGTACTCCTCCCGCATGGCCTCGGCGCAGGCGTAGAGGAACTCCTCCTCGTCCTCGTAGTACTCGTTTCCGATCCGTGAGCAGCTTCCCGGGCCGATCGACGTCATGAAGCCCTCGTCCACCCCGGACTCGTCCAGGGCTTTCCTGAACCGGGCGATGTCGGTGTGGAGGGCCTCGTACCCCACGTAGGCCAGCGGGCCCCGGCACACCGGAGCCATCGCGGGTCCACCGCTGGTGAACACTCCGGAGGTGGGGTCGGTGTAGGCGTCGGCGAAAAGAGCACGGTCACGTCGGTCACCGAAGCTGCCGAGGGTGATGTCTCCCGCCTTCGAGGGCCGGTGGGTGATGTCGAACAGGGACACGTCCTCCAGTTCCAACCCGCCGAGACGCTGGAACGAGTAGGACCACCAGGCGCCGTAGTCCACTTTCTGGGTCATGGCCTTGCCGAACTCCCCGTCGCCGACGACGTCCAACCCGATGCGACGCTGTCGTTCGACGAGATCCGCGGTCGCCCGTTCCAGACCGTTCCGATAACGCTGTTCGGTGATGGATCCGTCGGCACGGTGCCGGTTGAGTTCGAGAACATCGTCCGGGCGGGGGAGACTGCCCACCTGGGTGGTCAGGATTCGATCGCTGCTGGAGCGCACTGTCGCGTTCCTTTCCTCCGGGTGCCGTGCGGTCAATCTCTCCGTTCCGGGCAGGAAAGGCAAACAACGACGAACACCGCAGCTCATCGCCGCGTGGCCACGGGAGAGCCGCGGGTGCTTCCCGTTCCGGTGTCGACGGATTTGCGGTCCGGACCGCAAGTGAGGTGCACACGGACGGCGGAACCGTCCTGCCGGTGCGAGCATCGGGTCGTGGTCGACAGAGGTGTTTCGGGACGTCGCCGCTCGCGTCGTGCCGAGATCCGGGCGTGGCGCAGGATGCTGGCCGACGAGTTGGCGGAGTCCAGGGTCTACCGCGAACTCGCCGATCGCAGGCAGGGCGTGGAACGCGAGATCCTGCTCGGACTGGCCGAGGCGGAGCAACGTCACGCCGGGCACTGGAGGAAGTTGCTGGGGTCGGAGGCGAAACCACGCCGGGCCACCCTGCGCATGAGGACGTTGGCCCTGTTGGCCCGGCGGTTCGGATGGATTTTCGTACTGGCCCTGGTCCAGCGCGCCGAGAACCGTTCCTCCTACGGCTCCGAGGAGAACGCCACCGCGGCGATGGAGGCAGACGAGCGCGTCCACGGTGAGGTGGTCCGTGGACTGGCGGCGCGCGGCCGTGCCCGCATGTCCGGGACCTTGCGTGCCGCCGTGTTCGGGGTCAACGACGGTCTGGTGAGTAACTTCGCGCTGGTGCTCGGGGTGATCGGCGGCGGAGCCACGACCACGGTGGTGCTGCTGACCGGGCTCTCCGGTTTGTTGGCCGGGGCCCTGTCCATGGCGGCGGGGGAGTACGTCTCGGTCAGTTCCCAGCGCGAACTGCTCGCGGCCGCGCGCCCGGACGAAAGAACCCACGGCTTCGTGGCGTACCTCGACGTGAACGCCAACGAACTGGCCCTGGTGTACCGTGCCCGTGGGCTGTCCGCCGAGGAGGCGGAGCGCAGCGCCGCCGCCGTGTTGCGGAACTCCGCCGGCGGACTGCCCGCCGTGGAGGGGGACGGTTCCGCCGGCGAGGCGGTGGGCAGCGCGGCGGGGGCCGCCTCGTCGAGCTTCGTCGCCTTCGCGGTGGGGGCGTTGTTGCCCGTGGTGCCCTTCCTCCTGGGACTCCACGGGCTCGGTGCCGTGTTCGTGGCCGGTGTCTTGAGCGGAGCGGCGTTGTTGCTCACCGGTGCCGTCGTCGGAGTGCTGTCCGGTGCCGCTCCCTCCTCGCGTGCGCTGCGACAGCTGGCCATCGGTGTGGCGGCGGCGGGCTCCACCTATCTGCTCGGCACCGCTTTCGGGGTGCTCACCGGTGGGTGACTGCCTCCGGCACGGGCCGTCCCCGCCGATCAGCTCGCCGAGAGTGCCTCCATGAGGTCTCCCACCCGTGGTTCCGGAACGTTGCGAGCCAGGTCGGACACGGCGATGATGCCGACCAGACGCTGCTGGTCGATGACGGGAAGCCTGCGGATCTGGTGCGCGCTCATCAGACGCAGCGCCTCCTCGGAGGAGTCGTCGGCGCCGATCGTCACGGCCTCCTGCTGGTTGAGGTCCCCGGCGGGGAAGGTTCCCGCGTCCCTGCCCTGGGCGACGACCTTGATGACCAGGTCGCGGTCGGTGACCACGCCCTTGACCTTGTTGTCCTTGCCGCAGATGGGCAACGCTCCCACCCCGAGCCGGGCCATTTTCCGTGCCGCGTCCGCCGCGGTCTCCTCGGTGCGTACGCACTCGGGGTTCGGTTGCATCACGTCGCGCGCCGTGCTCATGTTTCACCTCCGGTGTCCGTGGCCGAGTGATCGACTTGCGGCCGGGTGTCCGTGTCGGGGTGAGGTTTCCGCAGCCAGATCGTCTCGAGGCCGGGACTCTGCCCGAGACCGTCGTCGGGAAGTTGGCGCGGATCGGCCAGCTCGACGTCCTCCCGCTGTGGAGGTGCGGTTCTCGTGGTGCTCATCGGAGTCTCCGGGCCTCGGCTGGGTGCGTTTCCCTCACCCCCGTGGTTTCCCACACCGAGCGGTTCGAAACCCGCCGGTGTCCGCCGCCGTCACCCGGGTTCCCCGCGCCGCTTGCGGTGTGCCACCCACGCCAGGTCGACCACCGCCACGACCCCCAGCACCACGAGCAGCACCCCGAACCAGCGCAGTGGCGCGATGGTCACGAGCAGCGTCACTCCCGAGCCGAGGCAGAAGACGGCCCCGAAAGCCGCCAGCCACAGTCGCGGCGTGAGGGCGCTCAATGCGGGCGGAGCCCCGGTCAGTCGTCCCAGCACGTCGTGGTAGCCGGGAAGTCCCTTCTCGTAGTGTTCCCGTCCGTTGCCGGTGTCCTTCTCCTCGTCGCTCACACGGTCGGTGTTTCCGTAGTGCGCCCGGATGAAACGAGCATCAACCGCGCGTGACCGTGTTTCCGGTTCCCGAAAGTCGCTCGTTCAGGATCCGGGATGAAGTTCCGCGAGACGTTGGCGTGGGCGGGTGAGCGAGGTGGCCCGGTTTCCGATGCCGGACCACTCGTCGCCGTGGGTGGCCAGCCGTTGCGGAACGTCCCCGACGGTGAATCCGCGGGGACTGGCCTCGTCCAGTTCGTGCCAGGAGATCGGCATGGCCACCGGGGCCGTGTTCCTGGCACGTACCGAGTAGGGGGCGACCGTGGTCTGCGCGTAGGAGTTGCGCAGGTAGTCCACGAAGATCCGTCCCGCCCGGTCCTCCTTGCGCTGCTCGGCGGTCAGCAGCTCGGGACTCCGCTCGGACAGCACCGTGGCGATCCCGCGGGCGAACTCGCGCACCCGGTGGAAGGTGTCCTCACGTCGGAGGGGGACGAGTACGTGGAAACCACGGGATCCTGTGGTCATGACGAAGGTGGGAAGCCCGACCTCCTCCAGGACCCGCCGGGTGTGGTGGGCGGCGGAACGGAGTTCCTCGACTCCGTTGTCGGACGGGTCCAGGTCGAAGACCATCCTGTCCGGACGTTCGAGGTCGTCGATCCGGGACAGCCACACGTGCGGAGTCAGGGACCCCTGGTCGGCCAGGTGGACCAGTGTGTCGGGTTCCTCGCAGACCACCTGGAGGTTTCGCCCACCCTCCCTTTTGGGGACCTCGACACGACGGACCCATCGCGGGGTCCGCTCGGACACGTTCTTCTGGAAGATCCGTTGTCCCTCGATGCCGTCCGGATACCGCTCCGAGGCCAGGGGACGGTCCTTCGTGTACCGCACGAGGGTGGTACCGACCCGGTGGTAGTACTCAGCGATGTCGCCCTTGGTGAGCCCGTCCCGGGGGAACAGCACCTTGTCGGCCCTGGACACCTCGACCCGGTGTCCGCCGAGCTGGATGGTCCTGCTACTCATCCCGCCTCCCTGAGCACATAGGCGGGGTCCCTGCCCTCCCGGCACGACCAACCGGCAGACGGCCCAGGCGGTGCACGAGTGTGGCCAGCGCCGGATCCTCCCGGTCGGAGGGGGATCCTCGTCGCAGTGCCGTGCGGCCCTCCGTGCTGAGTTCCTCGAACAGCGTGTTCACCGTGGTATCCCGTGCTCGGCGATCGTGTCCGGAGCCGCGTCCCTTTCCGTGGGGCGGGCAACGCCGTTCCCCGCGCCTGGGCTGGACCCGTTCCGCGTACGGTCGGGCTACCCGCCGTGGTCGGTGGTGAAACGAGTGCTGTCTAGTGCAGTTCGCGGACGAACAGTCCCGGGGCCGTCTTGGGGTCGAAGCAGGTGGACTTCGGCGGCATCACCGCGCCCGTGTCGGAGACGGCCATGATCTGCTCGACGTCGGGAGGGCGGGGAACGAAACAGACCGCGTTCCTGGATGCGCACCAGCACCGCGTTCCCGAGGGATCCGCCGGAACGGTGGAGCCCGCCGAGTCCACCAGACGTGCCACGTACGGGTACAGCTGTTCGTCCAGCACCACCGCGTCCAACGTCCCGCGGACCGAGCGGTCCGGTGAGCCCGAGGGATCCAGCCACAGGCGGAAACACCGGTCGTGCAGTCGCAGGAGCACCATGCCGGGTGCCGGGTTGCTCGGAGCGTGGCGCGGGCACTCCTCCACCCGGGCCACGGTGGGGTGCTCGGCCAGCACGTCCAGTATCTCCGAGGTGGACAGACCGGGGGGTTCCGGCAGGCAGCGATGGTAGCCGAGCACCCGCATCTCGCTACCCGGGAACAGGGCGGCCAGGGTGAACGAGCGGGTGTCGGTGTCACGGTGCGGACGTGTTCGCGAGCGGCGCTCCGCCACGGCCATCCGGTGGTGGCCGTCGGCGATGTACACCCTCGACAGGGCTCCCAGTTCGCGCCGCACCAAACCGGCCAGCTCGGCGTCCCGGCGTATCCAGACGCTGTGTTCCACACCTCCGGAGGAGAGGATGCCCACGTCCGGGGTGTGCCGGGTCGTCTCCCGCAGGGAGGAGGCGAGTGCGGGCAGGTCCGGATGGGTGAGCATCACCGGCATCTGTTCGGCGCCGCTCGCTTCGGTGAGTTCGGCGATACGGCGTTCCCGGTCCGGCCGGGTGGCCTCGTGACGTCGGATACGCCCGTTGCGGTAGTCCTCGAGTGAGACCTCGACCACGACCCCCGTCTGTTCGTGACGTCCGCTGCGCAGCCGGTACACCAGCACGGCGGGAAGCATCGGGCGGACGTAGCCTCCCGTCTCCAGCAGGTCGCGTACCCGGTTCGGGTCCAGACATCCGTCCAGTGACTCGACCGCGTGCGGGGCGATCACCGAGACTCGGGGCGGACGTACGGTGATCCCCCCTGCCCCGGCCTCCGCGACGGCACGGGGGCTCTGTCGTTGCGGGGCGCTCATGACGCACCACCGGTGGGTGCGGTCGTCCGCGTCGAGCGGCCGCTACGCAGACTGTCCTCGTTGACGCAGTGCAGCACCGTCCCGTTCCGGAAGGCTTCGACCATACGGACGACCTCGGCCGCCACGGCCCGCTGGGCCTGCTCGGTCGAGGCCCCGATGTGGTGGGTTCCGTAGACGTTGGGGTGGCTCGCCAGCCGTGACTCGACGGTGCCCGTGGCCGTTTCCGGTTCGTGCGTGAACACGTCGATACCCGCGCGAACTCCCTTGGTCTCCATGGCCTCGATGAGGGCGTCTTCGTCGACGAGTTCTCCGCGTGCGGTGTTGAGCAGGATCGTCCCCGGCCGTACCCGGGAGAGCAGCTCGTGGTCGACCAGCCCGCGGGTCTCCTCCGTGAGTGGCAGGTGCAGGGAGAGCACGTCGCAGGTGCTGACGAGTTCCTCGGTGTTGGGAAGGAAGGTGATGCCGAGGGAGCGAGCCCGTTCGAGGACTTCCGGGTCGCGGCGGGGTTTGTCCACCGCGTGGACATGGGTCCCGAAGGCGGCGGCCCGAGTGGCGAACTCCAGCCCGATGTCTCCGAGGCCGAGCACGCCGACCCTGCGCCCGTGGATTCCGCGGGCCCGGGAGTAGCGTCGTTTGTCCCAGCGTCCCGCCCTCAGGTCGGCGACGTTGTCGGCGATGTTGCGGTCCAGTGCGAGCAGCAGGGCGAACGCGAGTTCGGCCACGGCCGTGGAGTTCCTGCCGGGTACGTTGCACACGTGGACACCGTGTTCGCCCGCGGCGGCACGGTCGATGGTGTTGGTGCCGGAACCCGCTCTGATGACCAACCGCAGCGCGTCGGCCTCGGCGAACACCGGTGCGGGGACCCGCGTGCTGCGGACGACGAGAACCTCGCAGCCTCGCAGGGACTCCCCGAGTCGTTCTGGGGTCGTCTCCGGCAGGTAGCGGCACTCATCCCCCGCCTCGGTGAGCGCGGTCAGGGAGTCTTCCGGGAAGGCGTCGGCGACAAGAATCCTCATCGGCTGCTCCCTCGTGAATCGGTCGGGCCTCCCGCGAGTGGTTTCGGTGGTCGTACCGTGCCTGGGCCGGTGACCCGAGAGCCGTGTCCGCGTGAGCCACGTGAGTAACGATGGCCAAAAATTGTTGCTTATCACGCAAAGTATTGCTTATAACGCAATATTGGCCGTGCTGAGGGAGGACGTCAACAGCCGCGCCCCACTTCGGGAGACGAACTCGCCCGACAGCATGAAGATCACGCGGTCTCCGGGTGAACACCACGGACGCGAGGAGGGGCCGCCGGACCGGAGGGAGCGCGGCGGTGAGAGGCGGAGGCGGGGAAGTGCTCAGCGCGGAGAGGGCTCTCCCACGATCTCGGTGCAGCGAAGACCGTCGCCCACCGCCGGAGTCCCGTCCAGCGCGAGCGCACCGTACTGTTCCACCTCGGAACAGCGGACCGGAGCCCCGTCGACGAGCAGCGGGGCCATCTCCCGGTCCGCCGCGGTGTAGGCGAGCAGCCGTTCGGGTTCGGTACCGTCATCCAACCGGACGGGGTGTGATCGGTGCAGCCGGACCAGTCGGTAACGCCGTCCCCGGCCCTCGCAGCGGTCGAGCACCCGCCGTTGCTGGGCGGTCGCGTACCAGACCGCGTGCTGCTCGACCGTTCCCGGTGCCGAGGCGAGCACGGCGGGACGTTGCCCGTCCCGAGGACGCAGCCCGGCCGACCACACGGCGGCCATGTCGGTGCAGCTCGCCCGGAGAACCACGGCCGGGCCGGCCAGTCCCAACTCGGAACGCAACCAGCTGATCTTCTCCGGGCAGACGTTCGAGCCGTAGGCGAGTACGGGGCGACGTCGGTGGAGGGGAGCGGCCCCCCGTGTCGTGAGCCAGTGGTTCAGGCAGGGGCGCTCGGTGTCCGTCACCACCCGCCAGCCGGAGGGGGCCGTCCCGTCGGGAAGGACCGGATAACCCGTCCCGTCGACGTGGACGAAGGAGCAGTCGGGGCGAGCTCCCGGGTAGGGGTTCTCGGGGTACTCGGCGTCACGGAACGGCTCGACCACCGTCGAGTCCGTTCGGAAGTGTGGGGCGACCATCGGTCGTCCACGTCTACCCGACGAAATCCGGTGGTGCCGCGATCCACGTCACAGCACAGGGCGAAAGGGGGTGCGAATCCGTGTTTTTCCCGTGATGTGGGAAAACAGTCCGGGCACGTGACCGCACGAACGCGCGTGGGTGAGCGTCTCCCACGGGAGACGCTCACCCACGCGGTTAAGAATCCGGGCAGAGGCCCTCAGAGAGCGCGGACGGTGTCGGCCTGCGGCCCCTTCGACCCCTGGCTGACCGTGTACTCCACCTGTTGAGCCTCGTCCAGCGTACGGAAGCCGGGGGCGTCGATCGCGGAATAGTGCACGAACACGTCCGGGCCACCCTCGTCCGGGGCGATGAAACCGAAGCCCTTCTCCGAGCTGAACCACTTCACGGTGCCTTGGGGCATGGCTGTCTCCTTCCGGGAGCTGACTGCAGGTCACCGGTGGCCGACCCTCTCGCGGCCACCCTCGGTCGTGGATCTCAGACGGCGCCTACTCCAGCTACACCAAAGACAGCGGCTCGCCCGCACCAAACATCTGCGAACGTGCGTGTGACACGACTCAGAAAACGACCTGACGCCATCCTACACACCGAAACCCGTTCCGACATCACGGAGGCGAGCGGGATGTCGCCCGGCCGAACTCCTCCGTGTCGTGCACAGTGAGGACCGACAGGTGCCGACGGCTCCTCGGGCGGGAGGTGTCACGAGCGTGAGTGATCCGGAAGGCGACACGCGGACCTCGGGCGGGACGCGGAGTGCCCCGAGAAGAGCGGTGGCGGGCGAGGTGCGGGACGCCGTTTCGTTCCGGACGTTCCTGCTGATCGTCGGGGTGCTGTTGTTGCAGATGGGATTCATTCTGTCCTATGTGGGGGCCTTCCACGATCCCTCTCCGCACCGGTTGTCGGTACGGGTGGCGGGACCCGAGGCAGCCGCGGACAGGATGGTCGACAGGATCAACGCGTTGCCGGACGAGCCGTTGCGGGCCCGGACGGCTCCCGACCCGCGGGCCGCCCGGGAGGCGCTCACCTCCGGGGAGACGGCGGGTGTGTACGTGCTCCGTCCCTCCGAGCCCGCGGACCGGTTGTTGTTGGCCACCGCCGGGGGCTCGGCCAAGGCCGAGGCGGTGCGGAGCGTCCTCGGTGGGATGGCGGCCCGACAAGGGCGGCAGCTGGAGGTCAGCGACGTGGTACCGGTCCAGAGTGGGGACTCCCGGGGGTTGACCGGTTTCTACCTGGTGGTGGGATGGACGGTCGGCGGCTACCTCGTGGCCGCGTTGCTGGGGGTGTCGCGCGGTGCTCTGCCGGCCAACCCGAGCCGGGCGGCGATCCGGCTCGTCTCGGTGGCGGTTTACGCGGTGCTCTCCGGTCTGGGTGGCGCACTGGTCGTCGGTCCACTGCTGGGAGCGCTCACCGGACACCCGGTCCGACTGTGGTTGCTGGGAGCGTTGCTGGTGTTCGCGGCCGCCGCGGTGACCATGGCCTTGCAGGTGCTGTTCGGGGTGGTGGGGATCGGTCTCACGGTGTTGCTCTTCGTGGTGCTGGGCAACCCGAGTGCGGGCGGTGCCTACGCCCCCGAACTACTGCCCGCCTTCTGGCGGGAGATCAGCACCGCCCTGCCGAACGGGGCGGGAACGGACGCGGTGCGCAACATCGTCTACTTCGGATCCCACCATGTGACCGGCGACGTGCTGGTCATAGCCGCTTACGCGTTGGGGGGAACCGTGGTGGCGCTGCTCGGTGCCGTGTTGCGCGCACGTCGTGCCCCCGTCCCGGCCCCGGCGCGGGAGGACGATGGCACGGCACACGGAAAACATCACCGGCAGGAGTAGCGCAACACTCCCGCGCTCCGTTCGCTGGCCAGGCGCCGCTGACTGACCAACAGTTTCAGATGCGCCGAGGTCTCCAGCACGGCCAGGATCCTGCTGAAGACGTCCAGCTCGTCCAGTGTGCGTTCGTGCCGGGTCCAGTTCAGGGCGCGGGCGGTCTCGTAGGCGGTGCTCGCTCCCCGCTCCACGGTGGCGGCCATGGTGTCGAGCCGCCGCTGGTGGTGGGAGAGCAGTTCGTCCACCCGGGAGCGCAGGCTGTCGTGTACGGGACCGTGGGCGGGCAGTATCCGGTCGTCGGGCAGTTTCCGCACCAGGTGCAGCGAGTCGAGGTAGTCCCGCAGGGGGAGGGGGCCGGGAGCCTGTTCGAGACCCACCGACGGGGTGATGGCGGGCAGTACGTGGTCACCCGTGAACACCAGACCGTTGTCCTCGTCGTGGAACACCACGTGTCCCCGAGTGTGTCCCGGAGTGCTCACCACACGGAGCGTGCGCTCGGCGAGGACGAGTTCGGTGCCGTCACTGAGCCATTCGTCCGGTTGCTGCCAGTGGGGTCCGTGCTCCGGAGTCCCGGTGTCGAACTCCGCGCTCAGTTCGTCGAGTACGTGCTCCGCCCCGCACTCGACCAGTTCCCGGCGTTGCCGTTCCAGGGGGATGTGGTCCCGGGCGCCGAGCCGTTCCAGGTTGGCCCGCTCACCCTCCCCGAGCGCGACGTGGCAGCCGAGTTCCTCCCGCAGCGCGATCGCCTGGGTGTAGTGGTCACGGTGCGCGTGGGTGACCAGTATTCTGGTGATGTCCGCCGGACGCGCCCCCAGTGTCTCCAGCGCCTCTCCCAGCAGCCGTCGGGACTCGGGCAGCGCCCAACCTCCGTCAACCAGGGCGATCCCTGCGGAGTCCCACAGTGCGTACACGTTGACGGCGCGCAGCCCGTCGCTGGGCATCGGCAGCGGTATCCGGTACACCCCGGGGGAGACCTCGTGGGCACCCGGGTGGGTCCATGCTGTGTCGGACACGAGCACCTCCGTGGGACGGACTTGATGGTCGGCAGGCATACCATACGGTCGGTAGGTGATCGAGGGAGTGCGACGCACGTCACCGGACACGTGGGCCGCCGCCGGGGCGACGGTGGGAGCTCGCCCGCGTCCGGGGCGAATATCCTGAGGGGACGACCGTGGATCGGCCACGGGTGGGGAGTCGAGACGGTTCGGCCGGTCGACATCCGGTGAGCAGGAAAGGGGCGCGACCGTGTCCGGACACATGCGGATCGGCGAGGTCGCCGAGCGCACCGGTCTGTCGTTGCGCACCATCCGCTACTACGAGGAAGTCGGGCTGGTGGTGCCGAGCGCGCGCAGCCAGGGCGGTTTCCGGCTCTACACCGAGCCGGACGTCGAACGGCTGAACATGATCAAACGGATGAAGCCGTTGGGCTTCCAGCTCGACCAGATGAGGGAACTACTGGAGATCCTCGACGACCGTGAACACGGTGAGCTCACGGAGCAGCGTCGCGACAGACTCGAGGAGTTCCACACCTCGGTGCGGGAGCGCTGCACGAGTCTTCGTGCCGAGTTGCGCACGGCAGAGGACTTCGCGGACACACTGTGGCGACGTCTGCCGTGAACGTTCCGCCCCGGTCGGGGCGAACGCCGCGGCGCAGGCCCGGTGCGTGATGAGCTCCGCCGGGTGTCCCGCGGGACACCCGGCGGAGGCGGAAAGACCTCCCGCCCGGTGACGTGGTCGCCCCCCGGGGAGGCGCTTGGGTTCTAGTGTCCGCCCCCCAGTTGGCCGGCCAGTGCCTGGTGGCGTCGTTTGCTGGGCTCGTTCATGCCGTTGATGGTGACCGTGGTCCCGCGTTGACGGTACTTGGTCTCGATGGCGTCCAGCGCGGCCACGGTGGAGGCGTCCCAGATGTGGGCTCCCGACAGGTCGATGACCACGGTGCCGGGATCACCGGCGTAGTCGAACTGGAACACCAGGTCGTTGCTGGAGGCGAAGAACAGCTGACCGGTCACCCGGTAGATCTTGGTGGTGCCGTCCGGGTCGAGGACACTGTCGACGGTGACCAGGTGGGCCACCCGCTGGGCGAACATGACGATGGCCATGACCACCCCGACCACGACGCCGATGGCGAGGTTGTGCGTGGCCACGGTGACCCCCACGGTCACCAGCATGACGGCCGTTTCGCTCTTCGGCATCCTGCGCAGGGTTCGTGGCTGGATGCTGTGCCAGTCGAAGGTGCCGATCGAAACCATGATCATCACTCCGACCAGCGCCGCCATGGGAATGATTGCCACGACCGGCCCCAGCGCCAGTACGAGGACCAGCAGGAACACCCCGGCCAGGAACGTGGACAGTCGGGTGCGGGCGCCGCTGGACTTCACGTTGATCATGGTCTGGCCGATCATGGCGCACCCACCCATGCCGCCGAAGAAGCCGGTGACGATGTTGGCCAGTCCCTGCCCCCAGGACTCGCGGGTCTTGTTGGAGTGCTCGTCAGTGATGTCGTCGACCAGTTTGGCTGTCATCAGCGACTCCATGAGCCCCACCAGGGCCATGCCCACCGCGTACGGGGCGATGACACGTAGGGTCTCGAAGGTGAGCGGCACGGAGGGAAGGCCGGGAACCGGCAGAGTGTGGGGGAGTTCTCCCTGGTCGCCGACGGTCGGCACGGTTATTCCCGCGATCACGGTGACGGCGGTCAGCGCCACGATCGCGACCAGGGGCGCGGGAACCGCGGTGGTCAGGCGGGGCAGGCCGATCATGATGACCAGTCCTGCCGCGACCAGCGCGTAGACACTCCACGGGACACCGGTCAGGTACGGCAGTTGCGCGAGGAGGATCAGAACGGCCAGTGCGTTGACGAAGCCGACCATCACGCTGCGCGGCAGGAAGCGCATCAACCGTGCGACCCCGAGCAGCGCCAGCAGCGCCTGGAGGGCTCCGCCGAGCAGGACGGTGGCTATCAGGTAGTCCGTGCCGTACTCGTGGACCACGGGGATCAGCACCAGTGCGATCGCTCCGGTGGCCCCCGAGATCATGGCGCGGCGTCCCCCGGCGACCGAGATGGTCACGGCCATGACGAACGAGGCGAACAGGCCGACCCTGGGGTCGACTCCGGCGATGATGGAGAACGAGATCGCTTCGGGGATCAGGGCGAGTGCTACGACGAGACCGGCCAGGGCCTCGGTGCGCAGCACCCGGAAGGACAGCCAGTGGGGACGAGAACGCGTCAGGTCAGGTCGCGACATCATCTTCTTTCGTGCGATGCGGAAAGCGGTCAAACGAAAACGGGCGGAGCCACACCGACGGGGCTCACGCGAACCCGTCAGACTCTACCCTCACGTAAGGGCAGGGATGCGGGAAATGTGACGCAACTCGGTCTGTGATCCACGTTGTCCCGTCGGCGGAGACGCTGGTGACACACGGGCGGAGTCCGCACGTTCCTCCGAGGTCAGTCCCTGCCGAGCACCTCGGCGAAGACGCTTCTGGTCCGTTCGTCGAACAGCACGAAGCGGACGAGTTCCACGGCAGAGTCGGCGGCGCGCACCTCCGCCGTGGCGATCTCGGCGGCCGCCTCCACCGGATAGCGGTAGACCCCGGTGGAAACGGCGGGGAAGGCCACGCTTCGCGCTCCCAGCGAGTCGGCCACCCACAGGGACTCCCGGTAGCACGAGGCGAGGGCGGCGGAGCGGTCCTCGGAGGCCGAGTAGGTCGGCCCCACGGTGTGAATCACCCACTGGGCCGGCAGCTCACCCGCCGTGGTCGCCACGGCGGATCCCACCGGAAGTCCGTCCGGGTAGTCCGTGGCACGCAGCCTCCGGCAGGCCTCCAGGATCTCCTTGCCTCCCCGGCGGTGGATGGCACCGTCCACGCCACCCCCACCCAACAGACTCGTGTTGGCCGCGTTGACCACCGCGTCCACGTGTTGTTCGGTGATGTCGCCCTGTACCGCTTCGATCCGCATGTCCCCATTCTGCGGCGCGTCGCGGACCGGGGGAGGTTCCCGCCTCCGCCTCAGCCCAGAGCCTTGAACAACAGGGAGAGCGCGCTGAACGCGGCGAGTCCGAGCAGTGCGGGCCTGGTGCCTCCCCGGTCCAGCGGTCGGCGGAGCGGTCCGGAGAGCACGAATCCGAGCATGGCGAAGGGGAAGAGTACCGCGGCGGCCAGCAGTTGTTGGGGCTGTACCTGTCCGGAGAGCAGCAGCGCCCCCAGTGACAGCAGTGAGCCGAGGGCGAAGTAGGCGCTGAGCGTGCTGCGTACGGTGGGACCGGTGTTGTGTTGGTACACCAGCGCCATCGGTGGTCCCCCCACCGCCGCCGCGGTACCGAAGACCCCGCTGAACACCCCGGCCGTGAACAGTGTCGACGGAACGGGACGGGGGCGCCAGGTCAGCAGCGACAGCCCGACGGAGACGAGTACCACCACCCCGATCAGCACAGCCAGCCACCTGCTCGGCAACAGCGCCAAGGCGGCCACGCCGAGAACGGTGCCGGGGACTCTGCCGACCAGGGCCCAACGCACCCCACGCCAGTCGGCCTGCCCTCGTTCGCGCACCAGGGGGAGCACGGCGAAGGCCGAGGCGGTGACCAGCAGGGGCACCGGCACGAGTACGGGATCGGCGATGGCCAGCAGCGGAGCGGCGATCAGATTCATACCGAATCCGACGGAGCCCTGCACCACGGCCCCACCGAGCACGATCGTGCCCGCCAGCAACAGCATCCAGATGTCCACGTGGTTCCTCGCTCGATCTCGGGTGTTGCGAACTCTCCGAGTCAACTCCCCGGCGGGAGCTGGGGACCACCACGAGTGGGTGGATGTGTGGGTGAGGTCACCGGGGGATCGGAAAAACCGAGAACGCGTGCCCGTCTACTTCGCCAGAGGCCGAACGGGTGATTCTTCGGGCCCGTCAGTGACGAACGCTACACTCCTGGCCCGTAACGCCGGGCGATGGTGACTCGTCCCGGCGTCGAGGGACGCGACGGACCTTTCGTGCGAAAGCGGCGAACGACGAATTCCCAGTACAGCCGCTGTTCGTCACGGTTCCGTCCCGCCGTGGGCGAAGAGGGAGGGAGGCGGCCGTGACGTTCCCGGCCTCCCGGATCGTGCGACGGATATCACCGGAATGACGCAACGGCTTTGTCAGCTTGTACTGCCAATGCGGCGTGACCTGGGGTTTCTCTGGAAGAGGGCGGAACCCTGACCTCGCTTACTACTCCGTTCGGAGCAGTACCGTTGCTACCAACGGAGGTGTTTCCCCTTGGTTGGCGTCCGTACGTTGCTCGCTCGTGGCACGAATCGTGCTCGCGGTGGGGCGAGCTCGCCCCTGAGGGGTGGCGCGATCCGCCGTGACCGACGTCGACAGAAGGAAAACCTGAGGCCGACATGGAAACGATCGCACTCGAACTGGTACCGCCGGACCAGGACGGCGGTGTGGAGAGCGCAGTTGAGGAAGGCCGCAAGGTGGCCGAGAGCTGCCGCACGTCCGGGCTCGGGGACCGCATCCAGCACCTGATGATCCCCGGTCTGATCGCCGAGGACGACGATCGTCCGGTCGAGATCAAGCAGAAGATGGACACGCTCGACTTCTGGCACACCGTCCGGCCGGAGATCGGTGACGTGAAGGGGTTGTGTACCCAGGTCACCGCCTTCCACAACAGGGAGGAGCTGGGCGAGCGGCTGAGCTCCCTGCGCAACGCGGGGATGGAAGGGATCGCCTTCGTGGGCGTCCCGCGCAACATGAACGACGGGGAAGGCCCGGGTATGGCTCCCACGGACGCCCTGGCCGAGTTCAAGGACCTGGTGCCCAACCGGGGCGTGATTCTGATCCCGACCCGTGAGGGAGAGCACGGCCGGTTCAACTTCAAATGCGAGCGGGGCGCCACCTACGGCATGACCCAGCTGCTGTACTCGGACTCCATCGTGGGCTTCCTCAAGGAGTTCGCGCAGCAGACCCCGCACCGTCCCGAGATCCTGCTCTCGTTCGGGTTCGTCCCGGGGGCCGAGAGCAAGGCCAAACTCATCGACTGGCTCATCCAGGATCCGGGTAACCCCGTGGTCGAGCAGGAACAGGAGTTCGTGGCCAGGCTCGCCGAGAAGTCCTTCGAGGAACGCAAGCGTCAGTTGGTCGATCTCTACAAGCGGGTCATCGACGGGGTGCACGACCTCGGGTTCCCGTTGAGCGTCCATCTGGAGGCGCCGTACGGTAACTCCAAGCCCGCCTTCGAGACCTTCGCGGAGATGCTGGACTACTGGTCGCCGAAGAACGCGTGACCGGTCGGTTGACGCGGCCGGTGGACGAGACCCCTCGTTCACCGGCCGCGCCGGTCCGTCTCTCCGGCGACACCGCCGGACGGGGTGGACTCAGATGTGCCGCCACTCCCGGATACGGGCGTAGCCGCGGATCAACCGCAGCGCGGTGGTGATTCCGACACCGCCGATGATGTTGCCGCCAAGCGCCCATCCGAGCCAGGTGATCCACTCCAGGTACCCGTAGTCGGCCCCCGCGTGGATCCCCCCGAAGATCAGCAGGGAGTCGAGGACCGAGTGGTGCATCCCGGTCCCCACGATCAGGAAGCCGGTCAGGGCGCTGGCCGTGAGCTTGGCCATGTCGTTGTCCGTGCCGTTGTGCATCCTGGTCATGAGCGTGATGGAACTGCCGGCCAGGATGGCCAGGCACAGGTTCTGGGGGGAGGGTGGTGCGTGGGCGAACTTGCCCCCCATCTCCACGGCCGTCGTGCGTAGTTCGGGGAAGGCCGTGATGACCACGAACATCAACGCCCACCCGCCGAGCAGGTTCCCGGCCAGGGTCCCGCTCCAGAAACGTGCCAGTCGACGCCAACTGGCCTGGCGAGCGGTGACCACCACGATGGGAACCAGGAAGCCCTCGGTGAACAGTTCCGCGTGCCCGAGCAGCAGCGCGATCAACGCTATCGAGAAGGCCAGGCCCGCCAGCAGTGAACTGCCGGTGCTCTGTTCCACGGTCAACAGGGCGAGCACGCCCAGTGCCACTTCCACACCGGCGACCAGCGCGGTCGCCAACAACTGGGGCCACGTTCGATAGAGGCGCGGCCGCCCCTTCGCGATGATGCGATCAATGGCCTGGTCCACCTCGTTCTCGCGCGGTCGTTGTCGACCTTCGGGCGCGTGTGGGGTGACAACGTGTTTGGGGTGCTCAACCTGCTTGGTAACCACGACCTACCTGTGCTTGTATCGCTGGTGCAATGACTGGATTTCCCCGGGTGTTTCGGCCTCGGTCGCCGCGCGGCCGAGCTTCTCCGCAGCCGGTCCCGGGGAAGAACTCTGGACCGGTGGAGGACGCTGCTCCAACCGCGATGCGCAAGTGTCGCAAAGCCGATATTCCGGGCAGAAGACCCGGTAGGCCAAACGAGTGAAAAGGCGGGTGTTAGGGGAGATCCCCGACAGGGCACGTGCCCGTGCTGTCGGGGCTGACTGCCCAGGATACGGGCCGTTCCGTGGAGGTCGCACCGCCGGTGAGAACGAGGTCACCCGCCAGGGCGGATCCCCCGTCGTGGAGCCGCTTGCTCCGGTTCCGGTGCGGAGGCGGGCAACAGTGGAACGGACGGACCGTTCGGGGTCCGTGCCCGGACGGCTATCGGAATTCCACGAACGGTCGTTCTCCGGGCGAAGGGCGACTCCACCGTCGCCGGTTCACTCCGCCCTCCCGGCTCTCCTCGGGGCGAAGGGGGTTTTCCCCTCCGAGCGACGCAGCCACAGCACGCCCCCGAGTTGGACGAGCACGGCCGCCGCGAGCAGCCCCACGGCCACGACCCCGTACACCGACCATCCGAGCAGGGTGAACACCACCAGTCCCACCACGAGGAACACGGCACTGCGGGCGCACACGAACGTGAGTCGTCGGGAGTTCAACGCCGTTTCCTCACTCGGGGTCGGTGGCCTCGTCTCGGTAGGCAAGCATACCTACCCCTCTTGAGCCGGCGGGATGTCCGCGGGGTTTCTCAGCGGGTCTCAGCGGCCAGCACCCGTACCCGGTCCGCGGAGGAGGGGCTGCCCGTGAGGACACCGGGAAAGTCCGAGGGGTGGTGGACGGTCACCCTGTCGAACCCCGTCGCGCGCAGCGCCGCCCGCGCCCGGGTGGAGTCCGTGAAGTGGAAGTGCACTCCGCTGCGCACGAACATGCCGAGCAGCCGTGCCCCGAACGCCTCGGCCGGGCCACGTCTGTCCGTGGAGACGTGGAGATCGCTCAGGTAGAGACCCTCTCGGAAGGGGCGCAGGGCAGCGTGAACCCGGGACCACAACTCACCCACCGCCTCCGCGGACAGATAGTTGAGCAGTCCCTCGCTGACCACTGCCAGCCCGCTGCCTCGTGCGAAGTGACGCAGCACGGTGGTGAAGTCCTCCTGATCGCGCCCACCCAGGACGTCGAGGGACTCGACCCGGTGGTTCGGGCCGAGCGTCCCCGCCCGCCGCAGGGCGGTGTACTTCCGGGCGGCCATGGCGGGCAGGTCTGTCTCGACATAGGTGATCTCCGTTCCGTAGTGGCGGGCGAACTCCAGGCCACGGGGTGACAGCCCCGCGGCCAGTTCGAGCACTCCCCGGACACGTCCGGACTCGATCGCCGTGGACAGCAGACGGTCGATCAGCCGGTGCCTCGCCAGCAGAACGTCCTCCAGCACCGGGCCACCGAGCATCCGGCCGAGCGCCGTGCCGGGACGCATCGCGTGGTAGTAGGCCTTTCCACGGGTGGTGGCGAGGTACCCGGGGCCGAGGCCGTTGTGGACCCACACGTAACCGGTGTAGTACGCGGTGGGGCTGATCGACTCGGAGCCGTGGTGTGTTCTGCGAGTCCGCATGGTCTCATCGTGGACCACCACGGTCTCTCCGGCGGTGCGGCGAGCACCGTGCCGGGTTGCTCACGGGTTGCTCAGGGGGTCAGCCGCGGCACGGGGAAACGTGCCTGCGCCGTTCCGAATCCTGTCGGGTCTTGACATCGAAGCTACTAAACCACATAGTTGGTTTTATTCTGTGATGGAGAGTGCGACCGAACTCAGGAGAGGGGTGCGGTGGTCGCTTGCCCCGAGGGTATGCCGGTTCGGTGCGGGCAGCGGATGCCCGAGGTGGTTCCTGCTTCGCTCGGGCTTGTCCACGAGGCTCGACAGCGGAAAGTACCGCCCGGTTGGATTGATACCTTCGACGTGGTTGTGCGGTGTGTCCGCCCGGATTCCGGGTGGAACAGCCTGGTTCGTAGTGGAGGAGAGTGTGGTTAAGCAGGAACGTGCGGTACGGACGCGGGCCCTGGTGCTGCGGGCCGGAGCGGAAGTGATCGCCGCACGTGGATACGAGGGGGCGACGATCGCCGAGATCCTCGCCCACGCCGGGGTAACCAAGGGGGCGATGTACTTCCATTTTCCGTCCAAACAGGCCCTGGCCGAGGCCGTGATCGAGGAACAGACCAGTATATCGGCCGTCCCGAGGACGATGTCCCGACTGCAGGACGCGATCGATCTGTCCCAACGCGTCGCGCGATCCCTGCAGAGCGACCCACTGTTGCAGGCGGGAACCCGCATCGCGGTGGAAACCGGGTTCGGTGAGGAGCCGATCGTTCCCTACGAGCACTGGACGGAGGTGTTCCGTTCCCTGTTCGCCGCGGCCAAGGAGGCCAACGAGCTCCTTCCGACGGTGGACCCCAAGGATACGGCCGAGATGTTCGTGGCCTCCTACCTCGGTGTGCAGCTGTTCTCCCAGGCGGCGACGAACCGCGCCGACATCTGTCACCGTGTCGAGGGGCTGTGGCGCCACCTGTTGCCCGGAATCGCCGTTCCCGGGGTGTTGGGGTGGATCCGTCCCCAGGGCACGGAGGAGTGTGCCGAGGAGACACTCAGCGACATACGCGAGGACGTCGTCTCCCCCACCTGAGTCCCGTCCGGAGGTGCGGGGAGGAGCCCCTCCAGGTGGGAGGGGCGAGTTCGTTCTCGGGGGTGTGTTCACAGTTCGACCAGCACCGTGCCGAAATGACGGCCCTCCACCAACCCACGGAGCGTTTCCGGCGCCCGTTCGAGACCGTACGCCCGCGTGTGGGGGAAGCCGAACTCCCCGGTCTGGAGTCCCGCGGTGAACTCGTTCCTCCATTCGGTCTCGGCGTCCGGATGATCTCGCAACGAGAATCCGTGCAGTTCGACGCGTCGTCGGATCAGCTGTGCGGAGTCCAGACGTACCGGGGCCTCGAGGCCGTCTCCGCCCAGTTGACCGGACAGTGCCCCGAGCAGCACCACCCGTGCTCCCGTGCGTGCCAGGGACAGGGCGGCCTCCAGCTGTTCGCCCCCCACGGTGTCGCAGACGACGTCCACTCCCTCGGGGACGGTGTCCCGTAACCGCTCGGCCACGGAACCGGATCCGCGCAGCACGACCGAGTCGTATCCGAGTTCCCGGCACAACCGGTCGGCTTTGGACGCGGAACCGGTGCTGCCCACGACTCGTCCCGCTCCCAGCCTGCGGGCGATCTGGCCCGCCATGCTGCCGACACCTCCCGCCGCCCCGCTGACGAAGACCGTGTCCGCCTCACGGACTCGTGCGAGGCGGGTGAGCGCCGCCCATGCGGGGGCGCCGTGGGCGAGCAGTACTGCCGGGTCGGAGACCTCCGGAAGCGACGGGTGCTCACGGAGCTGCGTGTTTCCGAGCAGCGCGTATTCCCGCCATCCCTGTTCGTGCACCAGTCGTGTTCCCACCTCCACCCCGCTGTCCGGGGCGGACGCCACCACTCTGCCGACCGCGGTGCCCCACAGGGGGCGTCCCGGTTCGTAGGAGGGCATGGGCAGGTCGGATGCCGTGGCCATGGTGTACATGGCCGCGGTGATCTTCATGATCTCGTTGCGTACCACCACCTGTCCCGGGCCGGGGGAGGGAAGCGGCGTCTCGACCAGTTCGAGCGCGTCCGCCACGGACGTGCCGTCGGGGTGCTCCCTCAGGCGTATCTCGCGGTGGTGTTCCGGCAGGGGGGAGTGCTGTTCGAGGTCCACGGTCCGCCAGCCAATCTCGTCGAACCCGGGGCGAACGGTTTGGAGTGTTCGCCGGAAGTTTCCCCCGTAGACTAGCGGAACACTCTTGAAAAACCGACTGACCGGTCCTTATCCTCAGGGCAAGGATTTAAACCGCGCGGTAGGTATCTTTATCTGTGTTGGAGGACTCGTGACCGCAACCATCGCGTTCGACACCGCCGCCGTGAACACCGGCCAGGACCCGCTCGTCTCGTTCGACCAGAGTCTTCCGCGCCACTGGGTGCACCGGGCGGCCAACACGGAAGTGCTGGTCACCAGTTACGGAGAACGAGGGGAGAACGCCTTCGTGCTGGGGGCGCAGTTACCCCGCGCACACGCCCTGTACGGCCCCGTCGAGGGAGTCCACGACCCCTTCCTGTTCGTCGAGGCGGTACGCCAGGCCGGTCTCGTCGTGGGACACATCGGATTCGGAGTTCCCTACGGGCACCAGTTCGCCATGGACACCCTGGACTACGAGGTGGACTGTTCCGAGCTGTCGCTCGCCGACGCTCCGGCCCACGTCGTGCTGGAGGTGAACTGCACCAACGTCAAACGGCGAGGGAAAACGTTCGCCGGGGCGGACATGCGGGTCATCGGCTATCGGAACGGAGCTCTTCTGGGGCGGGCCATGCTTCCCTACTACTGTATCTCTCCCGCCGCCTACGCCCGGTTACGGGCCGGAGCGGGTGATTTCGCCGACGTCGAGAGTGTGGTGACTCCCGAAACGGATTCTCCGCAGCGATTCGGACGCAGTTGTTCCTCCGACGTGCTGTTGGCTCCCACGGAGGAGGAGAACACGTGGCTGTTACGGGACGGGCGCAACCATCCGGTGTTGTTCGACCATCCCGTGGATCACGTGCCGGGAATGACGGCCTTGGAGGCGGTGCGACAGGCCGCCTGCTCCGTGTACCACCCGCACAAAGTGATTCCGGTGGGCATGGAGTCCCGTTTTCACCACTACGTCGAACTGGGGCAGGCCTGTTTCGTCCGGGTGTGTGAGGTGGAGGAGACGGGACGGGTGCGGATCGTCCTCGAACAGGGGGGCAGAACGGCCGTCGAGGTGGTCGTGGAGGTGCGCGTCGCCGGCGGGATTCCCACGCAAGTGAGCGGATGACGGGACGCGTCCTCCGCCGGCGGCCGAGGACGAGACTGAGGGGATGACTGAGCTTTCCCGCCGAGGGGCGGGGAGGAATCCGTTTCCGGGATGACCCGAGACGATTTGTCCGGGTGCCGGAAACCGCGGTGTTCTCCGAGAACCGGGCGAGAGATTCCGTGGACGTCGATCTGGGGAGTGTTTCCGGTGATACGTGGTCCCGGTTCCGGCCGTGCTCCCACGGATCCTTCGGGGAAGGAAACGTCGGGGTTTTTCGGCACTCGGCAGGAGTTTCCGGCTCACCCAGAAGATTTCTTCACGTCGAAGGAACGAACTCTTTCCCGAAGTGCTACGCCGTGGGCGAAAGAAACCGTGTCCGAGGACGTGCTTTTCTGCCGGAGACGTCCGGAGACACCGTTGGGGAGATCCGTTCCCGGAACGAGGAGAACGGGTCTCCCTCCCGAAGAACCGTCAGGAGCGACGGGATTCGTGACGGTTTCGCATCTCGGTCTCGTCCAGGGCGAGTCGGTAACCGCGTTTGACCACGGTCTGTACGATCCGTTCGTCGTCCAGTGCCGTACGCAGTCGTCCGACGGCCATTTCCACGGCGTGGGCACGTCCTCCGTTCGGCAGCACCTCGGCGAGTTCCTCCCTGCTGAACACCCGCCCCGGGACTTCGGCCAGTTTGTGCAGCAGGGCCGTGGAACCAGGGGGGACGTGCCGCGGCTCTCCCTCCAACCACACCCTCCCGCCGCGCAGTTCGAGATGTCTGCCGTTGACACGCAGGCTGCGAGTCCGGTGGGGCAGGATCTCGTCGAGCGAGCGCACGAGCGCTCCCAAGCGGGGGCGCTCCGGAAGTACGACGGGAACACCGAGTCTCTCCAGCGGTGCCGCGCACACCGGCCCCACACAGGCGGTGAGTACGTGGTGGCGCAACGCCTCGATCAGCGCCTTCCCCCGGCCGGTGTTCTCGGCCAGTTCGAGCGTGTTCACCACGGCGGGGGCACTGGTGAACACGACCGAGTCCAGTTGGCGTGTGACGGCGGACTCCACCAGCCGGGAGAGGGGCACCGGGTCGCGCGGGCCGCAACAGCGGTAGACCGGAAGCTCGATCACCTCGGCTCCCGCCGTGCGCAGCCTCGTGGTGAACTCCGGCATGGGCCGGCCGTGCCGTTGAACGGCCACCCGCCGTCCCCGCGGGTTCTCCTCGAGCAGGTGGGCCAGTATCTCCGAGGTGTTCTCGGTCTCCGGGGACCAGGACTCGAAGAGCCCCGCGGCGCGTACGGCCCCGGTGGCCTTCGGGCCTCTGGTCAGGATCCGCGCCGAAGCCAGTCGGGCACTCACCTCGGTGGCCGTTCCCCACCACTCCGCGGCCTCCAACCAGCCGCGGAAACCGATACCGGTGGTGACCACGACAGTGTCCGGGGGATCCTCCAACAGCGAGCGGGTCCGTTCGAACAGCTCCCCCTCCTCGGTCAACGGAAGGATGCTCGTGGCCGGGGCATGCCGTATCTCCGCTCCGCGTCGAAGCAGCATGGCTTCCAGCTCCTCGGCGCGGCGAGCCGTCGTGGTTCCCACGATGAATCCGGACAGGGCTCGTTCACGGCGCGGTGTCGTCGTCATCTCCTCGTTTCCGCTCGGCTCCGGCTCCGGTCCCCGACCTCTCCGGGCAGGGGAGCTCGGTCACGCTCGGCTGTTCCCCTCCGTGCTCGTCCACCACGCTGGTGCGATGGGATGTCGTGGCCGGATCGCCCGCGTTTCCACGTCGTTAACCGGTGATCCGGTCGTGTCACACGGTGGTCTGCCGTTGGAGGGTGTCCGGGGAAGGCCGCTCGGGGGAGGAACCGGGACGCACGTAGTACCGCCACGTGACGGTCGCGCAGCACCCGAAGAAGAGCAGGACGAAGACCAGGGCGGGGAGCAGACCGCCCGTGGCCTGAAGGGAGAGTTTGAACACCAGGTTGATCAGCACTCCCCCCAGCGCGCCGACCGCACCCACCACTCCGATCACGGCTCCGGACCGACGTTTTGCCCGGGCCAGGGCGGAGTCCGTGGGCTCCCCGGTGTGAGCGGCTCGGGCGAGGGCCTCCGCGGTGAACACGGGAGGGATCATGCGGTAGGTGGAACCGTTCCCGATGCCGGTCAGCGCGAACACCAGCACGAAGGAACCGAAGAACAGGGCGAAGCTGTCCGTTCCGACTCCCCCCATGATTCCGAGGGTTCCCAGCGCCAGGGCACAGAAGTTCCAGAGAGTGATCCTGGCTCCGTCGAACCGGTCGGAAACCCAGCCGCCCAGCGGACGGGTCAGCGCTCCGATCAGTGCGCCCAGAAAGGTGATACCCACCAGAGAGGAGAATTCGGGGAAGGCCAGTTCGGTCAGTGACGGAAAGGCGAAGGAGAATCCGATGAACGAGCCGAAGGTTCCCACGTAGAGCAACGAGAGAGTCGGGGTGTGTCTGCTGGTGACCGCCTCCCGGTAGGAACCGTTGTCCGGTCTGGCCGTGGAAAGGCTGTTCATGAACGTCCACGAACAGGCGGCGACGACGATGATGAAGGGCATCCACATGAGTGCGGCGTAGGAGAGCTGGACGCCGGTTCCCAGGTGTATGACGAACGGGACCAGAAGCTGGCTCACCGCGACCCCGATGTTTCCGCCCGCGGCGTTGATTCCCAGGGCGAGCCCCTTCCTGCTCTCCGGGAAGAAGAAGGATATGTTGGTCATGGAGGAGGAGAAGTTTCCTCCACCGACCCCCATGGTCGCGGCCGTGAGCACGAAGAACCAGTACGGGGTGTTCTCGTTGACGACGGCGAGGGCCAGCATCCCGCAGGGGATCAGCAGCAGGGTCACGCTGGTGGTGGTCCACCCCCTCCCACCGAACCTGGGGACGGCGAAGGTGTAGGGAACGCGTAACAACGCCCCGACCAGGTTGGGCAGGATGAGCAGCCAGAACTTCTGTCCCACGGTGAAGGCGTATCCGGCCTCGTCGAGTCCGACCACCACCACGCTCATCAGGGTCCACACGTTGAACCCCAGGTGCTCGGCCAGCACGGACAGCACCAGGTTCTTCCAGGCGGTTCGCTTGCCGGTTCTCCTCCAGAACGAGGGGTCTTCGGGATCCCAGTGACGGATCCATCCTCCCCCGGTTCGCGTGGGGACGTGTTCCCCTCGTGTCGTTGTCGTGAGTGCCACGGTCTCCTCCCCTTTTCGAAGCTCGCCGTGGTCACCCTAAGCGGTTTTGTTCCCGTCCGGGGAAAACGAGGTGAACGATCTGTCAATTTTCGTTCACCGCCCTTGTTCGGGCAGTGATGCGGTGCCGTGACACTTCGATTGTTCGCCTGGATAATTATTCGGAGATTTTTCTCGTTCGTGTTATCGTTGTTCTCCTCCGGATTGGGGACCGTCGCGGGGTGGCGATGTCCTGGCGCACACCGTCGCACCCCGCCGGTTCTTTCTCGGGGGATTTTTTTCGCGGGAAAAGGATTTTTCGGTTCCGCGTGCGAGGTGGACTATCCCGTGCTCCGATCACCCTCCCGCTCTCCGGGTTCACCGAGACCGTCGCGCAGTGCCACCGCGGCGACCGGGGACAGCGGTAGCTCGGGGAACAGCGTCGCCTGGTAGGCGTGGTACACGTCCGGTTTGCCCGACCACACCGAGCGGGAGACCCGGCCGTCCGGGGAGAGCTCGTGGTGCCAGCTTCCCGCCGAGCGGTCGAGATGCCTGGCCCGGGCGAAGTCCCAGAAGGCGGTGTACCACTGTCGGTAGTAGGTTTCCCCGGTGCGCTGGTACAGCGCGTCGGCGCTCAGGATCGCCTCGGCGATCACCCAGTGCATGCGCTCCCGCACCTGGGGCCTGTCCTGCCAGTCGAGGGTGTAGACGAAGCCCGGGTGTCCGTCGGCGTGCCAGCCGTGCTGTAGGGCCGCCTCGAACAGGTTCCTGGCGTCGGAGATCAGCCAGTTCGGGGCCGCCTGGCCGAAGGATGCCTCGATGTGCAGCAACAGCCGCGCCCATTCCAGCCAGTGCCCCACCGTCGTGCCGTGGGGGCGGAACGGATCGTGCGGACGCTCCCGGTTGTACTCGGGGTCGGGCTCCCATTCCGGGGTGAAGTGTTCCGGAAGCCTCCATGCGTGGGTTCGGGCGACCTCGTCGATCAGCGTTCCGGCCGTGCGCAGCGCGCGTTCGTGCCAGACCCGTTCACCGATGACGTCGCCCGCGGCGAGCATGGCTTCCACCAGATGCATGTTGCTGTTGGCTCCCCGGTACTGCTCGGTGGAAAGCCACCGCCGGTCCCAGCTCTCCAGCGACAGTCCCGTCCGTTCCTCCCAGAATCCGGACTCGACCACGCGCAGGGCCTCCTCCAGCAGCGTTCCGGCGTGGGGATGCCCCGCCGCCGTGGCGCTGGCGGCGGCCAGTACGACGAAGGCGTGTTCGTAGGCCCCCTTGGTGGGATCCGTCGTGCTGCTGAACCATCCGCCGTGGGAATGGTCGTACAGTGGTCCGCGCAGCGCCGCCACGCCGTGGTCGACGAACTCGGCCGCGTCCGGGACGTCCGTGAGCTGGGCGAGGGCGAACACATGGGTCATCCGCGCGGTGATCCAGGTCTCCACCGGGCGTTGTGGGTCCGGGTTTCCGGATTCGTCCAACCAGGAGAACCCCCCTCGGGGGTCCCTGGCCGCGCTGGCGAAGTCGAGCAGTCTGCCCCGTTCCCTGGCCAGCCAACCACGGTCTCCGGAAGTGTGGGGGTCGCTCACTGTCACTCCTCGTCGGTGTCGGGGACGTCTCTGCGGTGGCGGAGCCCGGTTCGGGTCCGTCCCGTCGGGGGTGGAACCGGACTGAATCGGTACTTCCACCGACAACCACCGGACGCTATCGACAGCGGTCCTTCGCCGGTGTGACGGGGAGGTGGGCCGGCTCTCCGGTGGGGAACAATTGTTTAGACCAATAACCCCGTCGCGGAGGGAATGCCGTCCCAAGGAAGGCGAGTCCTTTTCGTCTCCGTTGCTCTTTCCGGCGTGAATGCTTACCTGTCCGAGTGAGATGAATGCGACTCTACTGATTCGATTCCGAGCGGTCTGATTCGATTCAAGGTGATTGGGTTCGGAATCCGCGGGCCGCATCTGTCACGCTTGACAGTGAATCCGGTCCGGGCGATCGCCGCCCGAGAAGGACGTACAGCCACACTCGAAGGAGAGAACGCACCGTGTTCAGCGACGACATGCGGTTGATCGCGCGAGAGATGGTTGCACCGGGCAAAGGTATTCTCGCCGCCGACGAGAGCACCGGTACGATGGAGAAGCGGCTGCACGCGGTCGGTCTCGACTCCACCGAGGAAACACGACGTCAGTACCGCGAACTGATCGTCTCCACTCCCGGTCTGGGGGAGGCGATCAGTGGCGTGATCCTGTTCGACGAGACGGTGCGCCAGGAGTCCTCGGGGGGTGTGCCTCTGCGCAAGGTCGCCGAGGAGAACGGCATCCTGCCGGGGATCAAGGTGGACAAGGGTGCCAAGCCTCTCGCGGGTAGCGACGGGGAGAAGATCACCGAGGGACTGGACGGGCTGCGTGACCGGCTCACCGAGTACGCCGGCATGGGCATGAAGTTCACCAAGTGGCGTGCGGTGCTGGACATCGGCAACGGCCACCCCAGCGACTACGCCATCCACGTCAACGCCCACGCGCTCGCCCGCTACGCCGCGTTGTCCCAGGAAGCGGGACTGGTGCCGATGGTCGAGCCCGAGGTGCTGATGGACGGCGACCACTCCCTGGAGGACGCCGAGACGGCCACGACCCGGACGTTGCGCGAGGTTTTCGAACAGCTCGCCAAGCAGGGCGTCGAGCTGGAGTCCATGGTGCTCAAACCGAACATGGTGGTGGCGGGCAAGGAGTGCCCCCGGCAGCCGGAGACGGAGCAGGTCGCCGAGGCGACCGTGCGTACGCTCCGGCGCACCGTTCCCTCGGCGGTACCGGGGATCGCCTTCCTGTCGGGTGGCCAGGGTGACGAGGAGGCCACCGTCAACCTCAACGCGATCAACCAGCTCGGACCGCTGCCGTGGCAGGTGACCTTCTCCTTCGGTCGGGGTCTGTTGGCCCCCACCCTGCAGGAGTGGGTAGGACGTGCCGAGAACGTCGACAGCGCCCAGCGTGTACTGGCGCACCGGGCCAGGCTCAACGGTGCCGCCCGTCAGGGGCGTTACGACGCGGAACTGGAACACGTCTGAGTCGGAAGTCGGCCGCACGGCACCCCCCGTGCGGCCCCGCCTCCGGGAACAGGCCGAAAGAACCACGCGGCCGTGCCCGTCCGGGACGGTCGGTTCCCGTGCCCGGTTCGTCGCGCACGACGAACCGGGCGGTCGCTGTCCCCTCAGCCCGTCTGCTCGAACAGGGACTGTTCGAGCACGTCGAGTCCCTCGTCGAACAGGGCGGGGTCAATGACCAACGGCGGCAGCAACCGGAGCACGTTGCCGTGGGTGCCGCAGGTGAGCACCACGACGCCCCGGGCGTGGCAGGCCCTGGCCACCCGGGAGGTGAGTTCGGGGTCGGGCTCGCCTCCGTCGGGGCGTACGAGTTCCAGAGCCAGCATCGCTCCTCTGCCCCGAGCCTCCAGAACCCGGTCACTGCGTTGTGACAACGAGCGCAGTCTGCTCAGACCACGGCGTTCGATCTCCCTGGCCGCCCCCGCGAGGTCCCGTTCGCGCATCGCGCGGATGGCGCCCAACGCCGCGGCGCAGGCAACCGGGTTTCCCCCGTAGGTGCCGCCGAGACCACCGGGGGCGACGGAGTCCATCATCTCGGCGCGGCCGGTGACCCCGGCCAGGGGCATACCACCGGCGATCCCCTTGGCCGTGGTGATCAGGTCGGGAACCACCCCCTCGTGCTCACAGGCGAACCAGGTTCCGGTCCTGCAGAACCCGGTCTGGATCTCGTCGGCGACGAAGACCGCCCCGTTCTCCGCGCACCACCGGGACAGCTCGGGAAGGAATCCGGCGGCGGGTTCGACGAAGCCCCCCTCTCCCTGGATCGGTTCGATCACCACGGCCGCGACCTCGTCCCCGCCGATCTGTTTCTCGACCCGGTCGAGGACCCGCCGCGCGGCCTCCGGCCCGCTGGTCGCGTCCCGGGCGGGGTAGGACATCGGCATCCGGTGGATCTCGCTGCTGAAGGGGCCGAAGCCGTGCTTGTAGGGCACCGACTTGGCGGTCATGCCCATGGTGAGGTTGGTGCGTCCGTGGTAGGCGTGGTCAAAGACCACGACGGCCTGTCGTCCGGTGGCCACCCGGGCGATCTTGACGGCGTTCTCCACCGCCTCCGCTCCCGAGTTGAACAGTGCCGAGCGCTTCTCGTGCTCGCCAGGGGTGAGGGTGGCCAGTTCCTCGCAGACAGCCAGGTAGTTCTCGTAGGGAGTCACCATGAAGCAGGTGTGAGTGAACTCGGCCGCCTGGGTACGGAGAGGTTCCACCACCTCGGGGGCGGCGTTTCCCACACTGGTCACCGCGATTCCCGATCCCAGGTCGATCAGGGTGTTGCCGTCCACGTCGTGCAGCACCCCCTCGTCGGCGCCCGTGACGTACACGGGCAGGGTGCTTCCCACCCCCGCGGCCACGGTGTCCGCGCGACGCCGTTGTAGTTCGCGCGACCTCGGTCCGGGAATCTCGGTCCGCAGTACCCGTTTCCGCGTGGTGTCTTCCGTTCCGGTCGCGAACGTGGTCATGGCCGTCTCCGATCGGTCGTGAGGTGTTCGGGGACAGCTTCCGGGGTATGGCCGTACCGTGCAGTGGACGAAACGGCCAGACGAGGGTTTTTCGATGGACTGTTTGGAGCTGTTGCCGAGTGCCCTTGACAGTGCGTGACCTGGTCGGTGATCCGGAGTTGGGACTCACCCCCTACGGGGTTCCGGAGGGGACGCAGGGTCCGATCTCGTGGGTGCACACCAGCGAGCTGGCCGATCCCACTCCTTTTCTGGAGGGCGGGGAGCTGCTGCTGACCACGGGGCTGATGCTGGGCGGAGCCGCGTGGGAGGAGTACGTGGAGCGGCTCGTCGGGGCAGGGGTGGCGGGGCTCGGGTTCGGTGTGGACGTCAGTCACACCGGGATGCCACCGGAGTTGGTCGAGGCAGCTTCCCGCCGGGGACTGCCGCTGCTCGCGGTACCACGTCGAACCCCGTTCATCGCGATCAGCAAGGCGGTCTCCCGGGCGTTGGCCGCCGACGAGTACGAGGACCTGCGGCGAACGAGCCGGGCGCAGCACGAACTGGCCGGTGCCGCGGCCGGCAGGAGAGGTCTCTCCGGTGTGGTGCACAAACTGGCCTCCCTGCTCGACGGGTGGGTACTGCTGCTGGACGAGGCGGGCACCGTGCTGCACTCGGCCCCCGATGGGGCGGGCATCTCCGTTCGTGAGCTGGAGCCCTGGCTGCGCAGACTGCGCCGGGGACGGGGCCGGGGAGCGCTCGTGCTCGAACTGGCCGAGCAGTGGATCGGCATCCAGGAACTGGGAACCCGCGGCGGCGCAACGCTGGTCGTGGGACGGGACAGCCCCTTCGGCACCACGGATCACCATGTGATCAACTCCACGGCCTCGTTGGTGACGCTCGCCCTGCGGCAGGCGGAGACGTTGTGGAGTGCGCGGGGGAGACTGCACACGGCCTTCCTGCGGACGCTGTTGTCCGGCGCGCCCGCCTGGGCGGCGTTGGACGACCTGGGGGCGGAGTTCCCGGCGTGGCCGGTACGGGTGCTGGTGCTGCACGGTTCCCAACCGGCGGAGGAGTCGCTGCGGCTGCTTGAGGCGGAGTCGGACGGGGAGGAGGTGTACGCCGCCGAGTACGAGGGGGACGTCGTGGCGCTGGCCCCGGCTTCCGCGAACCTTCCCGGCCGTCTCGGAAAACGACGGGACGTGCGGATCGGTGTCTCGGAGCCGTGCGGACAGGACGGGCTTCCCACCGCCCTGCGACAGGCCCGACAGGCCGTGGCCGCCGCCTCGGACGGCGGGGGCGCGGTGTGGTTCACCGAACTGGCCGGACGGGGGCTGTTGGAGCTGCTTCCCGCCGAACGCGCCGTGGGGTTCGCCGAGTCCCTGTTGTGGCCGCTGCGGGGACGGGACGAGTTGCTGGTCTCCCTGCGTGGTTGGCTGGCCCATAACGGGCAGTGGGATCCCGCTGCCAAACGGCTGGGACTGCATCGGCACACCCTCCGCAACCGGATCCGCAGGGTCGAGTCACTACTCGGACGGGATCTGGACCAGGCCGGGGTGCGCGCGGAACTGTGGCTGGCGTTGCAGCTGCTGGACGACGCGGGGTGAGGGAGGGGCGCGTCGGTACGTTTCGTTCCGACGGCGAGACCTCCCGCGCCGGGTGGTGCCCGTCGTGCTTCGGAGAGCACAGCGTGCCGTTCTGGCGAGTTCCTCCTCCGTTCTTGGACGAACCGGCGATGTCCGGGGTGAGCGCGGCCGCCGTAGCGTCGGGACGACCGAGACGAGGAGGACCATGCACACCGGATACTGGGTGGCAGGCACGTACAGGACAGGCGAGGAGTCCTTCGCGGTGACCAGCCCGTGGGACGGCGCCACGGCGGGTACGGCGTACTGGGCCACCGAGGACGACGTCGAACGGGCGGTGGCCGCCGCTCATGTCGGTGCTCGGCGGACGGCGACCCTGCCCGCACACTCCAGAGCCGATGCGCTCGACCACGTACGTTCCCTGCTGCGGCAACGTTCCGAGGAGTTCGCCGAGCTGATCACCGCGGAGAGCGGAAAACCGCTCTTCTGGTCCCGTGCCGAGGTGAACCGGGCGGTGTCGACCTTCGGATGGGCCGCGGAGGAGGCACGACGTTGGTCCGGGCGGATGCAGCGTCTGGACACCGAACCGGGAACGGAGGGCAGGCTGGCCCTGGTGCGCGGGGTTCCCCGCGGGCCGGTGCTCGGCATCTCCCCGTTCAACTTCCCGCTGAACCTGGCGGTGCACAAACTGGCCCCCGCCCTGGCCGTGGGAGCTCCCATCGTGCTCAAACCGGCTCCGAAGACGCCGTTGACCGTCCTGCGACTGGGCGAGCTGCTGGCCGAGACCGAACTCCCCGCGGGAGCGTGGTCGCTGGTGCCCGTGGCTGACACCAAGGCCGCCGAACTCGTGGCCGACCCGCGTCTTCCCGTGGTGTCCTTCACCGGTTCGGGGCCCGTGGGGTGGGGGATCAGGGACTCCGCGCCGCGGAAACACGTCACCCTCGAACTCGGGGGGAACGCGGCCGTGTACGTGCACCGGGACTGGACGGACACGGACTACGCGGCCGAGCGGATCGCCACGTTCGCGATGTACCAGGCGGGGCAGTCGTGCGTGTCGGTGCAGCGCGTGTTCGTCCACCGCGAGCTGTACGAGGACGTGTTGCCCAGGCTGGTCAAGGCCGTGGAGTCCCAGGGATCCGGAGATCCCCGCGCGGAGGACACCAGGGTGGGGCCGCTGATCGACCGGGAGGCCGCCGAGAGGGTGCAGCACTGGGTGGACGAGGCCGTTCGCGCGGGGGCACGGGTGCTCACCGGCGGGGTGCGGCACGGCTCGACCTACGAACCCACGGTGCTCACCGGAGTCCCTCCGCAGGAGAAGGTCGTCGCCGAGGAGGTGTTCGGCCCGGTGATGGTGGTCGAACCCGTGGAGTCGGAGCGGGAGGCCTTCGAGCGGATCAACGACTCCCGCTACGGCCTGCAGGCCGGGATCTTCACCCGGGACGTGGGGCTGGCGTTCCGGGCGTCCTCCGAACTGGAGGTGGGAGGCGTGATCGTCGGTGACGTGCCGAGTTTCCGGGCCGACCAGATGCCCTACGGGGGAGTGAAGGAGTCCGGGGTCGGTCGGGAGGGGGTCCGCGCGGCCATGACCGACCTGACCGAGGAGAGGGTGACCGTGCTCACCGGGGTCCTCCCCTGAGGATTCCACCGCCGACTCTCGTTCCCCCGGGGGATCACGCGGGGCCGGTTCCCTCGTCCCGCCCGGACTCGCGGGGGAACAGCGAGTCGGTGGGCAGGAAGTCCTGGTGATGGTCGACCTGCAACGTGGTGTGGCGGATGCCGTGGCGTTCGAGCAGCAGTCGCTCGACCTCGGTTCTGCGCTCGTGGCAGTCCCGTTCCTCCGCCACGAGGACATGGGCCGACAGGGCGGGAAATCCCGAGGTCACTTCCCAGACGTGCAGCTCGTGTACGTCGACCACTCCGTCGACTTCCCGGATCTCCCCCTCCAGGGACTCGGGGTCGATCCCCTTCGGAGCGGCTTCCAGGAAGACGCGGGCCGAGTCCCGGACGAGACCGTAACCGGCGCGGGCCATGAGCGCCGCTATGAGCAACGCGGCGACCGCGTCCGCCCTGGTCCACCCGGTGAGCATGACGAGGAGACCGGCCACGGCCGTGGCGACGAACGCGTAGAGGTCGTTGAGGATGTGTTGGAAGGCCCCCTCGACGTTGAGGCTGCGCCGGTTCCCCCTGCTGATCAGCCAGGTCGCCACCAGGTTGACCACGATCCCGACCAGTGCCGTGACCAGAACCGGGGTCCCGGCCACGTGGGGTGGTTCGAACAGTCGCCGGACGCCCTCGACGACGAAGTAGACGACCAGCACGAACAGTGTTATGCCGTTGATCTGGGCCGACAGTATTTCGGCTCTTTTGAGGCCGAAGGTGTAGGCCCCCTTCGCCGGTCTGCGGGCGAGTCCGGAGGCCAGCAGAGCCAGGGCCAGGGCTCCGGCGTCGGTGAGCATGTGGGCCGCGTCGGAGAGCAGCGCGAGGGAGGAGGCGTAGATCCCGACGGCGACCTCGGCGAGCATGAACAGCGCTATCACGGCCAGCGCCGCCCCCAGGTGGCGTCGGTCGGTGTCCCGGTCGGCGGTGTGGGGGTGACCGTGTCCCTGTTCGGCCATGCGCGCACCTCGCCCCCGTCGTCCCGGATCTTCCATCCGCGCGACGGGAGATTCTATCGTTCGTGGCCGTGCACCGCAGGGAGCGCGAGGTGACGTCGGGAAAACGGGTGGGACGGGTGCGCGACGGGAATAAAACGTTCCTCGCATTCGCTGCCGAAGATGGCACTCCTGTCATTTCGTGTTCCCGTCCGGAAGGTCGTGATGGAAAAACTCGCAGAGCACAGCACGTCCACCTCGACCAGTGCGCGAGCCTCCGAGCCCACAGGCTGGGCCAGAGCCCGGATCATCCTCGTACTGGGGGCGTTGGTGGCCCTGGTCCCGCTGACCATCGACATGTACCTGCCCGCCCTACCGGCCATCGGGGACAGCCTGAACGCGGGTTCCTCGGCCACCCAACTGACCCTGACCGGGACGCTGTTGGGACTCGGTCTCGGCCAACTCGCGATCGGCCCCTTCTCCGACGCGGCGGGGAGGCGGCTCCCGTTGATCCTGGGAATCTCCCTGCACGTCGTCGCCTCGCTGTTGTGCCTGGTGGCACCGAACATCGTGCTCCTCGGGCTCCTGCGCGTACTCCAGGGAGTGGGCGGTGCCTCGGCCATGGTGGTGGCCCTGGCCTCGGTCAGCGACCTGTTCACCGGTCGCACCGCCGCGACCACCCTGTCCAGACTGATGCTGGTCAACGGTGCCGCGCCGATCCTCGCCCCGACCCTGGGCGGCATCATCCTGCTACGGCTGTCCTGGCGCGGGGTGTTCGCCGTGCTGGCCGCCCTCGGGGCGGTACTGCTGGTGCTGGCCGTGCTCGCGTTGCGGGAGAGCCTGCCGCCGGAACGGCGTCACCGGGGAGGGATGCGACCCGTACTGGGTTCCTACCGCCGTCTGCTGACCGACGGTCAGTTCATGGTGATGATCCTGGTGGCCGCGCTGGGAATGTCCGCCCTGTTCTCCTACATCTCGGGCGCCTCCTTCGTGCTGCAGGAGCAGTTCGGGTTGAACCAGCAACAGTTCGGGCTGGTGTTCGGGCTCGGAGCGCTGACGATCATCGCGGCCACCCAGTTCAACGTGGTGCTGCTGCGCAGGCTCGCTCCGCGTCAGATCGTGTTCGGCGCCCTGGCGACGGCGACGGTGGCCGGAGCCGTGCTCACCACGGTCTCCGTACTCGGGCTCGGAGGACTGGTCGGTTTCTTCGTCCCGTTGCTGTTCATGCTCGGAGCCGTCGGTTTCGTACTGCCGAACGCCCCGGCGCTGGCGCTGGAACGACACGGCGACTCCGGAGGCACCGCCGCCGCGCTGTTGGGGGCGGTCCAGTTCGGTCTCGGTGCCTTCATGGCACCGATCGTCGGGGTGCTCGGCAACGACGGTCCCGCCATGGCCATGACCATGACCGGGGGAGTGCTGATCGCCCTGGTGGCGCTGAGCGTGGTGACGGGAAGGAAACCCGCGCGCGGTTGACCACGCTCGGCCCCCTCCCGGCAACTCGTCGGGGAGTTCGGGTGGTCCGTCCCACCCGAGTGGGCGATTACACGGCGTACACGCGCCAGTCGTGCAGTGCGATCAGCGCGGTCGCCAGGGCCACGCCGAGGAAGAATCCGCCTCCCTCGCCGAGCAGCAGACACAACGCGGCACACGTGTAGGTGAACACGACCAGTGCCGTTCTGGGTCTCAGCGCTCCACGGAACGAGGGGTGTGAGGCCCGCCCGTTCATGCGTTCGGCGAGGCCGGGGTCGTCGCCGGTCAGGTGTCGTTCGATCTCGTCGAGGCGGCGCCGTTCGTCCCGGTCGAGCATGTCCACCTCCCGTGGTCGAACCGGTCGGCTCCAGACTCGCGCGGGCGGAGCCGGCGGGAAAGGGGGGAACCTACCCGAATCTGATATGTGACCGCTTTTGGTCTCCCTCCGCACCCGCCGGCGAGGGTGGACTCCTTGCACCGCGGGTGTGACCGCGCTCACCATGGTGTTGTGTGCTTCGTTCCGCGTGATGCGCTCGTCCAACCGGGAGAGGGCGGAACGAATCCTGTTGAAGGGCCGAGCGGAACCGTTTTCGCGGGACGGGGAGGAGGCGGACACCGACGCCGTCCCCGGACAGGTCAGGCGAAGGTGACGCGGTGACATCGGGAGGGCATCATGATCGCGACCGAGGAATGGTCGGTGACGATCCACATCGACGAACGCGAGGACCGCACCCACGCCGAGGCCCGGTTGAGACGGCGGGGTGGGGAGGAGATTCGCGGTAACGGGCTGGCGCGCAGAAACCCGCACGACGTCAACGTCCCCGAGATAGGTGCGGAGTTGGCCGCGGCCCGGGCGTTGTCACAGCTGTCGCACCAGCTGTTGGACGTCTCCATCGCCGACGTCGAGCGTTCGACGGGGCAACCGGCGCATTTCCACAGCTGAGCGCGCATCCGTTCCGGCGGCGGGGTCTCGGAGCGTCCGACTGCCGCTTCAGTGCACGACGGCCACGGGACAACGCGCGTAGTGGGCCACGGCGTAGCTGACCGATCCGAGCAGACTCGACCGGATCGGCCCGCGTCCCTGACTTCCCACCACGAGCAGGTCGGCCTCTTCGGAGGCGGAGAACAGCGCGTCCGCGGCTCCCTGGTCGGTGACCACCTCGCTGTGCAGGGGGACCTCCGGATGGCGTTCGCGCCAATCGGCCACGGTTTCGGCGAGGACCCTCTCGCAGGTCTCGTGCACCTGGCTCTGGTCGAGCCTGCGCCGGGCCGCCGGGGAGACGGCGTACTTGCGGATCTCGTTCCAGGACAGCAGTGCGCTCAGCTCCGCTCCGTGACGTGAGGCGAACTCGTAGGCGAACTGGACCGCCCGGGAACTGCCCCGGGAACCGTCGACCCCGACGACCACCCTGGTGAATTCGCGCGGGTTGGTGGTGATCCTTCTCAGTTCCCGTTCGCCCCGTACCACCACCACGGGAGTGCGGGCGGTGCGAACCAGCTCGGCGGAGGTGGAACCGAGCAGTATCCGCCAGGGCTGGGCCTGGTCCGGCGGTCCCAGCACCAGCAGGTCCTCCGGCTCGGTGGCCTCCCCGAGAATCTTGGCCGGATGCCCTATGCGCATCATGGTGCGGACCCGAAGGTCGGGAAGTTCCTGGGTGCACTCGGTGGCCATGGCGTCGAGTTCGGTCTCCGACTCCGTACGCAGCGGTTCGAACTCCACAGCCTCACTGGGCAGGCGGATTCTGGTGAACTGCTCCAGCGGGACGGGGATGGCCCGGACGATCAGGAGGGATTGGTTCCTGCTGGCCGCTTCGAAGGCGGCCCAGCGAACCGTGTGCCGGGAGTGTTCGAGTGCCTCGAAGCCGACGACGACCTTTCCGGCACGTTCCGCGTTCATCGCTGACACCCTCCCGAGTTCGTCGGAGCGGTGGTCTCCGCTGCTGGCGGCGGGTTTTCGCCTGATCCGGGGCCCGTGGACCATGGTAGTCGGACACGCGGACGGGTGTGTGCGAAAAACGCCCCGAGGCTATTCGACGGGTTCGCGGACCACGACCACGGGACAGGCCGCGTGGTGGACACAGTGCTGGGTGACCGAGCCGAGCAGGGCGCCGGGGAAACCTCCGTGGCCCCGGGAGCCGAGCACGAGCAGGTCCGCGTCGGCGCTGGCCTCCAGCAGGGACCGCGTCGCCGACCCGCGTGCTACTCGTCTGTCGATCTCCAGGTCGCTTCCGAAACGGGAGAGGGCCTCGGTGACCGCCCGCGTCAGTTGACGGGTGGCGTTCTCCTCACCACCCCGGTCGACCTTGGGAGCCTGTGGGTCGTGGTAGTCGGGAGGAGCCCAGGCGACCAACGCCGTGACCTCCGCGTCGTTGGTGAGCGCGTAGCGCAGCGCCCAGGTCAGAGCCTCCTCGGAGTCCGGTGAACCGTCCACTCCGACCACGACTCGTTCGGGTTCGGTACCCATGCTCTCCTCCCGGGTCGGGTGGGATCCCCGTGCGGGCTGACTCGGGGTGTTCCCGCGGTGGCCGTGCGTCGTGGTCGGGGAGATCCGCGGTGCGGGGCGGTTGCGGAACGGAAGTCCGCCCGGCGGGGACGGTGTGAGGTCGTTCGCCGTGCTCACGGTACTGCTCGTGCGCGGGAACGACAATGTGAACTCCCGGGCGGCTCCGTACCTCCGATCCGGTGACAGGGGTACGACACCGTCGAATTAAATGAATAATTTTCATACAGTTTGTCCCGTTATCCGACAGTGACGGAGCGGGTATGAGAAGACTGATCACGCTGGCCCTCGTGGCTGCCACCGCCGTGTTGTCGGTCGCCGGGGCGCAGGTCCACGCCGAGAGTCCGTCCCGACAGCGGGCGGGGGAGTTGCGCATCCAGGGACGGTGGTTCCTCGACGAACACGACCGCCGGGTCCTGCTGCACGGGGTGAACAACGTGGACAAAACCGCTCCCTACGTCCAACCGGGGGACGGTTTCACCGTGACGGCCGAGGACGCCCGCCTGTTGGCCGGACACGGGTTCAACACCGTCCGTCTCGGCGTGTCCTTCGACGGACTGATGCCGAACCGTGGCGAAGTGGACGAAGGGTATCTGGACCGTATCGCCCACGTGGTGGACGTTCTCGGTGCGGAGGGCATCCACGTGCTGCTCGACAACCACCAGGACGGACTCAGCGAGATCTGGGGTGGAAACGGCTTCCCGGAGTGGGCGCTCGAAAGCCGACCGTTTCCCGGGGAACCGAACCCGGGCTTTCCGCTGTACTACCTGATGCCGAGTATGAACCGGGCCTGGGACGAGGTCTGGAACAACAGCAACGGGGTGCTCGACCACCTGGGGGACGCGTTGGCGGCACTGGCCGAGAGGGTCTCCGACAAGCCCGCCGTGCTCGGCGTCGAGCTGTTGAACGAGCCCTGGCCGGGAACGGCCTTCCCCACATGCTTCCCCGCCGGATGTCCGGCCTTCGACCGCGAGTACCAGGCGGTGCACGAACGACTGACCGAACGGATCAGGGGCGTGGCTCCGGAACTACCCGTGTTCTGGGAACCCAACGTCACCTGGAACCAGCTGATGCCCACCCACATGGCCGATCCCCCGTGGACACCACCGATCACCGACGAGCGGGTGGCGTTCTCCTTCCACGACTACTGCCTCGCCAGCCAGGCCGCCACCTACCTGGGACTGCCGGAGGAACTGGTCGGAGCCTGTCCGGCGCAGCACGAGCTGACCTGGTCCCACGCCGACGACTTCGTCGCACGGACGAACGTTCCCGCCATGGTCACCGAGTTCGGAGACGGTGATCCCCGTGTGCTGGCGAACACCCTGGAACGGGCCGACGAGAGGTTCGTGGGCTGGCACTACTGGCACTACACGAGTGTGGTCGGATCCGCCGAGGAACGGGGGGACCCCTTCGGAGGGGAACTCGGAAAACAACTCGTCCGGACCTACCCGCGAGCCACGGCGGGAACACCGGAGTCCATGGACTTCGACCCGGAAACCGGTCGGTTCGAGTACACCTACCAGCCCGAACCGGCCACCGCCCCCACCGAGATCTACGTGTCGGACCGGCACTATCCGAACGGCTACGAGGTCTCGGTGCGGGGTGGACGGGTGGTCTCGGAACCCGGTTCCTCCACCCTGCTGGTCGAGTCCACCGGAAGCGATCCGGTCACGGTGGACCTCCGAGCCGAGTGAACCGGTCCCCACACCGACACCGCATCGGGCGGAGGGGAACAGAAAGCCGTTCGTGGACGAGTGAACGGGCGACTGCTGCGCGAGCATCGGGGCATGACGGATTCCGCGACACCGCGGATCGTGGTCGGGGTGGACGGCTCGGACTCCTCGACGCCGGCCGCGGTGTGGGCGGCTCACCAGGCTGCGTGGTACTCGGCGAAGCTGTGTCTGGTGCGCGCCTACGTGGTTCCACGGCGAGGGGTTCCGTGTTTTCCCTTGTTCCGGTGAAGGCGCTGCGCCGGGGGTTGGTGGCGCACGCCGGTTTCGCCGCGCTCGGCGCGGAACTCGCGGACGGCCTCCGGCTCGTTGGTCGGCGGGGTGCCGGTGCCGGTTGCCCGTGGGACACGGCAGCCCGGAGCTGATGCGGTTCGTTCTCGGCGGCGTTGGTGTGCGGCGGAGGGCGTCGAGTTGTGTCATCTCCGGTGTTCGCCCACGGTGGGGAAGTGCTGTGCTCCCGGGCCGGACGCGGGCGGGTGGTGCCAGGGCGGGGGCGGGAACGAATCGCTGGTGGGGGTCGTTGCGTCGGCGTCCAGGAAACGCACCGACACCGTCGAACCGTACGGGGTGAACGGGGCACGGAAACGACAGCTGTTCGGATCCGCCTGGTTCGTGCGGAGCCTCGGAGAGGGAAGGCGGCGAGATGGGGGAGTCCGTTCTCCGTGCCGTGCGGCTGCTTCGCCCGGGAGCCAGTCCGCTCGCGCGGGTCTCGGACAGGGTCGAGGGTGTGCTGCTCGTCTTCGTGGTGCTCCTGCCCGTGCTGAGCCTGCCGGTCTCGCTCGTGATCGGCTCCCAGACCTACGCGGAACAGCTCCGACTGGCTCGGCAGCAGGAGAACACCAGAACTCCGGTGATGGCCGTGTTGACGGAGGACGCCGTCGCCACCGTGCCCCGCGCACGCGGTTCCACGATGACGGAGGCCTCCGCCTCCTGGAGCTCGCCCGACGGCCGGGTCCGCACCGGAACCGTGGCGGTGCGGGCGGGGGCCCGGAAGTGGGAGAGCGTGCGTATCTGGATCGACGCGGAGGGAAGGAAGGTCCCCGCCCCGTTGACCGAGAGCGCCGCTTTCCGGGAGGCGAGCGCGGCCGTTCTCAGCTGTTGGCTGGCGGTGTTGTTCGGCTCCACGGCGGTCTTCTGGGGGACACGCTGGGTTCTGGACCGTCTGCGCTGGCGTGCCTGGGAACGGGAGTGGAACAGTTACGGCAGGCTCTGGGGCGGCTTCCACGGCAGTGGAAGCGGAGAAACGTGAAGGGATCTCGATGCGGGTGCGGGATGTCATGAGCGAACCGGGTGTGGTGGCGCGGGCCGACACCCCGGTGAAGACCGCGGCGGGTCTGTTGGTCGAACACGGGGTGACGGCGTTGCCCGTGGTGGATTCCGAGGACCACGTGCTCGGGGAGGTGACCGAACTCGACCTGGTGCGGGACCGCTTTCCCCGCGACCCCCGGTACTCCAGTGACGCCGAGGGGCGTGCCGACCTTCCTCCGGGAGTGGTGGGTGAACTGATGTCGCCGCGTATCACCGGCATCGACCCGGAGACCGATGTGACCGATCTGGTGAAGGTCCTTCTCGAGGAGCGGATCCGCAGTGTTCCCGTCGTCGAGGACGGACGTCTGATCGGGATGGTGACCGGACGCGACCTCGTGCGCACCCTGGCACGCAACGACGACCTCCTGGCGCGGGAGATCAGCTACCGTCTTTCCTTCCTCGGTGGGCAGGGACGCTGGACGGTCCGGGTGCACGAGGGCACGGCCGTGATCACGGACGAGTTCGACAGCGCCGAGGACCGCCATGTGGCGCGGGTGCTGGCCGAAAGCGTTCCGGGTGTGCTCCGGGCCCGATGCGCTGTGGCCGGGTCCGAGTGAGCGGATCAGCGCGGTGTTCCCGTGAGGGCCGTGTGCTGCTCCCCCCGTTCGTTCCCGGTACCGGCCCGTTCGGCCCGCGGCCGTTCCGCCTCCGTGTTTCCGTCCTCCGACGGATGGAAAGAATGCGACATCACACCTCCGATTTGGTGATTACCGGTGTACGAGAAGGCGGATTCGTGTGTAGGATGCAGACGATCAGCGTTGCACGGGTGAGTCGCGGCGCTGCCGGGTGGACTGCCTCTCCGAGAGTCTTCAGGCCGACGAAGCGGTAAACACCGGGCTGCGACGCTGGTCAAATGGGGTAAACGTGGCTACTGTGGGATCCGGTTACGGGCTGAGGTCGTCGCTTCGGACGGCGGAATCCCGTTGGCGGAATCAGGTGACCGCGGAACCGGTGTGGTTACGACAACAGGAAAACCCGGCCACGGGCGTCCCGGACGGATGACGCGCGCCCTCTTTTCGAACCACGGGGTTGGAAATCCTTCGAGCGCGCCCGCCCGGATCCTCCGGAAGGCCGATCGTGTGAGTTCTTGTGAGCGGACACACCCGTGCGGCGCGGAACTGGTCCCGGTCCCACAGCGTTGCAGGTGAGGCTGGTCGTTGTCCTGCCCCGTCGACGTGTTCGACGGGGTGGCGGACTGCGGCCTTTTCACCGCCGCGATGTACTCACACGCCGAAAGGCACCCAGAACCGACCACACGCACACGACCGCGCCCAAAAGAGAAAGGAGGCGCCCCACCATGGACACCATGAGCACCGGCTGGCAGCACCGCGCCAGCTGCCGCGACCAGGACCCGGAACTGTTCTTCCCGGTATCCGAGGTAGGTCCCGGAGCGCAGCAGGTACAGCGTGCCAAGGCAGTGTGCGCCAGCTGCCCGGTCCGTTCCGAATGCCTGGCCTACGCGCAGAGTCACGGTCTCGACTTCGGCATCTTCGGCGGAATGACTCCGGACGAACGGCGCAAGTCCGCCCGGCGTGCCCGCCGTTCCACCGCGTCCAACGGTGCCCAGTCCTCGACGGCTCGTCAGTGACGGTGTGACGGACCGGTTTCGCCTCTCGGTCTCCCGGCGATCCTGCCGGGACGTGCTCCCCGTGACCGATCCCGGTTTTCTCGGACCCGTTCCGTGCACCCCCGCAGCCGTGCGCCGTGGCCTCGCGTGACTTCCCGTGACGGTGCCCGAGTCCCCCTACGTACTCGGGCACCGTCACGTTTTTGTTTCCCCCGGTCGTGGTTTCTTTCTCCCGGTTCGTTCGACAACGGTGCTTCGAAGGGTTCCGCCGTGGGAATGTCATTACCGTCTCGCTGGTTGAGTCCGGTATGCGAGCAGTGGGTGTGACCGAGTTCGGCGGTCCCGAGAAATTGCGTGTCCTGGACGTCCCCGAGCCCCGTCCGGGAAGGGGAGAGGTTCGGATCCGGGTGCACGCTGCCACCGTGAATCCCACCGACACGGCGTTGCGGGCCGGACAACACCGCACCGACGGGCTGGAACCCCCCTACATTCCCGGTATGGATGCCGCGGGGGTGGTCAGCGCGGTCGGCGAGGACGTCGACTCCCCGCGGGTGGGGGACCGGGTCATGGCCGTGGTGGTGCCGATCCTCCCGCGCGGAGGGGCGTACGCGGACGAGATCGTCGTTCCGGCGGCCTCGGTGGCGCCCGTTCCGGCGGGAACCGACTTCGCCGCTGCCTCCACACTGCCCATGAACGGGCTCACCGCGCATCTGGCGTTGCGTCAGCTGGCCCTTCCGGCCGGATCCACGCTGGCCGTTACCGGAGCCGCAGGAGCGTTCGGCGGCTATGTGATCCAGCTCGCCAAGGAGCAGGGGCTGCACGTGATCGGTGACGCCTCCGAGGCCGACGAGCGGCTGGTGCGGGACCTCGGTGCCGATCGGGTGGTGCGCCGAGGGGAGGACGTGGCCGAGCGGATCCGGGAGCTGGTGCCCGAGGGGGTCGACGGTGTCGCCGACGGTGCCGTGCTGAACGAGGCGGTGGCTCCTGCCGTGCGGGACGGCGGCGGGCTGGCCGTGGTGCGTGGCTGGAAAGGGGATCCCGGCCGTGACATCACGGTGCACAGAGTGCTGGTCGTCGAAGCCGCCGAGGACAACGCGGCCCTGGACGAACTGCGTCACCAGGCCGAGCGGTCGGTGCTGAGCCTGCGGGTCGCCCGGGTGCTGCCCGCCGAACAGGCGGCCGAGGCTCACCGGCTGCTGGAGGCCGGAGGGACTCGCGGCCGACTGGTGCTCGACTTCTCCTCCTGAGCCGAGCAGTGGGTGCGGCCCTGCGGAACAGGGCCGCACCCACTGAGTTCCCCCGCGATTCCGTGCCTGGCTCCCGGGGGTACGGGAGTGTGACACTGGTGCTGCCGGAGGGGAGTGGACAGGCAGCGTTGCCGGGAGGTCGGCGATGTTGGACAAACACGAACGCCGCAGCCTGGAAGAGATCGAGAGCCGGCTCACCGAGGAGGACCCGGAGCTGGCACGGGGGTTGGCCGAGGGAACCCCGCGATCCGTCTGGCGTGGGATCTCACCACTGCTCGTGCTCGCCGGGGTGGCGATGGCGCTTTCCGTGACGCTGTTGGTGCTGACCGAGTTCGGCGCCGCGTTACTGGCGGCCGTGCTGGCGGGATCGGCCGTGCTGGTCCGGATGTGGCGGCTGCGTGGCCGATGAGGTCGCGAGGCCGGCAGTCCGGCAACACCGGACAGGCCGCTTCACCGTGAGGTGTGGGGCCCGTCCGGTCCGAACGAGGCGTAGTAGGCCGCGGCCATGTCCGAGTTCCCGTACCCGGCCTGTTCCGCACGGGCGAAGCGTTGCCGCGCGGCGGCCACGAGATCCATCCGCAGGTGGTGGTCGGCCGCCTCGAGGACCAGATCGGCGTCCTTGCCCGCTCCGTGGACGGTGAACGAGGCAGCGAGCTCTCCGTTCAGGATCGCCGATCCCTTCAGGTGGGCGTAGGGGGAGTCGGTGGCCGTGCCCTCGATGGCTCCCAGGAACAGGGTCGGGTCCACGCCGAGGTGTTCGGCCAGCGCCATCGACTCACCGACCGCGTTGGTCAGGCTGAGTATCCAGCTGTTGACCGCCAGTTTGAGTCTCGTCGCTTCGGCTCTGGCGGGATCCTCACCGACCCACACGGTGTCTCGCCCCACCGCGTCGAAGATCGGTCGTAGCGCGGTGCGGATCCGTCGGGGAGCGGCAGCCAGTACCGTCAGCGTCCCCTCCTCCGCCGGGGCACGGGTCCCGAGCACGGGAGCGTCGACCAGTGGGGTTCCCTCTGCGACCTTCCGGGCGCGGTCCATTCCACTGAGGCCGATGGTTCCCATCTGTACCCAGATCGCTTCGGAGGCCAGTTCCGGGACCGCCGCCTTCCCGGTTTCCACGGTCGCCTCCGCGTCCAGCAGCATGCTCACCAGCACGTCCGCGTTCCCGGCCGCCTCCTCCGGCGTGCCTGCCACCGTGGCACCCGCCGAACCCAGCGGTTCCGCCCTGGCCGCGGTACGGTTCCAGACCCGGACATCGAAGCCGGCTTCGAGCAGGTTGCGTGCCATCGGAGCACCCATGGTGCCGGTTCCCAGGAAAGCGATCGTCGTCATCGTGGCCTCCGGAGCGTTCGTCTCCCACGCGTGAAGTGGGGATCGCGGTCGGGGTACCCGTTCCGCCGCACCGGAACACCCGGGCCACGGGGGTGGTGGATACCGGTCGGAAGGTCCGCTCGTGCGCCGGGCGAGGCTCAGCGTGTCGTGGACCAACCCCCCGGCAGTTCGGTCATCCCGGTCACGGAAGCACGCCACAGGTAGACCCAGCACGGACGGTCGGGGGCGAGCCGCAGGACGCGGCGTTCGTACTCCGGGCCCTCGTAGTCGTCCAGTATCGGCAACGCCGTCGCGGGGTCGTGCAGCCGGTACACCTCGGCGGGCACTCCCCTTCCTGGTCGCGGAGTCTCCCCGTGACGGGAAGCGTCGAGCACCAGGGCCGGATAACCGTGTCCCGTGTCGTACAGCACCCCCGGCAGCAGGACGTCCTGCTCCCGCGCACCGACCAGCGGTCTCAGCAGGTCGGCGGCGGAGGAGTCGCTACGCAGCGTGCCGTACACGGCGATCCTGGCGAGCCGGTCCTCCCGCGGAGCTTCGGGATCACGGGGGCGAGCGGGCCGCCACCCACCGTCACTGGTCACCACCATGTCGGCTCGCCAAGAAACCGCGCCGGCTCACTCGTGCGAGGGCCGCTGACCGCCCCGTTTGCTGAGACTCGACAGCAGCCGCTCCATGACCTGCGGGTCGAAGTCCTCCGAGTCCGGTTCACTCCGTTGTTCGGAGGGACTCGTCCGTTTCGGATCGCGACGGGGAAGCGGCACGTCGGAGGCACGCATCCCACGCGGAAGCTCCAGCTCGCACCGTGCGATCCGGCCCCTTCCGGAGGGAAACACCTCCACCCGCGTGCCAGCGGGATCCTCGGGGACCGTGCCGGGCAGCACTCCCGCCTCGTCCTCCACTTCGATGACCAGGTTGTTGCCGTGGATCCGTAGCCGGACGGAGACGAAACCGGGAGCCTGGGCGTCGGAGTGGTTGACGACCACGGAAACCAAGTGGGTCGCCGCCTGCGCGGCCTCCTCCGACATGGGGCGCAGTGACCATTCGCTCAGCGTGAAACGGACGAACATGTCGGTGCAGTTCACGGCGCTCTGCAGCGCGACGAGCCGAAGGTCGTCGGTCTGCGCGATCTCGGTATCCACCTCGGTCCTTCCCTTGTCGGCATCGTAGCCCGCCGCCGAAAGGCCACACGCTGCCGAACCGCCGCAGCCGCCTCGACACCGAGGCCGTCCGTGTCGCGACCGAGGGACACGGTGTTCACGGGCGCCGGCGACGCGTGTCCTCATCCGTATTGTTCACTGTCGGAACCGGCGCTTACCGGCCGGGGTTGTTCCGGCACAACCTCTGTCCGTGTGATACGCGCGATGATCGCACACCCGCCGGGGCCACGAACAGAGGCGGAACCGTTGCGGTGTTCCCGAACCTCGTTCTGGCCCTGCCCGGACCCCTCGGACGAGTACCGGGGTGGGGTGGTGTTTCGTCTCCGGTGCGCACGGGAACCTCTCTGCCAACGAGCACCTCGTCGGGGCAGCCGAGAATCCCGGAGTCAGCAGATGTCGAACTCGACGACCAGGCCGGTTCTGGTGGGGCTGGACGGCTCGCCCACCTCGTTCGAGGCCGTGCGTTGGGCGGCCCGTGAGGCCTCCTACCGCGCGGCCCCGCTGCGTGTGGTGCACGCCGATGTCTCCGCGCTGAGTTACGTCCCGGACACGCTGGGGACCTCCGCCCCTGAGTCGGCCAACGAGACCGCCCGGGAGTTCATCCGGGACTGGCTGCGCAGCGCCGAGGAGATCGCGGCGGCGGAAGCCCCTGAGATCCGGGTGGAAACGGGGATTCGCACCGGTTCGGCCCGCACGGTGCTGCTGGACGAGTCCAGTACGGCGCGGCTCGTGGTCGTCGGCAGCAGGGGGCTGGGCAGCTTCAGTGGGGTGATACTGGGGTCGGTGGCGATCGCGTTGTGCCAGCACGGTCAGACCCCGGTGGCGGTGATCCGGGAACCCGACGAGGGGGCCGAAGCCGTGGACCGGCCCGTTGTGGTGGGCGTGGACGGCTCCAGAGCGGGTGAGCCCGCGCTGAGGTGGGCGTTCGAGGCGGCTTCGTCGAGATCGGCGTCGTTGACGGCTGTGCACGCCTGGCACGACCTGGTGGTGGGAGAACTGTGGACCAGGGAGCAGGCCGAACGGACCTGGGACTCGGTGCGGGCCGACGAGGAACGGCTGATGTCCGAGGTGCTGGCCGGGTGGCGGGCCGACTATCCGGACGTGGTGGTGCACGAACTCGTCGTCTACGGCAAGCCCGCGCGGCTGCTGCTGGAGCAGGCCCGGAACGCCCGGCTGCTGGTCGTCGGTGCCCGTGGGAGGGGAGGGCTGGCCGGGTTGTTGCTGGGCTCGACCAGTCAAACCCTGCTGCACCACTCACCCTGTCCGGTCGTGGTGGCGCGGTGAGACGCGTCCACCGGGGCTGGCGCCTGCTTTTCGGTCTCAGGAAACGGGGTCCCGGGGTGTGGTGGGTTCCGTGTCACCGGACTGGGTTCGTCCCCGGGCGGCACGACGCAGCGCCACGGCCGCTTCGACGATCAGCCACACCGCCAGCAGGAAGATGACGGTGTCCAGCGGGGCGAGCACCCACTGGCCCTGTGCGAGGAACTCCACCAGGTTCAGTACCAACGCCCAGGTGGTCATCACCAGCAGGAACAGCAGGGGGAACAGCACCACCAGCGGATTGCGCCCGTTCTTGGTCACCCAGACCGCCACCACCGCCAGGGCGAGACCGGCCGTGAGCTGGTTGGTGGTGCCGAACAGCTGCCAGAGAACACCGAAGGTGTAGCCCTTCTCTCCCCCTCCGGGCAGCAGGGCCATGGCCAGTGGAACGGCCACGGCCACCGAGGTGGCCACGGTCATGTTCCGGGACAGGACCGAGACTCGGGTTATCTCCCCGATCTCCTGGACGACGTAACGCTGGAGTCGAACCCCGGTGTCCATGGTCGTGGCGGCGAAGCTGATCACCACGATGGTCGCGAACACGACTCCGATGCTGACGGGCAGTCCGAGGTTGTTCGCGAATCCGGCCACGCCCTCCACGAAGTTCTGCGTCGCTCCGTCGGAGGCCTTCGCGAAGCTCGCGTAGAGCTCGTTCCACTCCGCCGTGGAGCCGACGGCCCCGGCCGTCACGGCGAGCACGGCGGCCACGGCCAGCGTTCCCTCGCTGAGGGCTCCCAGGTACCCGATGTAGCGGGCGTCGGTCTCGCGGTGCAGCTGTTTCGACGACGTCCCCGAGCAGACCAGACTGTGGAATCCGGAGACGGCTCCGCAGGCGATGGTCACGAACAGGAAGGGGAACCAGCTGGGCGCGCTGTCCGGCACGTCGTTGACGAGCGGGGCGGCCATCCGGTCGAAGCCGACGAGGATGCCCAGCAGGATGACCCCGAGTCCGATGAACAGTTGGTGCGAGTTGATGTAGTCCCGCGGCTGCAACAGTAGCCACACCGGCAGCCGGGAGGCGACGAAGGTGTAGGCGAACAGGAGAACGACCCACAGGGTGCGCTGCCCCACGTCGAGGAACTCGGCCAGCGGTTCCACCGTGATGGGCAAGCGGGTCCCGAGCAGGATCGTCAGGTAGAGCACGATCACCCCGACCACCGAGGGCAGGAAGGCCGAGGAGCGGGTGCGGTAGACGTACTGGCCGATCCCGATGGCCAGGGGGATCTGCAACAGCACCGGCAGGACCGCCGCCGGGTTGGCCACGAACAGATTGGCGATGACCACGGCGAACACGGCGTTCACCAGGGTGAGCAGGAAGAATATGATCAGCAGGAACAGGGTCCTGGCCCTCCGCCCGATCACGTCCCTGGCCACGACCCCGATGCTCTGGGCCCTGTGCCGGACCGAGACCACCAGCGACCCCATGTCGTGCACCCCGGCGGCCAGGAGTGTTCCCAGGGTGATCCACAGCAACGCGGGACCCCATCCCCAGAACACCGCTATCGCGGGCCCGACGATGGGAGCGGCTCCCGCCACGGAGGTGAAGTGGTGGCCGAACAGCACGTGCTTGTTGGTCGGTACGAAGTCGACGCCGTCGTGTCGGCTGTGGGCGGGGGTGACGAACGCGGAGTCCAGAGCGTACACACGCCGGGCCAGATAGGACGAGTAGTAGCGGTAGCCCAGGGCGAAGAGACCCAGGACGACCAGTGCCGGGACGATCGCGGGCATGTCTCACTCCTCCGGCGTGGCCGTGTTCTCCGACGGCGTGGTACAAGCCACTGGCGGAGACTATCTCCCATTCGGGGGACACACCAGAGTGGAAGGATGTGTGTCGGTGCGGGAGTTCCGGTCGACCTGGCGGAGGGCGTGGACGGCTGAGCTGTGCTGGGTGGACGCGAACGGGCGTCCGAACGGGATCGCCGTGACCCCGCTGCTGAGGTCGGGCACCCCCTGTGTGGCCCTGCCGTACTGCCACTTGGGGCTGGCCCGGGAAATCGCCACCGCCGGACGGGTCGGCGTGGCCGTCACGGACCGGCGATCCCTCGGAGGCGCGACCGGGGCTCTCGTCGCGTACGGCACGGTGGTGCTCACCGAGGACCGCTCCGGTCGGGTGTTCCTCGACGAGCTGCTTGACCAGGAGTTGACCAAGTACCCACCCAGCCGGGTGCTCGCCGACAGCGCACTGGACCGCAGGGAGAACTGGTGGTGGACACCACGGCTGCTGCTGGAACTGACCGGCACGGACGAGGTGCTGGAACAGCCGCCCCGTTCCGCTCCGGCGGAGCACGCCCTGCTGCTCCGTGCCGAGCCCGCCGGAGTGCGGATACGGAACGTGGCCCTCCACGGTGCGAGATCCGAGCGGGTGTCCTGTACCGCCCTGGACGGGGCGGAGGTTCCGTGCTTCGACACGGGGACGCTCTTCGGCCACGACTACACCGCTCCCGACTTCGAACGGTGGGAGAGTTGGCGACTGTTCGGGGACTGCCGTCCGGAGGGGTTCGTGGTGCGAAGCCGTGAGGGGGATCCGGACCGACGGCTCACGCCACTGGGGCTGCTGGAACGGTTGCGGCGCGGCCGTCGGATCGCCAGAGCCTGCCGCGACGGTCTCGAACGCGCCGAACGCGGGGGGGTGAAGTGACTTTCGTTCCGGAGTCCCGGGAAGCACGACATTACTGTCCGTGTTCGCCTGGCGGGACGGAAAGGCCAGCGACCACCGGAAGGTGGTCTGAGGCCCCACTCCACGGGGTCGCGGAACACGAGACCGTGATCTGCGGTGACACGGCGATGTGGTCGATACGGACCCGGGGCTCGCGCGTCGGGTAGGTGGGCCTTCCCGGAGGAGGTTCCGTCGTCCGCAGTCGTCTCCACAGCGGCGCCAGTTCCGGAGCGCGAGCCGGCGCGTTCAGGTCCCCGAACAGCACGGTCGGCTCCCCGGCAGGATCCGCGGCGAGGGTACGTAGCGCTTCCCGAACCTGTCTGCGCCGTATCCGCGGGTCGGGGCGGTGGTCCAGATGGGCGGAGTAGGCGTGCAGACGGGTGCCCTCCAGGTCGAGGACGACTTCGGCGAAACCGGGCCGCCGACGAGGGGGCTGTTCCGGACGGAGGGAGTTCACCCTGGTCATGCGGTGGTTGGTCGTTTCGACGATCGGCAGGGCGCTCAACACCGCCGTCCCGAACCGGCGGGGCGGGGAGTCCGGGCCGGGAGGAGGCAGGGTGTACACGGGAGCGAAGAACGCCCGCATCGACAGCCGCTCGGCCAGCGCGGCGACCTGGTCACGCCAGGAGCTGCGCGCCGACCAGTGCACATCCACCTCCTGCAGCCCGACCACGTCGGGACGCAGGGCTTCGAGGGTTCGGGCGGTGCGCTCCAGATCCGCCCTTCCGTCGGGGCCCCGGCCGGAATGGATGTTGTACTGCACCACGTGGAGTTCCGCTCGGGGCGGCACACCGGGGCCGTCGGGATACGGGCACGGGGCGGACTGGGCCGTCAGCAGGGAGCCGAGCAGTACCACGAGCGCCGCGACCACCGGTGCAGTCTCGCAGAATCCACGGCCTGGGGGAGTGATTTCCGCTCCGGCGGGTCCCGTGTCGTCTCACGGGACCCACCGGGGTGTTCGTTCACGGAACGGGGCCGCGCACGCTTCTTCGGCGGGTTCCGCCTCGGTGTCCCCGTGAGGCGGTCACCAGCCGCGCTCGCGCCACTCGGCCAGTTTGGGCCGTTCGGCACCGAGGGTGGAGTCGTCCCCGTGTCCCGGATAGAACCAGGTGTCGTCGGGCAGGACCGCGAACACCCGGTTCTCCACGTCGTCGATCAACGACCGGAAGTCCTCGGGGGAGTTGGTCTTGCCCACGCCCCCGGGGAACAGGGAGTCGCCGGTGAAGAGGTGGGGATGCCCGCTGGGGTCGCGGTAGAGCAGAGCGATCGAACCGGGAGTGTGGCCACGCAGATGGATGACCTCCAGGGAGCAGTCCCCCACCGTCACGGTGTCCCCGTGCTCGACCTCGTGGTCCGGAGGCACCGGCAGTGGCTGCGCGTCGGCGGGATGGGCCACCGTGTAGGAGCCGGTCTGTCCCGCCAGGGACCCGAGCGCCTGCCAGTGGTCCGGGTGTTGGTGGGTGGTCACGATGGTCCGCAGGCGCGGGCGGTCCTCGTCGTGTCCGAGCAGGTCGGCCAGGCGTTCGGGGTCGTTGGCCGCGTCGACCAACAGCGCGTCCCCGGTGTTTCTGCACGTGAGCAGGTACGCGTTGTTGTCCATCGGTCCCACGGAGACCTTGGTGACGGTCAACGCGTCGAGCCGCCTGCGGGCGGCGGCCCCTCCGGGCTGTACGTGTCCGGTGTAGTGTTCCTGGATCTCCACACCGCCGAGCCTAACGACCACCGGGGCGGAAGGGCTCACAGCCACGGCGGCAGCGTGGGCGGTGAACCGGTGAGTTCGTCCGGGCCGGTGCGTCCCAGCAGCCACCCCAGGACCCTGTCGGCCCTGCCCCGGACCCTGCGGCGTTCGTTCCGCGCCTCGCCCAGTTCCCAGACGGTACTGCTTCCGTCGTCGAACTCGATTGTCATCGACAACGGCGGTACGTCCGGTCTGCCGACGAGTTGGCGGACGGTGTCGTTGAGCAGGGTTTCGAGGTCCCCCCGGGGGATGTCCGCGAAACCGGGCCCGTAGTCGAGGTCGACCAGATGCACCCGTACCTCGAGCAGGCGTCTGCGCAGCACCTCGTAGGCGGGAACCGGTTTGCCGGGGGAAATCACCACCTCGGTGTGCCAGTCCTGGGCATGCAGCCCCCGGGCGGCTTCGAAGAAGCGTCCGGCCGAGGCGGCCAGGTCCTCGAACAGCAGCCGGTGGCTGCGGTGGGCACCTTCCGCGATGTCGGCGTCCCGGTCCTCGGCGCTGGGGTACATGGGGTGTTCGACACCGGTGTGCGCCCAGGTGAGCAGGTTCACGCAACCGTCCGCGTGACGGGCGAGATGGGTGATCACGTGGGCCCGTTTCCACCCGGGAAGCAGGCTGGGGGCGTGCACGGTGACCTCGTCCATGGCCTCGACCGTGCTGAGCAGCGTACTCGTGGCCCCCTGGACCGCCGCGATGAGCCGGTTCGTCCCGATCGGCTCGACGGTGTCTCGTCCGTCTCCCGAACGGAACTCGAGATCGACCATGTTCCTCCTTCCGAGGGGATGGTGCGAGCTCGCTGGCCCGAGTGAGCGTCGAGCACTGTCGGTTTTCGGGTGCGCACTCGGTGCGGTCGAGGGTAAGTCCGGTCACGGCCTCGGCGGTAGGGTGTGCGTGTACCGTCGTGAGGTGAGCGCGACGTCCGGGCGGGGGCGCCGCACCGGAATTTCCGTTCCGGGGGAGGCGTTGACCGAGGGGTTCCTTCCGCTTCCCGGTGACCGCTCGTGCCGGACCGTCTGTCGGCCCCCTGCCCTAGCATGGGGTGCCGTGCCCGGTTCCCGCCGCACGACCGCTCGCCCGGTCGAGCGGGATCCACGGGGACGGGAAACGGCGTCGGTGGCCTACGGTGACCGGGCGCCACGTGTGCATCCGCATTGACCACGCACTGTGCGAAGGGATTTCCGAGTGGCTGACCGGCTAGTCGTTCGCGGCGCGCGGGAGCACAACCTGAGCGGAATAGATCTCGATCTTCCGCGGGACAGTCTCATCGCCTTCACGGGCCTGTCCGGGTCGGGCAAGTCGAGCCTGGCCTTCGACACGATCTTCGCCGAGGGACAGCGCCGCTACGTCGAGTCGCTGTCGGCCTACGCCAGACAGTTCCTGGGGCAGATGGACAAGCCGGACGTGGACTTCATCGAGGGTCTTTCCCCGGCGGTGTCGATCGACCAGAAGTCGACGAGCAGGAACCCGCGGTCGACGGTGGGCACCATCACCGAGGTACACGACTACCTGCGTCTGTTGTTCTCCCGCGCGGGGCGGCCCCACTGTCCCGAATGCGGGGAGGCCATCAGCAAGCAGACCCCGCAGCAGATCGTGGACCAGGTGCTGGAGATGCCGGAACGCACCCGGTTCCAGGTGTTGGCACCGGTGGTGCGGGGCCGTAAGGGCGAGTACGTGGATCTGTTCGAGCAGCTACAGACCCAGGGCTACGCGCGTGTGCGCGTGGACGGGGAGGTCTACCCGCTGGAGAGCCCTCCCACGTTGAAGAAGCAGGAGAAGCACGACATAGCCGTGGTCGTGGACCGGCTCACGGTGAAACCGAGTGCCAAGCAGCGGCTGACCGACTCCGTCGAGACGGCGCTGCGACTGGCGGACGGACTGGTCGTGCTGGAGTTCGTCGACGTCGACGAGCAGCAGGGCCAGCGGGAACGCAAGTTCTCGGAGAACTTCGCCTGCCCCAACGGGCACCCCTTCGGGGTGGAGGAGCTGGAACCCAGGGCCTTCTCGTTCAACTCTCCCTACGGCGCGTGCGCGGAATGCGCGGGACTGGGGATCCGCAAGGAGGTGGATCCGGAGCTGATCGTCCCCGACGAGGACCTGTCGTTGTCCGAGGGGGCGATCGCCCCGTGGAACGGCGGGAACACCGCCGAGTACTTCACCAGAATGCTGACCGCGCTTTCCGAATCCCTCGGGTTCCGCATGGACACCCCCTGGAAGCGGCTGTCCACCAAGGTGAAGAAGGCGGTACTGCACGGCACCAACGACCAGGTGCACATGCGCTACCGGAACCGTTACGGCAGGCAACGTTCGTACTACGCCGCCTACGAGGGCGTCATTCCCTTCCTGGAGCGCAGGCTGGAGCAGACCGAGTCGGACTACGCCAGGGAGAAGTACGAGGGGTACATGCGCGACGTGCCGTGCCCCTCCTGCGCGGGCAGCAGGCTCAAGCCGGAGATCCTCGCCGTGACCGTGGAGAACTCCGAGCTCGGTGAGAAGTCGATCGCCGAGGTCAGTGCGCTGAGCGTGCGGGACTGCTCGACGTTCCTCGAAGGTCTGGTACTCGACGAGCGTGAGCGCATGATAGCCGGACGGGTGCTCAAGGAGGTGCAGGCCAGACTCGGTTTCCTGCTCGACGTCGGGCTGGACTACCTGTCGCTGGACCGTCCCGCGGGCACCCTCTCCGGAGGAGAGGCCCAGCGTATCCGGCTGGCCACCCAGATCGGCTCCGGTCTGGTGGGAGTGCTGTACGTGCTGGACGAGCCGTCGATCGGGTTGCACCAGCGGGACAACCACCGGCTGCTGGGTACTCTGAACCGGCTGCGCGACCTGGGGAACACCCTGATCGTCGTCGAGCACGACGAGGACACGGTACGCAGCGCGGACTGGGTGGTCGACATCGGCCCCGGGGCGGGTGAGCACGGCGGTCGCGTGGTGCACGCGGGTCCCGTGCGGGAGCTGCTGGACAACGAGAACTCGTTGACCGGCGACTACCTGTCCCGACGCAGGCGCATCGAGCTTCCCACCGCTCGGCGCCCCCGCGATCCGAAACGCCAGTTGACCGTGGTGGGCGCACGGGAGAACAACCTGCGTGAGATCGACGTCTCCTTTCCGCTGGGCTGCCTGATCGGGGTGACCGGTGTTTCGGGCTCGGGCAAGTCCACCCTGGTCAACGACGTGCTGGCCTCCTCGTTGGCGAACAAGGTGAACGGGGCACGCACGGTTCCCGGACGGCACAAGAGACTCCGGGGGCTGGAGCGGGTGGACAAGCTCGTCCAGGTGGACCAGTCCCCGATCGGTCGTACGCCGCGTTCCAACCCGGCCACCTACACCGGGGTTTTCGACCGTATCCGCAAGCTGTTCGCCGCCACCAACGAAGCCAAGGTGCGCGGATACCAGCCGGGGCGGTTCTCGTTCAATCTCAAAGGGGGGCGCTGCGAGGCCTGTGCCGGTGACGGCACCCTGAAGATCGAGATGAACTTCCTGCCCGACGTGTACGTGCCCTGCGAGGTGTGCAAGGGAGCCCGGTACAACCGGGAGACCCTCGAGGTGCACTACAAGGGCAAGAGCATCGCCGAGGTGCTGGACATGCCGATCGAGGAGGCGGCCGAGTTCTTCGAGCCGATCACCGCGATCCATCGCCACCTCAGGACGCTGGTCGACGTGGGGCTGGGCTACGTGCGTCTGGGGCAACCCGCGCCGACGCTGTCGGGGGGTGAGGCCCAGCGGGTCAAACTCGCCAGCGAACTGCAGAAACGTTCCACCGGACAGACCATCTACGTCCTGGACGAGCCGACCACGGGACTGCACTTCGAGGATATCCGGAAGCTGCTGGGCGTGATCAACGGGCTGGTCGACAAGGGCAACACCGTGATCGTCATCGAGCACAACCTCGACGTCATCAAGATGGCCGACTGGCTGCTGGACCTGGGCCCGGAGGGCGGTGACGGCGGGGGGACTCTCGTCGCCCAGGGCACGCCCGAACAGGTGTGCCGCGTGGAGAGCAGCCACACCGGCCGGTACCTGGCCCCGGTGCTGGAGGAACACGGGGCGATCACCCGTTGAGATCCGCTCGCCGAGCACGGACGGGCACTCCTCGGAGGTGCTGGCCCGGGCGGGACCGAACCCCCCGGGCCAGCACCGGGAGTTTCGAACAGTCCCGGTTCCTCCCGGAGGGGGGATGGAAAAGCCGGTGGCCTTTCCCGCTCCCGTGGCGGGCGGTTCCGGGGCCGGCCTCGACGAGGAACGTCCGATTCTTCCGGACGTTGATCACCACGATGGAGTCTCGCGGTGGGCTCCGGACACTGTGTACGCTGTCGCCACCCGACAGTCCGGTACTGCCGGACGGATGATACGTGTTTTCTGCCCGATGATCGGCTGGGCGCCGAGTCCGTGACGGGACGGGAGACCGGCGCCCGTATCGTCACGGTGCCGGAACGGAAGGTGGACGCGTAGCGTGAGCGGGGTCGACTACTACGAGCTGCTCGGAGTGGCTCGGGACGCGTCGGCGGCGGAGATCAAGTCGGCTTACCGGTCGCTTGCTCGTGTCATGCATCCCGACGCCGGCGGAACGGCCGGTACTTTCCGGAATCTCCAGGAAGCCTACGAGACGCTCAGCGATCCGGACCGCCGTGCGGCCTACGACCGTGGGGAACTGGACGGGCGAGCACGGGAGCCGGCGGGCGGCCCCGCGGCTTTTCGCCGCCGAGGTTTCACACGCCGCAGCCGCAGGGACTTCGGGGCCGATCCGCACTTCGTGCCTCCCACCCCGGAGCTCGATGTGGACCGATTGCCGTGGTGGCACGCGGTGAACCCGAAACAACCTGTGCGCTACATCCCGCGCGCCTCCTACCGGGGAGGGGTGACGGCGAGTGTGGTCGGAGGGTGGGCACTGCTGTTGCCGGTGGTGTTGGTCAGCGAGGTCTGGCCGGTACTGCTGGTGCTGTGGCTGATGCCGGCGATCGTGGTGGCCGGGGCCTACCGCTACGGACCCGAGTACCTGCCTGCCGCGGCCGAGGACCGCGCGTTCATCACGGAGTTCGGACGGTGCACCGTTTTCGGGGAACCGGCCGGGGTGCGGGGAGAACACGGGGAGAGGCTGACCGCGGAACTGCTGGACAAGTACCTGACCCGGTTACCGGGAGTCAAGATATTCCACGGGCTGTCCTGGCCCGGATCGGTGTTCGCCGATATCGACCACGCGGTGCTCTGCGGCAGAAGACTGGTGCTCATCGAGTCCAAGATGTGGCTTCCGGGGCACTACACGGTCGACGCCGACGGCACGCTGCGCCGGAACGGGAGCGTTTTCCGCGGGGGAGGAACCCGGCTTCCCGAGGGGATCGCCGCCTACCGTGAGTTGCTGGAGGACATCGAGGTGGTGGGTGCGTTGGTGCTGTACCCCAGCCGTGCGGGTGAGATAACCGCCAGCGAGGCGCCGGGGACCGTTCCCGCGCCGCCGATGACTCCCACGGGGTTCGTGACCGAGGTGGGCGGGTACCTGGCCGCGGATCCGGCCAGTGTGCACCGGGACGCTTTCCGTGCGGTGCTGTCCAGAGTGATCCCCTGAGAGTCCGTTCCGAGTGGTGCCTCCGGAGGAGAGCTCACCGAGGGTTGCCGGGTATGTCCGGCCGGGTCTGCCACGGGTGGGGTCCCCCCAAGGGGCGGAACTCGACACCGAAGGCCTCCAGCCTGGGCAGGTGGTACATGCTCAGTCGCCGGTGGAAACGCGCGAACTCCCTTCGGGCCGGTTCGGACCAGGCCACCTCCGCGAGCGCACACAGGCGCGGAAAAGCCGCGTAATCCACTCTGGACGGTGTGTCCAGGTGCTCGGTCCACACCTGGGCCTGGGTGCCGAGAACACGGTGGGCGCTCTCCGCGGGAACTCCCTGTGGAACGGGTTCGTAGGAGTAGACGTCCTCGAGAGTGCTGAGAAAACCCACCGGAACCGGTTCCCTGGGGTCGTCGGACTGTCGGTGGTCCAGGTACACCGGCTGTTCGGGGCACATGACCGTGTCGTAGCCGCCCGTGGCGGCCCGGACGCCACCGTGTTCGCCGCGCCAGGAGGCGACGATGCTGCCGGCGGGAGGATCCTCACCGGCATCGAGGATCTCGTCCCAGCCCAGTGCTCTCCGCCCCCGCCCGTGCAGGTGGTCGATCATCCGTCGGAGGAACCACCCGTGCAGGCGCGCCGGTTCGGACAGTCCCAACGCGCGGCTCCGGGCCACACATCTCCGACTGTTCTCCCACTCGGTGGTGGGGACCTCGTCCCCGCCGACACAGACGACCTCGGCCGGAAACGTCGCGAGCACGTGGTCGAACACGCGTTTGAAGAAGTCCACGGTGGCTTCCTCCGCGTTGAGCACGTGTTCACTGACCCCCCAGGACGTCCAGACCTCCAGTTGCCTGTCCGGGTCGGTCCCCAGCCACGGATAGGAGGCCAGGGCTGCCTGACAGTGGCCGGGTACGTCCACCTCCGGCACCACGGTGACGTGGTGTTCGGCCGCGTAGGAGACGATCTCGAGGAGATCCGCGGTGGTGTAGTACCCCCCGTGCGGGCGGGACAGGTGACCGGCTCGTGGCCCCGCTCCGAGTTGGGAACCCCTCCGCCAGGCCCCGACCTCCGTCAGCCGGGGCAGCCCCGGTACCTCGATGCGCCACCCCTGGTCGTCGGTGAGGTGCAGGTGCAGCACGTTGAGCTTGTGTGCGGAGAGAAGCTCGACGAAACGGAGGATTTCGCGTTTGGGCAGGAAGTGGCGGGCCAGGTCCAGATGACAGCCCCGCCACGGAAACCGGGGGGCGTCGGCGATCTCGCCACAGGGAATCCGCCACGGGCCGGCACCGACGGGGGAACGGCGCCAGGCCGGGGGGCCGAGCAGTTGTCGCACCGTCTGTGCCGCGTGATGGGCGCCCGCCGGGTCATGGGCCAGCACCTCGATCCCCGTGGCGGTGATCTCCATCCGGTACCCCTCCCGGTGGGGCACGCGCTCCGGGTCGAGACGGAAGACGATGTCTCCTTCCGCCACCTCGCGCAGAGGCAGGCCGGTGGCACGCCCCACCGTGTCCCGGAACCAACCCACCGTTCGCGGCTCTCCGGAGAGCGTCGTTTCCTCCCGCAGGGTGAACACCCCGGAGCCCGCTCGGATGTGCGCCGGGCGCGGGACGACCGAGTCCAGTGTGGCGACGGGGGCGCTCATTCCTTCACCGCCCCGGCTATTCCGGACACCAGGTGACGTTGGACCAGTACGAAGAAGACCAGCACCGGAATCGTCATCAACGTGGAACCGGCCATGATGGCTCCCCAGTCGTTGCCGGTGGGTTTGAAGAACACGAGAACGGCCAGCGGCAGGGTCTGGTTCTCGGTGGCCGAGATGATGAAGGTCTTGGCGAACAGGAAGTCGTTCCAGGCGTGGATGAACGACAGCACGCTCATCGCCACGAGCCCCGGAGCGACCAACGGGAAGAGCACCTGCCAGGTGAACCGGAACCTGCTCGCACCGTCCAGGGTCGCGGCCTCCTCGAGTTCGGCCGGCACGGCCGCGACGAACCCGCGCAACATCCAGATCGCGAACGGAAGACTGAAGGCCAGGTGCACCAGCACCAGTGACCCCAGGTGGTTCAGCCCGAACCAGGGGGCCACCTCCCCCACGGAGCGCATCAGGAAGAACAGCGGGATGGTCAGCGCCTCGACCGGAACCATCTGTGCGGTCAGGATCATCACCAGCAGTACCGTTCTGCCGCGGAAACGGAACCTGGTCAGGGCCACCGCCGCCAGGAAGGACACCACCAGGGACACCACCACCACGACTCCGGCCACCAGGAGACTGTTCAGGAAGTAGCGGCCGAAGTCGTTCACGGTGAACACCCGACGGAAGTTCTCCAGGGTGGGCGACAGCGTCCACGGACGCGGATCGGTGGACTGGATCTGTCCGCGCGGTTTGAACGCGGTGAGCAGCATCCAGTAGAGCGGGAAGGCCACCACCGCGGCCACGAGCACCGTGGTGATCTCAGCCAGGGTCCGGCCAGGTCGCCTGAACAGCTGTTTCCTTCTCCGGCCCGTGGTGGGGGCGGTACGGGTCGCGGTCGTCATGCGTTTTCCCCGGTTCCTCGTTGCACGCGCAGGTAGATCACCGTGATCAGCAGCAACAGGGCGGTCATCACCACTCCGATGGCCGAACCGAGCCCGTAGTTGGACCCGGCGAAGGCCTCCTGGTAGGCGTAGACGTTGAGCACCAGGTTCTGTCCCGCCACGCCACCGCCGTCGGTCATCACGTAGATCTGGGTGAATATCTTGAAGTCCCAGATGATCGACTGGATGGTGGCGATGACCAGCAGAGGACGCAGCATCGGCAGCAGCACGCTGCGTGCCGTCCGCCAGGTGGAGGCCCCGTCCAGCGAGGCCGCCTCGACCATCTCCTCCGGGATCGCCTTGATGCCCGCGTACATGGTCACCATGACGAAGGGGAAGGAGCACCAGATCACTTCGCCCGCCACCAGGGCGAAGGCGACGAACCGGTCGTAGGTCCAGGAGAACCCTTCCATACCCGTGAGGCCGATCCCGGTGAGCACCTCGTTGACCAGTCCGAAGTCCTGGTCGAACAGGAACAGCCAGACCGTGGACCCGGCCACGGCGGGGGTGGCCCACGCCCCCAGGGCGGCCAGGAACAGCAGTGCGCGCGGCAGCTGACGGACCCTGCTCGCCAACACGGCCAGGGTGATTCCGACGGCCAGGCTGCCCGCCACGCAGACCGCGGCGAATCCGCAGGTGTTGAGCAACACCATCCAGAACCGTGGGTCACCCAACAGTTGGGTGTAGTTCCCGAGCCCGAGGAACTCCAGGGGAGCTCCCCCACTGGCCTGTGCCTGCCCGTACTCGTACAGCGAGAGCTGGACGAGTTGGTAGAGGGGGTAGGCCATCACCGAGACCAGTACGATCCCGGCGGGGGTGAGGTACAGGGCGGCGGTCCGCGCCTGTCCTCGGTGCGCACGGCGAGGGCGTACGGATCCTCCGGAGGGTTCTGGTGCGCCGTCCCGTTGTGGGGTGAGGGTCGACTGGGCGGTCATGGGCGGAACTCGTCTCCGAATCGTGGGGTTCTCACTCCCGGAACGTGTCGTTCATGCGTCGGGCGGCTTCCGCGGTGGCGGGGCCGAGTTCGCCCTCGGTGACGATGCGCTGGACCATGGTCGGCAGGATCTCCTGGGCGTCGATCTCGGACCAGGCGGGTGTGGCCGGAACGAACCTGGTTCCCGCCTGCAGCGTCTCGACGAAGGGGCGTACCGTCGGGTCCTCCGAGGACACCTGGTTCTGCACGTCCTCGAAGGTGGGCAGGTATCCCATCGCCTCGTACATGTCACGCTGGTACTTCTTTCCCGCCAGTACCCGGATGAACTCCTTGGCCAGTGAGGACCGGTCCGAGGAGCGCAGTACTCCCAGCAGGTTCCCTCCCGCGAAGGCGGGGGCGATCTCGCCGGGTTCGGTACCGGGAAGCGGGACGACGTCGTAGTGGTCACCGGCCGCCCCCGCGTCCACGGCCGCGCGGTTGAAGTCTCCCCCGATGGTCATCGCCGCCTTGCCCCCGGCGAAGGCCTGCACGCTTTCCGTGCCGGTCAGCTGGGCGCACTGCTCCGGCGGGCAGACGTCGGGCTCCAGCAGCTCGGTGTAGGCCTCTATTCCCGCACGGGCGGCGGGTTCGTCGACGGCCGACTCCCACGTCGCGCCCTCACCACGGGCGAGCTCTCCGCCGTGCGCCCAGATGAACGGCATCATCGCGTAGGTGTACTTGCCACCGGTCGCGATGCCGTACATGTCCGGCCGTGCGGCCCGGACACGGCGTGCCTTCTCGGCGATCTCGCCGAGGGTGCGCGGGGGGTCGAGGTCGAGTTCCTCGAACACGTCCGTGCGGTAGTAGAGGGCGCGTACTCCGGTGAACCAGGGAACCCCGTAGGTCTTTCCGTCCGTGCGGGCCGTTTCCAGCACCGACTCGGAGAGGTCCTGCGCCGCCGGCCAGTTCCCGAGCATGGTGTCGAGTTCGGCCAGTCCTCCCGCGGCGACGTAGCTGGCCAGGTCGGTGTTGCCGAACTCGGCCACGTCGGGGGCGCTGGAGGGGTCGTTGAAGGCTCCGGTGAACCGTTCGGAGCGGGTGTCCACGGCTATGTAGCGCACGTCGACGGTGACGTCCTCGTGCTCGCCCTCGAACTCACGTACCGCCGCGTTCACCACCTCTTCCTTGGGGTCGCGGTTGGCTTCGTCGAACAGCCACACACGCAGGGTCCCGGTGCTTTTGTCCTCTCCGGACGCTCCCTGGTCCACCTGTGGTGGGCCACAACCGGCCAGCAGTGCCCCGGCCACGACCACGGCTGCCGTCTTCCAGAACCGCATGACACCTCCGTTGCGTGGAATGCAACGTTCGTTCTGTTCTGTGCAATGTGCTTGATGCTAGGCGGGGCGTGGAGCGGACACAAGGTCTAGACCGGTGGCGACTGCGAGTGCCCGGAACGGTGAGGTTCACGGCAGCGTGACGGGAACGGGAGTTCTCCGGAAGCGGCCACGGTCACGCGGTTCCGTGCCGGGGCACGGAACCGCGGTCGGTACGAGCGGGCCCGTGGGCGGATCTCTCCGCAAGGACGTGTTCCGGCCCCTTCCTCAGGGTCGGAAAGCCAGCACGGCGGCTCCGGCGACCTCGGCGCTGTCGATCACCGCTCCCAGCTTCCCGGTCACCGTGTTCCGGGCCAGACGGGTGACCGTGCCGGAGTTCTGGTTGGCCACGTACATCCAGCGTTGTCCGGGATCCAACGTGCAGTGTCGCGGCCACTCACCCCCCGTGGGAACACTGTCCACGAGACGGAGACGGGCACCGTGCTCGGAAAGGGCGAACACGGCCACCGTGTCGTCCCCCCGGTTGGTGACATAGCAGGTACGCCCCGGCCGGTCCACCACGACCTCCGCGGGATAGTTCTCCCCCGTGGCTCCCTCCGGCCGGGTGTCGAGGGTGGCACCGGGGGTGAACACGCCCGCGGCGGCGTGCCAGTCCAGTACCGTCACCGTGCTGGCCAGCTCGTTGACCAGATAGGCGTGTCGACCACTCGGATGGAAAGCCAGGTGTCTGGGGCCGTTGCCGGAAGCCACCGAGAGCTGGCTGTTGTGGTGCAGTGTGCCGTTCGCGAGGTTCAGACGGTAGGTGTGGACGGCGTCGGCGCCGAGATCCACGGCGACGACCCATCGACCGCTCGGATCGACGATCACCTGGTGAGCCCTGGGGGGACGTTCGGTCGAGGTGTGCTGGACCAGGTCGGTGAGTTCCCCGATACCTCCGTCCTGCCGGAGACGGTGAACGACCACCGTGCCGTCGGTGTAGTTGGCCGTCAGCAGAAAGCGTCCCGTCGGGTGCACGCTCAGGTGGGTGGGGCCCGCTCCTTCGGTGGAACGGGTGTTGAGCGGGCGCGGATCGTGGGGATCGACGAGGCTCAACGCCGTGACGGAGCCGTTCGGCACGAGTTCGTTGGTCGTGTAGAGCACCCGCCCGTCCGGGGAGAAGGCCAGCCAGGAGGCGTCGGGGACCCCGGGGACCGCCCGACGTGGGACCAGGCTTCCGGAGAGAGTGTCGTGGCAGGCGACCTCGAACCCCTCTCCGGGTGGGGTGGTCCATCCGAAACTGCCGAGATAGGCGGCCCGCAGGTGGCCGTCCGGCCGGGCGTGGGCCGGGGACGAGCCCAGCGCGGTGAGCACTCCCGTGGTGCCGAGGGCGGAGAGGAAGAAACGACGAGTGGCGGCAGGGGACACGTGGCCTCCTCGGAGTCCTCCGCGTGCGGCCCGGGCGGGGCGCGACACGGTGTTGGTTGATCTCGTGCGGGGTAGTGTGCCGCATGTCTCCCAGCTGGACTAGATCAAAGTTCGACGAATCGTCTCTGCCGGAACGACCGGATCGGGATCAGAAGAAGGTGCGCACCAGGTCCACGACCTCGTCGTCCTCGACGACGGGGATGAGCGGCCACTTGTCGAACACCGTGCAGGGATGGGAGAGCCCGCACTCCATCCAGTGGCCGACCTCGACACCCGATTCGGCAGGCAGGGCCACGAAGGCGTGCTGGTCGGCCAGTTCGGTCACTCGACAGTCCCGCAGGGGAAACTCGCCCTCGGCGGTGCGCAGTCGGTGGGGCTGTGGGAGGTCCTGGTCGAAGGAGGCGTCCCGCCGACCGAGGGTCAGCAGAGCCAGTTCGGGTTCGGGACGGGAGGCCACCTGCGCCAGTAACCGGAGCGCGGGACGGAACGGTTCCTCGGGACCGGCCAGACGGTGAGCACGGCCGAAGGGGGACATGGTCCGGTAGAGACCGTGGTCGTGCGTGACGTAGGAGCCGCTGCGGAGCACGGCGAGTACGGGTCTGTCCAGTTCCCACGAGGCGGTGAGCGCTTCGGCCGCCTGGTCGAAATAGGAACTTCCTCCGGCGGTGACGACGATCTCCTCGGTCTCGTCGAACAGGCCCGCCCGACCGATCCGTTCGACCGTTTCGCGCATCGTGCTCAGATAGCGGTCCACCGCGGCGAGCCCGCTGTCGCTGAGATCGTGGGCGAGTGCTCCCTCGTAGCCGCTCACGCCCACCAGTCGCAGGCGGGGGCTGTCATGGGCCGCTCGCGCGACCTCCAGGGCCTGCTCGACGCCGCGCGCTCCGGTGCGTCCGCCCACCCCGCCGAGCTCGACCAACACGTCCACCGGTACGCGGCATTCCGCGGCGGTCAGGTGCTCGGTCATGATCCGCACGTTCTCCGGCGAGTCCACCCAACACCCGAAGCGGAACTCCGGGTCCCTGCCGAGTTCCTCCGCGAGCCAGGTCAGTCCGCTCGGATCCACCAGTTGGTTGGCCAGCAGGACACGGCTGACCCCGAAGGCCCGGTACACCCGTAGTTGACTCGTGTTCGCCGCGGTCAGTCCCCACGCGCCGTGATCGAGTTGGCGTTGGAAGAGCTGGGGAGCCATGGTCGTCTTGCCGTGCGGGCACAGCAACACCCCGTTACGCGCGCACCACTCGGCCATCGTCCGCAGGTTGTGCTCCAGGGCTGCTCGGTCGAGCAGCAGCAGCGGTCCCACGAAACCGCTGGCGCGAAGAGTCGGGCGTTTCTCGAGGAACTGCTCGATCGTGCTCCCGAACGATTCGGCAGGCATTCCCTTGAACCGCCAGTCGATCCGTTCCCGTCGCAGTTCGCGAACCGCCGTGCGGTTCATGGTCGCCGCCCGCACCGACCCTCCAATTGCATGTAACGCAATGGTTATTGCATATATTGCTAGCATGCTGTCTAGCACGTCGCCGTGGGGGCGTCAACGCGCCGAGCACCGGCCGGAAGGCGGGGTCACCGGGATCCCCGGTGGGACTCCGCTCGGCAGGAACCGGAAGGGACGGGAATGAGTCAGAGTCTGCGACGGGGACTCGCGTTGCTGAACGCCCTGGCGGACGGCGCGCGGACTCTCGACCAGCTCGCCGAGACGGTGGGGGTGCACAAGTCCACCGCGATGCGTCTGCTGCGTTCCCTGGAGGACGAGGGCTTCGTGCACCGGCCTGACTCCCATCGGTACAAGCTGGGCAGTGCGCTGTTCGACCTCGCCAACCGAGCCCTGGACGACGTCGAGGTGCGCGAGGTCGCCCGTGAGCACCTACGTGAACTCGGGAACCGTACCGGTCACACCGTGCATCTGGCCGTTCGGGAACGGGACCAGGTGGTCTACGTGGACAAGGTGGACAGCACGCGTCCGGTGCGGATGTACTCCCGGATAGGGGCGCGTGCGCCGCTGCACTGCACGGCGGTCGGCAAGATCCTGATGGCCGGGGTGCCGGAGGAGTCCAGACGGGAGTTCGTGACCGCCCTGGACCGTCCGGCCCTGACCGCCCACACCCTCACCGACGAGCGAACGCTGTTGGAGGAGGTGCGTCGTGCCGCCGACGAGAACTGTGCCCTCGATCGTGGTGAGCACGAGGAGTTCGTGCACTGCCTCGCCTCCGGGGTGCGGGACGCACGGGGAACGATCGTCGCGGCCGTCTCCCTCTCGGCGCCGAAAGTGCTGCTGGACTTCGACGAGCTGCTCGGCTGGCGTGACGAGGTGACCGCGACCTGCGAACGGATCTCGGCCGAGCTCGGTTGGTGGAAAGACTGATCCGCTGAAAGGAGAAACACATGTCCAGAAGTGTCGTGACCACCTCGGCGGCCCCACGGCCCCCGGCGGGGGTTCCCCTTTCCCAGGGAGTGCGCAAGGGGAACCTGGTCCAGGTGTCCGGGCAGACGGGAGTCGACCCCGCCACCGGAAAACCCGTTTCCGATTCCGTGGCCGAACAGACCGAGCGGGCACTGCGCAACGTCCTCGCCGTCCTCGAGGAGGCCGGAGCCGGTGTCGAGGACGTCCTCATGTTGCGGGTCTATCTCACCGACGTGACACATTTCTCCGAGATGAACGAAACCTACGCACGGGTGGTCGGGGAGCCCTACCCGGCGCGGACCACCGTCTACGTCGGACTACCTCCCGGCCTGTTGGTGGAGGTCGACGCCCTGGCCGCCCTCGACGGGTGACCGTGAAACACGGTGCCCCGCCCGGCCGGCACGGACCGGAGGCGGGGTGCCGTTCTCTCATTCTCCGCTCAGGTTCGTGCGGCAGACTCTCTCCCGATGAGGCAGGAACGCACAGCGGGTCGGACGGAACGTGGGACCGAGTCCCCACAGGGGATGCTTGCCGCTGCCCGGCGGATACTCGGACGGATCCGGGGGGAGAAACGTCCCTGGCGTGCCAGGGACACCCTGTTGGGCCTGTTCGCGGGCGCGGTCACCGTGTTGTTCCTGGGACACGGTCTGGTGCCGAACCCGCTGGGGATCGGCACCCTGCTGGACAGTGTCATCCCCTGGTTGGGGGTGCTGCCCGTACTGGCCCTCGTTCCCGCCTTGCTCGGACGGTGTCGGGCCACCGGGCTGCTGCTCGTACCCGTGCTCGTGTGGGCGCTGGTCTTCGGACGTTCGCTTCCGGCCGACGGAGCCTCCGGTGAGGGGCACCTGGAGGTCGTCACGCAGAACCTCTACGCAGACAACCGGGAACCGGAGGTGACCCTGCGCCAACTGGCCCGGACGGGCTCGGACCTGGTCGGTCTGCAGGAAGTCACCAACGGTGACCGTGAGGAGGTCACCGAGATACTCGGTTCGGAGTACCCCCACCACGCGAGTGTGGGAACAGTGGGGCTGTGGAGTCGTTACCCACTCTCGGAGGTCCGTACGGTCGACCTCGGGCTGGGATGGGGCCGCGCCCTGCGGGCCACGGTGCGCACTCCCGAGGGGGTGACCGCCGTGTACACGGTCCACCTTCCCTCGCTGCGTCCCGACCTGGTCGAACGGCGCGATCGTGCACTGGAGCGGTTGGCCGAAGCCGTGCGTGGGGAGAGGATCCGCAGGGTGGTGCTGCTCGGTGACCTCAACACCGCCGGTACGGATCGTGCCCTGGACACGCTCACCGGGGTTCTTCCCGCGCGGGCGGCCTCGGCCACCAACGGGTTCGGTTTCACCTGGCCGGCGGGTTTCCCCGTGGTTCGCCTCGACCACGTGCTCGCACGCGCGATGCGTCCCGTCACCTCCGAGGTGCTCGACACCTCGGGCAGCGACCACCGGGCGGTGCGGACCACCCTGACCTACTGATCCGTCTCGTCGCCGGGGTCGCCGCGGGGAGGTCAGTGCACCGGGCCCGTGTACTTCTCCCCGGGCCCCTGGCCCGGCGGGTCCGGCTCGGCCGAGGCCTCGCGGAAGGCCCGTTGCAGGGTCTGCAGCCCGTCCCGCATGGCTCCCGCGTGCGGACCGAGATACTCCACGGACGAAGTGATCAGTCCGGCCAGGGCGGTGATCAGTCGGCGGGCCTCGTCCAGATCCCGCGCGGGGGCCGTGTCGGGGTCCTCCTCGGCGAGCCCGAGTTTCTCCGCGGCCGCCGACATCAACATCACACCGGCGCGGCTGATCACCTCCACGCTCGGAACACTGGCCAGCTCGCGGACGTTGTCCGTATTACCCGCGGTGTCGAGGCTGTCCCCTCCGGGGCCGTCGAACGTCCGGTCGGCGGGTTCGGGGGACTCGGTTGGCTGCGGCTCGGTCACACCTGTTACTCTTGCATGTGCGCAACGCCCCCGGTCCCTCGGGGGCGGGAAAGTGGAGCCCCGCTCCCACCCGCGTGGCCGAGCCACAGGCTGCCGGGTCCCGATCCCGCCGTCGACGTCGTTCGACGGCGGATTGAAACGGTATGGCATACCGGTTCGATCGGTTGGAGTATGAGGGTCCCGTGGAGCCTGTGAGGGTTCTTCGCGGGGCGGCTGCATTGCTCTAGGGGCGAGCTTCACGCCGCGGTGCAGCAGAGGTACGCCATCGAACCGAGGAGGCCCCATCAGCTCCGAGACGCGCATCAACGACCGTATCCGTGTTCCCGAGGTCCGACTCGTGGGACCCAACGGTGAACAGGTCGGTATCGTCCGTATCGAGGACGCACTCCGGCTCGCCGAGGAAGCGGACCTGGATCTCGTCGAGGTCGCTCCGCAGGCGCGCCCGCCGGTGTGCAAACTCATGGACTACGGCAAGTTCAAGTACGAGAGTGCGCAGAAGGCTCGTGAGTCGCGCCGCAATCAGCAGCAGACCGTCATCAAGGAGCAGAAGCTCCGCCCGAAGATCGATCCGCACGACTACGAGACCAAGAAAGGTCACGTGTCGCGGTTCCTCGGGCAGGGCCACAAGGTCAAGGTGACGATCATGTTCCGTGGCCGTGAGCAGTCGCGTCCCGAACTGGGTTTCCGGCTGCTGGAGCGACTGGCCGAGGATGTCTCCGAGAAGGGCTTCATCGAGGCCAAACCCAAGCAGGACGGCCGCAACATGACCATGGTGCTGGCGCCGCACAAGACCGGCAAGGGCAACAAGAGCAAGGCGAACGCGTCATAACCGTCGAGCGGAATCGGGATCGACAGCGGTCGTCTACCCGGCTGTAACCGCACCCCGAACGCAGGCCGGGCGGGATTCCTCCGGGGATTCTGCCCGGCGTTCGTACGAAAAGAGGACGAAAATGCCGAAGAACAAGACGCACAGCGGTTCCGCCAAGCGGTTCAAGGTCACCGGGTCGGGAAAGCTGCGGCACGAGCGTGCCGGCCGTAGGCACATCCTCGAGAAGAAGTCCAGCAAGCTGAAGCGTCGTCTGGAGGGCACCGCGGAGGTCTCCCAGAACGACAAGAGGCAGGTCAACAAGCTGCTGGGTCGCTGACAAGGCCTCGCCGCGGCCCGCACCGGTGACCGGGTGGCACACACGACCGCGTGCCCCCGGAAGCCCTGACAGCCTTATCAGCCGGGGCGGAACACCGCCCCCAGTACGATCACAGGACGGAACCAATGGCACGCGCCAAGCGAGCGGTGAACGCTCAGAAGAAGCGTCGGAAGATTCTCGAGTCGGCGAAGGGGTACCGCGGGCAGCGTTCTCGGCTCTACCGCAAGGCCAAGGAGCAGATGCTGCACTCGCAGGTCTACTCCTACCGGGACCGCCGTGCCCGCAAGGGTGACTTCCGCAAGCTCTGGATCATGCGCATCAACGCGGCCAGCAGGCAGAACGGCCTCAGCTACAACAGGTTCATGCAGGGACTGAAGGCCGCCGAGATCGAGGTGGACCGCAAGATGCTCGCCGAGCTGGCGGTCAACGATCCGCAGGCCTTCACCGCACTGTGCGACAAGGCCCGTAACAGTCTCGCCGAAGGCGCGGCCTGATTTCCGCTCGTGCGAGTACCCGACGGAGCGGTGTGGTGACCGGAGAGCCGATGTCGCGTCCCCAGCAGGAGCGGACTCCGCTGACGGAGCGTTCCTCCAGGGTGAGCGCTGCTCGTAAGCTCACTCGCCGTTCCGGTCGGGAACGTGCCGGAATGTTCCTGGCCGAAGGGCCGATGGCCGTCGTGGAGGCCTTGGAGGCTGACTCCGAGGGCCGGTCCGGGCCGGGGATGTCCGGCGGAGTACGGGAGGTGTTCGCCACTCCCGAGGGGGCACGGCGTTGTCCCGAGCTGGCGGAGCGCTGCGCCGCCGCGGGAGTGGCCCTGCGCCCGGTGACGGAGCGGGCCGCCGCCGCACTGTCGGAGACGGTCACTCCGCAGGGGTTGGTCGCCGTGTGTGACCTGCCGCGTTCCTCCGTGGAGGAGGTGCTGGCGACTCGGCCCCGCACGGTCGCCGTACTGCTGAACGTCGCGGACCCGGGCAACGCGGGAACCGTGGTGCGTGTCGCCGACGCCGCCGGTGCCGAAGCCGTCCTGTTCGCGGGGGACACCGTCGACCCGTACAACGGAAAGGCGGTTCGTGCCTCCACCGGAAGTGTCTTTCACCTCCCCCTGGTCCGGGAGCGGAACGTGGAGTCCGTGTTCACAGCCTGCCGCGCGGCCGGACTCCGACTGGTCGGTGCCGAGGGCGGAGCGGACGAGGATCTGCACACCGCCGAGCGACGGGGGGCACTGGACACGCCCACCGCCTGGGTGTTCGGCAGCGAGGCTCACGGCCTCGGGGAACACGCCGGGGAGGTGGACCTCACGGTGCGCGTGCCGATCTACGGACGGGCCGAGAGTCTCAATCTGGCCACGGCGGCGGCCGTCTGCCTGTACACCTCGGCACGACGTGCGCGGTGAGCGTGGTTTCGGTGGTCCCGCCCGAGACCGGACGTCGTTGTCCGGTCGTGGTGACGGCGGCGACCCGGTTCACGGCCATCCCATAGACTAACGGCCGGGGAAGAGTTTTCACACGTCAAGGTCGGTTCGCGTGAGCGGGCCGTCGGATACGGGAGTCACACAGCGACGATGTCTGGAGCCAACGACCCGTACGACCCGAAAGAGGTCGTCGCGCTCGCACCGGAGACGCTGCAAGGCGCGGTCGACGACGCCCGCAAGGCATTCGAGGAGGCGGCCGATCTCGACGAGCTGGCCGCGGTCAAACCCGCCCACCTGGGGGAGCGTTCCCCGGTGTTGACAGCACGTCGGGAGATCGGCTCGCTGCCCCCGCAGGCCAAGGCCGACGCGGGTAAGCGGGTCAACGAGACCCGTCGGCTGATCCAGGAGGCCTACGACGCTCGCCACGCCCAGCTCAGTGCCGAACGCGACGCCAGAGTGCTGCGTGAGGAGGCGGTGGACGTCACCCTTCCGACCGACCGGCTTCCCGGCGGAGCTCGTCATCCGATCACCCAGCTCATCGAACGCATCGCGGACGGGTTCGTGGCCATGGGCTGGCAGGTATCGGAGGGGCCGGAGCTGGAGGCGGAGTGGTTCAACTTCGACGCGCTCAACTTCGGCAAGGACCATCCCGCCCGCACGATGCAGGACACCTTCCACATCGCCCCCGACGACTCGGGGCTGGTGCTGCGTACGCAGACCTCCCCGGTGCAGGTCCGTGCGCTGCTGCACAACGATCCGCCGGTCTACCGGATCTCTCCGGGCAGGGTCTTCCGTACCGACGCGCTCGACGCCACCCACACACCGGTCTTCCATCAGGTGGAGGGCCTGGCGGTCGACAGGGATCTGACCATGGCGCATCTGAAGGGAACACTGGACGCCTTCGCCCGTTCGATGTTCGGCCCGCGGTCGTTGACCCGTTTCCGGCCCAGTTTCTTCCCGTTCACCGAACCCTCCGCGGAGGTCGATGTCTGGTTCCCGGAGAAGAAGGGCGGCGCGGGCTGGGTCGAATGGGGTGGCTGCGGCATGGTTCATCCGAACGTGCTGCGCGCTTCCGGGGTCGACCCCGAGACCTATTCCGGATTCGCTTTCGGCATGGGGCTGGAACGGACGCTGCAGTTCCGTAACGGCATTCCCGACATGCGGGACATGGTCGAAGGGGATGTCCGATTCACCGAGGCGTTCGGGATCGGATACTGAGTCCGCCCCTCGCCGGGACGTCCACATCGGTACTTCTGACCCCACCACGATAGAGAAGGGCTGCGATCCAGTGCGGATTCCGGTTTCCTGGCTGGCCGAGCATCTTGAGTTGCCCGAGGAGACGAGCGCCGAGAGTCTGGCCGAGGCGTTCGTGCGGATCGGGCTGGAAGTCGAGGAGGTCACCCACCTCACCCCGATCACCGGTCCCCTTGTCGTCGGACGGGTCGCCGAGGTCGAGGAGCTGACCGGGTTCAAAAAGCCCATCCGTTACTGCCGGGTGGAGGTCGGAAAGTCCGACGCCGGTGAGGAGCTGTTCCGCGGAATCGTGTGCGGAGCCACGAACTTCAGCGCGGGTTCCCTGGTCGTGGTGGCTCTTCCCGGCGCCGTGCTGCCGGGTGGTTTCGAGATCTCCGAGCGCAAGACCTACGGCAGGGTCAGCGAGGGAATGATCTGCTCGGTCCGTGAACTGGGGATCGGTGAGGACCACGAGGGGATCCTCGTACTGCCTCCGGGCTCGGCGGATCCGGGAGCCGACGCGGGCGAGATCGTCGGCCTGGACGACTCGGTCATCGAGCTGTCGATCACCCCGGACCGGGGGTACTGCTTCTCCGTGCGTGGACTGGCCCGGGAGCTGTCCAACGCGTTGGACGTGCCCTTCGGGGATCCGGCCAACCGTTCCATCCCCGACGACGACCGCCCGTCGCGGACCGTGCGGATCGCCGACGAGACGGCCTGTTCACGGTTCGTCCTCCGTCGTTTGACCGGGGTGGATCCCACCGCGCCCACCCCCTGGTGGATGCGGCGCAGGTTGGCTCTGGCCGGGATCCGGTCGATCTCGCTGCCCGTGGACGTCACCAACTACGTGATGCTCGAACTCGGCCAGCCTCTCCACGCCTGGGACGCGCTCAAGCTCGACGGTGACGTGGTGGTACGACGTGCGTCGGCGGGCGAGACCCTGGTCACACTGGACGACGTGCACCGCGAGCTGGACCCGGACGACATCGTGATCTGCGACGACTCCGGTCCGGTTTCGCTGGCCGGGGTCATGGGGGGCGCCAGCACCGAGATCGGCCAGGACAGCAACGACGTTCTGCTGGAGGCCGCCAACTGGGATCCCGCCAGTATCGCCCGCATGATCCGGCGCCATCGTCTGCCGAGCGAGGCGGGCAAGCGTTTCGAGCGCGGAGTGGACCCCGCGGTGGCCGCGGTCGCCGTCGAACGTGCCGCGCGTCTGCTCGTCGAGTACGGCGAGGCCACGATCGCCGCCGGGCGGACCGACGTCGGGAACGTGGTTCCTCCTGCTCCGGTGACGATGCCGTTGGCACTGCCGGACCGAATCGCCGGGGTGCGGTACGAGCGTGGCGTGACCGTACAACGGTTGACCCAGATCGGATGCCGGATCGAGGTGGGCACCTCCGAGGAAGGAGTGGGAGTGGTCACGGCCACGCCCCCCACCTGGCGGCCCGATCTCACCCAGCCCGCTGACCTGGTGGAGGAGGTACTGCGGCTGGAGGGGTACCACACCATCCCCTCGGTGCTTCCCGCCGCTCCGGCCGGTGCGGGGCTGGACCAGGCCCAGTTGCGCGAACGTGCCGTCTCTCGCGCACTGGCCCACGACGGTTACGTCGAAGTGCTGCCGTTCCCCTTCACGGGTGAGGAGACTTTCGAGGCCTTCGGGTTGGACGAGGACGATCCGCGGCGCAACGCCCTGCGCGCCGCCAACGCGCTCGAAGCGGAACGTTCCCTGATCAGTACCACTCTGCTTCCGGGGTTGCTGGAGGCTTTGCAGCGCAACCTTTCCCGGGGGCGGCGGGATCTCGCGCTGTTCCACATCGGCCAGGTGGTTCTGCCTGGCAAGGAGCAGCAGGCCGTGCCCGAACTGGGAGTGCAGAAGCGGCCCTCCGAGGAGGAGCTGGCCGAGTTGTACGCGGCGTTGCCCGCACAACCCAAACACGTGGGTGTGGTGCTGGCGGGCCAGCGGGAGCGTTCCGGCTGGTGGGGAGCAGGACGCCAGGCAGGATGGGCCGACGCGATCCAGGCCGCGAGACTGGTGGCCGACACGGCCGGAGTGGCGTTGAGCGTCTCCACCGGGAACAACCCGCCGTGGCACCCAGGACGTTGTGCCGAGCTTCTGGTGGACGACACCGTGGTGGGTTACGCGGGGGAGCTGCACCCCAAGGTGGTCGAGGCCCTCGAACTGCCGAAGCGGACCTGTGCCATGGAACTCGATCTGGACGCCCTGCCCCTGTCCGAGTCGAGGCCCGCTCCGCGGGTCTCCTCCTATCCGCCGGTGCGGCTCGATGTGGCGTTGGTGGTCGACGAGGAGGTCTCGGCGGCCGAGCTCACCGACGCCCTCAGGTCCGGGGCCGGCGAGCTGATCGAGGAGATCAGGTTGTTCGACGTTTTCACCGGTGAACAGCTGGGCGAGGGCAAGAAGTCGTTGGCTTTCGCGCTGCAGTTGCGCGCCCCGGACCGGACGTTGACCCAGCAGGAGGCGAGTGAGGTGCGGGAGGCCGCTGTCGCGGCCGCCCACGAACGCGTGGGGGCGACTCTGCGCGGGTGAGAACTTCAGCCCCGGTTGTCGCGGCCGGGGAGACGGACACGATCGGGCGGTCGGTTCCGCTGTGAACCGGCCGCCCGATTCTTATTCACCGGAGTGTGTGGTGATACGCGCCGAAGGTGCTGCTCGTGGCCGCTTCTTGCCGCCCTGTCTCCGGTGTCGCCGGGACGAATACGAACAGCGGTCAAAAACCCCTTGATTGATATTGCATCATCATGCATACTCATTCGTATGAGTATACGGGCGGCGGTGGCCGGTGCGAGTGGTTACGCGGGTGGAGAGCTGCTCCGACTGCTGCTCGCCCATCCACGGGTGGAGATCGGCGCGCTCACCGCGGGGGGCAACGTCGGCAGTCGGTTGGGGGAGCACCACCCGGGGCTGACGGAGCTCGCCGACAGGGAACTCGAAGAGACCACCGTGCAGACCCTCGCCGGGCACGACGTTGTCTTTCTCGCCCTGCCTCACGGGCACTCGGCGGAGTTGTCCGACGGACTCGACGAGACCGTGGTGATCGACTGCGGAGCCGACCACCGACTCGAGGATCCAGCGGCGTGGCAACGGTGGTACGGCGGAGCGCACCCCGGAACCTGGCCCTACGGCATTCCGGAACTTCCCGGCAGGAGGGAGGAACTGAGTGGGGCCCGGCGGGTGGCCGTCCCCGGGTGTTTCCCCACCGCGGTCTCCCTGGCCATGGCGCCCGCCTTCTCCGCCTCCCTGGTGGAGCCCGAGGCCGTGGTCGTGGCGGCCACGGGAACCTCGGGAGCGGGCCGGGCGCTCAAGCCGCACCTGCTCTCCGCCGAAGTCATGGGCTCGGCCAGTGTCTACGGGGTGGGTGGGGCCCACCGGCACACCCCGGAGATGATCCAGAACCTCGGGGCGGTGGCCGGCGAACCGGTGCGGGTGTCGTTCACTCCGATCCTGGCCCCGATGTCCCGGGGAATCCTGGCGACCTGCAGCTCCCCGCTCCTGCCCGGCGTCGACGCCCGGCGTGTTCGGGAGCAGTACCTCGCCGCCTACGAAGGGGAGCCGTTCGTCCGGCTGCTGCCGGAAGGGCAGTGGCCCCAGACCTCGGCCACGATCGGTGCCAACACGCTACAGCTGCAGGTGACCGTCGACGTCGACGCGGGACGACTGGTCGCCGTCGCGGCCGAGGACAACCTGACCAAGGGCACGGCGGGCGCGGCCGTGCAGTGCATGAACCTCGCTCTCGGGGTGCCGGAGGAGACGGGTCTGCCCCGCGCGGGGGTGGCGCCGTGAGGAGTACGAGGGGGGTTCACGAACACCACCACGGCGGGACCGAAGACCCGAAACCGGATGGGTCGCGTCGTGAACGAGCGGCCGGAAGGAGCACAGTGAGTACCCACCACGAGCACCCCACCCCCTCCTCCGGAAACGGGAACGGTCCCCAGCCCGTGGGCGTGACCGGCCCGCGCGGTTTCCGGGCCTCCGGAGTGGCGGCCGGGATCAAGGAAGGGGGACGGCCGGATCTCGCCCTGGTCGTCAACGACGGCCCCCGCCGGGAAGCCACCGGGCTGTTCACCACGAACAGGGTGAAGGCGGCACCGGTGCTGTGGTCCGAGCAGGTGCTGCGCGAACGGCGTCTCCGCGCGGTGGTGCTCAACTCGGGAGGAGCCAACGCGTGTACCGGCCCCGAGGGATTCCGGGACACCCACTCCACGGCGGAGAGGGTCGCGGGGGAACTCGGAACCGGCGCCATCGAGGTCGCGGTCTGCTCCACCGGCCTCATCGGACAGCGGCTTCCGATGGAGGCCCTGCTCAGTGGTGTGAGCACCGCGGCCGGGGAACTCTCCGACAGCGGGCGGGCCGCCGAGGACGCCGCCACGGCGATACTCACCACCGACAGTGGCCCCAAACAGGCGTTCGTGCGGCATCCCTCCGGCTTCTCCGTCGGAGCCATGGTCAAAGGGGCGGGCATGATCGCACCCAACCTGGCGACGATGCTGGCCGTGCTCACCACGGACGCCGTGGCCGAACCGGACGTGTTGGACGAGGCCCTGCGCCGGGCCGCGGCCACCACCTTCGAAAGGCTGGACGTCGACGGAGGGACCTCCACCAACGACACGGTGCTCCTGCTCTCCTCCGGGGCCTCCGGCGTCGCCGTCGACACGGACGAACTCACCGGGATCCTCACGGAAACGTGTGCCGAGCTGGTCCGGCACCTCCAGTACGACGCGGAGGGAGCCACGAAGGCCGTCGACGTCACGGTACGCGGGGCGGTGCGGGAGGCCGACGCCGTACGGATCGCCCGGGTGGTCGCCGAGGACAACCTGGTCGGCACGGCCCTGTTCGGCTCCGACCCGAACTGGGGACGCATCGCCATGGCCGCGGGGCGTGCCCTGGCGGACACGGACACGGACGCGGAGGCGATGGAGATCGCGCTCAACGGAGTGACCCTGTACTCCGCCGGAGTCCCGGTCGCCGAGCGGGAGGTGGTGGACCTCTCCGGCCGTGAGGTCGAGATCGTGATCGATCTCCGGTCCGGACCCCACGAGGCGACCGTGTACACCACCGATCTGTCCCACGGATACGTCGAAGAGAACAGCGCCTATTCCTCATGACCGAGACATCATCCGAAGACCGACTCACCACGGCGGCCCGGAAGGCGGGCGTGCTGACCGAAGCGCTGCCGTGGCTGGAACGCTTTCGCGGGGCCACCGTCGTGGTCAAGTACGGCGGCAACGCGATGACCGACGACGACCTCAAGCGGGCCTTCGCCGAGGACATGGTCTTTCTCCGCCTGGCGGGGCTGCGTCCCGTGGTCGTGCACGGTGGAGGCCCGCAGATCACGAACATGCTGGACAGGCTCGGGATGACCGGAGAGTTCCGGGGTGGTCTGCGGGTCACCTCCCCCGAGGTGATGGACGTGGTCCGCATGGTGCTGGTCGGCCAGGTCGGCCGGGAACTGGTGGGCATGATCAACCAGCACGGACCGCACGCCGTGGGGATGTCCGGGGAGGACGCCCAGCTGTTCACCGCGCGCAGACGCGAGGCGGTGGTGGACGGGGAGCCGGTGGACATCGGGCTGGTCGGCGACGTCGAGAACGTGGATCCGACCGCCGTTCTCGACCTGGTCGAGGCGGGACGGATCCCCGTGGTCTCCACCGTGGCTCCGGACAGGGACGGGGTGGTGCACAACGTCAACGCCGACACGGCCGCGGGCGCCCTGGCCGTGGCCCTGCGCGCCGAGAAGCTGGTGGTGCTGACCGACGTCGAAGGCCTCTACACCGACTGGCCGGACCGGGACTCGCTGGTGTCGAGCGTGGACACCCACAGGTTGAGCGCACTGCTGCCGACCCTCTCGGAGGGCATGATCCCCAAGATGGAGGCCTGTCTGCAGGCCGTCTCCGGAGGGGTCAACCGGGCCCACGTGATCGACGGCAGGCTGGCCCACTCCGTGCTGCTCGAAGTTTTCACCAGCGAGGGGGTGGGCACCATGGTCGTCCCACCCGACCAGGACCCAGGAAAGGACGGTGCCTGATGCCCTCCGAGGAGGACGGCAATCTCGAGGCGGCGCGGCGTTGGCGCGGCTCGATCATGCAGACCTACGGAACACCTCCGGTGGAACTGGTCTCCGGATCCGGTTGTGAGGTCACCGATGTCGAGGGCCACCGCTACCTCGACCTGCTGGGTGGGATCGCGGTCAACGTGCTCGGTCACGCCCATCCCGCGGTCACGGCGGCGGTGAGCGGGCAGATCTCCAGGTTGGGCCATGTGTCGAACTTCTACAGCCACGAGCCCGAACTGCGCCTGGCCGAACGTCTGCTCGCGTTGAGCGGAGCCTCCACCGAGGGACGTGTGTTCTTCTGCAACTCCGGCTCCGAGGCCAACGAGACAGCGTTCAAGATCGCCCGGCGTACCGGTCGCCCCCGGGTGGTGGCCGCCTCCGGGGGATTCCACGGCCGGACCATGGGAGCCTTGGCGCTGACCGGACAACCCGCCAAGAGGGAACCCTTCGAACCACTGCCCTCCGGAGTGTGCCACGTCCCCTACGGAGACGTCACCGCGCTCGAAGCCGCCGTGGACGAGGACACCGCGGCCGTGCTGCTGGAACCCGTGCAGGGGGAGGCGGGAGTGGTCCTCCCCCCTGAGGACTACCTCGCCTCCGCCCGGGAGATCGCCGACCGTGCGGGCGCGCTGTTGGTGTTCGACGAGGTGCAGACCGGGATCGGTCGCACCGGCCACTGGTTCGCCTTCCAACGTCACGGGGTGCTGCCCGACGTGATCACCCTGGCCAAGGGGCTGGGTGGGGGGCTGCCCCTGGGGGCCTGCATCGGTATCGGCGAGGCGGCCACGTTGCTCGCCCCCGGCCAGCACGCCACCACGTTCGGCGGGAACCCGGTCTGTTGTGCGGCGGCGCTCGCCGTGCTGGACACCATCGAGTCCGAGGACCTGCTGCGGCACGGCAGCGAGGTGGGCGCGGAGCTGGTCGCCATGATCGAGAAGCTGGACCATCCGTTGGTAGCCGAGGTGCGCGGGGCGGGGATGCTGATCGCTGTCGAGCTCACCGAGGAGATCGCCCCGGCCGTGGTGGACACGGCACGTCAGCGTGGCTATCTCCTCAACCCGGTGCGGCCGGACACGGTGCGGCTGGCGCCTCCGCTGGTCCTCGGAAGGCAGCAGGCGCGGCGGTTCGTGGATGACCTGGCCGGGATGTTGTCCGAGATGGTGCCGATGTCCACAGGTGGAGAGGAAGAACAGTGATGTCGCGTCATTTTCTCCGGGACGACGATCTGACCCCCCGGGAGCAGCAGGAGATTCTCGATCTGGCCGCCGCGTTCAAGAGCGGACGGGAGAACTCCACGCCGTTGGCCGGGCCGAAGTCCGTCGCCGTCATCTTCGAGAAGACCTCGACCAGGACCCGTCTCTCCTTCGAGACCGGGATCGCGCAACTGGGGGGGCATCCGGTGGTGGTCGACGCCCGGACCATGCAACTCGGGCGCGAGGAGACGATCGAGGACACCGCCCGGGTGCTCACCCGTTACGTCGATGTCGTGGTGTGGCGTACCTTCGCCCAGGAACGGATCGACGCCATGAGTTCGGCCTCGGACATCCCCGTGGTCAACGCGCTGACGAACGAGTTCCACCCCTGCCAGGTGCTCGCGGACCTGCAGACCGTGCGCGAGCGGCACGGCCCGTTGCCCGGGCTGACTCTCACTTACCTGGGTGATGGTGCCAACAACATGGCGCATTCCCTGTTGGTCGGGGGCGTCACCGCGGGAATGCACGTTCGTGTGGCGGCCCCACACGGTTTCGCCCCCGCACAGTGGGTACTCGAGGCGGCACACAAGCGGGCGGCCGAAACGGGAGGCTCCGTCGAGGTGTTCGACAGTCCGGAAGCGGCTGTCTCCGGGGCGGACGTGCTCGCCACCGACTCGTGGACCTCCATGGGACAGGAGAACGACGGCAAGGACAGGGTGGGACCCTTCCGCCCCTTCCGGCTCGACACCGCCCTGCTGGAGGCCACCGGCAAGCGGGAGACCAGTGTGCTGCACTGTCTGCCCGCCCACCGGGGGTGGGAGATCACCGACGAGGTGCTGGACGGTCCGTCCAGCGCGGTGTTCGACGAGGCCGAGAACAGAGTGCACGCGCAGAAGGCACTGTTGACGTGGCTGGTGCAGCAGCGATGACCACGCGGGTGGCGCGACAGGCGCGCATCGTCGAGATCGTCACCGGTACGGAAGTCCGCAGCCAGACCGAGCTGGCCGGACTGCTGGCCGAGGACGGCATCGAGGTCACCCAGGCGACGCTCTCCCGGGACCTCGACGAACTGGGCGCGGTCAAACTCCGGGGACCGGACGGAGGACAGCCGGTCTACGTCATCCCGGAGGACGGCACTCCGGTCCAGGGGGTGCAGGGTGGCACGGCCCGGTTGAGCCGATTACTCGGAGAGCTGCTGGTCAGCGCCGAGGGATCCGGGAACCTGACCGTGTTGCGGACGCCTCCGGGAGCCGCCCAGTTCCTCGCCAGCGCCATCGACAGGTCGGCGATGGAGGAAGTCGCGGGAACCATCGCGGGCGACGACACGCTGATGGTGGTCGCCCGTGAACCACTCACCGGCGGGGAACTCGCGCGGCGACTGCGTGATCTCGCCGAACCGCAACCGGGTTCCCCACCGGAACCCTCGGAGCCCACCCGCGGACGAGGGACACGTCAGCACAGGACCAACAAGCACGAGGAGCAGAACCATGAGTGACCGGGTCGTACTCGCCTACTCCGGAGGCCTCGACACCTCCGTGGCCATCGGGTGGATCGCCGAGGAGACCAACGCGGAGGTCATCGCCGTGGCCGTGGACGTGGGCCAGGGTGGTGAGGATCTGGAGACGATCCGCAAGAGGGCGCTGGCCTGCGGCGCCGTGGAGGCGGTCGTCGCCGACGCCCGTGCCGAGTTCGCGGAGAACTACTGCGTGCCCGCCCTGCGGGCCAACGCCATGTACATGGACCAGTACCCGTTGGTCTCGGCCCTGTCGCGGCCGTTGATCGCCAAGCACCTCACGGAGGCGGCACGCGAACACGGTGCGGACACCGTCGCGCACGGGTGCACCGGCAAGGGGAACGACCAGGTTCGTTTCGAGGTCGGTATCGGCGCGCTCGCTCCCGAGACGAAGGTGCTGGCCCCGGTACGCGACTTCGCCTGGACACGGGAGAAAGCTATCGCCTGGGCCGAACGCAACGGCCTGCCGATCGACGTCGACAACAAGTCGCCCTACTCGATCGACCAGAACCTCTGGGGCCGCGCGGTGGAAACCGGGTTCCTCGAGGACATCTGGAACGCCCCGATCGAGGACGTCTACTCCTACACCGAGAACCCGGCGTCGGAGCGGGAACCGGACGAGGTGGTGATCACCTTCGACCAGGGCGTTCCGGTGGCCGTCGACGGGACCGCTGTCACCCCCCTGCAGGCCGTCACCGAACTGAACCGCAGGGCCGGTACCCAAGGGGTCGGCAGGCTCGACATGGTCGAGGACCGACTGGTCGGCATCAAGAGCAGGGAGATCTACGAAGCCCCCGGGGCGGTCGCGCTGATCACCGCACACCGGGAACTCGAGGCGGTCACCCTGGAGCGGGACCTCGCCCGTTTCAAGCGGACCGTGCAGCAGCGGTGGGCGGAGCTGGTCTACGACGGGCTGTGGTTCTCCCCGTTGAAGAACTCGTTGGACGCCTTCATCGCCGACACCCAACGGCACGTCTCCGGGCGGATCAGGATGACCCTGCACAACGGCACCGCCGTCGTCACCGGACGCAGCAGCGAGCAGTCCCTGTACGACTTCAACCTCGCCACCTACGACGAGGGCGACAGTTTCGACCAGGGGCTGGCCAAGGGGTTCGTGCAGCTGTGGGGACTTCCCAGCAAGATCGCCGCCAAGCGCGAACAGGATCTCTGAGTGCCCCGGTGGGGCCGGCCACCGTGCGGGGCGGCCCCACCCCCGTACCCCACCGACCGTGCTTCTAGTTGCGAGGAACATCGCGTGTCCCGAGAAGAGAACCCCGTGGATGACAACAGCTCGCAGTCCACGATGCTGTGGGGAGGACGTTTCTCCTCCGGCCCCTCGGAAACCATGGCGGCGCTGAGCCTGTCCACCCACTTCGACTGGTGTCTGGCTCCGTACGACATAGCGGGTTCGGCCGCACACGCCCGAGTGCTGCACCGGGCCGGACTGCTCACCGACGAGGAGCTCGACCGGATGCTGGCCGGGCTCGAAACGCTCGCCGAGGACGTGCGGACCGGAGAGTTCGTTCCCGACCCCACCGACGAGGACGTGCACACCGCACTGGAACGCGGCCTGCTGGAACGTGTGGGCAACCAGCTGGGGGGCAAGTTGCGTGCCGGTCGTTCCCGCAACGACCAGGTGGCCACCCAGTTCAGGATGTGGCTGCGGGACGCCGTCCACCGAGTGACGGAGGGCACGCTCGACGTCGTCGGGGCACTCGAGCGACAGGCCGCCGCTCATCCCGATGCGGTGCTCGCGGGGCGAACCCACCTGCAACACGCCCAACCCGTGTTGTTGGCCCACCACCTGCTCGCGCACTGCCAGGCACTGTTGCGCGACGTCGAACGGCTGCGCGACTGGGAGGCCCGCACCGCGCAGTCTCCGTACGGGGCGGGGGCGCTGGCCGGGTCCTCCCTGGGGCTGGACCCCGACGCGGTGGCCGAGGAACTCGGCTTCGACCAGGGGGTGGACAACTCCATGGACGGCACCTCGGCCCGGGACTTCGCGGCCGAGGCCTCCTTCGCGTTCGCGATGCTCGGGGTGAATCTCTCCCGGATCGCGGAGGAAGTGGTGCTGTGGAACACGGCGGAGTTCGGCTACGTCACGCTGGACGACTCGTGGGCCACGGGCAGTTCGATCATGCCGCAGAAGAAGAACCCCGACGTCGCCGAGCTGGCCCGAGCGAAGTCCGGGAGGATGCTCGGAAATCTCACCGGCCTGCTGACCAGCCTCAAGGCGCAGCCGCTGGCCTACAACAGGGATCTGCAGGAGGACAAGGAACCGGTGTTCGACTCGGTACGGCAGCTGGAGCTGGTGCTTCCCGCGATGGCGGGAATGCTGGGCACCCTGTCGTTCGACACCGAACGCATGGCGGAGATGGCCCCGGCTGGTTTCACCTTGGCGACCGATCTGGCCGAATGGCTGGTGCGGCGGGGGGTTCCGTTCCGCACGGCGCACGAGGCCGCGGGGGAGTGCGTACGCCTGGCCGAGCAGCGGGGCGTGGGACTCGACGAACTCACCGGCTCCGAACTCGCCGGAGTCCACCCCGAACTCACCCCCGAGGTCCGCGAGGTGCTGACGGTCGGGGGGGCGGTGGCGGCCCGCAACTCCCGGGGAGGGACCGCACCGGAGCGGGTCGCCGAACAGGCGGGTCGGGTGCGGGAACGGATCACCGAGCACCGCTCCCGGATCCGGGAGCGTTCCGTGGCGCTCTTCCCGCGGGGAGACTCCTCCCGGCAGAAGGGGCCCGCCGCCGGAGAGGTCCCCGCTCGGTAGTGTCAGGGTCGTGACCGAGGTGACACGTTCCGAACTCGCCCGTGACCCACTGCGCGTGGCGCGTTTCCTGCTCGGCGGCGAGCTGTGGTCGACCTCCCCGGAAGGGGAGGTCGGAGTACGACTGGTCGAGGTGGAGGCCTACCGGGGAGGGGACGATCCCGCCTCACACTGCTATCGGGGACGGACCGCGCGCAATTCGGTGATGTTCGGGCCCGCCGGCCATCTCTACGTCTACTTCGTGTACGGGATGCACTTCTGTGTGAACGTGGTGTGCCTGGAGGACGGCGTCCCCGGAGCCGTGCTGCTGCGGGCGGGGGAGGTGCTGAGTGGCCTCCCACTGGCGCGTGCTCGTCGCCCCGCCGTCCGGAAGGACACCGCGCTGGCCAGCGGGCCCGCGCGGTTGGCCGGAGTGCTGGGAATCACCCGGGAGCACAACGGGACCGATCTCACTGATCCGGGCTCTCCGATCCGTTTGCTCCGGGGATCGGAGGTGGACGAGGACGACATCCGCAGCGGACCCAGGGTGGGGGTGTCCACCGCGACGGAGCTTCCGTGGCGTTCCTGGGTGCACGGCTCTCCCGCCGTCAGTTCCTACCGGCGTGGTGGCCGCGGACGCGCCGGCACCACCACCGGAAGCGCCACCGGCGTGGGCCGGCTCACCGAAGGAGAGTGAGCGGGCTCCCTCCCCTTCGGGTCCCCTGCCCCGGTGCGGGGCTCCGAGGATGATGAGCGAGACTGACACCGTGAGTGAGCACATTCTCGACGAGCTTTCCTGGCGCGGACTGATCGCGCAGACCACCGATCTCGAGTCGTTGCGACGGGATCTGGATTCACCACCACTCACACTGTATGCGGGTTTCGATCCGACGGGGCCCAGCCTGCACGCCGGTCATCTGGTCCCGCTGCTGACGCTGCGTCGCTTCCAGCTCGCCGGGCACCGTCCCCTGGTGCTGGCGGGCGGGGCCACCGGTCTGATCGGCGATCCACGGGACGTGGGGGAACGCAGCCTGCACGACGAGAGCGTGATCGCCGAGTGGACCGAGGGGATCCGTCGGCAGCTCGAACTGTTCGTGGACTTCGACGGTTCGGACACCGGGGCGGTCATGGAGAACAACGCCCATTGGACGGCTGAGCTGCCGGTGACGAGCTTCCTGCGTGACGTGGGCAAGCACTTCCCGCTCAACGCGATGCTGTCCAGGGACACCGTCCGGAGACGGTTGGAGTCCGACGGCATGTCCTACACCGAGTTCAGCTACATGCTGTTGCAGGCCAACGACTACGTGCAGCTCTACCGGAAGTACGGAACACGTCTGCAGCTCGGCGGGTCCGACCAGTGGGGCAACATCGTCGCCGGGGTGGACCTGCTGCGCAGACAGGAGGGGGTTACCGCACACGCGCTCACGATGCCGCTGGTCACCGATGCGGAAGGGCGCAAGTTCGGCAAGTCCACCGGGGGTGGCAATCTCTGGCTGGACCCGGAGAGGACCTCCCCCTACTCCTGGTACCAGTACTTTTTCAACACCGCCGACGCCGATGTGGGCAGGTACCTGCGGTTGTTCACCTTCCTGGAGCGGGAGGAGATCGAGGACCTCGAACGGGCGACCAGGGAACATCCGAGCGAACGGCGGGCCCAACGACGTCTCGCCGAGGAACTGACCACCCTGGTACACGGTGCCGAGGCGACCGAGCAGGTGGTCGCGGCGAGCCGGGCGGTGTTCGGCAAGGGGGACTTCGGAGGGCTGGAGTCGCAGACGCTCGAGTCGGTGATGTCCGAGGTCCCGAACGTGCGGCTGCGACTCGCCGATCAGCCGGACATCGTGGACATGCTCGTGGAGAGCGGTCTGGTCGGAGGTCGTAAGGCGGCCCGGAGGACGATCGCCGAGGGCGGGGCCTACGTGAACAACGTCAAGGTGTTGGACGAGACCTGGTCACCGAGCGAGGAGGAGTTGTTGCACGGTGGCTGGCTGGTGCTGCGTCGTGGTAAGCGCCACACCGCGGGAGTCAAGTTGGTCTAGCGCCGTTCCGTCGGAGCGGCAGGGCGGGATGCCCCGCTCACCTGGGGTCTTCGCGGCGGGCGAGGCCGGTTTGACATCCGGGTTGCCTCCGCGTAAATTAGTTCTTGCCAGCGCGGCAGGGCGCTTGATGCATGGGGTTCTCTGCGGAGGGCCGCCAGTGCTCGGCCGTGTCGGCTGGCGGGATCTCCCTCCCCCGGCTTCGGGGTGGACGGTCCTGATGTAACATGAGAGACGACCGAGACGGACGGGATTCCGTTGCGTGGAGGTCGTCGGGATCACTTGATCTGGCATGGTGCTGGTTCTGCCCCGTGATGTGGGGCGGGATTGGTGGTGTGCTAGGTTGGGTGTGTGCCCACGGTGGTGGGTGTGTTCTTTGAGAATTCAACAGTGCCTCGTGTTGTGTGTGCGTGTGGGGCCTGTGTTGTGGGTCTTGTGGTTGTTGTGAGTGTTTTTGCTGGGGTTTTTTCTCTGGTTGTTTGTTGGAGAGTTTGATCCTGGCTCAGGACGAACGCTGACGGCGCGCTTCACACATGCAAGTCGAACGCTCGCACCCCGGGTGCCTTCCCCTCTTTTTGGGGGGTGGGTGGGGTGTGGGAGTGGCGGACGGGTGAGTAACACGTGAGTAACCTGCCCTGGGCGTGGGGATAACCCTGGGAAACTGGGGCTAATACCGGATGGCTCGCATGCCCCGCATGGGGGGTGTGGGAAAGGTTCTCTCCTGTGAGGGGGGGTTCCGGCCTGGGAGGGGCTCGCGGCCCATCAGCTTGTTGGTGCGGTGAGGGCGTACCAAGGCGATGACGGGTAGCCGGCCTGAGAGGGTGATCGGCCACACTGGGACTGAGACACGGCCCAGACTCCTACGGGAGGCAGCAGTGGGGAATTTTGCGCAATGGGCGGAAGCCTGACGCAGCGACGCCGTGTGGGGGAGGACGGCCTTCGGGTTGTAAACCCCTTTCGGCCCTGACGAATGTGACGGTAGGGGCTAAAGAAGCGCCGGCTAACTACGTGCCAGCAGCCGCGGTAATACGTAGGGCGCGAGCGTTGTCCGGATTTACTGGGCGTAAAGGGCTCGTAGGCGGTTTGTCGCGTCGGTCGTGGAAATGTGCGGCTTAACCGGGCACGTGCGGCCGATACGGGCAGACTCGAGGGCGGTAGGGGCAAGCGGAATTCCTGGTGTAGCGGTGAAATGCGCAGATATCAGGAGGAACACCGATGGCGAAGGCAGCTTGCTGGGCCGTTCCTGACGCTGAGGAGCGAAAGCATGGGGAGCGAACAGGATTAGATACCCTGGTAGTCCATGCTGTAAACGTTGGGCGCTAGGTGTGGGGACCGGGTGATGGTGTCCGTGCCGTAGCTAACGCATTAAGCGCCCCGCCTGGGGAGTACGGCCGCAAGGCTAAAACTCAAAGGAATTGACGGGGGCCCGCACAAGCGGCGGAGCATGTGGATTAATTCGATGCAACGCGAAGAACCTTACCTGGGTTTGACATACACCGGATCGCTCCAGAGATGGGGTTTCCTTTCGGGGCTGGTGTACAGGTGGTGCATGGCTGTCGTCAGCTCGTGTCGTGAGATGTTGGGTTAAGTCCCGTAACGAGCGCAACCCTTGTCCCGTGTTGCCAGCGGTGCGGCCGGGGACTCGCGGGAGACTGCCGGGGTCAACTCGGAGGAAGGCGGGGACGACGTCAAGTCATCATGCCCCTGATGTCCAGGGCTTCACACATGCTACAATGGCCGGTACAGAGGGTGGCGAGACCGTGAGGTGGAGCGAATCCCGGAAAGCCGGTCTCAGTTCGGATCGGGGTCTGCAACTCGACCCTGTGAAGTCGGAGTCGCTAGTAATCGCAGATCAGCAGTGCTGCGGTGAATACGTTCCCGGGCCTTGTACACACCGCCCGTCACGTCATGAAAGTCGGTAACACCCTAAGCCCATGGTCCAACCCGGTTGCGGGGGGGGCGTGGTCGAAGGTGGGACTGGCGATTGGGACGAAGTCGTAACAAGGTAGCCGTACCGGAAGGTGCGGCTGGATCACCTCCTTTCTAAGGAGACCCTGTTGAGGCGGGCGTTACACGCACGCGTGGTGGGGCACTGTTGGGTTCTCTGGGGGCGCACCCGTGTGGTGGGCTCTGGTGGCTGGTTGAGAACTGTATAGTGGTGGCGAGCATCTGATCATCGTGTGGTGGTCGGTGTGTGGTTTCGTGTCCAGGGGCGTACGGTGGATGCCTGGGCATCAGACGCTGAAGAAGGACGTGGGAGGCCGCGATAGGCCTGGGGGAGCTGTCAACCGAGCTGTGATCCCAGGGTGTCCGAATGGGGAAACCCGGCCGGGGTGATGCCCGGTCACCGGTGCCTGAACAGTGGTATAGGGCATCGGGAGGCACGGGGGGAACTGAAACATCTCAGTACCTCCAGGAGGAGAAAACAAACAGTGATTCCCTCAGTAGTGGTGAGCGAACGGGGAGCAGGCTAAACCGGGTGCGTGGGCGAGTCGGCAGACGGTGCGTGCCCGGGGTTGTGGGAGTGTGTGGTGTCTGTGCTGCCGCGCAGGCGCGTGTGCCCGATGGTGAGCCGAAGGTGTTGGAAGGCACCGGCGCAGTGGGTGAGACCCCCGTAGGTGAACACGGTCGGGTGGGCGTGCACGCATGTCCCGAGTAGCGCGGGGCCCGGGAAATCCCGTGTGAATCGGCCAGGACCGCCTGGTAAGCCTAAATACGTCTGGTGACCGATAGTGGATGTGTACCGTGAGGGACTGGTGAAAAGTACCCCGGGAGGGGAGTGAAAGAGTTCCTGAAACCGTGCGCCCACAAGCCGTCAGAGCATCCCCGTGCGGGGGTGTGATGGCGTGCCTTTTGAAGAATGAGCCTGCGAGTTAGTGGTGCGTGGCGAGGTTAACCCGTGAGGGGAAGCCGCAGCGAAAGCGAGTCCGAACAGGGCGGGACAGTCGCGTGCTCTAGACCCGAAACCGAGTGAGCTACCCGTGGCCAGGGTGAAGCGCGGGTAAGACCGTGTGGAGGCCCGCACCCACCAGGGTTGAAAACCTGGGGGATGAGCTGCGGGTAGGGGNGAAAGGCCAATCAAACTCGGAGATAGCTGGTTCTCCCCGAAATGCATTTAGGTGCAGCGTCGTGACAGGCCTGGTGCTGGTAGAGCGACTGGATGGCGAAGGGCCCGGTGCGGGTACTGACGTCAACCAAACTCCGAATGGTGTCAGGCAGTGCGCGGCAGTGAGTCCCTGGGGGACAAGCTCCAGGGTCGAGAGGGAAACAGCCCAGATCACCGGCTAAGGCCCCCAAGTGTGTGCTGAGTGGAAAAGGATGTGGGATCGCCGAGACAACCAGGAGGTTGGCTTAGAAGCAGCCATCCTTGAAAGAGTGCGTAACAGCTCACTGGTCAAGTGATCCTGCGCCGATAATATAGCGGGGCTTGCAAGCACACCGCCGAAGCCGTGGCACCGCCCCTGGCGGGGTGGTGGGTAGGGGAGCATCCCTCACCGCGGTGAAGCATCCCCGTAAGGGGGTGTGGAGTGTGGGGGAGTGAGAATGCAGGCATGAGTAGTGCTAGGACAGTGAGAATCTGTCCCGCCGAATGACCAAGGGTTCCAGGGCCAGGCTGATCCGCCCTGGGTGAGTCGGATCCTAAGGCGAGGCCGACAGGCGTAGTCGACAGGACAACGGGTTGATATTCCCGTACCCGCCTTGACACGTCCCATACCAGCCCCCACGACACCAGCATCAACCGGTGGGCCCGGTCTCGTTCGCGAGACCACGGCTGGACCGGTGGTGGTGTGTGTGGTGGGTGTGTTGGTCAGCGACGGGGTGACGCAGAAGGGTAGCCCAACCCGGGCGATGGTGGTTCCCGGGGTAACGGTGTAGCCGGCCGGCCCAGGCAAATCCGGGCCGGCGTCGACGGTGAGACCGGAGGCCGAGCCAGTGTGGCGAAGTGGGTAAGCCCCGGCTGCCGAGAAAAGCCTCTAGCGAGTGTGAGGGCGGTCCGTACCCGAAACCGACACAGGTGGTCTGGTAGAGCATACCGAGGCGAGCGGGCGAACCGTGGTTAAGGAATTCGGCAACATGTCCCCGTAACTTCGGGAGAAGGGGAGCCGCCGCTGGTGACCCCCCCTGCGGGGTGAGCTGGCAGCGGCCGCAGAGAATGGGCCCAAGCGACTGTTTACTAAAAACACAGGTCCGTGCGAAGTCGTAAGACGCGGTATACGGACTGACGCCTGCCCGGTGCCGGAACGTTAAGGGGAGCCGTGAACCCCCCACGAGGGGGTGTGGCGGCGAACCGAAGCGCCGGTAAACGGCGGNGGTAACTATAACCATCCTAAGGTAGCGAAATTCCTTGTCGGGTAAGTTCCGACCTGCACGAATGGCGTAACGACTTGGGCGCTGTCTCGACCACGGACCCGACGAAATTGCACGACGAGTTAAGATGCTCGTTTCGCGCGGCAGGACGGAAAGACCCCGGGACCTTTACTACAGCTTGGTATGGGCGTCCGCGGCGGCTTGTGTAGGATAGGTGGGAAACTGGGAAGGTCACACGCCAGTGTGGCCGGAGTTGCTGGTGAAATACCACTCTGGTCGTTGTGGGCGTCTAACCTCGGTCCGTCACCCGGACCAGGGACAGTGCCTGGTGGGTAGTTTAACTGGGGCGGTTGCCTCCCAAACAGTAACGGAGGCGCCCAACGGTTCCCTCAGCCTGGACGGAAACCAGGTGACGAGTGCAAGTGCACAAGGGAGCTTGACTGTGAGACCGACAGGTCAAGCAGGTGCGAAAGCAGGGACTAGTGATCCGGCACCGGCACGCGGACGCGGTGTCGCTCAACGGATAACAGGTACCCCGGGGATAACAGGCTGATCTTGCCCAAGAGTCCCTATCGACGGCATGGTTTGGCACCTCGATGTCGGCTCGTCGCATCCTGGGGCTGAAGTCGGTCCCAAGGGTTGGGCTGTTCGCCCATTAAAGCGGCACGCGAGCTGGGTTTAGAACGTCGTGAGACAGTTCGGTCCCTATCCGCCGCGCGCGCACGGAGACGTGCGGGGAGCTGTCCCCAGTACGAGAGGACCGGGACGGACGAACCTCTAGTCTGCCAGTTGTCCCGCCAGGGGCAGGGCTGGTTCGCTACGTTCGGCACGGATAACCGCTGAAAGCATCTAAGCGGGAAGCCCACCCCAAGACCACGTCTCCCACCCCCCACCGGGGGGATAAGGCCCCCAGCAGACGACTGGGTCGATAGGCCCGACATGCACCCACAGCAATGTGCTCAGTGGACGGGTACTAACCGGCCGAACGACGAACACCCACACCCCACCCCCGCGCTCGCCACCACTACACAGCCTCAACCACCCACCCCCCAACAAGGGGCACCACAACTCCATACAACACACGCCCCCGCCCCCCCGTGGCGGCGGGGTCGGTGGCCACAGCGGAGCGGGACACGCCCGGACCCATCCCGAACCCGGCAGCTAAGCCCTCCAGCGCCCGACCTACTGCACCCCCACGAGTGCGGGAACCACGGACACCGCCGACCCCCCCACCACACCCACCCCCGACATCCCCTTTCTCTCCCGGCAACCTCCCGAAGCGGACCCGACCGCGGTGATGCCTGTGTGCTCGGGCGGTTAGGCTGGTGTTGTTCGTTCTCATGAGTTTCGGGAGGTCCGGTGTCTGATTCTGACGACAGGCGTGGTTCTCGGAGTCGAGGAAGTGGCACCGGTGATTCCGCCGGTCGTGGCAAACCTCCGAGGAACAAGGAATCCCGTCCGAACGGCGGAAATCGGAAACCACAGAATCGGGACAAGCCCGCCGGAGCCGACCGGAACGGACGTTTTCCCAAGAACGAACGCGATCACCGTGATCGTGCCCGCGGAGGTCCCCAACAGCGGGACCGCCACGACAGCAGACGCAACGAGCGTACGGACCGGAACCGACGAGAGCGCGCGGACTCCTTCCGTGACTCCGAGAAGCGGGCCGCGGGCAGGGGCCGTCCCCGGCGCGGAGAGAACTCCCGTGGGAACAAGGAGTTCTCGGAGCGCGACGAGTCCCGTCCGAGGGCCCCGAAGCTGCCACCCGACGTGGATGTCTCCCAGCTGGATCCGGAAGTACGCCGGGACTTCCGGTCGTTGCCGAAAATGGTGGCCGAGGACGTGGGTGCTCACGTGGTGGCATCCGGTATGCTGCTCGACTCCGAGCCTGAGAAGGCCCTGGAGCACGCACGCTACGCGAGGAAGAAGGCCTCACGAACTCCGGCGGCGCGCGAAGCCAACGGTGTCACGGCCTACCACGTGGGCAACTGGAGCGAGGCACTGTCGGAGTTGCGTGCGGCGCGTCGAATGGGCGGGCAGTCCCACTTGGCGATGATCGCCGACTGTGAACGTGCGATGGGGCGACCCCAGCGTGCTCTGGAACTGCTCCGTTCCGAGGAAACCAACCGTCTTCCCAAGGACGAGGAGATCGAGCTACGGATCGTCGCGGCCGGAGCACGCCGTGATCTGGGGCAGCTCGAGGCCGCCGTGGTCAGTCTGCAGCTCCCCGAGCTCGATCCGAGGCAGCGGAATCCGTGGAGTGCGCGGCTGTTCTACGCCTATGCCGACAACCTGGTCGCGGTGGGGCGTAACGAGGAAGCTTTCACCTGGTTCGTCCACGCGGCGAATGCCGACGACGAGGAAGCCACCGACGCTCCCGAACGGTTGGACGAACTGGTTCCCCTGCTCGGAGGTACCGAGGAGGCCGAGAGACTGGTGGAACAGGTGGACGTCGACGCTGCCGAGCGACGTCCCGATGAAGAGGGAACGAGCGGACAACGACCCGCGCACGACGTCGATCTGGGTGTCTGGGACTGATCCACGTTTTCCGGAATCCGACCGCTGACTGAGGATCCTTGTCAAGGTTCCTCGGTAGCGGACGCCTCCGGGCAGGATTCCGAGTGGTGGCGGTGGAGGCGAGTGGGGCACGTATGCTGGCCGAAGACTACGACGCGTTGTTACTGGATCTGGACGGCACCGTGTATCGGGGAGGAACCCCCGTCGCGGGAGCCGTCCCGACGCTCTCGCGACTGAGAGCCATGCCGGTATCGGTCCGCTATGTGACCAACAACGCGTCGAACCGTCCCGAACAGGTGGCCGAGAAACTGAACTCCATGTCGATACCGGCTACTTCCTCCGACGTGAGCACCAGCGCTCAGGCGGGCGCGGCGTTGCTGGCCGAGCGGCTCACCGCCGGGGACTCCGTGCTGGTGCTCGGCACCGAGGCGTTGGCAGAGGAAGTGGTTTCCCGGGGACTACGCCCCGTCCGTAGCGCGGACGAGACACCTGTCGGGGTTTTGCAGGGACATTCCGAGGCGACGGCCTGGAGAGACCTCGCCGAGGCCTGCCTGGCGATCCGTGCCGGGGCTGTCTGGGTGGCCTGTAACAGGGACACCACTCTGCCCACCGAACGTGGTGAGCTCCCGGGCAATGGTGCCTTGGTGGCCGCTCTCGAAGTGGCGACCGGACGTAGCCCGGTGGTGGCGGGCAAACCCGAGAAGCCGCTCCTGAGCCATGCCGCCGTCGGAACGACGAAACCGTTGTTCGTCGGGGACCGGTTGGAAACGGACACGGCCGGGGCACGAGGGGCGGACATGTGCTCGATGTTGGTGCTGACCGGTGTGAGCGGGGCCGCTGACGTGCTGGCCGCCCCTCCCGAAGCCCGTCCCGACTATCTGGCTGCCGACCTGACGGCGCTGTGCGCTCCCGTCGAGGAGTCGGCGATCACGCCCCAACCGGAGTGGAAGGCCGAGGTGACCGGGGACGGGATGACGTTGAGCGCCCCGGAAGCGCGGCACCGCCGGGAGCAGGCCTCTCGGCAGGCTTCCCCACGGGAGGACCTGGCCGCCTTGCGGAGCCTGTGCGCCGTGTGGTGGAGCGCCGCGGGCGGACCGGTGCGGGTGCGTTCCGGGGATCGCCGGGCGCAGCGAGCGCTGTACCGTTTGGGACTGGACAGCGGCACCGACCGCTGATCCACGGGCGCGCCGGCGGAGTGCTCCGTGGTGTTCGGTGCCGCCTCGTGGTGACGTTTCGCTCGTGCCCGGTTGCCGTCGTCATCCGATAGCGTGGTGGTGTCGTTCACGACTCCCGAACTCTTTCCGGGGGTGGCTTTCGGGTGTTGTGATTGGTGTCACTGTTTTGGCGTGGACGAGGCGGGAAACCGATGGATTCTACGGGACACTCCGAGGGAGAGGCGGACGGGCTCGCCGAGCCCGCTGACGCGACCACGGAGGGGGTTCGTGCGGCTGAGGCGAACGTCCGGCAACGTATGCGGGGATTGGACGAGCTGGACGAACTGCCTGTTTCCGAGCATGTCGCCAGGTTCGAAGCGGTGCACGAGGCGCTGACGCACGCCTTGAACCGGGCCGACGAACTGTTGTCCGGAGCTAGTGGTAGCGGGAGTTGAGGCGGTGCCTCGCAAAGCACGGTTGGACGCGGAACTCGTACGGCGCAAGCTCGCGCGTTCCCGGGAGCACGCCGCCGAACTGATTTCCGAAGGGCGGGTCACGGTTCGTGGCTTCGTGGCCCACAAGGCCGCGACCTCGGTGGAGGAGGATGCCTCGATCGTCGTAGCCCAGGATCTCGAGGACCCGAAATGGGTCTCGCGAGGTGCCCACAAGCTGTTGGGGGCACTCGAAGTGTTCGGCGCTGACGGGCTCGGAGTGGAAGGGCGTCGGTGTCTGGACGCGGGATCCTCCACGGGAGGTTTCACCGACGTGCTGCTGCGCGGTGGCGCCCGTGAGGTCATCGCCGTCGACGTCGGTTACGGGCAGTTGGACTGGAAGCTGCGCACCGACGAGCGGGTCGTGGTTCGTGAGCGGAAGAACGTGCGGCACCTGGAGCGCGCGGACGTGGGCGAACCCGTGGATCTGGTGGTGGCGGATCTCTCCTTCATCTCGTTGCGGTTGATCCTTCCCGCGCTCAGTGAGTGTGTGCACCAGGACTCCGACCTGGTGCTCATGGTCAAGCCGCAGTTCGAGGTGGGCAAGGAGCGTCTCGGCACGGGGGGCGTGGTGCGGGATCCGGCGCTGCGCGCCGAGGCGGTGCTCGGAGTGATCGCCACCGCCGCCGAGCACGAGCTTCGTCCGCAGGCGGTGACGGCGAGTCCGTTGCCCGGTCCCTCGGGCAACGTGGAGTACTTCGTGTGGCTGAATCAGCGGGTCCGTGCGGACGGCCCCGACGTGACCACCATGGTGACGGAGGCGGTCACCTCCTCCCCCGGCGAGCAGCGGGCGGGAGGGCAGACGGCCGAGCGGACGTCGGAGCGAGTGGGTGGAAAGGGGGGCGCTCCGTGACTCGCGACGTTCTTCTCGTGGTTCACACCGGCAGGCAGTACAACCTAGGCACCGCGGAGAAGGTCGCGGGCAGGCTGATCGGGGCCGGAATGCGGGTCAGGGTGCTCGCCGAGGAGGCTCCTCAGCTCAGCCCCGCCTGTTACAGCGTGGTGGTGGCTCCCGGGCCGTTGGCGGCCGAGGGCACCGAACTGGTTCTGGTGCTGGGTGGGGACGGGACACTGTTGCGCGCCGCCGAGCTGGCCAGAATGGCCGGGGTGCCAGTGTTCGGAGTGAACCTCGGCAGGGTCGGTTTCCTCGCCGGAGCCGACTTCGACGCCCTGGACGAGGCGGTCGACGCCGTGGTGGAGGGGCGCTACCACGTCGACGAGCGGATGACCATCGACGTCACGGCCAGACTCGGGAACCAGGTGCTCGCCACGACCTGGGCACTCAACGAGGCCAGCGTCGAGAAGAGCAGCAGGGAGCGCATTCTGGACGTGGTTGTGGAGGTGGACGGTCACCCGGTTTCCACCTTCGGATGCGACGGGGTGCTGTGTTCCACCCCCACGGGCTCGACCGCCTATGCGTTCTCCGCCGGAGGCCCGGTGGTCTGGCCACAGGTGGAGGCGCTGCTGGTCGTACCGAGCAACGCCCACGCCCTGTTCGCCCGCCCCTTGGTGCTGGCCCGTGAGTCGGTGCTGGCGCTGGAGGTGGACCACAACGGGCACGACGCGGTGCTCTGCTGCGACGGTCAGCGGCATTTCGACCTTCCTGCCGGGGCACGGGTCGAGGTGTTGGCCTCGGAGAATCCCTTGCGGTTGGTGCGGTTGCACGACACCTCGTTCACGGATCGTCTGGTACGCAAGTTCGAGCTCCCCGTGCAGGGCTGGCGGGGTCCGGTTTCCGAATAGTCGTCGTTGTCGTCCGCTGCGCCGAGGGAGTCGCTGCCGTTCTCGCCACGGGGAACGCGGCACGGGTGAGCCGGGGCCCCCGAACCAGGTCGATTCCCGCTAGGGTGCGTGCTGTGTTGGCGGAGATGCACATCCAAGGCTTGGGCGTGATCGACGGGGCCACTCTCGAGCTGCACCCCGGTCTGACCGTGGTCACCGGTGAAACGGGAGCGGGAAAGACCATGGTGGTCACCGGCCTGCACCTGTTGGGCGGGGGGCGTGCGGACAGTTCTCGCGTGCGTTCCGGGGCCGCACGCGCCGTGGTGGAGGGGCGCTTCACTCTGGCACCGGACTCCCCGGCGGCCGAGGTCGCCGCAGAGGCGGGAGCGGAACCGGACGAGGACGGAAGCCTGATCGCCGTGCGCAGTGTCAACGCGCAGGGACGGTCCCGCGCGCATCTCGGGGGGCGTTCGGTTCCGAACGCGGTGCTGTCCGAGCTCGCGGACCAAGTGCTGGCGGTGCACGGGCAGAACGACCAGCTTCGCCTGTTACGCCCCGGCGAGCAGCGCGGCGCGTTGGACAGGTTCGCCGGCCGCGCCGTGGAGGAGCCGTTGGCCGAGTACCGACGGGTCCGACGGGAGTGGCTCGATGTGGTGCGGGAGCTTTCCGACCGTAGGGAGCGCTCACGGGAGCTCGAACGGGAGGCGGACCTGCTGCGTCACGGTCTTTCCGAGATAGAGCACGCCGATCCGCGTCCGGGGGAGGATGTGGAACTGGTGGAGCGGGCACGGAGGCTTTCCGACATCGACCGGCTGCGCGAGATCGCCTCGGACGCGTTGTCCGCGGTCAGTGGCGCGACCGAGGAGAGTCCCGACGACACCGGGGCGGTGACGCTGGTCGGGCAGGCCAGACGGTCTCTCGGAGGGGCGGAGGATCCGCGGCTGCGTGAACTCGAAGGACGGCTCTCGGAGGCCGCCGCGGTGCTCAGCGACGTCGGTGCGGAGCTGAGTTCCTACCTGGACGACTTGCAGGCGGACCCGGCCGAGCTGGAGCGGATTCTGTCCCGCCAGGCGGAACTCAAGCAGTTGACCAGGAAATACGCCGAGGACATCGACGGTGTTCTCGCCTGGGCCGAACAGGCACGGGGGCGGCTTCAGGGGATGGACACCTCCGAGGAGGCCCTCGCCGAGCTGGCCGCGCACCGGGACCGGTTGGCCGAACAGCTCGTCACGCACGCGCGTGCCCTCACGGCTGCCCGTGTGGAGGCGGCGCGGCGGTTGTCCGAGGCGGTCACCGAGGAACTGGCGGGACTGGCCATGGCCCAGGCCGAGTTCGAGGTGGTGGTGCGCCCACAGCTGGCCGGGGCCGGGGGGCAGGAGTCGATCGTGGTGGACGGACAGGAGCTGCACGCCGGCTCCGAGGGGGTCGACGAGGTGGAGATGCGACTGCGCGCCCACGGTGGGGCGCCGCCGCTTCCGCTGCACAAGGGAGCCTCGGGGGGAGAGCTTTCTCGCGTGATGCTCGGTCTGGAGGTGGTGCTGGCCGACGCCGACACCGTTCCCACTCTCGTCTTCGACGAGGTCGACGCCGGAGTGGGCGGACGAGCGGCGGTGGAGATCGGACGCAGGCTCGCGCGGCTGGCCCGTAGCCACCAGGTGGTGGTGGTGACCCATCTGCCGCAGGTGGCCGCCTACGCCGACCGGCATCTCGTGGTGGACAAGGCGCAGGAGACCACCGGTTTCACCCACAGTGACGTGCGCATCGTTTCCGACGAGCAGCGGGTTTCCGAACTCGCACGGATGCTGGCCGGTCTGGATTCCACCGAGACCGGACGTGCCCACGCCGAGGAACTGTTGTCCGTGGCCGACCGGTACAAGTCCGAGTGCGGAGCGCGGAGCTCGGCGGGAGGGTGACGCCCCCGGAAGGGGGTTGTCGCGGCGGGTGTTCGGCGTGGCGTGGAAACTCCGGGTGTTCGTTTTGTCACCATCGGTGTATGCGACTCACTGACCTGCTCGGAAGCCAGCAGGAAACCTTGCCGGGCATCGTCGGAACCGCTCGGGTGCAGCGGCGGGACGGTGAACTCCCGCCACGTATCGCGCCGCGGGACATCGTGTTCCTCGACCGGGTCGATCTGGACCGTCGAACGGCGGAGGTGATCGTCGAGTGCGAGGCGTCCGCGGTGATCAACGCCTCCTCCTCCATCTCGGGGAAGTATCCGAATCTCGGTCCCGAGGTCCTGCTGGCCGCCGGGGTCACGTTGATCGACGACGTGGGTCGGGAGGTGCTGCACCGGATTCGGGACGGGGCCACCGTGCGGCTGCACAGCGGAGGGGTGTTCCTCCGCGACAAGAAGGGGGAGCAGCTGATCGTCCACGGTTCGGAGCAGCGGTCCGACACCGTGGCGGCCCGCATGAGCGAGGCCAAGTCCGCGATGCGGGCACGGATCGAGGATTTCGCGGTGAACTCGGTCGAGTTCCTGCGCCGGGAACGCATGCTCGTGCTGGACGGGATCGGGGTTCCCGAGCTCAGGGTCGACATGTCGGGACGGCACGTGCTGGTGCTGGCTCCGGGGGAAGGGCACGACACCGAGCTGCGTCGACTGCGACGTTACATCCGCGAGTGTTCTCCCCTGCTGGTGGGAGTGGGCAAGGGCGCCGAGACGCTGCACTCCGCCGGCCTGAAACCGGACGTGGTCGTGGGAGATCCCACCTCGGTGGACGAGCGGGCCCTCGGTGCCGCGGCGGAGGTGGTCATCCCGGCGGGAACGGACGGGAGCGCTCCGGGAACGGAGCGAATCCGGCAGTTGGGGCTCGGCGCGGTGACCTTTCCCGCCGGAGGCAATCCGGAGGACCTCGCGTTGTTGCTGGCTGACGTGCACGGTGCCTCCCTCGTGGTGACCGCCGGGTTCAGGGCCACCCTCGACGAGTTCCTGGACGCGCGGCGGGCGCGGTCCAACCCGTCCACCTTTCTGATCCGGATGCGGCTGGGGGGCAAGGTGGTGGACGGTGCCGCCGTGCCGGAACTCGAGCGGGCTCGCCGTTCGAACGTGATGGTGCTCCTGCTGGTTCTCGGAACGCTGCTGGCGGGGTTCCTCGCTGTGGCGTTGTACGGGGAGGGGCCCCGGTTCACGTTCCTGTGGGGGTTCGCGGAGTCCGTGCTCGAGTTCGGTCGGGGGCTGCTTCCGTGAGGGAGTCGGTCGCGTACCTCGCCCCGAGTGCGCCGGGCGGCGTGTGGTAGGTGACAGCCGCCCGGCCGGGCCCGGCGCGATCGGGGAGGGAGCGTCCCGCCGGGCCGTCGGTGTGCGCACTCTTCGGTCGAGGGTGCCGGACAGCCGGCAGTGGCGACATACTTCGACCGGATGATTCAAGGGGCGCGTGGAGTGCTCGGAGGGTCCGAGGCGGGCGGCCGGCGGTGGGGCCGGCTGGGCGTCGCCGTGCCGGTGCGATACGCTGAAATCCCGTGGGAACGACGGTGTCAACGGTTCCTGCCAGCACAGACACCTGTACGGTGACGGCATCGACCACGGGGAGCTTTTCTTGGTGCCGCAAGCACGCACGATCAAGCACGTATTCGTTACCGGAGGGGTTTCCTCCTCCCTCGGTAAGGGGCTCACGGCTTCCAGCCTGGGCGAGTTGCTGACCTCCCGGGGACTCCGGGTGACCATGCAAAAGCTCGACCCGTATCTCAATGTTGACCCGGGGACGATGAACCCCTTCCAGCACGGGGAGGTCTTCGTCACCGAGGACGGGGCCGAGACCGATCTCGACATCGGGCACTACGAGCGTTTCCTCGACCGTGCGTTGACCCGCAACGCCAACATCACCACCGGACAGGTGTACTCCTCGGTGATCGCCAAGGAGCGTCGGGGGGAGTACCTGGGAGATACAGTACAGGTGATTCCGCACATCACCGACCAGATCAAGGCCCGTATCCGTTCGATGGCCGAGCCCGACGAACACGGGCAGACCCCGGACGTGGTCATCACCGAGGTCGGTGGAACGATCGGCGACATCGAGTCACTCCCGTTCCTGGAGGCCTGCAGGCAGCTTCGGCACGACGTCGGGCGGGACCACTGCTTCTTCCTGCACGTCTCCCTGGTTCCGTATCTCGCCCCCTCCGGGGAACTCAAGACCAAACCCACCCAGCATTCGGTCAAGGAGCTGCGCAACATCGGGATCGCCCCGGACGCGCTGGTGTGCAGGGCGGACCGCGAGCTTTCCACCGAGCTCAAGAACAAGATCGCGTTGATGTGCGACGTCGACTCAGACGGTGTCGTGGCCTGCCCGGACGCGCCCTCGATCTACGACATTCCGCGGGTGCTGCATTCCGAGGGGTTGGACGCCTACCTGGTGCGCAGGCTCGGTCTGCCCTTCCGCGACGTGGACTGGTCGGTGTGGAGCGACCTGCTGGACCGGGTGCACAATCCCACGGAGCGGGTGCGGATCGCGCTGGTCGGCAAGTACGTGGACCTGCCCGACGCCTACCTCTCGGTCACCGAGGCGCTGCGTGCCGGAGGATTCGCCCATCATGCCAAGGTGGACATCTCCTGGGTTCCCTCGGACGACTGTGAGAACGAGGCCGCCGCGGCGCGCGCGCTGTCCGGTGTGGACGGCATACTGATCCCCGGTGGTTTCGGGGTGCGCGGTATAGAGGGCAAGCTCGGGGTGATCGAGTACGCCCGCAGGAACGGCATCCCGCTTCTGGGACTGTGCCTGGGTCTGCAGTGCATGGTGATCGAACTCGCGCGCAACGTGGCCGGGCTGCCGCAGGCGAACTCCACCGAGTTCGCGGACTCCTGCCAGCACCCCGTGATCAGCACGATGGCCGACCAGCACGACGTGGTGGCGGGGGAGCGGGACATGGGCGGAACCATGCGCCTGGGCTCCTACACCGCGGAACTGCGGGAGGACTCGATCGTGGCCCAGGCCTACGGAACCCTGCGGGTATCCGAACGGCACCGGCATCGTTACGAGGTGAACAACGCCTACCGGCAACGGCTGAGTGACGCCGGGATGGTGTTCTCCGGAACCTCGCCGGACGGGCGGCTCGTCGAGTTCCTCGAGCTGCCGAGGGAGCAGCACCCGTTCTTCGTGGGAACCCAGGCGCATCCCGAACTGACCAGCCGCCCCACTCGGCCTCATCCGCTGTTCAGCGCTTTCGTCCGAGCCGCGCTGGACTATCGGGCGGCCGAGAGACTTCCGGTGGAGCTTCCGGAGTCCACCCACACGGCAGCGAGCGTCTGAGGAGCACGATGTCCCCCAACCTCGGGTCCGCGGAAGGTCCGGTCAACCGGACGGACGGACGACACCGGTTCGACACACTGTCCAGTTCCGACGTCTACGTCGGCACCATTCTGGCGCTGCGCAGTGATGAGGTCGCCATGCCGGGGGGAGGACGCTCCCGCAGGGAGGTGGTCGAACACCCCGGTGCGGTCGCGGTGGTCGCCTTGGACGAGCACGACAGGGTGGTCCTCGTCCACCAGTACCGCTATCCGCTGGGCAGAAGGCTGTGGGAGTTGCCGGCGGGGTTGCTCGACGTGGCGGGGGAGGATCCCCTGCACACCGCACGGCGTGAACTGGCCGAGGAGGTCGGCCTGGCGGCGGAGGAGTGGTCGGTGCTGGTGGACGTGGCGGCCTCTCCCGGGTTCACCGACCAGGCCGAACGGGTCTATCTCGCCCGGGGGCTCTCCGAGGTCGGTCGACCCGAACCGGTTTCCGACGAGGAGGCCGACCTCGTGGTGCGCCGGACGGAACTGGATCGAGCCGTCGAAGCCGTTTTCGCCGGTGAGATCGTGAACGCACCGGCCGTTTCCGGGCTGTTGGCGGCTCAGGCCGTGCGGGACGGACGGATGGTACCCAGGAGCAGCGAGGCGGAGTGGACGGACCGTCCGAGACGGTTCGCGGCGCGGGGGCGGGACTGAAGACGGCCCTGTTGACGGGGGCGTGTCGGTACGGTCGTTCGACGGAGCGTTTCCGTGGCGGAGTTCGAGGAGTTTCCGGAGGGGCTGGGTGGAACGCTCGGCGCCTATCTGAACCACCTCGCGGTGGAACGCGGTACCGCTTCGGCGACGTTGGAGGCCTATACGCGCGACCTGCGACGTTACGGAACGTACCTGGTGGGTCGTGGTGTGGGAACACTGCGTGAGGTGAGTTCCGAGGTGGTCGGCGAGTTCCTCGCCACCCTGCGCACCGGGGAGTCCGGAGGCGTGGCACTGGCTCCCGCCTCGGCGGCTCGCACGATCGTGGCGGTGCGGGGGCTACACCGCTTCGCCTTCGCCGAGGGGCTGGTCGACCACGACCCCGCACGCGAGGTCACTCCTCCCGCCCTGCCCCGGCGTCTGCCCAAGGCGTTACCGGTGGACGACGTGCTGCGGCTTCTGGAACAGGGAGTCGCCACCGGTGTTCGGGGGCTGCGGGACCGTGCACTGCTGGAACTGCTGTACTCCAGTGGGGCGCGCATCTCCGAGGCGGTCGGGCTGGACCTGGACGACGTGGACACGCGGGAGCGCACGGTACTGCTCGACGGCAAGGGAGGTGGGCAACGTCGGGTTCCGGTAGGGCGTCCCGCCCTCGACGCGCTCGAGGCCTACCTGGTACGGGCCCGTCCGGGGCTGGTGGGGCGGGTGCGTTCGGTTCCGGCGCTGTTCCTGAACGCCAGAGGGGGCAGACTGTCCAGACAGGGGGGATGGCAGATTCTGAAGTCCGCCGCCGAGCGTGCTGGGGTGGACACGTCGGTGTCTCCGCACGTGCTGCGGCACTCCTTCGCCACGCACCTGTTGGAGGGTGGGGCCGACGTCCGGGTCGTGCAGGAACTGCTCGGGCACGCCTCGGTCGCGACGACCCAGGTGTACACGCGAATCACGATGCGCACGCTGCGCGAGGTCTACGCCACGAGCCATCCCCGCGCGCAGGGACCGAAACGGTGATATCCGCGGTGTTCCTCGGATATCCTGGCCGGGTGACGCGGTTTTCGCCGGTTGGACGGCGAGGCGCGTTGCCGTGGTGTGTGTGCGCGGCCTAGGCTGCGCACCGGAGAGTTTTCCGCAATGCAGTCACCCGATTAAGGAGTCACCACCGCCATGTCGACGCCGCAGCCCTCCGCCGGTGGGCGGTACCGGGGCGCGGTCGACCTGAGCATCACCCCGGACACTTCGGAATCGGCCAACGGTGAGGTCGTCGACAGCGACCCGTTCGGTGGAGACGTCGGTCCGACGGGGAGACCACGTCGGCACATCCCGGAACCCCCTCCGCTGGAGGAACACGGACCCGCCTCGGTGCTGGCGATGTGCAACCAGAAGGGCGGGGTGGGCAAGACCACCTCGACCATCAATCTGGGGGCCGCCCTCGCCGAGTACGGCCGCAGGGTGTTGCTGGTCGATTTCGATCCGCAAGGCGCGCTGTCGGTAGGTCTCGGTGTGCAGCCGCACCAACTGGAGCAGACCATCTACAACGTCATCATGGAGCGTTCGGTGGGGCTGCAGGACGTGATCAGATCGACCAGCGTGGCGGGGATGGACCTGCTGCCGAGCAACATCGACCTCTCCGCGGCGGAGGTACAGCTCGTCGCCGAGGTCGGCAGGGAACAGGCGCTGGAACGTGCGCTGCGGCCGGTGGTCGCCGAGTACGACTTCGTGCTGATCGACTGTCAGCCCTCGCTCGGGCTGCTCACCGTCAACGCGCTGGCCGCGGCGCACGGGGTGATGATCCCGCTGGAGTGCGAGTTCTTCAGTCTGCGCGGAGTGGCCCTACTGATCGACACGATCGAGAAGGTGCGGGAGCGGCTGAATCCGGAGCTGGAGATCAGCGGGATTCTCGCGACCATGTTCGACCCGCGCACGCTACACTCGCGTGAGGTGATGTCCCGGGTGGTCGAGGCGTTCGGGGACATCGTGTTCGACAGTGTGATCAACCGTACCGTCCGGTTCCCGGAGACCACGGTCGCCGGGGAGCCGATCACCCGATGGGCTCCCCGCTCCTCGGGATCGAAGGCGTACCGTGCACTGGCGCGGGAGGTCATAGCACGGTGACTCGTCAGTGAAAGGCAGAGGTGAGCGGGGAACGAACCGCTGAGGAGGACACGTCACGGGAACTCTCCGAGGTCGCCGCGGCCCAGGAGTCCTCCGGAGGGCGTTTCACGGTACGGCTGGACAATTTCGAGGGACCTTTCGACCTGCTGTTGCAGCTCATCTCCCAGCACCGTCTCGACGTCACCGAGGTAGCGCTGCACCGGGTCACCGACGACTTCATCGCCTACACCAAGGAACTAGGCCAACACGCGGATCTGGACGAGACCAGTGAGTTCCTGGTGGTCGCGGCCACTCTGCTGGACCTGAAGGCGTCCCGGCTGGTTCCCGCGGCCGAGGTGGAGGACGAGGAGGACCTCGCCCTGCTGGAGGCGCGGGACCTCCTGTTCGCGCGGCTGCTGCAGTACCGGGCCTACAAGCGGGTGGCCGAGACGTTCCGGGAGTGGGAGGCCGGGGCGGCACGTCGTTATCCCCGTGCCGTTTCGCTGGAGCAGCGCTATCTGGACCTGATGCCCGAGGTGGTGCTCGGGGTCGATGCGCACGGTCTGGCCGAGGTGGCCGCGGCCGTGTTCCGTCCGAAACCCCCTCCGTCGGTCTCGCTGGAGCACCTGCACGCTCCCCAGGTCTCGGTGCGGGAGCACGCGGCGGTGCTGCGTGTGTTGCTCGCCGAAAGGACCAGCGCGGGATTCGCGGAGCTGGTGCGGGACTGCGGCACCGTGCTCGAGAAGGTGGCGCGGTTCCTGGCGTTGCTGGAGTTGTACCGCGAGACCGTCGTGACGTTCGAACAGGCCGCTCCGTTGGAGGAGCTGGTGGTGCGCTGGGTGGGGGGCAGCGTGGAAGAGGCACGCGAGATCGCTGCCCGGGAACGCGACAGTGTCGAGGAAGAGGATTACGGGTGAGCGAGGAGGAAGACGGCGACACGGGCGAGGTCCCTGTCGAGGGGGAGGCCGCCGGGGAGAGGGAACGGCACCCGGGAAACGGCCCTTCGGAACGAGGAGGGCAGTGGCCCGACCTGGAGTCGGACGCGGCCCTGGAGGCGGCGCTGGAGGCGCTGCTGCTCGTGGTGGACGTGCCCGCGGGGGAGGAGTTGCTGGCCGGTGTCGTACGGCAACCGGTTGAGCGGGTGACGGCGGCGCTGGAACGGCTCGCCGCGAGCTACACGGAAGCGGGACGCGGTGTCGAGCTGCGTAGGGTGGGTGAGGGATGGCGCCTCTACACCCGTGACGTCTACGCCCCCGTGGTGGAGCGCTATCTGCTCGACGGCCAGCGCGCGAAACTCACCAGGGCGGCGTTGGAGACACTCGCGGTCATCGCCTACCGGCAACCGGTGACGCGCTCGAAGGTGGCCGCCGTGCGTGGTGTTAACGTGGACGGGGTAGTACGTACTCTGTTGGCGCGTGGGCTCATCCACGAGGCCGGTACGGACCCCGATTCCGGCGGTACCGCTTACTGCACGACCGAGCTGTTCCTCGAACGGCTCGGCCTGTCCTCGTTGCGGGAGCTGCCGCCGCTGGCCCCCCTGTTGCCCGAAGTGGATGCGATCGATGATGTCTGAAAAACGTGACTCGACAGGTGCGAACACCCGCGCTTCCGGTGGCGGAGCGGAAGGGGTTAGGTTGCAGAAGGTGCTGTCGCAGGCTGGGGTCGCGTCCCGGCGAGCGGCCGAGGAGATGATCGTCGAGGGGCGCGTTGAGGTTGACGGTCAGCCCGTGACCACGCTCGGTACCCGCGTGAACCCCGACGAATCGGTGATCCACGTGGACGGCACCAGGGTGGTGACCGATCAGAAGGCCACCTATCTGCTGCTCAACAAACCGCCGGGCATCCTGTGTGCCATGTCCGACGACCAGGACCGCCCCTGCATCGGCGACTACCTGCCCAAGCGGGACTCGGGACTGTTCCACGTGGGAAGACTGGACTTCAACAGCGAGGGGCTGTTGTTGATCAGCAACGACGGGGAACTGGCCAACCGGTTGATGCACCCCTCCTACCAGGTGCCCAAGACCTATCTCGTCGAGTTGCAGGGTCCCATTCCCAAGGACCTGGGACGCAGGGTCCAGGAGGGGGTCGAACTGGAGGACGGGCCGGCCAAGGTCGACTCCTTCCGCCTCGTCGACCGCAACAGCAGCGGAACACGGACCCTGGTCCAGGTGGTGCTGCACGAGGGGCGCAAGCGCATCGTGCGACGTCTCTTCAAGGAGACGGGATACCCCGTGCAGCGGCTCGTGCGCACGGCGATCGGCGAGGTGCGGCTGACCAACGAACGCCCCGGGGCGATCCGACCGTTGAACAACAAGGAACTGGGCTCGCTCTACCGCGCTGTGGGACTGTGAACCCCCGGATCCCGCTGGTGTCCTCCCGGCGCCCGGGGACTAGCTCCGGCTCCCGGCCACGGTGTTGACGACCCGGTGGGCGACGGGTTCCACGACCCGTGCGGCCACCGGGCCGATGACCGCCATCAACAGCACGTAGGTGGTGGAAAGCGCGGCCAGTTGCCCGGGAACCGCGCCCGAGCCGACCGCCAGCCCCGCGATGACGATGGAGAACTCGCCGCGTGCGATCAGCGCTGCCCCCGCCCGGGCACGTCCCATCCGCCGGATCCCCTGTCTGGCGGCGGCCACCCAGCCGGTGAGGAACTTCGTCGTCGTGGTCATCACCACCAGCAGCAGCGCGAAGGGCAGCACCGGCGGGATGGCCGAGGGGTCGGTGTTGAGGCCGAACACCACGAAGAACACCGCGGCGAACAGGTCCCGCAGGGGACTCAGTATCCTGCTGGCGTTGGTCGCCGTCGACCCGGAGATGGCGATCCCGAGCAGGAAGGCCCCCACGGCCGCCGAGACCTGCAACCGGGCGGCGACGCCGGCCACCAGCAGCGCGGCTCCGAGCAGACGGAGCAGGAACACCTCGGGGTCGGGACTGTCCACCACCGCCGAGACGTAGCGCCCGTAGCGCAGGGCCAGCACCAGCACCAGGCTGATCACCAGCACGGAGATGCCGACGGTGCCGAGTCCTCCCATGATCCCCACCCCGGCCAGCAGGGCCGTCAGGATCGGCAGGTACACGGCCATGGCCAGGTCCTCGAACACGAGCACGGACAACACCACCGGAGTCTCCCTGTTGCCGAGTCGCCCGAGATCCGCCAGGACCTTGGCGATGATCCCGGAGGAGGAGATGTAGGTGACTCCGGCCAGGACCAGGGCGGCGGTCGGTCCCCATCCGAGCAGCAGGGCCACGAGCGCGCCGGGAGCCGCGTTGAGCACGGCGTCGATCAGTCCGGCCGTCCACGAGCGGCGCAGTCCGGTGACCAGTTCACTCGCCGAGTACTCGAGGCCGAGCAGCAACAGCAGCAGCACCACCCCGATCTCCGAGGCGAGCTCGGTGAACGGTTCGATCCCGGTCAGCGGAACCAGTCCCCCCTGGCCGAAGGCGAGTCCCCCGAGCAGGTAGAGCGGTATGGGGGACAGTCCGATCCTCCAGGCGAGTCGCCCGAGGACTCCCAGGCCGAAGAAGACGGCTCCCAGTTCGATCAACGCTGTTGCCGTGTGTTGCACGTGGTTCCTCTCGCCCGCCGGACACGCGCGTCCCGGACGGATCCTGATCCGTCGATGAGTGGTTTCGCGGTCAGCCGTTTTCCAGGATCTCGCTCGCCGCGCGGAGCCCTTCGGCGGTGCCCACCATGACCACGAGGTCCTCTCCGGCGAACACGAAATCCGGACGGGGGGAGGGATGTACCGAGCCGTCCCTGATGACGGCGACGATCGACACGGAGGTTCTGGTGCGCATCTCGGTCTCACCGAGGGTGCGGCCGTCGTAGGGGGAGCCGGGTACGAGCGGGAGCTGCCAGGTGGTCACCCCCGTCACCTCACGTTGTTGCTCGGTGAGTTTGCCCACCAGTTGCGGTGCGCCGAGCAGGTTGGCGAGCGTGCTGGTCTCCTCACCGGTCAGCTCGGTCGCGGCGCAGATCTTGTCCGGATCCTGCGCGTCCGACACGATCAGCTCGATGCGACCGTCCCGGTGAGTGATCACCCCGATCCTGCGTCCCGAACCGGTGGTGAACTCCTGCTGCGTGCCCAGCCCCGGAAGCGGGGTCACGGTGACATCCACGCCCTCGATCTTAGGGCTTTTCCGCTCCACGAGTAACCGGTGGTGGGGTTTTCGCCCCTCCCGCGGTCCAGGTGGGGACGCGATTGGGAGCGTCCGGTACCGGGCGGGCAGAATGAGTGTCCGGTCGGTTAGTCCGACCGAGCGATGCGTTCCGGCCACGGCACGAGGAGGTCATGCGAGGTGTCCCAGCCCGAGCTCAACGGAATCGTGGCGGTTGACGGGCCGTCCGGGACGGGAAAGTCCACCGCGGCCCGTCGGCTCGCCGACTCCCTCGGTGCTGCGTACCTGGACACCGGGGCCATGTACCGTGCCGTGACCTCGGCGGTGCTGCGTGCCGGGAGGGAACCCACCGACCAGGAGGCGGTAGCCGAGGTGGCGCGCCGCTGTCGTGTGGAGATGCGTACCGACCCGGAGTCTCCGGGGGTGACCCTCGACGGGGTCGACGTCGGCTCCGAGATCAGGGGTGGTGCGGTGACCGAGGCCGTTTCCGCCGTCTCCGCGGTTGCCGAGGTGCGGGAGATCCTGGTGGCGCAGCAACGTCGACTGATCACGGTGGCCACCACTCCCGTCGGAGGCATCGTCGTCGAGGGGCGTGACGTGGGCACGGTGGTCTCCCCCGAGGCCGGGCTGAAGGTCTATCTCACCGCTTCCTCCGAGGCCAGGGCCTGTCGCCGTTCGGCCCAGGACGCCGCGGCGGGCAGGGAGGCCGATCCGCGTCGGGTGCGGGCCGACGTCACGCGCAGGGACTCGCTCGACTCGAACAGGGGGATCGCCCCCCTGAGGATGGCGGAGGACGCGGTGTTGGTGGACACCACCGACCTGGACCTGGAGCAGGTGCTGCGCCGGCTGCACGACCTCGTCGCGCAACGGGGACTGCTGGCGTGCTCGGAGCGAAGTCGGCGATGAGCTCGGACGGTGACGGTGTGCGACCCGCGAGGCCCACACCGGGTACGCTGCCGGTGGGGAGTTCTCCGGGGCTGCGTGGGTTCGCCCGTCGGGTGGGGCGGTTCGGACTACGCGCGGGGTGGCGGATCCGCCTGTGGCACGGGGAACGTTTACCGGAGAGCGGTCCGGTGGTGCTGGTGGCCAACCACAGTTCGCTGCTCGACGGTCCGGTGCTGTTCGCGGTGTTGCCGCGGGATGCGACGTTTCTGGTGAAACACGAGCTGTTCCGCGGGCCGCTCGGATGGGTGTTGCGTAAGCTGGGACAGGTTCCGATCCGCAGGGGTGTCGCCGACCGTGGTGCCCTTCTGGCCGCATCCGGGGTGCTGCGGGCCGGAGGAGTGGTCGGGGTGTTCCCGGAGGGCACTCGGCAGGGGACGATGGCCGCCGCGCAACACGGTGCGGCCTGGCTGGCTCGTTCCGCCGGGGCCAGAATCGTGCCGGTGGCCTGCCGGGGAACCGCTCGTGGCCCGTCGGGGTGGCGTTTCCGTCCCAGAGTGGACGTTCTCGTCGGGGAACCGATGGAGCGGCCGCGGCCGGGAAGGGCCGGGTTGACCGCGGCCACCGAGCGGATACGTACCGAGCTGGTGGGGCTGCTCGCCGAGTTGGACGGATCCCGACCCGAGCGCGACGATCCAGACGAAGACCTGAGAGGTAATGAGGCGTGAGTGAGGAACCGCTTGCCGATGCCGGCGACGCCGGTCTCGACGGAACCTGGTCCGACGAGTCGGACTGGGCTGACTACGACCGGTTCGGCGAGCAGCAGTGGGAGGACGAGCGGGACACGCCGCTCGCACAGCCGGTGGTCGCCGTGGTGGGCAGGCCCAACGTCGGCAAGTCGACCCTGGTCAACAGGCTGTTGGGCCGCCGTCAGGCGGTGGTCAAGGACACGCCCGGGGTCACGAGGGACCGGGTCAGCTACGACGCGGTGTGGAGCGGACGTGGTTTCACCGTCGTCGACACCGGGGGCTGGGATCCGGACGCCGAGGGGGTTTACGCGAGTGTGACCGCCCAGGCGGAGATGGCCATGTCCACGGCGGACGCGATCCTGCTCGTGGTCGACGCCAACGTGGGGGTGAGCGTCACCGACGAGGCCGTGGCCAAGGTGCTGCGCCGTTCCGACCGTCCGGTGCTGGTCGTGGCCAACAAGGTCGACAACCAGGCGGCGGAGGCGCAGGTCGCCGAGCTGTGGTCCCTCGGGCTCGGGGAACCCTACCCCGTGAGTGCCCTGCACGGACGTGGCTCCGGTGACCTGCTCGACGAGATGCTGCGGCGACTGCCGGAGACACCGCGGGAGCAGCTCTCCCCGAGCGGGGGGCCACGGCGGGTCGCGCTGGTGGGCAAGCCCAACGTGGGCAAGTCCAGCATGCTCAACCGGCTGGTGGGGCAGCAGCGCGCCGTCGTCGACGAGACGGCGGGAACCACCGTGGATCCGGTGGACTCGCTGGTGGAGCTGGACAACGAGGTCTGGCGGTTCGTGGACACGGCGGGTCTGCGCAAGCGGGTGAAGACGGCCGACGGGACCGAGTACTACGCGTCCCTGCGCACCCGCTCCGCCATCGAGGCCGCCGAGGTGGCCGTGGTGCTCATCGACGGTTCCGTTCCACTGACCGAGCAGGACCTGCGGATCATCGGCACCGTCATCGAGACCGGACGCGCTCTGGTGATCGCCTACAACAAGTGGGACCTCGTCGACGACGAGCGCCGCAGGAAGCTGGAGAAGGAGATCGACCGCGACCTCGTCCAGGTGCGGTGGGCGGAACGGGTCAACGTCTCCGCCGAGACAGGACGCGCGCTCGGCAAGCTGGCCCCCGCGCTGCGCCGGGCGTTGGAGTCGTGGGACCAGCGCATCTCCACGGGCAGGATCAACTCCTGGATCTCGGAGGTCGTGGCCGCCCAGCCACCTCCGGTCCGTGGGGGTAAACAGCCGAAGATCATGTTCGCCACGCAGGCGCAGACCCGACCGCCGACACTCGTGCTGTTCAGCACCGGTTTCCTGGAGGCCGGATACCGCAGGTTCCTGGAGCGCAGGTTCCGGGAGGCCTTCGGTTTCGCCGGTACGCCCGTTCGGGTCGTGGTTCGGGTCAGGGAGAACCGGAACGCGCGTAGCTAGTCACCGTGTCCCCGCTCTCCGAAGAGGGTTCGGAATGCCCTGTCGGGCGGTCGTTCCGCGTACCGGAGTGGTTCGGTCCTCGTGGCTGTCGCTCCGGCGCTCCACGGGAACCCTTCCACGGGGTTCCTCGGTGACGTCGGTAGGGTGGTCACGCCCGGCACCGCCCGTTCGAGTGACAACGGAAGGTGCATGACTGTGCGTGGTCTACGACTGCCCGACGGAGGAGAACTGCCCGTCCTCGGCCAGGGAACCTGGGGGATGGGGGAGCGCACCTCCGACCACGACGCGGAAGTGAGAGCTCTGCGACACGGACTGGATCTCGGGATCGGTCTGGTGGACACCGCGGAGATGTACGGCTCCGGTGGGGCGGAGAAGGTGGTCGGCACGGCCCTGTCCGGCCGCCGTGACGAGGCGTTCGTGGTGTCCAAGGTCCTTCCGCACCACGCGGACCGTGCCGGTACGGTCGCCGCCTGCGAACGCAGTCTGCGGCGGCTCGGAACCGACCGACTGGACCTGTATCTGCTGCACTGGCGGGGATCCGTTCCCCTGGAGGAGACGATGGAGGCCTTCGAGGACCTCCAGCGCAGCGGGAAGATCCGTTGTTTCGGGGTGAGCAACTTCGATCCCGCCGACATGACCGAGCTGTTCGGGACCTCCGCGGGAGCACGGGTGCAGACCGACCAGGTGCTCTACAACCTGACCCGACGCGGTCCCGAGTTCGACCTGCTGCCGTGGTGTCGGCGGCGGGACCTGCCGGTGATGGCCTACTCTCCGATCGAGCAGGGCCGTCTGCGGGGGGAGCCGGTGCTGCGGAGCCTGGCCGAACGGCGTGGGGTGACGCCCGCCCAGATCGCCCTGGCGTGGGTGCTGAACACCGAGGGGGTGTGTGCGATCCCCAAAGCGGCCACCGTGGAGCATGTCGAGCGAAACCGTGCGGCATTGGGGATCACGCTGGAGGCCGAGGAGCTGCGTGAGTTGGACGAGCACTTTCCCCCGCCACGGCGGCCCCGGCCGTTGGAGATCCTCTGAGCTGTCGCTCCGTGAGCACCGTGGAGGAGGCTTCCCGGTCGACGGCCCCGTGGCACCCTCCCGGTGGACGGGTGGGCACCACGGGGCGGGCCCGCTCAGGCGTCGGGGGAGGGCAGTGTTCTGCGCAGGAAGTCCAGCTGCAACAGCAGCAGGTTCTCGGTCTTGCTCTCCGAGGTGGGCATGTGGCTGACCCCGGGCAGCGGGAGCAGGGTGTGGGCCTTGCCCGCGTTGGTCAGGGCCTCGGAAAGCAGCAGGGAGTGCGCGAACACCACGTTGTCGTCCACCGTCCCGTGGATCAGCAGCAGCTCTCCTCCCAGCTCTCCGGCCAGGTGGGGCAACGAGTTCGCGGTGTAGACCTCGGGGTGTTCGTTCGGATCACCCAGGTAGCGTTCGGTGTAGTGCGTGTCGTACAGCAGCCAGTCGCTGACCGGGGCCCCCGCGATCGCGGTGTGGAACACGTCGGGACGACGCAGCACCGCCAGGGCCGCCAGGTAGCCCCCGAACGACCACCCGCGGATGGCCACCCGCTTCAGGTCCAGTTCCTCGTGCTCGGCGGCGCAGGCGTGCAGGGCGTCCACCTGGTCCTGAAGCGGCGGTCCGGCCGTGTCCCCCGCGATGGCGCGGTCCCACGCCGGGCCGCGCCCGCCGGTCCCGCGCCCGTCGACGACCAGCACGGCGAATCCCTGTTCGGCGAACCACTGTGAGGTCAGGTACCCGTGTCTGCGGTGCAGCACCCGCTGTGCCTGCGGTCCGCCGTAGGGATCGAGGAGTACGGGGAGGCTGCCGTGCTCGGGTGTGTGCCAGCTGGGCAGCAGCAGCGCTCCGGCGAGCTCCCGCGCGCCGAGTCGGAGGAGTTCGACTCGGGGGACGATCGTGCTCTCCTCCGCGTGGGAGGGGATCTCGGCAACGGTCTCCCCTCCGCGCAGCACCCGTACACGGGTGCGCAGTTCCCGCAGACCCGCCGAAGCCAGGACCGTGACGGGGCCGCCGCGTGCGGCACCGTGCACCCCCGGAGTGTCGCTGAGCCTGTGCACCCCCGAAGCGTCGACCAGACAGACGTGTATCTGCGTCGGGTCCCCGTCGGAGGCGGCGATCATGATGTCGTCCTCACCGATGTCCAGCACCGCACGGACCTGCAGTTCGTCACCGGTGCGGTCCTCGCCGTCGACCAGCAGGCGGTACGCCCCGTCCACGGGTGAGATCCGCACGAGTGAGCCCTCGGGAGTCCAGGCGGGCCAGCCGGTCTTGATCTCCACCCAGTGCTCGTCGGTTTCCCGGTGCACTTCGCGGGTCTCGCCGGTCTCCGTGTCGAGGGCGAGCACCGGTTGACTGCGCTGGTTGCGGGTCTGCACGGCCAGCAGCGGCGGTCCGTACGCGGACCAGTGCACGGTGACCAGGTACGGATGGTTCTCGTGGTCCCAGCGCACCGGAAGACGCCGGGACCCGTCGAGGTCGATCAGTTCCAGTCGGACCTCGGCGTTGGCCTTGCCCGCGGCGGGATAGGCGGTGGTGCGCGGGGGAAGGGTGGGGTCGGTGGGATCGGTGAGGTTCCAGCGGGCCACGGCGGACTCGTCGACCCGGGTGGCCAGCACCGCCGATCCGTCCGGCGACCACCAGTAACCGCGTCGGCGGTTCATCTCCTCGGCGGCGATGAACTCCGCGGTGCCCCAGCTCTGTTGGTCGTGTTCGGGCTCGGCCAACGCCCGGTCCCCGCTGCCGTCGGAGCCGATCACCCGTAGGGCGCCCCCGGAGGTGTAGGCGATTCGTGTCCCGTCCGGGCTGGGTCGGGGATCGGCCACCGGATGCTGAGCGGGCAGCCGGGTGACGTCCCCGGTGTCGAGGTCGACGACGAACAGCGCCCCGGAAAGCGCGAAAGCGACCGTGGACACCGGGGAGTCGGTCGCATAGCTCGTGATTCCCGAAGCACGTTCACGGACGCGCTCCCTCCGGGCCCTCTCCGCGGGGGAGGCGTCGTCGGTGTCGTCCAGTTCGGCCGGGTCGGCCACACGGCGTTCCCGTCCGTCCTCCGGGGTGAACATCCACAGGGCGTTGTTGCGGTCCGTGCCGCTCGAGGACCGCAGGAACAGCACCCGCCGCCCGTCCGGTGACACAGTGAAATCGCGTGGCGCCCCCAGGGTGAATCCCTGGGTTCGGGCGCTGTGACGAGGAAACGTATCGGCTGCGGTCATGGCAGTAGCCTGTCAAACCCTCGTCCGGCCGTGTGGAGGGTGGGCCGGTGCGTCCCCCGCCCCTGGCCGTCGGGACGGGGGACACGACTCCTCAGGGCACGAGGATGCCGGCGATCGCCGCACTCATCAGGTTCGCCAGCGTGCCGGCCAGCACGGCCCGGATGGCGAACTGGGCGATCAGGGGTCTCCGGGAGGGGACCATTCCTCCGAGTCCTCCGAGGAGGATGCCCAGCGAGCCGAAGTTGGCGAATCCGGTCAGTGCGAAGGTGACGATGACGGTGGTGCGGTCGGAGAGCCCCTCGGCGGCGGGGCCGAAGTCGGCGAAGGCGACGAACTCGTTGAGGGCCAGTTTCTGCCCCAGGAAACTCCCCGCCTCCACGGCCTCGTTGAGCGGTACGCCGATGGCGACCATCACCGGTGAGAAGACGTAGCCGAGCACGCGTTGGAAGGTGAGGTCCTCCAGTCCGAACAGGCCGCCGACTCCACCGAGGATCAGGTTGAGCAGCGCGATCAGCGAGATGAAGGCGAACAGCATCGCCCCCACGTTGAGCGCGAGTCGCATCCCGTCGGAGGCACCGACGGCGGCGGCGTCGATCACGTTGCGTGGTTTCTCGGAGCTCTCCGGCGTGGCCGGGGCCTCCTCCTCGTCGGGGGCGTCGGTGTCGGCGGACCCCTCCTCGGGGGTTTCCGCGGAGCTCGTGGCCGAGCCGCCCGTGCTGGCGAGCACGGCCCGGTCACTGGTGGACTTCTCCGTTTCGGGAACGATGATCTTGGCCATCAGCAGCCCGGCCGGGGCGGCCATGAAGCTCGCGGCGATCAGGTACTCCAGGTTGGCTCCCAGCAGGGAGTACCCCACGAGTACCGTTCCCGCCACCGTGGACAGTCCTCCGGCCATGACGGCGAAGAACTCGGATCGGGTCATCCGCGCCAGATAGGGCCGTACGACCAGGGGGGCCTCCGTCTGTCCCACGAAGATGTTCGCGGTGGCGTTCAGGGACTCGGCCCTGGTGGTGCCGAGTACTTTCTGCAGACCTCCTCCGATGAGGCGCACCACCCACTGCAGGATGTTCCAGTGGTAGAGCACCGCGGTCAGCGAGGCGATGAACACGATGATGGGCAGTACCTGGAAGGCGAACACGGTGGCGTTGCCCTCGAGCTGCCCGAGCAGCGGGCCGACCATGAACTCGATGCCCTCGTTGGCCGAGTCGATCACTCTGCCGACGCCGTCGGCCACCACACCCAGAACCCGTGTTCCCGGCTCCCACCGCAGCACCAAAAAAGCGAAAATAACTTGGATCGCCAGGGCTCCGAGCACCGTGCGCGGTCGGATGGAACGGGGACTCGTGGACAGGGCGACCGCGATCAGCAGCAGCACGATCATGCCGCCGATGCCCCACAGTATGTGCACGAAACAGTCCTTTCTGCTTTCGCCCGGTGGGCGGTTCATCACGTTTCGCGAACGCTGACCGCCTACGTCACCATTGTCGGATCGCCGAATGTTGACACGTGGCCGAGCGGACGGACAGAGCGGGACACGTTTCGTCGCGGCGTGGAACCGGAGTCTTTCGGTGAGCGGAAGAGGATCAGCATCCGGGTTTCGTGCCGGAGGCGGGTGGGCACACTCGGTGGTCAGGATCCCCGGGGTTGTGAACGGTCAACGACGCCGTTCCACGGCGGCCGCGAGTCTGTGGATGAACACGAACACGAGCGGGAAGGCCCCCAGCACCGCCCACCTGCCGTCGTCCAGCCACAGCCACAGCAACAGCCCCGCCAGCAGGGCCAGCACACCCGCGCGGTTCCCCCAGTCCGCGGCGGCGCGGTGCAGGCGGATCAGCACCAGTCCCGCCAGCGCGACGAACACGCCGGCCGGGATCCACTCCCAGTGCAGGGTGAGCGTCGCCAGGAGTGTTCCCAGTGCCGGCCCGACGGTCGCGGTGTAGATGTCGGTGCGGGTGATGGTCGGCTGTTTCATCCGGCTGGATCCTTGGGTGTCGCGCTCGCGACGTCCGTGTTCGGGCTGGTGGTCGTCTCCGTCGCCGCGGCGTCCGACGGGGGCGAACGCCGCGGCGAGCTCCTACTGGCTGGTTTCCTCGTCGATCCAGGACAGGTACTCCGGATCGCCGGAGACGATCGGTGTGGCGATGATTTCCGGGACCTCGTAGTTGTGGTGCTTGCGGAGATGCTCGATGAGTCCGTCGAGGCGACTCCGCGAAGTCTTGATCTGCAGTTGCCACTCCCGCTCGTCCTGGACCCCCCCTTCCCAACGGAAGAAACTGCGCACCTCCGCGACCTGCACACACGCTCCGTGGTGGCCGTGGACCACCCCGCGCGCCAGCTCCGCGGCGGTGTCTGCCGAGTCGGTGGTCGTGACGACCTGTAGGTGTTCCGCCATGGCCTCAGGCTAGCTGCGGCGGGCGGGCGAAGATCCACCAGGCGAGGTTTACCCGCCTCGGACGGACGGTATTCCCCGGGGAGAGGGTGAGTCGATGATCGCCCGGTGGTCTCCGAGCACCGAAGGAACGCGTACCGTGCCCGTGAGGAGAGGATCATGACCGACGCGGACGAACGACGGGTGAGCAAGGCCCTACAGGGACTGGAGTTTCCGGCGGACCGGGAACAGCTGCTCCGTTACGCGGAGCAGCGACAGGCGGATCCGCGGACGCTGCGCGCACTGCGGGCGCTTCCCGCCGGGGTCTACCAGGACGGTGCGGAGGTCGAGAACTCTCTTCCCCAACGCCCCGAACGGGAGGGCTCCGAGTGAGACGACCCGTCACGGGGTGGTGGCACGCGGTACGTGTACGTGAAGGCGAGGTGGACGCAGTGCCCGAGTTGTTGGATCGCGAGACCATCGTGAGCAGGCTGGCGTCGGGTTGGGAGTACCGTGACGGGGCGGTGCACAGGACCTGGCAGCTCAAGGGTTTCCTCACGGCGATGAGCATGGCCAACGCGATCGCGCACCTGGCCAACGAGGCCAACCATCATCCCGATCTGTCCGTGCACGACTACAACCGGCTGACCGTACGCGTCACCACACACTCCGCCGGTGGGGTGACCGAGAACGACCTGGGGTTGGCCGAGCGGATCGAGCGGCTGCACAACGCGGAATGAGACTCTCTCGTCCGTGACCCCGGCGTCCGGTTTCGCCGGGGCGTAGGGGAACGCCCTCGTGCCGTCTCCGGTGTGGTGGCAGGGGGCGTGTTCCGGGCCAACCCGTGGAATCCCGGTGAGCGGCTGGGACTTTTAGAGGAATTCTTTCCGTTTGGCGAATTCGCCGGAAGAATGTTTTCGTTCTTCTTTTTGGTGAGGGAGCCGCTTCTCTCTCGTTCTTCGGGCTTCGTGGTGTGATGGGGAGCGGAACAACGTGTCTATAGTCACTGTTGTTTCAGTATTGAATGAAATCTTTGTTCCCCAGGAGGATCGCTGCTACCTTCCGAAGGGAAAACAACCTCCTCGCCGAACACGCACTCGACGAACGAGCTCTCGGACCGGTGGCGTCCGACCGGTCGGGCCCGGACTGCCGTACACCGCCACGAGTTCCCACTTCGTGGGAAAACGACGCGCGAGTGTAACGCGTGTTACTTACACGTAGTCGAGCGCGGCGGCGATCTGTATAGTTTCGCGAACTGACCAAGAGTGCAACGGCGCATCCTTCTTGTCAGCTCCGGAGAGGTTTCTACGGTCTCACTCTGTCGTGTCCACGCGGTTGGGATCGTTGCCTGAGGACGGGAGGATCCGAATGCCGGTTTCCCAGAATGCGAGAGGTCGTGCGCAACGGGGCGCCGACGGTGCGGGGCTCTACGACCCTGCCAACGATCACGATGCGTGCGGTGTGGCGCTCGTCGCCGACATGAGCGGCCGCAAGGACCACGCCATCGTACGTAACGCGCTGCAGGCCCTGCGTAACCTGGAACACCGGGGCGCCAAAGGCGCGGATCCGGACACCGGTGACGGTGTGGGAATCCTGACGCAGGTTCCGGACGCCTTCCTGCGTGAGGTGGTCCCCTTCGAGCTGCCCGCCGCCGGTTCCTACGCGGTCGGCAACGCTTTTCTTCCCGACGACGAGGTCGAGTGCGAACGCGCCGTGGCCGAGATCGAGCGTCTCGCCACGGAGGAGGGGCTGCGTGTTCTCGGGTGGAGGGAACTGCCGGTCGAGCCGAGCTGCGCGGGCTCGCTGGCGCGGAGTGTGATGCCGCGCTTTCGCCAACTGTTCGTCGCCGAGCGGTCGAGCGCCGGCACCGACGGGCAGGACCCCGTGATGCGGCTGGAACGCCGCGCCTTCTGCCTGCGCAAGCGGGCCGAGCACAGTGTCGACGTCTATTTCCCCAGCCTGTCGGCGCGCACTCTCGTCTACAAGGGGATGCTGACCGAGGCGCAGCTCGACGCCTTCTTCATGGATCTGACCGACGAGCGGTTCACCAGCGCGATCGGACTGGTGCACTCGCGGTTCTCCACCAACACCTTCCCCTCGTGGCCGCTGGCACATCCGTACCGGTACATCGCGCACAACGGTGAGATCAACACCATGCGCGGGAACCGGAACTGGATGCGGACCCGCGAGAGCATGCTCGACACCGACCTGATCCCGGGGGATCTGTCCAGGCTCTATCCGATAGCCACCCCGGACGCCAGTGATTCGGCCACCTTCGACGAGGTGCTCGAACTGCTGCACCTCGGTGGACGCTCCCTGCCGCACGCGGTGCTCATGATGATCCCGGAGGCGTGGGAGAACCACGCGGAGATGGATCCGCAACGCCGTGCCTTCTACGAGTTCCACAACAACCTCATGGAGCCGTGGGACGGGCCGGCGCTGGTCACCTTCACCGACGGCGCACGGGTCGGTGCGGTACTCGACCGCAACGGGCTGCGTCCGGGACGCTACTGGATCACGCACGACAACATGGTCGTGCTGGCCAGTGAAACCGGTGTACTGGACATCGCACCGGAACGGATCGCCCGCAAGGGAAGGTTGCAGCCGGGCAGGATGTTCCTCGTCGACACCGAGCAGGCACGGGTGGTTCCCGACGACGAGGTGAAGAGCGAGCTGGCCTCCCAGTACCCCTACCGCCAGTGGCTCGACGAAGGAATGGTGTACCTCGAGGACCTGCCGCGGCGTTCCCGGGAGGTGCCCACGCACTCCTCGCTGGTGCAGCGCCAGCAGCTGTTCGGCTACACCCAGGAGGAAGTCGACAAGCTGCTCAAGCCGATGGCCGTCGGCGGTGCCGAGCCGGTCGGCTCCATGGGTAACGACGTTCCGCTCGCGCCGTTGTCCGAGCGTCCGCGCCAGTTGTTCGACTACTTCACGCAGCTGTTCGCCCAGGTGACGAATCCGGCGCTGGACGCCATCCGCGAGGAGCTGGTGACCTCGCTGAGCACCCACGTCGGTCCCGAGCACAACCTGCTGGAGACCGACCCCGCCGCCTGTCACCAGCTCGTGCTGCCCTTCCCGGTACTGGACAACGACGAACTGGCCAAGCTCGTCCACATCAACGACGACGGGGACCGTCCCGACCTGCAGTCGGTGACCGTGCACATGGTCTACCGCGCCGCGGGGGGCGGCCAGGCGCTGCGGGAACGGCTCGACGAGATCTGCCGCGAGGTCTCCGAGGCCGTGGCCTCGGGGGCGCGGATCATCGTGCTCTCCGACCGCGGGGCCGACGCCGAGTACGCGGCGATTCCCTCATTGCTGTTGACGGGGGCGGTGCATCACCACCTCATCCGGGAGAAGACCCGGACCCAGGTGGGGCTCGTCGTCGAGGCGGGTGACGTGCGCGAGGTGCACCACGTGGCCCTGCTGATCGGGTACGGAGCAGCGGCGGTCAACCCGTACCTGGCCATGGCCAGCGTGGAGGATCTGGCCGGACGCGGCGAACTGTCCGAGGTGGATGGAAAGAAGGCCACCGAGAACCTGATCAAGGCGCTCGGCAAGGGGCTGCGCAAGACCATGTCGAAGATCGGTGTCTCCACCGTGTCCTCCTACACCGGGGCACAGATCTTCGAGGCGATCGGCCTCGGCGAGGAGATCGTCGAGCGGTGCTTCGCGGGCACCACCTCCCGGTTGGGTGGGCTCGACTTCGACACCCTCGCCGACGAGATCGCCCAGCGGCACCGCAGGACCTTCCCCGAACACGGGCTCAAGGCCCACCACAGGGAACTGGACGTGGGCGGGGAGTACCAGTGGCGACGCGAGGGCGATCCCCACCTGTTCAACCCGCACACGGTGTTCAAGCTGCAGCACTCCACGCGCAGCGGGCAGTACGACGTCTTCAAGGAGTACACCAACCACGTCGACGAGCAGTCCGAGCGGCTGATGACGCTGCGTGGGCTGCTGCGGTTCAAAGAGGGCGTACGCGAACCGGTGGACATCGACGAGGTCGAGCCCGTCTCGGAGATCGTGAAACGGTTCGCCACCGGCGGCATCTCCTACGGTTCCATCTCCAAGGAGATGCACGAGGTGCTCGCGATCGCGATGAACCGTCTCGGAGGCAAGTCGAACACCGGTGAGGGCGGAGAGGACGCCGACAGGTTCACGGTGGACCCCAACGGCGACTGGCGCCGTTCGGCCATCAAGCAGGCCGCCAGTGGGCGTTTCGGTGTGACCAGCGAGTACCTGGTCAACGCCGACGACATCCAGATCAAGATCGCCCAGGGAGCCAAGCCGGGTGAGGGCGGTCAGCTGCCCGGCCACAAGGTCTACCCGTGGATCGCCGACACGCGCCACTCCACCCCCGGAGTCGGGCTGATCTCGCCCCCGCCGCACCACGACATCTACTCCATCGAGGACATCGCCCAGCTGATCTACGACCTCAAGAACGCCAACCCGCGGGCCCGGGTGCACGTCAAGCTGGTCTCCGAGGTCGGGGTGGGCACGGTCGCGGCCGGAGTGAGCAAGGCGCACGCCGACGTGGTGCTCGTTTCCGGGCACGACGGTGGTACCGGAGCCTCGCCGCTGTCCTCGATCAAACACGCCGGGGCCCCCTGGGAGCTCGGCTTGGCCGAGACCCAGCAGACACTGCTGGCCAACGGACTCAGGGACCGGATCGTGGTGCAGACCGACGGTCAGCTCAAGACCGGGCGTGACGTGGTCATCGCCGCCCTGTTGGGAGCCGAGGAGTTCGGGTTCGCGACCGCTCCGCTGGTGGTCTCCGGATGCGTCATGATGCGGGTGTGCCACCTGGACACCTGCCCGGTGGGGGTCGCCACGCAGAACCCCGAGCTGCGGGCGAAGTTCGACGGGCGTGCCGAGTACATCGTCCGGTTCTTCGAGTTCGTCGCCCAGGAGGTCCGGGAGCACCTGGCCGCGCTGGGCTTCCGCTCCGTCGAGGAGGCGGTCGGCCACACCGAGGTACTGGACACCGACCCCGCCTGTCGACACTGGAAGACCGAGGGCATCGATCTGTCCCCGATCCTGCACGTGCCCGAGGTCGCCGCGGGAGAGGCCAGGCACTGTACCTCCAGCCAGGAGCACGGGCTGGAGAAGGCGCTGGACAACACCCTGATCCAGCTCAGCGAGGGGGCGCTGACGGAAGGAACACCGCTGACCCTGGAGTTGCCGGTACGCAACGTCAACCGGTCGGTCGGCACCATGCTCGGGTACGAACTCACCCGCAGGTGGGGTGGTGCCGGGCTGGCCGACGACACCATCGACGTCACCTTCACCGGCTCGGCGGGGCAGTCGTTCGGTGCCTTCGTGCCGCGCGGGATCACCCTGCGGTTGACCGGTGACGCCAACGACTACGTCGGCAAGGGGCTGTCCGGCGGGCGGATCGTGCTGCGTCCCCCGGAGGAGGCGGCCTTCTCCGCCGAGGAGAACGTGATCGCGGGGAACGTACTGCTCTACGGGGCGACCCAGGGCGAGATGTTCGTCCGTGGTGTCGTCGGCGAGCGTTTCGCCGTGCGCAACTCCGGTGCCTCGGCGGTCGTGGAAGGAGTGGGTGACCACGGCTGCGAGTACATGACCGGAGGTCGGGTGGTCGTGCTCGGGACCACGGGACGCAACTTCGCCGCCGGGATGTCCGGAGGAATCGCCTACGTGCTCGACCTGAGGTCCGAACGGGTCAATCCGGACATGGTGGATCTGGATCCGCTCGGTGAACAGGACCGTCGGGAACTCGCCGAGTTGCTCGAGAGGCATCACCACGAGACCGGTTCCACCGTGGCACGCCGGTTGCTGGATGACTGGGAGAGCGCCGTGCGGCGTTTCGTCAAAGTCATGCCGAAGGATTTCAAGCGCGTGCTCAGTGCCAAGGCCGACGCCGAGCGCGAGGGCCGCGACGTCAACGAGGCGATCATGGAGGCCGCTCATGGCTGACCCGAAGGGCTTTCTGACCACGCCGCGCGAGACGCCGCGGCGCCGGCCGGTGGACATTCGGCTCAAGGACTGGCGGGAGGTCTACGAGGAGTTCTCCCACCAGCACCTCCAGCAGCAGGCCGGGCGGTGCATGGACTGCGGGATTCCCTTCTGCCACCAGGGGTGTCCGCTGGGCAACCTCATTCCGGAGTGGAACGACCTGGTCTGGAGGGAGGACTGGCACGCCGCTCTGGAGCGGTTGCACGCCACCAACAACTTTCCGGAGTTCACCGGCACGCTGTGCCCCGCTCCCTGCGAGGCTGCCTGTGTGCTGGGGATCAACTCGGACGCGGTGAGCATCAAGCAGGTGGAGATCGAGATCATCGATCGTGCCTGGGAGGAGGGGTGGGTACCTCCGCAGCCCCCCACCTCCTCGACCGGCCGTACCGTGGCCGTGGTCGGCTCGGGACCGGCGGGGCTCGCCGCCGCCCAGCAGCTCACACGCGCCGGGCACCGTGTGGTGGTCTACGAGCGGGCCGACCGGATCGGTGGCCTGCTGCGCTACGGTATTCCCGAGTTCAAGATGGAGAAGTTCCGGCTGAACCGCAGGCTGGAACAGATGCGTGCCGAGGGGACCGAGTTCCGCACCGGTGTGAACGTGGGTGTGGACCTCACCGTCGAGCAGTTGCGCGACGAGCACGACGCCGTGGTGCTGGCGGGCGGCTCGACGGTCTCCAGAGACCTGCCCGTTCCGGGCAGGGAGCTCGACGGGGTGCACCAGGCGATGGAGTACCTTCCGCAGGCCAACCGGGTGCGGGAGGGTGATCTGGAGAGCGCCCCCATCGACGCGGCCGGTAAGCACGTGGTCATCATCGGCGGTGGGGACACCGGTGCGGACTGCCTCGGTACGGCCCACCGCCAGGGAGCCGCCTCGGTGACCCAGCTGGAGATCATGCCGACCCCGCCGAGCAGCAGGCCGGACAACCAGCCCTGGCCCACCTACCCGATGCTCTACCGGGTCTCCTCCGCCCACGAGGAGGGTGGTCAGCGGTTGTTCTCGGTGAACACGCAGGAGTTCCTCGGCGACGAGCGGGGACGGGTACGCGCGCTGCGTCTGGTCGAGGTCCGCCGGGAGAACGGCGGGTTCGTCCCGGTGGAGGGCACCGAGCGTGAACTGCCGTGCCAGTTGGCGCTGCTGGCCATGGGGTTCGTGGGACCCGAGCGGACCGGAATGGTCGAGGAGCTGGGGGTCGAACTCGACGCCCGGGGCAACGTCGCACGGGACTCCTCCTTCATGACCAGCGTGGACGGTGTGTTCAGCGCCGGTGACATGGGACGTGGCCAGTCCCTGATCGTCTGGGCCATTTCCGAGGGAAGGTCGGCGGCCGCGGGAGTGGATCGTTATCTGATGGGACGGGACACCCTTCCGGCCCCGATCGCTCCGACGGATCGTCCGCTTTCCTGACTCCTCGTTCACGGAACGTCAGTGGGGCCCTACGGGGCCCCACTTTTCGTGGTTCGAAAAGATCGAATTGCTTCGTCGGCGTTAAAGATCGAAGAAGATTTTCTGGTAGTGGACAACCCGTAAGAGCGCTGTTCCGTCCGGACAAGTGGAAGGGAAAAGGGGGAGGCGGAAGCGATGGTTCCCGGTTGGAACATACTTTTTCGTTCCCGTTTTTCGCGTTTCGCTTTCCATGTGTCCCGTTTCGCTCTTCGCTGTGAACACTCTGCGTCATCGCCGGGTCGAGGTCGGTCCGGATGGGGGAGGGAGGGAACGTAACCTCCTCTCACCTGGCATTTTCCTTCTCTCTTCCAAGAGAAAGCAAAAAACTCTATCAGTCGTGGTGATCCTGTCAACGCAAAGCGGTCGACTGCTTCCTCTGTTCCGATCCGGATCATCGCTTCTCGTCCGTGCTTCTGCACGGACGGTGATCGCTCGGTGCTACTCCTTTTGCGAACGTTGCTGCAAAAGCAGTATTGTCGTCGTTCTCTTTTCTCCGGAAACTCTTCGGCCACCGAATCAGATCCGTTTCGTGGCTAAGGAGAACACGGATGCGACGAAAATTAGCCGGTCGGATGGCCGCGACCGCGTTACTGGCGGTCGGAACCCTGACCGCCATGACGGCACCGGCCACGGCGAACTCCGTGGCCGATTCCCGGGGTGAAGGCCCGGAACGGGCGACCACCATGATGCAGGCCATGCAGCGTGACCTGGGACTCACCCGGGACGAAGCACGCCAACGACTCGCCGACGAGGCCGCGGCCCGGCAGGCCGCCGACCGTCTCAAGGACGTGTTGGGCTCCGGGTTCGGCGGTTTCCGCTACGACGCCGCGAGCGGGGCTCTCGTCGTCTCGGTGACAGATCCCGACCGTTTCGACGAGGTCCGCGCCCACGGAGCGGTACCGGAACTGGTCGACGACAGCCGTGCCGAGCTGCGCCGGGCCGGCAAGGTGCTGGACGGGCACGCGCAGCGTGCCCCGCGCTCGGTGACGGGGTGGTACGTGGACTCCGCGAGCAACTCCGTGGTGGTGACCACGGAGCACGGCACGGCCGAGCGGGCCGAACGGTTCGTACGTTCGACGGGAGTCTCACCGGACAGGGTGCGGGTGGTCGAGTCCGGTGAACGGCCCCGTACCTACGCGGACGTGATCGGCGGGCAGCGTTACACCATCAACGGTTCCACCGTCTGCTCGGTCGGTTTCGCGGTTTCCGGTGGTTTCGTCACCGCCGGGCACTGCGGTGATCCGGGAGACCGAACCAGCAGTCCGAGCGGAACCTTCGCCGGTTCCTCGTTCCCCGGCAACGACTACGCCTACGTGCGGACGGGCTCGGACGACACGTTGCGGCCGTGGGTGGACACCTACGACGGCTCCGTGCGCACGGTGCGCGGTTCCCGCTCCGCTCCCGTCGGCTCCTCGGTGTGCCGTTCCGGGCAGACCACCGGTTGGCACTGCGGCACCATCGAGGCCAAGAACCAGACCGTGCGCTACCCCAGCGGCACCGTCCGGGGTCTGACCCGCACTGACGTGTGTGCCGAGCCGGGGGACTCCGGTGGTTCGTTCATCTCCGGGAACCAGGCCCAGGGAATGACCTCCGGTGGGTCCGGAAACTGCACCTACGGTGGAACCACCTACTTCCAGCCGGTGAACGAGGCGCTGAACGCCTACGGGGTGAACCTGGTGACCGGCTGATCCGCATCTCCCGCCGGAAAGGGGCCATCCCCGCCGGGGAGGACACCTCGGGGCCACCCGTCCACTGGGCGGGTGGCCCCGAGTCGTTCCCGCGGGGTGCTCACGGGCTGGCGGCGCGAGGGCTCGGCGGTGATGAACAATCGGGTCATGCGAATTTCGGCCAAGGTGGACTACGCGTTGCGCGCGCTGATCCAGATAGCCCGCGCGCAGACCGGGCCGGTCAGCGCCGAGGACGTGGCGCTCGCCCAGGGAATCCCCCGTAACTTTCTGCAGGCGGTGCTCAGCGATCTGCGCCGGGCCGGATTCGTGGCGAGTCGACGGGGCCAGGCCGGTGGATGGGTCCTGGACCGGGACCCCGCGAGCATCTCCATCGCCGACGTGATCAGGGCCACCGACGGACCTCTCGTCAGTGTGCACGGCACACGCGCCGAGGACGTGTGCTACGAGCCCTCGGTGGCCATCCTGCAGTGGGTGTGGATCGCCGTGCGCAGCAGTCTGCGCGAAGTGCTCGAGAATGTCACCATAGCCCAGCTCGTCTCCGGACAGCTTCCCCCGGACGTGGCGGCCCGGACCAGTGAGAGCGGGGTCTGGGAGTCGCGGTGAACAACCGCGGTCGAGGCTCTCCCGAGTGGTGGGAGCGCCTTGACCGGTTCGGCAGAAAGTGTACCGTTTTTATCAACTTAGTTGTAAAAGCCGCTCGGGCTCGCGGAGTGCGAGCGGGAACGGTCTGGAGGCATTGGTGCCCACTCTGTTACTCGTGGCAGTGGCCGGATTTCTCGCCCAACTGGTCGACGGATCGCTGGGCATGGGATTCGGCGTTACGGCCACCACAGGCCTGTTGGCCGTGGGAACCGTGCCCGTGATGGCTTCGGCCTCGGTACACCTGGCCAAGATCGGTACCGCCGTCGCCTCCGGGGCCTCCCACTGGAGGATGCGGAACGTGGACTGGCGGATGGTCGGTTGGCTGGCCATCCCCGGAGGTCTCGGCGGGTTCCTGGGGGCCACGGCGCTCTCCTCAGTGGCCACCGGCTCCGCACGGGTCTGGATGGCCGTGCTGCTGCTCGTGCTGGGCAGCTACGTGGTGGTGCGGTTCTCGGCGTGGTCGCGTCCGGTCCACGGGGGCGGGCTCACCCCCGCCGGGCGACGTTGGCTGGTGCCGCTCGGGGGAGTGGGGGGTTTCGTGGACGCCGTGGGGGGCGGCGGCTGGGGGCCGGTGACCACCTCCACGTTGTTGAGCACGGGCCGGGTTCTGCCGCGCCGCACGGTGGGCACGGTCAACACGAGCGAACTGATCGTCTCGCTCGGTGCCACCTCGGGTTTCCTGGCGCACAACGGTGGGCAGGCGTGGAAGTGGCCCGTCATTCTCGGCTTGCTGGTCGGTGGTGTGCTGGCCGCTCCGCTGGCGGCGTGGCTGGTGCGGGTACTGCCGGTCCGCGTCCTGGGGGTGGGAGCCGGTGGTCTGATCGTGTTCACCAACGCCCGTGTGCTGCTCGGTGTGGTCGGGGTTCCCACGGGGGCGACGGCCTTCGTCAGCGTGGTGGTCGGCTTGGTCTGGATGGCCGGTCTGGTCTGGGCCGTGCGCACGGAGGTGTACCAGCGACGGCTGGCCAGGTTAGAGGCGGCCTCCGCGGATCCGGAATCGCTGTGTGAGAGGGCCCGGTAGGAAGTTCCCACAGCCCCGACGGGAGGGTGCCCCGCGTTCCCCGTCCGGGGCTCTTCCGGTGCCACCCGGCCCGGCGACGCGATGTTCCGCCTCGTCGGGCCGGTCTCGTGTGTGGCCGCCCGGTCGCCTCTGACCGAAAGGGGCGTTATTCGGCGTTCGCCGTCCGCAGGGTGCGCATCGCCTCCGCGAGTCGTTCCGAGTTCTCCGGCCCCAGGGGGGCCAGCACGGTGCGACGCAGGATCTCGGCACAGGCGTGTTTGGCCTCCTCTGCGGTTCTGCGGCCGTGGTCGGTCAGCACGACGTAGGTGACCCGTCGGTCGGTCTCACACGGTTCCCGCCGGATGAGTTCGGCCGCGACGAGTCGGTCGGCGACCTTGGTGAACCCCCCGCTGCTCAGTGCCGCCTCCTTGGCCAGCTTGGTCATGGGCATGCGGTAGTCCGGCGAACGCACCAGTCTCACGAGGATGTCGAAGGCTCCCGGTGTGAGGTCGAACCGCTCGGTGATCTCAGCCATGAGCCTTTCCTGGGTGGTGTGATAGCCCTCGATCACAAGCCCCCACCAGGTGACGATCTCGTCGTCGTCGGCCTCCTCGTCGGTCTGTTGGGGGGGTGTGGTGGCGATGTCCTCGGTTCCCACCTGACCGCCTTTCTGCCTCGTGTCTGCTTCCCTGCTCGGAGTCTAACTACCAGCGCATTAACTCTTCCTAAGAAACTTCTTGCTAGCTAGATATTTTCTGGTAGTCTCGTCCCGGAAGCAGCAGGAACCCGAATCCAGGAGTGAACAGGATGAGTGCACCGGTCAGGCTCGCGGTCGTCTACTACTCGGCGACGGGGGTCGTCGCCGAGATCGCCAACACGTTGACCTCCGAGGCGGAGGCGGCCGGCGCCGAGGTCCGGCTGCGCCGGGTCGCCGAACTCGCTCCCGACGCCGCGATCGACGCGAACCCGGCCTGGAGGGCCAACCTCGAAGCCACCCGACAGATCGCCGAGGCGACCCCGGAGGACCTGGTGTGGGCGGACGCGGTCGTCTTCGGCACCCCGACCAGGTACGGAAACGTCGCGGCGCAGCTCAAGCAGTTCATCGACTCGTTGGGGCCGCAGTGGCAGCAGGGACTACTCGCGGACAAGGTCTACAGCGGGTTCACCTCGACCTCCACCAAGCACGGTGGGCAGGAGTCCACCCTGCTGGCTCTCTACAACAGCGTGCACCACTTCGGGGGGATCCTGGTCACCCCCGGCTACACGGACGCGTCGAAGTTCGCCGACGGCAATCCCTACGGCACCGCCCACGTGGACGGCCAGGGACAGTTCAAGGTCGACACCGAAACGAGGCAGGCCGCCTCCGTGCAGGCGCGTCGGGTCGTCACCGTCGCTCGTGCGCTGCGTGAGGGTCGCACCTGACCCGCATTCGCCGCGGGAGGAGGAACACATGACCATTGCCACCAGCGGACTCCACCACGTCACGGCGATCGCGGGGGATCCGCAGCGCAACGCGGACTTCTACCTGCGCACGCTGGGACTGCGGATGGTCAAGACCACCGTCAACTTCGACGACCCCGGTACCTATCACCTCTACTACGGTGACGAGGCGGGACGTCCCGGTACGCTGATGACCTTCTTCCCGTTCCACGGGGCCCCACCGGGCAAACACGGCAACGGCCAGGCCACGGCGACGGCCTTCTCCGTTCCGGAGCACTCCCTCGGATGGTGGCAACGTCACCTGCACGAAGCCGAGGTGCGGACGGAACGGGCGCGGACCCGGGAGAACGAGGAGGTGCTGACGTTCCGTGATCCCGACGGTCTGGTGCTCTCGCTCGTGGCCCACACCCAACCCGACCCCAGGCGGCCGTGGGACAACGGGGTGGTCCCCGCCGAACACGCGGTACGTGGTCTGCACTCTGTCACGCTCTCGGTCGACAGCGCGGAGGCCACCGTGGAGATGCTGGCTGGTATGGGGCTGAGTCTCCTCTCCGAGGAGGGGAACCGGCTGCGCTTCGCCGCGGCGCGGGGAGAGCCCGGAAGCCTCGTGGACGTGCTCGTGCGTCCGGGGGCGGAACGCGGTCTGGTGGCTTCCGGGACCGTGCATCACGTCGCCTGGCGTGCCCCGGACGAGTCCACCCAGGCCGCCTGGCGGAGCGAACTGGCGGAGAACGGGGTTTCGGTGACCTCGATCCTCGACCGCCAGTACTTCCGGTCCGTCTACTTCCGCGAGCCGGGGGGAACGCTCCTCGAGATCGCCACCGACGAGCCGGGCTTCACCGCCGACGAACCCCTGCTCGAACTGGGCCGGGCGCTCAAGCTGCCCCCCTGGCTGGAGCCGAACCGGGAACAGATCGAGGCGATGCTGCCCCACCTGGAGCTTCCCAGCGAGAACAACCCGCGCGGGGCGGTCTCGTGACGCCGGTGGAACCACCACCGCGCCGCCGCTACGCCGAGGGAGATCCGCGGGCTCCGGTGCTGCTGTTGCCGCACGGCACCGGGGGAACCCCGGAGGACATCGCGGTGTTGGGACGTGAACCGGACCCGACGGCGACGCTGCTGGCTCCGGCGAGCAGGGGTTCGGGAACGGAGTGGCCCGGTGGTTCCGCAGACACGCGGCCTTCCGTACGAACGGAGCCGAGGTGACCTCGTAAACGGCATCCCGGAGGCCACGGGATCCCCCGGAGTCGCCGCGCGAGGCCGCCCGGTGCCTACGGAGGACAACGGGCCGATCCGGAGACGGTCGTCACCGTCCCCGGGCCCGCAGCAGTGATCTCTTGGCGCGACGGTACAGCGTCAGGGCAGCCCGCGACAGCGGATGCTGCTCGCACAGGTGGACCAGGCTCCGCCGGACGCCGACCGGGGCGGGTTGCTGCGGCTGAGGCGGCGGAGGAGCCGGTTCGCTCCGCGGCGGGTCGTACACCAGCTCGGCGAGTATTTCGACCGCCACCTCGGTGGTCTCCTCCGGATCGGCGTGGTCGGGATGGGACCCGGATGCGGCCGTTTCCGTGGCTGGACGAAGTTCGGCCAGGTCACCGACGACGTGGTAGTCGCTCCCACCGAGTTCGGCGATGATCCGTTCGGCCTGCTCGTCCAGCCACTGGCGGTGTTGCTCCGGAACCTCGATGGGGGTGCGTGGTTTCCTGCTGCCGAGCAGGTCGGCGGCGATGCGGGACTTGACCAGTTCGTCGTGGCGTCCCCAGCTGACGCGTCCCTCCAGTCGCTGGTTCAGTCGGCGGAGTACCTCGGTCTCGGCGACCCCGAGTGAACGGTTCGGTCTGCTGACCCGGGTGTCGAACGCCTGCGGGTCGACACCGATCAGTTCGGCGAACCGGTACCAGACCGTGTCCGGGTCGTTCCCCTTCGGGGGGACGGTCACGACGTGGACTCGCTCGGGAGGAAGGCGCGCGGCCCACCGGGACAGGATCGCCGGGGTGTCCTGCCGGGGCCAGAAAAGCTCACTGAGCGGGTTCGTCTCGGAAGCCGTCCCCCGGATCCCGGAGACGAAATCCTCGAATGTGAGTGTGTGTCGATTTTTGACGTCCTCCTGCCACACGGCGGGCAGCTGCCGTAACAGATCCCGTGCCGTGCACACCAGATGAACCTCGGCGAAGGAGAGATCCCGCATGGCACGTTCGACCTGTTCCGGGGTGGCCGTGCAGAACAGCTCGTGGGAAATGACCACGGTTCCGGGCCAGGCCGCGGCCTCCTCGACGAGAGCGTTCCATGCCCGCGGAACGTTCTCGTCGAACCAGTCGTGCTGGAACTGCTTTTCCTGCAGGTCCATGGCGGCGTGGAAGTGCGAGTCGGGACGTTTCCCCGGGTAGAGCACCCCCGAGTGCCGCAGGTCGGTCCGGTTGTTCCAGAGAATCTCCTGCAGATACGTCGTTCCGGTCTTGGGGGAACCGACGTGGAGGTAGACCCGTGTGGGGGCGCCGGTGCTCATCGCTTCTCCAGTCGCTGACGATATCGGGAAGGGAACTCGAAATCGAGCAAGACACCCTAGCAAGATGCCGGGGAAACACCGGTGACGGAGGGGAGTTCCCCTTCGTGCCTCGGGTATGGCCTAATTCCCGCGAAAGGATGAACAGAAGTGTCGCTGCTCTGTAGGGTGGTGGACACCGCACGTGCTGGCCGGGGCTTTCGAGGCGATCACATCATGGCTTCCGGCTCAGTGCCGTTCGACGGGAAGGGACAGGCGATGGAGCTCGCGGGGGCCACGCTCTGGCTGACCGGTCTGCCGGGGTCGGGCAAGTCCACGATCGCTGAGGTGACGGCGGAGGAGCTGTTCCGTCGGGGCGCGCGCGTGGAGGTGCTCGACGGGGATCGCCTGCGGACTAACCTCTCCGCGGATCTCGGGTTCAGCATGGCCGACCGCAACGAGCACGTCCGACGCACCGGTTTCGTCGCCCAGTTGCTGGCCGCGCACGGTGTCACGGTGCTCGTGCCCGTGATCGCCCCGTACTCGGCCGCGCGTTCGGCGGTGCGTCGCCAGCACGAGGCCGCGGGGTGTCCGTACTTCGAGATCCACGTGGCGACTCCGCTCACCGAGTGCATGCGTCGTGACCCGAAGGGGCTCTACGGACGCGCGGCCGCCGGAGAGCTCTCCGGACTCACCGGCTACGACGCCGAGTACCAGGAGCCGGTGGAGCCCGAGCTGCGGGTGGACACCACCAGCACCGACATCCTGACGGCACGGGACGAGGTGCTGGCTCTGCTGTCCGGTGACCGGGGCCCACACGAACGGGGGAACAGAGCGGTCGAGTACGACTGAGTGTTCCTCGCGAAACGGACTTCGGAGCGCCGACTCACGACGCGTCCGCGTTCTCGATGGCCCGGCGACGGTGTTCGCCGGGCCTTTTTCGTGTCCGGGGGCGGCGGAGCTCGGTGTTGACCGGAGCGGAGTAGCGGTTTACGTTCGCATAAAGCACGTACGTTCTCTCAGCGAACAAACCAGGGTACGTGTCGACACCGTGCGAAGACCGCGGAACGGAGTGGCCAGTGGCACGCATTCTGCAGCTCGACACGGCCGTGGCCGAGCTCGTCAACGATGGGGACACCGTCGCCTTGGAAGGGTTCACCCATCTCATTCCGGTCGCGGCGGGACACCAGATCATCCGCGCGCGGCGCAGGAACCTGACCCTCGTCCGGATGACCCCCGACGTGATCTACGACCAGATGATCGGCGCCGGATGCGCGGACAAACTGGTGTTCTCCTGGGGCGGCAACCCCGGAGTGGGGTCGTTGCACCGGTTCCGGGACGCCATCCAGCACTCCTGGCCCGTTCCGCTGGAGATCGAGGAACACAGCCACGCGGGGATGGCCAACCGCTATGTGGCGGGCGCCTCCGGGCTGCCGTTCGCCGTGCTGCGGGGCTACGCCGGAACCGATCTTCCGGAGCACACCGAGACCATCAGTACGGTGCGCTGTCCCTTCACCGGGCAGGAACTGGCCGCCGTGGCCGCGCTCAACCCCGACGTGGGCGTCATTCACGCCCAGCGGGCGGACCGGGCGGGAAACGTGCAGCTGTGGGGGATATCCGGAGTACAGAAGGAGGCGGTGCTCGCCTCCAGGAGATCGTTGGTGACCGTGGAGGAGGTCGTCGAACGGCTGCCGGAACAGCCCGGCGCCGTGGTGATCCCCGGCTGGGCGGTCACCGCCGTGTCCGAGGTCCCGGGCGGGGCCCGTCCTTCCTACGCCCAGGGGTATTACGAGAGGGACAACGGCTACTACCAGGACTGGGACGCGATCAGCAGGGACCGGGACCGGTTCCTGGAGTGGCTGGAGACCGAGATCCACGGTGCGGAGAGGAGCCCACGATGAGCGGTCCGCGACCCGAGTCCGCGACGGGGGCGGAGTTCAGTTCGGACGAGATGATGACGGTGGCCGCGGCCCGCTCGTTGTCCGACGAGGCGGTGTGCTTCGTCGGGATCGGGCTGCCCAGCACGGCGGCCAACCTCGCGCGCCGGACACACGCCCCGGGACTGGTGCTGCTCTACGAGTCCGGCACGTTGGGAACCCGCCCGGAACGACTTCCCCTGTCCATCGGGGACGGTGTGCTGGCCGAGACGGCCGACGCGGTGGTCGGTGTGCCCGAAGTGTTCAACTACTGGTTGCAGCCGGGGCGCGTGGACGTCGGCTTCCTCGGCGGGGCCCAGGTGGACCGCTACGGGAACATCAACACCACGGTCATCGGGGACGACTACCGTTCCCCCAAGGTCCGGCTGCCCGGTGCCGGGGGCGCGCCGGAGATCGCCGCCTCCTGCAAGGAGGTGCTCATCGTGATGCGCCACAGTCCCAGGGCGTTCGTCCCCGCCGTGGACTTCGTCACCTCGGTGGGGTACGGCAGGGACGGTCGGGCACGCGACCGACTGGGTCTCTTCGGCAGCGGTCCCGTCAGGGTGATCACGGACCTCGGTGTGCTCGAACCCGATCCCGAGACCAGGGAGTTGGTGCTGACCCGGCTGGCCCCGAAGGTCGAGGTGGAGCAGGTGCGCGCGGCCACGGGATGGCCGCTGCGCGTCGCCGAGCGGGTGGAGGTGCAACAGCCCCCCACCGAGAACGAGTTGGGGATCCTGCGGGATCTGAAGGCAACCCTCGGGAACGGAGAGTCGTCGTGAGCAACGAAGTGTACGTACTCGACGCGGTGCGCACCCCGGTGGGGCGTTACGGAAAGGGACTCGCCGAGGTCCGCCCCGACGACCTCGCCGCGCACACGGTCAGGGAGCTCGTACGACGCCACCCCGAGCTGGACCCGGAACAGCTGTGTGACGTGCTGTTCGGTGACGCCAACGGCGCCGGTGAGGACAACCGCAACGTGGCGCGGATGGCCGTACTGCTGGCCGGGTTGCCCACCAGCGTGCCGGGAGCGACGGTGAACCGGCTCTGCGGTTCGGGTCTCGAGGCGGTCATCGAGGGAAGCCGTCTGGTGCAGACCGGTGACGGGGAGCTGGTGCTCGCGGGCGGGGTCGAGTCGATGAGTCGTGCCCCCTGGGTGCTGCCCAAACCCGGTCACGCCTATCCCCGCGGACACGAGACCCTGCACTCCACGACGCTGGGCTGGCGGATGGTCAACCCCCGGATGCCGGAGAGATGGACCGTGTCGCTGGGGGAGAGCGCGGACCTGCTCGCCGAGAGTTACGGGATCGACCGCTCCGCGCAGGACACCTTCGCGGTACGCAGCCACGAGAAGGCGGACGCCGCCTGGCGGAACGGGCTGTTCGCCGACGAGGTGGTTCCGGTCCCCGGTACGGACCTCACCCGGGACGAGGGGATCCGCGCGGACACGTCACTGGAGAAACTCGGCGGGCTGTCCCCGGTGTTCCGTTCCGGAGGCACGGTGACCGCGGGCAACGCCTCGCCGATGAACGACGGGGCCGCCGCCGTGCTGCTCGGCAGCGCGCGCGGAGCGGAGCTGGCCGGTGCCGAACCGTTGGCGAGGATCGTGAGCAGGGCCTCCTGCGCCGTCGACCCCGACGTGTTCGGGATCGGCCCGGTGGAGGCCGCCCGTACCGCCCTACGGCGTGCCGGGATCGGATGGGGCGAGCTGGATGCGGTCGAACTGAACGAGGCCTTCGCGGCCCAGTCGTTGGCCTGCCTGGCCGAGTGGCCCGACCTCGACCCGGAGATCGTCAACCAGCAGGGCGGGGCGATCGCACTCGGCCATCCGCTCGGCGCGTCGGGCGCGCGGATCCTGACGACCCTGGCCCACCAACTGCACCGCCGCGGAGGCGGATGGGGGCTCGCCGCGATCTGTATCGGTGTGGGGCAGGGCCTGGCCGTGGTGCTGCACGCCTGACCGGGACACACCGACGGGTCCCGTGGAGCCCGGCCTCCGGCGGTCGGCCCGCGATAGGGACCGACCGAGGCAACCTCAGACATCGGAAGTGAACATGGCCACTGACACCAACGGGAAACACACGGACGATCTCGTGCTCCCCACCTACGCGCGGGACGACACCAGTCACCCGGCGCTGCACACCCCCGAGTACCGGTCCACGGCACTGCGCAACCCCCAGCGGCCCCTGCACCTGTTGCCGCAGAACCTCACCGAGGTCACCGGTCCGTTGCTGGGGCACGAACGGGTCGGTGAGCACGACCACGACCTGACCGTCCAGCACGAGGGCGAACCCCTGGGCGAGCGGATCGTGGTCAGCGGACGGGTGCTCGACTCGGACGGGCGGCCCGTTCCGGACACGCTGGTCGAGGTGTGGCAGGCCAACGCCGCCGGGCGCTACCGTCACTCCGGCGACCGGCACCCCGCCCCGCTGGACCCGAACTTCTCCGGGGTCGGCCGCTGTATGACCGACGAGCAGGGCAGGTACCGGTTCGTCACGATCAAACCGGGGGCCTATCCGTGGCGCAACCACGACAACGCCTGGCGACCGGCCCACATCCACTTCTCCCTGTTCGGGCGTGCCTTCACACAACGGTTGATCACCCAGATGTACTTTCCGGGGGATCCGCTGTTCTTCCAGGACCCGATCTTCCAGTCGGTGCGTGACCCGAAGGCGCGCGAGAGGATGATCTGCCGGTTCGATCTGGACAGCACGATTCCGGAGTGGGCGCTGGCCTACCACTTCGACATCGTGCTGCGCGGCAGCCGGGCGACCCCGTTCGAGAACGAGGACGACGACGATGACGACTGAACCCGACCGGGCCGAGGCGGCTCCGACGGTGCCCGGTGGCGTGCCGAACCGCGGGGCACCGCGACCGGCAGACGTCGAGAACGCGAATCCGTGGAGGCGGTCATGACGAACTCCCCGCGTGCCCGGTCCCAGCCGACGCTGGGGACCACCCCGTCCCAGACGGTGGGGCCCTTCTTCGCCCTCCCGGAGGGGTTGCCGTGGCCGGACGGTCCCGAACTCGTCACGGAGGACACCCCGCACGCCTTCGTGCTGCGTGGACAGCTGGTCGACGGCGCCGGTGACCCGGTTCCGGACGGACTGATCGAGATCTGGCAGGCCGACGAGCGAGGTCGTTTCGCCCACCCGGACGACCCTCGGGGCACGACCACCTCCTTCCGGGGGTTCGGGCGGTGCGCCACCGACCAACAAGGACGGTTCTGGTTCCGCACGGTCCGCCCCGGCGGGCTTCCCACACCCCGTGGTGAGTGGGAGGCGCCGCACATCGACGTGACCGTGCTGGCCAGAGGGATGCTCAACCGTCTGGTCACCAGGATCTACTTCCCTGACGAGACACGGGCCAACGCCGCGGATCCGGTGCTCGAGGCGGTGGAGGAACGGCGGCGGAAGACGCTGCTCGCCGAACACGACGACACGGGATTCCGGTTCGACATCAGATTGCAGGGCGATGACGAGACGGTCTTCTTCGTACTCTGAACGGGCGGACGGGCTGTTCGGCCCCACCTTCGTCACGGACCGGTTCGCCGAGCGCACCGGCCTGCGGGCGTGGCTGGCGGCCATGCTCGACTTCGAGGCGGCGCTGGCGCGGGCGCAGGCCGACACCGGTGTCCTGGACCGGCAGACCGCGGAGCGGATCGCCCGGGAGTGCGTGCCGGAGGGCTTCGCCCCGGACTCGATCGCCGCACGCGCGGCCGAGTCCGCCACCCCCGTGATCCCGTTGGTCCGGGACCTGGCCGAACGGTTGCCTCCGGAGGTGGCTTCCCGGGTGCACTGGGGGGCCACGAGCCAGGACGTCGTGGACACCGCCGCGATGCTGGTGGCGCGGAGGAGTCTGGACCTGGTGCTGGAGGAGCTGCACGGGGTGGCCGACGAGTGCGCCCGGTTGGGCCGGGAGTACCGCGACACCCTGATGACGGGACGGACCCTGCTGCAACAGGCGTTGCCGACCACCTTCGGCAGGAAAGCCGCCGGTTGGCTGACCGGAGTGGTCGAGTCCGCCGAAGCGCTCGCGCGGGTGCGGCGACACCGCCTGGCCGTGCAGCTGGGAGGTCCGGTCGGTACGTTGGCCACTCTGGGAAACGAGGGGGACCGGGTGGTCTCCGCCCTGGCCGACCGTCTCGGGCTCGCCGAACCCGTGTTGCCGTGGCACACCGACCGCACGAGAGTCGGGGAACTGGCCTCCGCGCTGGGTACCGTGGCCGGAACACTCGGCAAGATCGCCGTCGACGTCGAACTGGGGGCCCAGACCGAACTGGGAGAACTCGCCGAGGGGAATCCCGGGGGATCCTCCGCGATGCCGCACAAGCGCAACCCGGTCCGCGCCGTGCGCGTGACCGCCGCCACGCGACGGGTGCCCGGTCTGGTCGCCACCCTGCTCGGCGCCATGCCGCAGGAACACGAGCGGGGGGTGGGAAGCTGGCAGTCCGAGTGGGAACCCTTCACCGACCTGCTGCGACTGACCGGCTCGGCGGCCACCCTCACCCGCGAGCTCCTGGCCGAGCTGCGGGTGGACACCACCGCGATGCGCACCAACCTGGATCTCACCGGGGGCGCCCTGCTGTCCGAGCGAGTCTCGACGGAGCTCGCTCCACATCTGGGGGCACGGCGTTCCGAGCGCCTGGTGAGCGAACTCGCGGGCAGGGCGCGGGGCAACGCGGGCGGTCTGCGTGCCGAACTGCTCGACGATCCCACGGTGCGTTCGGTGCTGTCCCAGGAGCGGGTGACCGAGCTGACCGACCCGGGGGGCTACCTGGGCTCCTCCGAGCGGTTCCTGGGACGCGCTCTGGAGGCCTACACACGTTGGAAGGAGACGACCACCGGTGATCCCGGACTATGAGCTGACCGGCCCACCCCACGCTCCGGTGCTGGTGCTGTCCAACTCCCTGGGCACGGACCGGACGATGTGGGACGCACAAGTGCCGCTGCTGAGCCGACGGTTCCGCGTGCTGCGTTACGACCAGCGTGGCCACGGCCGCACACCGGCCACCGTCGGCCCCTACGACCTGGACCTGCTCGGTGGGGACGTGGTGGACCTGCTGGACCACCTCGACATCGACAGGGCGCATTTCGCCGGGCTCTCGCTCGGCGGTATGACCGGGATGTGGCTGGCGGTCAACGTGCCGGACCGAATCGACCGGCTGGCCCTGCTGTGTACCTCCGCCGCGTTGGGACCGGCTTCCGCGTGGCGGGAACGGGCCGGGTTCGTGCGGGCCAACGGCACGGCCGCGATGGTGGAGTCCACCCTGAAGCGCTGGTTCACCGCCGAGCTGGCCGCGGACGAGGACGTCCGGGCCAAGTACGGCGCGATGATCGCCTCCTGCGACGACGAGGGTTATGCCGCCTGCTGTGAGGCCATCGCCACCATGGATCTCCAGCGGTGGCTGGGACGGATCACCGCGCCCACGCTCGTGGTGGCCGGATATGATGACCCGGCGACGCCACCCTGGCACGCCGAGGCCATCGCAGGCGCTGTGGGGGGTGCTCGGCTGGAGGTGTTGGAACACGCCGCGCACCTGGCCAGTGTCGAACGTCACGAACAGGTCGGTCGGCTGCTGTACGAGCACTTCACGGGGGACGACGAGCCTGTGTCCGCGGCGGGGACGCGTACCGACGGGGCACTGTCCGGATCCGGCGGTACGGGCAGCGGCACGGCCGTGCGCAGACAGGTGCTCGGCGACGCCCATGTGGACCGGGCTCGTGCACGCACCACGGAGTTCACCGCCCCCTTCCAGGACTTCATCACCCGTTACGCCTGGGGGGAGCTCTGGGCCTCGGAGGAGATGGACCGGCCGAGTCGCAGTTGTGTCACGCTGGCCATCCTGGCGGCCACCGGCAACCACGACGAGTTCGCCATGCACGTCCGGGCGGCACGGCGCAACGGTGTGGAGGTGACGACCATCCGTCAGGTGCTCATGCACGTGGCGGTCTACGCCGGGGTGCCCAGAGCCAACAGCGCCTTCGCGGTGGCGGACCGGATCCTGTCCGAGGAGTCCGGGCGAGGCGCTGCCCGAGAGAACGATTCATGAAGGAGTGCGGTGATGGAGCCCGAGGTCGATTCCGAGGTCGGTCCGGTGCAGTCCTTGGCGCGCGGACTGCGGGTGATCCGTGCCTTCGACGAGACACGGCCGGAGATGACCCTCAGCGAGGTCGCCCGGACCACGGGGCTCTCCCGCGCCTCCACGCGCAGGTTCCTGCACACGCTCGTCCAGCTCGGCTACGTGTGGACGGACGGTCGCCTGTTCGCGTTGACCCCCAGGGTCCTGGAGCTGGGGTTCTCCTACCTGTCGAGCCTCTCCCTGCCGGAGATAGCCCAGCCGCACCTGGAGCGGCTCGCCGCACGGGTGCACGAGTCCGTGTCCGTCTCGGTACTGGACGGTGACGAGATCGTCTACGTGGGGCGCGTCCCGACCTCGCGGATCATGACCGTGGCCATCAACATCGGCACCCGGTTTCCGGCCTATGCGACCTCGATGGGACGCGTGCTGCTGGCGGGACTCCAGGACCGGGAGCTGGAGGACTATCTGAGCAGGCTGCGCCCCGAGCCGCTGGCGCCGCACACCGTGACCAGTGTCGACGAACTGCGGCGGGAGCTGGAGCGGATCCGTTCCCAGGGGTGGGCCGTGGTCGACCAGGAGCTGGAGGCGGGGCTGCGTTCGTTGGCCGCCCCGGTCCGGGACCGCACCGAACGCGTGGTGGCGGCCGTGAACGTGTCCTCCCACGCCAGCCGGGCCACCACCGAGCAGGCGCGGGAGGAGCTGCTGCCGCCACTGCTGGAGACGGCGGCCAGGATCGAGGCCGATCTGCGGGTGGCTCCCCAGGCGGTGCGGACCGCGCGGTGAGTGGGACCGGTTCGGTGTCTCTCCGAGATGGTGCCGATCCGGGGAGCCGGTTTCAGCACGTTCGACTCATCCGGCGCTCACTGTGGTGCTGGGACCGAAATCGTGCCAGGTTCCGGTTCCCGCGTCGTAAACGGCCGTACGGAATACGACAGTGCTGTCCTCGTAGTGGTTTTTGTTGCACACTCCCCAGTTGCCTTTTCCGAGGCTGTTCACGCAGCCTCCTTGGCGGTACCAGTTTCCGTTTCGATAGTTGTCCCAGTCCGCCGCTGCCGAATGTCCGTCCGCGACGGTGTCCTTGACCCAGTACTTGTCCCCGTACGGTTCGAAACACGCTATCGCCCCCGGAATCGGCTCCGAACAGGGTATTCCGGAGGGAGGGGTGCCGGGGGAGGCCTTGTTCCACTCGTAGTCGGGGGCTGCCTGGGTGGCTCCACCTCCCTGTGGTTGTCGGAAGTCCGGACTTTCGGAGGCGGCAGCCGGCGCGGCTCCGAGCAGAGCGATCGCCATTGCCGTTCCGGAGAAGAGGCCGACCAGTTTCGGTGTGCGCACGATTACTCCAAAAAGTGGACGGATTTCGTTCCGCCGAGAGGTCTCGTTTCAGGCTTTTCCGATTTTTCCTGTTCGGTTCCGAACGAAGCAACGACGTGAGTCGATGTCACCCGAAATTCGGAGGTTTCCCGTTCTCGTGGTTTCACCCAGCTCGGATCACTCCGCCGAACCGGTCCGGCTCCCCGACGGAAGGACCCGTCCCGGGGAGTCCTGCTCCTCCTCGGCGAACTGGGTGCGGTACAGCTCGGCGTACTGTCCGCCGTGTTCCAGCAGTTCCTCGTGGGTGCCCTGTTCGAGAACACGTCCCTCCGAGATCACCAGGATCCGGTCCGCCCGGCGGATCGTGGCCAGGCGGTGGGCGATCACCAACGAGGTGCGTCCGGTCAACGCCCGGTTCAGGGCCCGCTGTACAGCGGCCTCGGACTCCGAGTCGAGGTGGGCTGTTGCCTCGTCCAGCACCACCACGGGCGGCTGTTTGAGCAACAGTCGTGCCAGGGCGATGCGCTGCTTCTCGCCTCCGGACAGCCGATAGCCCCTGTCCCCGACGACGGTGTCCAGGCCGTCGGGAAGCTCGGAGACCAGTTCCTCCAGTTGCGCGGTGCGCAGGGCGTGCAGCAGTTCCTCGTCAGTGGCCTCGGGGCGGGCGTAGGTGAGGTTCGCCCGGATCGTGTCGTGGAACAGGTGCGCTTCCTGGGTGACCACACCGACGGTGGAGTACAGCGAGGACAGCGTGACGTTCCGGACGTCGTGTCCGCCCACGCGGACGCTTCCCGAATCCACGTCGTACAGCCGTCCCGCGAGCTGGGCGATGGTGGTCTTGCCGGCTCCGGAGTGTCCGACCAGTGCGATCATCTCTCCGGGAGCGGCGCGGAAGGAGACGTCGTGCAGTACCTGGTGGGCCGGGGTGTTCTCCTGCCGGGCCACCGACTCCAGGGAGGCCAGGGAGACCTCGTCCGAGCCCGGGTAGTGGAAGGAGACGGAGTCGAATTCGAGACTGCGCGCATCCGGTGGCAGGTCGACGGCGTCCTCCCTCTCCCGGATCATCGGAGGCAGGTCCAACACCTCGAACACCCGGTGGAAGCTGACCAGGGCCGTCATCACGTCCACGTGCACGTTGGACAGCGAGGTCAGTGGACCGTAGAGCCGGGTGAGCAGTGAGGTCAGTGCCACCAGCGTGCCCAGCTGCAGGGAACCGCCGATCACCAGCACCCCACCGAGGCCGTAGGCCACGGCGGTCGCCAGGGCGGCCAGCAGGGTCAGCCCCACGAAGAAGACCCGGCTGTACATGGCCGAGAGCACACCGAGATCGCGGACGCGTGCCGCCTTGCCCGCGAAGTGCTCGGTCTCCTCGTCGGCCCTGCCGTAGAGCTTGGTCAACATGGCCCCGCCGACCCCGAAGCGTTCGGTCATCAGCGAGCTCATCTCGGCGTCCACGGCCATCTGCTCCCGGGTCACGCGCTGCAGCCTCCGACCGATCCAGCGCACCGGCAGCAGGAACAACGGCAGCAGGGCCAGTGCGATCAGCGTGATCTGCCAGGACAGGGCGAACATCGCCGCCAGCACCAGCACCAGGCTGAGCACGTTGGACACCACCGAGGACAGCGTGCTGGTCAGGGCACGCTGGGCTCCGATGACGTCGTTGTTGAGTCTGCTGGTCAGCGCGCCCGTCTGGGCGCGGACGAAGAACGCCAACGGCATCCGCCGTACGTGGTCGAACACCTCGCGGCGCAGGTCGTAGATCAGCCCCTCGCCGAGGCGGGAGGAGTACCAGCGTTGCAGCAGGGTGAGCACGGCCTCCAGCAGGGCGACCCCGGCCACGCCCACGGACAGCCAGACGACCACTCCGGTACGTCCCGGCACGACACCACGGTCGATGATCGCCTTGAACAGCAGCGGGGTGGCGACACCGAGTACCGCCGTGGCCGCGACCGTGATCAGGAAGGGAACGATCACGCCCAGATAGGGGCGGGCGTAACCGAGGATCCGTGTGGCGAGCCCGGGAGGCAGCCGTTGTTTGGTCACCGAGCTGTCCCGGGTCAGTGAGCGCAGTGTCGCCCAGCTCACCCCACCGTCCATGAGGCCACCTCCGGTTCGGGAGCAGGAGTCCGCTCGATCGTGTGAGTTGGAGTTCTCTGGAAGTCAACAGTGTGGACGAGGAGGCCCGGTGTCCTCTCCGAAAGGGGAGGGAAACCGGTCACCCTTCCGTGAGTTTTCGCAGCAGTCGACGCAGCTGCTCCCGTTCGTCCTCGTCCAGGCGGGCCAGCATGGACCCGTTCACCGACTCGGCCACGGAGTTGGCGTGGCGCAGTGTCTCCCGTCCCAGCTCGGTCAGGTGGAGCTGTCTCCGCCTGCGGTCTCCGGAGTCGACCGTGCGGGACAGCAGTCCCCGCTGTTCCAGACGGAGCAGCAGGGAGGCCAGGGTGGCCTTGTCGATGGCGGCGTGTTGGCCCACCGCGGTCTGTTCGATGCCGGGCTGCTGGTCCACCGCGCGCAGCACCGCGTACTGCGGTTTGGTCAGCTCCGGCAGGTGGGCCTGCCAGGCGGCGGTGTGTTCCTGCAGTGCACGGCGCAGCAGGTGGAATACGGCCGCGTCCAGTTCCACGGTGCTCTCTCACTGGGAGTCGGGCTTGCTCGGGGTGCCCGTGCATCTTAGAGGCCGTCGGTGCGCTCGCACGGGTACCGGTCTCCCGTCCGAGAGGGTGGGGCGTCGGGGAGGGCGGTGTGCTTCCCGGCAGCCCGAACGGTGTTAGTATGTACACGAACATTCGTATGCGAACTTTTTGGGAGCGGGAATGCGGTTGGTGGTGGGGGTCACCGGAGCCACCGGGGCACCGGTGGCCGCCGGACTGCTCGAGGAGCTGCACGGCAGGCCGGAGGTGTACACACACCTCGTGCTCAGCCGCTGGGCCAGGGCCACGGTCGAACTGGAGACGGGATACGACGTACGGGAGTTCACCGCGCTGGCCGACGAGGTGCACGCCCCCGGGAACCAGGCGGCCACGATCTCCTCGGGATCGGTGCACACCGACGGGATGGTGATCGTGCCCTGCAGCATGAAGACCCTCGCCGGTATCCGCGTCGGATACGCCGAGGGACTGATCGGGAGGGCGGCCGACGTCACGCTCAAGGAACGCCGCAGGCTCGTGCTCGTACCCCGGGAAACCCCACTCGGCGAGATCCACCTGGAGAACATGCTCGCTCTCACCCGCATGGGAGCCGTGGTCGTTCCCCCGATGCCCGCCTTCTACAACCATCCCGAGTCCGTCGAGGAGATCGTCGCCCACGTGGTCACCCGCGTACTCGACCAGTTCGGGATCCCCGCGTCCGGGGCCGGACGGTGGCGCGGTCTCGACACCAGGCCCCGCGCGTGAACCCGCTCCGTTCCTCCGTGACCAGGAGAGTGCCGCCATGTCCTATGACGACCTGCGTTCGTACCTCGCTGCCCTCGACCGCCAGGGGCAGCTGCTGCACGTCACCGAGCGGGTGGACCCGGAACCCGACCTCGGCGCGGCCGCCAACGCGGCCAACCGGCTCGGTGAGCGGGCTCCCGCCCTGTACTTCGACAACGTCACCGGTTTCGAGTCCGCTCGGATCGCGGTGAACGCCCACGGTTCGTGGGCCAACCACGCGATCGCCTTCGACCTGCCTCCCGAGACCCCCACCAGGGACCAGGTGCGGGAGTTCATCCGGCGTTGGGAGAACTTCCCGGTGGCCGTCGAACGCCGGCAGGACCCACCGTGGGCGGAGAACACCCTCGACGGGGCCGAGGTCAACCTCTTCGACGTACTCCCGCTGTTCCGCCTCAACGACGGTGACGGAGGCTTCTACCTCGACAAGGCGGCCGTCGTCTCACGGGATCCGGAGGATCCCGACAACCTCGACAGACAGAACGTGGGCACTTACCGCATGGAGGTGAAGGGCACCAACCGGCTCGGATTGCAACCGGTGCCGATGCACGACATCGCACTGCACCTCGACGCCGCCGAACGCCGCGGCGAGGACCTCCCCGTGGCGGTCGCGCTGGGCAACGACCCGGTGATCTCGGTGGTGGCCGGAACCCCGCTCGGCTACGAGCAGCCCGAGTACGAGATGGCCGGGGCGCTGCGCGGAGCACCGGCGCCGGTCTCCCGGGCACCGCGGACCGGGCTCGACGTCCCCTGGGGCAGCGAGGTTGTGCTCGAAGGCGTGATCGAGTCCCGCGAACGCGAACTCGAAGGACCGTTCGGAGAGTTCACCGGGCACTACTCGGGTGGGCGGAACATGCCCGTCCTGCGTGTGGACCGGATCTCCCACCGCACCGATCCGATCTTCGAGTCCCTGTATCTCGGTATGCCCTGGACCGAGGTCGACTACCTGATCGGGCCGGCCACCTGCGTGCCGCTGTACCAGCAGTTGCGTGCCGACTTCCCCGAGGTACGGGCCGTCAACGCCATGTACACCCACGGGCTGCTCGCCATCGTCTCCACCGGGAGACGCTACGGCGGGTTCGCGCGGGCGGTCGGGCTGCGCGCCATGACCACGCCGCACGGCCTCGGTTACTGCAAGACGGTCATCGTCGTCGACGAGGACGTGGACCCCTTCGACCTTCCCCAGGTCATGTGGGCGCTGTCCACCAAGGTCAATCCGGCCCGCGACCTGGTCAACCTGCCGAACATGTCCGTCCTAGAACTGGATCCCGGTTCGCAGCCGCCGGGGATCACCAACAAGCTCGTCATCGACGCCACCACTCCGGTGGCCCCGGACGAGCGGGGACACTACGGCCAACCGGTGACAGACCTGCCCGAGTCCGCCGCCTGGATCGACAGACTCACGACACTGCTCGCCGAACGAGGAGGAGACCGGTGAACACCACCCACGGAGGGACCGGACAGCCCGCACCGACGACGGTGTGCCCCCGGTGCGCCGCGGCGGAGTTCGACGAACTCGCCGTCTCCCCGGTGCCGGGAGTGTGGCGGGTGCTGCGCTGTGACCGGTGCCTGTACAGCTGGCGCACCACCGAACCCGCCCGTCGGAGCAGCCGCGCTGCCTACCCGGAGCGGTTCCGGATGAGCCGCAGGGACATCGACGAGGCACCCCACCTGCCCCCGGTCCCCGACATACGGGAGGACACGCCGGGAGGAGACCGATGAGCGAGACCCTCATGTGGGAGGCCAGGGCCGCGGTGGGCAGGCAGGAGGAGCTGCTCGACTGGGTCGGAGGAGTTCTGGAGGGGATGCGGGACAACGCCGCATGTCGCTGTGCGGGACTGTACCGCGGCGGCGACCACCGCGTGGTGGTGCTCGTGGAGGCCGACGGTCTCCCGCCGGAACTGCCCCCTCCTCCCGAGGAACTGCTGTCCCGTCCGGCCCGACAGTGGACGTTCCGACGAGTCCGCCGCCACGTCTTCCGGTGACACGGCCACGTGGCCGCGACGGGCACGGGTGTCGCCGCGGAGACCGGAGGGCTTCGCGGCGACACCGCTGCCGGGAGAGGGGTCAGTCGGTCCCGTACCCCGCCTGCCGCAGAGCCGCGGCCAGACTTCCCTCCGCGTTGTCGCCGCGGTTCCCGCCGCGCCGTGGGCGACCGGATCCCTTCGATCCCCCTCCGCCGGAGGAGCCCCCGCGCTTGGAGCGGGCCCCGCCGCTGGCCTCCTCCGCCCTCGTGCCCGGGGACTGCTCACCCGAGGGGGAGACCTCGTCCTCCAGCCGCAGGGTCAACGAGATGCGCTTGCGTTCCACCTCCACGTCCCGGACCTTGACGCGGACCACCTCGCCGGGTTTGACGACCTCACGGGGGTCCTTGACGAAGGACTTCGACATCGCCGAGACGTGCACCAGCCCGTCCTGGTGCACCCCCACGTCCACGAAGGCCCCGAAAGCGGCCACGTTGGTGACCACACCCTCCACCACCATTCCCGGCCGCAGGTCCTCCAGCGAGTGCACGTCCTCGGCGAAACGCGCGGTGCGGAACTCCGGACGCGGGTCACGGCCCGGTTTCTCCAGTTCGGAGAGAATGTCGGTGACCGTCGGTACACCGAAGGACTCGTCGGCGAAGTCCTCGGGGCGCAGTCCGCGCAACAGTTCGGTGTTGCCGATGAGCTCCGTCACCGAGCCGCCCGCCGACTCGGCGATGCGGTGCACCACGGGGTAGCTCTCCGGGTGGACACTGGAGGCGTCCAGCGGATTCTCCCCCTGGGTGACCCGCAGGAATCCCGCGCACTGTTCGAACGCCTTCGGCCCCAGGCGGGACACCTCCCTGAGGGTCTGCCTGGACCGGAAGGGGCCGTGTGTGTCCCGGTGGTCGACGATGTTCTCCGCGAGCCCGGTGCTGATGCCGGAAACCCTGCTGAGCAGGGGGGCCGACGCTGTGTTCACGTCCACCCCCACCGCGTTGACGCAGTCCTCGACCACCGCGTCCAGGGAGTGTGAGAGCTTCGACTCGGACACGTCGTGCTGGTACTGGCCGACCCCGATCGACTTCGGGTCGATCTTCACCAGTTCGGCGAGCGGATCCTGTAGTCGGCGGGCGATGGAGACGGCTCCGCGCAACGACACGTCCACATCGGGCAGTTCCCTGGAGGCGTAGGCCGAGGCGGAGTAGACCGAGGCCCCGGACTCGGAGACCGAAACCCGGGTCAGGTTCCGGTGGGAACGGGTCACCTGGGCCGCGAGGTCGTCGGTTTCCCGGGAGGCCGTGCCGTTGCCGACCGCGATGAGCCGGACGTCGTGCCGCTCGACCAGCCGTTCCAACGTGGCCACCGCCTCGTCCCACCGCCGTCGGGGCTCGTGCGGATGGATCGTGGCGGTCTCCACGAGCTTGCCGGTGCCGTCCACCACGGCCACCTTCACTCCCGCGCGGTAACCGGGATCCAGCCCGATCGTGGGGAGGGGGCCGGCGGGGGCGGCCAACAGCAGGTCGCGCAGATTGCTCGCGAAGACCCGCACGGCCTCGTCCTCGGCGTGTTGGCGCAGTCTGCCGCGCAGGTCGATGTCGATGTGCACCATGATCCGGGTGCGCCAAGCCCAGCGCACCGTCTCACGCAGCCACGCGTCCGCGGGACGGCCCTCGTCACGGATGCCGAAGCGCGCCGCGATGGTGTTCTCGTACTCGCCCGGTCCCCGGTCCGGATCGTGCTCGGGCTCCGGGTCGAGGGACAGGTCGAGGACCCCCTCCTTCTCTCCGCGGAACAGGGCGAGCACACGGTGGGAGGGAAGTGTGTCCAGCGTTTCGGTGAAGTCGAAGTAGTCCGCGAACTTGGAACTGCCGGTCTCGGCTCCCTCCCGTGCCGTCGAGGTGATCCGTCCGCGACGCCATGCGGTCTCGCGCAGCTGCCCGATCAGGTCCCCGTCCTCGGAGAACCGCTCCACGAGGATCGAACGGGCCCCGGTCAGCGCCGCCGCGGCGTCGGCGATCCCGTTGTCGGCGTCCACATACTTCTCGGCCAGCACGTGCGGATCCTGGTGTGGGTCCGTCAGCAGCGTCTCGGCCAGCGGTTCCAGCCCGGCTTCCCGGGCTGTCTGTGCCTTGGTGCGCCGTTTGGGCCGGTAGGGCAGGTACAGGTCCTCCAGCCGCGCCTTGGTGTCCGCGGCCGAGATCCTGGCGTGCAGTTCGTCGTCCAGTTTGCCCTGTTTGCGGATCTCTTCGAGGATCGTGGTGCGCCGCTGTTCCAGCTCCCGCAGATAACGCAGTCGTTGTTCGAGAGTACGCAGTTGTGTGTCGTCCAGTGCCCCGGTCGCTTCCTTGCGGTACCGGGCGACGAACGGGACGGTCGCACCGTCGTCCAGCAACCGAACAGCGGCTGTCACCTGTTCCGCGCCCACACCGAGTTCCTCGGCGATCCTGTGGTCAATCGACGTCGTCACGATCCTGTTCAGCCTTTCGACCGGCCTGGTTTACCCTCCGAAAGTGAGGGCGTTCTCCGCACCATTGTCGCCGGTTCTCCGGGCTGAGGCGATCTCGGAGTGGCACGGACGGGGGAAACTGTTTCACCTGGGCGGAGGATCCCCGCGGAAGCCGCACGCAACCGGGATCCGACCTCCGCCCGGGCAGGTGTACCCGTCGAGGCCCTCATCCCAGGAGGGAACGAGCCGCCGTCACGATCGCGCCGGCGTCGATGCCGGCCTGTTCGAGCAGTTCCTCCGGTTTCCCCGAGCCGGGCATGCGGGAGACGGCGAGTTTGCGCACCGCCGTGCTCGCCCCGGTCTCGGCCAGCGCGGCGAGGACGGCGTCGCCGAGTCCACCCTCGGGCCAGTGGTCCTCGACGGTGACCAGACCGACTGTTTCCCGGGCCGCCGTGTGCAGCGTCGCGGAGTCGACGGGTTTGACCGAGTAGAGGTCGATGACCCGTGCCCGGATGCCCTCCGCGGCCAGGCGGTCCGCGGCCTCCAGCGACTCGTGCAGGGTCACTCCGGCACCGACGAGCGTCACGTGGTCCCCGTCGCGGACCGTTTTGGAGCCGCCCACGGGGAACTGTTCCTCGGGCCCGTAGATCACCGGGGAGGCTCCCCGACTGGCGCGCAGGTAGCTGATGCCGCTCAGGTCGGCCATCGGCTCCAACAGCCGCGCGGTCTGGTTGGCGTCGCACGGGTACAGCACCGTGCTGCCGTGCACCGCGCGCAGGGCGGCCAGGTCCTCCAACGCCATCTGGGAGGGGCCGTCCTCGCCGATGGCGACTCCGGCGTGGGACCCCATCAGACACAGGTCGGCCCTGCTGACGGCAGCCATCCGGATGAAGTCGTAGGCCCGGGTGAGGAAGGCGGCGAAGGTGGAGGCGAACGGTCGCCACCCGCGCACCTGCATCCCCACCGCCGTCGCCAGCATCTGCTGCTCGGCGATGTACATCTCGAAGTACCGTTCCGGATGCCCCTCGCGGAACTGTTCCGAGTGGGTGGAGTTGGAGACCTCGCCGTCCAACGCGACGATGTCCCCCCGACGGGATCCGAGGGCGCGCAGTGCCTGCCCGTAAGCTTTCCGGGTGGCCACCGAACTCCCCGTTTCGAAGACGGGAAGCTGCCCGCCGGGGACCTCGAACGTACGGGCGCGGACGGCGCTGTCCGGAGCGGAGACCGTGACACCGAGATCGCGGTTGCCGCCGAGTTCGGAGATGGCGGCCTGCTCGTCGGCGACCGGTTTGCCGTGTTTGCCGGTGAGGTTCTCGACCTCGCTCACTCCCTTGCCCTTGACGGTCCGTGCGACGACGGCCGTGGGTCTGCCCAGGGTGTTCTCCGCCTCGGTGAGGGCCTCCTCGACGCGGTCGGGATCGTGGCCGTCCACTTCCACGGTGTGCCAGCCGATGGCGCGTGCCCGGTCGGAGTAGGCGCTCAGGTTCCACCCGTGCATGGTTTCGCCGGTCTGGCCGAGACGGTTGACGTCGATGAGCGCGACCACGTTGTCCAGACCGTAGTACGCCGCGTGTTCGAAGGCCTCCCAGATCGAGCCCTCGGCCATCTCGCTGTCGCCGCAGAGCACCCAGACCCTGCCGGGCAACTCGTCCAGTCGGCTGAGTGTCAGTCCCAGCCCGACCCCGATGGGAAGCCCCTGGCCGAGTGAGCCGGTGGCGACGTCCACCCAGGGGAGCACCGGGGTGGGGTGGCCTTCCATTCTGCTGCCGAACTCACGGAAGGTCATCAGTTCCGCGTCGTCGATCGCACCCGCGGCCTTGAGGCAGGAGTACAGCAGTGGGGAGGCGTGTCCCTTGGAAAAGATCAGGTGGTCATTGCCCGGATGGTCCGGACGGGTGACATCCATCCGCAGGTGCCCGTCCAGCAGTACCGCCATCAACTCGGCGGCCGACATCGACGAGGTGGGGTGTCCGGAGCCCGCCGCGGAGGAGCTCCTGATCGAGTCCACTCGCAGTTGTTGGGCCAGTTCTCGTCTGAATTCCGCTCGTTCCACGCCGTCGGGGTTCCCACGCGCGGCGGAGGACAAACCCGTGCCGCTCCACGCCCGCAAGTGGTTCCGGACGCTGGGCGGTTCCACCCGGAAGGACTCGCCCGAAAGTGTGAAGTACTTGCGTTTGCACGCCCGGTGACCGGGAGTTCCAATCGGGCCACACGACGCCGGCAGTAGGAGGCGCACCATGGACATGGTCCTCGCGCAAGGTACCGGGTTCAACGTGTTGAACAGCCTGCAGAGCGGATTCACACAACTGGTCAGCTACCTGCCGCAGTTGATCGGTGCGCTACTGGTGCTGGTGATCGGTTATCTGGTCGCCAGGATACTGCGGGCTGTGATCACCCGGGGCCTGCGCCGACTGCATCTGGACGACCGGATGGCCCGTTCGGGGCAGGGAGCTCGCTATGTGGAGCGACTCAGCCCGCGGGGAAGCCCGTCGAGACTGGTCGGCACGGTGGCTTTCGCTGTGATCATGCTGTTCGTGCTGTCCTCGGCGATCGGCACGCTCGGCATTCCCGCGTTGACCGGTTTCATGAACGTGGTCCTGGGATACCTGCCTCGCGTGCTGGCCGCGCTGGCCATCTTCCTGCTCGCCGCCGCCGTGGCAGGGGCGGTGGGAACGTTGGTCGAACGCACCATGGGGGACAGTCCGGCCGGACGCATGGCGCGGACGGCGGCTCCCACCATGGTCATGGCCATCGGCGTGTTCATGATTCTCACGCAGCTGCGGATCGCCCCCGTGATCGTCACCGTGACCTACATAGCCCTGGTGGGAGCGATCGCTCTCGGCTCCGCCATCGCTTTCGGACTCGGTGGGCGGGAAGCGGCCGCCGACATGATCAATTCCAGCTACCGCCGCACCGTTCCCGAAGGAGCGCGTTCCGGAAGTGCCGGTGACAGCACCGAGACGGGAGAGCGGGAACAGAGCTGGACCATGCGCGGTGCGGGCGGTACTCCCGAACCGCAGGGAGCGCCCGAGTCCGAACAGCGGGGATCGACGGCGGGCGGAGGCTCCGGCGAGGGCGGCAGTTCCTACCGGGCGACGTAGAAGTTTCCTCAGCAATGCCCCTCAGTCGTGGAGGTGGTGGGTGTGTCCACGCTTCCCCAGGGCCCCGAGGAATCCCGGGGGCCGGAGCACAGTGACCTTTCCGGGAAACCCGTGGTCGACAGGAACGGTTCGAAACTGGGCACGCTGGAGCACGTCTACCTGGCCCCGGATTCGGGCTCGCCGACCTGGGGCGTGGTGCGGGCGGGCAGGAAGCACCGCTTCGTTCCCCTGTACGACGCCCGTTCCGGTACACGCACGGTGCGGGTGGACGCGAGCAAACAACAGGTCAGAACGGCTCCCAACGCTTCGGCGGACCAGGAGCTGAACCCGGAGTTCGAGGGTCGGTTGGTCGAACACTACACGGGAGAGGCCAACACGGCACGCGCCTCGGTGGTCTCGATGCGTCGTAGCCGGGGTGTGATGAGCGGGCTGGTTCTGGTGCTGTTGGGCGTCTGGACCGGACTCGTCCCCTTCGTGGGGCCCTACTTCGGTTACGGCTTCGGCGGCGGCCAGCCGTGGGTGTTCACGGTCGACCGGTTGTGGTTGTGCGTGCTGCCCGCAGCGGCGATCCTGGTGGGCGGTCTGGTCATGATTCCCGCGAGCAACCGTTTCCTGGCCGGAACGGGAGGAGTGCTGGCCCTGGCCGGAGGCGTGTGGTTGCTGGTCGGCCCGAGTCTGAGTCGCCTGTGGGGCACCGAGGGGGTGGCGACCCCGATCGGTTCGCCGCTGGGATCACCCGACATGTGGGTGTGGGCCCAACTCGGTTTCTTCTTCGCCAGCGGTGCCCTGGCCACCATCCTGGCCTCCGTGGCACTGGGGCGGATGAGCGTGCGTTCGGTCCGGGACTGAGTCCGTCCTCCGTCGTGAAGGGGAGTTCGGGTCCGGCACGCACCGCAACTCACCCGATCGGAGGAGGTCAACAGCCCTGCGCCGTGTCCATCAGCGATCTACGCTGTCGCCAATGGACTCCCTCAACAACTGTGCGGGGTAGGAGGTGGACATGGCTGCGATACCGGACCGTGCCCGCCCCGCTCGGCAACCTGCACGATCGTTCGAGGTGGTGCTGCCCGGTCAGCTCCCCGAGACGGGTGACGTGTTGGCACTGGCCCAGTCAGAGAACTTCACGGTCGCCGCTCGGGTGTTGCCGTACCGGATCAGACAGCATCTGATGGCCGTCTACGGATTCGCCCGCCTCGTCGACTACGCGGGAGACGAAGCCTGCGGCCCCAGGGAGAGGCTGCTCGATCTGCTGGAATCCGATCTGGCCCGCGTCTACGACGGAACCCCGCGTATTCCGTTGATGAGGGCTTTCGCGCCCACCGTGCACGAGTGCGGGATTCCACGCGAGGTTCCGGCGCGGTTGATCATCGCCAACCGGCGGGACCAGCACGTCCGTCGCTACGAGACGTTCGGGGACCTGCTGGACTACTGCGCCTACGCGGCCAATCCGGTGGGAGAGCTCGTGCTCCACGTCTTCGGCCGGGCCGATCCCGAGCTGACCGTGCTCTCCGACCGGATCTGTTCGGCGCTGCAGATACTCGAACACTCCCAGGACGTGGCTGAGGACTATCGCAGGGGCCGGATCTACCTCCCCTCCGAGGACCTGCGGGACTTCGGGTGCGACGAATCCGAGTTCGCCGGCAGCACCGCCTCCAACGAATTACGCGCCCTCGTCTGGTTCGAGGTGGACCGGGCCGTGTCGATGCTGCGTGCCGGGCAGCCGCTGGTGGCCCGGCTGTCCGGCCTGTCGCGGCTGGCGGTGGCGGGATACGTCGCGGGTGGGCTGGCCACGGCCCGCGCCTTCCGACCGGCCGGTTACGACCCGCTGGCGGTCGGTGTCCGACCGCGCCGCGCACGGATACTCGGCGAGTGGGTCCGGCTCTCCCTGGCCCCGGCACGGGGGAGGGACGACCGGACGCGACGGGCCTACGAGTACTGCGAACGGATCACCCGGCAGCAGGCCCGCAACTTCTCCTACGGGATCAGGCTGCTTCCCCCGACCAAGCGCCGAGCCCTGTCCGCCGTGTACGCCTTCGCGCGTCTGGTGGACGACATCGGGGACGGAACAGCCTCCACCGAGGACAAACTGGTGAGACTGCAACGGGCCAGGGACTCGTTGCGCAACGTCCACCAGGACGCCAAGGACCCGGTGCTGGTGGCGTTGGCCGACGCTCGGCGGAGACTGCCCGTTCCCCTGGAGGCCTTCCACGAACTCATCGACGGCTGTGAGGCCGACGTCCGGGGGAACAGTTACGAGACCTTCGAGGAACTCGTGCACTACTGCCGATGCGTGGCCGGCTCCATCGGGCGACTGTCCCTGGGGGTGTTCGGCCAGCGGGTCACCGGAGTGGCCGCGGAACGCGCCGACGCCCTCGGAGTGGCGTTGCAACTGACGAACATCCTGCGTGACCTGTTGGAGGACCGCCGTTCCGGGCGGATCTATCTCCCCAGGCAGGATCTGCGCCGTTTCGGAGTGCGACTGGACCTGGACCGACGGGGAGGGTTCACCGACGAGGAGTCGAGAATCGCCGAACTGGTGCGTTTCCAGGGACAACGAGCCGAACGTTGGTATGCCGAAGGACTGCGTTTGCTGCCCATGCTGGACCATCGAAGCCGCGCCTGTTGTGCGGCCATGGCCGGGATCTACCACGAGCTGCTCCGCCGCATCACGGAGGATCCCGGCCTCGTGACGCGGGCGAGGACGAGCCTGCCCGGTTGGCAGAAAGCGGTCGTGGCCGCGCGTTCCCTGGCCGGGATGACCTCATGAGCCCGGGACGAGTCGTGGTAGTCGGCGGAGGACTCGCCGGCATCGCCGCCGCTTTCGGATGTCGGGAGGCGGGGCACGAGGTCACCCTGCTGGAGACGCGTTCCAGACTGGGCGGAGCCACCTACTCCTTCCGCCGGGGTGAGCTGACCGTCGACACCGGACAGCACGTCTTCCTGCGCTGCTACTCCGAGTACACGGAGCTGCTACGTCGCCTGGGAACCGCGGACAGGGTACGGATCCAGCCACGACTGCGGGTGCCGGTGGTCACCCCACGGGCGCGGTGGACGTTGCGGCGCAACGGACTGCCCGCCCCGGCACACCTGATGCCCGCCCTGTTCGGACACCGCGCCCTCTCCCCCCGGGAACGGATCGCCGCGGCCCGTACCGCGTTGGCCCTGCGCACGCTGGACCCGAACGATCCGGAGCTGGACAGCACGGACTTCGCCTCCTGGCTGCGCTCCCGGGGTGAGCCTCGGGCGGCGGTGACGGGACTGTGGGAACTGTTCTGCACCGCCGCGCTCAACGCCCGTCCCGAGCACGCCTCGCTGGCCTCGGCGGTGAAAGTGTTCCGCACCGGGATGCTGGACACCACCACCGGTGGTGACATCGGAATCATCGAACGCCCCCTCGGCGAGGTACACGGCGACGCCGCCCACACCGCCCTGTGCGCGGCGGGAGTGACGGTGTTGCCGCGGAACAAGGTCTCCGGGATACACGGGGAGTTCGGGGACTACCGCGTCCGGGCGAGTGAGGGGGGACGCGACCACGAGATCGCGGCGGACGCCGTGGTACTGGCCGTGCCCAACATCGCCGCCGCGAAACTGCTGCGCGACTCGCAACGGTACGAGCACGGGGGGCAGGCGCTGGAACGTGCCCCGATCGTCAACATCCATGTCCACGTGGAGGATCCGGTCACGGATCTGCCCATGGCGGCCGCACTCGACTCCCCGGTGCAATGGTTGTTCGACCGCACGGCGGCGGCGGGGGCGGACCGGGGACAGTACCTGGTGGTGTCGCTGTCGGCGGCCCAGGAGCTGATCGAGGCTCCCTCGGCGCGGTTGCGTGCCGAGTACCTGCCCGCCCTGGAAAACCTGTTCCCGGCGATCCGCCGCAGCCGGGTACTGGACTTCTTCGTCACCCGCGAGCCCGCTGCCACGTTTCTGCCCGCGCCGGGAACCCGTCGACTACGCCCTCCGGCCGAGACGGAGTATCCCGGTCTGGTGCTGGCCGGAGCCTGGACCGACACCGGATGGCCGGACACCCTCGAAGGCGCGGTGCGGAGCGGAAACGCGGCGGCACGGACCGTAGTTCGAGCGATGGACAGCCTGCCCAGTGCGGCGTGGAGGTGACGTATGACCACGACGGTGCCCTCAGCCCTGGTCAGTGCCAGGGAAACGGTCGATCCGCACCTGCGCCGGGCCGTCGCCCGTCTGGATCCGGACACCCGCAGGGTCAGCGAGTACCACTTCGGCTGGGTCGCCGCCGACGGAACTCCCGAAGTGCGCTCCGGCAAAGCACTGCGTCCGGCGCTGGTGCTGTTGTCGGCCAGAGCGGGCAACGGCGACGAGCGGGCGGCACTGTCCGGGGCCGCCGCGGTAGAGCTGGTGCACAACTTCTCGCTGCTGCACGACGACCTGATGGACGGTGACCTCTCACGCAGACACCGCCCCACGGCCTGGAGCGTGTTCGGGCGCTCCACGGCCCTGCTGGCGGGGGACGCGTTGCTGGAACTGGCCCACGACGTGGTTCTGGAGGACGATTCCCCCCACGCGTTGCGGGCCGCCCGAAGCCTGTCGGGTACGGTGCGCAGCCTCATCGCGGGCCAGGCCGCGGATCTGGACTTCGAGCAGCGTCTCGACGTGGGAATAACCGAGTGCCAGCGTATGGTCGCCGGGAAGACGGCGGCCCTGATCGCCTGCTCGTGCTCGATGGGGGCGTTGTTGACGGGAGCCTCCGAACACACGGTGCAGCGACTGCACGAGTTCGGGTTCGAGCTGGGAATGGCGTTCCAACTGGTCGACGACCTGCTCGGGGTGTGGGGGGACCCGGAGGAGACCGGAAAGCCCGTGCTGTCCGATCTGCGGGCGCGTAAGAAGTCGGTGCCCGTGGTGCACGCCCTCAATTCCGGAACCCCAGAGGGGGAGCGGTTGCGGAAGCTCTACGAACAGCCGGAACCGCTCACCGAGTCCCAGGTGGAACAGGCCGCCGAGCTGCTGCGCGGCGCGGGATCCGCGGAATGGACCCGTGCCGAGAGCGAACGCAGGTTGCAGGCGGGGTGTCGCCAGCTGCGACGTGCCGACTGCGAAGGCACCACCGAGGGACTGACCGAACTCGCCGATTTCGTTCTCCGGAGGAACCAGTGACCGGATCACTGCGCCACACCGAGGTATCGACTCCCGAGGAGGTCGAGGCAGCGGACCCACCGAGTGTCGAAACGGGAGGGTGGGAACTCTCCCGGACGGCGGAGCACCGCGAACAGGAACCGGACTGGTTGGGTGCCCTGGAGGCGGCGCGTGACCACCTGCTTTCCCGGCAGCACGAACGCGGCTGGTGGCAGGGAGAGCTGCAGACCAACGTGACCATGGACGCCGAGGACCTCATGCTGCGCCAGTTCCTCGGCATCCGTACCGCCGAGGAGACGGCCGAGGCCGCCCGGTGGATCCGCTCCCAGCAGCGTTCCGACGGGACCTGGGGACCGTTCCACGGGGCTCCGGGGGATCTCTCCACCACCGTCGAGGCCTATGTGGCGTTGAAGCTGGCCGGGGACGACGTCGCCGACGAGCACATGGTCGGAGCCCGGGACTGGATCCTGCGCCAGGGTGGGATCGAACGCACCAGGGTTTTCACCCGGATGTGGCTGGCCATGTTCGGACAGTGGTCCTGGGACGAACTGCCGTGTATGCCTCCCGAGATCGTGTTCCTGCCCTCCTGGTTCCCGTTGAACCTCGCGGACTGGGGATGTTGGGCGCGTCAGACGATCGTGCCGCTGACCGTGGTGAGCACCCTCCGCCCGCAGCGCGAACTCGGGGTCCGCACCGACGAGCTGCGCACCGGCGGTCCCGTGGGGCGGTTTTCGGGCGCGGAAGGGCAGACCTCCTGGGACAGGTTCTTCCGGGGGCTGGACAGGGCGCTGCACGCCTACGGAAGGCGTCCGCTCCGACGGGTGCGGGAACAGGCCATCCGTCGTGCGGCCGAGTGGATCGTCGCGCGGCAGGAGGCGGACGGATGTTGGGGTGGGATCCAGCCACCGTGGGTGTACTCACTCATCGCGCTGCACCTGTTGGGCTACCAGCTGGACCACCCGGTGCTGCGTGCGGGGATCGACGGCCTGGAGGGGTTCCTGATCCGAGAGGACACACCGGCGGGAAGGGTCCGCAGGATGGAGGCGTGTCAGTCCCCGGTCTGGGACACCGTGTTGGGTATCCAGGCCCTGCACGACGCGGGGGTCTGTCGGGATCACCCGGCGATGCGGAAGGCACTGGACTACGTCCGCTCCGAGGAGATCACCGTGCGGGGGGACTGGGCTGTGCGGCGGCCGGAGCTTCCGGGGGGAGGTGGTTGGGCCTTCGAGTTCGAGAACGACAACTACCCCGACATCGACGACACGGCCGAGGTGTTGCTGGCGTTCGCGCGGACCGGCTACGCCACGGAGCAGGGGGTCGCCCAGGCCGTGTCCCGCGGTCGTCGGTGGCTGCGCGGCATGCGTTCCTCCAACGGTGCCTGGGGCGCCTTCGACGCGGACAACACCCGGTGGCTGGTCACCAAACTGCCGTTCTGTGACTTCGGTGCCGTGATCGATCCGCCCTCGGTGGACGTGACCGCGCACGTGGTGGAGGCCTTGGTCGAAACCGGTGACGACCGCAGCGACCGGGTGGTGCGTGACGGGGTGCGCTGGCTGCTGGAGCAGCAGGAGAACGACGGATCCTGGTACGGACGCTGGGGGGTGAACCATGTCTACGGAACGGGAGCGGCGGTTCCGGCCCTGGTGCGCGCGGGGGTGTCCGCCGGGCACAGCGCACTGCGTCGCGCCGTGCGGTGGTTGGAACAGCACCAGAACCCCGACGGGGGCTGGGGAGAGGACCCGCGTTCCTACGTGGACCCGGCGTGGGTGGGCCGAGGGGAGTCCACCGCCTCGCAGACCGCTTGGGCGTTGTTCGCCCTACTCGCGGTGGGCAGGCACGACACCCCCGCCGTCCGTGCGGGGATCGCCTTTCTGGTGCGGACACAGCGCCAGGACGGCAGCTGGTCGGAACCGCAGTTCACCGGCACCGGTTTTCCCGGCGACTTCTACATCAACTACCACCTGTACCGGCAGGTTTTCCCGCTGGCGGCGCTGGGCCGGTATCGACGTGCCGTCCAGGGGGAGTAGCCGATGCCTCCGGAGCTGCTGGTCTGCGCCCCCCTGCGACTGGAGGCCCGCGCCCTGCGCGGCTGCCCCGAGCTGCGGGTGAGGCGTACCGGTTACGGACGGCGGCGCAGCGTTCGTGCCGTCGAGCGGATCTCCGGGATCGGATTCGGTGCGCTGGCGGTGGCCGGATTGGGGGGTGGTCTCGATCCCACACTTCGTTCCGGGGACGTGGTCGTGGGAACCGAGGTGCTTTCGGCGGGGCGGCGGCTGAGCTCGCACGCCCCCGAAGTACTGGCTCGTGAGTTGCGTCGTGTCGTACCACGGGTTCGCCTCGGGGTGGTGGTCACCAGCGACCACCCCGTGCTCGGAGCGCAACGCCGGGCGCTGGCGGAGAGCGGCGCGACGGTGGTGGACATGGAGTCGGGGGAGTTGGCCGTGGCTGCGGGGAAACATCCGTTCGCGGTCGTGCGTGTGGTGTTGGACACCTCCGAACAGCCCCTGCTCGCCCCGGGGGCGCCGCGGCGACTGGTCGGGGCGTTGCGACGACTGCGCGATACCGGGCTCCCGCTGCTGCGCTGGTCACGCGCGGTGGTGGGGGACGGTTCGCTGGAAACTGTTCGATCTCGCTGGAGCAAAGAGGTTCCGTCATGGGTATCCCAGTGCGGCAGGCCGTCCGCGTAGGGGCGTATCTGGCCAAGCAAAAAATTCTTCGTCGAAAGAAGTTCGCTCTGACGTTGGAGCTGGAGCCGCTGTTCGCCTGCAACCTCGCCTGCGCGGGGTGTGGCAAGATCCAGCATCCGGCCAACGTGCTCAAGCAGCGTATGCCGGTGGACCAGGCGCTTTCCGCGGTCGAGGAGTGCGGGGCCCCCGTGGTGTCCATCGCGGGTGGGGAACCGTTGATGCATCCCGAGATCGAAGTGCTCGTGGCCGAGCTGGTCAAGCGGAAGAAGTTCGTCTATCTGTGCACCAACGCGCTGTTGATGCCGCGCAAGATCGACAAGATCGAACCCTCGCCGTACTTCTCCTGGGCTGTGCACATCGACGGGCTCGAGGAGCGCCACGACGCTTCGGTGAGCAAGAAGGGCGTCTTCGCCCAGGCGGTGGACAACATCAAGGACGCCCAGCGGCGTGGTTTCCGCGTGACGACCAACAGCACCTTCTTCAGCACCGACACCCCCAAGACCGTGGTGGACGTCCTGGACTATCTCAACGACGAACTCCAGGTCGACCAGATGATGCTGTCGCCGGCCTACGCCTATGACAAGGCGCCGGACCAGGAACACTTCCTCGGCGTGGAAGAAACCCGAGAGCTGTTCAAGAAAGCTTTCGCGGACGGGCGTCGCAAGAAGTGGCGGCTCAACCACTCGCCGCTGTTCCTGGACTTCCTCGAAGGCAAACGGGACTTCGCCTGCACGGCCTGGGCCATCCCCTCGTACTCGTTGTACGGCTGGCAACGCCCCTGCTACCTCATGGCCGACGGATACGCCCAGTCCTACCGCGAACTCCTCGAGGAGACCGACTGGGAGTCCTACGGCCGGGGTCGGGACTCGCGCTGCGCGAACTGCATGGCCCACTGCGGCTACGAGCCCACCGCCGTGTTGGCCACCATGGGATCGTTGCGGGAGTCACTGCGGGCGCTGCGCGGATGACGTCGCTCGGTGTGGCTGTACTCACCGGGAACGGTCCGTTAGGGTGCTGCCGGGATACAGTGAGTCGCGGGTGAGCGTCCATCGCGCCGCTTTCGCCACGCCCACAGCGCGATGAAACCGTCCACGGCACCGGATGCGGGAGGTCTCCCGTCCGTGCCGCGTGAGGTAGACATGCACACATCGACCACCGTTCAGCTGGGTGGGATCCGGACCCAACTCGTCCACGCGGGTAAGAAGCTGCTCGAAACCACCCTCGCTCCCCTCGGGTTGTTCTATCTGTTGCTCAACCTGACCGATCTGACGGGAGGTCTGCTGGCGGCCCTCGGATGGGTACTCGCCGCCGTGGGCTGCCGGCTGGTGCTCCGGACCCGCGTCCCCGCGGCTCTGGTGCTCACCACGGCCCTGTTGGTCGTGCGCACGGTGGTCGGCCTGCTGTCCCAGAGCACGTTCCTGTACTTCCTCCAGCCGAGCCTGCAGAACTTCCTGATAGCGGCTCTGCTGCTGGTCACGGTTCCCTTCGAACGGACCTTCCTCGCACGGCTCGCCGACGACTTCTGCGTCTTTCCTCCCACGCTGTTCGGACACGTGGCGATCCGACGCTTCTTCAGGCGGGTCTCCCTGCTGTGGGCTGCCGTGTTCACGGCCAACGGCGCGATCACGTTGTGGATGCTGGCGCAGCGTACCGTCGAGGAGTTCCTGCTGGTGAGCACGGCGGGTTCGTACGGTCTGATCGCGCTGGCCGCTTTGTTCTCCCTGGTGTGGTTCCGCAGGGAACTGCGGGGGCACGGGATCAGACTGCTCTTTGGTACCGGGGGGCCGGCGTCGTTCGCGGCGTGGGCACGGCCGCTTCCCGAACCCTCCGCCTCGCGTTGAGAGGAACGTCGAGCGACGCTCAGCTCGTGGGGCCGAACCACCTGCTCAGTCGGTGGAAGGTTCCGGGAAGCAGCCCGTTCGCCCGACAGGCGAGCCCCAGCCACCGTGGCAGGAAGCACTCCTGCTCGCCGCGTTCGACGGCGCGGAGCATCCGCTCGGCCACCTCCTCCGGAGGGAGCATCCGGGGGAAGCTTCGCGTGTACTCCTGCCCGCGGCGTCGGAAGAAGGGAGTGCGTACCGCTCCGGGGAACACCGTGGTGACCGCGACGTGCTGCCCGTCGAGTTCGTCGCGCAGCGCGGCGGCGAAGGCACGCAGCCCGGCCTTGGTCGCCGAGTAGACCGCTTCGCTACCGACACCGACGGTGGCTATCGAGGACACGAACACGATGTGGCCCCCGCCCCGGGAGCGCATGGCGGGAAGCAGCATCCTGGTCAGTTCCACCGGCGCGGCCAGGTTCACCGCCAGCAGGCGACGCACCTCCGTTCCCGGCATGGCCTCCGTCGTTCCGGACCACCCCAGCCCGGCGTTGTTGATCAGCACGTCCGGAGGACCGGCCTCCTCGACGAGGCGGGCAAGCCCCTCGGGGGAACACAGGTCGGCAGCCAGAGGGTGTGCCCCGGTCCGGGCGGCCACGGCACGCAGCGCCCTCTCGTCACGTCCCGTGACGACGACCTCGCAGTCCCGTCGCGCCAGTGCCAGGGCCGTGGCGGCTCCGATCCCGGAGGAACCCCCGGTCACCAGTACTTTCCTTCCACGCAGCACCGTGGTCACCGGTGGTTCACCCCCATGTTGGTTCGGACCGGTCCCCGGAGTCGACCCGCTCTATCTCCCGGCGCAGGACCTCTCCGCGGTGGGTCAACAGCACGATCCCGCCGATGATGACGAGGGCGGCCAACGCCTCGCCGCCGAGCACGGCCGGGGTGGCGGTGACCCGTTCACCGAACCAGTTGATGCCGATGGCCACCCCCACCAGCGGGTCGACGGTCGTGATCACGGCGAGGGCGGGGGATATCAACTTTCCCTGTTGGAAGGCGTTCTGGCTCAGCAGGAAACCGCAGGGGCCGAGCAGGCAGACCGCGTAGAGCACCCAGTGCTGGAAGGGTTCGGTGATCCCACCGGCACGGAACTGGCTGGCCACCACTTTCATCAGTGCCGCCGTGACCCCGTACAGCACCCCGGTGGCCAGGGCGAGGGCGATCACGCGGATCTCGCCGGGAAAACGGGAGGCGGCCACCAGGCACACCACCGTGAGCATCCCCAGCAGCACGCCCAGCGGTATGGCCTGGGGCTCGATGGTCTCGTCCCCTCCACGGGGCCGCGCCAGCAGCAGGAAGGCGGACAGTCCCCCCATGCAGGCGAGCGCCCCCAACATCACCAGCCGGTCCAGCCTGCGGTGGGCCAACCACGCGGCGTGCACCGCCGCGAACAGCACGCTGGTGACCAGCAACGGTTGAACCAGCATCAGCGGGCCGTAGGCCAGGGCCACGACCTGCAGGGTCAGCCCGATGATCACCGTTGCCACACTGGCCAGCCAGATGGGCTTGCGTACCAGCTCGAACAGCAGACGAGGATGGAGCGTGCGGATGTTCGGGACCTGTTTGGTGGCCCGCTGCTGTACCGCGCTCGCCATGCCGAAACTGGCCGCTCCGACCAGGGCCGCCGGTACGGCCACCACGAACCAGGTTCCGGTGTCGCTCAACGTCGTCCTTCCCGGTCGCGAGGAGGGGCCGCGGACTCGGTGGTGGAGCCCGTCAGTTCCGTGGACACGTCGTGGATCCGTCCGACCAGCCGTTCCGCGATCCCCCCGAGGCGCGCGTCGGCGGTCACTCCGATGCCGACCGTCTCCCCCCAGTTGATCACTCCGGTGGCCACTCCCACCCCGGAGGCCAGGGGGAGAACGGGTACCACCCCGGCCACCAGGTCGCCCCACACGTGCGGTGGACGCGGCGACCCGGGCATCACGGAAAGGATCGTGTTGAAGAACCGGCTCTGGTAGACGGCCCGGACCACACGGCGGTGTACCGGGGTGGGCAACAGGCCGAGCGCCCTCATGACCATCCCGGCGGCGAGCGGTTGGCCGTCGTGTTGTCCGGCTCGGAGCAGGTTGTTCACCTGCTCGACACGTTCCGTCGTGCTCATGGGACCCACCGGCAGGTCGACCGAGACGGCCACGGTGTGGTTGCCGAACTCGACGGAGTCCGTCACCGACCGTGAGTCCCGCGTGGTGCGGGGCACCATGACCCGCAGCCGTTGTCCGGCGCGAGTGCCCTCGCGTTCGGCGAGTTCGCGGTGCAGCGCCTCGGCCACCAGGGCGATCAGCAGGACGCTGCGCGGCACACCGTGGGCGCGTGCCGCCGCACGGACCGAGCGGGTGGGAAGTTCGAGAGTGCCGAAGGAACGTGCCGGCGTGCTCGGTCCGTTCAGGAAGCAGGACGGGGCCGTTCCCGCGCGGGCCAGGCTGAGGAAACCCCGTGCCGTCGTGCGGATCCCATCGAGCAGGGCCCGGGGGGTGGTGGAGGGGAGAATCGCGCGCCCACCTTCCACGCCCGGTTTCGCGGACCGGGACTCTGCCGGGCGCGGTGGTTCCTCGTCCCGCAGCAGCCGAACCAGCGTGTCGGTGACGGCGATGCCGTCGCCGAGGCAGTGGTGGAGTTTGGCCAGGATGAGTGTGCTGTGCGGGGTGCACAGCACCATGAGCTGCCACGGTGGCCGGTCGGTGGGGACCTCCGAGGTGAAGAACTCGTTCAGCACCCGCTCGGCGGAACGTTCGTCGGTGTCGTGGTGACTCAGGTGCCGCCACGGGTCGATCTCGGGGACGGTGTGCCAACTCGGGGCCCGGTGGCGCCCTCGCACGAGGACACGGCACAGCATGGGCAGCTCGCGGGCGCGTTCCCGGACGAGCCAGGCCAGGTACTCGGCCCAGTCCCGCGCCGTTCGTTCCGGAGGGGATCCCCGCATCCGCAGCACGGCCCCGGTCTGTTGCGGAACGGCCGGGGTGGTGGCGTGGACGAAGAAGCGGTCCTGGGCCCGGAGCGGGCGACTACCCTCGTGGCGGGGAAGCCGTGCCAGCCGCGCGGTCTGCTCGGTGAACTCACCGGAGCTGGCGTGTGCCAGTACCCGTCGTTCGTAGCTTCGCAGGTGTTCCTCGTTCTCGGTGAACCGGCGCAGGGCCGTGGCCAGAGCCTCCGTGTCGGGACACAGCTCGGCCAGTCCCGCTCGGGCCATGAGTTCGGCGTTGGCTCGGCCGTGCCCGGCGATGGGCTCGAACATGATCATGGTGCGACCGCAGGCCATGGCCTCCAGGGCGGTGGCTCCGCCCGCGTTGGAGAGCACGAGGTCGGCGGCCGCCGTCAGCGCCGGCATGTCCTCGACCCAGCCGAGCGGTATCAACCTCCCCCGCGGATCCTGCCTGCCCAGCAGTCGGTCACGCAGTTGTTCGTTGCGTCCACACGCCACCACCACGTGGTCGACCCCGGGAACGGTCAGGGCGGTGTCCACGGCTCGTTCCACGGACCCGAAGGCCAGCGAGCCGCAGGCCACCAACAACTGGAAACCCCCGGTCGGCAGTCCGGTGGACCGGCGGGCGCTCTCCCGGTCCATCGGGCGGAACCTCGTGGAGACGGGAGGAACGCAGACCGCACCGGCCGCGTCCGGTTGCGCGTGGTGCAGACAGCGCAGGCTGGCCTCACTCATGACGTAGTGGAGGTCGATCTCCGGATACACCCAGAAGGGGTGGGGGCAGAAGTCCGAGACGATCGCCGAGGTCGGCACGTTGAGTCCGCCGCGTCGCCGCAGATGGTCCAGCCCCGCCGTGGCCATCGGGTAGGTGGAGATCACCACGTCCGGGTTCCAGGCGTCGATGTGTCTCCGCAGCAGGGGACCGGCCCAGGCACCCACGAAGCGACGCGCGGCGTCGGCGAACCAGCGCTGGCGCCACAGTGCGTTGTAGAACAGGTCGTACAGCCACGGCGTGGACTCGACGTTGCGGACGTAGATCCATCGGAACAGCGGCCCCACTCCGGGGCCCATGACCTCCAGGGTGTCCAGCCGACGGGTCGCGCATCCCGGCCACAGCGTCCGGGCGGCCTCCTCGACCGCGCTGGCGGTGGCGTTGTGCCCCTCGCCGATGTCGGCGCTGAGCACCAACACACGACCCGGGGGGCGGTCTGATGGTTCGTGTGGGTGCGGGGTCACCGGTCTGGGTCCCTCCACCGGTCTCGGTCCTTCGGCGTGACGGCTGTCCCGGGGATCTCGCGGGTTCGCCGGGGCCGCGTACCGCAGCACGGTACCGCCTGCGTGCACGTGTGGCGATCATACTGTCGCTGTGTGTCGCGTTCCGGGGTCGGGGTCACGCCTGGGGCGGCAGTTCGGAGATCGGGGGCACGTCGGTTCCGGTTCGTCCGACCCTGGCCGCCCCGCCGGGGGAGCCGAGACCGGTGGCGGTGAAGAACTCGGCGTTGGCCACGGTGTAGCCCTCCCATTCCTCGGGGACGTCGTCCTCGTGGTAGATGGCCTCCACCGGACAGACCGGTTCGCAGGCGGCGCAGTCGATGCACTCGTCGGGATGGATGTACAACATCCGGTTTCCCTCGTAGATGCAGTCCACCGGACATTCGTCGATGCAGGACCTGTCCAGCACGTCCACACACGGTTGGGTGATTACGTACGTCACGGGAACCACTTTCGTTCGGGGAACTCTCCATGGGGATACCCATCCTCGGCGGCTGTGATGCCGCCGGTGGGGATCGAGGCGGGCGGGTGGTGAACGGGTTGACAGGTTGGCCGTCTCGACGATTCGACCACGGCGCTCACACTCGCCCGTTCCCTCGGTGGAGTGGGGCCGTTGACCGTGGCCACGACTCCTTCCTCGGGCTGCTCTGCGTCGAAACGGTGGGAGCCCTGTCGGTGGACACGGCTTTCGTGTCCACCTCGGCGATGAACGTGAGCATGACCTTCCACCAGGAACACGAACTCGTCCACGTGGAAAGAGCCATGCTCGCAGCGGCCTCCGAGGTGGTCGAGGGCACCGTGGCGCCCACGGAGTGAACATGGTGGTGCCGGGGACGGCACCGAACGGGGCGCGCCCTCAGGACGCCCCACGGAACATCTCGGCCAGGTCCGGTGGGAGCTGGGCGATGGTGTCCTCGATCTCCTCCCCCGGGGCCCACGCGAGCAACACGCCGAGCACCGCGCTGACCCGCCTTTCGACCTCGTCCACGTCGACCGTGTCGATCTCTCCGCTGACCTGGTCCAGAAAGGTCTCCTTGTCGAACGACACCGCCTGCCCCCCGAAACTGTGCAGCTCCTCGCGGAGTTCCGGGGGAAGGGCGGGTTCCAGGTCGTTCAGTTGGCCCGCGGCCAGACGCTCGGACAGCGCCCGGATCGTCGCCCTGGTCAGCCGCTCGATCTCGGTGGTGTCGGACAGGCCGGTCCGTTGTCCCACCTGTTCCTCGAAGGCGGTCATCGTGCGACCGACTGGTTCCGGTCGGGTCATGGATTCGCCCCTTCCCGTCGGAGAACTCCGATGGAGTGGTACCCGGATCCGCGGTGATCGAAACGCGGAGTGGCCGTCCCGGAACACCGGAACGGGGACTCAGAGCTTGCGCGCCAGGGTGATGCCGTCGCTGATCGGCAGCATGGTCAGCTCCACCCGGTGGTCACGGAGTACGTACCTGTTGAACTCGTGGATGGCGTGTGCGGTGGGGTCGTGCTGTTCGGACAGCACCCTTCCACCCGCGAGCACGTTGTCCACCACCAGCAGCCCCCCGGGGCGGGTACGGGGAACCAGCTCGTTCCAGTAGGCGATGTAGCTCTCCTTGTCGGCGTCGACGAAACTCAGGTCGATCGTCGGTTCGGGGTCGAGCGCGCGCAGGGTCCGCAGCGCGGGGGCGATGCGCAGCTCGATGCGCTTCTCCACCCCCGCGCGTCGCCAGTAGTCTCGTGCCACGTCGGTGTATTCGGTGCTGATGTCACAGCACAACAGACGGCCGTCCCTGTCGAGACCGCGGGCTATGGCCAGCGCGGAGTAACCGGTGAACGTCCCGACCTCCACGGCGGTTCCGGCGCGGAGGATCTTGGCGAGCAGGGTCAGCAGGGAGCCCTGCTCCGGCGAGATCTGCATCTCGGCACTGTCCGGCCACAGACGCGCGGTGTCGGCGATCAGTTCCCGTTGCAGCTCATCCGGTCTCGCCCCGTGTTCCACCAGGTAGTCGTGCAGTTGGTCGTCGAGCTGGGTCGACTTGCGAGTCACGCCGCCGACGCTACCCGTGCCGGACCCGCACGCAACCGGACCGGCGGGGCTCAGGCTCCGTGGCGCAGTCGCGTACTCCGGGACGGCTGTTTACGCTGACCCGAGAACGGCGAAAACCGCCGACGGGGTGTCCGGAAGGGCAGGCGTGATCGTCGCGATGAGCAGATTGACACGACCGACGAAGCGGGCGGGCGCGACCTACAGAATGGCGGCCTCCCAGGCGAACGAGATCGACGAACGTCTGCGGCTGGCCTCCGGAGCGCGGCGACAGCTGAACAAGGTTTTCCCCACCCACTGGTCCTTTCTGCTCGGTGAGATAGCGCTGTACAGTTTCATTCTGCTGATCATCACCGGCACCTACCTCGCGTACTTCTTCGACCCGTCCATGGAGGAGGTCACCTACAACGGGGTGTTCACCGACCTGCGGGGTGTGCAGATGTCGCGGGCCTACGAGTCGGCCCTGAACATCTCCTTCGAGGTGCGCGGCGGAATGTTCGCCAGGCAGATCCACCACTGGGCCGCGCTGATATTCGTGAGCGCCATCGTGGTACACATGTTCCGCATCTTCTTCACCGGGGCTTTCCGCCGTCCGAGGGAGACGAACTGGGCCATCGGCGTGCTGCTGTTCGTGGCGGGAATGTTCGAGGGTTTCACCGGATACTCCCTCCCGGACGACCTGCTTTCCGGAACGGGGGTGCGGATCGCCTCGGGAATCACCCTTTCCGTCCCGGTCGTGGGAACCTGGCTGCACTGGATCCTGTTCGGCGGTGAGTTCCCGGGGGACGCGATCATCCCGCGCTTCTACATGATTCACGTGTTCCTGCTTCCCGGAGTGATCGCGGCCCTGATCGCGGTACATCTGGCCCTGGTCTGGTATCAGAAGCACACGCAGTTCCCCGGGGTCGGGCGCAGTGAGCGCAACGTGGTGGGCGTACGGATCATGCCGGTCTTCGCCGTGAAGTCAGGAGGATTCTTCGCCGCGGTCGTGGGAGTCACGGCCATCATGGGCGGGGTCTTCCAGATCAATCCCATCTGGAATCTGGGTCCCTACGTGGCTTCGAAGGTCTCGGCGGCCTCCCAACCCGACTGGTACATGATGTGGACCGACGGAATGGGGCGTCTCTGGCCGCCCTGGGAGATCTATCTGGGTGGTGCCTTCACCGTTCCGGCTCCCTTCTTCCCGCTCATTCTCGGGTTGGGACTGGTTTTCACCCTGGCTCTCGTCTACCCGTTCCTGGAACGGAAACTGACCGGAGACGACGCGCACCACAACCTCCTGCAACGCCCCAGGGACGTGCCGGTGCGTACCGGCCTGGGGGCGATGGCGATCACCTTCTTCATGATCGTGCTGGTCAGCGGCGCCAACGACATAGTCGCCTTCAAGTTCGACATCTCGCTGAACGCGATGACCTGGATAGGCCGTATCGGGGTGCTGGTCGGTCCCCCGCTGGCCTACTACCTGGCCTACCGCGTCTGCGTCGGGCTGCAACGCGCCGATCGCCACGTGCTCGAACACGGGGTGGAGACCGGGATCATCCGCAGGTTGCCCCACGGGGAGATGGTCGAGGTCCACCAGCCGCTGGGCGGCAGCGACGAACACGGTCATCCCGAACCACTGTCCTACCAGGGGGCGCCGGTCCCCAAGAAGATGAACAAGCTCGGTGCCGCAGGAAGGCCGCTCCCCGGCAGCCTGCTGCTGCCGGATCCCGCGGAGGAGACCGAACGACTCCGCCGCGCCCGGCAGAGCTCCGAGGAGGACGGGGGGCAAGCCGGCCAGCTGCCCGGTGACCGGACACGGGAGTGAAACCCGTCCGGGCCGGGCCCGTCGTGCCGGGAACGCGGAGTTCGTTCGTGGAGCCGCTGGACATACGCGGTTTCCGGGGTCACAGTAGCGGTGCGGGCTCCTCGACACGACCGCCGTGGACCCGGAAGACGTGGTCCGTCCGGCCAGATGCCCGGCGGAGCGGGGAGACCGGGCAAGGGACCGTTTGCGCAGGCGAACGGTGAGGGGTGATGGAGATGGCACAAGCAGGCCCGATCGAGAAGCATCCCGATCTCGCCGAGATGCGGGCGCGTTACGAGGAGGCGAGCGAGACCCCACAGGGGCAGACCCTGGAAGGGGCCACACTGCTGGCCGGGGTCTATCTGGCCATGTCGCCGTGGGTGATCCAGTTCAGCGCCACCAGCTTCGACGTGGCCATGGGAAACCTGATCGTCGGTGTGACCGTGGCGGTGCTGGCGTTGGCGTTCGCCTCGGCGTACAGCCGTACACACACCGTGTCCTGGGTGGTTCCGCTGCTCGGCGCGTGGACGGTGATCGCCCCGTTCGTCGTGCTCGGTTCCGCCGTGGGATTCGGGATGATGCTCAGCAACGTGATCACCGGAGCGGTGATCATTCTGCTCGGGCTGGGTATGAGCGCACTGACGCTCATGCGTCGCGAGTGACGCGGACTGGTGGAACTTCCGCGTCTACCCGTGCCGGAGAGGCGGCCCGGGCGTTCGTGCACGGGGCCACCGGGCCGGAGCGGAGTGTGGCGCTTCGGCCCGGGGTCACTCGGTGTCCCGGGCGGCGTGCACGATCACCACCGGACAGCGGGAGTGGTGGGTGCACCTGTGACTGACCGAACCGATCAGCGCCCCCACGAACCCGCCGTGTCCGCGGCTGCCGACCACGAGCAGTTCCGCGTCCCTGGCGGTGTCCAGCAGTACCTGGGCGGAGTCGCCCTGGGTGACCTTGGTCCGGACCGGCGGGGGAGAACTCCGGCGGTCGACGGCCCTGTCCACCGCCTCCTCGACGGTCTGACTGGCCGCGCTCTCGAACTCGCGGGGAGAGATGGCACCTCCCTCCCAGCTGTAGAACGCCGGGTACTCCCAGGCCGTCACGGCCTCGACGGTGGCACCGGTGAGTTCGGCCTGGCCGAGCGCCCAGTCCAGGGCGGCCAGTGAGGGAGCCGAGCCGTCGACGCCGACGACGATTCTGTTCTCTTCGGTCATGGCATCGTCCGTTCCGGCGGTGGTGTTGCGGTGTTCCCGGAAGGCGGGTCTGGCGGGATCGCCCGCGTTCAGACTGTCGCACGAATCCGGGGACGTTGCCGAGTCGGTCCCGGAAGGTTCGCGTATTTTCGCGATTACCGCCGAAATCGAATTGTGATCTGAATGCTTCATGGCTACGTTCGCCGATACCGGCGACACATTCAGTGCCGGGGAAACGGTTTTCGGGCCCGAGGTCAGACACGAGTGACGTGTCCGGACGAAACCGAGTGGAACTCGGATCGTTCGTGAGTGCGCGGCAACCCGGGGGAAGAGCATTGATGGATCGGATGACGGACGCGCCCACCTGGAGCGTCATAGCCCATGACGCCGATCGGCTCAGACAGGCCGTTCGGGAGCTCGACACGGAACGGGGGGCCGCTGCCAAGCACGACCTCGCCCGGGAGGTGCTGCGTACGGTCACGGTGATCGGTGAGCGGCTGACGGAACTGGTGGACGGGCTGGCCAAGCACTACGAGAAGCCGGGCGTACCGGAACAACGCAGCGCCTACCTCGCCATGGACCAGGCGGCGGCCGCCGCCGAGGACCTGGGGGAATGCGCACGGCGGGCCATCCAGACCCTGGAGGAAGAGGAGTGAGTCGGAAAAGGGCCCACCTCGACCTGGCCGTCGTGACGGATCCCCTTCGTCCCTCGAACAGGGAAAGTTTCGGGGCGACGACGGTGGAGTCCGCCGGAGCGTGTCCCGAAAAACCCCTTCCTCCACGGGCCCCTACACGGCCGGACACGCTGACCAGCCGGGAAAACCCGCGGGACACGTACTCGAACGGGGCGGCCCGGCGGGCCTTCCCCCACGGTGTCCGCACGGCCTGAGGCCACGCGCGGAACCGCCGCGAAGGCGTTAGGCTCGCCTTCCGTCCGGCTCGTCCGCCGGACGCCGTGCGGTGAGCGAAGGAGTCCACGATGGGCGGGCGCTCGGATCGGGCCCGGCCACGCAGCCGTGTCCTGCCCCTGCGGCGGCTGCGTGTGCCCGCTTGGGCGGAACAACGGGGAACATGGCGTCAGGCCCGTCCCGAGATCATCAACGCCGCTCTCGACCGCTGTCGGGCACGTCCTTCGGGGAACTGGTACGTCCTGGCCGCCAGCACCCGGATCAACGGGAACGAGCCGTTCGCCCGCACCGTCGGTGGAACCGAGATCGTCGCATGGAGAACACCGGACGGGCGGGCGCACGCCGGCCCGGGGATCTGCCCCCACCTCGGTGCCCCACTCGGCACGGCCGTCGTCGACCGGGGACAACTCGTCTGCGCCTGGCACGGACTCCGCCTGACCGAACGCGGCGGCCCCGGATGGTCCCCGCTGCCGACCCACGACGACGGGGTGCTCACCTGGGTACGGCTCGACGGGATCGGCGGGGAACAGCCACTGAGCTCTCCCGTGGTGCCCCGCAGACCCATCCTGCGGGAGAGTCTCGTCGAGGTGGCGAGCACGAGCGGTGTCTGCGAACCGGAGGACATCGTGGCCAATCGGCTGGATCCGTGGCACGGCGCGTGGTTCCATCCGCACTCGTTCGCCGAGCTCGGGGTGCGTCACGCCCCGGAAGTCGGATGTTCCGAGGAGGACGACTTCTTCGAGGTCTCGGTGACCTTCCGCGTCGCTCCTCGTCTCGGGGCCCCGGTCACGGCCGTGTTCACCTGCCCGGAGCCGCGGACCGTGGTCATGCGCGTCCTCGACGGTGAGGGAGCGGGCAGCGTCGTGGAGACACACGCGGTCCCGCTGGGCCGGGACACCCACGGCAGACCGCGCACCGCCGTGGTCGAGGCCGTGCTGGCCCACTCCGAGCGTCCCGGTTTCCGGCGGGTCGTGCCTCAGGTGGCCCGGCTGTTGCGTCCGTTGGTTCGGCGGGCGGCGTTGCGGCTGTGGAGCGACGACATGGCCTACGCCGAACGGCGTTACCAGCTACGGTCGGCGGGGCTCTTCCCCGGCTAGGGGAAGGCGTTCAGCGACCGCAGAAGGGCCGAGCGCCCCCTGGTGGGAACGCTCCACAGCGGGTGCCCGCGCAGGCCCCAGTCGTGCAGCAGTGCGTTGGCGGCACACACCCCGGTCGTGGCGGCGCGTTCCATCAGCGCGACCGGCAGATCCACTCGGATCGCGTCCCCGGCCAGCACCAGGCCGCGTTCCGGGGTGGTGACCGTGGGACGGCCGGAGAACCCTCCCGGGGGGAAGAGCGGGCAGTCCGCGCGCAGCTCATGGCGTTCGTCGATGACCCCCGCCTGCCGGGTCTCCGGATAGATCCGGTGGAGTTCGGCGAGCATCCTCGTCCGCAGTTGCCGTGGTCGCACGTCCTCCCGGAGGGCGTAGCCGTGCAGTTCGAGTACCGAACCGCCGCGTCGCCCCGCCCAGCGGGCGGCCTGGCGTTCGTAGCGCTCCAACACGCTGATGTTGTCCAGCGGTCCGTAGCCACTGGTGCCGAGGAACGCCGGCCGGTCCCGTCGCACCGGACGGTCCAGCCACAGTCTGGACACCAGGAAGGGGGGAGCCTCCCGCAGCCGGGAGAGGGCTCTCCGCCACCACGGTTGTCCCAGCTCGGGTGAGCGGTGGACGATCCCGCGCAGCCCCGCCGGATCCGGTGCGAGGACCACGGCGTCCACCTCGGCCTCCCGACCGGCGGAGGTCCACAGCGCGAAACGACGGTTCGTCCCACGACCCAGGGAGCTCACCGGGGTGGACGTGCGCAGCTCGACACCGAGGTCCTCGAGGTAGTCCCCCAGCGGTTCCCACAACGCCTCGGGAAAGGAGTCCGCCGCCGTGTCGAACAGCAGTCCCTCGCTGGAACCGAGGAAGTAGATGTGGAACATCGTGGCCAGCTCGGCCGCGGACAGCTCGTGTGGGGCGGCGAAGAAACTCCGGGAGAACACCTCGAAGGCGAGGTGTTTGGCGGCAGCGGGGAAACCGATGCGGCCCAACAGGGCGTCGGCGTCCAGATGGTCCAGCCTGTGATAGATCTCCGGAACGGAGACCTGGGCCAGGGGAAGCGCCGCCCGGACACCGAGCTGGGGCAGGTCCCGCCATCCGAACGTGGGGCTGCGGGCGACGAACGCGAGGGCGTTCCAGGGAAACGTGCGGGGCAGTCCGGCGAAGGTGTCCCGGTAGCCGGCGCTGTGCACCAGCGGGTAGTCGGGGAGAGCGACCAGCCCGGAGAGCCTGGTGTCGGCGCGACGTAGCAGCGCGCGCAGGTTGTAGTACTGTCGGAAGAACGCGTGGAACCCCCGGTTCATCGCGGCCCGTGAACCGTCGGCCAGTTCGGTGTACCAGCCTCCCACCCGCCCGCCCAGATAGCTCTCCCGCTCCATCAGGGTCACCGTGACCCCCCGCTCGGCCAGGCAGGTGGCCGCGGACAGCCCCGCGACGCCGCCGCCGACCACAGCCACCCGCACGTCCCCGGTGAGGTCACCCGCGTCGGGATGACCGTTCCGCGCCGGGTGCAGCACGGCTCGCGGGTCCCGACCGGGAAACTCGTGCTCGGTGCGGATCCGCCCCCGCCCGGGGCGGTGTTCCCCGACAGCGGGGGAGGTCCCGGTGCTCACGGTTCCTCCCGGGAGATCCTCTCCCCGAGCTGATCCGCGAGCAGGGGAACCTGCTCGGCCGCCCACGGGCTGACCGCCCACGGGGTGCGGCGGACGAGGCTCACGAAATCGGACCAGTCCACCCAGGTGGAGTCCACCGTCTCGGTGGGGTCGGGACGGATCGGGTCGGTGGTGACGGCGGTGTAGACCGGGCACACCTCGTTCTCCACCACTCCCGTCACGTCGACGGCGCGGTACCGGAAGTCGGCCAGGCGCAGTCGCACGTCGCCGATCCCGATCCCCAGTTCCTGCGCGACCCTGCGGTGGACCGCCCCCTCGGGATCCTCACCGGGGGAGGGGTGGCCGCAGCAGGAGTTGGTCCAGACACCCGGCCAGGTCCTCTTGTCCAGGGCACGACGGGTGACCAGCACTCTGCCCGCCTGGTCGAACACGTAGCAGGAGAAAGCCAGGTGCAGGGGAGTGGAGCCGTGGTGCACCTCGGCCTTGGGGGCCGTACCGACGGGTTTCGCGGTTTCGTCGAGCAGAACGACCAGTTCCGTCTCGGACGCGGACAGGGTCGATTTCATCGCCTAGCGGCCACCCAACGTCGAATAGGACGACACGTGTTTGCCCGTTCCCGCCGACCGGGAACGGATCCGAGCGTTCGCCACCCCCGCGGCGCCGGCCAGTGCCACCCCGAGTCTGCGGGGTCCGGGCACCGATATCCGATGAGCGAACACGTCGTAGTCGGATTCCACGATCCGGTCCAGTATCTCACCGTAGAGGGTGTAGGCGGTGGACACGCATGGTCGCGCTATCGGGTCGAGCAGGTCGATGCCGGGAGCGGCGTAGTGGTACACGGCCCTGGTGCGGGCCACCTGGTCGGCGAGCGCGCGCCGCACTTGGCGGTCGGGACGCCCGTCGAGCAGACACTGTTGGAGTCGTCGGCGGTCGACACCGAACACGGCGAGCTCGTCGGCGGGGAGGTACACCCGCCCGCGACGGAGGTCCTCGCCGACGTCCCGCAGGAAGTTGGTGAGCTGGAAGGCGTTGCCCAGCGCGGCCGCGTAGGGAGCCGCCTGCTCCGCCGGCACCTCCGTGCCCAGGACGGGAAGCACCTGGAGACCGATGACCTCGGCCGAGCCGTGCACATAGGCGTTCAGGCTCGCTCGGTCCGGGTAGTCGGACACCGTGAGGTCCTGCCTCATGGAACGCATGAAGGAGTCGAAGTACTCCTTCCGGATCCCGTAGCGGCGCGCCGTGTCGACCACGGCGGTGACCACGGGACTGTCGCCGTGATCTCCCGACAGGGCGGCGTCCAGCTCGCCCGCCAGCTCGTCGAGCAACCGACGGCGGGTCTCGGGGCCCAGCGTGTTCGTCGGATCGTCGACGATGTCGTCCACCTGACGCGCGAGTCCGTACAGCGCGTGCACGGCCGGACGCCGGGCCGCGGGCAGCATCCTGGTCGCCAGGAAGTAGGTACGGCCGTGCGCGGAGTTGAGGGACCGGCAGTGCCGGTAGGCTGCCCGCAGCGCGGGGGCGTGGATGCCGGCCGCGTCCAGCTCGTGCGCGCTCATCGTGAGCCGGCTCCGAGCGACACGGTCCGTGGGAGCGTCGCTCCGGCGACGGAACCGCCGACTATCCGCTCGGCGGCGAGCTTGCCGGAGATCAGCACCGGAGGGACTCCCACCCCCGGTGTGGTTCCGCATCCGGCCAGAACCACGTTGTCCAGCCCGCGCACCAGGTTGCGGGGACGGAACGGGCCCGTCTGCGTGAAGGTGTGCGCCAGGCTGAACGGAGAACCGGCGATCATGCCCTGTTCCGCCCAGTCCGCCGGGGTCACGACACGGCTCACCTCGACGGAGGGGCCGAACCCCGGCATGAGCCTGTCCTGTAGCAGCTCGATCGTCTCCCGGACGTAGCCGTCGGCGATGCGGGGCCAGTCGTGTCCGGCCAGGTCCAGGTTCGGGCAGGGAACCAGGACGTGGTGCAGGTGTTTGCCCGCCGGGGCGAGTTCCGGGTCGGTACGCGTGGGGTTGGTGATCAGCACCGAGGGGTCGCTCATCAGCGTGCCCCGCCGGGTGAGCTCGTCGAAGGTGCGTTTCCACGCGTGTCCGAAGGACAGGGTGTGGTGCGCCAGTCGGGGCTGTTCACGGTCGGTGCCGGTGTGGAGCAGCAGGGCCGAGGGGGCGGCACGTGGTCGGGGGAAACGTCGCGGGGAGATGCCGAGCAGTCGCTGGGCGACCGGCAGGTCCGGGGTGAGCACCACCGCGTCGCAGGGAACGCGTTCCCCCCGCTCGGTGTGCACGGCGGTCACACGCCCGCCGTGGCGTTCCAGGGACCGCACCGCGCTGCCGTAGCGCAGATGGGCTCCGGCCCCCGTGGCGGCCCGGGCCAGCGCGTCCGGGACCGCGCGCATCCCTCCCCGGGGGAAGTACACGCCTCCCACGGTGTCCATGTAGGAGATCACCGCGTAGGCGGCCAGCGCCCGGTGGGGAGAGACCCCGGCGTACAGGGACTGGAACGAGAAGACACGGCGGAGCCGTTCGTCGGTGAGGAACCGGCCGATCGCTCGGTGCAGGGTGCCGAGCCCTCCGAGCGCCGCCAGCCGTGCCAGGTTCGGCTCCACGAGGTTCAACGGCGAGTCGAAGTTGGCGTCGATGAAGCTCGCGTACTGGGTGCGATACAGCCTGTTCAGCCAGTTCCGCAGCCGTCGGTAACCCGCTGCCTCGACGGGGCCCGCGAAGTCCCGTACCTGCTGTTCCATCGCGGCGCCGTCACTGAGCACGTCCAGCGTGGAGCCGTCGGCGAAGCAGGCACGATAGGCGGGGTCCAGCGGCAGCAGCTCCAGCTGTTCGTGAACGGACTGCCCGACGGCGGCCAGGGCCTCGTCCAGCAGCTCCGGCATGGTCAGCACGGTGGGGCCGGTGTCCATGCGGTAACCGGCGACGTCCAGCCGTCCGGCACGTCCGCCGGGAACCCGTTCCCGTTCGAGGAGGGTCACCTCACGTCCCGCCCCGAGTAGGTGCAGGGTCGCGGCCAGTCCGGAGAGGCCCGCTCCCACGACGACCACGTGATCGGTGGGACCGGTGACTGTCCGCATGTGTCGTGTCCCTCCGAGTGATGGGTTCGTGGTCGCCGTGATGGGCGCGCTTCGGGGCTGTCTGGTCGGTGCGGCTCAGTCTAGAAACCCGTTCGGAAGCCTTCAAACGCGCACCCTTCACTTGTTCGTGTGAAGATGGAGCACAGTGAGGGACCGGTTCGCTCCGGCACGAGTCCCTGGGCAGCCGAGTGTGGTCGACGGCACCGAGCACGGGGCGCGTGGACGACGCGAAAACGTCCCGGGCAAGGGCCCGGGACGTCGAGACGCTGTTTTCAGCGGTGCCCCTGCGGGCCCCTTCCGCGGTTACCCGCCGAAGGGGCCCGCCGACCGGGTTCGGTCGGCAGAGACCTCGCGGGGGAGGTGTCATTGCTGCTGGGGCATCAGTACCTTGTCGATGACGAACACGGTCGCGTTGGCGGTGGGGATGTTGCCCACCAGCACCTTCGCGTCCCCGATCTCGATGTTCTCGCCACTGCCGCTGATGCTGACCTTCTCACCGTTGACGGTGGGGACCTCTCCCGCTTCCCCCAGGTCCTGGGCGTCCATGCGTTCGGGAACCACGTGGTAGGTGAGGATGCTGCGCAACTGCTCCTTCTTGGCCGGATCGTTCAACAGCGCCTTCAGCGTGTCCGGAGGCAGTTCCTCGAAAGCCGAGTTCGCGGGGGCGAACACGGTGTACTGCTGGTCCTGGTTGTTCAGGGTGTCAACCAGGCCGGCGGTTTTCACCGCTTTGGTGAGATTGGACAGCAGCGGGTTGTTGCTCGCCGCCGTGGCCACCGGGTCGTCGACCATCCCCTTGGCGGATCCCTCGTCGTTCGGGTCGGTCGGGACCTGGGAGGCGGCGGGACCGTAGATGTCGTCGACCGTGGTCATCCCCTGCTTGCCCGAACCCTCGTCACGGTTCTGCTGTCCACGCTCGTCACCGCTTCCGGACTCCATGGAGGAGGACTGGTCCTGCTGCTGGTTCCCGGTTTCCGTGTCGGCACCGCCACAGGCGGTGAGCAGCAGGGCGAGCGACGCGACGGCGCCCGTGACGGCGGCTTTGGCTCGACTGTGTGTCATGCTCTTTTCGATCTCCTCGTCACATTCGATCCCTCGTGGATCGAGAAGTCCTTTCACGGGTTCTTCGGAGCACAGTCTTCGACCGATTGGTCGAGGCGGTCGATTTTTTCGAACGCTCTTCGCGGTGGTGGGCACGTGCTCCGGAAGAGGTTCCGAGCACGGGAGCCATCCGGGTGGTTGTCTGGCGCTCCGTCACTCGGCGGTGAAGAAGACCGAGTGCCATCCCGTGGCCCCGTCCGGAACGGTGGGGGAACGTTTCCGGGACTGGGTGTGCCCGGAGCGGTCCGTGGCCCGGGACTCCACCGTGTGCCCGCCGGGCGGCAACTCCAGTTCCGTGCGCCACATGCGCCAGGTGTCCCGGTTCACCGGTGCCGACAACTCGGCGGTTCGCCAGTCCCCTCCGTCGACACGCACCTCGACACGTTCGACGCCCGTGTGTTGTGCCCAGGCCACCCCGGCGACCGTGACTCCTCCTGCCGGGACCTTCGCGAAGCCGGAGGGAGTGTCTATGCGGGACTGGGTCTTGATCGGAGCCTCCCGGGCCCAGCCGCGGGTCCTCCAGTAGGATTCCCGGTCCCAGGTGGTCAACTCGAGGTCCGTCACCCACTTGGTGGCCGAGAGATAGCCGTACAACCCCGGCGTGACCATCCGAACCGGGAAACCGTGTTCGATCGGCAGTGGGCGTCCGTTCATCCCGAAGGCGAGCAGGGCGTCCCTGTCCGGGTCGGTCAGCACGTCCACCGGTGTGCCCGCGGTGAAACCGTCCACGCTGGTGCTGAAGACCTGTTCGGCGTCCTCGCGGACCCCGGCTTCGGCGAGCACTTCCCTGATGGGGACCCCGATGAACTCGGCCGTGGAGACGTAGGGGCCGCCGACGGGGTTGGACACACAGGTCATGGTGATCGGCTTCTCCACCGTGTTCCGTGCCCTCAGATCAGCGAAGGAGAGGTCGAGTTCCCGCTCGACCATGCCGTGTATTCGCAGTCGCCACTGCTCCGCGGTGATCCGGGGAACGCGCAGCGCCGTGTCGACCCGGTAGAACTCCGAGTTCGGTGTGATGAACGTCGGGGTTCCGGACTTCGCGAAATCGGACCCGGGCGGGATCGGTGCCGCCCGGGTGTCCGGGGTGATTCCGCCGAGTGCGGCCCGGGAACGTTCGACCTGTTCCCCCGAGGAGAGTTTCTGCCCGGTGAGAGCGGCCACGGCCGAGCCCGTGGCGACCGACAGCGTGGAGACCAGCACTCGCCGGCGCCCGTGCGTCCCACGCCCGGCCCGCGTCTCCGCCGTGGTCGCGTTCTCCCCCGAAGGGGAGAGCGCGGCTCTCTCCGTGGCCACCGTCGTGGCCGTCCGATGCAGGAACAGGAGCACGCCGAGGCCGACGAGGAAAGCGACGACAGGGGCCCACAGTCCGTCGCCGCCCACGGCGGGCCGTGCGAGTACGGCGAGCACTCCGAGCACGCCGAAGACCGCGACGAGGAGTCCGCCCACCCGCACCGAGGTGCGGGAGCCCAGCCCGACCCCGGCAGCCAGCAGGGCCAGGACCACGGCCATGCCGATCAGCAGGGCGAGCTTGTCCGCGGTGCCGAACAGGTCGATCGCGAGGGACTTGAGCGGCTGGGGAGCCAGATCGATGGCGGTGTTGCCCACGGCCAGGTAGGGGGAGGAAGCCGGTACGGTCAGGGCGGCGACCAGATGTCCCACCGCCAGCGCCGCGGCCATGCTCAGCAGGCCGATCAACGCGGCGACGCCCTTTCCGATCCGGACCGGCTCGGGTACGTGTGCCATACCCGGTGTTCGGAACCGACCCCTTCGGCGCGTGGTCTCGACAGTGTTCGGCCGCGAGTCATCGCGACGGGACGTGCCCCGGCAGCGCGGGGGCGGTGTGTCGTTCAGTGCCGCAGCCCGTGCAGTCTGAGCGCCACCTGGATCTCCAGAAGCTGCTCGGGAGAACGCCACTGCTCACCGAGCAGGCAGGAGATGCGTTCCAGTCGTTGACTGACCGTGTTCACGTGCACGTGCAGGGCACGGGCGGTGCGCACGAGACTCCGGTCGCAGGAGAAGTATCCGCGCAGCGTGCGCAGCAGCTCGGTGCCGCGTCGCGCGTCGTGCTCCAGCAGGGGGCCGAGCGTACGTTCGACGTAGCCGTCCAGGTCGCCGCGCTCCCCCAGCAGCACACCGAGAAAACCCAGGTCGGCCGGTGCCGCGCCCGTGCCTGTCCGTCCCAGGGCGGACAGCGCCCGCAGACAGCGACACGCCTCCTCGTAACCGTGGGCCACGTCCGTGAGTCCCATCACCGGATCGCACGCTCCGATGTTGACGGATCGGCCCGTCGAGGCACTCAGTCTCCGTGCGGCGTCCTTCGCGATGCCACCGGCATCGGTGCCGGACAACAGCATCACCAGATGGTCGAGGTGCGTTCCCGCCAGCCCCGCACGGCGCTCCGCGTAGCGGGAGGCCGCCGGAAGCAGCCGCTCCCGTTCCACCCCCTCGACCGAGGCGACCAGCACCACCTTGCCGCCCGCGGGGTCGACACCCGCACGGCGTGCCCTGGTCACCAGCCCGTCGCGTTCCGGGCGGGAGGCGCTGAGCAGCTCGGTGAGCAGCTCCTCCCGCTCCCGTTCCCGCGCCTCGTCGCTTCGTCTGCGGAGCAGCAGGACCAGGGCGGTGACCACACCGGCCCGTTCGAACAGGCGCCGATCGGCCTCGGACAGCTCGGTATCCCCCACGAGGGTGAGACTGCCGAGCAGTTCCGGGCCGGCCAGCGCCGCACAGACCAGATTGTCGCCGTGGGGAACGGCCTTCCCGCTGCCGCTCGAACGACGGACGGCCGAACGCGGCCACGGCACGGGATCCGTCCCCGCGCACGCCAACCGGTTTCCCTCCGCGTCGTGCACCACGATCCCCCCACCGAGCACCCCGGACACCGCCTCGGCCACGTCGGTGAGTGTTCCACCACGCAGCACGAGGTCGGTGAGCCTGTCGTGGGCTCGTTCGGCCCTGTGCAGCGCGGCGTTGTGCTCACTGATGGTCTCGTGCGCGGTGTGCAGTTCCGCCAGGGCCTGACGGGTCTCCTGCAACAGCCGCGCGTTGTCGATGGCGATGGCGGCGTGATCGGCCAACGAGGACAGCAGGGCTATCTCGTCGGGGGAGAAGCTCCGCCGGTTCCGGTCCGCCGCGTAGAGCACCCCGATCACCGAACCCCCCACGGTGAGCGGAACCCCGAGAATGGCCAGCAGACGTTCGTCCCGCACCGCGGCGTCGATTTCCTCGGTGTGGGTGAAGCGGGTGTCCTCGAAGTAGGAGGGGCTGGCGTAGGGGCGTGCCGTCTGGGCCACCAGTCCGCCCAGGCCCTCCCCCATTCCCAGCCGTACCTGCTGGAACAGTGCCGAGGTGCAGCCGTCGGTGACCCGCATGTAGGTGGTTCCGGACTCGTCGTCGTTGAGGCTGAGATAGGCGACGTGTGTGCCCAGCAGCGTCCTGGCACGGTGCACGATGGACCCGAGCACCGCGTCCTGGTCCCGCACCCGCGCCAAGTCTCCCGCCGTGTCGAACAGCGCGGTCAGTTCGGACTCGCGGCGCCGCCGCTGCTCCAGGATGTCCCGGAGCCGTAGCGCGAGCTCTCCGGCCCGTTCGACCAGCCGGACGTTGCGCTCCTCGGACTGGTCGGCACGTGCCCGCGCGATCGTGCTGGCCAGTTTCTCCCCGCCACCGTCGACGAGGGACTCGAACACCCGCACCAGGGACTCCGCCGGCTCGTCGCCCATGACGATCATCCTCGGTTCTCCGGGGTACGGGAACAACCCCCGGGGCGTGCCGCGAGCCCGCTCGGTCCCTCAGGCGGAGGTGGGGGCGGCATCGGTGGTGTCGGAACGCAGTGAGCTGCCACTGGTCTCGCTCGCGAACAGGATGGCCACCGACGTGAGCACGGCCCCGAGCGCGAGATACACGGCGATGGGAACCCAACTGTCGAACGCCGCCAGCAGACCGGTGGCCACGGTGGGAGCGAGTCCGCCCGCCACCACGGAGGCCAGTTGGTAACCGATCGAGGCTCCCGAGTAGCGCACCCTGGTCCCGAACAACTCGGACATGAACGCGGCCTGGGGGCCGTACATGGCCCCGTGCAGCACCAGCCCGCCGGTGACCCCCAGCGTGATCATGGAGAGGGCTCCCGTGTCCAGGAGTGGGAAGAACACGAAGGCCCACACCCCGGTTCCGACGGCGCCGAACAGGTAGACCCCCCTGCGTCCGAACCGGTCGGACAGGGCGCCCCACAGTGGGATCACGACGAAGTGCGCCAGTGAGGCGATCAGCACCGCCCGCAACGCCACGTCCTCCCGCAGGTCGAGCTGGTCGGTGACGTAGGTGAGCACGAAGACCGTGATCACGTAGTAGGACACGTTCTCCACGAACCGGGCGCCCGAGGCGATCAGCACCGCCCGCCACTGGTGACGCAGCACGCGCACGATCGGAGGCTGTTCGGGCGTTCCCCTCCGGGCGGCCCGGCTCGCCGCCTCCAGAAAGACCGGCGACTCGCTGACCGACAGTCGGATCCACAGCCCCACCAGCACCAGCAGTCCGGACAGCAGGAACGGTATCCGCCAGCCCCACGCGAGGAAGGCCTGCTGGGACTGGACGGCGGCCAGCAGTGCCAGCACGGCCGTGGCCAGCAGATTGCCGGTGGGCACTCCCGCCTGGGGCCATGAGGTCCAGAAACCGCGTCGGGTGGCCTCGGTGTGTTCGGAGACCATCAGCACGGCGCCGCCCCACTCGCCGCCCAGGGCGAACCCCTGGACCACCCGCAGGAAGGTCAGCAGCAGCGGCGCGGCGACGCCGATCGTTGCGTAGGTGGGCAGCAGTCCGATCGCGAAGGTGGAAGCGCCCATGGCCAGCAGGCTGATCACGAGCAGTTTCTTACGCCCCAGCCTGTCACCGAAGTGTCCGAAAACCAGCCCGCCGAGAGGGCGGAAGACGAATCCGACGGCGAAGCTGGAGAAGGCCAACAGCGTACCGCTCAACGAGTCCGCTACGGGAAAGAAGGCCTTGTTGAACACCAACGCCGCCGCCGACCCGTACAGGAAGAAGTCGTACCACTCTATGGTGGTGCCGATCATGCTCGACCCGACGACCCGGAGCAGTGCTCTCCGGCTCGGCGTGGGGGAGTGTTCGGAACGCATGGTGTCACCCCTTTTCCCCGCCGGGGCGGGTTCGCTCGGTTGTCAGTGCGCCGTCCAGGCACCGTCGATGGGAATGGAGGCTCCGGTGAGGTAGTCGGTTTCCGGCCCGGCGAGCCAGGCGACCACGGCGGCGACCTCCTCCGGTTCGATCAACCGTTTGATCGCGCTGTCCCGCAGGAACACCCGTTCGGCGACCTCCTGCTCGGAGACGCCGTGGGTCTCGGCCTGGGCGCTCAGCTGTCCCCACAGCAGGGGAGTGCGGACGTATCCCGGATCCACGCAGTTACTGGTGACCCCGTGCTCGGCCGCTTCGAGGGCGGTCACCTTGCTCAGCCCCTCCAGGGCGTGCTTGGCGGCCACGTACGCTGATTTGTTCGGGCTGGCACGCAGACCGTGCACGCTGGACACGTTCACGATCCGTCCCCAGCCGCGGGAGTACATGTACGGAAGACACCGTTTGATCAGCAGGAAGGGCGCGGTGACCGTGACCCGTTGGATGCGGGTGAAGACCTCGGTCGGGAACTCGTGCAGCGCGGCGACGTGCTGGAGTCCCGCGTTGTTGACGAGTACGTCCACCTCCCGCGGCAGGGCGGAGACGGCGGACTCGTCGGTCAGGTCCACCACGTGCGCCGTTCCCCCGGTCTCGGCGGCGGCCCGTTCGACCCCGGCCCGGTCCAGGTCCACCAGGTGCACGTACGCGCCCGAGGCGGCCAGTCTCCGGGCACAGGCGAGTCCGATCCCGCCGGCGGCGCCGGTGATCAACGCGGTTGTGGTGCGGGAGCCGTCCTCGGCCCCCTCGCCGGCGTGTCTGGTCATGTCGGAGGACGCTATCCGGCGAACGCACCGCGTTCGATGTGTCGAGCAGCCACAGTAGGCCGACAAGTGGTGTGTGCCACCGACATTGTGCCGGGAAGGGATCCGGCGATGCTCGACGCGCGCCGGGTGTTCCCGCGCCCACCGGCCGGTACCTCCGGTGTGACGGTGCTCATGAACGACGATGATTTCGGCAGGAGCGCGGAACCGTGCCGGGGCGTGCGGCGACCCGCACACACGAAGGGTCCCGCCAGAAAGGAACTCCCATGGAAGCGTCGATGGCCATGCCGCTGTTGCCGGACTGGTCCCGCCCACTCTGGGCACTGCTGCTGGTCGTGGTACTCGTCCAGCACGCCCTGCACGCCCGGAGGATGAGCGGCCAGCCACGGTGGTGGCACGCGGGACACACGACGATGGCTCTCGGGATGGCCGTGATGTACCTGCTGCCGCACATGCGCCATCCCGACCTCTACCGGGTGGGGCTCGTGCTGTTCGCCCTGATCACGGTGCTCGAGCTCGTGGTCACCGTGGTGCTCCGCTCCAGGGAGGGGCTGGTCAACCCGCTGTGGCTCTCCTCGACGGCGGGAATGCTGGCCATGACCTACATGATGGTTCCCGGTTCGTCGCGTCCGGCGTGGCTGACCCTGGTGTTCGTCGGCTACCTCTGCTGCGAGACCGTGGTCTGGTCGCTGGGATGGTGGGAGCGGGTGCCGTGGCTGCGTCCCCACGGTGTGACCGCTCCGGCCCCCGGGGCGGCCACGACCGCCCCCGGGCGGGCCGTGCTCCGCGAACGCGGTGTCGGACTGCCCGCCCACTGTTCCCCGGGGGTACGGGCCAGTCTGGCCGTGATGGCAGCGAGCATGGCCTACATGCTGCTGGCGGGGCTCGTCTGACTTCCCACGAGCAACCCGAGTGAACGCCGGAACGGTGTCCGTGCCCACCGGACGGTGGCGGCAGTGCCGTCAGTGACACCGGTGTGGAGTTGTTTCGAGAGCGGTGGCCGATGCAGTGGTCGGAGTTCGCGCTTCGCGTGACGGGCGGTCTCGCCGGGGCGGTGTGTGTGGGATCGCTGGTGTTCGCGGTGTTCTTCGAGTCCCACACCTGCGGAGAGCTTCCGGAACGCGCACGTCGGTATCTGCGAGGGGCCGCGCTGTGCGCGCCGGTGTGGGGAGCGGCCGGGCTCCTCCTGGCGTGGCAGGGCGGCGGGGACAGGGGGGAGCTGACGGCCGCCATCCTCACGGCCCTGCTCACGGTGGTACTGGCCCTGGTGGGAGGAACGGCACGCGGCTGGAGAACGGCCTGCGCACTGGTCTTCGTCGCCTTGCTCGGTCTGGTGGTTCCGGCCGTGGAGCGTCGTTCCGACGGCGGTCCCGGCCACGACATCGGTACGAACACGATCGTGATGCACGTGCTCGCGGCCACGGTGTGGTTCGGCGTGCTGCTGGTACTGGGCTCGCGCCTGTGGCGTGACGAGGAACGGGCGCAGACGCTGCTGGCTCGTTACCGGACGCTGGCGGGGTGCTGCTGGGCACTGCTGGTGTTCTCCGGGGTGTTCGACGTGCTCGCGGTACCCCGGCGCTACGGGGAGGGCGAAGCGGGACATCTCGCCCTGGTGCTGGGCAAGACCTTCGTGACGGTCGCGCTGGGAGGCCTCGGCGTCCTCGCCCGCAGACACCTTGTTCCGGCGGAGCCCACCGGCCGGGGCGGGCGACGGCGCGCGCTCCTGTGGCTGGTCGGTGTGGAAGCGGTCCTGCTGACGAGCGCCCTGCTGGTGTCGACGGTCATGATCGGGACGGCCTCGGGGCCTGCCGCTTCGGAGGTCACCGCCAGCGAGTCCGTGCTGGGCTACGACCTGGCCGTTCCACCGAGCGCGGTGGCGTTGGTGACCGGATGGCGTTTCGACCCGCTGTTCGGTGGTGCCGCCGTGGTGCTCTCCGGGCTCTACCTGGCCGGGGTGCGCGTGTTGCGTCGTCGGGGGGATGCCTGGCCGACCGGCAGGACGGCGGCCTGGATCACCGGCTGGGGGTGCGTGCTGTGGGTGACCTCCTCCGGGATGGGGGTGTACGCGGGTGGGGTGTTCAGCCTGCACATGTTCGTGCACATGGTGCTCAACATGGTGGCGCCGGTGTTGCTGGTGCTCGGTGGCCCCGTGACGTTGGCGCTGCGGGCCCTGCCCGCCCGGGGCAGGGGGGCAGCGGCCGGTCCCCGCGAGTGGCTGTTGGCCGTGTTGCACTCCCCGCTCACCCGTGTGCTCGCCGGTCCGGGGGTGGCGACCGTGCTGTTCGTGGGATCGTTCTACGCGCTGTACTTCACGGACCTGTTCGAACTCGGGATGTTCGAGTACTGGGGCCACCAGCTGATGAAGACCCACTTCCTGCTGGTGGGATACCTGTACTACTGGACCGTGATCGGTGTCGATCCGGGACCGCGCCCGCTGCCCCACCTGGCCCGGTTGGGGGTGGTGTTGGCGGTGATGCCCTTCCACGCGTTCTTCGGGATCATCACGATGAGCCTGTCGAGCCCCCTGGCCGAGGACTTCTATCGGGCACTGGAGCTGCCCTGGCCGCGTGACCTGCTGGCCGACCAGTTCCTTGGTGGCGGCATCGCCTGGGCGATGGGGGAGGTGCCACTGGTGCTGGTGCTGGGGGCGCTGTTGACCCAGTGGTACCGGCACGACACCCGGCTCGCCCGGCGCGTCGACCGCAGTGACGACGAGTTGGCCGCCTACAACGCGATGCTGGCCGAACTGGCCCGCAAACGGGGCGGCTGAGCCGGTGCCCGTCCGGGCGCCGGGGTGCTCACGCGAGCCCCCGGCGCCGACGGTCGTTTCGGCCGTTCACGAGGAGGCCGTCCCGGCCGCGGAGCGCACCGAGAAACGCAGTCGGTCCTGGTCTGCCTCGACCACGACACGCTGTCCCTGGGCGAGTTCACCGTCCAGCAGCAGGTCGGAGAGGGAGTCGTCCACCTCGCGCTGGATGGTGCGTCGCAGCGGACGGGCGCCGAACTCGGGTTGGTGTCCGTGTTCGGTGAGCCAGTCCACTGCCGAGTCCTCGAAGGTGATCTCGATCCCCTGGGACCGCAGGCGCTGCCTCGTCTCGTCCAGCAGGAGCTCGGTGATGCGCCGCAGCTGCTCGGACTCCAGTTTGCGGAACATCACGATCTCGTCGATGCGGTTCAGGAACTCGGGGCGGAAGGACTCGCGCAGCCGCGCCATCAGACGTTCCCGGGCCGGTTCCGCGGTCTGGTCCTCCTCCCGAGTGGTGAAGCCGAGCACCCCGGAGCGGTTCGAGATGATGTCCGAGCCGAGGTTACTGGTCATGATCAGCACCGTGTTGCGGAAGTCCACGGTGCGCCCCTGGCCGTCGGTGAGCCTTCCGTCCTCCATGACCTGGAGCAGGATGTTGAAGACGTCGGTGTGGGCCTTCTCGATCTCGTCGAGCAACACCACCGAGTAGGGACGGCGGCGCACTTCCTCGGTGAGCTGGCCGGCCTCGCCGTAGCCGACGTAGCCCGGAGGAGCCCCGACCATCCGGCTGGCCGTGTGCCCCTCCTGGTACTCGCTCATGTCGATGCGGATCATGCGGTCCTGGTCGCCGAACAGGGACTCGGCCAACGCCCGGGCCAGCTCGGTCTTTCCCACCCCGGTGGGGCCGAGGAACAGGAAGGTTCCGACCGGCCTGTTCGGGTCGCCCATGCCGGTACGGGAACGACGCACCGCGCGTGAGACCGCCTGCACCGCCTCGTCCTGGCCGATCACCCTGTGGTGCAGCTGCTCCTCGAGCCGCATGAGGCGGCCCTTCTCCTCCTCGGTGAGCTGGGTGACCGGGATGCCGGTGGCCCGGGAGACGACCTCGGCGATGTCGTTCGAACTGACCTCCGGAATCCCGTCCGGGTTGTTCCGCTGCTGGCGGATCCGGGCCTGCACCTGGTTGATCTGGTCGCGCAGCTTGGAGGCCTGCTCGTAGTCCTCGTTGGTGACCGCCTGGGCTTTGTCCCTGCTCAGCTGCTCGGCCTGTTCCTCCAGCTCCCGTACGTCCGTGGTGGGGGTGCGGGTACGCAGTCGCTTGCGGGCACCGGCCTGGTCGAGCAGGTCGATCGCCTTGTCCGGCAGGTAGCGGTCGGTGACGTAGCGGTCGGCCAGCTCGGCTGCGGAGTTGATCGCCTCGTCACTGAACCGTACCTGGTGGTGGGCCTCGTAGCGGTCCCGCAGTCCGCGCATGATCTGCACGGTGTCCTCGACGCTGGGCTCGGCCACGTCGATGCGTTGGAAGCGTCGTTCCAGCGCGGCGTCCTTCTCGATGTTCTTGCGGTACTCGTCCAGGGTGGTCGCTCCGACCACGTGCAGCTCGCCCCGCGCCAACCGGGGCTTGAGCATGTTGCCCGCGTCGACGGCCCCCTCCGAACCGCCCGCTCCGACCACGGTGTGCAGCTCGTCGATGAAGATGATCAGCTGTTCGCTCTGCTGGCTGATCTCGTCGATGATCTTGTTCATGCGTTCCTCGAAATCCCCCCGGTAGCGGGTTCCCGCCACCACGCCGGAGACGTCGAGCTGCACGACCCGTTTGTTGGCGAGCACGTCGGGCACCTCGCCGTCCACGATGCGCTGGGCTATGCCCTCGACCACGGAGGTCTTGCCCACCCCGGCTTCCCCGATGAGCACGGGGTTGTTCTTGGTGCGCCGGGACAGCACCTCCACGGTCTGTTCGATCTCGGACTCCCTGCCGATCACCGGGTCGAGTCCGCCGTCACGGGCCTTGGCGGTCAGGTCCTGGCCGTACTCGTCCAGGGTGGGCGTCGAGCTGTGCTGCTGCGTCTCGCCGCTCTGCTGTCCGGTTCCCCGGCTCGCCGTGCCGCTCTGCAGCGCTTCCAGGGTCACGTGGGCCGCGGAGAGGATCTGACCCGCTGTCGACTCGCGGTTGGCCGCCAGCGCGAGCAGCAGGTGGTCGGGGCCGATGTAGGAGGAGCCCACGGCCCGGGCCACCCGGTGTGCGTCCAGCAGGGCGCGTTTGGCCGCGGGAGTCAGGGCGGGGGGCTGGTCGGTGCTCTCGGTCTGCGGCAGCTGCTGTTCGATGCCCTGGGCGATCGAGGCGGGGTCCGCTCCGGCGCGTTCGAGCATCGACCGGGTCGTCTCGATCTGGGTGGCCGCCCAGAGCAGGTGGTGGGCGTCCAGGTCGTGTCCGCCGCGTTCGGCGGTGAAACGGGCGGCGGTGGCCATCAGTTCCTGGGCCTGGTGGGTCATCAGCCGGGTGATGTCGACGCGCTGCACCGGCCGCGGTGTTCCGCCCTGTCCGCCGAGAAAACGGGCGAGGAAGTCGTCGAACGGGCTCGAACCGGGACCGCCGGCACCGAAAAAGTTGGTCATCACTACCTCTTTCGTCCGCACGCTTCGTTGGAGAGCGCATCGCTTCCAACGTGAGCATTGCCGGTTGGTATTCCTGCGTCGGTTGCACTCAAGACTAACGCATCCAATGGGCTCAAGGTGGCGTTGATCGTGGAGTTGTGGAGTGGATCACGGCTGTCTGTCGCGAGTGCGGGGCTCGTCCTCCTGCTGCTGTCCCCGTCGGTGGGCACCGGGGGTCTCCGTGATGGCCCTTTCGAGTTGTGCCCGGCTCAGTTTCGATCGACCCCTGATGTTCAGTTCCCTGGCCCTGCGACGGAGTTCGTCCCGGGTGAGGCTGGAGACCTCCCGCTCGGCGAGATCCGGCCGGGGTGTTGGTTCCCGTTCCGAACGGTGGTGGCGGGCGAGTTCGACGCTGTGCCGCAACGCCTCGGCGAGCTCCGGGGCTTCGGCGGGCTCTGCGGGGTCGGTGCGGGTCACCGGGGAACGTCCCCGCGCCTTGTCCAGCAGCAGCTGTCGCACCCGGGCGGTGTAGGTGTCGGTGTACCGGGAGGGCTGCCAGGGCTCGCTCATCGAACGGATGAGGTCGGTGGCCAGTTGCAGTTCCCGGCCGCTCCGTTGGTCGGCCCGGGGAGGACTCACCACCGTGGGCGGGTCGCGCACCTCGTCGGGGAAGAACAGGGTGCTCAGCGCCAGGGCGCCGCTGTGGGCGTGCACCGCGGTGAGGTACTCCCTGCCGTGCAGCACGAAGGTGGCGATACCGGCACGGTTCGTGTCGAGCATGGCTCGGTGCAACAGGCGGTAGGGGCGGTCCTGCTGCTCGTCCGTGGGGGCGAGCCAGTAGGTGTGGTGGAAGCACACCGGGTCGATCTCGGTCAGCTCCACGAAACCGTCGATCTCGATCGTGCGGGAACGCACCGGGGCCAGCTCGTCCAGTTCCCACTGTTCCACCGTCACCAGGGTCCCGCCGACGTCGCGCCCCTTGACGATGTCCTCGTTGCGCAACTGCTCACCGGTGCGCTCGTTGACCTTGCGGTAGCGCACCCGGTCGTGTGTGCCGCGTTGGTACTGGTTGAAACGGATACTGTGGTCCTCGGTGGCGTTGTAGAGCCCGACGGGGACGGTCACCAGCCCGAACGTGAGGAATCCGTTCCAGATCTTCTGCGGCATGTCCTTCCTCCTCCGCCCGCTCGGCGAGACCGCCGACACCGCGCGGCGCACCGCTTCCGACGTGCCGCCTCCTGTCGGCAGGATGCCCAGGGCGCGGGAGCGGACAAACCTCCCGCTCAACGGTCCGGCCCGTCGAGTCGGCGGATCCGGTGGGTGCCGTCCGGCAGCCGCAGCGTGTAGCCCTCCCGGCGCAGACGCTCCAACAGCGGGACCACCACACGACGTGTGGTTCGCAACGCTTCCCGGGCCTGGGCCGGAGTGAACGGGGAGGGCAGGGCGGCCAGCCGGTGGGCGGCCCGGCGTGGCGCGTCGGGGAGCAGGTAGACGTTCTCGGCGAGTTTGAGCAGTTCACCCGCCGTGGTGGCCGCACCGAGCTCGGCGCGGCCCAACCCCAGCTCCCGCAGTTCCCCGGCGGTGGGAGGGTCGAAGGGGGTGGTGCGCAGTCGGTCCCGCAACGCGGCGATCCCGGGGGGAAGTCGCTCGCCCAGTGGGGTGTTCAGGCACAGTCGTCCCGCTCGGGCGCTCACCCCGGCCAGCCGTGGATGAGTGAGCACGAGGTCCAGCAGCGCGCGGTCCGGCAGTCCCAGAGCACGCAGTGCTTCTCCTTCCGTGAGACCGTCACTCAGCGGTCGCTCCTCCCGCCGCCGTTCGAGCATGGCGAGCAGGGTCTCGGCGTGCTCTCGCAGGGTCCGTGGGTCCAGCAGCCACTGCCCGCAGCGGTGCGCGGCGGGGGGAGGGGCCAGTCCCATCGCCCGCAGCTCGTGCAGGCGTAGGGCTCCGTGCCTGCGCAACAGGGAGGTGGCGACGGTGTGTTCCTGGTCGTCCAGCTCACGGGCCCTGGCCCGGGCGGCCCCTCGGCGCCGCAGTGGGGGAGGGCGGACGTCGAGCACGGTGACCCCGGCCGGAACCCGGTTCCGGCCGGGGTCACGCAGCAGGGCCCGGTCCCCGACACGCAGCGGCAGCGGGCGGTCGAGGGACAGGCGCGCGATGTCCCCGCCCAGAGGACGTACCCGGGTTCCGGCCGTGGCCGAACCGATGTGCAGGGTCAGCTCGCGGGGCAGTTCTCCGGGGGGTGTGGGGGACAGGCGCGCGTCGACGGTGTCCGTGCTCCACCACGCGCCGGGGGTGATCAGGGCGTCCCCGCGCCGCAGCTCGTCGACACGCAGGCCCCGCAGGTTCAGTGCCACCCGAGCGGTGGCCCGCACCCGTTCGGTTCGTTCCCCGAGGGTGTGCAGGTCGCGGATGGTGGTACGTCGTCCGGTACGGGCCAGTTCCAGTTCCGTGCCGGGGGAGAGTTCTCCGCTCGGCAGGGTGGCGGTGACCACGGTGCCCGCTCCTCGGATGGTGAACACCCGGTCCAGCCACACCCGTACCTCACCCTCGTGTCTCGGGTTCGGCAGGGCGCACACGACCCGTTCGAGGGTGGCGACCAGTTCGGAGGTCCCGCTCTGGTCACCCGCTCCGAGTGTCACGGCGGGGATCCCCGCCAGGGTGCTGGCTTCGAGTCGTCTTCGGGCCTGCCGGAGGGCCGCGCTCGGCTCGGCCAGGTCGGAACGGGTGATCGCGAGTATCCCGTGTTCGACCCCGAGGGCGTGCAGGGCCTGTAGGTGTTCCTCGGACTGCGGCATCCATCCCTCGTCGGCGGCGACCACGAACAGCACGGCGGGGATCTCGCCGATCCCGGCGAGCATGTTGCCCACGAAACGTCGGTGGCCCGGAACGTCGACGAAGACCAGGGTTTCCCCCGAGGGGAGTTCGGTCCAGGCGAATCCGAGGTCGATGGTCAGGCCCCGTCGTTTCTCCTCGCTCCAGCGATCCGGATCTGTTCCGGTGAGGGCGGCGACCAGAGTGGATTTTCCGTGGTCCACGTGGCCGGCGGTGGCGATCACCCGCATCACGGCTCCGGAGCGGTACGGGCGGCGTGGACCGCCGCGAGGATCTCGGGATCGTCGGCGGGGTCCAACGCGAACAGGTCGAGCAGGCACCGACCGCGTTCCACACGGGTCAGTACGGCGGGCTCTCCTCGCCGGAGCGCTGGTTCGTAGTGTTCGGGCAGTGCCACGGCGGCGCTCGGCAGTTCCACACCGGGTGCGCCACCACCGCCCACGGTGGCGGTGGTGGTTTCGTGGGTGGCGGGCACACCGGCCGCGGCGAGTTTCTCGGCGATGCCTTCGGCACGTTCACGCAGCTCACCAGGGTCACGTCGCAGGGATTCGGCGGTGGGGGTGGAAGGGCCGGTCAGGGTGGCGTGCAGGGCGGAGAGGGTGAGTTTGTCCACGCGCAGGGCCCGGGCGAGCGGGTGGCGGCGAAGTCGCGTGACGAGCGGTGCCGTACCCAGCAACAGCCCGGACTGTGGTCCGCCGAGGAGCTTGTCCCCGCTGCAGGTGACCAGGTCCGCTCCGGAGGCGAGTGCACTGTTGGCGTCGGGTTCCGCGGGCAGCCGGGCATGGGGGGAGAGCAGGCCGGAACCGATGTCGACCACCACGGGGGCGGGCAGTACTGCCAGCTCGGCCACCTCGACGGTGGAGGTGAAACCGCTGATCACGAAGTTGGAGGGGTGTACCTTGAGCACGCAGCCCGTGTCGGGTCCCACGGCTCTGCGGTAGTCCTCGAGGTGCACGCGGTTGGTGGTGCCGACCTCGCGCAGTCGTGCGCCGGTGGATTCCAGCAGTTCGGGGATGCGGAAACCGTCCCCGATCTCGACCATCTCCCCGCGTGCCAGCACGATCTCCCGTCCCGCGGCCAGTCCGGTCGCGACCAGGGCCAGGGCGGCCGCACCGTTGTTGACCACATGGGCCTCGGCGGCGGCCGGCACGGCCTCCAGCAGGGCGCCTCGGGTGTTCGCGGCGCGGCGGCCGCGAACACCCGTTTCGGTGTCGAGTTCGACGTCGCAGGTTCCCGCGCTCTCCCACAACGCGTGGCGGGCGGCCTCGGACAGGCGGGCGCGTCCCAGGTTGGTGTGCAGCAACACCCCGGTCGCGTTGTGGACCGCGCGGAGTCCTCCCGCTCCACGCGGCAGCTGTCGGAGTGCCTCGTCGACGACGTTCTGCGGGGAGATCTCCCCCTTCCGCGCCCGTTGCTGGGCGGCGCGGACGACGCGTTTGACGCTCTGCCGGCCGAAGCGCTCGACCGCGGCGGCGAGGGGAGGTTCGCCGAGTACTCGGTCGGTGGCGGGGATGTTCCGGCGTTCGTCCACGTCGAACACGGTACGAGTGGTGACCGCAGCGTGCGTGTCACTCGCGTCGCCTGTCGGTGCTTTAATACATTGATTGTCACTGTTTTTTCAGTATTAAATGAAATAAAAAACAACAGAACCACGCGAACCGACAGACTCACACCACCAAAAAACGCAAGGAGTTCAACACTCTCCCCGGAACGAAGAAGTACGTCGAGCGGAAGGACCTTTCCACCGAGGCCCTGCTTCCCCCGCCGTGCGGCTCCGTAAGGAGATCGACCGACTGTCTTCCCGGGTGAGGAGCAGCGTTCCGAGCGGGCCGTACGTGAGCTGGTGGAGGAGCTCAACATCCGCGTCGTCGAGTGGTTGCGGTGCCCACCGGCCCGAAGATCCGGATCGGGCCGGTCGAGGTGGAATCCATGGTGGCGTACTGGATGTGGCACGCTACGACCGAGTCGAATCAACTCGACTCCGTGGACACCCCGAGCGAGGGCGGTGGGGGGCCGAACGGGGAAAGACGTCCGGGTGTGTTGGGCAGGTTGCGTTCCTGGTGGCGTGAGACCCAACGGGAGGAGTAGCCACGAGGGCCGCGAACTCGTCCGCTTGTGGCGGAGGCGGACGGGAATCGAACCCGCCTGACCGAGTTGCTCGGCCACGTCGGTTTTGAAGACCGCGGGGGCCACCAGGCACCCTTACGCCTCCCCGAACATCTCACCTCGTCGTGTCATGCCGATGAGCGCCGGATGCTCTAGTTTCGCGTTCATGGCCGACATCGAGGTTTCTCCTTCCGAAACATACCGCCTGACGCGTTATGCGCACGGTGGAGGTTGTGCCTGCAAGATCCCGCCGGACGAGCTCGGAGACATGCTCGGTTCCGTCGACCTGCCCGGCGGTGGTGATCTGCTGGTGGGGGCCGGGGACGATGCGGCCGTCGTTCGGACGGAGACGGACACCGCGCTCGTGGCCACCACGGACTTCTTCACCCCCGTGGTGGACGATCCCTACGACTGGGGGCGGATCGCCGCGGCGAACGCGTTGTCCGATGTGTACGCGATGGGGGCGGTGCCGGTGGTCGCGGTGAACCTGCTGGGCTGGCCCAGGGGGGTGCTGCCGACCGAACTGGCCGAGCGGGTGCTGCGTGGGGGAGCCGAGATCGCCGGGCTGGCTGGCTGTCCCTTGGCCGGGGGGCACAGTGTGGACGATCCCGAGCCGAAGTACGGCCTGGCGGTCACGGGACGAGCACCGGTGTCCGGATTGATGCGCAACGACGCGGGCAAGCCCGGGTTGCCGTTGTCGTTGACCAAACCGCTGGGCACCGGGGTGCTCAACAGCAGGCACAAGGCCACGGGGGAGGTTTTCCCCGAGGCGGTCGAGACGATGGCCACCCTCAACGAGGAGGCCGCCCGGATGGCGAGGGAGGCCGGGGTCGAGTGTGCCACCGACGTGACCGGCTTCGGGATGCTCGGTCATCTACGTGAACTGGTCCGGGCCAGTGGGGTTTCCGCGGTGGTGGAGACCGCGGCGGTGCCGTTGTTGGACGGTGCCCGGCAGGCGGTCCGGGACGGATACGTCAGCGGCGGGAGCAGGCGTAATCTCGCGTGGGTGCGGGAGGGCGCGGATCTGTCCGCGGTGGACGAGGAGCGGGCGTTGCTGTTGGCCGACGCCCAGACTTCCGGAGGGCTGCTGGTGGCCGGGCAGCTGCCGGGATTTCCCGTGGTCGGTGAGCTCGTGGAACGGGGCGAGTTCGACATCACCGTGCGGTGATCGTGGAAGAAGAGCTCGGGCGAAGGGCTTGCTGTGTGAGCATCCCGGTGTGGAGGCGGTGGCTCTCGGAGGATCACGGGCGCTGGGTACTCACCGTGTCGACAGTGACTGGGACTTCGCGCTCTACTACCGGGGTGAGTTCGCTCCGCAGAACCTGCGGGAGGTGGGCTGGCCCGGCGAGGTCTCCGAGCTGGGCTCCTGGGGGAGGATCTTCAACGGTGGTGCCTGGCTGCGGGTGGAGGGCATCCCGGTCGACGTCCATTTCCGTGATCTCGACGAGGTCGAGCACGAGACCGTGCGGGCACAGCGGGGGAGGTTCCGTTTCGAACCGTTGTTGTTCCACCTGGCCGGCATCCCCTCGTATCTGCTGCCGGCGGAACTGGTCACCGGCAGGGTGCTGCGTGGGCAGCTGCTCCGGCCGGACTTCCCGTCACGGCTGCGGGAATCCGCCCGGAGCACGTGGTGGTCCTACGCGGAGTTTGTGTTCGAGTACGCGCGGGCCAATCACGCTCCCTACGGCAGGGTGGCGCAGTGCACGGCGCTGTTGACTCAGGCCGCTTCACAGAGTGCGCATGCCGTGCTGGCCGGCCGGGGTGAGTGGATCACCAACGAGAAACGTCTGTTGAGCCGGGCGGGGCTGGAGGAGCTGGACGTGATCGTGCGGCGGGCTCGTCCCGACTGTTTGGAAGAGACGGTCCGTGCGGCCCGTGCGCTGTGCTCCGAGGCGGTGGCCGCGGCGGGGGAGCGGTGACTTCCCCGGCTGTCCCGCGCCGCTTCGTCCCTCAGGTTTGAGTGGAGCGCTCACCCTCCCGGGCCTGTTGCGCCGCCTCGCCCAGGCCGTCGGCGGTGCTGGAGAGCACCTCGGTGAGGATCGTGCGTAGTGTGGTTCCGTCCCGCCGGGTCAGCCAGGAGTGCATCGCCGCGCCGAAGCAGGAGACCATGGTCATCGACCAGGCTCCGGGGCGAGGGTCGCAGCTGGTGTCGGTGCCCAGGTGTTCGGCGACCAGTTCGGTGAGATCCTGCATCCAGCGCTGCCGCATCAGGTGCATCTCGTACTCGCCGGTGGAGTCCAGGGCGTTCAGCAGTTCGGCGCGCATGAGGTGCTGGTCACGGTCGGCCTCGATGCGTTCGGCTCCGTCGAGCATCGCCACGGCCAGGGCGCGCATGGGGTGTTCGTCCTCGGCGCGTTCGTCCAGGGCCCGGCGGACGTGGTCGAGTTCCTCGCTGAGGTCGCCGAACAGGACGGCGTCCTTGCTGGGGAAGTAGCGGAAGAACGTGCGGGGGGCGATGTCGGCGGCTTTGGCGATCTGGTCGATCGTGGTGGCTTCGAAACCCTGTTCGTGGAAGAGTTTCAGCGCGGCCGCCTCGATGTTCGCCCGGGTGCGTGCGGCCTTGATCGCTCTTCTTCCGCGTCGTTCGGTGTCCTCGGCCGGAGTGGCCGCCACAGTGGTCATGGCGTCAGCTTCCTGAATTCGCTGCTCAGCGTCAACTGTGCTTACTGCCACGTATGCCAAGTGGCAGTACTGCCATATTCTGGGGGCGGTGAAAGGAGTGCGTATGTCCGACGGCGGATCCACCGCCGAACCGAGGCCGAACACGGGCGAACGGGGCGCCGTTGCCGAAGGCATCGAGGTCGCGGTCTATCGACGCAGGTGGGCGACCCTGTTCGTGCTGTGTCTGGCGTTGTCGGCGACGATGCTCGCCAACACCTCACTCAGTGTGGCCTTACCCAAGCTCTCCCGTGCCCTGGAAGCCTCCACCGCCGCTCAACAGTGGTTCTCCGATGCCTATGCGCTGGTGTTCGCGGGATTGCTGTTCACCAGCTCCTCCGTCGCCGACCGCTACGGGCGCAAGTGGATGCTGCAGGCCGGGATGGTGTTGTTCGGTGCCGTCTCGGTGTACGTGTGGCTGTTCGTCGGCTCCAGTGCCGAACTGATCGCGGCCCGGGCGTTGCTCGGTGTGGGCGGGGCCATGATCATGCCGGTGACCTTGTCCATCCTGACCAGCGTGTTCCCGAGCGGGGAGCGGACCAAGGCCGTGGGGATCTGGGCCGCGGTCTCGGGGGCGGGCAGCGCGCTGGGGCCGGTGGTGGCCGGTCTGCTGTTGGAGTACTTCTCCTGGGAGTCGGTTTTCGTCATCAATGTTCCGGTGGTACTCGTGGGGGTGCTGGCCGGAATCCGCTACATTCCCTCCCGCACCGGCACCGAGGGCGGTCACGGCGGTTTGGACTTCGTGGGGGCGCTGTTGTCCACGGCGGGGATCACGCTCGCCGTCTACGCGCTGATCGAGGCCCAGTACGTGGGCTGGCTGTCCACGCGCACGCTGTCCCTGGTGGCGGTGGGGCTCGTGCTGCTGGCTCTGTTCGTGCTGTGGGAACGGCGGCAGCGTGATCCGATGCTGGACGTGCGGTTGTTCCGCAACAGCGGGTTCTCCGCCTCGGCCGTGGCGTTGACGTTGGTGTTCTTCGCCATGATCGGTGTGTTCTTCGCGTTGAGTCAGACGTTGCAGGTGGTGTTCGGCTACTCGCCGCTGACGGCCTCCACCGCGATGTTGCCGATGTCGGTGATGATGATCCTGATCGCACCGCAGGTGTCCAGGATCGTGGGGCGGTTCGGGCCGCGTAACACCATCGCGGGTGGTCTGCTGCTCGCGGCTGTCGGTATGGCCGGGTTGAGTACCCTGACCGTCGAGTCCTCCTACTGGCACATCCTGCTTCCGCTGTCGTGCACGGCGGCCGGCATGTCGCTGGCCATGGCCCCGGCCACCGATCAGTTGATGGCCAATGTTCCGAAGGAACGGGCGGGTATGGGCTCGGCCACCAACGACGTCACCCGTGAGGTGGGGGCCTCGCTGGGGGTGGCGGTGTTGGGCAGTGTGCTCGGGGGGAGTTACGCCAACCGGCTGTCCGGATCGTTGACCGGCCTTTCGGAGCAGGCCCGGCAGACCGCCGAGGACTCGTTGCCCGGGGGAATGCAGGTGGCCCGTTCCCTGCCGGAGGGGGGTGCGGAGCTCGCCCAGGAGGTCTCCCGATCGTGGATGGAGGCCTCTCAGCTCGCCTACCTGGCCTCGGCGGGGCTGATCGCGTTGGCCGCCTGTGTCGCCTGGTTCTTCCTGCCTGGCAGGACCGGCACGACCACGGTCTCCTCCGCGGAGGAAACACGGTCCGCGGACACCGCCACCGAGCGGGGCTGAGCCGGCTCGGTGTCCGGCGGCGAATGCCGACTCAGCCGTCCTGCCCGTCGGTGGCGACGGCGGTGTGCCCACGGGTGAGCACGCGCCGGGGATGACGGAGAACCGCGAGCCCGTCGGTGCGGGGGTCGCCGTCCACCACGAGCAGGTCGGCCTCGTAGCCCGCTGCGATCCGCCCGAGGCGGTCGCCGAGGCCCAGGGCGGCGGCACTGGTGACGGTGGCCATGTCGAGGATGGTCGCCGGGGTGAATCCCAGGTACTCGTACAGTTCGAGGGCGCCGACGAAGTCGTCGAACACCGACCCGGGCAGACCGGCGTCGGTGCCGGTGACCAGTGGGACTCCGAGGTCGGCCATCCAGCTGAGTCGGCCGTGGATCTGGCGGGCTCTCTCCGGGCCCGCCCTGTCGACGAGGGCGCGCCAGTTGCGGGAGCTGGCGGCGCAGGCGTAGATGCCGTGTTCGGCCATTCTCTCGGCCACGTGTCTGCGCCGGTCCTGGCCGTGGGGGCCCATCCAGGTGCAGTGCTCCACGGTACTCACCCCGGCCCGGACGGCGGCTTCGATGGCGTCGCTGCCGTGGGCGTGTGCGGCCACCGGCAGGCCCAGCCGGGTGGCCTCGTCCACGATCAGGGACAGTTCGTGGGGGGTGAACTGGGACTGCCACATGGGAGGGGAGCCGGGGGTGAGTTGGCCACCGGAGGCCATCACCTTGACGAGGTCGGCGCCCTGGGCGGCGGTCCGGTGCACGCGCTCACGGATGTCGTGTTCGTGCTCGACCACGCCGCCGAGGAACCAGCAGTGTCCGTGGGGGACGGTCAGCGGGGCCGCCGCGGCGAGGATGCGTGGGGCGGCGAGTTCCTCGTGGGCGATGCGGGTGCGGAGTCGCAACGCCGCGCCGTCCCGGTCCCCCAGGTCGCGCACGGTGGTCACTCCGGCTCGCAGTGCCTGTTGGGCGCGTTCGAGCATGGCGGACAGCAGGCTGTCCTCGTCCTGGTCCCGCAGGGTCGCGACGGGGTCCGGGCCGCTGTCAAAGGACAGGTGCACGTGCATGTTGATCAGCCCGGGCAGCAGGGTCGCGTGCGGGTGGTGTTCCCTGGGGGTGTCTGCGGGGAGGTGGTGGGCGAGCTCCTGTCGTGGTCCCACCGCGTGGATGCGGGTGCCGTCCAGCAGCACGGCCCCGTCGTGCAGGGCGTGTTCGGCCGGGCCGAGCAGGACACGGTGGGCGGTGATCAGTTTCATGAGTGGGCCTCGTCGGGGGGAGGGTGGTCGTGCACGGCCTGTGAGAGGGTCAGCAGCTGGTCGAGGTCGGCCTCGACGTCGGTGCTGGTCAGCACCGGAACGGCCGAACGCGGGTCGGGCTCGTACTCGGGTGAGGCGCGTTGGCGGCGCAGCGCTTCCCGCATCGTCTCGGCGCGCTGTTCGACCGGGGCTTGGGGGTCGTAGCCCGCGAGGGAGAGGTACGGCTGTCTGGAGGCCAGTTGGCGGCGCACCGCCTCGTGCAGGGCGGCGGCTTGCTCGGCCGGAGGGGCCTGCGGGTCGTAGCCGGCCTCGGCGAGATCGGGACTGAGCTGTACGAGTCCGTCCCGGCACTCGACGTAGCGGCGCCAGAACAGGCGGTGGGTGCGGGTGGCGGGCCAGTTCTGTCCGTGCGTGTGGGTTCCGCCGGCGCGGGAGGTGAGTGTGGCTTCTGGGTAGAGAGGGTGGAGCACTTCCCAGAGGGGACGGAGCTGGCGCCAGTACCGCCGGTGGCGTGTCCACGTGCGGAGGCGGGCGAGCTGGGTACGGGTGAGCGCCAGCAGCAGGCCCGCGACGAACAGTGGGTTGGCCACGATCAGCAGTGCCAGGGTGGCGGTGTTGACGGGGTCGGGGACGGTGCCGCCGGACCACCGGATGATCACGAAGCCGGCCCGCAGCAGACTGGCGAGGGCTTGCAGCGTCATCCCGACGGCGGCGGTGCGCAGGCCGGCCCGGAGTCGGCGGTCGGATTCCGCGCCGTACTGCCAGGCCCACCGTGCGGTGAGGGTGAGGATGTGGATGAAGTACAGGCCGCCGAGGAGGTAGAACGCCGCGATGGGGGTCACGCTCATGTCGGCGGTGGAGAAGGAGTGGTCGCGCAGCGGGGGTGGGGTCGCGTACATGGCGGTGGTGATCAGTACGGCCGTGAGCAGCAGCAGCGCGAGTTCCCGACGGGCTCGTCGGCGGGCGTGTTGACCGCCGAGGGAGAAGAGGAAGAACAGCGCCAGCGCGAAGTACTTGGCGTGCAGTACCACGTTCTGGGCCAGTTTGGCCAGTCCGTTTCCCTGTCGTTGGTCCGCCGCGTCCGCATAGGCCAGTTCCTGCAGCCAGTATCCCGCGGCCTGCAGGACCAGGCAGGCGACCACCGCCCACAGGGCGGGGTTGCGTGGGTCGCGGAGCAGCCGGATGAGGAACACCGCCAGGACTCCGCAGACGATGAGGTGCACTGTCAGCCAGAGCATCACAACCACCTCGCCTGGTGGCTGAGTGTCCGTTGGGCCCGTCGGGCCCGGGCCGAGCCGGTGGGCAGGGAGATCTCGGTCCAGGTGCGTGCGGTCTCCAGCAGCAGGGTCGCCGTGATCTCGGCCTCGTGTTCCTGGGCGGTGTCGTAGGCGGTGCGGCGCAGGGTTCCCCAGTCGAAGGAGGTGGGGTCGACCCCGTCTCCGGGCAGGATCGGGTCGGGGCGGTGTCCGCAGAGGATGTGGCCGAGTTCGTGGGCGATGATGTGCTGTTGGTGCAGCGGGGTGGTCTGTGACTGGAACAGGATCCATTCGGACTTGCGTCCCGGTATCCACAGCCCGAAGGGTCCGTTGGCCGCCAGTGGGTACTCGGTGGCGTGGATCGGTCGGCTGCGTTGTCGTGAGAGCCGGTGGCAGACCTCGGTCATGTCCATGGGGTGGTCGATTCCGGCGGCCCGCAGCGTGGCGCGCAGGTCGCGGCGCAGCCGTCTTTCACGTCGGCGTTGGGCCCACCGCCGGTGTGTGTTCTCACCACTGAGCACTCTTGCGACCTCCGTTCCCGTGCTCGCGACCGGTGTCCCCCGTGTGGGGCGTCGAGGGTCTCACTGGTCCGGGTCCTGGTGGGGGTGTTCCACCTGGGATTCGAGGAAGCGTACGAACTGGACGAGGTGGGCGAGCTGTTCGGGCGGCAGTTCGCCGGCGCGGTACAGCGCCGCGGGCAGTTCCGGTTCGGCGCGTTCGCTGAACGTCTCCACGCCCACGCCGAACACGTCGGCCACGGCGTCGACGAGTGCGAAGCTGGGCTGGGCCCCGTCCCGCAGCAGTTTCCAGATGTGTTGCCGGGAGACGCGGTGACCGGCCGCGGTCAGGGCCTTGGCCAGACTTCCCGGTGTCCACGGTCGCCCGTCCGGCTGAGGGTGGGTTTCCATGAGCCAACGCAGCCGCGCGCCGAACGAGGTCCGGCTGTCGGACGTTTCGTCACTCATGGTCGATCTCCTCCCCCTTGGACGGCATCTGCGGTTGACGCTGCCCACTTCAGTGTCGTCTTTAGTTGACGGAACGGCAAGTGGGCTTTACTGTCGTCCCGGACGCTGTCAACCGTAGCCGACGTCGTGGTGTCCTCGATCAGGTGAGTGAACACGCCCTCGACCACGGAAACGCCGCCGCACCTCGATGGGGCCGGTGTGTGGGCGCGGGAACCCGGCCCGCCGAGGCCCTTTCTGGGGGTAGGGCCTCGGTCCCCGGGCCTGCCGGGACGGAAGTCGCGTGAACCCGTCTCGCGGTTGCGGGGGCCGCCGTGCGGGACCAGCATGGTCACCGGAGCACCGAGGGGGTGGTTCGGCGATGCGGGAATGGCTGCGCTGGCCGGTGCTGCGCCAGATCACCGGCGAGGACCCGCTCGGCAGGGGCCGGGCCGCCCGGTCCCGCCGCACGGACACCGAACGCGCCCGCACCGCCGAGTCCGACGCGGTGGTGGGTTCGGTCTGCCCGTACTGCGCCGTGGGCTGCGCCCAACGCGTGTACGTGCGCGACGGCGCGGTCACCCAGATCGAGGGTGATCCGGACTCGCCGGTCAGCCGCGGCAGACTCTGCCCCAAGGGGGCAGCGAGTCGGTCGTTGGTCACCTCTCCCAGCCGGGAGAGCCGGGTGCGCTACCGCCGTCCGTACGGCACCGAGTGGGAGGACCTCGATCTGGACACGGCACTGGACATGATCGCCGAGCGGGTGATCCGCACCCGCGACGAGACCTGGGAGTCGACCGACGAGAACGGTGCCGCGCTGAACCGCACCATGGGCGTCGCGAGCCTGGGTGGAGCCACGCTGGACAATGAGGAGAACTACCTCATGAAGAAGCTCTACACCGCGCTCGGCGCCATCCAGATCGAGAACCAGGCCCGCATTTGACACTCCTCCACGGTTCCCGGTCTGGGAATCTCCTTCGGGCGGGGAGGGGCCACGACCTTCCAGCAGGATCTGCAGCACGCCGACTGTGTGGTCATCCAGGGTTCCAACATGGCCGAGGCACACCCGGTCGGGTTCCAGTGGGTGATGGAGGCCAAACGGCGCGGCGCGCACATCATCCACGTCGACCCGCGGTTCACCAGGACCTCGGCGCTGGCCGACACGTTCGTGCCGCTGCGCGCCGGCAGTGACATCGCCTTCCTGGGCGGCCTGATCAACCACGTGCTCACCGGAGGGCACTACTTCCACGAGTACGTGGCCGCCTACACCAACGCCCCGATGATCGTCGGTGAGGAGTTCCTCGACACCGAGGACCTGGACGGACTGTTCTCCGGGTTCGCCGAGGGGCACTACGATGCCACCACCTGGCACTACGAGGGATCCCGGGTCAACGCCTCGGCCGGCGAGCGGGACCACTGGGACGAGTTGTTCGGTCCAGGCGGGCCGGAGTCCCCCTCGGGGTGGGAGCCGCCCGCCGGTGGCCCGGAACGGGCGGGCTCGGGTGGGCCCGTCTACCGGGGGACGCCCGAACTCGACCCGACGTTGCGCCATCCGCGCTGCGTGTTCCAGATCCTCAAACGCCACTTCGCCCGTTACACGCCGGAGTTCGTGGAGCGGGCCTGCGGGGTGGACCGGCACCGTTTCCGGCAGGTCGCCGAGGCGTTGGTGGCGAACTCGGGACGGGAGCGCACGTCGGCCTTCGCCTACGCGGTGGGCTGGACGCACCACACGGTGGGGGCGCAGTACATCAGGGCGGCCTCGATCCTGCAGCTGCTGTTGGGCAACATCGGCAGACCCGGTGGGGGGATCCTCGCGTTGCGCGGACACGCCAGCATTCAGGGCTCCACCGACATCCCCACGCTGTTCGACCTGCTGCCGGGCTACATCCCCATGCCCCAGGCGCACCCCCACCTCGACCTGGACTCCTTCGTGGCCGCCGACAGCGCCGCCAAAGGGTACTGGGCCAACATGCGCAGCTACCTGGTCAGCCTGCTCAAGGCGTGGTGGGGCGAGCATGCCGTGGCCGACAACGACTTCTGTTTCGACCGTCTGCCGCGGCTGACCGGCGACCACGGCAACTTCCACACCGTGATGGACCAGATCGACGGGAAGGTGCGGGGATACTTCGTGGTCGGGGAGAACCCGGCGGTGGGCACGGCCAACTCCCGCCAGCAGCGGATGGGGCTGGCCAGTCTGGACTGGCTGGTGGTGCGTGACCTGAACCTGATCGAAACCGCCACCTTCTGGAAGGACGGCCCCGAGGTCGTCGACGGCGAGACCGGTCCGGAACGGATCGGTACGGAGGTCTTCTTCCTGCCAGCGGCGGCCCACACCGAAAAGGACGGCACTTTCACCAACACCCAGCGGATGCTGCAGTGGCACCACAAGGCGGTCGAACCGGTCGGCGACCAGCGCAGCGACCTGTGGTTCTACTACCATCTCGGTGTCAGGATCCGCGCCAAGCTGGCCGCCCGTCAGCACCACCGCGGCCCACGGCAGCGGCGGCGCGACCGCGCGGTGCTCGAACTGACCTGGAACTACCCCACCGAGGGGGAGATCGCCGAGCCCAGCGCGGCGGCGGTGCTGCGGGAGATCAACGGAGTCGACGAGGCCGGTAACGCCCTGTCCGCCTACACCCAGCTGCGTTCCGACGGCTCCACACGCTGCGGCTGCTGGATCTACTGCGGGGTCTACGCCGGGGAGGTCAACCGCGCGGCCCGACGGCGGCCGGGCCAGGAACAGTCCTGGGTGGCCCCCGAGTGGGGCTGGGCCTGGCCGGCCAACCGGCGTCTCCTGTACAACCGCGCCTCCGCGGATCCCCGGGGCAACCCGTGGAGCACGCACAAGGCCTACGTGTGGTGGGATCCCGAACGGCGACGCTGGACCGGCCACGACGTGCCCGACTTCGACGCCGCCACGCCACCGGACCACGAACCCGGCCCGGACGCGGTCGGTCCGGAGGCGCTGCGCGGCGACGAACCGTTCGTCATGCAGAGCGACGGGCGGGCCTGGCTGTACGCGCCGACGGGCATGGTGGACGGCCCGCTTCCCACGCACTACGAGCCCCAGGAGTCCCCGCTGTCCAACCCTCTCCACAGGGTGCAGCGCAACCCGGCCCGGCAGCTCTATCCGCGGCCGGAGAACCCGTACCAGCCCAGTGGGGCCGAACCGGGTTCGGAGGTCTTTCCGTACGTGTTCACCACCTTCCGGCTCACCGAACACCACACCGCGGGCGGGATGAGCCGGTGGCTGCCGCATCTGAGCGAGTTGGCCCCGGCCATGTTCGTGGAGGTCTCCCCCGAGGTGGCCGAACAACGCGGGCTCGTCCACGGACAGTGGGCCACGGTGGTCACCGCCCGCGCCGCGATCGAGGCCAGGGTGCTGGTCACCCCGCGGATGCGTCCGCTGCGTCTCGGCGGCACCGTCCTGCACCAGATCGGGCTGCCCTGGCACTGGGGACCGAACGGGTTGAGCACCGGGGACGCGGCCAACGAGCTGATCGGGGTCGCCTTGGATCCCAACGTGCACATCATGGAGACCAAGGCGGGGACCTGCGACATTCTCGCGGGCAGACGTCCGCGCGGACGACAGCTGCACCGGCTGTTGGCCGACTACCGACGGCGGGCCGGGATCACGGACCTGACCGGGACCACACGCGTCGAGGACACCGCCCGTTCGGAGGGGAGCGGGGAGGACGAGGGAGGGGAGCACGATGAGCGATGACGCCCTCAACCGCCTCAGCGGACCGTTGGCGGATCCGAGCCGTGAGGCGGGGTATCCGGCACAGCACCCGCCGCGGGTGGGGTTTTTCACCGACACCAGCGTGTGCATCGGCTGCAAGGCCTGCGAGGTCGCCTGCAAGGAGTGGAACCTGCTGCCGGAGGACGGTCTGGAGCTGACCGGCATGTCCTATGACAACACCGGCGGGTTGGGGGCCAGCACCTGGCGGCACGTGGCCTTCGTCGAACAGCGCATCGACCCGGCCAGCCGCGCCCGGGTGGATCTCGGGATGCCCGGCATGGGGGGTTCCACCGTCCCCGAGGCGGAGGAGTCCGGGGAGCTGCGTTGGCTGATGTCCTCCGACGTGTGCAAGCACTGCACCCATGCCGCCTGTCTGGACGTGTGTCCCACGGGGGCGTTGTTCCGCAGTGAGCACGGCACCGTGGTGGTGCAGGACGAGGTGTGCAACGGATGCGGCTACTGCGTGCCCGCCTGCCCCTACGGGGTGATCGACGTACGCCCCTCCGACGGGGGAGCGTTCAAGTGCACGCTCTGCCAGGACCGACTGGGGGAGGGGTTGGCCCCCGCCTGTGCCACGGCCTGTCCCACCGAGTCCATCCAGTACGGGCCGTTGGAGGAACTGCGGCAGCGTGCCCAGCACCGTCTCGAACAGCTCCACGAGCAGGGAATCAGTGAGGCCCGGCTCTACGGGCACGAGCCCGACGACGGGGTGGGCGGTGACGGGGCGTTCTTCCTGCTGCTGGACGAGCCGGAGGTCTACGGACTGCCTCCGGATCCGGTGGTGACCACGCGGGATCTGCCCACGATGGCCCTGTGCGCGGCCGGGGCGGCGGTGGCCGCCGCGGCGGCCGTGGTGGGGTGTTTCTGGGGAGGTGGTCGGTGAGTCCCGGGGACGTGGAGGCGACGCGGCGGCCCTCCGAGGACAGGCCGCCCTTCCGGTCCTACTACGGCCGTCCCGTCATCAAGGAACCCACCTGGAAGGTGCCGGACGTGCCCGCCTACCTCTATCTCGGTGGCACGGCGGGATCCTCGGCGGTCATGGCCGCGGTGGCCGGGGTCCGTGGGCAGACTCGGCTGCGTCGGGTGGGGAGGTTGTGCGCGGCGGGCGGCTCGGCCGCCAGTGTGCTGGCCCTGGTGCACGATCTCGGACGCCCGGCGCGGTTTCTGAACATGCTGCGCGTGTTCAAGCCGACCTCTCCGTTGAGTGTGGGCTCGTGGATCCTCGCGCCGTTCTCGGCGGTGACCACGGCGGTGGCGGCCTCGGAGGTCACCGGGATCGCTCCCTTCCTCGCCAGGCCGGCCTCGGTGGTCGGCGCCGTGCTGGGCACGGGGATGACCACCTACACCGCCGTGCTGCTGGCCGACACGGCGGTGCCCGGCTGGCACGAGGTGCACCGCGAGCTTCCCTTCGTGTTCGCCTCCAGCGCGGTGCTGGGTGCCGGGGCGCTGGCCACGGCGTTGACACCGCGGGAGCAGTCACTGCCGGCCCGACGCATGACCGTCCTCGGCGCCGTGGGCGAGCTGGTCTCCGGTTCGCTGATGGAGCGCAGGGCGGGCAGGATCTCCGAGGCCTACCGCACCGGCCGGGCCGGCAACGTGCTGCGGGCGGCCCGCGCGCTGGCCGTGGTCGCCGCGGGGGCGGCGCTGCGTGCCGGGCGTGGCGGGACGGCCGCCTGGCTGGCGGGGGTGTGTGGCACGGCGGCCTCGGCGGCGACCCGCTACGGGGTGTTCGAGGCCGGGCGGACAACCGCGCGGGACCCGTACTACACGGTGGTGCCGCAGCGGGAACGTGCCCGGCGGGATGAGGACTCCCCCGATCACCGGTCCGAGGGGTGAGAGGCAGGAGCACGCTCGCCGCCGGTGCGGGCGAGTAGTATCGCGGTGATCGTTTCCGTGTGACCAGGGAGGTTCGTCCGTGACCGCTGCTTCCCCACAGGCACGTCCCGCCCGGAACGAGGACGTGGAAGCGGCCGTGGGCACGTTGTGCCGCGCCTTCGCGGACTACCCGTGGACCCGGCACGTGATCGCCGCCGAGGAGCACGAGCGGCGGTTGGCGGAGTTCCAGCGCCTGTTCCTCTCCCGTGTCGGTCTGGAACACGGGCGGGTGTGGGTCACCCCGGGATGCGAGGCGGTGTCGGTGTGGACCACGCCGGAGAGCACGGGTGTGGGGGCAGTGTTCGCCGAGCTGACCGGCCGGTTCGTCGAGTTGGCCGGCGACCGGTGGGAGTACTTCGAACGGGCCGAAACCGCGCTGGCACCCCATCGCCCTCGGGATCCGGTGTGGTTTCTCGGCAGCGTCGGGGTGGATCCCTCCCAGCAGGGCCGGGGACTGGCCGGGGTGGTGATCCGGCCCGGACTGCAGGAGGCCGACCGTGCCGGGGTCCCATCCTTCCTGGAAACCTCGGACGAACGGAACGTGGAGATCTACCGGCGTTTCGGGTTCGAGGTTCAAACGGAGGTCCAGGTGCCCGACGGAGGACCACTCACCTGGACGATGTGGCGGGCTCCCCGCCGGTGACAGGGACGACGGCGAGGACGGTGCCGAGGTGCTGGCGACGATTCGGTCAGATCCGGGCAACGTCAGCCTGAACACGATGCTGGCCGAGATCGCCAAACTGGAGTCCGTGCGGGCTGTCGGCGTACCGACCGGGATGTTCGCCGACGTCGCGCCCCAGGTGGTCACGGCCTGACGGGTGGAATCGCCGAGGCATCTGCGAGATGGGGTGCCGGTAAGGGGCGTGTCACCAGGTGCAGCCGAGGTGTGTCATATGTCGACGATCAGTGTGGTGTCGATGGCGCGAGCGCGATCGGCAGCCGAGGAGGGGGTGTAGACGCGGGTGGAATCGAGCTTGGCGTGGCCCATGAGGTCGGCGTCGGCGATGTTGGCCATGTCAACGCCGCTTCGCACCAGCTGGGTGCCGAAGGTGTGTCGCAGCGTAGGGGATGCACCCGCGCTTTCCCCGCATCCGGTCCGGAGTCGTGCACCAGAGCCCGGCCGCGGTAGCGATCTGGCGGAGAATGCTGTTGATGCTGTGCACGGATAGCTGTCCGTCGCGTCGGTTGAGCCACAGCGCCGCCGAGTCAGCTGTTGGGGGCCAGTCTGGTCGTTATAGCTGCTTTTTGGCCTGGCCTGCTCAGAAACTGAATCACAGGGGGGCATCAGTGTATGAGCACGCTACCCACCGGGGCTGTGACGGTGAGCAGAAGAACCAATACAAGCAGGCGGGGACGGGCGGCCAGCAAACCCGCCCCGGCACGCCCGACCACAGCAGCCACGATAGCTGGCCACAGGAACTGATGTGTGAAGCCGCCTGTGAACAGCAGCGAAGTGACGACTCCGGCCACTATGCCAGCGCTCGCAAATGCCACCAGGATCATTGGTGCACCGGCGTTGTGGCACAGCCGTTCGGTGAGCAGAGCGACGGAGACGCCGATGAGGACCACGATCCCGGCTACTAACGGAATCAGACTGGTCATGTTGAGGAGGTGAACCCCGAAACCGGCAGCAGGGCTACGTCCTGGCAGCACGGTCCACGTGGCCAGCGCTGCTCCGGCAGCGACGGTCGCTGCCGGCGACGTTTCGTAACAATCCATAGTGCCGGCAACGGTCCGCATCGGTGACAAGCGTAGCTGCTGGCACCGTGAAGGACAGGTCACGGTGGCCAGCACCGTGCCAGGGTTCTCCGGCCTGTGATGCACGTTCATGCGGAGACGAAAGCGGCAACCATCAGTGCGGCAACCGCGAGTCCGGCCATGATGAAAGGAATCGGTCGCCGTGCCAGGGGATCACCGAGACTGCGGCCCAGCACGGCTGCGGCGATAGCGGGCCATACGAACTGCAGCACGATACTGCCGGTGATCGCCATCGAGACCACGATGCCGGTTACGCACCCTGCTACCGCAAAGCTTGCCACGGTGGTCAACAGGTTGGCACGCCGACATACCCATTCGAGGAGTGCTGCCACTGGAACGCCGAGAACCAGTACCGTCACCGTCACGTATGGCACTGTTGCCGCCCCGTGCTGGCGAGATGATCGGTGAGGGTGTCGCCATCCAACGGCACACCGTTGGCTGCGGAGCCGAGTACTCCTTCGACCAGGAGTGCCGTGATCGCGGCCAGGACCGCGACCACGGCACCAGCGAGCAGCCTGCGCGACGGCGACGTCATGTCTGGTGTCGTCGAGCGTTGCATGCTGTCCCTCTCTACAGGTTTCCCGCCCGGATGTTTTCCTTACCGCATATACCGGTCAAGCAGGCGAATCCTTGGTTCTTCCGCTCGTGGACGATCCGCCACCCGGTCAAGCCGGTCGCGAGATAGATCCCGTGGTGCGGGACGGGGTAGTAGTCTCCCTCGAGAGTGTAGTAGCCGTCCCTGTAAACTAGAGCGCGCCAGTCATAGGTGATTTTTCCCGCGACGCAGAACGGGTTACCGATTGCGTGCTCGGCACGGAAGCGTGCCTGAATGGTGTTGGTGCCGTCCGGGTACCAGAAGATGTCCATGTCCTCGGTCCCGGCATTGGCCCGTTTGAGGACCTCGCCCGCACCGTTGATGTGTTTCGTATCGTGGGTGGCCTTCGTCTGCAGAACTTCTGCGGCGGGCCAGTCGATGAACGCTTCCAGCTGGGCGCGGAACCGATTCGAGGTCGCGTCGAAACCGCGGTTGTCACCGCTGAAGTAGCCGCCTTCGATCTCGCACGGAAACGCTGGTGCCCGGAGGAGCGATGAAGGCTTGATGGCGCACGGTTGAGCTGAGAGCCTGCGTCATTGCTCGGTCACGCCTGTCGAGCACGGTACGGGCCTGCTGCGGGGACTCTCCAGCGGGAATCCGGACAACACCGCCCATCACCACGGTCCGACCATCTTCGACCTGCGGGTTCTTGGCAGGAGGTGGCAACGGTTTACCGTCCGGGCCGCGGTTGCTTTTCTCCTGGGGAATCCCGAAGGCCGGTGTTTCTGGCACCGTGTTTTGTGCGACCACGCCCGGGGCTTGCAGACGGTCCTTGAGCGGAGTCGTCTCCGGAGTCAGGGCCTGCACCACGTAATGGTTCTGAGTGCCTTGCTCCACCTCAGAATCGATGAACGTTGTCTCCGTGGTAGTCTTCAGCAACTTTCCGTCGCGACGAACTTCGTACTTTGCGGCCCCTTTCACGGAATCCCAGGTCAACTGAACCTGATCGGAATCGGCAATGGTGGTCAGCGTCGGCGTCTGCTTCGTCGATGCGGTAGTGGCACTGCGCGGGCGTGAAGGTACGCCCTGACGAGCTTTTTGAGTGGGTTTTTCATATCAATTCCTGGTAATAGCTGAGTTAGACACCCACATTTGATCGACTTTGTCCGATATGAGCAATATTCATTTCCATGAGCCACTCGAACGGAGCAACAGCGGCGCGTCGACAATGTTTGTTACGTGATTAGCGGCACATTTGTTATGGCTCGCGATAGGGTCGACAGATCTACAAAGAGGAGCGAGGCCCACGCGGACGTGCAGCCGCCACCGCTGCGCGAGTTCGTCAGTCTGGGCGCACACCGCGCCACGTTGGTGCGTGGTTTTGCCGCGGATGTGGCCGAAGCACGGCATCGAGGTCACTGTGACCAGTGGGAACTGCGGTAGAGGGCCCAGTTCTCCGGTCGTTACGCCGGGCCGCAAGGTAGACGGAATAGAGCTCGAGGGTGGGGCTGTGCTGTAGCCGTGGATGGTCCGGTCGCAGGAACGAGGGGCTGGTTTTAGCTCGGACGTGTTGAGTGTGGGACGGATCCGGGTTCGAAAGTCTGGTTGGTGCTGAGTTCGGGGACGTATTTGTAGATGGTGGAGCGGGACACGCCGAGGAGCGTGCGATGGAGGCCACGGTGGTGTCGGGTTCGGCGAGCAGGGCACGGGCGTGGTGGATCTGTTCGGGTGTCATGGCCGATGGTCGGCCGAGTCGGACGCCGTTGGCTTTCGCGGCGGCGAGGCCTTCGCGGGTGCCGTCGACGATGAGTTCTCGGAGGAATTCAGCCAGCGCGGCGAAGACGTGGAACACGAGGCGACCGCCGGGGTGGTGTCGAGGTTCTCGTGCAGCGAGGTGAACCCGACGTTGCGTCTGCGTAGCTCGCTGACCAGGGAAAGCAGATCGTGCAGGCTGCGGCCGAGACGGGAGAGTTCGAGGACGATGAGGGTGTCGCCTTCGCGGAGGTAGTCCAGGCAGGCGGTCAGCTCGGGGCGTTCGGCGTTTTTCCCGCTGATGAGTTTTTCTTCGAACACCCGGAGGCACCCGGCGTCGGTCAACGCGTCGACTTGGCGGCGCAGGTTCTGCTCGTGAGTGGACACCCGGGCGTAGCCGACGCGCGCGTCGCCCCCGATCGTGTCGAGGGGGTCGCCGTCGAGGGCGAATTCGGCTGGAGCGTCGGTCATCGGCTGCACCTTCCATGATCGCGGATGCGTCGACTGTACGACAAAGGGCTGTGATCGACTTGGTGGACACTCGCTTTTTCCAACACGTTTTTTCGACACCCGCAGGGCAGCTCGGGGACGCGAAGCGACTATTGTTGATCATGCGTGAGAAAGTTTCGTTTCTCAGTCAGCGTCAAAGGGTGTACTCATCTGGAGTTATTGTCGATCTTCTTGCAGGCTGGGCGCGCGAGTAACCGTCGACTGTCTGTTCCATGCCGGACGTCTGTTTGGCGTCATCCCTGTTTGGTCAATATTCCCCTGATTAGTCGCTTTGTATGTGGACGCATGCCATTAATCTTCCTTGCGGTCAATGTCCTCGTGGCTTGTGCTCGAGGACGTCGTTGTCTGGGAGGGTTGTTCATGATCGCGAGAGGATCTCGCGCTCTGTTGAGCTGTGCTGCTGCCGCGATGGTGATGCTGGGGATGTCGGCGGCGCCGGCGGTGGCGCAAGACACGCCACGCACTGGGGTAGAGCAGACGTCTCGGCCGGAACCATCCTCGTGTTGGGCTAACGCGAACGCGCCCCACGTGTCGAAGGGGACCGGAAAAATCATTGCCAAAACACGCTGGGAATGCGGCGTCGGTCGCGATGTCACTGTCACCGAAGCGTTAATTCGGCTGTATCAGTGTTCGCAGAAGCCCTCCGGTCCGGAGAAAACCTGGACCACCCAGTACGGATGCCGAGTGGTCAAGTCCGCTTCGTATCTGGATGATCTGTATGTGCCCGCGAACGGCAAGACCAATCCACGCTACGTTCCCAAGGTCGGGGATCCGGGTGCAAGCGGCACGGGATGGTGGATCCAGTGCACACAGTACTACCGGTCAGACAATCCTGGTGTGAAGTACCGTAACGCCTCGATCGCACGGTATCTCACGGCCTGATGGCAGGATGGTCATGTGGACTATACTGATCAGCTCGATGCCCTGAGTCCCAGTGATCCCCCGACGGTGGGGCGCACGTGGGAGGTGCGGCCGGAGCTGCTAGTGGCTTCGACCGCACCGGACGAGGCCACACTGCATGCGGTGCGCACCTGGATCCGCGATCAGGGATGGCAGGCGTGGATCGGCTGGACTGCCGAATCGGCGCGAACCGCGTGCGCGTTGCATGCCACTCTCGGCCTCGACGCCGACAGCGCCGGAGCAGCCGTGGACTATGCGGTGCGGATGCTCTCCGAAGCCGCCACCGCGTGCGGAGTGCACGTTGCGGGGCTCGGCGAAGTCGTCGTGGTTCCCGGATGGCGTGACGAACGGGAACAGTTCGCTCAGGACTCTTCCACCAACCATTACTGACAGCGTCCCGACTTTATGCACCTCGTAACACGAGGGCATCGTTCTGCCGCTCAGTTCCGATCGGATACCGGCACCAGGTCCAGCTGCCGCTCCATGTCCAGCCGGAACCGTCCGTAGGGATTGATGTTGGACCAGAACAGCGGACTCAAAGCGCGACAATCGGCGTCGTTGAGGGATTGACCCCAGGAATCCTCGGCCAGCACCTGTTGCAGCAGCAGCGTGTTGACGTGTACCAGCGCCGATTGCAGCAGGTGCAGCGCGAGCATGGAGACTTCGGCGGACTCGCGGTCAGGGCCGGTGAGTTCGCTGTTTTTGCCGTAGAAGATGACCCCGTTGCCGGAGTTCCAATTCTCCACCACTTGCAGCCCGCCGTGGATCTCGCGGCGCAGGGACGGGTCGGCGAGGTAGTCGCAGGCGAAGATCGTGCGCACCGCCCGGCCGAGTTCTTCCAGGGCTTGGTAAGTGGGGTGTTTCGGTCCACCGCGGGAAAACCGTCGCAGGATCGACTCCGACTCGGCGGTGCCCAGCCGCAGCGCGGTGGCGTACTTGACCAGCTTACCCAGCCCCGCACACAAGTTGTCGCGGGTGATGAAGTGCCGCCGTACATACCGCAGCGCGGCCTCGGTCTCGCCGTGCTCGCCGGTGGCCACGAGATGGCGGATGCCGATGTTGGTGCCCAGCGCGAACAGGCACAGCAGCAGCCGACGCCGCAGCGTGTCCCGGTCGATGATCTCGCGGGAGGCCACCGAGGTGAACTCGCCGGTGAACTCGGTGAGGAAATCGGCCTCTTTGAGCACATTCAGCAGATCCAGCGTACCCTACCGGCGGGCGATCTCCTCCTTGAGCGCGCCCAGCATCTGCGGGGTTTCAAGGGGCCCCAGCTTGGGCACGGTGATAAACGGCTCGCCGCGGCGCCGGATGATGCGCACCCCACCCGCCGTTCCCTCGGTCAGGGCTGTATCGAACCGGTCCAACGCCGCGCTCATGCGCTGCTTGAGGTCGGCGATGAACTCGCTGGGATCCAACGGTTGGCGCAGTTCGGCGTAGTGCACGTCCCGACTGGCCTCGAAGTCGGGTGGCAAATCGTTCTCGGGGTTGCGCCACCGCTCGGACCCGGCCACATACACCTCACGGCGACGCAGCGCGTCCCGCAGCGCCACTAGCACACACAACTCATACGGGATGCGCTCGATACGGCCCTTCTCGTCGAGGCCGTCGACCACCGCCTCGCGCCACGCCTTGGGAACCACCCCCTCGACGGGGACCGTCTCGCCAGCGTCGTAGAACCGGATCTTGCCAGCGACCTCGCGGTACCGGCCCAGCAACTCCAACGCGGCCAACAACGCGGGCAGCATCCGCCGGTAATGGTTCGAATACGAGCTGCGCAGCACGGTACGCACCCTGGCCTGAAACGCGTGCTGGTTGGCCTTGGCCTCTTTGACGAGCTCGCGCAGGGTCTTCTCCCCGACCACCGGATACAGCGCGGTGCGCACCGAATCGTCCGGGTGCTCCACCGCCGCCTCGGCCATGCGGAACAAGATGCCTTCCTTGCCACGCACCCGGCGCAGATCCTCGGTGAACTCGCGCTCCACACGCCGCTCGGCACGGGTGTTGACCTTGTGTACCAGGCTGATCAACAGATCCACCAGCGCATCGGTGATTTCCGTCTGCCGCGTCCAGCACAACGCCGCCAGAAGCGTCAGCCGCACGTTGAGCGGGGCATCCCGCAAATCCGACGGCCACGATCGCGCCGCCCGCGCCCGCCACGCGACGAGAAGCTTCTCCGAGGCGTCGGCGAACACATCCGCCGGTAGCCCCAGCTCCCGCACCGCGGTCAACTTGTCAACCTCGGCCAGCAGCGTATCCAAACTGGCCTGTCCCGGATCGGCCTTCAACTCGCTCAGCAACCCACCACGGGCGCCGTCGACCACGGCTACCAGATCTTCCAGCCGCTGCGCCGCCGGACCGATCCGGGACATCGTACGCTGGCAAAAGTCCGCTTCGAACTGCCGCAGCGCGCTGGCCACCACCCGATCGGCCTGGCCGGAACTGGGCGGCTCGACCTTCTCCTGCCGACATCGCGTCAACACCGTCGCAGCCAACCGGCCGCGATCCAACTCCACCCCGACCAACTCCGCAGCCAGCCAGTCGGCCACCGCCGCTCATCGTCCTCAGTGGCCGAGCGAAACCCCCACACACGACGAATCTGACCACGGTGATACTCCGCCGTGCGCCCCGACAGCGCATACTTGGCGAACTCGGTAGCCTCCACCCGCACCTGCGAGGCGACATACTCTACCGCCACCGACGGCACTTCCTCCGGATACGCCGGAAACCGCGCCTCGACCTCGAAGAACTTCAACAACACCGCGAACCCCAGCCGGGTCACACCGGTCTTGTTTCTCACCCACCGCCAGTCATCCCCGACCAGCGTCCACAGGTCGACCAGCTCGTCCGACGTCCACTCTTGCCGCATACGCGGACATTAGCGACACACACCACGATCGAACGATCACTACCTTGCGGCCCGGCGTAACGACCGGAGAACTGGGCCTAGAGGCCTCTCGACTGGCAACCTAACCGAGACCAACTCGGGGCCTGGGGAACATCTGCCCAGGATCGTGCGCCAAGCGGTGTTCATGCTGGCAAGCGTCGTACGACGACTGATGCGGCTTCGCCCTGTTTATCCGCGATAGCTACCGACGCTCAAGCGCTCTGCCGCACGATCCGGAACGAATGTTCCTCAAGCCCCAACTCCGCGCCACGCTGCACGCCGACCGCAACCTAGCCCCGCGCTCCCGCGACATCAGCCTGTGCCCCACCGACGAGCCCAGGGGTCTGCGTAGCAGCGGTCCGTGATGCTCCGCTGAGCGGTGAGGGTGTTGATCTCGTTCACGTTTCATCTGGAGCTGCCGTAGCCGCTGGCCCGCTGTCGGTGGGTTCGTCCTGGTACCGGGCGGCCCAGGAGGCGAGGATGCGCAGTCGGTCGTAGGTGGGGGTGCCGGGTTCGGCGGTCCAGGTGACGAGGTGCTGGTCGGGATCGCTGGTGCAGGTCAGGGTGTCCCAGTCGAGGGTGAGATCGCCGACGACGGGGTGGTTCAGGGTTTTGGTGCCGATGCGCTGGTTGGCGACGTGGTGCTCGGCCCACCACCGGCGGAAGTCCGTGTCGCGCATCGACAGTTCGCCGACGAGCTCGGTCAGAGCTTGGTCGTCGGGGTAGTGGGCCGCTTCGCGGCGCAGCAGGGCCACGCTGGTGTGGGCGACGGATTCCCAGGCAGCGTAGAGGGTGCGCATGTGCGGCTCGGTGAACAGCAGCCGCACGTAGTTGCGGTGCTTGGGCGGAAGCTGAGCGAAGTCGGTGACCAGGGCTGCCGCCAGGGGGTTCCAGGCCAGCACGTCCATGCGGCGGCCCAGCACGAACGCGGGGGTGAATCGCAGGTCGTCGAGCACGCGCCGCAGGGAGGGTCGCACTGCTTGGCGCGCGCGTCGGCGCGGCCGCGTGGCGTCCTTGCCGGCGAGTTCGGAGAGGTACTCGCGCTGGGCGTCGTCGAGGTGCAGCACCCGGGCCAGCGCATCGAGCACCGGTGCGGATGCGGCGATGCGGCCCTGCTCCAGGCGCGTGTAGTAGTCGGTGCTGATCGCCGCCAGCTGGGCGACCTCCTCCCGACGCAGCCCTGGCACGCGCCGTTGGCTGCCGGTGTGGGGCAGTCCCAGTTGGTGCGGTTTCAGCTCGGCACGTCGCGCCTTGAGGAATTCCCCCAGTTCAGCGCGGTGAGCTCTGCTGCTGCTCATGACGCCCATCCTCGTCTCGTGCGGTCGGTGCCGCGCCCCGCCCCACCGCAACCGGCCGGGCGGGGCGCGGTGGATCGGTTTCAGAGGTGCTTGCGGTAGAACGGGATCAGGTGTTCCAGCGCCTTGCTCGTGGCCTCGGGTTGGTCGTAGAGGTCGTAGTGCGATGCGCCGTCGACGACCACGAGCTCCTTGTCCTTGGAGGCCGCGCGCCCGTAGATCTCGAAACCGGCGCGGTAGGCGCCGAAGCTGCCCGGCCGGTCACCGACCACGACGCACATCGGCTGGGTGAGCAGTACCTCGGCCCGGTCGAAGGCGTCCCACCCGACCAGCGCCGCCTGCCGGGAGAACCGGAAGCTGGTCGCACCGTTTTCCGCGCGGCCGCGATCGGTCTTGTAGTAGTCGGTGGCCTCGCGCACGTCGATGTCCGTGACTCCCGCCTCCTCGGCAGCCTGGGGTGAGGGTGGCAGCAGGTCGTTGACCACCGCATCCTGTCCGCGTGCCTCGGCGGTGCGCTGGGCGGCGATGGTCTCCAGCGCACCCAGTGGGTCGTAGTTCACGAAGCCCTCGCGCATCATCCGGCCGACGTTGGCCGCGGTCACCGTGCCGAGTGCCTTGATCCGCCGCTCGGTCATCGCCGCGTTGATCGCATAACCGCCACTACCGCAGATGCCCAGCACGCCGATCCGGTTCTCGTCGACGTAGGGCTGGGTGACCAGGTAGTCGATCACGTAGCTGAAGTCCTGCACCCGAAAGGCCGGGTCCTCGGTGAGCCGCGGCTGGCCGCCGCTCTCGCCCTGGAAGCTCGCGTCGAAGGCGATCGCGACGAAACCCTGCTGGGCCAACGCGGTGGCGTAGACGTTGCCGGAGGTCTGCTCCTTGCAGCTGCCGGTGGGATGGGCGCTGATCACCACGGGGTAGGTCCGGTTGCGGTCAAAACCCGGCGGGAAGTAAATGTCCGCCGCGATGTCCCAGGCCAGGGCCGTGATGTTCACGCGCTCGACGTTGTCGGAAGGCATGGGCCTCACTCCTCATGTGTGCCGCATCGGTCCGGCGGAAGGGCCGTTGACCAGCGGCTTCGAGTCCGTACACCCCAAATGTAGGGCGGCATGGACCCGTGCGGCAGGGACAGTTCCTTCCCAGGAAGCGGCTTGCCGCTGATCGTCGACGAATGACACACCTCGACCGCACCCGATGACACAGTCCTTACCGACACCCCCATTGACTGTCACTCGCGCCGCACACGCGCACGCTATCGACTCACAGGCCAAGGGACCGCTCTACTCCGCCCCTCAGGACAGCTTCAGGAGGACACGCGTCCTTCGCGGATGGAGATCGCACTGCGCAGCAGATCACTCCAGTGCCGCTCGACGAGGTCCCAGTCGATGGTGTGCTCGTCGAACAGCACGTCGATGTGCTGATACCGGGTGGCCGCGTCGGGGCGGTCGAAGTTCGGATCGTGCCGGTCAGCATCGATACCTCGCCGTGGCGCCTTTCGGGCGTGTCCGGTTCCTCCCCGAGCACGAGCGAGATCCCTACCCCCAGTGAGAGATCTCGCTCCTGCTCGGGCACGAAGGATGGCCACGTGCTGCCCGGCTACTTCGCAGCGACCCCTTCGGCGGCAGCGGCCATCGTGGCATCACCGTGACGGAGTCCCGGGTCGTACTGCTACGTCCGCGTACCTCGGCAGCACGGGGGCGATGGAAACAGCCATCCCGGATTCTGTCAACAACCGTATTCAAACGGTACTACATGGATAGAGGTGTTGGCACCTCGGGTTCCAGGCCGGAAGGTTGGCGGGGCAGTCACCTACGTCTGGGTGACCAGGACGGCGTACAAGCCGCCACCCACGGCGGCCCCTATGACCGCCCCCGCTGTGACCTGGGCCGATGTATGGTCATTGAGGACGACCCGAGACCACCCGACTGCGGCGACCACCACCGCCGTCACCCAGAGCGCGGGAGAGTATGTCGCGGCGAGGATGATCACGGTGCCGCCGGCGACGGCCGTGTGCATGGAGATCTTCCAGAAGATCGTGATGAGTCCGCCAACCACCAGTGTCACGAGCATGCTGATGTCCAGTGCGATCAGTGGCCAGGGAGCGCTTGCGATGATCAGGGCGGCCACTCCGCCGAGGCTGGACACGATCAGCGTGAGGAAGGGGATCAGACGTCCTTCGCGGTTGCGGACGTGGTGGCCCTCCCACCGTTTGGTGCGAGCTCCCCAGACGATGACGCCCATCGGAATGATGCTGCTTGTCAGTGCGACGAGAAGTCCCCAGAGGACGGTAGGTATGGGCGCGTGCGTGGCCCGCCAGGCCACGGCCAGGGGCAGCATGAGCACGATCACCCATGGGGCGAACACTTCGGTGAGCACCCGAGCGAGAGGACGGGAGTTTTTGGGGGACGTGCTCGTCGAGGAGGTGACCGCGTTGAGGTCAGAGGCGTTCATGATTCTGGTCTCCGGCTAGAGGGCTGGCGTGGCGTAGGGCACGGGACACACGTGTTAACCAGGCGAGGTCGTCCGGGTGCGTGTTTGGGGGGTCGGGAACGTTCGTTCTGGGAGACGCGCCGGAGTGCCAGGCGCGTACCGCCTCGAGGATCGCGGCTGCCTCGTGCGCGGCCTCGGGATCCGCACGACGAGTGGCCGGGGGGATGCTCTCTCGACTACGAGGCGTGCTGGGGCGGTAGGGAGCGAGCAGCAACAGCGCGTCGTGGAGATCCACGATCCGGCGTGTCAAGCGCCAGTCGAGAGGATGTGGTCGCTGGGAGGCAGCGCTGGGCAGGTGCGTGTGGCCGGCGAGTACGGGGGACAGCGTCTCCCACATCGGGGTCAGCACACGGTAGGCGTGGTAGTGCCGTACGCGCCGCACCGATGCCGTCAGTGCGGGTCCCCAGGAGGGCATGGTGGCTCCGATGGCGACCAGGGCCGCACACGGGGCGGCGGTGACGGTGGACACCGTGGACTCGAAGCCCAGTGTTCGCCCCGCCCGGAAAAAGACCGCGGTGGCCACCGTTGTTTTGCCCGCTGCCCAGGCGAGGCCGAAGACGGCACCGAGCTGGGTGATTCGCAGACCACGTCGCAGCCAGGGACGGTCGCTGAGGCGAATGTAGCGATGGACGAGCCGCACGAAGGCGAGCAGGATCCAAGCGACGTAGCCGCAGAAGATCAGAATGTAACCCAGCACCGTGGGTTCGTCGGCGAAACGAGCGACGAAATCGGGATCGAAAGGGATGGGAGCCCGTATCAGGAGGAGGCTCATGACCACAAGGCTGAGGCCGAGCACGGCGGCTTGACGACGAACGGCCGTCTGCGCACGTGGGGGGTCGGTGACCAGGTGGACCAGCAACCCGTACACGCACCACGCGCCCACCATCCCGAAGGCGTTGGCCAGCAGGCGGGTGGCGTTGGGGAACGGTTCGACCGGTGCCGTGAGCATCAGTGTGTGGGGGGACGAGAGGAGGGCGGAAAGCCCCACACTGGCGATGGCCCCGGAGAGATGGATAACCCCGGGGGTGCGGTGGGTGGCACGGTGGTAGCGGACACCTGCCGCGATCAGCGCGAGGAGCCCGGTGCTCCACATCAGTAGACTGGCCATCACGGTTTCGGGGGTCAGGGTTGGTCGAATGCCGAGGTCAACCTGGTCAGAGTGGCGGCGGTCGAAGCATCCAGTCGCTGAGTGGTCCGTCGATGACGGCGGCGTGGCTGACGTGAGACCCGAGCCAGGATCATCGTGGCGATGGTTTCGGCCTCGTGTTCCTCGGCGGCGGCGCTGACGCGGTCAAGGAGATGCGCGAAGGCGGCCGGCGCCAGACTCGGTGCACGTTGTTGGGCCTCCTGAGCGGACAGCACACAGCGGCCACGGTGGTTCGAGATCACGTGGCCGATCTCGTGCAGGATGATGTGGTCCTGGTGTACGGCGGTGGTGTTCTCGGCATAGCCGATGACGTCGTAGTTCTCACGGCGCTGCCAGGCTCCGGTGCTGTCACCGAGGGTCCAGGGCACGGCCACCAGGTCGATCTCGCGGTCGCGGTGCTCTTCCAGCCTGTCGAGAAAGTCGTCGATGTCCCACGGATGCGGAATCATTCCCAGCAGGGGTTCGACGCGGGAGGCAACAGTGGAGCGCGGATCGGTCTCGGCAGTCACGCTTTCCTCTCGTGCTTCCTCAGCCCCGGTGAGGGACCTCAGCCGTAAACACCGGGGAACAGCCTCCGAACAGGTGTTTTCGGAGGGCATCGTCTCACCCGTCTTCCCTGTCATCGGTGACCCGCTTGCGTCGGCCTCTGCGGGCACGGTCCTTCCGTTCGTGGTTGGCGAGATGGTTCACCATCTCGGAGACCGCGTTGCGGTGTTCCGGGCTCAGCGTGTTGATGCGCTGGACGATTTCCCGTGCTTCGGTGTCGCGCCACTGGATCACGTCACTGATCTCGGCATCGACCTGCCGAGTCACCTCGTCGTCGAAGAAGTACGCTGGTGGGACGCCGAAGAAGGACGCCAGGGCCTCGACGTAGTGCATACGGGGATTCGACTGCTTGCCCGCAGCCAGCTGCTGGATGTAGGCCGCCGTCATCGCACCCCGATGCTCTTTGATCCCGGCTGCGATCTCCCGGTACGAGTATCTCCCCCGGTCGGGTGGGTGTACCGTTTCGATCAGATGGGCCAGTTTGGCGGCAAACGTTTGTTTGTGCCGCTCGGAGTCGGTCATGGCAGCCTCCTGGCCCTCACGCGGAGCGTCAACAGTCTTCCTCCACACATACCACGCGCATATGCGTATTGACAGGCCTCAGGGTGCGGGGATGCGGGACCGAGCGCTGCCCCGGTGTCCTCCGACTCTCGGCGCTGCGGGGGCGACGGGGATGTCCGACGATGGTGGGCGGGCAGCAGTGGTCCCGCCGGGCGGCGCTGTTCACGGCGGGCTCCGACGAGGGAGGCAGCAGCCATGCCGAGCACGCCCACCGGTCTGCACCACGTGACCGCGATCGCCACCGATCCGCAGCGCAACGTGGATTTCTACCGTACGGCGCTGGGGCTGCGTCTGGTGAAGCGAACCGTCAACTTCGACGCTCCCGACACCTACCATCTGTACTTCGGAAACGAATCAGGACAGCCGGGAACGTTGATCACGTTCTTCTCCTGGCCGAACGCGCCGCGTGGACGGCGGGGCGCCGGGCAGACCACCTCGGTGGCTTTCTCGGTTCCCCAGCACTCGTTGGGGTGGTGGCAGCGCCACCTGGACGGGCTCGACGTGGAGACCGGTCCTCCGTCCGCCCGCTCCGAGGAGGAGGCACTGTGGGTGACCGACCCCGACGGGCTGTTGATCGAGCTGGTGGGGCATCCGTGGGCGGACTCGCGTGGCCCGTGGGAGAACGGCACCATCCCTCCCGAGTACGCCATCCGCGGGCTGCACTCTGTCACCGTGACAGAAATCGGTCATGAGCACACCGCGGAGCTGTTGACCGGAACGCTCGGTTTCCGGCTCGTCGAGGAGGACGGATCCAGGTTCCGTTTCGCCGCGGCCGGAGAAGCCTCCGGGGCGATGGTGGACGTGCGGTGCAGCCCGGAAGCCCCGCTGGGTGTGGTCGCGGCGGGCACGGTGCACCACATAGCCTGGCGCAGCGCCGACGACACCGAACAGCGTCAGTGGCGCGAGGTGCTGCTCGACAGCGGGGTGGACGTCACTCCCGTGCTGGACCGCCACTACTTCCGCTCGATCTACTTCCGTGAGCCGGGAGGGGTGCTGTTCGAGATCGCCACCGACCCTCCCGGTCTCACCGTCGACGAACCACTCCCGGAGCTGGGCACGGCCCTGAAACTGCCTCCCTGGCTGGAGTCCTCCCGCGCCGAGATCGAGCGGTCGCTGCCCGCTCTCCGTGTGCCCGGCCCGGACGAGGAGATCACCTTCACCCCACCACCGGCGGAGGAGACCCCGTGACCGGGGACCGGTCTCCGGAGAGGACCGAGTTCAGGGCCGGGGCTCGGAGGGACCGGGCGAGGTGTCCGAGAAACCCCGACGCACGAGGGTGATCCCCACACCCAGCACCCACACCGTGGCCAGCCCCGCGAAAGGCAACAGCAGCTCGAACGAGACTCCGGGAAGGCGCAGGAACAGAGCCGAACCGACGAGAAACCATCCGACGGTACTGACCAGCCCCGTCCAGGACAACACGCGTGAGTACTGTCCGCTTCGCAGCATCGCCAGGGCGTACACCGCCAGCGCCAGCCCCACGAGGGCTTGGGACGCTACGGAGGAACCACCGACGAGCACTTCCACGACGCGGAAGTCGTTTGTGGCCGTTCCCGTCTCGATGTTCCCCGTGCTCCACTGCCGTGCGAGTGTCCCCCCGCTGAAACCGTCGTGCGCGTAGTTGACCGTGAACAGCACGACCGCGACCGTCAACAGGGGTTCGGCCATTCGCGCAACCGAGCCACTCACCGGATCCCGCAGCGCACGTCCGGCCGCCGTAAAGGCCACGAGCCAACAGAGCATCCCGAGGATGCCCAGGAACGCGGCGGTGAACCAGGGCCTGCCGCTGATGTGCTCGAAAGCTCCGAGCGGGTCGCCGCGGGGAAGCCCCGCCCGCTGCTGGAGAAACTGGCTGAGGATCGTCAGAACGGTACCGAGCAGGGCGAGGATGCCGGCCGATCTCGTTCGGAACCGGTGGGCCCGCACCTCCGGTGTGCCCTCCGGGAAACTGTCGCACGGAGCCGTCACTGTCTGCGGCGTTTCCTGCGGTCGATACGGAGATCCCACACGGTCCACAGCAGACCGAGGATCACGAGGCTGGACAACAGGGTCAGTACGACACCTTCCATGTGTTCCCCTCCCCGGAGAGGATCTCGGGCGGGTGCCTTCCGTCCCGCGCGTTTTTCGTGTCCGTACCGGAATGTCAGCGTGTTGCACGTGTGTGCGGAAGTCAAGTGGGCCTGGCGAGGCTGGTTCACTTCCGTTTTCGCCACCCCGATGATCGTTCTCACCCGCAGTGACAATCATTTTGCTCGATCGTGTGTTGACACCGTTCCCGTCGAATTAGAGGAGATCATCCTCCCTGGTGAGGGCCACTATTCGCGATGATGTCGAAAGACGATCCCCTGTTTTCACCTCTTCGAGTGAGGTGGTTCTCGTCGGGAGAGGCAGCTCGAACGAGCCAATGTGAAATCTTTGCCGATTTATTCGGGACAGCGCGAAAGGATCGCGCCCCGTACACTGTTTCGTGCCGATACGGAAAAACCGTTCCCCCGCACGATCGGTTTTTCGCCACCGAGACGAGCCGAACGGTTCCGCCCACGGCGATCCGGGCATCCCGCTCGGGCGAAGGACCGACCGACGGCGAACCGGCGCCGGAACCAGGGGAGGGAGGAGGCCGTGGAACATCGCCCCGCGCCCCGTTGTGGGGATCCCGACCACGCTCGTTGCCGTACGGAAAGGACCCGGCGATGACGAACACGACCCGCCAGGACACGCGAGCCGGACAGCACCGGCGGGACGAGTCGTGTTCGCCCGCCCGGCCGCCACGCTGGCGGCTCGTTCCGCCGGGCGGCCCCCCCACCGAGCACGCCTCCCCCCTGCGTCGGGTGCGTACCGCCCTGGCGGTGGCGGCGGGCCGACTCGCCACGGGTGCCTCCAGGAGGCTGCGTCTCGGCAGCGGCGGCATCATCGGCGGACGAGTCGCCCTGGCGCTGCAACCGGACCTGTTGGACGAACTCGTGGCGGGCAAACACGTGGTCGTGGTCACCGGCACCAACGGCAAGACCACCACCACCCACATGGTGGCCGAGGCGCTCCGCGCCGGGGGACGGTCGGTCAGCAACGCGACCGGAGCCAACATGCTCGACGGCCACGTCGCCGCCCTGATGGGCGATCTCGGTGCGGACCGCGCCGCGCTGGAGGTCGACGAGCTGCATCTGGCCCAGGTGACCGAACGGTTCGCTCCCACGGCGATCCTGCTGCTGAACCTCAGCCGCGACCAACTGGACCGGGTGGGCGAGATCCGCACCGTCGAGGCCAGCCTGCGCGCGGCACTCTCCCGGGTCCCGCGAACCAGGGTGGTCGCCAACGCCGACGACCCCAACATCGTCTCGGCCGCCGCCGACCATCCGGAGGTGACCTGGGTGTCCGGAGGGTGCCGGTGGAAGCACGACGCCCTCAACTGCCCCCGGTGCGGGGCTTTCCTGCACCGCGAGGACACCGACTGGCACTGCGCCTGCGGCCTGCGCCGTCCCCACCCGGACTGGACGGTCGCCACCACCGAGCTGATCGGTCCGGACGGGCTGCGTGAACAGCTCTCCCTGCCGCTGCCCGGGCAGGTCAACAGGGTCAACGCGGCCTTCGCGGTGGCCGCGGCCTCGGCGCTGGGTACCCCCGTCCGGCAGGCGGTGGACCGTGTCCGCGCGCTGCGGCAGGCCCACGGGCGCTACGAGCGGGTTCTGCTGGCCGGGCACAGCGTGCGGCTGCTGTTGGCCAAGAACCCGGCGAGCTGGCTGGAGATGCTCGACCTGGTCGCCGAGAACGAGCGTCCGCTGGTGCTCGTGGTCAACAGCAGAGAGGCCGACGGCTACGACGTCTCCTGGCTGTGGGACATCGACTTCGAACGACTGGCCGGGCGCACCGTGGTGGTGGCGGGGGAACGGGCGCTGGACCTCGCCGTCCGGCTGCGCTACGCCGAAGTCCCGTGCGAGGTCGCCTCCACCGGGGTGTCCCAGGCGTTGCGGTGGGCCGCCTCCCACGGGAGGAACGACGAGCCGGTCGAGGTCATCGCCAACTACACCGCGTTCCGCGATCTGTTCTCCAAGAGGCAAAGACCGTGACAGAATCCACCGTCCGCATCGCACTCGTGGTTCCCGACCTGCTCGGCACCTACGGGGACCGGGGAAACGCGCTGGTGCTCGCCCAGCGGCTGCGTTGGCGCGGCTACGCCGCTGAGATCGTGACCGTGCTGTCCTCGGAGGCGACCCTTCCCGAGACCTGTGAGATCTACCTGCTGGGCGGGGGTGAGGACGTCGCCCAACAGGCCGCCGTGGACTTCCTGTCCCGAGGGGACGGGCTGCACCGGGCCGTGGCCTCCGGAGCGGTGGTGCTGGGGGTCTGCGGGGGTCTGCAGGTGCTGGGAACCGCGTTCACCACCGGTGACGGCAGAACACGGGCGGGCCTGGGGCTGGTCGACATCACGACCGAGCCGGGCGGGCGCAGGGCGATCGGGGAGCTGTCCACGCGCGGCGAACTCGCCGGGGTGGGAACGCTGACCGGTTTCGAGAACCATCTGGGACGAAGCAGGTTGGGCGAGCATACCCGACCGCTGGGGACGGTGCTGCACGGCACCGGCAACGGCCCCGACGGCACCGAGGGCGCCGTCAGTGGGCGGGTGGTGTGCACCTATCTGCACGGTCCCGCCCTGGCGCGGAACCCCGAACTGGCCGATGTTCTGCTGTCCTGGGCGGTGGGTGAGCGGTTGAGTCCGTTGCCGGAGTTTCCGGAACTCACCGAGCTGCGCGAGCGGCGCCTCCGGGTGAGGAGCTGATCCTCAACAGCCGTGGCGCAGGCGGTGCCACATCCGCCGGAGCCGCTGCCGCGCGATCACCGTCTCGGGCACGGGCAGCAGCAGCATGGAACCGAAGCCCACTCCCAGGGTGATCACGGTGCGGATCACCAGGTCGACCCAGGCTCCGGGGACCTCGCCGAGAGCGTCCAGGCCGGGGGAGAGCGGGTGCAGCACGAGCACCGCGAGCACACATCCGGCGGTCGAACTCAGCAGGGCCCACCCGATGCCGCCGGCAGTGCGTCGGGTCTGGACCGGGCCCAGACGCAGGTGCAGCCACAGTTGCCCCACCACGGCACCGAGCAAAAAGCTCAGGGACATGGCCAGGGTCACCCCGATCACCAGGTGCCGCGGATCCAGCGTCACCAGCATTCCGTAGCAGAGCAGGGCGCGGAAGGTGACCATGACCGCGTTGATCACCGCCGGTGTCCTAGCGTCCTTCATCGCGTAGAACGCCCGCAGCTGCAACATGGTGATCGCGAAGGGCACGATGCCGGCCGCCGCCACCCCGAGGGTCACCCCCAGACGGTCGGCGGCGGCCGTGCTGCCCTGGCCCAGTGAGAAGAAGGCCACGCCGATGACGGGGCCGCCGATGAGCATGAGCGCACTCACCGGCGTCAGCAGCAGGGCACTGAGTCGTTCGCCCAGACCGAGGTCGTCGACGAAGGAACCGGTGTCCCCCCGGTCGGCGGATCTGCTGATTCTGGGCATGAGCGCCTGCAGCAGGGAGACCCCGAGCACTCCGTAGGGCACCTGGGACAGCAGCCAGGCGTAGTGGAAGGTGGCCACGCTGCCGGCGGTGCCCTGACCGGCGACCCGGATGGTCACGATCATCCCGACCTGGCTGATCAGGGTGTAGACGAGCACCCATCCGGCCAGCGCTCCGAACTCCGACAGCCTGTGGTCCCATCCCCAGTTCCAGCGGAAGCGGAAACCGGTGCGGCGCAGGGACAACGCCATCACCAGGCTCTGGGCGGCGATGCCGGACATGGTGCCGAGCCCGAGCACCAGCAGTTTGGGCTCTCCCATGCGCACCGGGTCGAGCGAGACGGTTCCGGGCATGGCCGTGTACAGCAGCACCGTGGCGGTGATCACCACGTTGTTCAGCACCGGGGCCCAGGCCGGAGGGCCGAACACCTGACGGACGTTGAGGATCGCCATCAACAGTGCCGAGAGCCCGTAGAAGACGATGCCGGGAAGCAGCAGGTAGGCCAGTGCCGTGGTCAGGGCACTGTTGGCGCGGGTGTGGGGGCCCAGATACAGCTCGGTCAGCAGGGGAGCCGAGGCCACGGCCAGCACGGTGGCCGTGACCAGCAGCACCAGCCCCATGGTGATCATCCACTGGGCGTAGGACTCGCCTTCGGACTCGCCCCTCTGGCGGGCGCTCACCAGCAGGGGGACGGCCACGCTGGTGAGCACACCGCCCAGCAGGAGCTCGTTGACCACCGTCGGCAGGGTGTTGGCCACGGTGTAGGAGTCGTTGACCACCCCCAGCCCGAGCACCCACACCAGCAGCAGTTTGGCGAACAGGCCGCTCACTCTGCTCGCCAGTGTGGCCACGGCCATGGCCCCGCTGGCCCTGCCCAGCGAGGAGGTCCGTTCACGCGGTGGGTTCTGCTGCTCGACCACGGAGCTCCCCGTGCGGTTCGTGGTGGATGCCGAGTGATTCGACGGTAACCAACCACCGGCCCGAACGCGGCGTCGAAAAGAATTCACCCGTTTCCGGGGGGACGCGCTGCGGCGACCCCGACGGGGACGCATACTCGGTTTCGGGCGTTCTGCGCAGCGCACGAGGGGGTCGGGATGGAGGGTTCCGGAGGTGGAGCGAGAATTCCGCCCGAGGTGGCGGTGCTGGAGCGCTGGTGGCGCGCGGGAGTGGACTGCGCCGTGGGCGAGCTGCGCGGTCGGTTGTACGGTTTCGCGTTCCTGCCCGGGGTGCACAGCGGGTGGAGCCGGTCACCGGTTGGTGGGCGGGAGGCGCTGGCCCCGGAGAGGCTGGGGGGCTGGGTCGTGCTCGAGTTCGGGGCGGTGGGGCTGTTCTGGTCCCAGGAGGTGCGGGCGCGGTTCACCGCCCCGGCGGGGGAGTTGAGCGGGTGGGAACAGTGGGGTTGGGCGTGGGCGGTGCGTCACGGATACGAGGAGGTCAACGCCTTCGTCGACGCTCAGTACCGGTGGGAGGGATGAGTTCGGAGCGCGTTCGCCGCACGCGCTCGGGGCACGTGGCGGGTGTCCCGACACACGTGCCCCGACCATCGAACACCGGTCCGTCCGGTCTCACTTGAGCAGCGAGCGGGCCATGACCATGCGCTGGATCTGGTTGGTGCCCTCGTAGATCTGGGTGATCTTCGCGTCGCGCATCATGCGTTCCACGGGGAAGTCGCGGGTGTAGCCCGCGCCGCCGAACAACTGTACCGCGTTGGTGGTGACCTCCATGGCCACGTCGGAGGCGTAGCACTTGGCGGCGGCGGAGATGAATCCCAGGTTGCCTTCCTCACGTTCGGCCCGCGCGGCGGAGACGTAGATCATGTGTCGGGCCGCCTCGATCTTCATCGCCATGTCGGCGAGCATGAACTGGACACCCTGGAAGTCGGCGATGGCCCGACCGAACTGTTTGCGTTCCTTGACGTAGTCCACGGCCGCGTCGAGGGCTCCCTGGGCGATGCCGAGGGCCTGGGCGCCGATGGTGGGACGGGTGTGGTCCAGGGTGCGCAGCGCGGTCTTGAAGCCGGTTCCCGGTTCCCCGATGATCCGGTCGGCGGGGATGGTGCAGTCGTTGAAGTGGATCTCCGCGGTGGGGGATCCCTTGATGCCGAGTTTCTTCTCCTTGCCACCGACCTCGAATCCGGGGTCGTCGGCGTGCACCACGAACGCGCTGATCCCGTTGGGTCCCTTGTCGGGGTCGGTGACGGCCATGACCGTGTACCAGCTGGACTCACCGCCGTTGGTGATCCAGCACTTGGTGCCGTTGAGCACCCAGGTGTCGCCGTCCCGGTGGGCCCGGGTCTTCATCGAGGCGGCGTCCGAACCGGCCTCGCGTTCCGAGAGGGCGTAGGAGGCGGTGCACTCTCCGGCGGCCACCGAGGGCAGCACCTGGTGCTTCAGTTCCTCGGAGGCCGACAGCAGGATGGGCATCGTGCCGAGCTTGTTCACCGCCGGAATCAGCGAGGAGGAGGCGCACACCCGGGCCACTTCCTCGATGACGATGCAGGTGGCCACCGAGTCCGCCCCCTGGCCGCCGTAGGCCTCCGGCACGTGCACTCCGGCGAAGCCGGATTTCGCCAGGGCCTCGAAAGCTTCCCGGGGGTAGCGTTCCTGCTCGTCGCACTCGGCGGCGTAGGGGGAGATCTCCTTCTCGGCCAGTGCCCGTACCGCCTCCCGGAGGGCTTCGTGCTCGTCGGAGAGCTGGTAGGTGTCGAAACTCGAATCCACGCGGTTCCTCCTGCGCAGCGGAGCGGCTCGGTTCTTCCGAGCGGTACTCGAACAAACTACTGGCATCCAGTGCCAAAAAAGCGGATACGAGTCGTATCGTAGCGGCACTGCGTGCCACCGGCAATCGTGGCCTGCTACATTGCGGGCCATGCCCGAGGGGAGCTCCACCGGCCGGAAACCCCGCGCCGCCCGCACGGCCGGACAGCGACGTCGCCTCCGCAGCGCCCTGGCGGTGGCGGCGCTGGACCTGTTCGCCACCAAGGGGTACGACGCCACCACGGTGGAGGACATCGTCGAGGCCGTGGGCGTCGGACGACGCACCTTCTTCCGCTACTTCCGTTCCAAGGAGGAGGTGGTGTTTCCCGACCACGACGAGCGTCTCACCGAGGTCGTCAACGACCTGGAACGCTCGGGAACGGAGGAACCGCCGATGCGGGCCGTGCGCCGCACGGCGGAACGGGTGTTGGAGATGTATCTGGCCGAACCGGAGATCTCGCTCAAACGTTTCGAACTGACCAGACAGGTCCCCTCGCTGCGCGACCGCGAGATCGTCAGCATCGACCGCTACCAGCGCGTGTTCGCCCGCTACCTGAGGCAGCGCTACGCGGGAACGCCCGAGGCGGACTTACGGGCGGCCGTGGAGGCCGCCAGTGTCGTGGCCACCCACAACCACGTACTGCGGCGCTGGCTGAAGAGCGGGGGCGCCTTCGACGCGCACGAGGCGCTGCGCCGGGCACTCACCGAGGTGGGGATGGGTGGGGAAAGCCATCAGCTCGGGTCCGACGGGGAATCCGAGCAGGTGGTGGTCGGGGTGCTGCGCACCCGTGCCTCGGCCGAGACGGTGCGGGACCGGATCGAACGGGCCCTCGGCGACCTTCCCGGACGGGAGTGAGTCCTCCCGCTCCGGATGGTGGTTCAGCCCTTTCCGCGCGGCCCGGTGGGAGGGCAGCGGCAGGGATCGTCCAGCACCTCCTCGACGATGATGTTCGCCCCGCCCCGCACGGCGGCGGTGAATCCGAACGCCGAGGCGGTGACGGGGCACGCCGCCGCCTGCCCCGCCACGACCCGTGCCCGTAACTCCCGGGTGGCCCGCGGGAGCACATGGGCAGCGACCGCGGCGAAGTAGCCGCCCAGTACCACGAGGCTCGGATTGAACAGGTTGACCACGATCGAGATGCCGACGCCGAGCCAGTGTCCGACCTCGTCGAGACCGGACAGAGCCCGTGGGTCGCCCTCCTCGGCACGTCGCAGCAGAATCCGCGCCTGCCGGGCGGGATCCCGTGCGGTTCCGATCAGGTCCGGCGCGGCGGCCCGCACCGCCGCCTCCAGGCCGATCCGGGTTTCCAGGCAGCCGTGCTGGCCGCACCCGCAGGCCCGCCCGTCGGCGACGACCGGGACGTGGCCGATCTCCCCGGTGGAACCGGCCGAGCCGCGTAACAGCCGTCGTCCGGTGACCACTCCCGCGCCGACACCGACCTCGCCGGTCAGCGACACCAGATCGTCCGCCGTGTTGTCCGGCTGGTTGAACTCGGCCAGTGCGGCCAGGTTGGCCTCGTTGTCGACGACGACCGTGTGCCGTTCGTCCAGGGCCAGCCACCGGCGCAGCCACGAGGCGATCGGCACGTCCCGCCAGAGTAGGTTCGGGGCGTGGCGCACGATTCCGTTCGGAACATCCACGATTCCCGGCACCGCCACACCGATCCCGGCCAACCGCGCACCGGAGCGTTCCACCTCGCCGAGGACCTTGCCGGCCAGCCGCGCCAGTTCACCCACGGCCTGTTCGGCACCGGCCCGGGGCGTGTCGCAGCCCATCCGGCGCTCGGAGAGCACGCGACCGGCGAGGTCGACACCTCGCACGGCCAGACAGTGGGCGTTGACTTCCACTCCCAGGGCCGCCACCGTGCTGCCGTCCAGTTCCAGCAGTCGGCCCGGACGGCCCACCCCGCCCGCGTGGTGCCGGCCGCTTTCCCTGAGCAGTCTCCGCTCGATCAGCTCGGTGACGAGACCGGACACCGTGGCCTTGCTCAGCCCGGTACGTGTTGCCAGCTCACTCCGGGAGCGGGCTCGGGAAGCGCGGACCTCCTCCAGCACGCGGACGAGGTTGTTCCGACGTACCGTGTGCTGGTCCAGGCGCCCGTCGTCGGTTCCCGTGCCGGGCCCGTCTCCGCTGTGCACGCAGCTCTCCCGTCGTTCAGTGGGGCGAACAAACTAACGCGGAACACACCGGACTGTCACCATCGAACCTCTCGTTGCTGCCCTCGGGATCCCGAGGGGCACGACTCGGTCCCGTCTCGCGGCGGTGTCCCGGCCATCCGCGCACTCCAGGAGTTTCGCGGAGCGTCGGTGGTCACCGACTCTCCACCGGGTCAGCAGTGTGTCACCAGCGCGTCAGCACGCGGAGCACGCTTCCCCGCACGGCGCGGCGTGTCAGCGCCGATGTCGGGGACAACGCCCCTCGAATCCGGGATCGTCGATACTTCCGGTGGAGGGTCACGACTGCGTGATACCGCCCTCGCGGCAGTCGTCGGTCCGGTCGGTGCCCTCCGGTGTGAGCGTCGGAGCGCAGCATCCCTCTCCGCGCCAGGCCTCGCGACCTTCCCGGACCGCGACCGCGGCGATGACCAGTGCCACCACCGGATCGGCCCAGCTCCAGCCGAAGGCGGCGTTGAGCAGCAGCCCGACCAGCAGCACCCCGGACAGATAGGTGCACAGCAGGGTCTGCTTGGAGTCGGCCACCGCGCTGGCCGATCCGAGCTGACGACCGGCGAAGCGTTGGGCCAACGACAGACCGGGCATGATCACCAGTGACAGGGCGGCGAGCACGATTCCCACCGGCGAGGACTCCGCCCCGACCCCGCCCGTCAGGGAGCGCACGGCCTCCACGGCGACATAACCGGCGAGCACGAAGAACGACACGGCGATGATCCGCAGTGCCCTGCGTTCCCGCGCCTGACGGAGAGCCGCCTGGCGGGCCGAGAACTGCCAGGCCACCGCGGCCGCCGAGGCCACCTCGACCATCGAGTCCAGGCCGAAGCCGATCAGTGCCGTCGAGGAGGCCAGCACGCCGGCGGTGACCGCCACCACGGCCTCGATCACGTTGTAGCTGATCGTGGCCGCCACCAGCAGTCGGATCCGACGCGACAGGATAGCCCGTCGCGCGGCGTCCGGGAGGCCGCGCGACGACGGGGAGGGGGCGCAGCATCCGTCCGAACATCCCGCGCCGGTGGCCCGGGTCGGTGCGCTGTGCGTGCCGGACTCGCTCATGGCCGCACCACCCCGCCCTCGGCGGGCACCGTGGTCGTGTCCTCCTCGGAGCAGAACTCGCCCGGTTCCACGGCCAGTACCACCCGCACCAGTTCCCGCAGAGCCCGGGCCAGGTGCGCGTCGGCCAGTGCGTAGCGCACCTGACGTCCCTGGTAGGTGGCCACCACCAACCCGCAGCCCCGCAGACACGACAGGTGGTTGGACACGTTCGAGCGGGACAACCCCAACTGCTCGGCCAGCTGTCCCGGATAGTGTTCCCCGTCCAGCAGGCGCACCAGGATCCGGCAGCGTGTCGGGTCGGCCAGGGCCCGGCCCAGTCGGGCCAGCACCGCCTCCCGCGTCTCACTCGTCAGCATACACAAAACAATACACCATACAGTGAACTGAATTCATGCTTTTCCCGGAGAGAAGCACGAGAGCGTGACCCGGTCCCCACGGACTCTCGACGCCCCTGCCGGAATGAGGGACTCGAACGCCCCCGGAAGCCGTGCCTTCCGCCCTGGGCGGAAGTGAGGGGATCACCGTTATTGCTGGGCAACACGTGTCCTTTCGGGAACGTCCCAGCGCTGTACGGGGGCGGACGTCCCGGGAAATAGGATTGCGCCGCCGATGAACACAGCTCGGCTCTTGTCAGGACACCCCGGAGAACCTCCGTGGTGACGTCGTTCAACCATCGGTTACCGAAAGGTGATCATGTCCTCCGAAACGATCGGTTTCGCGCTCCTGTTGCTGGGAGTGCTGTTGCTCGTGGCCAAGCTCGTCCGGGTGAAATGGCGACTGGCGCAGAGACTCTTCCTTCCCGGATCGATCATCGGTGGGGGGATCGCGTTGCTGCTCGGTCCCGACGTGTTCGGCAGGATCGCCGCGGCGTTCGGTACCGACCGGTTCACCGAGGGAGGACTGTTCGGAACCGAGATCCAACAGGTCTGGTCGACCCTGCCGGGGCTGCTCATCTCGGTGGTGTTCGCCGGACTGTTCCTCGGAAGACGGATGCCGAAGGCGCGCGAGGCGGGACGGATGGCCGGGCCCCAGATCGCCTTCGGACTGACCCTCAGCAGTGGCCAGTACGTGTTCGGGCTGCTGCTGGCCCTGGCGGTGCTGACTCCCGTGTTCGGGCTTCCCCCGCTGACGGGAGCTCTCATCGAGATCGGTTTCGAAGGGGGCCACGGAACCGCCGGAGGCCTGGGGGAGACCTTCGCCGAGTTCGGTTTCGCCGAAGGACAGGACCTGGCGCTCGGCATGGCCACCATCGGCCTGCTCATGGGTATCGTGCTGGGCATCGTGCTGATCAACTGGGGAGTGCGTCGGGGGCACGCCACCGAACTGCGCGCGGACGCCGCCCCGTCGGTGGCCGAACGCATGGGACTGGTCGAGCGGGAGAACCGGCGTTCCGCGGCCACACTGACGGTGCACCCCTCGTCCATCGAGCCGTTGACCCTGCACTTCGGCGTGCTGGCGCTGGCGATCATCATCGGCCAACTGCTGCTGTGGGGGTTGCAACTCCTGGAGAACGCGCTGTGGGTGGACACCATCGAGATCTTCGGCTACGTGCCCCTGTTCCCGCTGGCGATGCTCGGGGGCATCCTGCTGCAGGTGGTGATCAACCGCTTCGACCGGACCCAGATCATCGACAGACTCATGATCGAACGTATCCAGGGATTCGCGCTGGACATGCTGATCATCGCCGCCATGGGGACGCTGTCGCTGGACGTGATCGCCCACAACATCGTGCCGTTCCTGCTGCTGGCCACCGTCGGCATCGCCTGGTCGCTGGGAGCCTTCCTGCTGCTGGCCCCACGGATGCTTCCGGACTACTGGTTCGAACGCGGAATAGGTGACTTCGGCCAGTCCATGGGTGTCACCGCCACCGGCCTGATCCTCATGCGCATCGCCGACCCGGAACTGCGCACCCCCGCCTACCCGGCCTTCGGCTACAAGCAACTGGTGTTGGAACCGTTCTTCGGGGGAGGTCTCGTCACGGCCGCTGCCATCCCCCTGATCGTCCAGTTCGGACCCGTGCCGCTGCTGGTGGTCATGGCCGTGGTCTTCCTCCTCGCCCTGTTGTCCGGGATGCTGTACTTCGGACGTCGCGGCGCCCCCGCCGACACGGAGGCCGAGGCCTCGCGGTGATTCGGCTCCGGTGTCGGTCCCGCCGCTCACACTCGGCGGGACCGACACCGGCAACATCTCCGAACGCGAACAACAAGACCCGGACGGCTGGTCGAACAGGTCTTTCCCGGGGTCTCGCCGGACTATGATGGTCGCCCGTGACCGAGTTCGACTTCCTCCGCCGAACCCGGTGCTCCCACGACGCCACGGCCCACGACCACGCCGAGTGGATCCGGGACGAGCTGGCGGCCAAACCACTGGACCGTGCCGTGCTCGGCGGCTTCGCCGAACTCGCGCGACGCCGAGAGCCCCGTGGCCGACGTCGGCTGCGGTCCCGGCCGGGTGACCGCCCACCTGGGCGCCCTCGGGCTGTCGGTGTTCGGGATGGACCTCTCACCCGAGATGGTCGCCGAGCCGCTGGAGCGGGCCGGACTGTCCGTACGGGCCCGGCTGCTGCGTGAGCCGACGAGGAGGGGACTTTCCCGAGGAAACACCACAGGGGTTCCTGCTCGCCCGGAAACCGCCCCGTGACGGCGGAGCGTGACGAGCCACGATAGCTGCCCCGTTCGTGGTACGTAACCCGCCCGGATCGCGGTTGCATCCTGTAGCCCACTACGGGCCTACCGTCGACGTGGCAGGACACAGGACCGCGAGGAAGGGAGCATGGGGTGCAGGTGACGACGAACCGGGCGAGCCGCGACACGAAGAGCGAGCCCACCGCGCACCGGTTGGTGGCCGGGCTCGGCTGGGGCACGGTCGCGACGGTGCTCATGAGCGCGGTGATGCTCCTCGGCACCGCTGTCGGCGCGGCACCTGTGCCGAAGCCCGTTCCGGTGGCTCTGACGAGTCAGACCGTGGGGGTGCCGTCGCAGCCGGTGTTACTGCTGATGGCCGGGTTTGCCCACCTGGGCTACGGAGCCGTGGCAGCGGCGGTGCTGGCCGGGTCGGTCCGCCGGGTGTCGGTGTGGGCCGGGCTCGGCTACGGCGTGCTGCTGTGGGCGCTGATGGGGCTGGTGTGGCTGCCCTACCTGGGATGGGGGTTGTTCGGGATCGCCGTGAGCCCGCGTGTCGCCGTGGCGACGCTGGTACCGCACCTGGTCTACGGCACCACGGTGGGGTTGGGACTCGACCGAGGACACCGCCCGGTCCGGGCGGGCACCACAACCGGAAGGGGACAGCGATGACGACCGAGGGGACGAACGGATGCTCCTGCTGCGGATCGGTCCTCGGCACCATCCCGGTCGGACGGTCGGAGTCGTGCGCGGTCCCCACGGGATGGCCCGCCGACACGGACGAGCGGGGGACGAGCGCTGTCTGCCGGGGTGCCGGGCGAGATCGTCGAGCGGAGGAGGGTTCCGAACCCAGGGGTTTCCTGCGAAGCGGCCAACTCGCCGAGGCCGCCGGGGTGAACCCCCAGACACTGCGCTACTACGAGCGGCGCGGGTTGCTGGCCGAACCCGAACGCAGCCTGGGTGGACACCGGCTCTACCCACCGCAGGCGGTCACCACACTGCGAGCGATCAAAGCAGCCCAACGGCTGGGGTTCAGTCTCACCGAGGTCGCCGAGTTGCTCGCGGCCGGTCGACCGCACCGTGGCGGCCGTTTCGGAGTGGGACTGCGTCGGCACGCGCAGGACAAACTGGCCGAGGTCGAGGCCCGGATAGCGGACCTGAACACCCTGCGGTGCGCGCTGTCCGAGGCGGTCGAGGCCGGCTGTGACGATCTTCTCGCATGTGGCACCAGCCCGAGTTGCCCGCTGCCGTTCGCCGAGGTCACCGAGGAACGGGACCCATGATCGATTCCGTCGCCGAACGTCCCGGCGGCCGCGGGTGGATCCGGCCGGACTCCGCCTCAGGGGGTGAGGAACATCGGAACGGAAACCGGCGCTAAGCCGTCGCGGCGCTGGTCGCTGGGTTGATCTTCTTCGGTGATCGCTTCGTGTGGGTAGGGGGCGCGGATAAGGGCGGCTAGCTGGCACGTCCGCATCTGCCGCTCCGGGAACGGACGTTGTGGCGGATGCTGTATGAAACCGCCGCTCGCGCCGACGAAGTCCTCGGCCCGGGCGGGACGCCGAGCGCTTCGAGCAGGCCACCACCGGGCTGCCGGGCAGGCCGTTCACCCTGTACCAGCTCCGGCATTCCGCCCTTTACGCACGATGTCGAGGACGGCGCGAACACCGTCACACTGCTGGCCCTGTCCGGGCACACCTCAGTGGCCTCGCTGGTGACGGCCGCGCCCAGTTCGGCCGCGTGGGGGGCGGTTATCACGACCGAACGGTTGTCGACGCCGGCGGCACGGTGTCGTCGGTGCCGACCGGCTCCCAACCCACATCCGAAATTTTTGTCACAAAACATTTTTGTGTCAAACTGTAATCTCGTGGGGTTCCTGCCGTCGACAGTGAGGAGTCACGATCATGAGCACGCTCGATGTCTTGGTCCGCAACGCGGTGGTGCACACCATGGATCCGCTGCGGCCGCGGGCGACGGCGTTCGGGATCCGCGACGGGCGGATCACCGCCGTCGGCGGCGACATCGAGGCGGGCGGGGCCGCCGGTCCGGACACCGAGGTTGTCGACCTGGCCGGGGCTACGGTGCTGCCTGGGCTGCTGGACGTGCACAACCATCACGCCGCCGCCGGGGAGGCCGACCTGCACACCCTGCAGTTCCCTGCGACGGCGTCGCTGGAGCAGATCCTCGACGCGGTCCGCGAGCGAGTACGCAGCCGGCCCGACGAGGAGTGGGTCGCGGGCGGTTCCTGGGGCTCGACGCTGCTGGACCAGATCTCGGAGTCCAGCGCACTGGCGCGCCTCGACGAGGCCGCCGACGGGCGGCCGGTGGTGCTCACCGACGACAGCCACCACAACCGGTGGGCCAGTACCGAGGCGATGCGCCGAGCCGGGGTGCTGGGATACGACGGTGACCCCGTCGGCGGGCGCATCGTGCGTGACAGCGACGGCCGCCCGACCGGGGTCCTCTACGAGAGCGCGGGCGCGTTGGTGGAGCGGGCCCGCGCCGAGGCCACCGATCACGACGACGAGTACCACGCCCGCAGCAGCGAGCGCGGCATCGAGCTGCTGCACCGGGTAGGGGTCACCGGTTTCCAGGACGCGGCTGTCTCGCTCGACCAGCTGGCCGGACTGCGGCGGCTCGACGAGCAGGGGCGCCTGCACGCCTGGACGGTGTCTTCGCTGTTACTCAACAACTCGCTGATGAGCGCCGGTGTCGTGGGGGAAGAGCTGGTCGCGGTCGCCGAGCAGTACCGCACCCGCCACCACCGGCCGGACTTCGGCAAGATCTTCCTCGACGGCGTCCCGACCACGCGCACCGGCGCGTTCCTCGAGCCGTACCTGCCCGACGAGGTGCACGGTTGCCACCACACCGGCCACACCACGATGTCGGTCGACGAGCTCGCCAGTTGGCTACGCAGGGCCGCGATCGCCGGGCTCGGGCTGAAGATCCACTGCACCGGGGACGCGTCGGCCCGGATGGTGCTCGACGTCGTTGAGGCCGCCCACCGGGCGGGCGAACGGGTGCCTCCGGTGCAGATCGCGCACGGCCAGTTCCTGCACCCCGACGACGTCGGCCGGTTCGCGCCGCTGGGCGTGGTCAACGACATGTCGCCCGCGCTGTGGTTCCCCGGCGTCATCGTCGACGCGCTGCGCGAGGTGCTGCCCGCGCACCGGGCCACCCGCATCCAGCCAGTGCGGGACCTCCTCGACACCGGCGCGCTGGTGGCGGGTGGCTCGGACTGGCCGGTGGCGGGGTCGCCGAACCCATGGCCGGGAATCGCCGGGCTGGTCACCCGGCAGGACCCGGCCGGCCTGGCCCCGGGGGCGCTGTGGCCCGAGCAGGCGATCTCGGTGCCCGAGGCCGTCGCGGCCTACACCACCGGCGCGGCCCGTGCGATGGGACTCCAGGACCAGGCCGGCTCCTTGACCCCGGGACTCTCGGCCGACTTCGTCGTACTGGACCGGGACCCCTTCGCGGTGCCGCACGACGAGCTGGCGGGCACGACGACCGAGCAGACCTGGTTCGCCGGCTTGCCCCGCTACCGCCGTTGAACCGTGATCGCCGGTACCCGTAGCGCGTAGTGCGAGACCGCGCTCATCGTCGACAAGTAGCCGCAACCACCAGCTACTTCACGACCAAGTGGCAGGTTTCGGGCGCATTCCGCCCGAGCCCACTGTCGGCCTTCCTGCGGGCCCGGTTCAGCCGAGTTCGTCCTCGTCGGGTTCGGACGGGTCGCGCAACGGCCGCAGCCTGCTCCTCAGACAGGTACTCAACTGGTAACTCACTGGCCCTTTCAGGTCTGCACCCGCCCACTGCGGCGGAACCGAGCGCGGACTTCAGCAGCCCGGTCAAGGTCGTCAACGAGCGGATCAGCCCCACGGCCGCTTAGCGCCGGTTTTCGTTCCGATGTTCCTCAAGTCCCCGCCCGTGGTTGCCAGCCGTGGCGGTGGCGGCACGGAGGTCACGATCTCGTGTGATCAACGACAAAGTCTTGCCCGTTCAGGGTTGCGAAATTGGAGTCATGGTGCCAGAATAAGTGCCGTAAGGCGATGAGGGACGAGCAAACCGGAGGTGGTCACAGGCCTCGTTCTTCGTTCTCGCTTTCCGTTCCGGGTCGGTCGACGGTCGGGACACGGATCTCACCTTCGTTCCCGACCGACTCGTCGGACCCACACTTCCCTGTGCTGGTGACCGAAACCGTTCCGGCATTGCTTGGTTGTGTGTGGAAAGGAGTTCGCTGAGATGACCACGGCATTCGACCCGCTGTTCCGGGACCTGAACAGGTTGGCCACCGAGGTGTTCGGCAGCAACCGTGCTCCGCAGTCGATGGCCATGGACGCCTACCGCTCCGGGGACAACTACGTGGTCGAGTTCGACCTCCCCGGCATCGACCCGAGCAGCCTGGAGGTCAGCGCCGAGAACCGTACGTTGACCGTCCGGGCCGAACGCGGCACGGGCAACCGTGGTGAGGAGGTCGACTACATCGCCGCCGAGCGGCCGAGGGGCACCTTCTCGCGTCAGCTCTCGCTCGGTTACGGGCTGGACGTGGACAACATCAGCGCCACCTACACCGACGGGGTGCTGACCGTGACCCTGCCCGTGGCCGAACAGGCGAAACCGCGGCAGATCAAGGTCGATCACGGCGGAGACCGGAAGGTCATCGAGGGAGGTAACAGCTGACCACCGCTCTTCCTCCGGCACGGGGTGATCCCGGTTCCAGTGATCAGGAGCGGCCATGTCCGAAGCACGACCCACCGACCGCGCAGACAGGGCGTTCGACGACGCCGACTACCCCGCCTACACGATGGGACGTGCTTCGGAGATTCTCGGGGTCACCCCTGACTTCCTGCGCAGCCTGGACAACACGACCGGGCTGTTGACGCCGGCTCGTTCCGAGGGAGGTCACCGCCGCTACAGTCGGGCCCAGCTGCGTCTGGCGGCCCGGGTGCGCGAGCTCCTCGACCAGGGACACACCGTGCTGTCGGCGGTGTGCCGCATCGCCGAACTCGAACGTGACCTGGAACGGACCCGAGCACGACTCGCCGAGTTCGACCACACTCACAGCCCCGAGCAGGACTCCTCAGAGTGAGGAGTCCGATCACCGCGTGTCGTCGTCCGGACACACGGCAGCAGTGCCCTCCGGTGCCCGCGAGCGCGGCACGAACGAGGCCTAGAGTGGTTGCCCGTCCGGAAACGACGGTCGTGGTGTGCGAGGTGTGTGGTGCACGGGGAGTACAAGGTTCCCGGCGGGAAGCTGGTCGCCGCCGACGTGGAGGTGACCGAGGGCAGACTGAGCCGGGTACGGGTCAGCGGTGACTTCTTCCTGGAGCCGGACGAGGCCCTGGACGAGATCAACGGTTCCCTGGTCGGGGCCGCGGCGAACACGGACGTGGACACCCTGGCGTCGTTGGTGCGCGCGGGTACGGATCCACAGACCCGCATGGTGGGGTTCACCCCCGAGTCGGTGGCCGTGGCGGTGCGACGGGCGGTGACCGGCTCGACCGGCTGGTTGGACCACCGGTGGTTGTCGGTCAGGGAGCCGGCCCGCTCACCGTTGATGCACATGGCCCTGGACCAGGTGCTGGCCGAGGAGGTCGCGGCCGGACGACGGAGCCCCACGCTGCGTTTCTGGGAGTGGTCGGACCCCTCGGTGATCATCGGCAGTTTCCAGTCGGTCCGCAACGAGGTGGACCTGCCCACCGCCGAGCACTACGGCATCGAGGTGGTGCGTCGGATCACCGGTGGGGGCGCCATGTTCGTCGAACCCGGCAACACGGTCACCTATTCGTTGTACGCACCGAAGTCGCTGGTGGCGGGCATGTCGTTCGCCGACTCCTACGCGTTCCTGGACGACTGGGTGCTGGAGGTGTTGCGGGAGCTGGGGCTGAACGTGTGGTACCAGCCGTTGAACGACATCACCTCCGACGGGGGCAAGATCGGCGGTGCCGCGCAGAAGCGGGTCTCGGCCGGGGCCGTGTTGCATCACGTGACGATGTCCTACGACGTGGACGCGGAGAAGCTGGGGCAGGTGCTCCGGGTCGGCGGGGTGAAGCTCTCCGACAAGGGGGTGGGCAGCGCCGTCAAGCGCGTCGACCCGTTGCGACGTCAGACCGGCCTGGATCGGCAGACCGTGATCGACCGGCTGGAGTCGGGTTTCCGGGCCCGCCACGGGCTGGTCGCCGACGGGATCACCGCCGCCGAGGAACAACGCGCCGAGGAACTGGTCGCCACGAAGTTCGCCACCTCCGAGTGGCTGCACCGGGTGCCCTAGGAGTCTTCCGACCGAGCAGCCGAGCTGTTCGAACACCGACACGGGTGGGGGCCGGGCGGTCTCCCCTGCCGGGATCCGTGAGCGAGCCCTCTTCACGACAGGGGAAGCACTCCGACCGCTCCCGCGGTGAGGTGGGTGCGTTTACGGCGCAGCCACACCTTGCGGGAACCGTCGGAGTACAACAGCACCCGCGACAGTTCCCACCCGGCGAACTCGGCGTGGATGCTCAGACGGGTGGCCGCGCTCAGCCGGGAAATCCCCGGGGGCAGCCGCAGGGGAAAGTACTCCCAGTCCTGCTCGGAGGAGGATGTGTCCTCGGTCGCCGTCACTTCCGCACCACCTGTAGTCCGTCTCCGGTCGCCGAAGCGACGTAGCGGGTGCCGGTCCTCGGGTCCACCGCGACCGCTTCGGGCTGGCGGACAGTGGGGACACGGTGGGTCTCACGAGGCTGTCCCCCGGTCACGTCGTAGCCGACGAGCTCGTTGCGGGCGGTCAGCGTGACCCAGGCCAGATCCCGACCCGGATCGTAGGCCAGGGCGAAGGGAGACCCCTTCGCCGGGTAACGCTGTTTCATGATCAGTGGTTCGGTGTCGAAGGCCATGATCTCCTCCCCCCGGGTGTCGACGAGCAGGACGCGCCCGAACTCGTCGGTCACCGCCCGGGTCGCCCCCTCCCCGGCACGCAGCGCGGGGAGTTTCTCCGCCGTTTCGATGTCGAGCGGGGTCACCGAGGTGGTGAGCTTGTCCACCACCACCACCGTGGAGCCGCGGCGCAGCAGGGTGTCGGCTCCGGGAAAACCCTCGGCGCGGTGCTGGACGGCACCGTCCCGCAGGACGGCGACGTCCTCGGCCCCGGGGCGGGAGACGAAGAGGCGGTCCCCGACGGGCAGGGCGTCGGAGGGGTGCCCCCGCACGGGGGTGCGGGTGAGTTCACCGCTGTCGACGTCGATGTCGACGATCACCTCGGCCTCGGGTAGCGCCGCCAGCAGACCCCGGCCTCCGTCGAGGGGACGCAGGGAGGCGGCCGGAGCGGGCAGCTCGATCGTCCGGGCGGGGGATCCCAGCTCGCGGGTGTCGACCAGGGTGACGCTGGCCTGCTCGGCCCCGGCCAGGGCGAGCAGGCCGGTGGCGGGCAGGTAGACGGCGTGGTCGGCGGGTGGTGCGGGCACCACCCGGCCCGCCGGTGTGGTCTCCGGGGAGGGAGCCGGTGCGGGGGTCGCGGAGGTGAGCTCGTCGGTCACCTGCAGGGGACGGGAGTCGCCGCCACCGGTACAGGCGGTCAGCAGCAGAGCCGATGTGGTCAGGCACGCGGCGAGGAGACGTCGCAACGGTGACCTCCCTGGGGGACGAGCTGGCACGTCGGTGTCGACGTGCTTCCAGGATCCCGCACGAGCGTGGTGGGCGGCGCCGGGGTGTGCCTCAGGGCTGGGGGAGGGCACTGACGTCGTCGAGAGCGGCCTGGATGGCCGGAGGCAGCGTCACCTGCTCGCACTCGAGGCAGCTTTTGAGCTGTTCGGTGGTGCGGGCACCGAGGACCGGGCTTCCGACGCCGGGGCGGTCCCGGATCCAGGCCAGGGCGACCGCGGCGGGTGAGGTTCCGAGTCCGTCGGCGGCGGTGGCGAGCGCGTGCACGATGCGCCCGGATCGGGGGGTGCGGTGGTGGGCGATGTAGGGGGCCATCTCCGGGTCGGCGGCTCGGGAGTCGGTGGGGGTCTCGGTTCGGTACTTGCCGGTCAGCACGCCCCCAGCGAGGGGAGAGCAGGGCAGCAGGCTGACGTGGTGGTGGCGGGCGGCGGGCAGCAGTTCGTGCTCGGGAAGGCGTTGCAACAGGGAGTACTCGGTCCGCACGCAGGCCAGGGGGATACGCCCGGAGGCGGTGCTCTGCAGCGCGGCCATGGTGGCCAGCTGCCACCCCCGCTGGTTGACCACACCGATGTAGCGGACTTTTCCGCTGGTGACGGCGGTGTCGAGGGTGTCGAGGGTTTCCTCCAGCGGGACGGTGGAGTCCCAGCCGTGCAGTTGCCACAGGTCGATGTGGTCGACGCCCAGACGTCGTAGTGAACCGTGCAGTGAGTCCAGCAGGGCCGCGCGGGAGGTCCGGGGGCCCGTGGTGGTGGCGATGAGCAGGTCGTCGCGAGCGACGGTGTCGTTGAGCAGACTCCCCAGCATCGTCTCGCCGTGTCCGTGCTGATGGACGGGCGAGGTGTCGACCAGGGTCCCACCGACCTGGTGGAACAGGGACAACTGGGCGGCGGCCTCCGAGACGTCGGTGCCGTTTCCCCACGTCATGGTCCCCAGCGCGAGCCGGGAGACGCGCATACCGGTGTTGCCGAGCTGTCGATAACGCACGGTGACTGATCGTATTCCTTTGGTGCCGGATGTGCTGAACAGCGCGTGGCCACACAGTGAACACGAAACGAGTGACTCACATCACCCTTTTCCCTGTTGGGCGAGAAGACGACGCCCGTCTGTGGCTCAGCGTGTCCGCAGTGGGTCCGATTCGCCCAGTGACCTGCCCCGTTGCGTACGTGACCACGGTCAACGGCCCGCTATCCCCCCCTGTTCGGGTCATGCTGCAAGATTTCCGGCAGCAAGAGGCCGTTACAGGGTGCTCCGAAACGGGGCGCAAGATTCGACTGTGTGGAGTGGGTTTCGTTGACCTGGTTGCAGGCCGTGGTGCTTGCTGTGGTGCAGGGGCTGACCGAATTCCTGCCCGTCTCTTCCTCGGGGCACCTGCGGGTGGTTTCGCAGCTGCTGTTCGACGCCGACGCGGGCGCCTCGTTCACGGCGGTCACCCAGATCGGCACGGAGTTGGCCGTGGTGATTTACTTCTTCGCCGACATCGCACGTCTGATCACGACGTGGTTCCGCGGCATGGTCAACCCCGAGGTGCGGCGAACCCAGGACTACCGGTTGGCGTGGTACGTGATCGTGGGCAGCATCCCCATCGGCGTTCTCGGATTCTTCTTCCAGGACCTCATCCGGGGGGCCTTGCGGAGTCTGTGGATCACCGCGACCACCCTGATCGTGTTCGGCCTGCTGCTGGGCCTGGCCGAACGGTACGGCCCCCAGCTGCGCAAACAGGCCGAGCTGCGTCTCAGCGACGGAGTGCTCATGGGCTGCGCCCAGGCACTCGCCCTGATCCCCGGAGTCTCCCGCTCGGGAGGGACGATCACCGCGGGACTCTCGCTGGGGCTGGACCGCCCCACCGCCGTGCGGTTCTCGTTCCTGTTGGCGATCCCCGCGGTGTTCGCGGCGGGATTGCTGGAGTTGGGCCACGTTTTCGATCCGGGTGGGCCGGGACTGCAACCGAGCGGAGCACAGATGCTCGTGGCCACGGTACTGGCCGGTCTGGTCGGCTACGCCTGTATCGCCTGGCTGTTGAGGTACGTGGAAAAGCACAGCATCTACCTGTTCGTGTGGTGGCGTGTGCTGGTGGGGCTCGCCGTGTACCTGTTGCTCGGTTTCGGCGTGTTGCAGGCGTGAGGGTCCGGTTCGTGTTTCGGATGTGAGCGGCCTCGCACCGGATGCCCGGTGTGGAACGGCGCATCCGTATGCTCGGTGCCGTGGCAACGGTGATTCTGCTGCGGCACGCACGTTCGACCGCCAACGGCACGGGCACTCTCGCGGGACGTAGTCCCGGTGTCAGCTTGGACGAGTCCGGCCGCGCCCAGGCGGCCGGACTCCTCGACCGGCTCGCCCAGGTACCGCTGCGGGCGGTGCTGGCCTCCCCGCTACAACGGTGCGTGGAAACGGTCACCGGGCTGGCCACCGCCCGCTCCCTGCAGGTGGAGACCGACGAGGGATTGTCCGAGGTCGACTACGGTGAGTGGACCGGACGCCGGTTGGAGGAACTCGCCGAACAACCGCAGTGGCGTGTGGTACAGCAGCACCCCTCCGCGGCCGTGTTCCCGGGAGGGGAGGGGCTGGCCCAGGTCCAGGCGCGGGCCGTGGCGGCGGTGCGCGGTCACGACACGCGGCTGTCCGCCGAGTACGGCCCCGAGACGGTGTGGCTGGTCTGCACCCACGGCGACGTGATCAAAGGGGTGTTGGCCGACGCCCTGGGGCTGCACCTGGACGGTTTCCAGCGGATCGTGGTCGAACCGTGCTCGCTGAGCGTGGTGCGCTACACCGAGACCCGACCGTTCGTGCTGCGGATCAACGACACCGGCGCGGACCTGTCCGGTCTGCTCCCCTCCGGTGAGGACGGCTCCGCCTCCGGTGCCGCCGTGGTGGGAGGGGCCAGCGGACGGTGAACACAGCGTGTGGCCACCCGGTACACGATCTTCCCGGCTTCCTCGGGGGGCGGTGGTCGCTGTGGCGGGTGATCTCGGACCCAGACGGTAACCGGATGGGCGAGTTCGACGGCTCGGGCTGTTTCCGCACCGTCGACGACGTGCTGGTCTACGAGGAGCGGGGCACCCTGCGGCTGGGCGACTACCGCGGGAACGCCTTCCGGAGTCTGCGGTACCGCGTGACCGGGCCCGGACGGGCGGAGGTGTACTTCGACTACGGGGGGTTCTTCCACACGCTCGATCTGCGTGCCGGGCACTGCAGAACCCACCATCCGTGTCGTGACGACCTCTACCAGGGCGAGTTCGGCGTGGTCGACGAGAACAGGTGGTGGCAGCGCTGGGTGGTCGCCGGGCCCACGAAGAACCACGTGCTGCACACCACCTTCACCCGCAGCGGCCGGTCCCGCGTCGAGGGGGAGAGCTGAGTGGTCCGGAACTCAGTCGAGCTCAGATCAGCCGCCGAGATCGGGTGCATGCGTCTGGCCGGTCGTGCCGTGGCCGAGGCACTGCGCCACACGAGCGAACACCTCGTGGCCGGAACCACCGGAGTGGAGCTGGAAAGGCTGGCGCGGGCGGTACTGCGGGACCACGATGCCGTCCCGGCGCTGGACCACCAGGACACGGGGAAGCACACCGCCCTGGCCCTCGCGCCGAACGAGGTCGTGCGTGGCCGTGTTCCCGACGCCGGGCGTGTGAACCGGAACGATCTCGTCACGGTGGAATGCGCGGGCCGGGTCCAGGGCTGGTGTGCCTGGGCCGCGGTCACCACCGCCGTGGGACCGGAGACCGAGGCCGTGCTGCGGGCCCGGGACACGGCGCGGGAGGCGCTGCGCAGCGCCGTCGCCGTGAGCACCGTCGGAAACCGGCTGGGTGACGTGTCCTGGGCGTTGGGTCTGGCGGCCAGGGGCGCCGGATACGGGATACCGGTCTCGTGCGGGCACGGTATCGGCCGTTTCGTTCGGGAGCCCCCCACTGTTCCGCGTACCGGTGAACGGGGAACGGGGCTGTCCCTGCGGCCGGGGACGGTGCTCACACTGGTCTCCGCGTTGGCACGGGGCGGTGCCGACGGGTGCCGGCACGGCCCCGGGAACGCGGTGGAGACCGTGGACGGAAGTCCCTGTTTCCTGCTCGGGCACACGGTGGCGGTGGGGGAGCACGGCCCCCGGGTGCTGACGGCGGGCTGAAGTCGTGCCCGGGCGGCGTCGCCCGGGCACACGGTGTCGCGGGCAACGCTGACAGCGGGCGGTTCCCTAGCGCAGGATCCCCACGGCCCCGTACACGTTGCCGCGCCGGGCCTCCTGCTCGGACACGGGCCGGTCGGGTCGCCACAGCGGAGCGGGGACCACTCCCGGGTCCAACAGGGTGTAGCCGGGCATCAGCGCGGCCACCTCCTCCGGGGTACGCAGATGCAGGTTCGGGGTGGAGGTGTTCGCCAGCAGGGCTCTGAGTCCGGCCACCTCCTCGTCACTGCGGGTCAGTTGGGCGTTGTTGGAGACCGCCAACGCACTGCCGGACACGCAGGCGTCCCGATAGCGCGCGGCCAGCCCAGCCCCGTCTGTGGTGGGGATGATGTCCAGGATGCCGAAGGCGAGCACCGCGATCGGACGCGTGAAGTCCAGCAGCCCCGCCACCCCGGCAGCGTTGAGCACCACCTCGGGCTCGCACACGTCGGCCTCGGTCACCGTCACGCGCCACTCGTCCGGACCGAGCAGGTGCCGCGCGTGGTGGCAGGCGATGGCCTCCCAGTCCACATAGGCCACTCGTGCGGAGGGGTTGTGCTCGTGTGCGATCTCGTGCACGTTGCCGACGGTGGGTACCCCCGAGCCGAGGTCGAGGAACTGGTCCAGGCCGTACTCGGTGACCAGGGTGCGGACCACCCGGCCGAGGAAGGCCCGGTTGGCCCAGCAGTAGTCCAGCTCCTGCGGCGCGACGCGCAGTGCCTGCTCGGCCGTGTGTCTGTCCACGGCGAAGTTGGCGGATCCGCCGAGATGGTAGTCGTACATCCGTGCGATGTTGGGCTGGTTGAAATCCGCGTGCGCCACCTGGGCGGCCAACTCCGCGTCACGAGACATACACGTAGCCTAACCGTCCACGTTGGTGGTTACCAACACGCTGCGGGAAACCGTCCTCGAGGTTGCCCACGGGCGAAAGGGCTTCGAATCCACGAGGGACGATCCGTGGGCGTGTGCGGAGGAAGGCGTCGGATCCGACGCCGACGGGGAATTCCGGCGTCCTTTTTGGGAACTAGGTCCGAATGTCGGTGTTGAGGACGTCACGTTTCCTTCCGGAAACGGGCCTGGGATCTCGTCGACGCGGAATAATCGACGGGAAAGTGGCAGTAATGCCAGGTTTTTCGGATGTGGCTGTGAGGAACTATGCCCCGCCATTTCGCGTTCATGGCACCCCCCTTCGACGGACACGTGAATCCGACCCTGCCGCTGGTGGAGGAGCTGGTCCGGCGCGGACACCGGATCACCTACGCCACCGGGGACCGTAAGCTGGAAACGGTGCGTGCCAGCGGGGCCCGGCCCGTGGACCTCGGCCTGGACTTCGCCCTGCCCAGCCACTCGTTCGACCGGATCACCCCCGAGATGATGGCGGAGATGACGCACCGTTTCCTCGACCACGTGCGTGATTCGTTCCCCTCCCTGCGGGAGCGTTTCGTCGCCGACCCGCCGGAGGCGGTGTGTCACGACATGATGATGCCCGCCGGCCCCATGTTGGCCGATACTCTCGGGGTCGCCCAGGTGGCTTTGGTGCCGAACTTCGCCGCCAACGAACGGTTCTCGTTGGCGAAGACGTTTCTGCCCGAGGACTTCGACACCGAACACCCGGCGCTGCGGGAGGTGGAGCGGAGCCGACTGGAGCTGGCCGACCAACTCGGTGTCACTCCGCCGGGGCCGCTGTTCTCGCCGCAACCGGCCGGGCTGAACCTGGTGTTCGTCCCGCTCCAGTTCCAGTACGCGGCCGAGACCTTCGACGACCGGTTCCGTTTCCTGGGCCCCTCCCTCGGCAGCAGGGCGCGGAACGAATCCTTCACTCCCCGCGACCCCGAGGCACCGCTGTTGTTCGTCTCCCTGGGCACCGCGTTCAACAACCGCCCCGAGTTCTACCGCCGCTGCCTGGAGGCCTTCGGCGGAACCTCCTGGGAGGTGGCCATGTCCGTGGGTGAGCGGGTCGACCCGGCCGAGTTGGGAACCCTGCCGGACAACGTCGACGTACGGCCCCGGTTCCCCCAGCCGGCGGTGCTCGAACACGCCGACGTGTTCCTGTCACACACCGGGATGAACTCCACGATGGAGGCGCTGTACCACGGAGTTCCCCTGGTGGCCTATCCGCAGATGCCGGAACAGCGGGCCAACGCCGAACGGGCCGAGCAACTCGGCCTGGCCCGCATCCTTGCCGAGGAGGCCTCCGCCTCGACACTGCGGAGAACGGTGGAGGAGGTGGCCGGTGACGAACGGATGCGGGCCGTGGCCGCCGCCACCAGCCTCGGCGTGCGCAGTGGCGGCGGGGCGGTGGCCGGTGCCGACGCCCTGGAGGCGCATCTGGCCCGGTGAACCGGTTTCACCCCCATCCGGCCCACCGGGCCACGGCGGCGGTGAGGCTGGTGACCACGATGCCGAGCCCGACCGGCAGCAGCGTGGCCACCGCGGTCCACGTGGCGCTGCGGGTTTCGTGCCAGATGGTGAGGATCGTGGTTCCACACGGGTTGTGCAGCAGGGTGAACAGCATCAGGTTCACGGCCGTGAGCAGGGTCCAGCCTCCCGCCTGCACGAGCACGGTCGCGGTCTCGGCGGTGCCGAGTTCGAGCAGGACTCCCTGTTCGGCGCCGAACAGGTTCGTCCCGAGCGTCATCGTCAGCATCAGGATGGTGGGAACGACGATCTCGTTGGCGGGAATGGCGACGACGTAGGCCAACAGGATGATGCCGTTGAGGCCCATCAACCATCCCAGCGGGGCGAGCAGGTCGACGAGGTGAGCGGCCAGACTCGCGTCGGCGACGGTGATGTTGCTGATCAGCCAGGTGGCCGCACCGGCGGGTGCGGCCATGGTCACCGCCCTGCGCAGCACTTTCAGGGTGCGGTCGATGAGGCTGGTGTAGAGGGTGCGCCAGATGCGGGGTGGGCGGTAGGGAGGCAGCTCCAGTGAGTAGACCGAGGTGGCGCCCCGAAGTACCGTTCGCGACAGTCCCCAGGAGACCACCAGGGCGGTCAGCACTCCCAGCGCGGCCACCGTGGTGACCGAGGCCGCGGCGACCACCGCGGCCAGCGGGGGCGGGGCGAGCTGTCCGAGGAAGACGGTGCCCAGCAGGATGAGCACGGGCCAACGGCCGTTGCAGATGCTGAAGTTGTTGGTGATCACCGCGATCAGCCGTTCCCGGGGGCTGTCGATGATGCGGGTGGCGGTGACCCCGGCGGCGTTGCAGCCGTATCCCATCATCATGGTCAGGGCCTGTTTGCCGTGCGCTCCGGCCTTGGCGAACAGCCTGTCGAGGTTGAACGCGACCCGGGGCAGATAACCGAAGTCCTCCAGGATCGTGAACAGGGGAAAGAAGATCGCCATGGGCGGCAGCATCACCGCCACCACCCAGGCGGTGGACAGATAGACCCCGTCGACCAGCAGTCCGCTCATCCAGTCCGGCAGCGACAGGAGTCGGGACAGACGGTTCAGCTGTTCGTGGCCGTGCTCGACCAGCAGGTTGGACAGCAGGTCCGAGGGTACGGCCGCGCCCGCGATGGTGAACCAGAAAACCCCGAACAGCAGCGCTCCCATGGCCAGGAACCCCCACACGCGGTGGGTCAGGATCCGGTCGAGGAGTTTGTCCAGGGTGGGGCGGGCTGGTCGTTCACCGTGGGACAGACTGGTGGCGCTGATGCGGGCCGCTTCGGCGTAGAGGGACTCCACGATGTCGTCCCGGAAGTTCTCGGGAAGTTCGGCCCGTAGCCTGTCGGTCTCGTCGAGGATCGGGGAGCGGGTCATGCGTCGGGTTCCTCCGGGACGGTCTCCGAGCGGAGTTCGGCGGGATCGGCCACGAGCTCACGCAACCTGCCCTCGGCGACGGCGCGTTCGAGCGTCGCGTCACCCTCCAGCAGCCGCAGCGCGACCCATCGGGGGTTGGTCACACCGGGGACGTGCCGTGCGACCCGCTCGGCGAGGTGGCTCACCGCGCGTTCGAGCCGCCGGTTCCGGTGGATGAGCCGGCGCCCACCGAAGGACGTGGGGGACAGTGCCACCCGTTCGACCGCGTCGAGCAGGTCCTCGATCCCGGTGCCCCGGCGTGCCGCCATGCCCACGGCGGGCACTCCGAGTTCGCGGGAGAGGTGCCGGAAGTCCACGGTGATGCCGTGGCGGCGGGCCTCGTCGACGAGGTTGACGGCGACCACCACCCGTGTGGTGATCTGCAGGATCTGCAGTACGAGGTTGAGATCGCGTTCCAGCCGGGTGGCGTCGACGACCACCGTCGTCACGTCGGGGCGGCCGAACACCAGGAAGTCCCTGGCGATGTCCTCGTCCTCGCTGGTGGACAGCAGGGAGTACGTTCCGGGTAGGTCGACGAGCTTGTACCTGCGTTCGTGGTACTCGAAACCGCCTTCGGCGCGGTCCACGGTCTTGCCCGCCCAGTTTCCCACGTGCTGTCGCAGGCCGGTCAGGGCGTTGAACACGGTGCTCTTGCCGGTGTTGGGGTTTCCCGCCAGGGCGACGACCAGGTCGTGTCCGGAGGGGTCCACTCCCAGTCGGCGCAGGTTGGCGGCGTTGTTGAGCGCGCATGTTCCGCACGCGCTCGTGGTGGGTGGCGAGGGGGTGGGGCTCATCGTGGGTCTCACCCCTGGTGACGGTCGACGTGGATCCTGCCCGCATGGTTCCGGCGCAGCACGAGCAGGCTGCCGCGCACCAGGTAGGCGGTCGGGTCGCCGAGCGGGCTGCTCCGCTCGGCCCGGATCCGAGTCCCCGGCAGGATTCCCAGGTCCATCAGCCGCCGTCGTTGGGGGCCTTCGACGTCCAGGGCGGTCACCGTCGCGGTCTCTCCCGGGGAAAGCCGGTCCAGTGTCGTGTTCATGTCCGGGATCTCCCTCCACCGGAACGAAGAGTTTCCAGGAACCCAACACATGTTTCGTCAAGGCGAAAACACTGCTGTGTTACAGCGTAACCGCGTCGGAGGGTCGGGAAAACAGGGGCCACGAGGTCGGTGGCGTGCCGGAACGGTTCTCCTGGTTACCGGCGCGGAACCACACCGGCAGGAGGCCACTTCCGACGAGCGCTCCGACGACGAGTCACCGAAGGAGGTCCGGGTCGGACCACCGGGGAGTCGAGCACGTCGTTTTCACGTTCCGTTCCCGCGGAGCCAGGTCACCGTTTCCGTTCTCCCGTTACGATCACCCCGCGTCGCCACCCGCACACGGAGGAGGGAACGTATGACGCGCTCATCGGCCGCGCGGGAAGTCACCGGAACCGGAGCACGGTGGGAGCACGGCCGGACGGGAAGGTTCGTCCGGAGTCGCGTGAGACGGGTGACGGCCGCCGTGCACGGCGCGGTTCTGCTGCTGGTGGCCCTGCCGGGCTCGGCGGTGGCCGAAACCGTCCCCCGGCGGATCCCGGCCGACTCCACCTCCCTGGACCGGAAGTGGATGCCGGCCTTCGACTACGACGGGGACGGATGCTACCCCAGCGTGGCCGTCGGCCCGGACGGCACGGTGAACTCGGGACTGGACAACTCGGGGGCGCTGGACGGGCAGTGCCACGACCTCTCCGACCTGGAGAACTCCAATGTTTATGCCCGTTCCGAGAGCAACCACGGCTGGCAGGCCCACCTGTACGACGTGTACTTCCAGAAGGACCAGGCCGTTCCCGGTTTCGACGTGTTCGGTCACCGACACGACATCGAGCACGTGGTGGTGTGGGTGCACGAGGGCCGTGCCCGCTACGTGTCCACCTCGGCCCACGGCGAGTACGACGTGCATCCGGCCTCCGCCGTCGACTGGCACGAGGGCACCCACGCGAAGGTCGTCTACCACAAGGACGGTGTGGGCACCCACGCCTTCCGGCTGGCGGGAGAGGACGAACAGCCGGAGAACGACCTGGGAGACTGGCACTATCCGGCCCTGGTGAGCTGGGAACGTTTTCCCGGTGACACCCGCTCGGTACTGAGCGAGGCCGACTTCGGCCACGCCGCGTTCGCGATCACCGACGGGGCGTTCCGGGACAACCTCGCCGCGGCCGAACCCGCCGGTATCCCGTTCGATCCCTCCCTGTGACCCGAGTCCCGCGACCGAGAGGTTCGGCGGGGCTCACCGGGTTCCCGAACCGGCGGGACCTGCCGGCGGGGAGAGCGGGACGGTCACCACAGACTCATGTGGTACAGCCGGGGCCACAGCCGGGACCAGGGCAGTTTCGGATCCTCGGCGACCCAGATCCTCATGCCCTCGTAGTAGGTGGAGGCGGGCAGGTCGGTGTTGACGGTGCCGACCTGCCGTACCGACTCGAACAGCTCTCCCAGTCGCTGCCGGTCGGAGCCGAGGTAGACCACCCTCCGCACCCGCTCGGAGGGGTGCCCGAAGTACCAGAACCCCCGGCTGGGGCTGTAGACCTCGGACAGGCCGTGCTCGGGACCGAAATGGTGCAGCGCCCCGGCCGACCAGTAGTCGTGGGTGACGACGGCTTTGGTGTTCTCGCTTCCCGGCAGGTTGTGGTACGCGGCGGCGAGCTGCTCCGTGATCGGCTGCCATCCCAGGCTGGCCGTGGCCACCACGTTCGCCGGCCCGATGGACGAGACCGGGGCGAGGGGCAGCGTGTGCACCGCCGTGGGAAGCGCCCACAGGTAGGCCGCCGCCACCCCGGCGGTCCATCCGCGGAACAACCACCGGTACCGCCGAGTGCGGGGACGTCGCCACCACCACTGCTGCACGAGGACGGCCCCGGCGGCGAACAGCACGGCGTAGAAACCGGCCAGGTAGTAGGAACGTCCGCCACTGGCGGCGAACACCACCGTGAGCAGCACCGCCGTGACCCCCAGGAACCGGTACTCACGCAGCCCGCGCGCGAACAGCAGTCCACCCAGCCCCAACAGCGTCAACACGGAACCGATCGGGCCGACCTGGGTGAGCAGCACCTTCAGGAAGGCCTCCACCCCGCCGGTCTCGGCCTCCACGACATCGGCCATGTCCAGCTGTGGCCAGCCGTGACGCCACTGCCACAGCACACTGGGCAACGCGGCGAACACGGCCAACGCACCGCCCGCCCACAGCCCAGGGCGCCGCAGCAGCCGCCGGGGCCCGAGCACGACACTCACGGGCACCAGCACCACCCACAGTGCCGGGATGAGCAGTTTGAACTGCAGCGCCAAGGCCGTGACCGCTCCGGCGGCCAACAGCAGAAGGTCCCCCGAGTCGCCGGTGGGGTGCCGGCGGACCCACCGCACCAGCAGCCACAGCACCCAGGCCCACATCGTCTGGTCGAACGAGTAGGTGACCAGCAGGTGCGCCGAACCCACGAAATGGGGGGCCAGCACGCAGGCGAGGGCGGTGCAGGTCTGTGCCGTGCGTGTTCCCCCGAGTTCCCGCGTGGTCAGCGCCGTCAGCACGAGGTAGCCGATCGTGGACAGCAACGACGGCAGCCGCAGCGCCTCCAGCGAGTCGGGGAACAGGGCCTGCATGGTGCGCGCGAGCAGCGGCACTCCGAAGGGCTGGTCCACGTACCCGAGGGAGAGATGGTGTCCCGCCGCCAGGAAGTACAGCTCGTCACCGAAGTAGCCGTAGCGTGAGGCGACCAGGGTTCCCACGGTGAGCACGCCGAGACCGAGCACGGTGAGCGGAAGCCACGCGAAGGCGGGAGGCCGGTGGGGGACGGACGGGCCGGGCTCACGCAGCGAAGTTCCGGCGGAGGCCGGGGGTGCTGTGGACATTACGCTCCGAAGTGGCTATGGGAACAGCCCGACAGGCACGGGGCCGCATCGGAGTTGTCACGGGCGGAAGGCCCCACTGTGTCAGCGTTTCCTCGGGGGAGGGTCCTTGCGCAGCAGATCCGGGCCGAGGATCCGGCGTACGACACGGCGGGCCAGGCTGCGTCGTTTCTGCGGGGGCCCCACCGTTTCGGAGGAACCGTCCCCCGAGGCCGCCGCGGTGTCCGGCGAGGGGGCCTCGACGGGTCGCTGCTGGCTCGCCGGAGACGCGGTGCCGGGCGGAGGAGCGGGTTCGGTCTCGCCGGGCTCCTCCGCGGCCTGGGTCGGTGGGGTCGGCTCCGGGTTCAGGCGTTTGGCGAACTCCGGTGCCTGTTCCCGGATGGCGGGGATGAACGGTTGCGTGACCTCGAGCCGTTCCGTCCACGGTGCCGGGTTCAACGGCTGGTCCGGAGGAACGAGCTCCCCCTCGATGCGGGTGGTCAGTGGTCCCGCGTCGTTGGTGAAGTCACTGTGCGGTTGTTCGTGCGGCACCAGAGGCTGGAACCAGGGTCGAGCACGGTCGTCTTGAAGTGTCATCCGTATCGACTCGTGATAGGAGCAAACGGCCAGTCCCACCGGAGGGTGAATCCCTGTCCGGCGTACCAGAGCCTACCGGTAACACTCCGATTAAGCACCACCCGCCGAGGGCGTGTGACCGAACCTGGCAGCTCAGAGGTGTTGCCCGAATGCGTCACACCCCTCGCGCGACCCCCGGGGGGTGGCGCGGTGTCGGTGAGACGAACCCCGTCTCGAGGGGACGCTCGGGGGCCGCGTCGGCGTGTGGCCGCGTGTCCGCCGGAGCACAGTCGGTGACCGTTCCGGCTTTCCCGTGTGTGGGAGGTCCACCGGTGTCCGGCAGGTTGACGGGCTCCTCGGCGACCGGAGGCCCAGGAGGCGACCAGGGGCCGACGTTGCCATCTCCCCGGCAGCGCGGAGAGTTCGAAGGTCTCCGCGCGAAGAGACAATCACCTTTCCGGAGGCTTGTCCCGGACACAACGTAATAGACAATCCTCCTTTTGAGTGTGATCACAACAATTTTCCGAAACGGGAGGAAAAAAGCCCGGAGAAAACGAGTTCCCGTTCCGAGTGGGACGATGACACGATCGTGCATTTCCCGGCATGAATCGCCCCCACGGGAATCAGTGGATACTAACCTCGAACGAGAGTCGAGACCGGTGCTCCTGCCCGGATTCCTCGACGTCGGAGCAGACTTCGGCAGAAGTGAGCACGGCGACGGGTGTCGGCCAGGAAGGACGGAGAGGTGAAGTGGAATCTACGACTCGTGGCGGCCCACCGGGGCATCTGGAAGGCGGGAGAGTTGCAGCGCAGACTCGCCGAACACGGATTGCACGTCTCGGCGGGGAAGCTGTCTGGTCTCTGGTCGGGCACGCCGATCAGTCTGAAACTGTCCGATCTGGATGTCATCTGTGAAGTGCTGGACTGCGACATCGGGGAGTTGTTGACACCGGAACCGGGCGTCTCCCCCGGAAAGGCGACGGACGATCGGGCGGGGCGATATGAGAACGACGAATGAGTCTTCGGCCCAACGGGTCGTCGTGGGAACGGTGGCACAACGAAAGTGGGACCGGAACCAACGAGGCAGCGGCGTGTTCCGTCGTTGCGGTCGCCCGCGGCCTCCGTCCGCGCGCTCGCGGGCGACAGCGAGTCGGTTCCGCCGTGCTCCGATAGCGTGAAATACCGCCGCCAGGCCGTGCGGAGTGCGACACTGCCGCCACACCAGCAGCCAGCCCTCCCGGTAGGCACCCATCACACCGGGACCCGCGGACCAACACCGGTGAGGAGAGACCATGACCGAGGCGGCAGTCCCCCACGGGTTCGTTCCCACCTCGACCTCGTGGACCAACGCGTATCGGGGCTGGATCCTCGGGTTCGCCGGACAGGAGGAGTCCCGGCGTCCGGTGCTGCTGCACACCGACACCAGCGGCTTGTCCTGGTCACGACGGGCGGCGCCTCAGGTCGAGGTGAGCGAGTTCTCCGGGCACGTACGGGTGCACGCGATGACCGAGCGGGACCTGCTGGTCACCAACGGCGAAACCGTTTTCGCCACGCACGACGGGGCCGCACACTGGCACCTCGTGGAACTCGCCGAGACGGGCAACCCGGTGCTGGTGGGGGACCTGGCCTCCAACGAGCACTTCTGTTACGCGGTGGTCACCTCCGGTGCTGAAGAGACCGGACGGACCCGTCTGCTCGTGTCACCGGTCTCCGAGTCGCGGTGGGAACCGGCGACCGGGATCGAGGTTCCCGGTCCCGCGGGCGGATCGGTGGTGGCGACGGGCAGTGCCGCCTTCGTCGCTCTCGGAGGAGGGGGCGTTCCCGGGCGGTACTGGGTCAGTGACAACGGAACGGACTGGCGGGAGGGCAGCCCGCCGTGTGCGGAGCCCTACATGGCCGCCTGGCTCACGGTACCGCCGGCGGATCCGTCCATGGTGTTCGCGTTGTGCTCCTACCAGGCGGACCAGCCCCCGGGCCACACCTACAAGGACCTGAAGTGTTCCCTGGGGCGGGGGGAGTTCCGGACACTGGGTCGGGCACCGGCACCCGGAATCAGCCGGGGACTGGCCGTGTCCACCCCGCTGTCGGTGGTGGTGAGTTCGGTCGGGGGCGGTTTCGGGTTCCTGTTCCGCTCCACCGACGGCGGAAGGGAATGGGAGACCGCGCTGCGCCGGGAACCCCCGATGTTTCTCGACCTGGATTTCCAGGATCCGGTGCACGGGGTGGTGCTGCGGGGCTCCGGCACGGGACGACACGGTGCGGTGCTGCGTACTTTCGACGGCGGGGCGAGCTGGCAGGAGCTGTCGCTGGGCTAGGCCGCCACGGAGGGCTCAGGAGGCGGGAGAGTCCTCGTGGGACCGGACGGAGAGGATCTCGGTCAGACGCTCCAGGGCGGGCATGGCCGTGGCCAGGGCCGTTCTGTCCTCGACGGTGAGTTCGGCCAGTGCCCGTTCCAGGGTCTGTCGACTGGCCTTGTCGTAACGTTCCAGCAGCCTCCGGGCTCGCGGAGTGATCGACAGCTGTACCGTGCGTAGGTCCCGGTGGGTGGTGTTTCTGTCCACCAGGCCGGAGGAACTCATCGTCCGCACGAGATTGCTGACCGTTGCCGGCGAGGTGTGGAGCTGTTCCGCTGCCGCCTTGGTTCCGAGCGGACCCTCGTCGGAGAGCACGCGAAGCAACTCGATCTGCGCCTCGGGCAGGTCGGGGAGGTCTTCGGCGGTCCTGGTCGAACGCAGCACGGCCCGCCGCAGCGGGCCGAGCAGACGGCTGAGTGAAGCGGCTGTGGTCACGGGAACATTGTGACACACTTTATTTTGACTCAAACTAGTTTTGCAACAAAAATGAAGGTGTCCCGGCAACGACACGCAGGGAGGTGTGTGATGACCGCGCTGTTCCCGGCCGCTCCGGAGCAGGACCTCACGGGCATCCTCGGCAGGCACTTCATCTACACCTACGCCAACGGATGGCGGTACGAGATGTACGTGAAGAACGCCGAGACGATCGACTACCGCATCCACAGCGGGATGGTGGGGGGACGCTGGGTCAAGGACCAGCCCGTCGACCTCGTCCGACTCGCCGAGGACAGTTACAAGATCTCCTGGAACGAACCCACCGGCACCTCGGTCAGCGTCAACGTGCTGCTCGGCCCGCGACGCCTGCACGGGGTGATCTTCTTCCCGCGCTGGGTCCACCAGCATCCGGAACGCACCGTGTGCTTCCAGAACGAGCATCTCGAACAGATGAAGCGTTACCGCGACCAGGGACCCACCTATCCCGTGTTCACGGTTCCCGAGTTCGCCACCATCACCTTCGTCGAGGACAGGGGCCTTGACGACGAGACCGTCATCGCCGAACCCCCGGAGAGGCTCCCCGAGGGCTACACCACGCGCGTCAACTGACTCCGCCGGAGAAACCCCCACCCTCGTCCGTGGGCGGTTCACCGTCGGGTACCCGGTGGATACGAGCAGCGCGAGGTTCTCCGTGTCCGACACGGACGTTCCCTCGGCAGTCGTGTCGAGTGGCGGGCTCTCCGGGAACGAGGGTCCACGAGACCGCGGTTACGGTCGGGGCGTGACCATAGCCCGTTCGGTGAGCCTGTTCGTGGTGGCGGCCCTGTTCGAAATCGGTGGTGCCTGGATGGTCTGGCAGGCCGTGCGGGAACAGCAGGGGTGGCTGTGGGCGGGGCTCGGCGTGCTCGCCCTGGGCCTCTACGGTTTCGTGGCCACGCTGCAGCCCGAGGCCCACTTCGGGCGGATCCTGGCCGCCTACGGCGGCGTGTTCGTCGCGGGATCACTCACCTGGGGGGTGGTGCTGGACGGCTACCGTCCGGACCACTACGACGTCATCGGGGCGTCGGTCTGTCTGGTCGGAGTCGCCGTGATCATGTACGCCCCGCGCCGCCGGTGACAGCACGTGCCCCGTCCCGGTGTCGAGGCCGTCCGTACGGGCCACGCCCGGGCCGTACCGGACGGAGGGACGATCCCGTCCGTGTCAGACTGTTCGCGATGAGCGAGCACGACAGGGAACCCGTGGAGTCCGATTCCGACAGCGGCGAGATCGACGAGCACACTCCGAACATCGCCCGCATGTACGACTACTTCCTCGGGGGGTCGACGAACTTCGCCGCCGACCGGCAGGCGGCCGACCGGTTGCTGCGGGTGTTTCCCGGAAACCTCGAATGGACCCACATCAACCGGGCCTTCCTGGGACGGGCCGTGCGCCTCTGCGCCGAAGCCGGAATCGACCAGTTCCTCGACCTGGGCTCCGGCATCCCCACCAAAGGCAATGTGCACGAGATCGCCCAACAGGTGAACCCGCGGGCCCGTGTGGCCTATGTGGACATCGAACCGATCGCGGTGCGCCACGCCCACCAGCTGTTGGCCGACCACCGACTGGTCACCGCGACCCGTGCCGACGTCCGGGATCCGGCGGCCGTGTTGGCCGCTCCGGGGGTATCCGGGCTGCTGGATTTCCGGCGGCCGGTGGCCGTACTCGCCGTGGCTGTTCTGGACATTCTCGACACGCCGGACCCGGTGGGGCTGGTCGCGGCCTACCGGGACGCCTGCCCGCCGGGAAGCGCGCTCGTGCTCTCCCACTCGGCGGTACTGGACATCACCACCGAGGAGGTCGAAGGGGCCCAGGAGGTCTTCGAGACCACCACAACCCCGACCCTGACAACCCGCGGCCACGCCGAGGTTCTGGAGATGTTCGACGGTTACGAGCTGCTGGAGCCCGGCCTGGTGCCCAGCGCCGCGTGGCGACCGGAGGAACCCGTCTCCGAGGAGTACGCGGCCCGCAGCAACGCCTACGCGGCGGTGGGGATACTTCCGGACAACGACTGAGGTGCCCACGGGGACGGGGCCGGTCTCAGAGCGTCCGGACTCCGGTGACCGCCACCGTGGGAGTCACCAGCACCCCCTGCGGGGGAGTGAAGCCGGGGACACTGTCGAGATCGTGGCTCCGGTCGACCAGGCGCACGGTGAGCGTCTCCTGGTGTTGGTCGAGAACCACCCTCACCTCGATGCCCCGCGGTGGTGTGTCGTCGAAGACGAATCCGAACTCCTCGTCCGCCGGATCCACCGACAGGTCTCGTCCCCCTACGGTGGCGGCACGTACCGTGGCCTGTTCACCCGCGATCCACATCCCGACACCGGTGGCTCCCCTGGGCGAGGACAACCGCAGCAGCAACTCCCGACGGCCGTCGTCCCCACGCCGGTCCTCGACCACGTCGAGCCGTGGTGGGCTCTTGTCCGTCGCGGGGGCGGGGCCGTGGAAGAGCCTACGGCCGTCGAGCCAGGGGAAGCTTTCGTCGAGCACGGCGGGCTGTTCGGTCAGCCGCGATCGGCTCCATCCCGTGTCCGGTTCCCGTGGGGAGGCCCAGTGTGCTCTGCCGGTGGCGGTGTTCAGTGCGTACAGGACGTGTTCCTGGCGTGGGGGCGTCGCTTCGCTGCGGTTGACGACCAGACCGGTCGCGGTGAGAAACGCGACCAGCACAATCCCCAGCGCCGGAACCAGCACGTGCCGAAGGGTTCGGGCGCCTCGCGAGTCGGGGGAAGGAAGACGCCCGAGCAACGGCAGAGCCAACCAGGCGAACAGGGAGAGGAACACCACCGCCAGCACCCCGCCCATCCCGGCTCCGAGAGCGAAAGCGCTGAGTGCGTTCGGCCCGAGCACGAGCGCGGCCGGGACCAGCGCGAGCACGAGCACCACGGTCCGAGCGAGGTCGTGTCGTGCGGGCAGCAGTGTCGCCAGCAGGTGTCCCAGCACGACCGGAAGCAGGGGAGGCAACAGCAGCGCGGAGGCACCGGGCGCCATCCGCGCGGCCACCACCCCGCACAGGGCGAAGGTCACCAGTCCTCCCGTCGCCAGCGCCGGAGTTCCGAGGCGACGGCGCGCCAGCACGTAGCCGACGAGGAGCAGACCGAGTCCGGCCGACGCCATCGCCAGGCGATAGGGTTCGGGGTGATAGACGGTTCCGACTTCCACCGAAGCCTGCCCCGGGTCGATCGCCAGAGCTGTTCGCCACACGGCCAGCGCGGCGGTGCCGGCCATCGCCATAACGAGGACGGTGACCCCCACCGACATCCCCACACGCGGCAGGGTCAGGTCACCTCGACGGTGACGCAGTGCCGTGACCAGACCGACCAACGCGAGTGTCATCCAGGCGAGTGGCTCTTCGAGCGCCGCGGGCCAGCGCAGGAGACCCCACGGTGTGGTGACCACCAGTTCGCTCCCGCTTTCGGGCACTGCCGTCAGATCAGCGACGGCGAGCTGTCTCGTCATCGCCAGACTGGCCTGCCCCGTCTGCTGCAACGCCGAACGGCTCAGACGGTCGGGGGTGTCCAGCGGGGTGTGGTAGTAGGCCCCGCCTCCGATGATCGCCGTGTCGTAGGAGTGCAACCCGCCTTCGGCGAAGCGGGTGACATCGGTGTCGTTGGGCAGGGCCTCGAACGCGGCCTCGAAAGCGGAGTTCGCCACGGTCCCCGGAGCGGCGGACAACACACGCAACAGTTCCCCGTTGGGGGAAGTGGTGCGGAAAGTGGACGGTGTGCCCGCGTTTCCCCGTGCCTCGTGGTTGAGCAGCACCGTGGTTCCGAGGTCCTCGGTGTGCCGGCGGACGAACGCCTCGGCTCCGAGCAGGCCGAGTTCCTCCGCGTCGGTGATCAGCAGCATCACGTCGTTGCGGGGTGCGGATCCGTCCGTGCTCAGCGCCCGTGCCGTTTCGAGCAGAACCCCCAGGCCGAGGCCGTCGTCGGCGGCTCCCGGCGAACCGGGCACCGAGTCGTAGTGGGCGGCGAGCACCACTGTTCCACTGGGATCGGTCCCGGGCAGCCTGGCGACGATGTTGGACACCGCGGCGAGTTGTCGGGTTCCGGTGGAGGAGGGGCTGGCTCCGACGCCGCGCCGGACCTCGGTGGTCCAACCCCAGGCGTCGAGCCGGTCGAGCAGATAATGTCGCGTCTCGGTGTGGTGGGCTGATCCCACCGGGCGGGGTTCCTCGGCGATCCGTTCGACGTGCTCGGCCGCACGTGCGGCGCTGAACACCGAGGAGGGAGCCTCCGCGGGAAGCGGTTCCACCGGGTGACGGTCGATCGTGGCGAGCACACCGACCAGCACCAGAGCGAACAGTCCCGCGAGAGCACCCCCTCGACCGAGAGCACCCCGTCGACGAGGTCCGGTGTGGCCCTGTTCCGGCATGTCCGCTGGGGAGCCCATAAGGGGAATCTAGCCCGAGAACCGGAGAAGACGAACCCCGAACCGGCGAGAAGTATCCACTTTCGCCGCTGCGGTGGCCCGACCCGTGCGCTGTCTTTTCCGCCCGGCATCACCGTCACAGTGACGACACGAACGACAACGTAGCCCCGTGGGGAGAACCTCAGTGCGACGTGTCGGTACGCGTAGTGGAACGCTGTGAGTCTGGTCGTGGCAGGTTTTCGGGTAGGAAGTACTTGAGTAGGGGTAGTTCGCGGTCGGGTATCGAGCCGGAGGTGACAGTGCCGACCAGCTCGGCTCCGCGTGACCGGTAGAAAGAGGTGGCCTTGGGGTCGGACTCGATGCGGATCTGGTGGAAACCCAGGCTGTGGGCGGTGTCGCACAGGTGGTTCCAGACCCGTCCGCCGCCGACGGCGGAGGGATCCACGAACAGACAGTCCAGCTCGCCTTCGGGGGCTGCCCCCCCCCGCAAGCTGTAGAAGCCCACGGGCCTGTCGCGCGGCAGACAACCCGAGCTGTCGACCAAGCAGCAGTACCAGCCAGGACCGCTGACCACCGAGCACGCCCACACCGTCGGCCCCGCGCTCCTCACCGAGGACTGTCTGCCCTGCTCCGTTCTCGGGACAGTTTCAGGAGTACAGGGCTGCGGGGCACGAACCACGAACCTATGTTCGGTGTATCGAACTAAGATCGGTGCTCTGCCGCACGACCAGTTCCGGCGGGACCACGACGCGGGCCTCGGGGTGCTCGGCACCCTCGATGCGTTGCAGCAGCAGCTCCATGGCACTGCGGCCGACCGCGTCGAAGTCCTGCCGGACCGTGGTCAACGAAGGGGTGAAATAGGCCGACTCGGGGACATCGTCGAAGCCCGCCACCAGCACGTCCTCCGGAACCCGCAGGCCCCGTTCGTGGAAAGCGCGCAGCACGCCCAGCGCCATCTGGTCGTTGGCGACGAACACGGCACCCGTTCCGACGCGCTCGGCCAGTGCCAGACCGTTGGCGTAGCCGGAATCCGGGCTCCAGTCGCCGAACAGCACCTCGGGGGTACTGCGCCGGTGCCGAGACAGTTCGTCTCTCCACCCCGCGAGGCGCTGGCGGGCCTCCCACCAGTCCTCCGGGCCAGCCAGATGCCACACCGTGGAGGCCCCCCGCTCCAACAGGTGCCGTGTGACCGCGCCCGCCCCGTCGAACTGGTCCACGCACACCACGGGCCGTTCTCCTCCCTCGCCACTTTCCACCACGACCAGCGGAAGGCGTGAGGGCGTCCGCCGAAGCGCCTCCACAGCGGCCTGATGCGGTGCGATGACGATAATCCCGTCGACGAACTGCTCGCCCAGCCGTCGCACGGCCCGCCGCATCGTCTCCCCTTCGACGTCCTCCACCCTGGCCACGCTGATGAAGTGGCCGCTCCCCCGTGCCGCCTGTTCGATGCCGTACAGCGTGCGAGCGGGGCCGTGGAGCGTGGTGACGGGGCTGATCACCCCGATCCCTCCCGTGCGCCGGGTCACCAGCGCACGGGCCGCCGAATTGGGGCGGTAGTCGAGCCGCTCGATCGCCTCCCACACCCGAGCACGGGTCCGCGGGGCCACCGACGGGTGACCGTTGAGCACCCGGGACACCGTCTGGTGCGAGACCTCGGCCAGCCGAGCCACGTCGGTCATCACGACGGGACGTCGTGGCGCGGACGCGTTCCGGGACATAGACACCTCCGACGTTCGGACCGAACCGACGATACCGTCCCGTCCGGACCGTCCGACCAGGCTGTCGGCAGGCGGAATCGGTTCCGTCTGCCGACCCCGGCCCGTCCGCCTCCGCCCCGCCGAGATCCCGGGGGATCAGTGCTCGTAGCGTGCCCGCGCCACGGCCCTTCTGATCCTCCGGCGTTCCTCCACTGTGAACACGCCCTGTCGGCACCAGAGCCCGGACACCTCCGTCACCCGCTCGACCAGTTCCCCCTTGTCCGCGAAGGGAGCGGCGCTCCAGATCCGGTCGAGGAACGTGGTGCCGTCGGGCCCCGTGCGGTTCGGGACTCCGGAGTCGACCGAGTCGAACACGATGCGGGGTTCCTCCCTCCGGAAGTAGGAGTGACAGGGCTCTGTGGTGCCTTCGAAGAAGGGAGCGAGCTCCACGCCACCGAGCCGGAAGTGCAACGGCCTGTTCGGCAGGGGAGTGAGAGCGCGGGACAGGTCTCCGGACAGTCTCGCGGTGGGGTGGAGCCCGAAGTTCAGGAACTCGGTGCTCGCCTCGAGTGCCACGAGGTGCACCGGCCCGTACATGAGACTCTGTACCGTCGGATCGTCCGGGGTCGGTTCCGCACGCAGTGCGAAGGGAAGATCGACCTCGACGACGTCGCCGTCGCTCCAGCGACGGGCTATCCGCACCCGGCTCCGCGCACCCCGCACCGGATGCGGGACTCCGTTGACCCGCACCGCGAACCCACCGGGTACCACCCATGCCGGCACCCGCAGGTGCAGCTCGAACTCCGCGGAACCGTTGATCCGGATCCTGCTGCGTCCCTCGTGCGGAAAGGAGGTACGCTGCTCGACCCTCACCCCCTTGGCGTGCCAACGCAGGGTCGAGGGCAGATACAGAGCGACGTGCAGCGACTCTTGGTCCTCACCGACGAAGTACGCACAGTCCTGGTACTTCGTGGCGCTTTCCATTCCGGTGCCCTCACAGCAGGTGGTGCCGTTCTTCGGGGTGTAGTCACGGACGGCCCCGGGCTGCTGCCCCACGAAGTAGGTGGTCAATGGTCTCTCGGGATCCACCGTGTCCTGTTTGGATCCCAGGATCTGGTTGACCAGCGTCCGTTCGTAGTACTCGGTGTAGTCGGGGCAGGGGTCCCGGAGGAAGAGTTCCCGGGTGAGTTTGAGCATGTTGTAGGCACAGCAGGTCTCCGCCGTGTGCGGCCCCAGCAGTTCGGCCACCGCTCCGGAACGGTGGAAGAACTCGCCTTCGCCCGTGCCGCCGATCGCGAACATCCTGGGTGGCACGACCATGCGCCAGAAGTTGTGCGCGGCCTGGTGGTAACGCCGCTCTCCGGTTCGTTCCCACAACAGCACCAACCCGGTGAGGATCGGAATGTGCTGGTTGGCGTGCTTGCCCTCGAGCACGTCGCGATCACGCGCACAGGCCTCGATCAACGAGTCCAGGTCGAAGTACCGGGCCAACCGCAGATGACGCGGCTCGCGGGTGTGCTCGTGGGTGCGCAGGATCGCCTCGACGATGCCCCCGTACTCCCCACTGGAGAAGATGCTCCACATCCGCTGCCGATCGTCCTCGGTCAACCGGCTCAGCCGGGAATACATCCAGTCACACATGCCGGAGGCCAGCTCCAACGCACGGGAGTCGTTCGTGGTTTCGTAGGCGTCCGACAGTCCCTGCAGGATCTTGTGCGCCGTGTAGTACGGCGCCCAGACCAAGTGGTAGTCGCTGCTGGTCAACGACTCCAGCAGGATGAACTGGGTCTCCGGGTACGCGGCGAGGAAACCGGGGTGGCTGGGTCGCCCCCAGGTGCGTGCGTACCGCGCGTGCCGTCCGGCCCCCGACACGTCGTGCAGCACGGTTCCCCCGTGCTCGTCACACGGGTAGGAGAACCGGTCTCCGGGGCCGACCACTTCCGCCGCCCTGGAACGGCCCATCCGGGCGATCTGCTCGGCAGACAACACACTCGACCACAGGTTGACGTCGTGGTATCCGCCGGCGTAGACGGGGTCGCCGTAATGGGAACGGCCGAGCCAGCAGTGGGCCAACGGTCCCAGTTCGGACGGGGTGAGCGTCATCGCCCTGTTCTGACCGACCTGGTGTCCGTTGAGGTAGAGCAGGCCGGTTCCGCCTCCGAGAGTGACGGCGACGTGGTTCCACTCACCCACCGACAGCGGTCGGGTGCCGACGATTCGCTCCTCGCTGTCGGCGCCGGCACGGGTGATCGCGAAGCGGGGCAGCCCGTCACCGTCGCAGGCGGTGAGAAACATGGTGGTCTCGGTGTCATCACCGTAGTCGAGGATCCGGGCCCACGGCTCGGCCACGGTGGGACGCACCCAGGCCGCGAAGGTCAACTCGGACAGCCCGTGAAGCGACTCCGCCGGGACGTCGAGATGGAGATGGGATCCCCGACGCACCTCCACGGCTCTGCCGAACGGCCCCGGGCCGGTCCGCAGTGAGGGAGCTCGGTTCAGCGCTTGCCGACACTCGTACAGCCCGGAAACCAGGGTGCGGAGCTTGCGGAGGAACACGTCCTCACCGGTGGCGGCGTGTGCCTGGGCGAGCATGGTCATGAAGTGGCCGGTGAAGTGTCCACGCAGGTTGCCGTTGGCCTCGCCGTCCAGGCTTTCCCACCCTTCGGGGGAGCTGACCCCGTGGGTGGGAAGGTCCGCGTTCACCCGGAAGTTCAACAGTAACCGGTTCTCGTCGTAACCGCGGGCGAAATCCAGCATCCGAGCACGTTTGTCCGCGAAGACCCCCGGTCCGAGGCTCACCTCGGACAGCGGGAAGGGACGTAATCGCGGTGGGAACGGCTCGGACGAGGTGGCTGCGGCAGCCCTGGCCCCTGCGTGGGCGGCTGAGGTTGTGAAAGGCGGGGCCAGTAGCGACGCGGCTGCCGTGCCCAGGAAAAGCGCTTGGCGGCGGTTGACATGAGAGCTCATGGGGGCTCCTGGCGTCGAAGCGGGTCGGCGCGATGGTCTCCGGTGTTGTGTTAGCGCTAACACAAGATCGGATCGGGAATGCTAGCAGCGTTCCGGGCCGTTTTCCACGGCTCGCGCGAGCACGGCTTCGGCCCTCGGACGCTTCAGCTCCCGGTTCCCCGCCGGAGTCCCCGACCACCTCGACGGGGGACCACCGCTCTGGCCGCCAGTCCGACACCGAACAGGCCGAGTCCACCGAGCACACTGGTCACCGGCAGGGTGGTGGCCAGCAGGAGACATCCGGCGGCACCGAGAACGGTCAGCGGTCGCAGCCAACGGCGCTGTTCGCCGGGGAGGGTGAAGGCGGACACGTTGGCCAGGGTGTAGTAGACGAGCACGGCGAAGCTGGAGAAACCGATGGCCCCGCGCAGGTCGACGAACAGCACCACCACGGTCAGCACCATCCCCAGCAGGAGCTCGGCCCGGCGGGGAACCCGGTAGCGGGGGTGCACGGCCGCCAGCCAGTGCGGCAGCTCATGGTCGCGGGCCATGGCAAGACCGGTGCGACCGACACCGGCCATCAGCGACAGCAGCACACCGGCCGAGGCCACCGCACCGCCCACGCGTACCAGCACGGCCAGTTCACCCAGGTCACCGGTGCGGGCGACCGCGGCCAGCGGGGCCCGCGCCTCGGCCAAGCCCTGGGGACCGAGCACGAGCAACGCGCTCGTGGCCACCACCGCGTAGACGACCACCACCAACAGCAGTGCCAGGGGGATCGCCCGGGGGATGGTGCGGGCCGGATCGCGGACCTCTTCTCCCAGCGTGGCGATGCGCGCGTAACCGGCGAAGGCGAAAAACAGCAGCGCGGCCGCCTGGGTGATACCGGTGATCCCGTGGGTGGTCCAGTCGCCCAGCCGAGTCGGGTCGACCTGGCCTCCTCCGAGCCCGGCGGCCACCACCCCGGCGAGGGTCAGCAACGTGAGCACCACCAGCACACGGGTGAGCCGGGCTGTCTTGGTCACTCCGAAGTAGTTCACCGCCGTCAGTACCGCCACCGCCGCCACGGCGACGGGAACCGGGTGCTCCGGCCACGCGTAGGAGCCCAGGGTCAGTGCCATGGCCGCGCAACTGGCGGTCTTGCCGACCACGAACCCCCACCCGGCCACGAATCCCCACACTGGTCCGAGACGGCGTCCGGCATAGACGTAGGTGCCGCCGGACTCGGGGTACCGGGCGGCCAGCCGGGCCGAGGCGGTGGCGTTGCAGTAGGCCACCACCGCGGCCAGACCGAGCGCGACCAGCAGCCCGGATCCGGCGGCCGCCGCGGCCGGAGCGAACGCGGCGAAGACCCCCGCACCCAGCATCGAGCCCAATCCCAGAACCACGGCGTCGTACGTCCCCAGACGACGGGCCAGCGCGGAGGGCTCGGACGACATGGCGGATCTCTCCCCGGGACACGAAATCGTTTCCGTGATGGTATCCGAGCCCTCTGGAAACGGAAGTTCGGCCCAGCCGAATCAGCCAGCGAATTCCGAACGATGGTCGCGGAAATTCCTGATTTCCGGAACATGAACATCGCGCCTTTGTCTTCCCAGCCGGGGAGGGATCGCGAACAGCCGCTAGTCACGCACGAGGTCACGGGCCCGGGCCACGGCCTCGGTGTGCGAGGCACGCAACCTGTCCAGGGTGTCGCGATGTCCGGACAGGGTGTTGGATTCCACCCGTCGTTGCACCGCTTCCACCGTGTCCGGCAGTTCGGCACGCCGTTGGCACCGGGCGTCCTGACGGGACAAGGACAGTTCCAGGTCGGCCACTTCCTTACTCGCCCCCTGCTCGGAGAGTTCCTCCCGGACGACACGTAACGGACCCTGTATCGTGTCGAAGTCGTGCCCGGCGGAGGACATGCAGTCCGACCAGCGTTGTTGGGCCGCCTTGAACTCCTCGGAGTCCGTCACCGCCCGTATCACCCTGTTCGACAGGGACTGGATCGTGTGGAAATCACGGTACCAGGACTTTCCGTACAGCCTCGTACGGGCACGATGGACGCACCCGTCACTGGAATACGTGAACGTCCGCCCGGTCGGAGTGGTGAAAGAGACTCTGTGCTCCTCGGTTCCGGTCAGTGCCTCCTTCCACCGCTCTCCACGAGAGTTCGGTCGTTCGTCCCTCTTCTCCTCCCGTTCCGCCCTTTCGACGTGGCGCATCGTCATGCCGTACCCGTTCTTCCGCGCCTCTTCCGGAGACAGCAGACCGTACGGGTTGTCCGGACCTTCGCCGCCGGTGGCGGCGGGGGAGACTTCGTAGGTGAATCCTCTGTCTGCCATGCATTCGGCGATGAGTCGTTCCTTCGCCTCGTGCAGCAGCACGGCACGCCGTTCCGAGAAGTGCGTGACGCCTCCGAAGGGATAGCCCACCTCGTTCGGAGGCCGATGGCCGGGAGTGGAGGCACACCCGGCCATCGACAGTGCTACCACCAGGACGGCCACGAAGCCGACCGGGCCGCGAAGACGCATCGAGTCAGACACACCAGTCGTTGGAGGCGATACCGTCGGCGTATGCCCCGCGAGGATTGATGTTGATCCCGTCTCCCCGGGCGAGGGTGAACTTACTGCCGGTCATGTTCCTGCCGCTGTAGAGTGCGACGTTGCACCTCGTCCCGTTGTTGTAGGTGGATCCGGCATTGGCGAACTTGGAGTACTGCAGCAGGTTGTTGTTGTCCCCGTAGACGGTTCCCGGGTCTCCGTCGAAGTTCTTGTTGTACCAGGCACAGAGAGCTCCGGACGGGCACGGGTCGGCCGTGGCTGGGGCGGCGAACCCGACCAGACCGACTCCCATCATGGCGAAAGCACTGGCCACGGCAACGGACTTCTTGCGCAAAGACAATGTATTATCTCCTTGTTCGGGACACGATCGTCCGATCATTCCGTGCTCACGGAAACGTCGGGAAAAGTCACCGAAAGAAAACAAGCTCCACGAATCCCGTCAACGGGAAGCGCTCTTCGATCGACTACCTTTCCGACCATTACCGAACACAGTGTTGATTCTACTAAACACGGTGTCGACGACAAGAGGGTATAGAACAAAACGGGACAATCTCATACGATGAGCGGCATGCAATACTCCGGGTGGCAGTCACCGAGATATCGGAATCGCACGGGGATCAGCCAGGGCGACATCCAGGAACGCGCCCTGCTGGAGGCGACACGGCGTTTGCTCCAGCAGAAGCTGCCGTCACAGCTGACGGTGGGGAGCATAGCGAGCGAGGCGGGGTTGGCCCGGTCCACCGTGTACTTCTATTTCGACAGCAAGGAGTCGATCCTTTCGGCCACCATCGAGAGCGTGGTGGGTCCCATGATGGACGAGCACGAACAGCTGCTGACCGACAACGGTTTCACGGCAGCCTTCCCCGCCATACTGCGTCTGCTTTTCGCGACGTGGAAAGCTCACAGCGGGATACTGTCCGGTGTCATGGAGTTCGTGGCCTCCAATCCGGACTACCGGCGCGTGTGGAGAGGATACATGGAACGCAGTGTCGCCCTCCAGGTCGCGGCCCTGGAACGGGACCGGCAGCGAGGACTCCCGGTAGGCGGTGGTGACCTGGAAGCGGAGCTGCTGGCCTTCTGCTGGATGGCCGAACGGTGCTGCTACATGCTGTTCAGCCGTGACCACGAGGGGGAGGAGGAGACACATCTCTTCGAGCTTCTGTTCGGGATGGCCAGCAGGATCACGGGAACACGACTGTCCGACTCGTCCTCGAACGTGCGGCCGGGGGAGAACGGATGATCATGTGACATCCCTGGGACCGCCGGACAGACACTCGTCGAAGACGGGACAGCTCGGGTGCCGGGGTTTCCCGCTGGCCCTCATTGTCCTCAACCCGCTCACGAACGGTGTCCGGTCCGGAAACGCGGGGAGAGGCATCACCCCCTAACCGACCTACTCGGGTCGTGAAAGGTATCGAAGTATGTCCTCCGCGACGGAGACCTCCGAAGGCGATGTGGCGGCGAGCCTTCCTGCCAAGAGACGCACGGCGCGCGCAGTAACGACGTGCGGACTCGTCCTCCTGATCGGCTCTCCGCTGTGGCTGCTTTTGACCGGACACACGAGTTTCCGTGTCTCGGCGAACGAGGGAGCTCCACCGGTTTCCCTGGGAGCGGCGATACTTCCCCCCGCGGTGGGCTTGGTACTCACGCGGCTGGTCCCGCTTCGGCTGGCGGAAATCGATCCACTGGCGCACGTTCGACGTGCTCGGACACTGCGGGAGATGTGGACGGTCGTGGCGATGGCCGTGGTGTTTCCGGTAATGATCGCCGTGCTCCCCGCCGGGTTCTCCCGTGACGTGGGCTACGCGCTATCGAAAGTAGCGCTGTTTCTCGTGGTGCCGCTGATGGCGTTCCGGATCCTGCGCGGAACCGGTCCGAGTTCTCCCGCGATTCCGCTGCGTGTGATGCGCCCGCGTTGGCTGGCTCCGATCCCGGCTGTTGTGGCGTGGTTCTGTCTGTCGCGGATCAGCCCACTGGCTCCGCCACCCGTTCCGGCCGAGGCACTACCGGATCCGGTGACTCTGGCTGTGGCATCGTTGGTGACTCTGCTTACCGCCGGTGTTCTCGAAGAGGTCTTCTACCGTGGTTTCCTGCAGACCCGAATCGAGAGCCTGCTGGGACGCTGGCCCGCGATCATGGTGTCGTCATCGCTGTTCGCGATGATGCATCTGCCCACCCATCTGGGATCCGGACCGGTGCTCACCGAAGTGGCCATGATACTGGCCTTCCAGGGCTCGTTCGGGGTGTTCTGTGGGTATCTGTGGTCTCGCTACCGCAATATCTGGATCACCATCGGGGTGCACATCATCGTCAACCTCGCTTATATCGATCTTCTTCTCGGTTGGCTCGGCCGTTGAGATTTCCGACACGGGGGTGTGTCGTAGCGACCTGACCTGAGAACCACGCCTACTTCGCGGCTCGCGGGAGTTTCGGGAGAACCGGGCCCACGAGCACTGGAGGGTGGCCGGGGCGGGATGGTCAACGGCTGCTAGGGTGGTCACTATGCCTACGGGAAGTCTTTTCCTCTGACACGCTCCTCCCGGGGAGCGCGGACGACCGGAGTGCTGTCTCCTCCGGTCCGGTGGAGCCGGGCTGCGGCCCGCCACCGGTTGTGCATGGCCAAGTCGGCTTGGGTCCGTCTCCCCATTCGGTGACTGCGTTTCGTTCCTACACCGAGAGTTGAGCGACTGATGACTGACCGTATGTCTCGTTCCGCCCCACTGTCCGACTGGTTCTGCGAGCACACCAGCATTCTGCGTGGTTTCGACGTGGACGCGCCGCTGGACGACCTCGAACCGTTGCGCGACATCGTCGGCGACGCGCAGGTGGTGGCTCTGGGCGAAGGAGCCCACTTCGTCAGTGAGTTCACCCATGCTCGACAGCGGATGCTGCGCTTCCTGGCCGAACGCTGTGGATTCACTGTCGTGGCCTTCGAGTTCGGATTCAGCGAAGCCGCGGCCCTGGACCACTGGCTGCGGGGCCACGGTGACGAGGCCGACCTGGCCACGGTGGGTGGAACCACGAACGCCGGGGTGAACCCGGAACTGGTGCACTGGCTGCGCCGACACAACCGCACCAGCGCACATCCGCTGCGTTTCGTCGGTGTGGACACGCCCACGGCCGGCGGCCAGCTGCGCCCGGCGTTGGAACCACTGGCCGACTACCTGCGCGAGGTGGATCCCGAGGTCGTTGACCTGGTCGAGCGGGCGCTGGCCATCGCCGACCGATTCACCGGAACCTCGGTGGCTGTGGCTGCCCCGAAATGGGCACAGCTGGATGGTGCCGAGCAGGACGCACTGACCGCCTCGTTGACGCGGCTGCTGCTGCGGTTCCGTTCACTGGAACCGCTGTACGTTTCACGCAGTGACCAGGCTGGCTACGACCGCGCGTTGCGTCACCTCGAGGCGGCCCTGCACGCCGACTACATGTTCACCACCATGCGCGACCTTTTCGCTGGAGGGGGGATGGAAGGGGACGCCTCGGTCCGGGACCACTACATGGCCGAATCGTTGCGTTGGCACCTCGACCGCGCCGAGCCCGGAACACGCATCGTGCTGGCCGCCCACAACAACCACATCCAGAAAACCCCGGTGTACTTCGGCGGGGAACTCGCAGCTCTGCCCATGGGATACTATCTCCACCTCCTGCTCGGCGACAGCTACCGGGCGCTGGCCCAGACCCACACCGCCGAGCACGTCGCCGAAATGCATCCGAGCGAGGACACCGAGACCGGCTTCACCGTCACCGAGGAGCGCCTCGACGCTCCCGCTCCCGGAAGTGTCGAGGCCGCCGTCATCGACGCCGGCTACGACGCCGAGATCAGCCTCACCAACCTCCGCAACGCACCCGTGGAAGGACTGGACGGTATCCGCACCCAGAGTTCCAGCCTGTCCACTCCCGTACCGCGGGCATTCGACGCGGTCCTGACCAGTCCCACAACAACCACCTACCACACGACCAGCCTGCACAGCGAGCATTAAGAGCAACCGGTTCGGGTCCGAGCGGTGTGCCATCGCTCGGGCCCGAACCGCCTCTCCACCGAAGTCACCGTCTGCGTGCGCGCTTCATGAGAGAACACGATCATCCTGGAGCATCCGTGTCAGCCGGCGGTTCGACGGAGGTCCTTCCTTCCCGCTCGTGCAGCAGACGGCGGATCACGTCGGTGAGCGCCTGCTCGTCGGTGTCCTCGTGCAGAGCCCGGCTCAACGTGCTCGTCCAGTGGGTGAGCAGTCGAGCGTGTTCGTCCCGGTGCCGCTCGGCGGCGGACAGCTGATGACGCAACCCTCCGATCGTTTCGTGCAGCTCGGCCACCTGGGTGGTGTGGTGGTGCTGGAGTTCCTCCCGCGTTCGTCGCTGTTCCTCCGCGTGACTGTGTCGGAGCTCGTCGAGTTCCCGCTGGTGTCGCTGTTCGAGCTGACGGGTCTGATCAGTGTGTTCGGCCCGCAGACGTTCGAGTTCCTCGGAGTGCTCGCGACGAGCCTGTTCCAGGGCGGCGGTGTGTTCGCCGACGAGTTGGTGCACGCGAGCGGTGGCCGTGTCGAGTTGCTCCCGTGTGTCGGCCAGCGTCTGCTGGGTGCTGCGTAGTTCCGCCCGCGCCTCGGCCAGGTTCTGTTCCGCCGCATCGCGGAGTTGGGTGACAGCGGCCAAACGCTGTTCGAGGTCCTGGGCGTGGGCGGCGTAGCGGTCACGTTGGCCCTCGGCACGGGACTGGGCGTGTTCGGCGGCGTGTTGGGCCTGTTCAGCCCGCTCGCGGGCCTGGTCTGCTTCCTTTCTGGCCTGTTCGGCCGCGTCCCGCTCGGACTCGGCTTCGCCACGGGCCTGCTCGGCGGCTTCGCTCTGTCCCCGCGCTTCGGCCGCCTCGGACTCCGCCGCGGCCTGAGCCGCCCGAGCCGAGGCGACGTCCTCGTCGAGTTTGCCCGCCACGCTCTCCAGGGAGCGGGTCAACTCGGCCAACGGGGACCGCAACCGGTGCACTCCCTGCAGGGTGGTGGTGACCAGTTCCCCGAGCACGGTGGTGTCCACCGTGGCGGCGGGAGAGCACTGGTCCCCGTGGGCCGCCGCCAGCAGTCGTTCCGCCCTGCCCAGTTCGGCGCAGGTCACCGCCCTGCCGTCCACGTTCCAGGTGCGGTCGCGTTCGTGGCAGAACTCCCGTTTACGCCCGGTCCTGGCTTCGGGAAGTACCGCTCGACACCGGCTGTAGGCACAACGGCGCTCCTCAGCCGATGACCGGGAACTTTTTTCGTCACGACTTCCGTCATGTCTCTCCGTGCGCGCGGTGTTCTCCCCCGTGGAACCGGGGGAGAGGTGGCGCTGTTGGTCGCCCTCCTCGACGCCCTCCACCTGGTCTCCTGTGAACCGTCCCTCCTCAACAGACACACCCAGAGACTATCACTTCAGTTCACTAAACAAAATAAGGGTAGTTTTGTTTCAATAAGTATATATGTAGACTTCTTTTGAGTAGTAGATAAGGACGGTTATCTACTACTCAAAGGATCGAAGGGTGGAGCGAGCTCCCGAGGGGGTGTGGCCGCGCCGGAGGGTCCGAACCACGGCGAGAACTCGGCAACGCGGAGGCCGCGGAGGAAGGGAGAGTCCGATCCCCGCCGGGACGAGGCCGAAACATGATCGTGATCCCGAGGGGTGGTGACGAGCAGGGGGGTGCGATGTCTTCGCGACAGTGCTCGACCAACGGGGCCCGGGGCCGATCAGCCCGAGAACGGATCTCGTGGGCGGCGGGGGAATGCCTGACGCCGAACGCGGCGAGCTTCGCTACTACGTGAACCGGTTCGGCGCTACGCGCGGTGTCCCCACCGGAACCGCCTCAACCGCGACACCGCACAAGCGCTCATCCCCACCATGGAACTCTCGCCGCTCCCGTGTGGACGTGGACGTGTTCCGGTGTCGTCCGCCCTCCCGGATCCACGGGGGCGGTGTCAGTTCACGGGTGAGCGGCGTTCGAGAAGGACGGTGTCATGCCAGGTGCCGTGCCGTTCGGCGATGCGTTCGCGGACGCCGACGGTACGGTAGCCGGCGGCATGGTGCAGGGCTATGCTGGCGCGGTTGTCGGTGAAGACGGAGGTTTGCAGGGTCCAGAGGCCTGCGCTGTCGGCTTCGGTGACCTGTTTGTGCAGCAGTGCTTTTCCGATCCCACGTCCCCGGTGGTCGACGCTGACGTAGACGGAGGTCTCGGCGACCCCGGCATAGCACTCGCGTGCTGAGACGGAGCTGGCGGCGGTCCATCCGACGACCTGCCCGTCGATGTCGGCCACCCAGCGGTGCTCGGGCAACCATGCCGCATCGAGGGTGGCTGTGCTGGGCACAGTGGTGTCGAAGGTGGCCAGGCCGGTATCGACGCCTTCGGCGTAGAGCCGACGTACGGAGGGCCAGTCCTCGGTATCCAGGGCACGGACGGTGACGTCGGAAGGCAGGTTCTCCGGGCAGCAGGAGCGTGGCCCGAGTAGGCCCATGACGGCGTCGGCGGCATGAGGCAGGCCGGTACAGCAGGCTTCGTTGACGGCCACGATCGTGGCCGTGCCGCGCTTGTACACACGGACGAATCCGGTGTCGGCGAGTTTGCGTACGTGGAACGAGCAGGTGGACTGGCTGGTGCCCAGAGTTCGGGCCAGCGCGCCCACGGTGATGCCGGTCGGACTGGTGGCCACCGCGTGCAGCAGCCGAACGCGCACGGGTTCTGCCAGGCAGGCGAACCACTCCGCGTAGGTGGCCGCATCCGTGGCGGGCAGCGCCTGGATCTCTCGGAACTCGGTGGCCATACCGCAATTGTATCGACACGGCTCGATGGTTGCTTGTATCGAACACAGTCGATATATTGAGCTTTAATCGACCTAAATCGATAAAAGGAGTACGAGGATGCGGGACTTCCCTGTTGCGGTGGTCGGCGCGGGTCCTGTGGGGCTGGCAGCGGCCGCCGAACTAACCGAACGCGGACTCCGCCCCCTGGTACTGGAACGCGCCGAACACGCCGGGGCCGCCGTGACCGAGTGGCGTCACGTACGGCTGTTCTCGCGGTGGGAGGAGGTGCTCGCCCCGGCAGCCCGACGCCTGCTGGAGGCCCAGGACTGGCCTCCACCGGAAGCGGACAGCTATCCGACGGGAGGGGAGTGGGTCGAGCGGTACCTGCGGCCACTGGCCGCGGCCCTGGGAGACCGGGTCCGGTTCGGTGTCACGGTCACCGGCGTGGCCCGCCGGGGGCGGAACCGGGTGGTCGATGCCGGCCGTGACGCCGAACCACTGACCGTGCACGTGCGCACCGCTTCGGGAGGAGAGGAACGTGTGACGGCCAGTGCGGTGATCGACACTTCGGGCACCTGGGGAAATCCCAACCCGCTCGGTGCCGACGGACTGCCCGCACTCGGAGAGAGGGCCGCCGCCCGACGGATCACCTACCGCATACCCGACCTGACCGATCCGGCCGTACGGCAGCGGTACGCGGGCGGGCACGTGGTGGTGGCCGGCAGTGGTCACTCGGCGTTGACCGCGCTGGCCTCCTTCGACGAGCTGGCCGCTCACCAGACGGGCACACGGATCACCTGGTTGTTGCGGCGTGCCCAGATCGGTGATGCCTTCGGAGGAGGTCAGCATGACCAGCTTCCCGCTCGCGGCGCGCTGGGGCAACGTGTCCGGGCAGCTGTCGAGGCCGGACGCCTCACGGTGACCACCGGATTCCGCACCGAAGCCGTCGAACGTGACGCGCACCAGCGCCTGGTACTGGTCTCCGAGACGGGCGAACGGATCGAGGCGGTCGACGAGGCCGTCGTGCTCACCGGATTCCGTCCGGAGTTGTCCTGGCTCTCGGAGCTGCGGCTGAACCTGGACACGACCCTGCAAGCACCGGTGGCCCTGGCCCCGTTGATCGATCCGAACGTGCACTCCTGCGGCACCGTCTACCCCCACGGGGCCGCCGAACTGTCTCATCCGGAGCCGAAGGTGTTCCTGGCGGGCATGAAAAGCTACGGGCGCGCCCCGACGTTTCTGGCCATGACCGGCTACGAGCAGGTGCGTTCGATCGCCGCCGCGCTGGCTGGGGACCACACCGCCGCCGAACGGGTCGAGCTGGTGCTGCCGGAAACCGGGGTCTGCGGCGGCAGCGGTGTGTTGGAGTCTTCCGTCGAGCGAGCGGAAGGAAGTTGCTGCGACGTCTCGGCCGTGCCGTGACCACCGGGGAGTGCGGAGGTGTCTCAAGGCGAGAGACTCTTGTCTTTTATATCGATAGATGTCAAATTAGAAGTATGTCGAATCAGCTGGAGCCGGGGGGCGAGCGCTGGTGCTGCTCCCCGGTGACGGGGGAGCCGTTGTCGGGCGAACAGGCCGGAGAGCTGTCGGCGATGTTCAAGGCGCTCGGAGACCCGGTGCGACTGCGGCTGCTGAGCCTGGTCGCCGCTCACGCCGGTGGGGAGGCGTGCGTGTGTGACCTCGCCGGCGCGTTCGACCTGTCGGGACCGACGATCTCGCATCATCTCAGGGTGCTGCGCGAGGCCGGACTGATCGACAGCGAACGCCGGGGCACCTGGATTTTCTACTCGGTGCGACCGCAGGTGCTGCGGCAGTTGTCCGCGGTGCTGGGCCCGGCCCCGGCCTCGCCCGCGACGGCCTGATCACTCAAGGCGGGCGAATGTGCGCGGAGACCCGTCCTTCCCCACGGAGCGAGCCGTCCCGTCGGCACGGACCGGGGCCGCAGAAGAAGGTGGGGCGTGGTCGCGCCGTTCCCGCACGCACACGACAGACGGATCCGCCTCGCCCGCTCGCGGTGCGGCCGGGGCCATGTACACGAGAGAGGTGACGGGGTGGCCACCACGGAGGAAACGGCACCGACCACGTCGGTAACCCGACGCATGTCGGTGATGGACCGGTTCCTGCCGGTCTGGATCGGCGCGGCCATGCTGTTGGGACTGCTGGCCGGTCGGTTCGTGCCGGGGTTGAACACGGCGCTGAACTCGCTGCACGTGATCTCCGGAGTCTCGCTGCCGATCTTCGTCGGTCTGCTGGTGATGATGTATCCGGTCCTGGCCAAGGTGCGCTACGACCGGCTGGACACCGTCACCGGCGACCGTCGACTGCTGGCCAGCTCGCTGGTCATCAACTGGTTGGTGGGTCCGGCGGTGATGTTCGCGCTGGCCTGGACCTTCCTGCCGGATCTGCCCGAATACCGCACGGGGTTGATCATCGTCGGACTGGCACGCTGCATCGCCATGGTCATCATCTGGAACGACCTGGCCTGCGGTGACCGGGAGGCCGCCGCCGTGCTCGTGGCACTGAACTCGGTGTTCCAGGTGATCGCGTTCGCCGGGTTGGGATGGTTCTACCTGTCCGTGCTGCCCGGCTGGCTCGGGCTGCCCACGGCCGCGTTGGACGTCTCCGCGTGGTCCATCGCCAAGAACGTGCTGATCTTCCTCGGCATCCCCCTGGTGGCCGGCTATCTCTCGCGGCGTCTCGGGGAGCGCGCCAAGGGCCGCGTCTGGTACGAGTCCACCTTCCTGGACCGTGTCGGCCCCCTGGCCCCGTACGGGCTGTTGTTCACCATCGTGGTGCTGTTCGCCCTGCAGGGCGAGGCGATCACCAGCCAGCCTCTCGACGTGGCCCGCATCGCGCTGCCCCTGCTGGTCTACTTCGTGGTCATGTGGGCGGGCACCTTCGCCCTCGGCAAGGGGCTGCGCCTGTCCTACGAACGCTCGACCACACTGGCCTTCACCGCCGCGGGCAACAACTTCGAACTGGCCATCGCCGTGGCCATCGCCACCTTCGGCGTCACCAGCGGACAGGCCTTGGCCGGAGTCGTGGGCCCCCTGATCGAAGTGCCCGTGCTGGTCGCGTTGGTCTACGTCAGCCTGGCCGCCCGTCGCTGGTTCCACCACGAGTCGACCACCGCACCCGTCGCCGCCGGCACCTCCCAGCGGTAACAGTCCCTTCGAACGTGCTCCAAGGAGCGATCCGTGTCCACCACACCCGAAGTACTGTTCGTCTGCGTGCACAACGCCGGACGTTCCCAGATGGCCGCCGCCCTGCTGGCCCACCACGCGGGGGGACGGGTGGCCGTACGCTCGGCCGGATCCACGCCGGCCGACGAGATCAACCCGGCCGTGGTCGAGGTCATGAACGAGCTCGGCATCGACGTCTCCCGGCGGTTCCCCAGGAAACTGTCCACCGAGGACGTGGACGCCTCCGACGTGGTCGTCACCATGGGCTGCGGGGACGCCTGCCCCGTGTTCCCGGGCAAACGCTACCTCGACTGGGACCTTGAGGATCCCGCCGGCAAAACCGTCGAACAGATCCGTCCCATTCGCGACGACATCGATACCCGGGTGCGGCAGCTGCTGACCGAGCTCCTGGAAGGAAAGGACACCACCACATGACGGGCGACGTTCGGGATGTGGTCATTGTTGGTTCGGGTCCGGCCGGCTACACCGCCGCGGTGTACGCGGCCCGGGCCGAGTTGCGGCCGCTGGTCTTCGAGGGAGTCCAGTACGGCGGGGAACTGATGAACACCACCGAGGTGGAGAACTACCCCGGCTTCTCCGACGGGATCATGGGGCCTGAGCTCATGGAACAGTTCCGATCCCAGGCACAGCGTTTCGGGGCCGAGCTACGCACCACCGAGGCCAGCCGGATCGACCTGAGCGGGCCGGTCAAGACCGTCGTCGCCGACGGGGTCGAGCACCGGGCGCGGGCGGTCATCCTGGCCATGGGCGCGGCCCCCCGCTACGTCGGGGTGCCCGGCGAGCAGCAGCTGCTCGGCCGGGGAGTGTCCTCGTGTGCCACCTGCGACGGGTTCTTCTTCCGGGACCAGGACATCGCCGTGGTCGGCGGCGGGGACTCGGCCATGGAGGAGGCCACCTTCCTCACCCGGTTCGCCCGGTCGGTGACGATCATCCACCGGCGTGAGGAGTTCCGGGCCTCCCGCATCATGCTCGACCGCGCCCGGGCCGACGAGCGGATCCACTGGCGCACCAACACCGTGGTCACCGCGGTCAACGGCCAGGGCACCGTCTCGGGGCTGACGGTGCGCGACACCGTCACCGGCGCCGAGTCCGAGCTGGCCGTGACGGGCATGTTCGTGGCCATCGGCCACGACCCGCGCAGCACCCTGGTACGCGAGCAGCTCGAGGTCGACGAGGAAGGCTACGTGCGGGTGCACCAGCCCACCACCGCCACCTCCCTGCCCGGCGTGTTCGCCGCCGGAGACCTGGTGGACAAAACCTACCGACAGGCGGTCACCGCCGCCGGCTCCGGCTGCGCGGCAGCCATCGACGCCGAACGATGGCTGGCCACCCAACACACCACCCCCGAAGCCGTCCCAACCGGCTGACCTCGGTGAGGAAAGGAGCGCCGGCACCGTGGACTGCGACGTCGTGGTGATCGGAGGCGGCCAGGCCGGGCTGGCCGCCGGGTACTTCCTGCGCCGAGCCGGCTGGGACTTCGTCATCCTCGACGCGCAGTCCGAGCCGGGCGGGGCATGGCGGCACATGTGGCCCTCACTGCGGCTGTTCTCCCCGGCCGAGCACAGCCCGCTGCCCGGATGGCCTATGCCCCGCCAACCCGGCCTCGACTACCCGACACGCGCCCACGTCGTGGACTACCTCACCCGCTACGAACGGCGCTACGCACTGCCGGTGCACCGGCCGGTGCACGTCGAGGGTGTGCGCCGGGACGACACGCGATCCCTCGTCGTATCCACCGACCGGGGGACGTGGCGGGCCCGGGTGGTCATCAGCGCCACCGGCACCTGGCGAGCCCCCCACATTCCGTCCTACCCCGGTCAGGACGAATTCACCGGCCGCCAGCTGCACACGGTCTCCTACCGCGGTCCCGACCAGTTCCGCGGAGACCGCGTTGTCGTCGTCGGCGGCGGCAACTCCGCCGCGCAGATCCTGGCCGAGGTCTCGGCCGTGGCCGAGACGCTGTGGGTCACCCGGCGCCCGCCCCGGTTCATGCCCGACGACGTCGACGGGCGTGTGCTGTTCGACGTGGCCACCCGGCGCGAGGCCGCCCGCCGTCGCGGAACCGAGGACACCGGCGGCGTGGCCGCGCTCGGTGACATCGTCATGACCCCCAGCGTGCTCGAAGCCCGTACTCGCGGCGCGCTGCACGCCCACCCGATGTTCACCCGCCTCACCCGCGACACCGTGGTCTGGTCCGACGGCACCGAACATCCGGCGGAGACCGTTCTCTGGTGCACCGGCTTCCGACCCGCCCTTCGCCATCTACGCCCGCTGGGGCTGCGCCGTCGTGACGGGACCATTCCCACCGAGGGCACCCGTTCGGTGCAGGAACCCCGCCTGTACCTGCTCGGTTACGGCGACTGGACCGGACACGCCTCGGCCACCCTCATCGGCGCCGGCCGCACCGCCAAGACCACCGTCACCGACATCACCCGGCAGCTGTCCGCCCGACACACCGCCGGAATCTGAACACCGCGTCCGGGGTGCCCGTTGTCCGCCGCGGTCCGGGGAAGCCGGGAACGGATTCGGCACCGGCGATACGGTTTCGGTCGATGACGCTCACACTGCCCGAGTTGCCCGACCTGCCGGTGCGGCCGGTACTCGACGAGATCGGCACGACCCTGGAACAGCACGGTTCCACCGTGCTGGTGGCCCCTCCCGGAACAGGCAAAACCACCCTGGTTCCCCTGGAGCTGGCCGCTCGGGGACTCCGCGTGGTCGTGGCCGAACCACGCAGACTCGCCACCAGGGCGGCCGCCACCCGTATGGCCGAACTGCTCGACGAACCGGTCGGGGCACGGGTGGGCTACGCCGTGCGGGGGCAACGCAAGTCCTCGGCCGAGACCCGGGTCGAGGTGGTCACCTCGGGACTGCTGGTGCGACGTCTGCAGTCCGATCCCGAGCTCGCCGGGGTCGACGCGGTCGTGCTCGACGAGTGTCACGAACGGCACCTGGACGCCGACCTGCTGTTGGCGTTGCTGATGGACGCCCGGGACGGGCTGCGCCCGGATCTGCGGATCCTGGCCACCTCGGCCACGGTGGACAGCGACCGCCTGGCCACCATGCTGGGGGAGCGGCAGCCGGCACCGGTGCTCAACGTCCACGGCCGTTCCCACCCGGTCGAAACACGTCACGTCGCCGCGCTGCGCAAGGAACGCGTCGAGGCCACCGTGGCCCGGGCCGTGCGTACCGCCCTGGACGAGCAGCCCGGCGACGTGCTCGCCTTCCTGCCCGGGTCGGGCGAGATCGCCCGCACCCGGGAACTGCTCTCGTCCGTGTCCGATGTGGACGTGTTACCGCTGCACGGGCGGCTGTCGACCTCCGAACAGGACGCGGCGTTGCGCCCCCGAAAGCGCCGACGGGTGGTGCTGGCCACGGCGGTGGCCGAGTCCAGCCTCACCGTCCCCGGAGTGCGGGCGGTGGTGGACTCGGGGTTGTCCCGCGTTTCGCGCGTGGACCACCGCAGGGGTCTGGCCGGGCTGGTCACTGTCCGGGTTCCCCTGGCGGTCGCCGAACAACGCGCCGGACGCGCCGGTCGGGAAGCCCCCGGTGTCGCCTACCGCTGCTGGCCCGAACACGAACACAACAACCTGGTGCGCTACCCCGAGCCCGAGATCCGTACGACGGACCTCACCCGGCTCGCCCTGGAACTGGCCTGCTGGGGAACACCGGACGGGCGCGCCCTGCGCTGGTGGGACAGCCCGCCCCAGGGGCCGTTGACGGCCGGGCGTGAGGTGCTCACCACCCTGGGAGCCTTGGACGCCGCGGGCGAGGTGACCGAACGGGGACGACGCATGGCCGAGCTGGGACTGCACCCACGGCTGGCCCGAGCGCTGCTGGACGGAAGTGCCCGGGTCGGACGTCGTAACGCGGCCGAAGTCATCGCGCTGCTCGACGACGACACCCTCACCCGCGAAACCGACCTCGCCGCCGCGCTGCGGACACTCCGCGCGGCCGGGGAAGGGGCCCGACGCTGGCGTCGCGAGGTCCGCCGTCTGGAAAAACTGGTCCCCGCCCCGCAGGACCCGCCCGACTCCGGAGACGAAGCCCTGGTGGTGGCGCTGGCCCATCCCGAGCGGCTGGCCCGGCGTCGCGCGCCCCGTTCCCGGGTGTATCTCCTGGCCGGGGGAACGGCCGTGGAGCTGCCTCGTTCCGAGGTACGCGAGGACCCCTCGGGGATGCCCACCTCCGAAGGTCTGGCCGGATCCGAGTGGCTGGCCGTGGCGATCGCCGAACGCGAGCCCCACCGCACGCACGGGTTCGTGCGGCTGGCGGCCCGGGCGGACCAGCGGCTCGCCGAACAGGCCGCCCCGGAACTGATCACGGAGACCGACGAGATCACCTGGGACGACGGCGATGTCCGCGCACGCACCGTCCGAACGCTGGGGGCGATCGTGCTGTCCGACAGGCCCCTCCGTACCCCACCGGCTGCCGCGACGCGAGCGGCGCTGGTGCAGGGGCTGCGCACCGAGGGGCTCGAACGGCTGTTGCACTGGGACGAACACGCCCGTCAGCTCAGGGACCGGGTGGCCTTCCTTCGCCGGGTGTTCGGATCCCCCTGGCCGGACACTTCCGAAGCCGCTCTGCTCGAGACGATGGACACCTGGCTGGAGCCCGAGTTGTCCACGGCTTCCTGCCGGGCCGATCTGAACACGATCGACGCGGGGCAGGCACTGCACCGACTTCTTCCGTGGCCCGAGGCCGGAAGAATGGACGAGTTGGCTCCGCCGCGTATCATGGTTCCCTCCGGCAGGTGGGTGCCGGTCGACTACGGTGAACAGCAACCCGCCCTGCCGGTGCGGTTGCAGGAGGTCTTCGGGTGGAGCAGTGTGCCCACCGTCGCCGAGGGAAGAGTGTCGGTGTTGATGCGCCTGCTCGATCCGGCGGGGCGTCCGGCCGCGGTGACCGGTGACCTGACCTCGTTCTGGAACAACGGCTACCACCAGGTCCGCGCCGAACTCCGGGGCCAGTACCTCAAGCACGACTGGCCCCAGGATCCGTGGAAGGCCGTTCCGAGTCCTCCCGGGAAGGGGCGAGGAGCCTCCGGTTCGTGATCGTCACCGTGACGGAATGAGCACGAAGGGGAAAGCCCGGTCACTGGCAGCGGCATGGCGTGCTCGTCCGGGTGGTGAGGGGCTGTGGAGCCGCCCGTGGCTGCCCGGAAGTCGTGCTCGCTCCAGCGGAGCGCACGGGCGAGGACTCTCGCGGGGAGACTCTCCTGGCAGGAGCGGCGAAGAAATCGTTTTCTCGTGATCATCTCGTCTCGGAGGGGGCACGGGAGTCCTCGTCCGTCGCGCCCGCATCCGCCGAGACGTCGCCACCGTGTGGGTCGAGTCGGCGTAACGTCGCCGGGAGAACGAGACCGGGAAGCAGGTGACGCCACAACCTCGCGAGCATCTCCCTCAGCTCGGGACGTTGCCCCGTGGCATGCCAGAACAGTCGCGTACCCAGGTAGGCGGCGGCGAGAGTGTCCGCCGACGCCGCGGGGTCGGTGCCGGGCAGTGTCTCCCCGGCCTTCGCGGACCGGCGTAGCATGTCCTGGAAGGTCGCGCTCCACTCCCGGTAGGGCACGGGGCAGTCCTTCCCGGACAAGGACTCGGCGGCCATCCGGGTCTCCGCCCGCAGCAGGGGGTCACGTTCCCCGGCCCGAGCCGCCCGATGTGTGAAGTCGATCAGGTCCTGCGTGTAGGGCTCTCCGCTGTCGGTGGCCGCCACAGCGGCGCGTTCCTCCAACACCGCCCGCACCAGCGCGTTCTTGGAGGGGAAGTGAAAGTACAGGGCACCCTTGGTGACACCGGCACGCTGCAGGATCTCGGAGAGGCTGGCCTTCTCGCAACCGCGGGCGGCGATGACTTCCGCTCCGGCACGGAGCAGGGAGTGCCGAGTGCGTTCCGCACGTTTCTGCCTGACCATGTGATGGCTCCGTTCCACCTCGGTCGTCGAGGAACCGCTCGACGAGTACTGCTCCTGTGGTCCCCGCGTGAGGGCCAACAGAACACTCATACTAAACCAACTGGACGGTTTCATAAAATCCGCATTCGGTTCGTTACCACGCTCGGACGAGTCCTGAACACCGACGAGAGTCAATGAAAAGCGTGTTCACGTCCGTTTTCCTCTTTCACCCGAGCTAACCAACAGGTTTCTTTCCTGACAAAAAGCTTGTCTGGTTTCTCATTCCGGGGCCTCGCACCCCGGGCGGAGTCACCGGAGGTGACACATCCGATCCGCATTCGGGCGTTGCCTGGGGACAACGGCCGTGACGTCGACGACAATCCCGAAACGTGCGTGCTGCTTATATCGAACGGTTCGGACCCCCCGAAGAAATCCGTTACGGACAACGCCCCGAGCCCTCCGTGGCCGAGAACGAGGTCCTCGTCGACGTGGAAGTGACCACGGCCAATCATGTCGACACCTTCGTTCGTGCCGGTGCACTGGACGTCGCCGTGGAGTTCCCCTTCGTCGTGGGACGAGACCTGGTCGGCACGGTCGCCGGGACGGGATCCAACGTGGAGGGTTTCCGGAGAGGGCAACGGGTGTGGTGCAACAGCCTCGGCCACGGCGGACGACAGGGGGCGGCGGCGGAACGAGTGGCCGTCGCCTCCGAGAGACTCTATCCCCTGCCTGAGGGGGTGGATCCCGGCACGGCGGTGACGATGCTGCACCCCGCGGCCACCGCCTACCTGGGCCTGTTCACCCACGGGAGACTGGAGCCCGACGAGACCGTGGTCGTCAACGGCGCGGCCGGCAACGTCGGCGGCGCGGCGGTACGGATGGCCGCCCACGCGGGGGCACGGGTGGTCGCCGTCGCCCATGGGGACGATGCCGAGCACTGCCGCTCCCTCGGCGCCGAGGAGGTGGTGGACTACCGGGCCCACGACCCCGCCGGGGAAGTACGTCGCCACTGCCCACACGGCGTGAACCTGTGGCTGGACACGGCCGGCAGCAACGAACTCGACACCGTCGTGGAACTGCTGACATGGCGGGGGAGGGTGGTCCTGCTGGCGGGGTTGCACACCCGACCCACCCTGCCTGCCGGTCCGCTGTACGTGAAGGACCGTTCGGTGCTCGGTTTCGCCATCACCAACGCCACCGTCCGGGAACTGGCCACGGCGGCGGAAGCCATCAACGAACTGCTGAGCCGAGGGGCACTCTTCCCCGCACGACGACGTGACCTGCCGCTTCGTGACACCGCCGAGGGACATCGACTGCTCGAGTCGGGCGAACTGCACGGCACGCGGCTGGTCATTCACCCGTGAGGACAGTGACCGGGGCCGCTGCTCGCAACCCCTTCGGTGACGAGTCGGGGACGGAGACGACCGTGCCGTCCCCGTCCCGTCCGGAAGGAACCGGTCAGACCCGCACCGGATGGGGTGCCGTGTCAAGCACCCCGGTGAGCAGCTGGCCGAGCAGGCGCACACCGCCCTGGGTGAGCACGGACTCGGCGTGGAACTGTATTCCGGCGAAACACCTGCCGCGCAGCCCGTGGACCTCGCCGTCGACGGGGTCCCGACTGAGCTCGACCGTGCCCGTGTGAGGATGCTCGAACTCCTCAGCCAGGTCGGGAACCCGCGCGGCGAAGGTGTTGTAGAAACCCACCCTCTCGGGGGAGCCGAAGAAGTCGATCTCCTTCTGCACCCCCTGGTTCGGAAAGTCCCGCGCGGCCAGTTCCAGTCCGAGCAGGTCACTGAGAACCTGGTGACTCAGGCAGACCGCCAGAAACGGAACGCCCTCCTCCAGCAGCCGATCGAGTTCCCCCCGCAGCAGGGCGATCTTGGGGTCCGCCCCGTCCCGGGGATCACCGGGACCCGGTCCCATCACGACGAGATCGTGGCCGGTCCACGAATACGGCTCGTCGAAACGACGCACCGTGACCCGCAGCCCCAGGGAACGCAGCTGGTGTCCGAGCATCGCGGTGAACGTGTCCTCGGCGTCGACGATCAACACGCTCTTGCCGTGCAGCGTCGGGTGCGCACAGCTTTCCGGTTCCGCCCTGCGCAGCCAGAACCCGGCTATGTTGTCGTTGCGGTCGCGCAGCGCACGCAGCACCTGCGGATGCTCCCCCAATGATCCCGAGGGACGTGCCCGCAGCGCGGTGAGCAGACCGGTGGCCTTGGCACTGGTCTCGGCGATCTCGGAGTCGGGATCGGAATCCCGCACCAGGGTCGCGCCCACACCGATCGTCATGCGCCCGTCGGCGTCGATGTCGGCGGTGCGGATCAGGATCGAGGAGTCCAACGTCCGGCCGCCCTGGCCGTCCCTCCCGATCAGGGCGAGCACTCCACTGTAGTAGCCGCGTCCGTGCGGCTCGTACCTGCTGATCACGCGGCTGGCGCTCTCCAACGGGCTGCCGGTGACCGTCGGGGCCAGCAGGGTGGTCCGCAGGATCTCCCGGACGTCGCGTTCGGTGCGGCCCTTGATGAAGTACTCGGTGTGGGCCAGCCGGGCCATCTCCTTGAGGAAGGGGCCGGTCACCCAGGTGCCGTGATCACACACCTGCGACATCATCTTCAGTTCCTCGTCGACGACCATGTACAGCTCGTACATCTCCTTGCCGTCGTCGAGGAAGTCCATCACCCCCGACAGGGTCGGACCCGAACTGGGGTAACGGTAGGTGCCGCTGATCGGGTTCATCACCGCGGTACCGTGGTGCAGGCTGACGTGGCGTTCCGGACTCGCCCCCACGAGAGTGCGCTGTCCCGTGTACACCAGAAACGTCCAGTACGCCCCGCTTTCGTGTTCCAGCAGCCGCCGGAAGAACGCCAGCGCGGTTTCCGGTGTGTACTCGGCGATGTCGGCCACGAAGGACCGTTTGAGGACGAAGTTGGCTCCCGCCCCACTTCCGATGTCGTCGGCCAGCACCTCACGCACCAGTTCGGCGTAGGTGGCGTCGTCGATGTCGAAGTGACCGTTTTCCATGTCGATGGGCCGGTCCGGGACACGTCCGAGGAGCTCGGACCTGTCCAGCACGGTCTGGCGCTCCACCCGCATGGTCACCAACGGCGTCCCGTCGTCCGGGGCGGGGAAACCCCGTTCGCTCAGCTGCCGGTACGGCAGCAGAGCCAGCACGTCGGCTCCTGCCGGGCCCTCGGAGGACTCCGGGACCGGAATGTCGGCGATCGTGTCCACCACCGAGGTGGTTCCGAGCAGGAGCTCCACCCGGCCGGAGCCGGTGGACTCCGGCCGGTGCAGCAGGGCGAACGGTGGGGGAGCGCAGGACAGGATCTCGTCGAGCAGCTCCGCCCCCTCGGAAGGCGTGGTCTCCACAGGGCTCATACGAGTGCCTCCACCTTCGTCCGGCCACCGAGCTCGGCCACGGGGCCGTGAACGGTGGGAAGACCCCGGGTGGTGGTCACCACCGCACACCGTCGTGCCGCGTAGTCCAGGGCCAGCCTGTGGTCCCTGGCGGAGAAGTCGGCGACCGCGTCGGCGACCATGAACGTCTCGATGTCGTTGGTGAACGCCTCGACCGCGGTCATCAGGACTCCCACATGGGCGTAGACACCACAGACGACGAGCTGGTCCCTGCCGTGCTCCCGCATCCGGTCCAGCAGACCGGACCCGAAGAAGGCGCTGTAACGCCACTTGGTGAACATCCAGTCGTGCTCGCCGGGAGCCAGTTCCTCGACCACGGCCCTGTCGGTGGGGTCGATCCGCATTCCGGGACCCCAGAAGTCCTTGAGCAGTCCCCGTTGTTCGGAGGTCATGTCCCCGGGCTGGGCGGTGTAGGCCACCGGAACCCCCAGTGCCGCGCACCACCGGCGCAGCAGCGCTATGTTGCCGACCAGTTCGGTGTACTGTTCCGGAGCGAACGGTCGCAGGAAGTAGCGCTGCATGTCGTGGGCCAACAGCACGGCGCGCTCGGGGTCCGGTTTCCACTGTGCCGTGTTGGGGGGCAGGTCGCGCTCGCCGGGCATGGGGTAACGGGTGATGTGCGGAATACCTGACATGGTTCCCTCTCCTTCTCAGACACCGAGCGTGGCTCCGCCGTCCACGGTCAGATCGTGCAGCGTGATGTGTCCCGCCCGATCGGACAGCAAAAACCGCACGGACTCGGCGACGTCGTCCGGGTGGGCCAGCTTGCCCAGCGGGATGCCCAGCCGGTACTCGGACGGGTTGCCGTTGAGGGTGTGGGTGCGGCCGTTCTCGTCGTGCCACATCGAACGCAGCATCGGGGTGTCCGTGGATCCGGGAGCGACCACGTTGCAGCGGATGCCGTGTTCGGCCACCTCCAGACCGAGTGACTTGGTGAACATCGTGGCCGCTGCTTTCGAGGCGGAATAGGCCGCCATCCGCGCCCTGGGGGTGCCGGCCGCGTTGGAGGCCACCGTGACGATCGCCCCACGTTGCCGCGGCACCATCCGGTCCACCACGGCTCGGGACACGTGGAACACCCCGGTGGCGTTGACCGCGAGGGTGTGGGCCCACTCCTCGGCGCTCGTCGTGCGGGTCTCGCCGAGCCGCAGCACCCCCGCGGCGTTGACCAGGTGTTCCACCGGACCCATCCGGGTCTCGACCTCCTCGACCACGGCGGAGACCCGCGCGCTGTCGGTGACGTCGAGGGGGAAGGCCTCGACGGGCAGCCCCTTTCCGGCGAGTTCGGCCACGGTCTCCCGCAGCTGGTCCGGATCGTGGTCGGCGGCGGCCACCCTCGTGTCGTCCTCGGCCAGTTTGCGGGCCACGGCGGCGCCGATGCCCCCCGCGGCTCCGGTGACCAGCGCGATCGTCTCGGTCATGTCGTCTCCTCACCGTGCTCGCCCGACTGCGGTCCCAACACGACCAGCGGTTTGCCCGGCGGGGAGGAACGGGTCTCGCTGGTGGTGTTGCCCTCGGTCCAGGCACCGAGCACCTGGGTGGCCTGGGAGGGAGTCAGCCGGGGGTCGCAGAAGCTCGTGTAGGGGTTGCCGACCTGCTCGTCACACTGCTGGTCCTCCACGCATTCGACGACCTCCTCCGGAGTGGTCTCCAGGTGGATCCCACCGGGAAAGCCGCCCGCCGCGCGCACGACCTGTCGGAACTCCCGGATCTCCTCCCGCAGCGCCGCCAGGTGCCTGGTCTTGTACCCGTGCGCGGTGGTGACGGTGTTGCCGTGCATGGGGTCGGTCATCCAGACCACGGGATGGCCCGCCGCGCGTACCGCCTGCACCAACGCCGGAAGACGTTCGGCCACCACTCCCACACCCATCCGCACGATCAGCGTCAACCGTCCGGGGTCGCGTTCGGGGTCCAGCCGCTCGCACAGCGTCAGCAGTTCGGAGGTGGTGATGTTCGGGCCGATCTTGACGGCCACCGGGTTGACCACGTTGGCCAGCAGCGAGACGTGGGCACCGTCGGTTTGGCGGGTACGTTCCCCGATCCACGGCCAGTGGGTCGAGGCCAGCACCAGGTCACCGTCGACGGTGCGCCGCAGCATCGGAACCTCGTAGTCCAACAGCAGCGCCTCGTGACTGGTCCACACCGGAGTCTCCGGACCCGTGGACCGGTTCCGGCGGCCCCAACCGAGGTGCTCCATGATGTCGCTGGCGGCCATGTATCCGGTCACCAGACGCAACGGGTCCGGGCGGCGTTCCTCGGCCGAGGGCTCGGGGCTGTTGACCATGTGCCCCCGGAAGGAGGGAAGTTCGACGTCGCCGACCCATTCGGTGGGGCGCGACCGGGGTTTGCTGAACTGCCCGGCCACACGACCGGCCCGGACCACGGGACGGTGTCCGCCGAGCTTCATCGTTCCCGCGAGCAGGTCGAGGACGGCGGCCTTGCGGGAGACCTGTGCCGAGGTGCACTCGTCGGGGTTCTCGGCGCAGTCACCGGCCTGCACCACCTCGGCCTCTCCGAGGGCGACCCGGGCCAGCTGCGAACGCAGCACACCGACGTCCTTGTCGGAGACCAGCCCGGGCCGGGCCGTCAGCGCGTCCCGTACGCGCTGGACCTGTGCCGAATCACCCCAGTCGGGTTGTTGTTTCGCGTTTTCCAGTGGGATGTGCAGTAAGGAGCTTTCCATGTCGTCTCCACGGGCGGAAAAGGAGGGTGTCACCACGGGCGCACCCTCCGCGGCAGCGGTGTTTCTTCGGAGGACGAGGAGGCGACGGACACTGTGTTTCGCCGCCTCCCACGCGGCGTTCCCCTTTCCGCGGAAACGGGGAACAGTTCCCACGGTGTGATTCACGCGATCCCCCGATCAAGAAGCACCACCCCAGTCAGTCAATTCTCGGATAATGTGTCACGTACCGTTTTTTCGTCTCGCGGAAACCCTTTCTCGGCGGGAAAACAAAGACACCGGAAAAGCACGGGAAGTAAAATCGTGTCAGCTCAGCGCCCCGCCGAGATTGCGGTCGGCGGACTGCTCCGGAGCGCGGGGGACCGTGTCCAGCTCGATGCCGAACCATTCGCGGTAGGCCCGCCTCGTCGTGTCCTCGTCCGGCAGTTCCTCGGTGTGGCGTTCACCGTGCACCACTCTGGTCAGACGGTTTCCCTTCAGGGTCACCCGCCCCTGTTCGGTGGGCATCGAGCAGACCAGGTCCCGCAGAAAAGGGGACTCCGGAGCGGTGCGGAACCACCACAACGTGGGGCGGAAGTCGTCGAGCTCGCAGGGGCGTTCGTAGAGACGGCACTCGGGTTTGCCGTTCAGCAACACGTCGGTGCCGCCGTCGGGGGCGGGAACCAGACGGTACTCGCCGTGCGGATCCTGCTGGGGCTCGGTGGTGTCCATCCGCAGCGGACGACGGCTGTTGCGTCCGAGGCCGACGTCGACCAGCCACGGGCGGTCGAGATCCACCCGCAGGGCCAGATGTCCCAGCGGAGGCCCCATCCGGTCGGGGAAGTGGACTCTGCCGGAGATGATGGTGACCTCGAAGCCGAGCGAGCGCAGCAGGAAACCGAGCGCGGGATTGGTCTCGTAACAGCCCCCTCCGCGGCGGTCGTCCACGATCTTTCCGACGATGCTCTCGTCCAGGGGGATCGGAACTCCGAGGTGATAGTCGAGGTTTTCGAAGGGGACGGACAGGACGTGCCGTTCCTGCAGATGGCTGAGCGCCTCGATGTCGAGGTTCTCCGGCCGGTCCGCTCCGATACGTTTCAGATAACGAGTGATCGTGGTCTCGTCCAACACGACATGCTCCTTCGATTCCGTCGCTCACATCCACTCCTTCCGGCGGATACTTGACATATTTCCGCCGGGGATGTGTGGGCGAGTGAGACGCTATACTGCCCGATCGAGCGACACAATACGTTTCCCGCGGACACGGAACACACTTTTCCGAAAACGAGGACGGCGCGATCTGACAGACTGTTTCGGTGCTTTTTTGACGCCGTTGTCGTGACACTGCGATGTTTTGTTCATGTTGCAACGCTTACTCGGTTCCACCGGTCCGAGCGTGTCGGCGCTCGGGCTCGGTCTCATGGGAATGTCGGACTTCTACGGCCCCTCGGACCCCGAGGAGGGGCGCCGCACGGTACACGCCGCGCTCGACGCGGGAGTGACCCTGCTGGACACCGGTGACTTCTACGGAAGCGGACACAACGAACTGCTGCTTCGTGACGTGCTGCGTGAACGCGACCGCGACGCGGTCGAGATCAGTGTCAAGTTCGGAGTGCTGCGCGACCCGGACGGCGAGATCCTCGGGGTCGACGGACGTCCCGAGGCGGTGAAGAACTCTCTGGCCCAGTCGCTGCGCAGACTCGACACCGACCACGTCGACGTCTATCGACTCGCTCGACTGGATCCTCAGGTGCCCATCGAGGACACCGTCGGTGCCATCTCCGAGATGGTGCAGGCCGGCTATGTCCGCCACATCGGCCTGTCCGAGGTCGGAGCCCACACCCTGCGCCGGGCCAGCGCGGTGCACCCGATCGTCGACCTACAGATCGAGTACTCACTGCTGTCCCGAGGTATCGAGTCGGAGATCCTGCCGACCGCCCGGGAACTGGGCATCGGCATCACCGCCTACGGGGTGCTGGGCAGGGGCCTGCTGTCCGGACACTGGAGTCGGGACCGCGCCACCAGCGAGAACGACGCCCGCACCCACATTCCCCGCTTCAGCGGGGACAACCTCGAACACAACCTGGCACTGACCGACCGGCTGCGACGCATCGCCGAACGCAGGCAGGGAACCGTCTCCCAGGTCGCCATCGCCTGGGCACTGTCCCGCGGCTCCGACATCGTTCCCGTCATCGGGGCACGCACCCGCGACAGGCTCGCCGAGGCACTGGGCACCCTCGACCTGGAACTGACCGAGGGCGATCTCGACGAGATCGAAAAGGCCATCCCCGCCGACGCTGTGGCCGGCACACGTTTCGACGAAGCCGGCATGGCCATGCTGGACAGCGAGAAGACCCCGTCCGCCGGGTGACACGACAGACCCCAGCGGCGGAAGGACGAGCGGAGCTCGACATGCCCGAAAAGCACCACAGTTCCGAATGGGAATCGGAGGACCTCGACGTCGAGTCCTATCTCCGGCGCATCGGTGACACCGGCCGCCCGGATGGGGACCCGGCGACGTTGGGCAGACTGCACCGTGCCCATGCGATGTCGATCCCCTTCGAGAACCTCGACATCGTGCTGCAACGCCCGGTTCCGCTGGACATGGACAGCATGCAGCGCAAGATCCTGGCACAACCCCGCGGAGGGTGTTGCTACGAACACAACCTCCTGTTCGCCGCGTTACTGGAACGGCTGGGACACCGGGTCCTGCGGGTGTTCGCACGGCCGCTGCTGGGAGCAGCCAAACCACTGCCCAACACCCATCTGATGCTGCTGGTTCCCACCACGGAACGGACCTTCCTGGTGGACGTGGGGTTCGGTGACGACGGCCCGTCCGAGCCCATCCCCCTGACCGACGGCGTTCGTTCCGAGCAGGACGGATGGGTGTACCAACTGGATCGATCCCCCGACGGCGTCACCTGGGTGCTGTCCCTGTTGACAGAGTCGGGCCCGTTGCAGCTGTACCGGTTCGGCACCGATCCCCAGCACCAGATCGACTGCGTGGCGGCCAACCACTTCATCTCCACCCATCCACGCTCGCCCTTCACCGGACGGGTTTTCCTGGAACGCAAACACGGTTCTCGCCGGTTCACGCTCAACAACCGGGAGTTGAGCACCAAAGATCCCGGAAAGAAGGCGGACGTCGTCGTCCTCGACGACGGCGACGTCGCCGAGGTGATACGGGACACCTTCGGCATCGGCCTAAGCGACAGCGAAGCGGAGCACGTTCGGGCCAGCCTTCCCCGTCCCGCACAACACGCCACGACCTGAGGAAAACGTCGAGTATCAGGTGCATTCTCATGACCACTAAAGGAACCTCCGCCACCGCGGACACGGCGGTGGAAACGCGACAGCACGTGGGGCTGAAAGGCTGGCTCACCGTGTTGTCGGTGACCGTGGGAATCTTCTCGATGGTCACCGCCGAACAACTACCGGTCGGACTGCTCACCGCGGTGAGCGGCTCCCTGCACGTCACCGAGGGCACCGCCGGACTGATGGTGACCCTGCCCGGTCTGGTGGCCGCGATATCCGCCCCGGTCATCCCCGTGGCGGTCGGCAGACTGGACCGACGGATCCTGCTGATCGCGCTGATGATCATCATGGGCGGCTCCAGTCTGCTGTCCACCCTGGCCCCCAACTTCGCCGTCATGCTGCTGGGTCGGGTGCTGGTCGGCATCACCATCGGCGGCTTCTGGGCCGTGGCGGGCAGTCTCGCGGTGCGCCTGGTCCCGGAGAAGTACGTTCCCCGGGCCACCGCGCTGATCTTCGGGGGCGTGGCCGCGGCCAACGTCTTCGGCGTGCCGCTGGGCACGCTCATCGGCGAACTCGCCGGTTGGCGCACCGCGTTCGCGGCCCTGGGAACGCTGGCCCTGATCGTGCTGGTCGGGCTGGTCTCACTGCTGCCGAAACTGCCCGCCAGCGAACCGGTACGGCTGAGCAAACTGGCCGAACAGTTCCGTAACCACGCGGTCACGGCCGGAGTGATCGCCACCTTCCTGCTGGTGACCGGCCACTTCGCCGCCTACACCTTCGTCAGCCCCGTGCTGCAGTCCCTCTCCGGGGTCAGCGTGGGACTGATCAGCTCCCTGCTGCTGGGATACGGCCTGGCGGGCATCGTCACCAACTTCGTGGCCGGTTCCAGCTCGGGCCGCAACGTGCGCGGCACCGTGCTGACCATCAGCCTCGCGCTGGCCGCGGTACTGGCGTTGTTCCCCCTGCTCGGCGGCACCGTCGCCAGCGGGATCGTACTGCTGATCATGTGGGGACTGGCCTTCGGCGGCGTCTCGGTCAGCCTGCAGACCTGGATGATCAAGGCGGCACCGCACGAGACCGAGGCCGCCTCGGCGCTGTGGGTGTCCATGTTCAACCTGTCCATTTCGCTCGGCGCCCTGTTCGGCGGCGTGGTGGTCGACACCACCTCGCTGTCCAACGTGCTCTGGCTCGGCGCCGTCCTCGTGCTGCTCACCACGCTGACCGTGTGGAGCACCCGCAACTCGGGGATGGACCAACCGGCACAGGCGCACTGACCCCGACCGCAGCGGGGTCCGAACCACGGTGGGAGGACGTCATGACGAGTTCATTATCCGAGCCGGTGGCCTCCACGTCACCGGTCGTCCGCACGAACGCGGGAGCGATACGCGGCACGGCCGACCAGCAGGCCCTGGCCTTCCTCGGCGTGCCCTACACCGCACCCCCCGTGGGGCCGTTGCGGTTCGCCGCACCGTGTCCCCACCCACCGTGGAACGGAGTGCGTGAAGCCACCGGGCTGTCGTCGGCCTTCCTGCAACCCCCCGACGACAGCCCGGTCAGCGCCGAGGACGCGTTGTACGCCAACGTGTGGACGCCGGGGTTGGGGGGGCGGCGTCCGGTGTTCGTCTACATCCACGGCGGCGGGTGGCAGGTGCACTCCTCGGTCAAACCCACTTACAACGGTGCTCGGTTGGCGGTGCGGGGTCAGATGGTGGTGGTGACGTTCAACTACCGGCTGGGCCCTTTCGGGTTCGGTCTGCACGAGCA
>NZ_KB913024.1:1914869-1979483 GCF_000384035.1 Actinopolyspora mortivallis DSM 44261
CCTACGCCCCACCATCCGCCGCATCATCCCCATCAGCGCCGCCCACGTGTGGCCACCCGCCTACACCCTGGAGCCCGAGGACTCCCGCACCGCCTTCGAAGCGGTCGCCGAACGACTCGGCAGCCACGTCTCCGCGCTGCGTGACCTGCCCGCCGAGGCCATACTGTCCGCCTGGCGGGAGTTCTTCGCCGGCATCCCCGCCGAACACCCGGTGCGTTCGGGCCGCTGGTTCCGCGGCCCCGTCGTGGACGGAAGGTGGATGCCCGACTACGACCACCGCAGCCCCGTGCCGGACGTGCCCACCATGGCCATCAACACCGACACGGAAGGTTCCTTCTACACCGTGGAGACCCTTCCCCATCCCACCGACGAGCGGGAACTGCGCGGCATGGTCGCTGACTACCTGCTCAAGGGCACCGACCGCGTGCCGGACTCCCTGCCGGAGGAGCTCGTCGAGCACTACCGCGCCGCCGCCCGCCGGCGGGGCGGGCCCACCGACCCGGTGAGCCTGTACACCGAGATCTACGGGGACGGCGTGTTCCGGTACCAGATCGTCCGGCTGGCCGAACGCGCCGCGCGGGAGAGCACCGCCCCGCAGTACCTGATGCACTTCGACTACACCGTGAGCCCGCCCGCCTTCGGCAGCCCGCACGAAGCGACCTCACCGTTCCTCTTCGGCACCCACGGCACCGACCTGCACCGACGTTCCTTCGGTGACGGGCCGCTGGAACAGCAGGTGGCGGCCGAGTTCATGGACCTGGTCTCCTCCTTCGCCCACGGCGAACCCCCACACAGCGCGCACTGCCCGCGGTGGCCCGAGTTCACCCCCGACCGAGCCAGCACGCTGGTGCTGGGCGGCCGCGGCGGCCCCCGGGTCACCGAGGTCCCCAAGTACGACCAGCTGCGCGTCTGGGACCGGGCGGAATGGGTGCCACGACCGTGACCACCACGAACACCGAAACGAGGGGAGGAACCCGTGAGCGTCCCGTCGCTGCGAGACGACCTGCAACCGGCGCTGTCCGGCACGGTGCTGCTGCCGGGCGAGGAGGGATACGAGCACGAGCTGGCCGGGTTCAACAGGATCTTCGAGCAACGTCCCTCGGCCGTGGTGGCGGCGGCGGACTCCGCCGACGTGCTCACCACGGTACGTCACGCCGCCGAACGGAACCTGCCGGTCGCGGTGCAGTCCACCGGCCACGGCGTCGCCGTTCCCAGCGACGGGGGAGTGCTGATCAGTACCGCGGCGATGAAAGGCGTCCACGTCGACCCCGCCGGCCGCACCGCCCGGGTCGAAGCCGGAGTCCGGTGGGGGGAGCTGCTGCGCCGGACCGCTCCCTTCGGGCTCACCGGGCTCAACGGGGCCTCGCCCTCGGTGGGAACGGTCGGCTACGTCCTCGGAGGCGGTCACGGGCCCCTCGGCCGTTCCTACGGCTACGCCGCCGACCGGGTACGCGGTATCGAACTGGTCACCGCCGACGGCACGTGGCGTCGTGCCGACCCGCAACGGAACCCGGAGCTGTTCTGGGGGATGCGCGGCGGAAAGGGCAACTTCGGTGTGGTCACCTCGATGGAGTTGGAACTGTTCGGGGTCTCCCGCGTCTACGGGGGAGGTCTGTTCCTTCCCGGAGAGTCGGCGGAGGCGGCGTTACGGAGGTGGCGCGACTGGACCCACACGGTCCCGGACGAGATGCATTCCGGCATCGCCCTGGTGCGCTTCCCCCAACAGGCCACCGTCCCGGAACCGGTACGCGGTCGGTTCGCGGTGCATCTGCGCATCGCCTACAACGGGCCCGCCGCGGAGGGGGAACGACTGGTGCGGCCGTTGCGGGGGATCGCGCCCGCCCTGCTGGACACGGTCACCGAGATGCCCTACAGCCGGGTGGGCGAGATCCACATGGACCCCACCGAACCCGGAGTGTACTACGAACGTTCGGCACGACTGGCCGAACTCGACGACGCCGCCCTGTCGGCCGTGCTCGAGCTGGTGGGACCGGACGGTGACTGTCCTCTTCCGGCGGTGGAACTGCGTCACCTCGGTGGTGCCCTGCGGCGTCCGCCCGCCCATCCCAACGCGGTGCCCTACCGCGAGGCCGCCTACACGGTGTTCTCCGGTGTGCCGGTGGCACCGCACCAGCGGGCCGAAATCGCCCGACACCAACAGCGTCTGATCGAGGCGGTGGAGCCCTGGCGGGTCGGCGGGCCGTTTCTCAGCTTCATCAGTGCCAGGGAGAACGATCCCGACCTCGTCCGCTCCGCCTACGAGCCGGACACCCACGAGCGTCTGACCGCGTTGAAACGCTCCTACGACCCGGACAACCTGTTCCGTTTCAACCACAACATCCCCCCGTCCGAGGCGCGGGCGGCGTGAAAGGACCTTCGGACCATGGCAGTGGAAACCTCCGGAGCGGGGGCCGTCGACTCCCCCACGGCCCCCGACGAGAACGTCGTGACCAGAGTGCGGCAGGGACGACTGCGGGGCGACAGTGAGCAGGGCGCCCTGGTCTTCCGGGGCGTGCCCTACGCGAGCCCCCCGGTGGGGCCGCTGCGCTTCGCCGCCCCCCGGCCCCCCGAGCCCTGGTCCGGAACCCGGCGGGCCACCGAGTTCGGCCCCCCGTTCGTCCAGCCGATCATGCCCGGCTCCGAGGACGCGTTGTACGCCAACGTGTGGACGCCGGGGTTGGGGGGGCGGCGTCCGGTGTTCGTCTACATCCACGGCGGGGAGTGGCGGTTGAACACCGCCACCGATCCCACCTACGACGGTGCTCGGTTGGCGGTGCGGGGTCAGATGGTGGTGGTGACGTTCAACTACCGGCTGGGCCCTTTCGGGTTCGGTCTGCACGAGCAGCTGGCCGACTCCACCGGCGGCTGCTCCAACTGGGGACTGCAGGACCAGGCCGCCCTGATCGAGTGGGTCCGCGACAACATCGCCGCCTTCGGCGGCGACCCGGACAACATCACCGTCTGCGGCACCTCCGCCGGCGGCTCCAGCGCCTGGCAACTGGCCCGATTACCCCACCTACGCCCCACCATCCGCCGCATCATCCCCATCAGCGCCGGGCACATATGGTCGCCGCCCTACACTCTGGAGCCCGAGGACTCCCGCACCGCCTTCGAGGAGGTGGCCGCACAGCTGGGGGTCACGGTGGCGGGGCTGCGTGACCTGCCCGCCGAGGAGGTCTCCCGCGCCTGGGAGGGCTGTTTCGAGGGGCCTCCGGAGCGTCGGGTAGTGGGCAGTGGTCGTATCTACCGGGGCCCGGTCGTGGACGGGCACACGGTGTTCGGTTTCGACGCCAGTGATCCCGTGCCGGACGTGCCGATCATGGCGATCAACACCCACACCGAGGGCTCGTTCTTCACCCGGTTCACCGCACCGTCCCCACAGGACGACCACGAGCTCGCGGGGATGGTCGGTTCGCTGCTGCGGCTGGCCTCCGACGGGGTCGGGCGGGATCTGGTGGACGACGTCGTCGAGCACTACCGCGCCGCCGCCCGCCGGCGGGGCGAGCCCACCGACCCGCTGAGCCTGTACACCGAGATCTACGGGGACAGCCTGCTGCGCCACCAGATCGTCCGGCTGGCCGAACGGGCGGCCGCGGAGAACGACTCCGCCGTCTACCACATGGACTTCGCCTTTCCCGCCCGTGCGCCCCACTTCGGCACTCCGCACGAGGCCACGGCTCCCTTCCTGTTCGGCACGTGCGCCGTGGCGGGGAACGCGGAGGTCTTCGGTGACGGACCACGCCAGCGGCTGGTCTCCGACATCTTCGTGGACCTGGTGTCCTCGTTCGCCCACCGGGACGTGCCCAGCAGCTCTCTCGCTCCGCGCTGGCCGGGGTTCTCCCCGCACCGGGAGAGCACGATGCTGCTCGGGGGGGATGATCCGGCCCGGGTCACCGCGGTGCCCAAGTACGAGGTGCTGCGGTTCTGGGACCGGATCGGGTGGGGACCGCCGCGTCCGTGACCGCCGCCGTCCGGTTCGGGCCCGCGCCGTGGCGCGGGCCCTTTTCGTGCCTCCCACACCCCAGATTTAAAGACCATACGGTCTTGTTTTTGGGTGGAGTAGCCCACCGGCACCGGCAACCATCCTCCACCGTCGACAAGGCGGGAGAGTGTTTCCGCCGCGCACGAGCTCATTCTCCAGCAGGGTGTTCCCAGCAGACGTGAAGCTTTGTCCATCCGGAGGGGACGTCCGCCAACCCCGGATTGTCAAAACCGCTCAGTTGGTTTTATTGTTTGTGTGTCGAACCCTCGACTCCGCATCGAAGGGGGACGTACGTCGAGGCGCCAGCACTTGGGGGGAACAGCTCTGGGACGGCGAACCGGCGCTGGGGGCGGACCTTTCCTCCCACGCTCTCCGGCCCGGACCTCTCACGAAGGACGGGAGCACCGATGCCTCAACTGGATCAGACAAGAACGACCGAGTACGCCGTGGCCGACAGGTTATGCGTGCGCAGAACACTCGCGGAGCTGTGCGCGACACTGTTCGCGTGCCTGCCCAGAGCGGACCAACGGCGCAAGGGCGAACAGTATCTGACAGGGCTGCTGCGGACTCCCGGCAAGAAGTCGGTCCGCAACATTTCGGCCTTCCTGGGGGAGGAGGTCAACGAACAAAGCCTGCACCACTTCGTCAACGACTCCACCTGGGACTGGACCCCCATGTGGGACACGCTCGGGCGCTACCTCGCCAGCCACTCGCCCCCCAGGGCCTGGGTGGCACGCACCATGATCATCCCCAAGTCCGGGGAACACTCCGTCGGAGTCACCAGGCTGTTCTGCTCCGAACGCGGTCAGGCACTCAACGCCCAGCAGGCCGTCGGCATCTGGGGAGTCGCCACCGACACGGCCACGCCGGTGAACTGGCGACTGCATCTGCCGGGCTCCTGGATCGAGGACAGCACGAAGAGGAACCGCGCCTCGATCCCCCCGGACACGGTCGCCGGATCCCTGGCCGACTCGGTGGTCCGGGCCTACCGGGACACCCCGGCCCGGCACCACGTGCCCGGACGCCCCCTCGTGGTCGACGCCCGCCGGATGGACACCGGCGAACTCGTCGGCAAGCTGCACCGGGACAGGGTTCCCCAGATGTCCCGCATCAACGAGGACACCCGCCTCGTCCCGGCCGACCCCGCCCTGCCCGGCTGGAGTGAGGAGCCGGTCCACGCGGCACGGATCCTGCAGTCGGTCCGCAACCAGCGCACTCGGGTCACCCCCGTGCGCCCGAACACCTCGGAGACCGTCGAACTCGCCACGACGGTACGGGTCCGACTGCCGAAGCCGGCCGGTTCGGCACGGCGCGGTCGACCGGGCGGGGAGTTCGTGCTGTTCGGACTCGGCCGCAACGGGGCGCACTGGCCCGAACAGCTGTGGCTGACCGACATGACCACCGCCCACCCGACGGCGCTGCTGCGACTGTCCCGTCTCGACCAAGCGGTGGCCCGGCACGGTGTACGCCGGATCGAACACATGGGCATCCGGGACTTCGTCGGGCGCTCGTTCGCGGGATGGCACCGACACGCCACCCTGGTCTCGGCGGCCCACACCGCCGTGGAACTGGCCGAACGCGACGTCGCACACCACTGACCACCACACAAGAACAAAATCGCCCAGCGGGAGCGGCAACAATTCCACATCCCCGTGGTGACAGATTCCTTTCCGCGAAATTGACCCCCACCCCACTGGGAAGAAACGATCGAATCCTGTCCCGCCTCCCCACGACCACAACAATCTCGTCGACTTTCCCGAAAAAGATTTTCCGTCACGCCACACGGAGGACAACCATGTCGCTTTCTCCGCCCGTTCTGGACCTTCCCTTCGACACCGTTCCCGACTCGGGTGAGTTCCTGTCCGCCGCGATGCGCTGGCACTTCTCCCCGGAGACGGGGTCTGCGTTCTGGTTACGCAAACTCGACGAACTCGACTTCGACCCGATCACGGAAATACGCGACACCGAGGACCTGACGAAGTTTCCCGACGTCTCCTCGGAACTGCGGGACGTGCGGGTGGAAGAACTGATCCCACGCGGATACGGCAACCGCCCCGACGTCGTCGGAGTGTACGAGAGCGGCGGCACCACCGGGGCCCCGAAGAGGATCGTGCTGCTACGGGACTGGTTGGACCGGCTGCTGGGCTGGAGCAGCGCCCAGCTCGACGCCCACGGGGTACCCCACGGGCTGAACTGGCTGTGCGTCACCCCCACCGGCCCCCACATGATCGGCGACGTCATCAAACACCAGACCGCCTACCGCGGTGGGCACACCTTCACCCTCGACCTCGACTCCCGCTGGGTCAAAAGGCTAATCGGCGACGGCAGGGCCGCCGAGGCCGACGCCTACGCCGAACACATCGTCGACCAGGTCAGACACGCCCTGCGCACCCAGGACATCGGGGTACTGATGATCACCCCACCCATGCTGGAACGCCTGGCCCGTGACGACGAGCTCGTCGACCTGGTCAACCACAAGGTCCGGGCCATCAACTGGGCCGGAACCCAGATGGATCCCGACACCCGACACCTCTACCGCACCGAGATCTTCCCGCGGACGATCCTCTACAGCGGCTTCGGCAGCACCATGATCCTCGGCAACGCCAGCGAACGCCCCGGCCTGTCCGACGAGGACCCCTGCGTGTACGACCCCTTCGCGCCGTACATGAGCTTCCGCGTGATCGACCCCGACACCGGCAAGCCGGTGGGCTACGGGGAACGCGGTCAGGTGGTGATGAGTCACGTCAGCAAGAGTCTGCTGCTGCCGAACATCCTGGAACGCGACCTCGCCACCCGGATCGAACCGCCCCGGGGCACCGACAGCGACTCGGTCGCCGACATCGCCCCGGTGCAGCAGTTCGACAACGAAGGCGTCATCGAGGGAGTCTACTGATGCCCACCGAACCGATCACCCTGGACGCGCTCGGCCCCGCGGGGGAGTACCGCACCAAACAGCGTCTCCGGGTCGACTACCTCACCGGCGGCACCGCGGCCGAGCTCAGCATCGTCCCCAAGGTGTACGTGAGCCGTGCCATGGCCGCGCTGCACAAGGCAACCAGCCTGCCCGAACAGGAACGTCTGGCGGCGCTGGCCAAAGCCGGGGAGATCTTCGTCAACGAGACCATCGCAGGGCTGTCCTTCTCCGAGTACGAACACACCGTCACCCGCACCTCGGGCGTGCCGATCTCGGTGGTGCGGCAGGCCACCGCCGCCATCGCGGAGTCCGCCGCCTCCGTGGCCGACACCGCCCCGCTGGCCCGCCCACAGGGGGCGGTCGGCAGCTGGCGTGACTCCCGCACACGCGGTGGGCGGGCGATCTGGACCCGCCGGGGCGACGTGTTCGCCGTACACGCCGCGGGCAACCACCCCGGCCCCCACTCACTGTGGCTGGAGGCGCTGGCCCTGGGCTACCGCGTCGCGATCCGCCCTTCACGGCGGGAACCGTTCACCCCACACCGGCTGGTGACCGCGCTGCGGGCCGCCGGCTTCGGCAACGACCAGGTCGTGCTGCTGCCCACCGAGTACGACGCCGCCGACGAGATCCTGCGCAGAGCCGACCTGGGCATGGTCTACGGAGGAGACGACGTGGTCCGCAAGTACGGCGGGGACACCACGATCCTGCCGCAGGGCCCGGGACGCTCCAAGATCCTGGTCACCGCGGACTCGGACTGGCGGCAGCACCTGGACACCATCGTCGACTCCATCAGCGACCAGGGAGGGGTGGCCTGCATCAACGCCACCGCCGTGCTCGTCGAGGGCGATCCGGCCCCCCTGGCCGAAGCTCTCGCCGAACGGCTCGCGGCGATACCGAGTCTGCCCGTCGACGACGAGAGGGCGATCCTGTCGGCCCACCCACCCTCCACCGCCCAGGCCATGCAGGAGTACCTGGCTGCCCAGGCACGGGAAAGCACGGCCTGGCTCGGCGGTGAGGGGATCGTCGAACATCTCGACGACGGCACCGCCGTGCTACGCCCGGCCGTGCACCAGCTCGACCGTGCCGACGCCCCGCAGGCGGGCATCGAACTGCCCTTCCCCTGCGTGTGGGTGGCCCCCTGGAACCGCCAGGACGGCACGGCCCCGCTGCGCGAGAGCCTGGTGCTGACCGCGATCACCGGGGACGACCAGCTCGTCGACGAGCTGGTCGCCGAGCCCACTGTGAGCAATGTCTATCTCGGCGACTACCCCACACACTGGATCCGCCCGGGCATTCCCCACGACAGTTACCTCGGGGAGTTCCTGATGCGGACGAAGGCAGTCGCCCGCGCGTGAAGAGGAGACGTCGTGCGTGGATCACAGCCCCTGCTCCAGCTGGCCAACGAAGGAGTGTCCCGCTGGCTGGCCGGATTCGGGCGTCACGATCTGATCGACGGATCTCTACGAAACCGCGTCCGCACCGGCGAGATCACCGGTGTGGCCCACGGCCCCGGCGCGCTGGCCGGGGCCGTGGAGGCCGGTTTCCACAACGGCCGGCTGTACGAACTGCGACACCGTGCGGCCCCAGCCGGTGAGGGGGTCCGGGAGCTGTTCGCCGCCGACGCCCGCACGGCCACGGCCCTGCTGGCCCCCGTGCACGAACACACCGAGGGACGGGACGGATGGGTCACCCTGCATCCGGACCCCGACCTGACCGTGGACACACTCGACACGGCCCTCGCCCTGTGGGACTCGGTGAACCGGCCGAACCTCCTGATCGGAGTGCCGAGCACCGAGGCGGGACTGCACGCCTCGGTGGAGCTGCTCTCCCGCGGCATCGGTGTGGACTTCGGCCCGGTGCTGACCGTGGAACGCTACGACGCCGTGGCACAGGCCCACTTCACGGGCTTGGAACGCGCCCGGCACGCCGGACGGGACCTCTCGGCGATCCTGGCGGTCATCTCGGTTCCGATCACCCCAATGGTCACCGGCCTGCGCAGCGCCTGCCCACGAACCCCACCGGTGCCGTGCGACACGGCGGCCCTGGCCGGGGCCCGTCTGGTGTTCCGCCGCTACGAGGAACGCCTCACCGAGAACAGGTGGCGTCTGCTCGTCCACGACGGCGCCCGAGCACCCCGGATCCGCTGGACCGGCCTGGGGCCCCCACCCGGGCCCGCACCGTCACCTCCGAGATCCCGGACCCACTACGTCGAGGAGCTGGTCGTGTGGGGAGCCATCAGCACCCTGTCCCGACACACCCTCGAAGCGCTGACCCACCACGGCCACCCGCGGGGGGACACGGTGACCAACACCCACCGCGAGGCCGAACACCTGCTGGAGACCCTGGAAGAGACCGGAGTGGAACACTCCACGGTCGCCGAGGCCGTCACCGCGGAACTGTCCACGCAGGACCGGCGGCGGTGGCGCCGGCTGCGTGAGAACATCGGCCGTGTGCTGAGCGACTGAACCGGGACGGCGGAAAAGGCGGAAACGACCATGGACCATCTCGTCGAGGACGTCATCGGGCCGGTGCTCGAGTACGATCAGCTGCGCTGGGCCGAACTGACCCGGACGCTGGAAACCTTCCTCACCTGCCACCGGGACCCGGAGCACACGGCACGAACCCTGGGGGTGCATCCCACCACGCTGGCGCGCAGGCTGGACCGGATCGACGAACTGCTCGGCCCCACCTGGCGAGACCCCGCCCCGGCCAGAGAGATCCAGTTCGCGCTGCTGTCGCAGCGCATCGGGCTGCCGTGACCGTTGCCCCCGAGGCACCCCGGCGGGCCACCCACCGGGCGGGGCAGACGTGCGGCGAGGCCGACCGGCTCGGAAGGGACAGCCGCGTTGCTTCTCCTTCAACTGCCACCCTCCGGGCGGCCCCCACGCCGTGAGGAAGCCCCGGACTCACTACGGTGGGGCTTCCCCCGCCATGCTCGCGCGGCACGTGCCGACACCGGCAGGGGAGGCGAGCGGTCACCGCAACAAGTGCTCGGGCGAGGAAGGCAGTTCACGGCCGAGCAGCGCACGCAGCCTCCCGTAGGGCGCGGTGTCCCCGACGAACACACCACCGAGCACCCTCTCGGCCTCGGAGTCGAGCACCAGCTTGGCATAGGTGTCCCCGGTGTCCCGGGCCAGCTCGACCGCCCCGTCCGACTCGGCGTGGCTGTCGCCGAAACTGGCCACGTCAACCCCGAGAAGTTTGAGTTTGGTGGCCGTGTCGGCTCCCGTGAACGCAACGAACGGACGCCGCAGAAGCTGGTCGACGACCAACTCGGCCATGGCACGTCCCGGGGCGAGCAGCCCGTACCGTCGTCCCTCCACGGAGGCGCACTCACCGACCGCCCAGACACGCCGGTCGCCGGTGCGGCAGTGATCGTCCACCAGCACCCCGCCGCCGTCGTCCACCTCCAGTCCCGCCGCCGTGGCCAGCTCACCCCGGGGGCGGATGCCCGCGGCGAGCACCACCATGTCGGTACCCACCACCGTCCCGTCCCGCAGGGACACCGCCGAGACCCGCTCGTGCCCGTCGACCGTGCGGACGGCGTCGCCGCAGTGCACCCGCACTCCCAACTCCCCGACGAGCCGGTTCAGCAGCCCACCGCCGCCGCTGTCGACCTGCACCGGCATCAGATGCTCGGCCACCTCGACCACATGGGTACGCATCCCCAGCACACGCAACGCGTTGGCCGCCTCCAAACCGAGCAGACCCCCACCGACGACCACCCCGGATCGGGCTCCCGCCCTCGCGGCGGCGTGGATACGTTCCAGATCCTCGATCGTGCGGTAGGTGAAACACCCGGGAAGATCCATCCCCTCCACCGGAGGAACCACCGGCCGGGAGCCGGTGGCCAGCACCAAGGCGTCATAACCCAGCGTCTCTCCCGAAGCGGTTGTCACCGTGCGAGCACTCCGGTCGACCGCGACCGCCGCGGTGCCCGTCCTGGTTCGCACCATCGGGTCGGTGACGAAACCGTCCCCCAAGGCCAACCGGCTGGCATCACGCCCCCGCAGATACTCGGACAGACCCACCCGGTCGTAGGCGTGGCAGGGCTCCTCACCGAGCACGGTGACCCTCCAGGTGTCACCGTCATCCCGCGCACGCAGCGTCGACACCAGATGATGGCCGACCATGCCGTAGCCGATCACGACGAGTTCACGGACCATACTGACTCCTCCGGAGCGGTGAACAGGGCACACAGCCGCCGGACCTCGTCGGCACACCCCCCACACCCCGTGCCGGCGCGGGTCCTGCTGGCCAGAGCGGTCACATCCCGGGCTCCCTCCAACCACGCCAGTTCCAACTGGCCTTCGGTGACCCCGTTGCAGTCACACACCACGTTGTCGCCGTGCGCATCCACCGCCCCGTCCCCACGCGCCGGCACCCCCAGCAGCAGCGCCAACCTCTCCCGGGGAACCGGCCTGTCCCCGTCGAACAGCTGAGTCACCGCGGCACTTCCGCGGGGCAGCCCCAGCATGGTGGCCCGCACCAGACGCTCGTCACGCAGCACCAGCTCCGCGTAGCGCCCCCGCGCGGCGTCGCGGTAGAACACCGTCTCCACCTCCCCGGAGACCCCCTCCGCGTCCGGGCCCAGCACGGTGAGGTCGACCCCGCCGGTGCTGATCCGACTCACCCGCGGCGTGCCCCGATAACTCCGCTCGGAACCGGACAGCCACGCGGCCAACGTGGCAGCCTGCCGCCGACCGGCCACGGGATCCCCGACGGCACACCCGACATGCTCGGCACAGCCACCGATCGCGTACACACACGGGTCGCTGGTGCGCAGCCGATCGTCGACCACCACACCGGTTCCCACCCGCAGCCCGGCGGCCCGGGCCAGCGCCGTGTTCGGCACCGGGGGTGCGCACGACAACCCGACACCGTCGATCCGTTCGCCGTCGTCCAACACCACCGTCCGCCCGTCCCCACCGACGGCCTCACGGTGGGGCCACAGCTCGACACCACGCTCCCGCAGCACCGACTCCAGATGCCGCCCCCCGCCGTCACCGATCCGGCCCGCCATCGGCAGGTGCTGCCGGTACACCAGGTTCACCCTCCGCCCGGAGGAGCACAGCGCCACAGCCGCCCGAACCCCGTCGACTCCACCCCCCAGCACCACCGCCGGCACGGACCGTTCCCGCTGCCCACCGGCGAATCCGGCGAGCAGGGCAGAGGGGACACCTCCCCCCACCGTCGTGAGGTCGTGCCGCATCCCGGTGGCCAGCACCAGCACGTCGTAACGGTGCACCCGCCCACAGTCGGTCCGCACCAGGCGACGTCGCCGGTCCACCTCGACCACCGACACCCCGGCACGGACCCGCACCCCCTCGGGCCAGGGAGGCAACACCGTGTCCGACCAGGACAGCTTCCCCGCCAGCACCTCCGGAACGAGTGCGCGGTTGCGTCCCCGGGAGGACCCCAACACCGTGATGTCGGTGTGGCCGCGCGCGGACAGCGCCCCGACGAACCGGTGGGCGACCGGGCCGTTGCCCACCACGAGCACACGCATCTACCCAGCCTCCTCGACGAGGGGCTCGACCCACACCGCGGCCACCTTGAACTCGGGCATCCGACTGCGCGGATCCAACACCGGATTGGTGATCAGGTTCGCCCGGGCGGCGCCGGCATGGTGAAACGGCAGAAAAACGGTGTCCGGACGCATCCCGGAGTCCAGCCGCACCCGCAGGGACACACTGCCGCGCGCCGAGGAAACCCGAGCCCTGCCGCCCTCGACCAGCCCATGACGCCGTGCGGTGTCCGGATGCACACTCACCGTCCCCTCGGGAGAGGTCTCGACGAGTTCGTCCACCCGACGGGTCTGCGCCCCCGACTGGTAGTGCGCCGCCTCCCGCCCGGTGGTGGCCCACAGCATCTCCGCCGACTCGGCGGTCTCACCCGGCCCACGGGGTTCGACCACGACGAAACGCGCCTTGCCGTCCTCGTGGGCGAAAGCGTCCAGAAACAGCCTCCGCGTGCCCGGATGCGGAGACCGGTCGGTCTCCGGACACGGCCAGTGCAACTGCTCACCGGCGTCGAGCCGCTGGTAGGTGATGCCGGAGTAGTCGGCGGGGCCCCCGGCCGAGGCCCGGGCCAGCTCGTCGAAGACGCTCGGGGCGTGGGTCGGGAAACGTGCCGGGTCCTGGCCGAGTCGTACGGCCAGTCCGTGCAGCACCTCCAGATCCGACCTGGCCTCTCCCGGAGGGGGCAGCACCTCGCGTCGTCGAAGCACCCTGCCCTCCAGGTTGGTCATGGTGCCCTCCTCCTCGGCCCACTGGGTCACCGGAAGCACGACATCGGCCATCTCCGCCGTCTCCGAGGGCACGAAATCGGCCACCACCAGCAGGTCCAACGCCTCCAGCCGCCGCTCGACATGCGCCGAACGCGGCGCGGACACCACCGGATTCGATCCGAACACCAGCAACGCCCGCGCGCCCCCGCTGGTTCCCAGCCCGTCCAGCAGCTCGTAGGCACTGCTTCCGGGCCCGGGCAGTTCCTCTGGGGCGATTCCCCATACCTTGGCCACCTCGGCGCGGGCGTGCGGGTCGGTGATGGAGCGGTAGCCCGGAAGCTGGTCGGCTTTCTGCCCGTGTTCCCGGCCGCCCTGGCCGTTGCCCTGCCCGGTCAGGCATCCGTACCCGTTGCCCGGTGTGCCGGGCAGTCCCAACGCCAGCGCCAGATCGATGAAGGCCGCCACCGTGTCGGTACCCCCACTGTGCTGCTCGGCCCCCCGACCGGTCAGCACATAGGACCGCTCGGCCCGGGCCAACAGCCCCACGGCCTCCCGCTGCTCCGCCGCGGACACCCCCGTGACCCGTTCGACCCGTTCCGGCGGCCAGTGCACCACGCTGCGGTACACCTGCCGGAAACCGACCGTGCGTTCCCGCACGTAACGCTCCTCAAGCCACCCCTCGGTGACCACCACGTGCAGCATCCCCAACGCCAGGGTCAGATCGGTGCCGGGAACCGGCTGCAGGTGCAGCCGGGCCCGCCGCGCGGTGGCCGTGCGACGCGGGTCGATCACGATCAGCTCGGGATCCTCGAGGTGCCGCATCAGTGGGGGCATTGTTTCGGCTGGGTTGGCTCCGGCCAGTAGAATCACTTCGGCTTGGGCCAGGTCGGTGACCGGAAACGGTAGTCCCCGGTCCAGTCCGAAGGCGGCCTTGCCCGCCGTGGCGGCGGCGGCCATGCAGAAGCGGCCGTTGTAGTCGATCTGTCGTGTTCCCAGAGCCAGCCGGGCGAACTTGCCGAGCAGATAGGCTTTCTCGTTGGTCAGGCCTCCTCCGCCGAACACGCCGACGGCGTCCGGTCCGTGAGCGGCCATGATGCGCCGCAGTTCCTTCCCGACCCGGTCCAGGGCGCTGTCCCAGTCGGATCGGGCCAACACACCCCGCGTGTTGCGTACCCACGGTTGCCGCAGCCGGTCACCGGCCCGCAGCACCTCCGGCGCCGTCCACCCCTTGCGACACAGACCCCCGCGGTTCACGGGAAAGTCACGCGGCCGCACCGAGACCCCACCACCGGTGTCCCACATCCTGGTGCCGCACTGCAGAGCACAGTAGGGACAGTGCGTGTCCACACCAGAGACGTCGCTGCCGTGCTCAGTGCCCATCGTCACTCCACGGCTCCTCCGGATCCAGCCCACCGGCCAGAGTGTGGATGCCGGCCGGTTCGTCCTCCCGGACGCACCGCTGCCGCGAACACTCCAGAACCCCGGCCAACGTGTGGGTGCAGCACGCGCCCACAGTCACGACACCACGCCCGCCCTCACGGCGGGCACACTCCCACGCGCTCACACGACCACCTCCGGTTCGGCCGCGGCGAACTGCCGAGCCCCGTGCATCCAGGCCACGTAGTCATGCAGCTCCGTGGCCGACATCGCGGCCAGCGCCTCGTTGCGGGCCGTGGCCGCGGCCCCGGCGGGATGCCACAACCGGGTGCTGTCACGAGCCAACCGCTGCACCGCAGCACACCGCTGTCGGCGCAGCGCGTTGTAACGGGCGAAACGCCGTCCGAACTCGACCGGCGCACAGTCCCGCAGGGACTCACCGAGCACCACGGCGTCCTCCACGGCCATGCAGGCTCCCTGGGCGGCATAGTGCAGCATCGGATGAGCGGCATCGCCCAGCAACACGACCCGACCCTCGGTCCACACGTCCACCGGATCCCGGTCGACCAGCACCCAGGACTTCCAATCCCGCCCCAGCTCCAGCAGCCGCTGGGCGGTGTCCCCGAGCGCGGCGAACTCCCGCCGGACCACCTGTCGGGAGGTGGGAACACCGGAGAACGGCTCGGGGGCGCCGTTGTCGCTGCTGGGGGCCAGATTAAGGTACTCGCCGCCGGCGATGGGGTAGTGCACGAAGTGACATCCCGGCCCCGCCCACCACGTCACCGAACGCCACCTCAAATCCGGAGGCACTTCCTCCATCGGAACGATGGTGCGGTAGACCGTGATCCCGGAGTTGCGTGGCTGTCCGTCCCCGACGAGCTGGTCACGCACCGCCGAATGAAGACCGTCGGCACCGACCAACGCGTCCCCGGACACCCGCTCGCCCCCGGCCAGCAGCGCGCTGACCCCCCGCTCGTCCTGCTCGTAGCCGACCACGGGACAGGAAGGACGCAGCTCGATACCTCCCGACCGCTGACAGGCCCGCACCAACAGCCGGTACAGCTCACCGCGGTGCACGACCACATAGGGGTTGCCGAACCTGGCCCGATAGCGCTCGTCCAACGGCATACTGGTCACGTGCGCGCCGGTGACTCCGTCCATGAACCGCAGTTCGTCGATGTGCACCGCGGTGTGGGCCAGTCCCTGGCCCACCCCCAGCCGCTCCAGGGCGTGAATCCCGTTCGGGGCCAGCTGGATACCGGCCCCGAGCTCGGCGAACTCCGCGTTGCGCTCGCAGACCACCACACGGTGACCCTGCCGGTGTACGCTCAGCGCGGCGGCGAGCCCACCGATACCGCCGCCGGCGATGATGACTGTGGCCATCTGGGTTCCCTCCCGACTCACCGGCCGGACCCGGCCGCGTCGACCAGCTGTGCCAGTTCGAGTCGTTTGATCTTGGTCGTCGCCGTCTGCGGCAGCTCCGCCTGACGCCACTGCACGGGCTCGGCCATGCGGGGCAGGTCGGCCACCGCCTTCTGCCAGGCCTGCCGGTCCAACGGTCGATCGTCCCTGGTGCACACCACCGGCGTGGGTGGACCGTCCGAGGAGGGGATGACGATCACCTCGGTGAGTTCGTCCAGTCGGGAGAACAGACTGTCCTCCACCGACAGGGTGCTCCCGAAACCGGGGATCTCGTCCACCTCCCGGTCCAGCAGATGCAGACACCCCCATCGGGTGCGGTAGCCGAGATCACCCATACGCCACCACGGCCCGTCGGTCTGGGCGGTGAAACGCTGGTGTTCTCCCAGGTAGGTACGGATCCGGCCGTCGCTGCGCACCTCGATGTAGCCGGGGGAGTGGCGGCTGGGTTTCGCCCCGTCCCGACTGACCACCCGCACACCGGTCATCCCCGGCACGGGCACCCCCACACACCGCCCGTCGGATCCCTGACCGTGCTTCCTGCCGTGGGCACGCAACACCACCGGTCCCACTTCGCTCTGCCCGTAGATCTGCCCGAACCGGGCGAACCACCGTCGCGAGGCCCCCAACAGCGTCCGCACCGTCCGTGGATGCAACGCGTCGAAGGTGCTGCTGAAGAACTTCACGTTCACCAACGGTTCCCGCCGGTCCTCGGCCAGGGACTCCCACCGCATGTAGGAGTTCGGGTGAGCCTCCAGAATCCCCGGACGCAGGCGGGAGAACAGCTCGGCGACCCGCTCGGGCTCGGAGTCGACCAACACCGCCACGGGAAAACCCCGCAACAGCGAGATGGCCAAGGCGGTGAACAGACGCGAGTGCACGAAGGACACGTGCATCGCCACCGTCTCCCGGCGGCGCATCAACGCCGTGGCCAGTGCCTGTGGCCGGTACCGTGCCTGCAGACTCCGGCCGGTGTGCACCGCCAGCTTCGGCGTTCCGGTGGTGCCGGAGGTGTGGGTGATCAGCGTCGGATGCTGAGGGGCCGCGGTCACCGGCCGCACCCGCGGAGCACCGGAAAGCGTCCGCAACTCGGTGGCCCGCTCGTGACTGCCGGAGGTGAGCAACACGGTCGCGGCCACGGCGAACACCTCCTCCGGCAACGACTCGGCGAGCTTGGCCGCGTCGGTGACCAGGTAGGGACGCCCCACCCGCCGCAACAGTTCGAGGACCGTGTCCCCGTCGAGCTGGGGGGACAGCAGAACCGGCACCGCCCCGACCCGGGCCACCGAGCAGGCCAGCAGGGTGATGTCGAAGCCGTCGCCCTTGTGGACGACCACGTGGTCGTGCGGGCGCACCCCGGCCGCCCATAATCGCGCGGCGAAATCATCCACCACATCGGCCACATCAGGCAGTGTCATGCTCCGTCCCCGATGCGGGGAGATGTCCAGCTCGTGGTCCAGCACCACCGTGTTGGCCGGGTGCCGCGCCGCCGCCCGTTCGAAAAGCGTACCGAGTTCGATACCGCGGTTTCCGATGCGTTGTAACAACATGTCGCACCTCGAGACGTTCTTTTTTCAGTTCCCGTTTTCGATGACGTCCTTCAGGCGCGCCACCGTGGCGGCCATGTCCGACTCGAGTTTCTCGCCCCACTCCACGAAGAACCGCCGCCTCTCCTCGGCGTCCATCTCCGAGGTGATCTTGCCGATTCCTTCGGTGGGACGTCCCATGCGGAAACGGTGTGTCAGCACCGAACCACCCTCCACGGGATCCACGCTGAACTCCCAGACGCTGTCCTGGCGCCGTCCGAGGCTGTCCCGCATGGCCCAGGCGAACATCCGCCCACTACGGGCCTCGACCACCTCGGCCTCGGTGCTCCAGCGCCCCCGGACCACGGGAGCCCAGGAGACCACGTCCTCACGACGGTAGTTGTGACCACGGAAAACCGCCCCCACCGTGGCCGGATCGCCCGAGACCCACTCACCGCCGGTGCACTCCTCACTCCACTGGTGGCTGCGGGGCAGGTCACTGAACACCGCATAGGCGACCTCCGGATCCACGGCGACGAAGTCGGAGGTCTCGACACGAAACAGGAAGTCCTCGTTCGTTTCCTTTGTCGTCATGCCAAAATTCTGCGGAACAGAAACACGCCGACACAACGAACGGAAAAATGGTCAGTCACGTTCGTCGAACGCCACGAAAAGAACGGTCCGGAACGGAAAAATATCCGAGCACCAGCGGGGGAGGGGAGAGGAGAAAGAAACGGGGCGGGCCGGAGAGAAACCGGCCCCGCCCCGATCACCACGTCACCGCGATCACGCCGCCAGCCGCGTGATCCGGTCCCGCAACGTTGCCAGAAGCTCCCGCAGCAACGAGATCGCGGTCTCGTCGGTGAGATTACCCGCCTCGTCGAAACACTCGAACGCCCGCGGCACCATGACCTCGGGCGTGGCGACGACCTCCGAGGTCGTCCCCAGAAACATCTGCCGCAACGCGAGCTGGGCCCGCACCGAGCCGAAGTTGCTCGGCGAGGCCCCGGCAACGGCGATCGGCTTGTCCACCAGCGCCGAATCCCCCGGAGGACGGGTCATCCAGTCCAACGCGTTCTTCAACACCCCCGGAATCGAGGCGTTGTACTCCGGGGTCACGATCAGCAAACCGTCGGCCTCCAGCACACGCCGACGCAGATCGAGCACGGACGAAGGCAGCCCGTCCCGTTCGAGGTCCTCGTTGAACAGCGGAATCCCGCCCAGACTCTCGTACAGCTCGATCGACACCCCCGCCGGAGCGAACTTCTGGGCCGCCGCGGCCAACGCCGTGTTGTACGAACCCGCCCGCAGGCTGCCCGACACGGCGAGGACTCTCACATCATCCATAACACACTACCTTCGAACCGCCTACACGGACGTCCTTGGCTGACATCCCCCCACAGGATCGACACTCGAGACACACACCACCAGCTACGAGGCACGGAATCCGTCACCTCCCACCGACACTCCAGTCCACCAACACCAGCCCGAGGGACATGCCGCCCCCGAAACCGGCGAGCAACACGGTCTCCACCCCCTCGAACCCGCCCTGGCGGGCGCTGGCGTCCAAAGTGAGGGGAACGGAGGCGGCCCCGGTGTTACCGCACCGCCGCACCGTGGTGTGCATCCGCTCGGAACCGACACCGACCTTCTCCGCCAACTCCTCGAGCAGCCGGCCGTTCGCCTGATGCGGAACGAAATGCGTCCCCCGCGCTCCCCGCGGAAACCACTCCGACACGAAAGACCGGACAGCCGGAGCCACCCGCTCCGCCACGAAGGCACGCACGGCCCCTCCGTCCATGGTGAAACAGTGCGACCCCGCCTCCAACGACTCCACCGACGGCGGAATCCGCGACCCACCGGCGGGAACCCGGATGAGCTCACGCTGTTCACCGAAACTCGCCAACCGACTGGCGAACACCCCCCGTCCCGCGCTCGCTCCCATCACCACCGCCCCCGCGCCGTCCCCGAACAACACCGCCGTCCGCCGGTCGGTGGGATCCAGGATCGGCGAATACGTGTCCGCACCGACGACCACCGCATACCCCGACCCCGCCCGGATCATGCGCTCCGCGGCGACCAAAGCGAACACGAAACCACTGCACACGGCGTTGACGTCGAACGCGGGAGTCCCCGGCACCACACCCAGCTCCGCGGCGACCGCACAGGCGGTGGGAGGCTGCGGCGAGTCGGGAGTCGACGTCGCCACCACGACCAGCGACACCTCCGAAACCCCGATACCGGCATCGGCCACCGCCGCCCGAGCCGCCTCCAGAGCCATGTCGGAGGTGGCCTGACCCGGCTCGACCCAACACCGACTCCGGATGGCGGTCTTGCGTTCGATCCACTCAGCCGAGACCCCGGCCGCGGCTCCCACCTCCTCGTTGGTGACCACACGCCGGGGAAGATACGAACCGGTACCGACAATCCCGACCGCCGCATCCGAGTCACCCGCGCCCGTAGGTGTGCGCACCGCCAACCTCCTCGCGATCGACGCACCCGGCGGCCACCGCCGAACGGCACCGCACCGGTGCGATCCTCACCGAGGAACCTAGTCAGCCACCCACACCCGAAACCATCGGAGAAACCATGGATTGTCACCTCACCCCCCAGACACCCAGCCACCCCACCGCCGCACCCGCGCACCCCGCCGAGACGGCCATCTCCGCCGAACTGCCCGCCGCCGTCCACGAAACCCTGCCGCCCACCGGACAGCGCTACAACCTCCGCGCCCTCACCGAGATGTGGGCCCGCGAACTGGTCGAACACGCCGAACGGGACGGACGCCACCCCCACACCGCCCGCTCCTACACCCACGCCGTCGCCCGCTGGCTGCACTTCTGCCTCCGTGAGAACATCGACCCCCTCCAGGCACGCCGCGCCGATGTGGACCACTGGATATCCGGACTGGACGTCGGCCCCTCCACCGTCCGCAGCCGCCTGGCCGGACTCAGCAGCTGGTACGGCTACCTCATCGACAACCAGGCCACCGACCACGACCCCGCCGCCCGGGTCAAACGCCCCCGACACGGCCACCGCACCAACGGATCGGACACCGCCTGGCTCTCCGACGAGGAACTCAACGCGCTGCTGGCCGAAGCCACCCGCCGCGCCGAGAACGCCCCCACAGCGAACCTGGAAACCGCCGTCCGCGACGCCGCCATCCTGCGCGTACTGGTCACCACCGGCGTGCGCTCCGGCGCGGTCCGCCACGCGCGCCTGCCCGACGACCTCGGCACCCGCGGCGGACACCGTCTACTGCACTACCGCACCAAAGGCGGCGGACACTCGGCCAAACCCCTCGTCCCCTACGCGGCGGTCATGCTGGACAACTACCTACGACTCCGCGCCCAACGCCAGGGACTCGACCCCACCCAACTGACCGGGCCCCTGTTCGCCGGAACCCCCTACCGCGGCAAACCGGGAGGACGTCCCCTGTCCCACAGCTACCTCGCCACCATGCTGCGCCGCACCGCCGAAGCCGCCGGCATCACCAACCCGGAACGACTCGTTCCCCACTCCACCCGCCACAGCGTGGCCACCTCACTCGGCAAACGCCGCTCCCTGGCCGAAGTGCAGACCTACCTCGACCACGCCGACCCCCGTACCACCCGCCTGTACCTACGGGTGGACGACAACCTCAACAACAGCCCCGCCTACACCATGGCCGGAATCATCCACGACCCCCAGGAGTGACCCCAACACCGGGCAGAACCAGGACAGGGCAGGGGAGCGGCGGCCCCCACGCACTCGACTCACAACAGCGTCAACTGCCGCTGCCGCCTGCGCCGATCCCGCCGCTCACTGCTGCGCACCGCCACGTCCCCCAACTCGGACAGAAACGGCGACAGCTCACGCCGCTCGGAGGAACCACGCCGCGCAGCCCCGGTCACGTACAGCCGCTGCCGCGCCCGCGTCATCCCCACGAAGAACAGCCTCCGCTCCTCGGTGTCGTCCTCCTCCCACTGACCCGGCCACCGCAACGGCACCAGACCGTCCTCGCACCCCACCAGAAACACCACCGGATACTCCAGCCCCTTGGCCGCGTGCAGCGTGAGCAACGAGACCGCATCGGCACGGGGATCCAGGGTGTCCACCTCGGCCCCCAGCAGCACCTCCCGCCGGAACCCCTCGACATCCGCACCGAAGCCGGTCGCCAACGGACGCAACAACTCCACGGCGGCGTGCACGGTCTCCGCCTCGTCGGGAACACGCGCGGCCAACCGCTCGGCCGCCCCACGCAGCCGTCGCACCACCGAGCCCTCGTCCTCCGAGACACGCCCCAGCTCGGCCACCAGCGACTCCACCCCGGCCCGCGCCGACAACGGGTCGTGACTGCGTTTCTGCACCGGAAACCCCTGCCGAACCAACTCCTCACGCAGCACGTGCGACTGCGCGTCGGTGCGGTACACCACGGCGATGTCCCCGAAACCCACCGACCCCGTCTCGTGCCCCTCGGTACGCCCGCTGTCCAACGAATGGAAGGACGAACCCCCCAGAAGCTCGTCGATGGTACGAGCCACGAAACCGGCCTCGGCGTGCTCGTCCGCGGCCTGGTGCACCACGACCGGATGGGCCCGCACGTCCGCCACCGGACGCAACGTCCGGTCGGCCACCAGACTGCCCGGCCGCACGGCCCGCACCGCCCCCTCCACGATGTGGCGTCCACTGCGGTAGTTCCGCGTCAGCTCCACCACGGGAGCTTGCGGATAGTCCCGCTCGAACCGCAGGAAAAACCCCACGTCAGCCCCACGGAATCCGTAGATGGCCTGATCGGGGTCACCGATCACGGTCAGGTTCGCCCCCTCCGGAGCCAACAGCCGCAGCAACCGGTACTGCACCTCGTCGACGTCCTGGTACTCGTCCACGGTGATCCACCGGTACCGCTGCCGATACCACGAGGTCAGCTCGGCGTCGCCCTCCAACAACTCCACCGGCAGCACCAGCAGATCGTCGAAGTCGACCAACCCCTCGGCCCGCAACGCCTCCAGGTAACGCGGCACCAGCCGCCGCGTCTCCTCGGAGACCTCACCACCACGACGAGCGCGGGAGATCTCGGAGGCCGTCCGAGAGGCGCCACGCTCGTCACCGGTCAACCGAGCCAGTATCCCGTTCCTGCGGGCGACATCAGCCACACCGAAATCGCTCGGCAGCCCCAAAGCCTCGTGATTGTCCCGCACCAGCTCCATACCCAGCGAATGGAACGTGGCCACGGTCACCCCGTGCCCGTCAGCGCCGACCAACGCCTCGATCCGCTGCCCCATCTCCACCGCGGCACGCCGCGTGAACGTGATCGCCAGGCACTCCCGCGCCGGCACCCCCCGCTCCCGAACCAGATGCGCGATGCGGTGTGTGACCGTCCGCGTCTTACCCGTCCCCGGACCGGCAACGATCATCAACGGTCCGGGCCCCGCCCCGGCCGCGGCACGCTGCTCGGAGTCGAGTCCGGCAAGCACCCCCTCCACACCGGCCTCGGCGGGCTCCTCCCGCGACTCGGCAGCGGAAACCCCCTCCCGACAGGACACCCCGAGCTCCGCATCCGACTCCGGCATCGACTCCGCACGCTTCGGGGCCACACTCCGTTGCTGGGCCTGCGTCGACATCGCCGACAGCACCGCGTCGTCGAATAACGACACCGCACCGCCGGAACGCATCCGCGACAACTCACCGGGTTCGAAAACGCGGATCGTGCCGTACTCACCGTCGAAACCGGCCTGTCGATGCACCGCGCCGCTCCGCAGCCGCTGCACCGCCTCGGCCAGCAGAGGGTCCTCGCCCCGCAACGACTCCACCGGCACGTCCTCCAGGATCGACAGCTCGGGACCGTGCCTGGCGGTCAGCTCGCTGATCTCGCCGAACACCTTCTTACTCTTCGGGCCCACCCCACGGAGCTCGCCGACGATCTCCGGAAGCGGAATCAGATTCCGGAAACCGGCGGCGCCGGCGGGACGCACTCCCACCTGCCGATCGGCCAACGCGTCCACCCGGTTGAGCACCCCCACCGTCAACGGCTTCCCGCACTCGGGGCAACGCTTGCCGTGCGCACGCGTGTCCCGCGGATCGAACCGCACCCCGCACTTGCGATGGCCGTCCAGGTGGTACTTCCCCTCCTCGGGGAAGAACTCCACAGTGCCCTCGACACCGTCGCCGGTCTCCAGCGCACGCCGCATGGCGAAGTAGTCCAACTCGGTGTCGAACACCGTCGCCTCCCGCGCCAGCATCGGAGGCGAATGCGCGTCGGAATGACTCACCAGCGTATAACCATCCAAACCGGACAGACGCCAGTTCATCTCGGGGTCACTGGACAACCCCGTCTCCAACGCGAACACGTGTCCGGCCAGATCCCGATAGCACTCCTGCACGGAGTCGAAGCCGGCCTTGGACCCCAACACCGCGAACCAGGGCGTCCAGATGTGGGCCGGAACGAGATAGGAACCCTCACCGGACTCCAACGTGACCTCCAACAGGTCACGCGAATCCAACCCCAGGATCGGACGCCCGTCGGAACCGAGATTGCCGATGGCACCGAGCCTACGACTGAACTCCTCGGCGGCCTCGAAATCCGGCACATAGCACAGATGATGCACCTTACGGGTGTAGTCACCGTACTTGTAGATGGTGGCGATCTCCACCGACAACATGAACCGCACCGGAGCACGACAACTCGCCGGCAACGTACGCTCCAGCGCCCGTTCGTACTCCGGACGCAACCGCAACAAACCCGGCTCGGCCGGCTCGAGAACCTCACGCAGATGCGCACGCCAGGCCGGATGCGTGAAATCCCCCGTTCCCACCACGGTGATCCCCTTACGCCGGGCCCACCAGGCGAGATGCTCGATGTCACAGTCCTTGCTGCACGCACGGGAGTACTTGGAATGAATGTGCAGATCGGCGTAGAAGCGCACCCGTCGATCCTGCCAAACCCCACACCCCCCACGAACAACCACCCACAGTCGAAGCCCCCACACGACAACGGGGTGGGACCGCACCAAACGGCCCCACCCCGCACGAACGAGTCACCGGCTCAGACCAGCCCCAGAGAACGCACGGTCTCACGCTCGTCGACCAGCTCCCGCACCGAAGCGTCGATCCGCTCCCGCGAGAACTCGTCGATCTCCAGCCCCCGCACGATCTCGTAACGCCCGTCCCGCGCCCGCACGGGGAACGACGAGATCAGCCCCTCGGGCACCCCGTAGGAACCGTCCGAGACCACACCGGCCGAGGTCCAGTCGTCCTCGGCCGTACCGTTGACCCAGGTGTAGACGTGATCGATGGCCGCGTTCGCCGCCGACGCCGCCGAAGAAGCCCCCCGGGCCTCGATGATGGCCGCCCCGCGCTGGGCCACGGTCGGGATGAACTCGTCCCGCAGCCACTCCCGCTCGACCAGCTCGGCAGCGGTCTTGCCACCGACCTCGGCGTGGAAAAGATTCGGATACTGCGTGGCGGAGTGGTTGCCCCAGATCGCCAACCGGCGGATCTCGTCGACCCCGACACCCAGCTTCGCGGCCAGCTGGGCCAACGCACGGTTGTGATCCAACCTGGTCATGGCCGTGAAACGCTCCGCGGGAACATCCGGGGCGTGCGCCTGGGCGATCAACGCGTTCGTGTTCGCCGGATTCCCCACGACCAGGACCCGCACGTCCTCGGCGGCATGAGCGTTGATCGCCTCACCCTGAGGCTTGAAAATGCCACCGTTGGCCTCCAACAGGTCACCGCGCTCCATCCCCTTCGTGCGGGGACGCGCGCCGACGAGCAGACCGATGTTGGTGCCGTCGAAGGCCTGCCGCGTGTCATCGGTGACATCGACACTGTGCAACAGCGGAAACGCGCAGTCGGTCAACTCCATGGCCGTGCCCTCGGCGGCCTTGACCGCCTGGGGAATCTCCAACAACTTCAACCGGATCGGAGTGTCGGGGCCGACAAGCTGACCGGAGGCCAGCCGGAACAGCAGCGCATAACCGATCTGACCGGCAGCGCCGGTAACAGTGACAGTAACGGGGGAACGAGTCATCGAGTTCTCTCCTGGTCGCCGGGTATTACCAACGGTGATGCTATCCACCGAACAGCCGACCGCCAGTGCCCCCGGCCACGGATCACACCCACCGGGCCCACCACAGCCGGTGGAACCGATTCAGTCCCTGACGAACCCACCCACCCGATCGTGTTTCGCCTCGCACACCGATCACGCAGAATGAACACATGTTGCAGGTCTGCCTCAACGGCGCCCGAGGCCCCCGCGAACACCATCACCTACCCGTGCGACCACCCGAACTGGCCAAAGCAGCCGCGGACAGCGTCGCCGCCGGGGCCACGGACATCCACCTGCACCCCAAGACCCCCGACGGCACAGACAGCCTGGACCCGGCGACGGTGGCCGCCGCCGTCCACGCCGTCCGCGCGGCCGCACCGGGCATCCCGGTGGGCATCACCACCGGAAGCTGGACCACCCCCGACACCCGGTCCCGCCTCGCCGCCATCCACAGCTGGACCGTCCTTCCCGACCACGCCTCGGTGAACTGGCACGAACAGGATGCCGCCGACATCGCCCACGCACTGCTGCAACGCGGCATCGGCGTCGAAGCGGGGATCCCCTCGGGCACCGACGCCGAAAGGAACCTCGCCCGCTGGCCACACCGCAACCGGATACTGCGCGTGCTGGCCAGGGTCACCGACCCCACGGCGAACGGAGCCTCCGTCACGGCCGAAACCCTGCTCGCCCGCCTCGACACGGGCAACATCCCGATCCTGCTGCACGGCAGGGGAGCGGGCACCTGGGCGGTACTCGACCTCGCCGCCCGACACGGCCTGCACACCCGCATCGGGCTGGAGGACACCCTCACCCTGCCCGACGGGGACATCGCCGCCGACAACGCGGCCCTGGTCACCGCCGCGCGCACCATCACCTGAAGCCGCACCGGCACGAGCACCGCGCCAACCGGCGAGTTCCCCGCTGTTCTGCCAGACTCGGCCGCGCCCGTCGGAAGGGGAGGGGAGATGAGCACGTTTCCCTCCGCACTGGGCCTGCCCCCTCAGCAGTGCGAGCAGGTACTGCGGAAGGCGGCCGCAGCTCCGTCGCTGCACAACCGGCAGCCGTGGCGGTTCCGGCTGCTGCCCCACGTGATCGAACTGCACAGCCGCCCACAACGCCGACTTCCCGCCACCGACCCGACCGACCGCGAAATGCTGTTGGACTGTGGAGCGGCGTTGCTGAACCTGCGACTCGCCCTGGCACAGACCGGAAACCGACCAGTGGTGACGCTGCTGCCGCGACTGAGTGAGGCCACGGCACTCGCCGAGATCCGCGCCGAGGAACGGAAACCTCCGGATCCCACCGAGTCCGAGCTCCACGGGGCCGTCGAAACCCGGCGGACCAACAGAGGCCCCTTCCTGGACCCGCTGGTATCCGAGACACACCGCCAGCAACTGATCCGCGCCGTGCGCGCCGAGAACTGCTGGTTGCACGTGGTGAGTCGCCGCGAACACGCCGCCTTGGAGGAACTGATACACCGCGCCCACCGGAAACAGACCTCGGATCCGGAGTTCATGGAGGAGATGCGCCGCTGGACGGGACTCGCCGAGGACGTCGTCGAAGGAGTGCCCGCCTCGGCCGCGGGACCCGCGCCGGAACCGCAGGACCGCTGGGTGGTGCGGGACTTCTCCGGCAACCGGGCACCCGCCCGGGTCACCGGAAAGGACTTCGAGGAGGAACCGTTGTTGGTCGTGGTGTGTTCCTACACCAACAGCACGCTCGACGCGTTGCGGGCCGGACAGGCGTTGCAGCGGATGCTGCTGACGGCCACCGTGCACGGGCTGAGCGCCTCGATGATCTCGCAGGCGGTGGAGGTGCGGGAAACCCGCGAGGGATTGAGGGAACTGCTCGGGGAGAGTCTCTGGCCCCAGTTGGTGGTGCGCCTGGGCAGAGGTGGCTTCGCTCCGGCCACGCCGCGTCTCGAACCACGTCGGTTGCTGATGCCTCCCGAAGCGGACGGGGAGTGAACCGGCGCGGTCCCGGGAAACCCGTTACTTAACATAATGTGCATTATCGGATAAATCCGTCGAGGGTCGTGAGCGGACCGCACGAACGACGAACTCCCTCGTGTCCCACCTGTCGGCCTGTGCCGTGTCGCCGCCGAGGCCGTGTGGGCCCGTGACCACGGCTGCCGGGAGCCGCGACCGACACGCCTCGCGTGGCTCGTCCGGGTGGTTCCACCCGTGTGCCGACGACTGCGGCACCGTCGAGCGAGACGCTTGGCGGCGGGTGATCTCCGTCGCCTACCTCGGCGTCCGTACGGATCCGCGACGGTGGCTGGTGGACTCCGGTGCCGCGCTTCCCCGTCCGGCACGGGTGTCGCCCCGACCAAAAACATGGATAACTAATATTATCCACGAAAATATGAGGTTTCCCTTCCGTTCCCGAGGCTCGCTCACGGCGGGTGTGCGCACACTCGCGCCCCACCGTGACCGACAGGCCACTGTGTTCTCCCCGACCTCTCCCCGGTGCCCGGAACGAACGTCGGGGGCCGCCGCCCTCCTCCACCGGCTGGTTTCGGCCGCCTCAGAGCGGGTTCCGAGGGCGGGGACCCCCTACCCCGGTGGCGGGGTGTCCCGCCGCGTCAGCGTTTGTCACTTCCGTGGGTGGGTTGTGCCTGTCGGGCGTGTGCGGTTGCCGGAGCGGTCCCGGGCCCACATTCTGGGCGCGACGCCGTTCGATGCGGGGAGGGACCGGATATGGCCACGTGCGAGGTCTGCGGCAACGACTACTGGATGACCTTCGAGGTACACACCACCGGTGGGCAGGTGCACGTGTTCGACTCACTCGAGTGTGCCGCCCACAGGTTGGCTCCGCACTGCGAGAACTGTGGCTGTCGCGTGCTGGGCCACGGTGTGGAGGACAGTGGGCGGTTCTTCTGCTGCGCCCACTGCGCCCGGAACGCGGGAGGCGAGCGGGCCGGTCAGCTCCGGGACGCCGTGGGGGCGCCTCCCGGCTGATCGCCGGTGTTCGGCCGCGCCGGGCGGGTGGAGAGGACGCTGTCGGTGTCCTCTCCCCTCGTGCCGGTGGCTTCGATCGGGACTCGTCAGCGGTTCAGCGGTGGGTGCGGGCCAGGGCGGCCTCCAGGGAGTCGTGGCAGTTCAGCCCCTGGTCGATGCCGGTGATCTCGAGCAGGCGACGTACACAGCGGGCTCCGGGCACCACGTGTAGTTCGATGCCCCGTCGTTGGGCGCGGTGTTGGGCGCGGAGCAGGAGTTCGACTCCGACGGAGCTGACGAACGAGACCCGACTGAGGTCGATGATCAGGGTGTGCAGCACGGCCGCGGTGAGACGTTGCCGGATCAGTTCGGTGATGCGGGGCGCGGTGGACAGGTCGATCTCGCCGTCCATGTCGATCACGGCGACACCGGGCTCGGGCCGTTGTATGGCCATGCGCAGCAACGGGTTCAGCCGGTGGGGGTCGGAGTCCGTCCTCGGCCGTGCCACACCCCCCGTGGGGGTGTTCGGCCGGGGCGGGTCGACCACCGTTCGGGTGTTGGTTCGATAAGCGATCACGCTGCCTCCTCGCTGGAGGGCCGCCCACGGGCGGGACGGTGGGTGACAGCCGCACGCGTCTCCCGTTTCGCGGTGGCCGGGATCGGGAGAGGGGCTGTCCGCTCGACCGTGTTTCCCACGGTAGCCGTGCTCACCGGCGGGCAACAACCGCTGGCAGGACTCAACCGCTGGCCAGCATCGGGATGATCCCCCCGGCGAGCACGGCCTCCACCTGGCGGGGTGAGAGCCGGTGGTGGACGCGGTAGTGGTGTTGGCGTGTGGTGTTGTGCAGGGTCAGCTCGGTGTGTTGGCCGAGGTCCTCGTGGAGGCGGTCGAGTCGCAGCACGTCTCCCTCGGCGATGTCGTCGTAGTCGGCGGGGTCGGTGAACTCCAGCGGCAGGATGCCGAAGTTGATCAGGTTCTGCCAGTGGATGCGGGCGTAGGACTTGGCCACGACCAGGCGCAGTCCGAGGTGGCGTGGGGTGATGGCGGCGTGTTCACGGGAGGAGCCCTGCCCGTAGTTGTCCCCGCCTACGACGGCGTGGGCCTGGGCGTGTCGGCGTGCCCGCCGGGGATAGTCGGGGTCGAGGCGGGTGAAGGTGAACTCGGCCAGGGCCGGGATGTTGGAGCGCAGCGGGAGGGCCGCTGCCCCGGCGGGGGAGATCTCGTCGGTGGAGACGTTGTCACCGGCGATGAGCAGCACGGCCAGTTCGAGGTCTCGCGGGGGTGAGGTGAACTCGGGCAGAGCCGAGATGTTGGGGCCTTTGACGGGCTGGACCCGGAGGGCTTCGGTTTCCTCGGGCGGGGCCAGCAGCATCTCGGTGTTGACCGAGGCGTACTCGGGAACACGGGGCTGTGGGGGGTTCAGGGCGAGGCGTTCGGCCAGTTGGCGGGGGTCGGTGATGGCTCCGGTCAGGGCCGAGGCGGCCGCGGTCTCCGGGGAGCACAGCCACACCGAGTCCTCCGGGGTTCCGGAGCGGCCCGGGAAGTTGCGGGGGAAGGTGCGTAGCGAGTTCTGCCCGACGGCGGGGGCCTGCCCCATGCCGATGCAGCCCATGCAGCCGGACTGGTGGATGCGTGCCCCGGCGGCGATCAGGTCGGTGAGGTCCCCGGTTTTGGCCAGGTCCTGCAGGATCTCCCGGGAGGTGGGGTTGACGTCGACGCTGACGGAGTCGTGGGTGGAGCGTCCGCGCAGCATGTCGGCGACCACGGCGAAGTCGCGCAGCCCGGGGTTGGCCGAGGAGCCGATGACGGTTTGGCTGACCGGGCGGCCGCTGACCTCGCTGACCGGGACCACGTTGTCGGGTGCCGAGGGGCAGGCGATCAGCGGTCGCAGGGTGGACAGGTCGATCTCGTCGGTGTGGTCGTAGCTCGCCCCGGGGTCGGCGGCGAGTTCGACGAAGTCGTGTTCGCGTCCCTCGCCGGCGAGGAACGCGCGCACGGCGTGGTCGGAGGGGAACACGGTGGTGGTCGCGCCGAGTTCGGCGCCCATGTTGGCGATGACGTGGCGGTCCATGGCGGTGAGGGTGTCCACTCCCGGACCGTGGTACTCGATGATGCGGTTGACGCCGCCGGTGACGGTGTGGCGGCGCAGCATCTCCAGGATCACGTCCTTGGCCGACACCCACGGGGGCAGCTGGCCGGTCAGACGGACTCCCCAGATCTCGGGCATGCGGATGCGCAGTGGTTGGCCGGCTATGGCCAGGGCTACTTCGAGTCCGCCGACGCCGATGGCCAACATGCCCAGCGAGCCGGCCGCGCAGGTGTGGGAGTCCGAGCCGACCATGGAGGTTCCGGGGATCCCGAAACGCTGCATGTGGGTGGGGTGTGAGACCCCGTTGCCCGGTTTGGAGTACCACAGTCCGTAGCGTTGTGCCGCGGTGCGCAGGTACTCGTGGTCCTCGGCGTTCTTCTCGTCGGCCTGCAGCAGGTTGTGGTCCACGTACTGGACGCTGACCTGGGTGCGAGCCCGGCGCAGTCCCAGCGCTTCCAGTTCCTGCATCACCAGGGTGCCGGTGGCGTCCTGGGTGAGGGTCTGGTCGATGGACAGGGCGATCTCGTGGCCGGGGGTGGGGGTTCCGTCGACCAGGTGGGCGGTGATGAGTTTGTGCGCCATGGTTCGTGCCGTCACGGTGGGTGGCCTTTCGCGGAGGTGTTCCTCGGTGTGTCCCGCCGTGTTCGGATTACCCGGCGCGGGTCCGGTTGAAACGATCAGCCGGGGTGCTCGGTGTCCGTGGTGGGCCGGGGCGGGTGGAGGGTGGCCACGGCGGTGCTGGTGAGGCTTCCCAGGTAGAGGGTGCCGTGGTGTTCGCGGACTCCGGTGACCATACCGAATCCCCGGGGGTGGGCCCGCAGCTCCCGTACCACGCGGCCGGTGTCGTCGACGGCCAGCAGCCACACGGTGGGGGTGGGTTGTACCCGCAGGGCTTCGGGCAGTGCCCGGTCGAGGTGCAGCGCGGCGGGCAGGTGGGCGTGGGCCAGGTCCAGCAGGGGGTTGCGCGCGGCCGCCTGGGTGACCCAGATCAGCCCGTCGGTTCCGGTGGCGATGTTGTCGGGGAAGCCGCCCAGGGCGGGCAGCAGGGTGTCGGTCTCTCCTGCCCGGGGCCCGCGCAGCCAGAGCCGGGTCAGGCGGTAGGCGCCGGTTTCGGCGACCGTGACGAAGGACTCGTCGGCGGCGAGTGCGACTCCGTTGGCGAAGTGCAACCCGTTGAGCAGGGGTTCGGCCTCCCCGTCGGGGCTTACTCGCCACAGCCGTCCGGTGCCGGAGTGTTCCAGCAGGTCGTCGCGCCACTGTTCCAGAGGGAAGCGGCGTGAGGAGTCGCTGAGGTAGACGGTGCCGTCGGCGGTGACGGCGGCGTTGTTGCACAGCGCCGGGCGGTGGGGGCCGGTGGCGGGCAGCAGGGTGTGCACCCGGCCGGTGTCCGGGTTGATCCGCAGCAGGCCGCGGTGGGCGTCGCAGACCAGGATCGCCCCGTCGGGCAGTTGTTCGAGCCCGAGGGGGCGTCCGCCGGTGTCGGCGAGAGTGTCGATGCGGCGCCCGTGGTCACTGAGCGCGAGGACACGTCCGTCGTCGACTCCGGTGAGCACACGTCCGTGGGTGTCGACGAGCACGTCCTCGGGTCCGGTTCCGTTGACGGGGTACAGGGTGGGGCTGCCGAGGCGTTCGGGGCTGCTGGTGCGGGCCCGCGGGGGGCGCCATCTGCGGGGGCGGATGTGTGTGGACACTCGGGGGTTTCCCGTCGCCGTGGGTGCGGGGCCGTGGGTGGCCAGTCTCCCCCACCGGTCAAGGGCCTGGGTCAGCACTCGCGGCCGGTGGCGTGCCTGCCTGTGGGGGCGGTGTCGGTGTTCTCGACGGGGGTGACGGTGAGTCCGTCGTCGCCGTCGGTGTCGACGTGCAGGTCCAGCGGCTGGGGGGTCTCGGTCAGCAGGGCGGCGATTCTGGTGTGCAGTTCGCGTTCGACGGTGCGTCTCAGGTGGCGGGCACCGAAGTGGTGGTGGTGTCCGCGCCGGGTGAGCCAGTGCACGGCGGAGTCGGTGACGTGCAGCCGGATGCCGTGTTCGCGGAGTCGCTCTCGGGTGGTGGTGATCAGGTGCAGGGTGATGCGGGCGAGGTCCTCGGTGCCCAGTGGGGCGAACGGCACGATCTCGTCGATGCGGTTGAGGAACTCGGGGCGGAAGTGGGCGGCCAGTTCCTCGGTGGGCTCGCCGGGTTCGGAGTCGGATTCGGACAGGGCCCGTCGGGCGCCGATGTTGGAGGTCATGACCACCACGGTGTTGGTGAAGTCGACCGTGGCGCCCGTCGAGTCGGTCAGGCGTCCGGCGTCGAGCACCTGCAGCAGGGTGTTGAGGATGTCGGGGTGGGCCTTTTCGATCTCGTCGAGCAGCAGCACCGAGTAGGGGTGTCTGCGGATGCTGTCGGTGAGTTGGCCCGCCTCGTCGTGTCCCAGGTAGCCGGGGGGCGCTCCGAGCAGGCGGGAGACGGTGTGTTTCTCCTGGAACTCCCCCATGTCGAAACGCAGGGGGCGGCTGGTCTCGCCGAACAGGGCGTGGGTGAGGGCGTGGGCGAGTTCGGTTTTGCCGACGCCGGTGGGGCCGGTGAACAGGAAGCTGCACAGGGGGCGGTTCGGGTCGGCCAGCCCGGTTCTGGCGCGGCGGACGGCGTCGGCGACGGTGCGGGTGGCGTGGGGTTGGCCGACCACGTGGGTGGACAGTCGGGTGTGGAGCTGTTGCAGGCGGGTGCGTTCGTGGGTGTCCAGCTCGGTCACGGGGATGCCGGTGCGGGTGGCGACGATCTCGGCGACGGTGTCGGCGTCGACCCGGGGGGTGGGTTCGTGCTCGTGGTGCACGCGCAGGTGGGCGCAGGCGTGGTCGAGCACGTCGACGGCCTTGTCGGGAAGGAAGCGGTCGGCGATGTAGCGTTCGGACAGTTCGGCGGCCTTGTGCAGGGCACGGTCGGTGATGCGGAGCTGGTGGTGGTTCTGCAGGGTGGTGCGGAGTCCGCGCAGTATGCGCACGGTCTCGGCGACGGTCGGTTCGGGCACGTGGACGGGGTGGAACCGGCGTTCCAGGGCGGGGTCCTTCTCGATGTGCCTGCGGTACTCCTCGGTGGTGGTGGCGCCGATCAGGGGGAGGTGGCCGCGGGCGAGGGCCGGTTTGAGGACGGTGGCGGCGTCGAGGCCGTCGGCGGCGCCGGCTCCGGTCAGCAGGTGGATCTCGTCGATGAACACGAGCAGTTCCGTGCGGTGTTCGGTGATCTCGCGGAGCAGTTCCCCGAGGCGGTGTTCGAGGTCGCCACGGTTGTGGGTGCCGGCGACCAGGGTGGTGATGTCCAGTGCGACCAGTTTCCGGTCGGCGAGGGTGCGTGGTGCCTGTCCGGTGCGGAGGCGGTGGGCGAGTCCTTCCACGAGGGCGGTTTTGCCGACCCCGGGTTCGCCGACCAGCACGGGGGTGTTCTTGCCGTGGCGGGCCAGTATCTCCGCGATCCGGTCGAGTTGTTCCTCGCGGCCCACCAGGGGGGTGGTGGCGGTGTGGGTGAGGTCCAGGCCGAACCGTTCCAGCCAGGGTGTGGAGCTCTCGGGGGGTTCGGAGGGGGCGTGGTCACCCTGTTCGATGGCCCGGGCCAGGGCGCGGCCGGCGGCCGAGTCGGCGTCGGTGGCCACGCCCAGCAGCAGGTGACGTGGGGCCAGGCTGGTCGTTCCCTCGTGGCGGGCCTGCCGGTAGGAGCCCAGCAGGGCTTGGCGTGCGGCGGTGGTCAGCCAGGGCCGGTCGGGGCCGGCGGCGGCTTCGTGGGCGCCTGCCAGGGTGCGCAGGCTGCGGGCCAGCCGGTCGACGGCCACGCCGGTTTCCCGCAGCATCCGCGCGGTGGGTTCGGTCTGGGTCAGTGCCCACAGCAGGTGGGTGTCGTCGAGGGCGCTGCTGCCCCAGTCGCGGGCGGCGTGCACGGCGGTGGACAGCACGGTGCGGGCCTGTTCGTCGAGCAGGCCCGTGGCCGGTGGGGTGGTCTCGGCGTGGGTGTGGCGGGCGCTGAGCAGTTCGTCGAGCAGGGATTCGACGCCCGGTGACGGGTCGGTGGTTCTGCCGCCAGGCACGTGGGCACTCTCCATCCGGGCAACGGGGTCGCGACGACGTGGCACCACACTACCTGTCGTCCATTATGGACGATTCTGGTCGTGGGCGTGCCGGGTGGTGCCCGGTCAGCGGGTCGGGGTGGCGAGCAGCTCGCGCACCCTGTCGTCGGTGACGGGGCTGAAGTCGCGGTACCACTGCCCCACCGCGGAGAAGTCCGCCGGGCGGCGGGGGCACACCACCAGATCGGCCTCCCGTCGCAGGGCGGTGAGCCCGTCGGGAGCACCGACCGGCACGGCCAGCACGACCCGTGCCGGTCCGACGCCGCGCACCCGCCGGATCGCCGCGCGGGCGGTGGCTCCGGTGGCCAGTCCGTCGTCGACGACGATCACGTCCCGGCCGGCCAGCTCCGGCAGCGGGTCCTGCCCGTACTGGTGTTCCTGTTGCCGAGCCCGGTGACGTTCCCGTTCGCACTGCGGGTGAAGACGGTCCTCGTCGAGGTCGAAGGCCCGCAGCAGCCGGTGGTCGTAGACGGGCGGGCCGTCGGCGGCCACCGCCCCCAACGCCAGTTCCGGCTGGCCGGGGGCTCCGATCTTACGGGCCACCCCGGCCCGCACCGGAGCACCGAGCGCGGCGGCCACCTCCACCGCCACCGGCACCCCTCCCCGCGCCAGCCCCAGCACCACCGGGGCGCGCAGGGAATGATGGGCCAGGTCCTCGGCCAGGACACGTCCGGCGTGGATGCGGTCGCGGAACATCTCGTGCCCGTGCCCGGCGTGGTGGTTGCCCATGGTCGGTCTCCCGCCTGGCTCGGCTGTTCGAGGTCCGGCGTGGACGTCCCGGCGGCGCGGGGCGGGTGGGGCCGCCGCCGTGCCCGAGGCCCCCTACCGGCGTTTCCCGCCAGGAGCGCACGTGGACACGACCGGCCTCACCGGGGGAATACCCGCGCGGGGCGCGGAGGAAACGGCCCCGGGTTTCACTCGCGGAAGGCACCGACGCGCAGGGTGCGGAGTCGGTTGAGTGCCGCGGCGAGTTCGAAACGGCGGGGCACGGCGAAGTCGCCGACGTAGCGGTCGTCGACGGCGTGGATTCCGCGTTTGGTCACCTCGGTGTCGAAGGCGTCCAGCACCTCGCGGACGGTGCGCCGCCCGTCGAGCAGTCCCGAACGGACGCAGGTCACCAGTGCCAGGCCGATGCCGGTCACCTGGGCGGGGTCGACCAGCTGCTCGACGGCACGCAGCTCCACGGTGGTCTGCCCCAGGGTGAGGGCGTCGGTGCCGCGGGACCGCACTTTCGGGCGATCGGTGTCGATCGACCGGGGATCGGGAACCCGCGAACGGATGTCGGGAAAGCTGTCAGCCTCGCGGTGTCGCCCGGTGGGGGTGCTGGCCAGGCCGCGGGCGCGGTCGGTGACCTCGTAGCAACGGTAGGAGTCCAGCATCAGCACCCGGTCGGCGACGTCCATGTAGTCCCCGGATCCGCCCATGACCATCACCGTGGAGACCCGGTGCCGGTCGTGGAGCGGGCGGATCAGGTCCAGGAACGGGGTCAGCGGCTCGGAGTCCTTGGCGACCAGTTCCTGCATCCGCGCGTCGCGGATCATCAGGTTGGTGGCGGCGGTGTCCTCGTCCAGCAGCAGCGCTTTCGAGCCGGCCTCGACGGCTTCGACGATCGAGGCGGCCTGCGAGGTGGAGCCCGAGGCGTTGTCGGTGGAGAAGTCGCTGGTGTCCGTGCCGGTGGGCAGGTGGCTGACGAAGGGGCTGACGTCCACGCGGTTGACCCGCCTGCCGTCCTCGGCGCGGACCTTGACGGTGTCCTCCCGGCAGACCACCAGTTCCCGCCCGTCCCCGGGCACGTGGTCGTAGACGCCGTGTTCCAGGGCACGCAGCAGGGTGGACTTGCCGTGGAACCCGCCGCCGACGATGAGGCTGATGCCCTCGGCGATGCCCATACCGGACACCCGCCCCCGGTTGGGGAGGTCGAACTCGGTACGCAGTGACTCCGGCGAGGAGAACGGCACCGCCTGCTGCAACGGGCGGTCGTCGATGCCGCTGCGGCGGGGAAGGATCGCCCCGTCGGCCACGAACGCCACCAGGTTCCGTTCGGGCAGCTGCCGCCGCAGCGCGTCGGTGTCCTCGATCGAGTCGACGAACTCCCGCACCCGCTGTTGGTCGGCGGTGTGCCAGCGTAGCCCCTGCTCGACCGCGTCGGGAAGATCGCGGCACAGAGCCTGTTCGGCCTGTTTGCCGTCGATGCTGCGTCCCCGGCCGGGCATGTCGATGCCCAGCCGCAGGAGCACGGTCCCGTCGACGATCTGGCACGAGCTGCGGTCCAGCACCTGTTGGCGTCCCGCGTCCACGCTCAACCGGCTGTCGCGCAGCCTGCGGTGCACCGCGCGCACCAACGCCCCCGCCAGTCCCCGTGCCCGTACCGGGTTCGACCACAGGTCGGAGGGGAAACCGGCGTGCTCGGCGTCGACGCGCACCTCGCAGCGGCTGGCGGGGGCGTACGGGTCGGGCTGGACCTTCTGCACCTCCAGGGTGAAGCCGTCGAAGGCCCAGTTGCCGCTCAGCGACTTGTAGCGCCCGTAGCTGGCCCCGTGCATCGAGCGCAGTTGGTCACGCAGCCCCTCGGCGGTCCGTTTGGCCGGTGGTGTCTGGGCACGACCACCCCTGTTGTTGTTCGTTCGTTGTGCCATCCCCCGATGGGTACCCGAGCCGACCGTGAATATCCAATCGTGGGTCCCCCGGCGCGTGCTGCACGTGACACACCGCGCATCCGGTAGCGTCCTCCGGGAGACCACGGAAACACGCTGCGTGACCAACCGCTGGGCATCGTGTGTCCCCCGACCGCGAGGAGGCATGGCATCGTGCGCACCCCCGAGTCCCCGTTCCGCGGCCCCCGTCGCCCCCTCCGCCCGGGCGGGATGACCGGTCTGGCGGGCGTGCTGGCCCTGGCCGTGACCGGACTGGTCGCACCCGCCACCGCCCACCCCACCCCACGCGCAGACGGCGTCCCCTCGGTGGCCGGGCCGGTCGTGCGCGGAATGGACGTCAGCGGCCACCAAGGTCGGGTGGACTGGCGGGCGGCGTGGCGGTCCGGGGCCCGGTTCGCCTACGTCAAAGCCACCGAGGGAACCGGTTTCCGCAGTTCCACCCACCGGGCCCAGTACCGCGGGGCCCGCGCGGTGGGCATGCTCCGCGGCTCCTACCACTTCGCGCGCCCCGACCTGTCCCCGGCCGCGCCGCAGGCCCGCTTCTTCGTCGCCAACGGCGGCGACTGGAAACCCGACGGTCACACACTGCCCGGTGTCGTCGACATCGAGTACAACCCCTACGGGCCCGACGACTGCTACGGGCTGGGCCCGGCCGAGATGAGCCAGTGGATCGCCGAGTTCAGCGACACCTACCGGGCGTTGACCGGGCGTTTCCCGATGATCTACACCACCCGGCACTGGTGGAACACCTGCACCGGCGGCAACACCGGCTTCGCCGGCAACAACCCGCTGTGGGTGGCCCGCTACGGGCCACGTGTCGGTGAGCTGCCCGCGGGGTGGGCCAGCCACACGATGTGGCAGTACGACAACGAGGGGGTGCTGCCCGGTGACCAGAACCTGTTCCGGGGGGACGCGGCCGCGCTGCGGCGCTTCGCCACCGGAGGTCCTCGGCAGCGTGCCGCCGCACGGCAGGCCCCCCGCTAGGTCCTACTGGCCACCGAGGGTTTCCTTCGGCACCGGGCGGTCGGCGGCGATCGCCTCGAACAGGCGGGAGGCCCGCGCCGAGTCCCACTCGACCACCGACTGGCCCCGCAGGGTGTCGAAGCCGGCGATGGGCACGGTGCCGGTGACCCCCTCACCGGAGGAGACGTCGCTCATCGCCCAGGCCAGACCGGCCAGATGCCACAGGTGGTCGCCGTTGTCCACCAGGAACGTGTCCCCGGCCGCGGAGACCAGCGGCACCGTCCGCATCGGGTTCAGCAGGGTCGCCGGTGAGGTGGCCTTGTCGATCAACGCGCCCAGCAGGGCACGCTGGTTCTCCACCCGCTGCAGGTCACCACGCGGGTAGGCCCGGCTACGGACGAAGCCCAGGGCCTGTGTCCCGTCCAACTGCTGACAGCCCTTCGGCAGGTCGACGCCCGCCTTGGGGTCGTTCAACGGCGCGTCCAGGCACATCCGTACCCCGCCCACGGCCTCGACCAGCCCGGCGAAACCGCCCAGACCGATCTCGGCGTAGTGGTCCAGCCGCACCCCGGTGACCTTCTCCACGGTGCGCACCAGCAGCCGCGGCCCGCCCAGCGCGAAGGCCGCGTTGAGCTTGTTCCGCCCGTGCCCGGGAACCGGCACCGAGGAGTCCCGGGGCAGGCTGACCAGCACCGGCTGGCCACCGCCCCGGGGAATGTGCAGCAGCATCATCGTGTCGGTGCGCCTGCCGGCCGCGTCCCCGGCCGAGAGCTCCTCACGACGGGACTCGTCCAGCCCCTGTCTGCTGTCGGATCCCACCAGCAACCAGTTGGTTCCGGGCGTGTCGGCCACCCGCCCGGGGTAGTCGGCCAACGCGTCGGTCCGTTGCAGCGAACTGTCCACGTAGGCCACCAGTCCGGCCGCCAGCAACACCAGCACCAGCACGGTGACCCCGATCCGCATTCCCCACCGTTTCCGTTTCCGCCCGGCGGCCGGCCGCCGCGGCGGGGTGCCGGACCGCTGCTGCCGCTGTCGGCCCGCCGGCCGCGCCCCGCCCCGGGAGGTGCCCGAGTGCGGCACGCGGGCCGGCCTGCCACGCCCACCAGGCTGTTCGGCCGCCCAATCGCTCATGGCCGGTAATCTATCCGCGTCCCACCGCCGAGGCCGACACCGGTCACCCGGACAGCGCACCCCAGCCACCGCGCCCCGCCCCGGGAGTTCTCGGGAGGCAACACGCCTTCCACGCGCGATCCCGGAACACGCCCCCAGGGTGGGATCATGGTCTGTCGGTCCTGTCCGTCGCCGAGTTCGAAGGGCATCCTTGCGACATGAGTGTCACTGACCAACCGAGCCACCCGCGGGAGCACACCGTCGTCGACCAGACCCCCACCCAGCTGCTCGTCGACGGCACCTGGCGTCCCGCCGCCCGTGGGGGAACCTTCCCCGTGGAGGACCCCTCCACCACCCGGACCCTGTGTTCGGTCTCCGACGCCACCGCCGAGGACGCCGTGGAGGCACTCGCCGCCGCCGACCGGGCCCAGAACGCCTGGGCGGCGCACCCGCCCCGGGAACGCGGCGAGATCCTGCGACGCGCCTTCGAGACCATCACCGACAGGCACGAGGACCTGGCGCTGCTGATGACCCTGGAGATGGGCAAACCACTGGCCGAGTCCCGTGCCGAGATCACCTACGCCGCCGAGTTCTTCCGCTGGTTCGCCGAGGAGGCCGTGCGGGTCGGCGGGGACTACAGCGTCTCCCCCTCCGGCAAGGGCCGGATGCTGGTGCTGCGCCAGCCGGTCGGGCCGTCACTGATGATCACACCGTGGAACTTCCCCATGGCCATGGGAACCCGCAAGATCGGCCCGGCCGTGGCCGCCGGGTGCACCATGGTGGTCAAACCCGCCCACCAGACGCCGCTGACGATGCTGGCGCTGGGCCACATCCTCACCGAGTCGGGACTGCCCGACGGGGTGCTCAACATCATCCCCACCCGCCACGCCGGGGAGGTCACACCTCCGATCCTCAACGACGAGCGGCTTCGCAAGCTGACCTTCACCGGATCCACCCCGGTCGGACGCAGCCTGATCGAGCAGGCCGCCCCCCAGGTGCTCAACGTGTCCATGGAACTCGGTGGCAACGCCCCCTTCCTCGTCTTCGACGACGCCGACGTGGACGCCGCCGTCGACGGGGCGATGCTGGCCAAGATGCGCAACATCGGTGAGGCCTGCACCGCGGCCAACCGGTTCTACGTGCACCGTTCCGTGGCCGAGGAGTTCACCACCAAACTCACCGAACGGATGCGGGCCCTGCGCACCGGGCGGGGAGTCGACGACAGCGTCGAGGTGGGGCCGCTGATCGACGCGGGGCAACTCGACAAGGTCGTCGAGCTGGTCGACGACGCGGTCACCCGCGGAGCCCGGGTGGTCACCGGTGGGGAACGGGGCGAGGGACCGGGCCACTACTACACCCCCACCGTGCTGGCCGACGTGCCCACCGAGGCCCGACTGTTGCGGGAGGAGATCTTCGGGCCCGTGGCGCCGATCGTCACCTTCACCGAGGAACACCAGGCCCTGCACGCGGCCAACGACACCGAGTTCGGCCTGGTCAGTTACGTCTACACCCGTGACATGCAGCGGGCACTGCGGGTCAGCGAAGCGCTGCAGGCCGGCATGGTCGGGCTCAACCAGGGGGTGGTGTCCAACGCCGCGGCCCCCTTCGGCGGGGTCAAGCAGTCCGGCATCGGCCGTGAGGGCGGCACAGTCGGCATCGACGAGTATCTGGAGACCAAGTACGTCGCCGTGGGGGGACTGTGACCGGATCCCCCGCGTGCCCGGACGGCGGGGACCGTCCGGGCACACCCGGCCCGGGCTACTCCTCGTCGAACGAGGCGGTCAACCGTTGCAGCGCGTCGTTCATGTGCGCCTCCAGCCGGCTCAGCACCAGCTGCTCGTCCCCGGCCTCGATCGCGTCCACCAGGCCCTTGTGCTCGTCGACCAACGCCTGCGTGTCCGCGGGGTAGGTCTGCACGAGCGAGCCCAGGCACATACGTTTCTCCACCAGCAACGTCTGTGCCATCCGTTGCAGCCGCGGGCTGCGGGAGGCCGCCACCAGCGTCTCGTGGAACTCCTGGTCGGCCTCGGTGAGCTGCTCCTTGTCGTCCTTGGCCACCGCGGCGACCATCTTGGCGTGGGCGGCGGTCAGCTCCGCCACCGCGTCCACCCGGTGGTAGCGCACGATCTGTTCGCAGGCGCTGCGTTCCACAGCCAGCCGGGCCACGTAGACGTCGTGCACGTCCTCGGGTTCCATCGTGGTCACGAACAGCCCCCGGTGGGGTTCGCTCTGCAACAGCCCTTCCTGGACCAGCCGCTGCATCGCTTCCCGCAGAGGTCCACGGCTGACCCCCAACTGGGCGGCGAGGTCGGCCTCACCGAGCTGGCTTCCCGGGGCCAGCGAACCGTGCATGATCGCCGAACGCAGTTGGTCGGCGACGATCGCCGCCGTGGATTTCCGTTGGACCGGTTCCAGTTCCCCGGCCTGGTTCTGTTCGTCGACTCCCAACATCTCGCACCCTCTCGTCACTTCGAGATCCCCACCCCTGGCCGCGGGGGCGGGGCGGCCGCGACGCGCCGACAGTGTCGGAACCCACGGGAAACCCGGTGGGCCACACCCGTGTCGCCCACCCGGATCCGGTAGTCACACCGCGCCGCACCCGTAGCCGGGACCCACAACGTCGAAGACACACCGAGCCGAACTGCTCACCCTGTGACGTCCACGCCCGCGACGGTCCCGGCACAGTCACGTTTCGGAGACGAACGTTCGTTGCGCGTTCCGAGCGGGTGAGAGCACGAACCACGTCCGGCGCTGCCGGAAACGCGGTACGCGCCACCGAAACTCCCTTCGCACAGACGGTCCCGAACGGGCAGGCGCAACGGCATCCGAGCCTGGCAACCCGAAACGCCGATTGTTGACAATGCTACCCCTTCCGGGCGAGCCCCCTGAACGACGAAGGAAATTCGTCTCACCCGGCGACACCGGACCCGCCCCGAGGACCCTCCGTGCGGCGGTGCCCCTCCAGGTCTCCAGCGGCACGGAATTACTACTGTTCAGTGACGATCCACATACGTAGAGTGTCTCCGGCAAGGAGCACACCCGAGTACGCCGAACACGAGGCAAGCATGGAAAACGGGACGCCGGAACCGAACGTGGACCGTCCGAACTCGGCACGGCTCTACGACGTCTTCCTCGGCGGAAGCCACAACACGGCCGCGGACCGGGAACTGGCCGAACGGATCAGGCAACGGGCGCCACGCTGGTCACTGGGCGCACAGCTGAACCGCTCGTTCCTGCGCTGCGCGGTGCGCTACATGGCTTCCCAGGGCATCGACCAGTTCCTCGACCTGGGATCGGGCATTCCCACGGTCGGCAACGTCCACGAGATCGCCGCCCAGCACAACCCCCACTCCCGTGTCGTGTACGTGGACTACGAAACCATCGCCTACAACACCTCGCGGGCCGAGTTGGCCGACAACCCCAACGTCACCATCCTCAAGGAGGACCTGCGTGATCCCGAGGCGGTACTGAACCATCCGGAAACCCTCGAACTGCTGGACTTCTCCCGCCCGGTGGGGCTGTTGATCGTCGGGGTGCTGCTGTTCATCGGCCCGCAGGACAAACCCGGCGACCTGGTGGCCACCTACCGCTCCCGCCTCACCTCCGGCAGCTACCTGGCCCTGTCCCAGGCCAGCGACGACAACCTGCCCGCCGACCTGCAGGCCGAGATCGACCAGGTCGTGGCCTCCTACGAACACGCCGACGAGCAGCTCGTGCTGCGCAGCTACGAGGAGGTGGCCGGATGGTTCGCCGGCACCGAACTCGTGGAGCCGGGAATCGTGCACTACCCGGACTGGAGCCCGGCCCAGCAGGCCCTGGACGACTACCAGCGCAGCTGCCGCTACGGCTACGTGGGAGTGGGACGGGTTCCGTGAGCCCCGCACCGACGGACGGTCACCGAGCCACCGGCACACACCGCCGCGACCGCCGTAGCTGTGCCGCGGTGCCGAGCACGACCAGGGCCAGCACCGGAAGATAGGCCAGCCGGTAGGACGGGCCGGCCGCGAGATCGACGGTGAGTCGCAGCACACCACCCACCGCGAGCTGGATCAGCACCGCGGCGGTGAACCCACCCATGTTGGCCGTGCCCACGGCCAGTCCGGAACGGTGCTCCTCGTTGGCCGCGCGCACCCCGTCGAAAGCCAGCATCGCCGACCCACCTGCCACCCCGACGACCAGCAGCAACACCGCCAACAGCGCGGGAGGAAGCACGCCGGGCCAGCCGACCACCACCGCCCAGACCAGCACGAGCAGCATCGACAGCGCCGCGGTGACACGTTCCCGACGTCGCCGCCGGCCGGCGACGAACTGCCCGCACAGCAGCGCACCGAGCAGGAACCCACCCACACACCACAGCACCCATCCGCCAGCGGCGGCCGTGCCGTAGCCCTGCGCCTCGATCAACCACGGCGGCCCCCAGAGCACGGTGACGGCCACGAACTGCCCCATCATCACGAAGTGCACCCAGAAGGCGTGCCGGGTTCCTCGGCGGGACAGCACCGCCCGCAACGATCCGAGCGCGCTTTCGCCGCCGGCGCGCGGGCGCGTCCCCGTGCCCTGCCCCGGCGGGTGGTCACGGACGATCGCCCAGGCCGACAGCCCCAGCACGGCGGTCAGCGCCCCGGCGGCGAGGAAGGTGCTCAGCCAGCCGAGGGAGCGCAGCGAGATCTCCAACGGGGCGGTGGCGGCCAACTGCCCGAACCCGCCGACCAGGCCGGTCAACGCGGCCACCCTGCCGAATCCGTCGCCGGGAAACCAGTGGGCGGCCAGTCGCAGCACGTTCGTGAACAGGAAGGCGTCCCCGAAGCCGATCAACGCCCTGCCGGCGAAGCCGCCCACCAGCGAGCCGCTGACCGCGAAAACGGCCGATCCCGCCGCCAGGGCCAGCGTCGCGGCGGTGATCATGCGGCGGGGGCCGACCCGGTCGGCCAGCACCCCGGCCGGGATCTGCAGCGCCAGATAGATCCCCAGTTGCAGCGCCGAGGCCACCGACAGCGCCGCGGGTCCGATGGAGAACCGTTCGGAAGCGGCGTCGGCGGCCACAGCGAGGCTGGCGCGGTGGAACAGGGCCACGAAGTAACACGCCGCGGCCACCGCCCACACCGTCCACGCGCGTCGTGGGGTGCCCTGCGGTGTCGTGGCGGCAACGGCGGCGGCAGAAGCGGACGGATCCGTCGTGGTGTACACACCCACCTCCCAACTTGTATGCATCTTAAATACAAGTTGGGTGGAAGTAGGATGGCACCGTGTCGAACACAACACCCTCGGAGTCGGTGTCCACGAACACGGCGGGGACACCACACCCCGACGACAGCCAGCCCGCCGCCGACCGCGCCTACCGACACGTCAAAGCCGGCCTGCTGGACGGCAGCTACCCCGACGGGCACCTGCTCTCCGAAGGAGAGATCGCCCAGCACCTGCGGATGTCCCGCACCCCGGTTCGCGAGGCCTTCCTGCACCTGCAGGCCGAAGGGTTCCTGCGCCTGTACCCCAAACGCGGAGCCCTCGTCGTCCCGATCACCCCCGCCGAGACACGCTCACTGCTGGAAGCACGCCTGGCCCTGGAAAGCTTCGCCATCGACAAGATCACCGCCACGACCGGGCCGCCCCCCACCTCCCTCGGGAACGAGCTGCTCACCCACCCCGCCTGCGACCCCAGTGACCTCTCCGACGCCGAGATGCACGAGGCCGACCGCGCCTTCCACGCCCGCATCGTCGCCGCCGCCGAAAGCCCCGTGGTCACCGACCTCTACAGCGCGCTACGGGAACGGCAACTCCGTGTCACCGCCACCGCCCGCACCCACGAGTCACCGCGACGAAGCACGGTCACCGAGCAACACGTCCGGCTGGCCACCGCCCTGCGCGACGGGGACGCCGCCGAGGCCAAACGGTGCCTGCGCGAACACCTCGCCCACACCATGCGAGCCATCGGCCTGAACGACGACTTCCCCACCGGAGCACACCCGACCGACGACGGGCCCGACGGAGAATGACGACTTCCGTCCGCGTCCGGCACCGGTAGAGGCAAGTACGAGCGCACAAAGACCCACCCCCTGGTCATCGGTGCCGGGCGAGACAGACCGGGGCTGCGGCCGGGGGTGCTCTCGGCCCCACAGAACTCGCCCGTCGCGCTTCCGCGGAGACATCCGAGCTCACGTCCGGGGTGTGTCGTCCCCACGCCAGTGTCCCGCCGAGGGTGACCGGGAAGATCCGCGCGTCCGGTGGCCCACAACAGGGTCTGCCGGGGCTCTCTGGAGGCCGGAGCATCCGGGAACAGCCGGTCGAGCACTCGCTCGCACAGATCTGCGGGGCCACACCAAGGCCGAGCCCCTGTGCCGTGTCGTACGTGTGCACCAGGGTCTCCACGATTTCCATGGCGGCGAAGCCCTCGGGGCCGGGAAACGCCGAAGGGATGGGAGGCACGAACGTGTGACAGTGTCGTGCGCGCCATCGCCACCAACAAGGCCCCGTTGGCTTCCAGCACCCGCAGCAACCCGGAGGGCCCCACCGTACGGTCCGCGTGAACGGTCTTTTTCAGCCCCGTCCCGGGAACAACGGACGACCACCGCCCCTGCGGACGCCACTCCCGCGTGAGGGCCGCAGCGGACGCGCCGCGGCCAGCACCGCGCAACTGACCAACAACGCCAACAGCAGGAAAACGGTGAGACCGACCTCGACGAGCACCTCGATGATCATGGTCAGCTCCTGCCAGCAGCCTCCTCCACGGCACGACGCCCGGAACGCAGGCTGGTCACCGTGACCACTCCGAGAATCACCACGATCACCGCCAACGAGGCCAACGTCGGGATCTCGGGAACCGCCGGCCAGAGCCCGTGGGCCCAGTGCAGCATGAGCTTCACACCGATGAAGGCCAGGATGAGCGCCAGCCCGTGGTTGAGATACACCAGTCTACCCAGGGCGGAACGCAGAACGAAATACAACGCCCGCAGCCCCAGCAGCGCGAACGCGTTGGTCACGAACACCAGGTAAGGATCCTCGGTGACACCGTAGACGGCCGGCACCGAGTCGACGGCGAAGACCACGTCGGTGGCGAAGACCGCGACCACCACCACGCTCAAGGGGGTCAACGCCCTCCTGCCCGCCTGGCGGACCGTCAGCCTGGCCCCGTGGTACTCGTCGGTGACCGGCATGAGCCTGCGCAGCAACCGGACGGAACGCAACTGGGAGACGTCCCGTTCCACGGACTCCCCGGCCAGGGCCTCCCGCAGGATCTTGACCGCGGTGACGAACAGGATCCCCCCGAAAACCAGAAACGCCCAGGCCCCCGCCTGCAACAGAGCCGCCCCCATCGCGATGAAGACTCCCCGCAGCACCAGGGCCCCGACGATGCCGTACAGCAACACCCGCTGCGCCAACGCACTCGGAACCGCGAACGCCGTCAGCAGCAACATGAACACGAACAGGTTGTCCACCGACAGGGACTTCTCCACCACGAAACCGGTGAAGAACTCCACCGCCTGCGTCGTGCCGATCCACCACCACAGTCCGAGCCCGAACACCAGCGGCAGCGCGAGGTAGAACACCGACCAGCCGACCGCCTCGCGCAGGGACACCTCGTGCGGGCGGTGCGTGACGGCGAAGTCCACGGTCAACAGCCCGAGCAGCACGACGATGCTGATCCCCCACAACCAGGGGGATCCCATCGACTGCACCTCGGCGGCGAGCACGGACACACCACTGACCACGCCAAGACCTCCGGAACACCGTTTCGAGGTCTCCTTCGCCCCGGGCGGGGCCGCCAGCCGGGGACATCCCGGATGTCCGTACTGACCGGTCCGACGTGGTGAAGTACTCCCCTCTCGTTGGCTGATTGTAGGTGTTTTTCGTTTCTGGCGCACCTGTCTGGTGATTTGTTTCGTTTTTGACTGAAACTACGGATACGAAAATACAGAAAGTTCCTCCCCGGCCGACACGAAAGCGCGGGGCGCAAGCTGTCGTGCTTGCGCCCCGCGCCCGTGAACCGTTCCCGGGACGAACGAACTACTCCTGCCCTTCGGAGGAGGCCCGTGGTGTGGTGCTGATGTCGGTGGGCACCTCCTTACGCGCCACCGCCTCGGCCGCACGCACGGCCTCGGCGACCTCCGGGTTGGAGGACATGTCGAACCAGGAGGCCACCGATGAGTCGTCCTCCTCGGGAGGAGTGAGCGGCGGTTCCTCCTGGGGAGGCTCGTAGCGGAAGACCCCGTCCTCGCCGGGAGTGGCGAGCATCCGGGCGAACCCCTCCAGCGACCTGCTGAACTCGCTGGGCACCACCCACACCTTGTTGGCGTCACCCTGTGCCATCTCCGGCAGGGTCTGCAGGTACTGGTAGGCCAGCATCTCCGGGGTCGGTTTGGACCGTCTGACCGCCGCGAACCTCTTCTCGATCGCCTTGGCCTCGCCCTGGGCCCGCAGGTACTTGCTGGCCCGCTCTCCCTGAGAACGCAGGATGCTGGACTGGCGCTCCCCCTCGGCACTGAGGATCGCCGCCTGTTTGGCCCCCTCTGCGGCCAGGATCTGGGACTGCTTCTGCCCCTCGGCGGTCTTGATGGCCGACTCGCGCTCCCCCTCCGCGTTGAGGATCATGGCGCGTTTCTCCCGGTCGGCCCGCATCTGTTTCTCCATCGAGTCCTGGACCGAGGGGGGTGGGTCGATGGCCTTCAGCTCCACCCGGGCCACCCGGATCCCCCAGCGCCCGGTTTCGCTGTCCAACACTCCCCGCAACTGGCCGTTGATCTGGTCCCGCGAGGTGAGCGTCTCCTCCAGGCTCATCCCGCCGACCACGTTACGCAGGGTCGTGGTGGTCAACTGCTCCACACCGTCGATGTAGTTGGAGATCTCGTAGACCGCCGAACGAGCCTCGGTGACCTGGAAGTACACCACGGTGTCGATGGACACGGTCAGGTTGTCCTGGGTGATCACCGACTGCGGCGGGAACGAGACCACCTGTTCACGCAGGTCGATCTTCGCCCGCACCCGGTCGAGGAAGGGAACGAGCATGTTCAGCCCGGGCAGCGCCACGGTACGGAACCGTCCCAGCCGTTCGATCACGGCACTGGTGGCCTGGGGCACGACCAGGACGGTCTTGGACAGCAGTACCACCACCAACACCACGACCACGAGCAGGACTATCCACACGACAGGTGCCACATCCGCCTCCTCAGGGCTCGGCCCACACCACGGCGACGGCCCCGGAGATCTCCATGACCATCACCGTGCGTCCGACTTCCAGTACCTGCGTCTCGTCGAAGGACCGTGCCGACCACACGTCGCCGTCGATGTTCACCCGCCCGTCGTGGGCGTCGACCGTGGCCTCCACCCGCGCCCGTTTGCCGACCAGGGCGTCCACGTTCGTCCGTGGTTCGACCCCCTCGGTGGTCTCGCGTATCAGGCGGCGTTTGACCATCGGACGCGCGAGAAAAACCAGCCCTCCGGACAAGGCGGCGAAAATCACCGCGTCCAGCCACAGCGGCGCGCCCAGCGCCGCGGCCCCGGCGGTGCCCAACGCGGCGAGGCCGAGCATCAACAGCACCAGCTCGCCGGAGGTCACCTCGGCCGCCACCAACACCACACCGGCGACCAACCACACCAACGCGGCCATGCACTCATGGTGACAGACTGGTGTCGTCACTGTGACCTGCGCGGCGAAAACAACCGGAGAAATCCCTCCGCACGGGGCACACGTGGCGGTGTAGCTACGACTCGCCCCCTCCCCCGCTGGACCCGTTCGGCAAAGCGGTGTAGAGTGCCCCTTGGCCGTCGTATTTCTGGGTTCGTGTTCGTGCACGCTCGCAGGATGTTGATGCGGGCGAGCTTCTGTCTTTGGTTGTAGCTGGAGTAGTAGCCGTCTGAGATCTCGCGGCCCGGGTGTCCGTGCGGATTCCGGCCACCCGTCATACCCCAAGCTCCCGAAGGAGACAGACATGGCACAGGGAACCGTGAAGTGGTTCAACGCGGAAAAGGGCTTCGGCTTCATCGCTCCGGACGAGGGTGGCCCGGACGTGTTCGTGCACTACTCGGCCATCGACGCCCCGGGCTTCCGCAGCCTGGACGAGGACCAGCAGGTCACCTACGAGGCCAGCCAGGGCACCAAGGGCCTGCAGGCCGACGTCGTCCGCGCGGTCTGAGTTCACTCTCGTGAACCGGTGGTGGCCGTCCACCGGGGCGGCCACCACCGCCTCCGGCGGGGACCTCACCAGGCCCCGCCCCCCTCTCGTGCAGCGTCCGCGCCTCGAACAACCCCGCGACAGTGGGCGGCGCGGACCGACAAGGAGCACTATCAGCACTTCGACACCGTCGCGGCAGCGTCCGCGACACCGCGGTCCCATCGACCCCGATCGGCGCGACCCGAGCACGGTCGGCCCGGTCCAGTTCCTCGAACCGGCTCACACCCACGCCGGTGCCGAACAACCACCCCGTCCACGCGCCGACCACAGCGAAACCACCATGCGTCGGCTGCGTTCCCCCTTCGATCCCGATCCCGTCCGGGACCGGTGATCCCCTCCCCCTGCTGGTCCGTGGACCTCGCGTTCCGTATCCTCGGCCGACGTGCCATGTCCGAGCGCAACGATGGTCGTGTGGACCTCAGCGTGGCTGCACGGTGCGGCCGCCTCCGATGACGTGATCGACGCGGTCCAGACCTGGTCTGAAGTGAACCAGATTCACGCCGCTGACGAGGAAACCGCCCTGAGACGGGAACTGCCCGGCCCCCGGGACTCGGGGGCGGGCCTGGCGCTGCTGCTCGCCTCGATCCGCAGGGCCGACGGAGACGCCGGAGAACTCGTTCTCCCGGTCGCCGGGGACGCCCGCGGACTCGACGGATCCACGGAGTTCTCGAAGAACGCGATGCTCCGCGGTGAGGCCGCCGTCTTCCCCACCGCCGGGCTGGCCGTGGTTCCCGAGCGGGTGGCCGAGGGGATCCTGCGGTGGACCGTGCACGAGGTGAACGAGCCCCCGACCCGGGAGCACACCCCCGTGGGAGAGGCCGAACACGGGATGTCCTCGGCGATGCGTGAAGCCGCCAGCACCCTCACCGAACTGGACGTCTCCCGTAGTCGCCCGGGGGTACGCACGGAGATCGCCGCGAACGTCGCCTCCCGTACCCAGCCTTCGTGGCCGAAGGGGGTGCCGCAGCGTTGTCTTCGCGTGTTGCAGCGGGCCACCGAGGTGGAAGCGATCCTGCGGGTGGCCACCGAGGACGCCCCGGGCGGAGCGGTCTCGGCCTCCGCGGACCGGGCACGCGGACAGGCGCTGCGTCCGCTGTTCTCGGCGGTACGTACGGCCCGCCGCGCTGCCGTGGGTGAGATGGTCCGAACGCTGACGCGCAGCACGGACAAACCGCACTGACACCGACCCCGCCGCCCGGGCCGGTCGTCGGACCGCGTCCGGGCGGCGGGGGCCTCAGCAGCAGCCCTGGGCCACGCACAGGGTCCCGTTGGTGGCACATCCGGCCTGGACCAGCGGGGACAGTTTGCGGGCCTGGTCTCCCTCGACGTGTTCGGCCACCAAGTCACCGATCATGCGCACATAGCGGGGATCGGTTCCGGCAGTGCTCGCCCGGACATACCCCATCCCCAGTTCCCGTGCCTTCTCCGCCGCCTCGTTGTCCAGGTCCCAGACCACCTCCAAGTGGTCGGAGACGAACCCCACCGGACTGACGACCACCGCCGGCACCTTCTCGGTGTGCAGGCGTTCGAGGTGGTCACAGATGTCGGGCTCCAACCACGGCACGCTCGGCGGCCCAGAACGGGACTGCCAGACCACGTCGTAGTCCGCGACCCCCACCGCCTCGGCCACCAAGCGGGCCGAGGCGTGCACCTGGCGCGAGTACCAGGAGGAACGACCGTCCGCACCGGGGCGCTCCTCGGCGCTCAACGGAACGGAGTGGGCCGTGAACACCAGCCGCGCCCCGGCCCGGGTGGCCTCGTCGAACTCGGCGTAGGCGTTGGTCACCGCGTCGGCGTTGGCGGCCACGAACAGTGGATGATCGTAGAACTGGCGCAGTTTGACCAGGTCGGGAGCACGGTCCTGCCCGACGGCAGCCCGGGCACGGGCGATGTCCTCGTGGTACTGGCGGCAGCCCGAATAACCACCCCACGCCGAGGTGGCGAACACCAGCGCCCGACGCACCCCGTCAGCGGCCATCCGTTCGACCGTGTCCTCGACCAGGGGATGCCAGTTGCGGTTGCCGAAGTACACCGGCAGGTCCCATTCTCGTCCGGCGAGTTCGCGCTCCAGGGAAGCCATGATCTCCCTGTTGAGCCGGTTGATCGGCGAAACCCCGCCGAAGTGATGGTAGTGCTCGGCGACCTCGTCGAGTCGTTCCGGCGGCACGTTCCTGCCGCGTGTCACATTCTCCAGAAAGGGCCGTACCTCCTCGGGTCCCTCCGGTCCTCCGAAGGACAGGTACAGCAGCGCATCCACGTCGTCCGAGCCGTTCACACGACCATGATGCCCCCGGGCTCGGCGCTCGCGCGCACCCGGGGGCGAGCTCGGATCAGCCGGGCTCACGCCCCGAGGGCGTGGAACCCTCCGTCGGCCATGATCATGGAGCCGGTGGTCTTGGGCAGCCAGTCGGACAACACACCGCAGACCGTGCGCCCCACCGGTTCCGGATCCTCGACGTTCCAGCCCAGCGGAGCACGCTGTCCCCAGGTGTCCTCCAACTCACCGAAACCGGGGATCGACTTGGCGGCCATGGTGCGCACCGGACCGGCGCTGACCAGGTTGACCCGGATGCCGCTGGGGCCGAGTTCCCGAGCCAGGTAGCGGGCGGTGGACTCCAGGGCCGCCTTGGCCACTCCCATCCAGTCATAGGCCGGCCAGGCCACCCGGGCGTCGAAGTCCATTCCCACCACCGAAGCGCCCTCACCCAACAGGGGCAGGCACGCCCGGGTCAGCGAGTTCAGGGAGTAGGCCGAGATCTGCAACGCCTGGGAGACGTCCTCCCAGGGTGCCCGCATGAACTCGGAGCCGAGGCAGGACTCGGGGGCGTACCCGATCGAGTGCACCACTCCGTCGAGCCCGTCGACGTGTTCGGACACCGCGCCGGCCAGCCCGGCCAGATGCTGTTCGTTGGTGACGTCGAGCTCGATCACCGGCGCCGTGCGCGGCAGTCGACCCGCTATCCGTTCGACCAGTTTGATCCGTCCGTATCCGGTCAGCACCACCTCGGCGCCCTGTTCCTGGGCCACTCTGGCCGTGTGGAACGCGATCGAGGAGTCGGTGATCACACCGGTGACCAGAATTCGTTTACCCTCAAGCAGCCCGCTCACTTGCATCCTCCACGTGGTAGCTACGACGACATCGATCGGAAGGGACCGGTCAGTGCCCCATTCCCAGGCCTCCGTCGACCGGCACGACGGCTCCGGTGACATAGGCCGCCTCGTCCGAGGCCAACCAGCGCACCGCCCCGGCGACCTCCTCGGGCTCGGCGAACCGGGCCAGCGGAACCTGGGCGAGGATCTCGTTCTTGCGGTCCTCCGGGAGTTCCTCGGTCATGTCGGTGGTCACGAATCCGGGAGTGACCACATTGGCCGTGATGGCGCGCGATCCGAGTTCCCGGGCCAGCGAACGGGCGAACCCGATCAGTCCGGCCTTGCTGGCCGCGTAGTTGGCCTGCCCCGGCCCTCCGGAGAGCGCCACGGCGGAGGAGATGAACACCATCCGTCCCCTGCGGTTGCGCAACATGCTGCTCGCGGCGCGTTTCGCGACCCGGTAGGCCCCGCCGAGATTGGCGTCGACCACCCGCCGGAACTGATCCTCCCCCATGCGCAACAGCAACCCGTCGTCGGTGATGCCCGCATTGGCCACCAGCACTTCGACCCTGCCGTGAGCGGCCTCGACCTCGTCGAAAGCAGACGCCACCTGCTCCTGGTCGGTCACGTCACACCGCACCCCCAGCATTCCTTCCGGGGCACCCGAGCCGCGGTGGGTGACCGCCACCCTGTCCCCCGCGGCCAAGAACGCCTTCGCGATGGCCAACCCGATGCCCCGGTTCCCTCCGGTGACCAGTACGGACCGTGCCACTCTCACACTCCCTACGGAAACGTTTCCTCTCCTCTGGCACCCGGCGATCTCCGCCGCATCCGGCGCGAGATTATCGACCCCGGGGGTGTCCTCCGACATCGGCTCCGATCCCGCCCCGCTCGCGGGCGAGCCGTGCCGCCGACCCACGAGCGAGGGCCGGCGTCCGGAAGCGGCACCGCCCTCGGACCGACCGAACAGGACCACACCCGCCCGGATCTTGGAGCCTCGCGATGAGCACGACGGCCAGAACCGCCGCGTGGAAACCCGAGTTCGCCGAGCCACTGCGCGACTCCCTCACCGGCCAGGCCCGGTTCGACCCGGGAACACGCGCACTGTATGCCACCGACGCCTCGAACTACCGGCGGGTGCCCCAGGGAGTGGTCTTCCCCCGCGACGAGAACGACGTGGCGGCCACCCTCGACGTCGCCCGGCAGTACGGTCTGCCGGTCACCTCCCGGGGGGCGGGAACGAGCGTGGCCGGCAACGCCATGGGCGAAGGGCTGGTGCTGGACTTCTCCCGCCACATGAACCACATCGAGTGGCTGGATCCGCACCGGCGGCTGGCACGTGTCCAGCCGGGGGTCGTGCTGGACACGGTGCGGAACGCGGCCGAGCCGCACGGGCTGACCTTCGGTCCGGACCCCTCCACCCACAGCCGGTGCACCCTCGGAGGGATGATCGGCAACAACTCGTGCGGAACGCACTCGGTGACCTGGGGCAAAACGGTCGACAACGTGCGCGAGCTGGACGTGCTGCTCTCCGACGGCACCCGGTTGACGCTGGGACCGACAGAGCAGGCACGGTGGGACGCGCTGCGTTGTCGGGGGGACCGGACCGGGCGCCTCTACCGGGGGCTGCACGAGCTGGTCACCGAGTACGGCCCCGACATCCGGGAGGTCTTTCCCGGTCCGCGGCGTCGCGTCTCCGGCTACAACCTCGACCAGCTGCTGCCCGAACACGGATCAGACCTCGCCCGGGCCCTGGTCGGCTCCGAGGGAAGCTGTGCCACGGTGCTGTCGGCCACGGTGGAACTGGTGCCCTCCCCCGCCTGCCGGGCGATGGTGGTGCTCGGATTCACCGACGGCTACGCCGCCGCCGACCTGGTTCCCCGCATCCGGGACCATCCCGTGCTGGCCGTGGAGGGACTGACCGCCGAACTGGTCGAGGTCGTCCGGGAACGCAACCCGGCCTCGCCCGCGCTGCCGCTGCTTCCCCGGGGACGCAGCTGGCTGCTGGTCGAGACCGGCGGGGACGACGCCGGGACCGCCCTGCGACGGGCCCGGACGCTGGCCGAGGAGTTCTCCGACCGGGCCGAGTGCGTCGTCCGCACCGATCCCCACGAGACGGCCGCGCTGTGGCGGATCCGGGAGGAGGGATCCGGCTACTCGACACGCATGACCGACGGTTCCCAGCGCTGGTCCGGCTGGGAGGACGCCGCGGTTCCCCCGGAGAACCTCGGGGCCTATCTGCGCGAGTTCGACGCGCTGCTGGGTGAGTTCGGCTACCGGGGGGCCAGCTACGGACACTACGGAGAAGGCTGTATCCACGTGCGCATCGACTTCGATCTCGGTTCGCGCTCGGGTGCCGCCGACTACCGCGCCTTCCTCGAAGCCGCCGCCGACCTCGTGGCCGCCCACGGTGGTTCCCTCTCCGGGGAACACGGGGACGGCCAGGCCCGTTCGGAGCTGTTGCCCCGCATGTACCCGGCGCGGATCCTGCAAGCCTTCGAGAAGTTCAAGAACACCTTCGACCCGGAGGGGCTGCACAACCCCGGCGTGATCACCTCACCCCGGCCGCTGGACCGGGACCTGCGGGTGCTGGTCGCCCCGCCGCGTGTGCCGAGCGCCACCGAGCTGGCCCTGTCCGCCGACGACGGCGACCTCGCCTCGGCCACCCGCCGGTGCGTCGGGGTGGGCAAGTGCCTCAACGCCTCCGGCGGAGTGATGTGTCCGAGCTACCGGGCCACCGGCGAGGAGAAGCACTCCACCCGGGGACGGGCGCACCTGCTGTTCGAGATGCTGGCCGGACGGACCGTGGGCGGAGGTTGGCGTTCCGAGCAGACGCGGCAGGCGCTGGATCTGTGCCTGTCCTGCAAGGGCTGCAAGACCGACTGCCCGGTGGGCGTGGACATGGCCGCCTACAAGGCCGAGTTCCTGTACCGGCACTATCGTCGCCGCCCGCGCCCGGCCGCCCACTACTCGATGGGGTTCCTCCCTCTGTGGTTGGCGCTGGCCCGTCCCGTGCCGGGATTGTTCAACGGGCTGGCCCGGGGCCGGGCCGCCCCGCTGCTGAAACGTCTCGGTGGGATCGCCCCCGAACGCGAGCTGCCCACGCTGGCCCGACACAGCCTGCTCGAAGCCCGCCCGAACCCACCCGCGCCCGACACGGCCGCCGAACGGGTCGTGCTGTTCCCGGACACCTTCACCAACCAGTTCGAACCGCACATCGGTCTGGACGCGATCGCGGTACTGGAAACGCTGGGGCAGCGTGTGCTGCTTCCCGACTCGACGGTGTGTTGCGGACTGACCTGGTACTCCACCGGCCAGCTCGGAACCGCCCGAAGGGTGCTGCGCCGCACCGCCCGACATCTCGCCCCCCTGGTGCGGGACGACACCCCGCTGCTCGGTCTGGAGCCCAGCTGCACCGCCTTCCTGCGTGGGGACGCGCTGGAACTGGTCCCCCACGACCCCCACGTCCGTGCCCTGGCAACGGCGACCCGCACGTTCGCCGAACACCTCTCCCCCCGCTGGGAGCACTCCCCGCGGCAGGCGGGTCCCTCGGAGGAGGCTCTGGTTCAGGTGCACTGCCACCAGTACGCCGAGCTCGGTTTCACCGCCGACCGGGAACTGCTGGAGGCGGCGGGACTGCGTGCCCACGTGCTCGACGCGGGATGCTGCGGGCTGGCCGGCGACTTCGGTTTCGAACGCGGTCACTACGAGGTGTCCATGGCCTGCGCCGAGCACGCCCTGTTGCCCGCGGTCCGCTCAGCTCCCGACGGCTCCAGGGTCGTCGCCGACGGATTCAGCTGCCGCACGCAACTGCGGCACTCCGACGTGGCCGCACGACCTGTTCACCTGGCCAGTGTGCTCGCCGACGCCCTGGGGGTGGGAGGTTCCGGTCGGAAGACGCGGTGACCGTGATGCTCGACCGTCGTGCCCGGAAGGCTCGCTCAGAAGCCGTTCTCCGCCGGTTCTCCCGCAGCGACGTGCAACACTCCGGGCAGTACGGACAACTCGTCGGTCAACATCGTCACGTCGCGCTTGCCACGCAGCCGCAACGCCACCACGGCGGTGCGTTGGCTGGTGTCGTCGCTGTCCTCCCGCTCCACCCGCAGGTCCAACACGGCCCATCCCATGCTGGTGCACAGGGTCAGCGCGTTCCGCAGCACACCGTACCCGTCCAGGTATCCGACCCGCACGAGCCGCGGTTCCCGCATCGCCCGACGCAGTCGGGTGACCAGGTGCTGGTAGCCCACCACCACCAGGAAGTGCGCCAGGGTGGTGGCCGCCGCCAACAGCAGCAGCCCGCTTCCGCAGGCCATGCCCACGGCGGCGACCACCCACACGGTCGCCGCGGTGGTCAGCCCCCGCACCGCGTCCCGGCGCACGAAGATCAGTCCGCCGCCGATGAACCCGATTCCCGACACGATCTGGGCGGCCACCCTGGACGGACCGAGCTGCACGTGGGGCCAGCTCAGCGTGTCGAGAAAACCGTACTTCGACACGAGCATGAACAAGGCCGCTCCCACGCCGACCAGCGTGTGGGTGCGCAGTCCCGCGCTTTTGGCCCTGACCTCGCGCTCCAGACCGATCAGGCTGGACAGCAGCAACGCCGTCCCCAGTTCGACGAGCAGCGGCAGCTCGCCGAGACCGGTGATCGAGGAGGTCATCCACCGACGCTACCGCGAACGGTCCGTGCTCGCGGAACGAACGGCCTCGCCCCCACGGCGTCGTGAGGCATCGGCTCGCCTCAGGGCAGTCGCCGTCCCAGCAGCAACGCCGTGCCCGCGGCGAGGATCGTCACCAGGGTTCCGAGCACGAACCACGGTCTGCTCGCGTCGTCCCGCTCGATCTCGTAGCCGATCTGCTCCTGCAGGGTGTCGTAGACCTGTCGCAGCTGTTCGGCGCTGGCGGCCTTGTAGAAGTCTCCCCCGGACAGGTCCGCGATCCGCCGCATGGCCGCGTCGTCGACCTCGACCCGTTGGCGTTGCCCCTGGATCTCGATACTTCCGTGTTCGGTGCCGAAGGAGATCGTCGAGATGGGAACCCCGGCTTTCTTCGCCGCTTCGGCCTGGGTGTAGGCCCCCCTCGGGGCGTCCAGTTCCCGGGGGATCGTCTGCCCCCCGTCGGCCATCAGCACGATCCGCGCGGGAGGTGGCCCCTGGGCACCTCCGATCATCCTTCCGAAGGAGTCGATCGCCGACAGGGCCGCCTTGATGCCGTCTCCGGTGGCGGTGGCCTCGGAAAGCTGGAGACTGTCGATGGCCTGCTTGACGCTGGCCCGGTCCGTGGTGGGCATGACCATCACCGTGGCCGTGCCGGCGAAGGAGACCAGCCCCAGGTTGATGCCGTCGGGCAGCTTGTCCGCGAACTCCTTGGCCGCCTGTTTGGCCGCGCGCAGCCTGCTCGGCGAGACGTCCCGCGCCTTCATCGACAGCGAGACGTCCATCGTCAACAGCACCGTTGCCCGGTTCCGGGGAATGCGCTGTTCGGCCGTGGGACCGGCCAGTCCCACGGTGAGCAGCACCAGCGCCACCCCCAGCAGCGCCATCGGAACGTGCTTGGGCCACCCCTGCCGCTTGGGGGCCACCCGTTCGAGCAACGCCAGGTTGCTGAAGCGCATCGTCTCGTGCCTGTTTCGGCGTTGCGCCCACAGGTACCCGCCCCCGAGGGCGGCCACCACGATCAGCAGCAGGAACCACCACGGCGCGGTGAAGCCGGTCACGCTCATGCTCCACCTCCGGACCAGCCCCGCTTGCGCGCGACGACGAAGCGCACGATGTCGGCGACCCAGTCGGAGTCGGTACGCAGCACCAGGTGCGCGGCACCGACCCGCCGCAGTTCGGCGGCCACCCGTTCGCGGTGGGCCGAGGCGGCGGCGGCGAACTCGCGACGCAGCACCGGCGTGGTGGTCACCTCACGTTGCTTGCCGGTCTCCGGGTCACTCAACAGCACGGTGCCCACCTCGGGAAGTTCCACGTCACGGGGATCCACGATCTCCACGGCGAGCACCGAGTGCCCGGCAGCCAGCCCCCGCAGGGGACGCTGCCAGTCGATCTCACCGAGGAAGTCGGACACCACCACCGCCAACCCCCTCCGACGCGGGGGTCTGCGCAGTGCCTCCACCAGGGAGGCCAGCTTGCCTTCCGTCCCTTCGGGAGGGTGCGGGGTCCGTGCGGCGCGTCGCAGCACGGCCCGTACGTAGTCACCCCCACCTCGGGCGGGGAGTCTGGTGGTCTCCCGCCCGTCGGAGATCACGGCTCCGAGTCGGTTGCCCCCACCGGCCGTCAGGTGTCCCACGGCCGCCAGCCCGGCGACGGCCAGCTCGCGCTTGGTGCACGCCGCCGTGCCGAAGTCCAGGCTCGCGGAGAGGTCCAGGGCCACCCAGGTCTCCAACTCGCGATCGGCGATCGTCTCCCTGATGTGGGGCTCGGTGGTGCGCGCGGTGACGGCCCAGTCCATGCGACGGACGTCGTCGCCGGGCTGGTACGGCCTGGCCTCACCCGGATCGGTGCCGGGGCCGGGGACGAGACCGAGGTGATTGCCCTGCAACAGTCCGTCCAGTCTGCCGCGCACCGTGAGTTCCAGAGAGCGCAGCGCCGCGTGCATCCTCCCCTGTTCCAGGGCCGGTGGGGCCCAGTGTGGGCGTTCGCCGGCGGTCGACACGACGTATCGGCTCCTCACTGGTTGTTGCCGGGCGGCTGACCGTGGTGCGCGGTTCCCACCGCCGGGTTGCCCGGTTGCTGCACGGCGGCGTACTGCGTCCCCGGGGCCTGTGGCCGGGCCGAGACCTGCGGAAGGGGCACCGTCTGCAGCACCCGGGTGACCACGTGGTCGACGGGCACGCCGTCGGCCACGGCGTCGTAGGACAGCACGATCCGGTGGCGGAACACGTCCGGGACCACGTCGACCACGTCCTGGGGGAGTACATAGTCCCGACCGCGCAGCAGGGCCAGCGCCCGCGCGGCCCCCACGACGCCGAGGGTGGCCCGGGGAGAGGCTCCGTAGGAGACCCACCCGGCGATGTCGGAGAGGTTGTGGTCGTTGGGGGTTCTGGTGGCCACCACCAGACGCACGACGTAGTCGACGAGCGCGTGGTGGACGAACACGTTCGAGGCCACACGCTGGAGTCGGACCAGCTCGTCGGGACTGAGCACCGGTTGGGGAGCGGGGGGCCGCACTCCCATGCGGTAGACGATCTCGCGTTCCTCCTCGGCGGTGGGGTACTCGACCAGGAGTTTGAACAGGAAGCGGTCACGCTGCGCTTCCGGCAGCGGGTAGACCCCCTCGTTCTCGATCGGGTTCTGGGTGGCCAGCACCTGGAAGGGCCGGGGAGTGGGGTAGCTCGTGCCGCCCAGGGAAACGTGCTGCTCGGCCATGACCTCGAGCAGGGCGGACTGCACCTTGGCGGGAGCTCGGTTGATCTCGTCGGCGAGGACGAAGTTGGCCATCACCGGCCCCAGTTCCACGTCGAACCGTTCACTGCCCTGACGGTAGATCCTGGTTCCCAGCAGGTCGGCGGGAACCAGGTCGGGAGTGAACTGCAGCCGGGAGAAACTCCCTCCCACGACGGTGGAGAAGGTCTCGACCGCCAGGGTCTTCGCCACACCGGGGATGCCCTCCAGCAGGATGTGCCCTCCGGCCAGCAGCCCCACGAGGATGCGTTCCACGAGCCGGTCCTGTCCCACGATCACGCGCTTGACCTCGAAAACCGTGCGTTCGAGGAGCTGCGCGTCCCTGGCGGGCGTGTTGACCTGATCCGCCGAGTGGGCCGATCCGACCTCTGCCGTGTCACTGTCACTACCGCCCTGCCCCGGCTCGGTCACTGGCAACCTCCAACCGAATATCCGAACCCCTGCCGCGCGCGGATCCCCCCACAGGGTGATCATCCTTCGCGCCGATAGTGGCACGTGGGTGTACTGGTCCTGCTCCGGGGCAGCTTATCTGTTCGTCGTCGTGTTTTCCGGGAGTGACGTGTTCGGAGTTTATTTCATTCAATACTGAAATAACAGTACTTTTAGTATAGCGAAGTCACGACAGTGTCGATGCCGTTCCGCACTTCCGCCCCGCTCACGCCCCGGAACGACCGGGAAGCCGGTTCACGTACCGGACGAAGAACGCCACGCCCACACGTTCGCCCGAGCCAGATCCTCCGGGGTGTCGACGTCGGCCACCTCGGCCCACCGAGCGGGCACGGGCACCGGAGACAGCGGGGACAGCACCCTCCGCAACGCGTGTCCCTCGGGACAGCCGGGGACGGCCGCGCGCAACGCGCGGGCACGCCAGACCCCCACCAGCCACTGCCGTGCTCCGTCGTCGTCGACCAGCACCGCACCGGCGGCGCCCGCCTCCGCACACAGACACCGCCTCAGCCTGGACAGGGTACGGTCCGTCAACCACGGGTGATCCGCGGCCAGCACCGCGACCAGCTCCACCCGCTCCGTCAGCGCCTCCAGCCCCGCTGCCAACGCGGCGACCGGGCCCGCGCCGACGGGGTGTTCGCGAGCCCAACGGACTTCTCGGGACACCGGTCGGGACGGACCGACCACGACCACCGGATCGGCTCCGGCCACGGCGTCGAGCGTGCGGTCCAGCAACGACCGCCCGCACAGGACCAGCCCCGGTTTGTCCCTGCCCCCGAGTCTGGTGGCCCGCCCCCCGGCGAGCACGATGCCGGCGAAACCCTCCCGTGAGGCTTCCATACCCGTACGCTACGCGCTCCGCAGGCGGAAGGACGCGGAGGGAGAGCACGCCCGCACCCCGTCGCTGGAGCGCTCACCACGTGCTCGGGTCCGCCCAGGTCCGCAACGGACGCGGATTCTCCGCGGGCGGAGTGGACAGCAACTCGGGCAGCAGCTCGTCGAGGTCTCCCCGCAGCACGGCGGAGGCCCGGTCGTCGTAGGGGGTCGGTTCCGCGTTGCAGATCACCAGCTCGGCCCCGGCCCGCACCGCCAGTTCGGCGAATCCGGCCGCCGGGTGCACGCTCAGCGAGGTTCCGGCGGCCAGGAACAACTCACAGTCCATCGCCGCCCGCTGGCCCCGCCGGACCACCTCGGGATCCAGGGACTGACCGAAGGAGACGGTGGCCGACTTGAGGATCCCCCCGCACTCCGTGCAGGGCGGGTCCTCCTCCCCCGCGGCCACCCGCTCCAGGGCGACCCGCATGCTCCCCCGCGCCGAACACGACAGGCACACCGTGCCGAACATCGACCCGTGCAGCTCCAGCACCACGGCGGGGTCCAACCCGGCCCGCTGGTGCAGTTCGTCGATGTTCTGGGTCAGCACCGCACGCAGCCTTCCCGACTCGGCGAGGTCGACGAAGGCACGGTGGGCGGGCCCGGGGACCGCCTCCCAGGCGGGATGCTCCGCCCTGCTTCTCCAGGCCTGCCTGCGCACCTCGGGGTCGGCGACGTAGCTGTCGATGTCGCTGAGACGCTGCGCCCGCGGGTCCCGGGTCCAGAGCCCGTTCGGTCCCCGGTAGTCGGGAATTCCGGAGCCGGTGGAGACCCCCGCTCCCGTCAACGCGGTGATCCGCCGTGCGGAGGCCACCAGCTCGCGTGCCCGTCGCCACTGCTCGGCGCTGTGCTCAACCTGTTCGGTCACGTGCCCACCGTCGCATGCCCGCTGGACACCGGCGCCGCAGCCCCGGCGCACAGCCCGCCCGTTCCCCGTGAGTTCCACGTAACAACGTTTTTCGTCCCGGCAACGTGACGGGACGTTCCGGGGAAACACCTCCGCCCCAGATTGTCACCACTGCCCCGGACGGGCGGAAGTCTCCGTACCGGGGCGGCTCCGAACGCGGGAGGTGGCCAGTGGAGCACGAAGTGCCGAGTCACTGCCCGTACTGCGCTTTGCAGTGCGGAACGGTGCTCACCGAACGGGCGGGAACGGTCTCGGTGCGGCCGCGTGACTTTCCCGTGAACCGCGGGGGTCTGTGTCGCAAGGGGTGGACGGCGCCGGAGGTGCTGCGGGCCGGTGACCGGCTGCGACAACCGTGGGTACGCAACACGCGGGGTGTGTTGGCCCGATCCGACTGGGACAGCGCCCTGGACCGGGTCGGGAAGGAACTGCGGCGCATCATGGCCGCCCACGGACCGGACGCCGTCGGCGTGTTCGGCGGAGGAGGCCTGACCAACGAGAAAGCCTATCTGCTCGGCAAGTTCGCCCGGCTGGCTCTGGGAACACGACAGATCGACTACAACGGCCGCTTCTGCATGGCCGCCGCCGCCACGGCGGGCAAGGCCGCCTTCGGACTGGACCGGGGACTACCGTTTCCGGTCACCGACCTGGCCCAAGCCGAAGTGATTCTACTGGCCGGAGCCAACCCAGCCGAAACAATGCCCCCACTGATGCGGCACCTGGGCAACGCGGACCTCGTGGTGATCGACCCGAGGGAGAGCGCCACGGCCGCACGGGCCACGCTGCACCTGCGACCCCGTCCGGGAACGGACCTGGCGCTGGCGCTGGGACTGCTGCACGTGGCGGTGACCGAGGGATGGTGCGACACGGACTACGTCGCCCGGCGCACCGTCGGTTTCGAGCGGGCCTGGGCACGGGCCAGGGCGTGGTGGCCCGAACAGGTGGAACGGGTGACCGGGGTCGCCGCGGCCGACCAGCGGGAGGCCGTGCGCATGCTGGCCGGCGCGCGTCGGGGATACGTGCTCACCGGACGGGGAGCCGAACAACACGAGAACGGTTCGGAAACCGTGTCCGGTTTCGTCAACCTGGCGCTGGCGTTGGGACTGCCCGGCACACCGGGCAACGGGTACGGATGCCTGACCGGGCAGGGCAACGGCCAGGGCGGCCGGGAACACGGGCAGAAAGCCGACCAGCTTCCGGGCTACCGCTCCATCACCGACCCGCACGCCCGCGCCGAGGTGGCCAAGGTATGGGGAATCGCCCCGGAGGAACTGCCCGGGCCCGGTCTCGACGCAACCCGCCTGTTGGAGTCAGCCGCGTGGGAGGACGGGATACGGGCGCTGCTGGTGTTCGGCTCCAACCCCGTGCTCTCGGCCCCGCACTCGGTGCGCGTCCACGAGTGCCTGTCCCGGCTCGATCTGCTGGTGGTCGCCGACTTCCTCCCCTCGGAAACAGCGCAGCGGGCCGACGTGGTGCTGCCCACCACCCAGTGGGCCGAGGAGGAGGGCACCATGACCAACCTGGAGGGCAGGGTGCTTCGACGACGCGAGGTGCTGCCCCCTCCGGGAGAGGCCAGGTCGGATCTGGAGGTGCTGCACGGACTGGCCGTACGACTCGGCCAGGACCCGGCACGTTTCCCGACCCACGCCCCGAGCGTCTTCGACGAGCTGGCCCGGGCCTCGGCCGGGGGCCCCGCCGACTACTCCGGCATCACCTACCAGCGGCTCGACGCCGGTGAGCAGTTGCACTGGCCCTGTCCACGCGGCACCGGCGAGTCCCCTCACCCCGGCACCCCGCGTATGTTCCTGGACTCCTTCGCGCATCCGGACGGCAGGGCCCGCTTCGTCGCGGTCGACTGGTCCCCCACGGCGGGGGTCGGCGAACGGCAGCCCCCGCTGGTGGCGACCACCGGCAGGATCATGGAGCAGTACCAGACCGGGGTGCAGACGCGCCGGGTGCACGAGCTCTCCGCCTCCGCTTCCGAGGGGTTCGTCCGGCTGCATCCGGACGTGGCGGCGCGGGCGGGTGTCTCCCAGGACCAGCGAACCGTGATCCGTTCGGAGTACGGGGAGGTGCGGGCCCGGGCGGAACTGGACGAGTCGATCCGGCGGGACACGGTGTTCCTGCCGATCCACTACGGCGGTGGGGAAGGCGCGAACCTGCTCACCGGACCGGACACCGACCCGAGCAGCGGCATCCCCGAGTTCAAGGTCTGTCCCGTCTCGATCACCGCCGAGGAGGCATCCGGATGCGCCGAGTCGTGATCATCGGACACGGACCGGCCGGACACCGGCTCGCCGAACGGCTGGGCACGGCCGAGGACACGCGGGTGACCGTGGTGGGCGCACGGCCGGAGGGCCCCTACGACCCCGGGCTGGGGCTGGCGGCGTTGACCACGGAACT